>CANQTF010000001.1 GCA_947626745.1 uncultured Lachnospiraceae bacterium
AAGTTATGTTGAACCGCCGTATGCCGAACGGCATGTACGGTGGTGTGAGAGGGCGGAGAAAATCCGCCCTACTCGATAAGATATCCTGTATGTGAAACGGTTATCAGGAGGCGTGTGGGATATGGCAGATCCCGTTATTTCTTTTCAGGATTACGGTTTTCAGTATATGGCGCAGGCGGCCCCTACGCTGTACAATATCGATCTTGACATTTATCCGGGCGAGAAAGTGCTGATCGCCGGCACGTCCGGAAGCGGCAAGAGCACTATCGGCAACTGCATCAACGGGCTGATCCCCTTCGCCTATCCGGGGCAGAAGACAGGCAGACTGCTCGTGGGCGGCAAAGAGCCGGACAAGAGCAGCATCTTTGAACTCAGCCACACGGTCGGGACGGTCCTGCAGGATACCGACGGACAGTTTATCGGGCTGACGGTCGGCGAGGATATCGCGTTCGCGCCGGAGAACAACTGTGTGCCGCAGGACGAGATGAAGGAGCTGGTAGAGCGCGTGGCGAAGCTGGTGGATATCGATGATCATCTGCAGTATGCGCCGCACGAGCTGTCCGGCGGGCAGAAACAGAGGGTGAGCCTTGCGGGCGTCATGGTGGAGGACGTGAAGGCGCTCCTGTTCGATGAGCCTTTGGCGAATCTCGACCCGGCTGCGGGCCGGACGACGATCGAGCTGATCGACATGATCCATGAGTACACGGGCGCGGCGATCATCATCATAGAGCACCGGCTGGAGGATGTGCTGTGGCGCAGCATGGACCGCATCGTGCTGATGGACGAGGGAAAGATCATAGCGGATATGCCTACGTCGAAGCTGTTGGCGGGCCGTGCGCTTTTGGAGCACGGTATCAGGGAACCGCTTTACCTGACGGCGCTCCGGTACGCGGGCGTGGAGATCGGCGAAGAGATGCACCCGGAGCATGTGGACAGTCTGCTGCTGACGGAAGGACAAAAGGAGAAGGTGCGCGGCTGGTACGAGTCGCAGAGATCGCAGGTGGGCCGTGCGGACACGGGAGAGGAACTGCTGCGGGTGGAGCATCTGGATTTCGGCTATACGCCTGAAAAACGGACGCTGCAGGACGTAAGTTTTACGATACATAAGGGAGAGATGGTCAGCGTCGTCGGGCGCAACGGCGCCGGCAAGAGCACGCTGGCAAAGCTGATCTGCGGGTTTGAGCACCCGCTCTCGGGCGGTATCTATATGGATGGCAGGGATCTGTCGGGCGACACGATCAAAGAGCGGGCGGCACACATCGGCTATGTGATGCAGAACCCGAATCAGATGATCTCCAAACCGATGATATGGGACGAGGTGGAGATGGCGCTGGTGCAGAGCGGTATGCCGAAGGAGGAGCGCAGGGCAAGGGTCGAGGAGACCCTGCATGTGTGCGGCCTGTATCCGTTCCGGCACTGGCCGGTATCCGCATTGTCCTTCGGCCAGAAGAAGCGCGTGACGATAGCCAGCATTCTGGTACAGCGGCCGCAGATGATCATACTGGACGAGCCGACGGCCGGGCAGGATTACCGCCACTACACGGAGATCATGGATTTCCTGAAAGAGCTGAACGGGCAGGGCTACACGATACTGATGATCACGCACGACATGCATCTGATGCTGGAGTACACGCCGCGGGCTATCGTGTTCAGCGAGGGAAAGCTGCTTGCCGACACGACGGCGGCTCATGTGCTGAACGATCCGGAGCTGGTGCGTGCGGCGAACCTGAAGGAGACGAGTCTGTATACGCTCAGTATGGCGTGCGGCATTGAAGACCCGCAGACCTTCACGGAGTGTTTTATCGGATATGAACGGAAGGAGGGGCGCTAGATGGCACGGATCGCGATCTTAAGTTACATTAAGCGGGACAGCCTTGTGCATGCGCTGACGGGCAAGACGAAGCTGATCTTTTTTATCGCATGGAGCGTCGCCGCCATGGTGACCTATGACACCAGAGTGCTGGTGTGCATGCTGCTTTTCAGCCTTGTGATCTTTAAGACCAGCAGGATCAGGTGGAAGGATATCAGCTTTGTGCTCGTTCTGGCGGCGGTCTTCCTTCTGATGAACAATCTGTTCGTGTACCTGTTCTCGCCGGAATACGGCGTGGGGCTGTACGGGAGCAGGACGGTCGTATTCACGATCGCCGGGCCTTACACCATCACGCTGCAGCAGTTGTTTTATCACCTGAACATGACGATGAAGGTGGTGTGCGTCGTGCCGGTGGCGCTCCTGTTCATCGCCTGTACCGACCCGAGCGAATTCGCTTCCTCGCTGGCAAGCATCGGGGTCAGCTATCGCATCGGCTACTCGGTCAGCCTGGCGCTGCGCTATATCCCCGACATACAGCGGGAGTACCACAATATCAGTCAGGCGCAGCAGGCGCGGGGGATCGATCTGTCCGGCAAGGATAAGCTGTTCACCAGAATGAAGAATTCGGTAGCGATCCTGCTGCCGCTCGTGCTGTCCAGCCTAAACCGTATCGAGACGGTCAGCAACGCTATGGAGCTGCGGGGATTCGGCAGGAATCAGAAGAGGACATGGTACAATCTGCGCAGGATGCAGAAGAATGACTGGATCGTAACGATCCTTGCGGCTGCGATCCTCGCGGCGGATCTGATCGTGACTTTCTGGGACGGCAGCAGATACTACAATCCTTTTGTATAGAACGAGGCGGATAAGGAAGACGGAACGATGGAAAAGAAGCGCAGACTGTTGGTGATAGGCGGGAGTTATTTCTACGGGCGGGTGTTCGTCATGGAGGCCGCTCGGGAGGAAAACAACTGTGATATCACCGTTTTGAACCGCGGGACATATTCCATGGAAGAGTTCGGCGCAACACAGATCAAGGGCGACAGACATGACGGGAGCACGTTCGCGGCGTGTGCGGGAGCGTATGATGCGGTCATCGATTTCTGCGCATACCGGGAAGGCGACGTCAGATCTGCTGTGGAGGGGCTTCACGGAAAGATCGGACAGTATATCCTGATCAGCACGGTAGACGTGTACGAGCGCGGCAGCGGTATCGTGAAGACGGAGGATCACGCGCTGGAGGAGAGAAGGTTTGGCGGGGAGGCCGGCGATTATATAGCCGGCAAGGTCGCGTTGGAGAAAGAACTGCGCAGCGTGTGCGAAGAGAGGAAGATACCGTACACCGTCCTGCGGCCGGCGATCCTGTACGGCCCGTACAATTACGCGCCGCGGGAGTCCGCCTATATCCGGATGATGCTGGCGGATCACGTGCTGCCCCGTTTTACGGACGCGGACGGCAGATTTCAGTTCGTCTATGTGAAGGACGCGGCACACGCAGTCCTGTCGGCGCTCGGTAACGAGAAAGCGTACGGACAGGCGTACAATCTGTGTCAGGACGAAGAGGTGACCTACGACGGCTTTTTTGACAGACTGAAAGAGGCGGCCGGACCGGAAGTCACCGAGAGGCTGCAGGTGGTGCCGCTCACGGTGGAACAGGCGGTAAGGGCGCAGATCCCGGTGCCTTTTCCGGCCACGAAGGCGGAGACGGAGCTGTGCTCCAACGAGAAGGGCAAGCGGGAGCTCGGCATCACATACACGGACTTCGCGGAGGGCATCGGCAGGACTTACAGGGCGTTCAAGCAGGTATACGCATAAGGGACGGAGAGGGAGACAGTTATGACATTGGATCAGGTGGCGATCGGCGAGGAAGTAAGGATCACAAAGGTGGGCGGAGAGGGTGAGCTCCGCTGCCGTCTGCTGGATATGGGGCTGATCCCCAAGACGGCGGTGCGGGTGCAGAAGGTCGCGCCCATGGGAGATCCCATTGAGATACATCTGCGGGGTTATGAGCTGACGATCCGCAGGGAAGATGCGGGCAAGATAGAGGTAGAACGGTAAATATACGGCACGGAGAAGGGACTCGATATGATATACGCACTGGCGGGCAATCAAAATTGCGGCAAGACGACACTTTTTAATCAACTGACGGGCTCCAATCAGCATGTGGGGAATTTTCCCGGCGTGACGGTGGATTCCAAGCTGGGAGAGATACGCGGGGAAAAGGGGGACGCCGTGGTGGACCTGCCCGGCATCTACTCGATCCGCCCGTACACGAACGAGGAGCTGGTGACAAGAAGGTTTCTTTTGAAGGAGCATCCTGACGGTATCATCAACATTGTGGACGCCACCAACATCGAGCGCAATCTGTATCTGACGCTGCAGCTTCTGGAGATGCATATCCCTATGGTCCTTGCGCTGAACATGATGGATGAGGTGCGCGGCAACGGCGGCACGATCGATATCGCCAAGATGGAGGAGGCGCTCGGTATCCCGGTGGTAGCGATCAGCGCGGTCAAGAATGAGGGCATCGAGGATCTGATCCACGCGATCAGGGAAGTGTCGTCGCGGCATATCTATCCGAAGGTGACGGATTTCTGCGAGAAGGGCGCCGTACACAGATGTATCCACGCGGTCAGTCATCAGGTGGAGGATCATGCGGAGAGCATCGGCATCTCTCCGCGGTTCGCGGCGACCAAAATCGTGGAGGGCGACACGGATATCGTGGAGAGTCTGCATCTTTCGGACAACGAGCTGGAACTGATAGAGCACAGCATCGTCGAGATGGAGAGGGACAGCGAGATGGACCGCAACGCCGCGCTGGCGGATATGCGGTATGCTTTTATAGAGAAGGTCTGCGCGCAGGCGGTCATCAAGTGCAGGGAGAGCAGGGAACATATCAGGAGCGCGCGTATCGACAGCGTGCTGACCAACAAATATCTGGCGATCCCGTCTTTTCTGGCGATCATGCTTTTGGTATTCTGGCTGACCTTCGGGGTGATCGGCACCTTCCTGAGCGATCTGCTGAGCATGGGGATCGACAGGCTGGCCGGCGTGACCGAGCGGGCGCTCACCGCTTACGGCATCAATCCTGTGGTGGAGAGTCTGGTGATAGACGGTATCTTCACGGGTGTCGGCAGCGTGCTGAGCTTCCTGCCGATCATCGTCGTGCTGTTCTTCTTCCTGTCTATTCTGGAGGATTCCGGCTATATGGCGCGGATCGCCTTCGTGATGGACAGACCCCTGCGTAAGATAGGCCTGTCAGGCAAAAGCTTCGTCTCCATGCTGATCGGCTTCGGCTGCAGCGTGCCGGCGGTCATGTCCACCAGAACGCTCTCCTCCGAGCGCGATAAGCGGATGACGATCATGCTGATCCCGTTTATAAGCTGTTCCGCCAAGATACCCATTTATGCGCTGTTTGCGGCGGCCTTTTTCAGAAAATATCAGGCGCTTGTCATGATCGGCCTGTATGTGCTGGGGATCGCGGCCGGCATCGTCAGCGCCGTGGCGCTGCGCGGCACGCTCTTTAGAGGAAAACCCATGCCCTTTGTGATGGAGCTCCCCAATTACCGCTTTCCGTCGGCCAAAAGCGTGGCGCTTCTGATGTGGGATAAAGCCAAGGATTTTATACAGCGCGCATTTACCGTCATCTTTATCGCAACGCTCATCATTTGGTTCCTGCAGACCTTCGACACGAGGCTGAACGTGGTGACCGATTCCGGTGCGAGTCTGCTCGCCATGATCGGCAAACTGATCGCGCCGCTGTTCACGCCTCTGGGCTTCAACGATTGGCGGGCGGCGACGGCGCTGATCAGCGGCTTCACCGCAAAGGAGGCGGTCGTCAGCACCCTGAGCGTACTGACGGGGACGGGCATGTCCAATCTGGGCGGGGCGCTCGGCAGTGTCTTCACGACGCCGCTTGCGGCGGCCAGCTATCTGGTGTTCACGCTGTTGTATACGCCTTGCGTGGCGGCGGTGGCGACGATCCGGCGGGAGATCGGTTCCGCATGGAAGACGCTGGGGATCGTGTGCATGCAGTGCGGTGTGGCATGGCTGGCGGCATTTGCGTTTTATCAGATCGCATGTCTGATCGCACGATAATTTGTGCTTGCATTTTTTCCGGCTATGTATTATGATTTTTGATAAAGGAAAACGTTTTCTTTACGCCGGAGGGCGTGAGGAGACAGAGGACGGAAACGGTTTTGTTTCGGATGGGAGAAGGGAATGGATTTTAACGCGGTATATCACAGGGCAAACGACAATTACTGCTACCCGTTGGACGAGGAGCAGCTTGTCATCAACATTAAGACGGGATACGATGTGCGGTATGTCAATCTGGTGCAGGGCGACCCTTTTATGGCCGGCATCCTGGGCGGCGGCGAGAACTGGAGCGGAGAGTGTATCAATATCCCCTTCAAGAAGCGGTTAAAGAACCAGCTCTGGTGGACGACCACGATCAAGCCTGAGTTCAAGCGGTTGAAATATTATTTTGAACTGCAGACGGAGGACGAAAAATGGTTTTATTTCGAGGACGGTTTCGTGTCGGAAGCGCAGATGCAGCTTGCGGGAAGGAGCCGCCAATGCTTTGTGTTCCCGTGGATGAACCCCGCGGACATTCCCGTGACGCCTTCGTGGGTGAACGAAACGATCTGGTATCAGATCTTCCCCGAGAGATTCTGCAACGGGGATCCGTCCAACGATCCGGAGGGGACGCTGCCGTGGAGAAACGCGGGCTCTGTGACAAATCAGGAGTTTTTCGGCGGAGATCTGCAGGGCATCATCAATAAGCTGGACTATATCAAGGGTCTGGGCGTGTCGGGGCTGTACCTGACGCCGATCAACGAGGCGCCCTCGTCCCATAAGTACGATACGACGGATTACACGAAGATCGATCCGCACTTCGGTACGGAGGAGACGATGATCGCGCTCGTGCGTGAGGCGCACGCCAGAGGGATCCGCGTGATGTTAGACGGCGTGTTCAACCACTGCGGGCCTGATTTCGCGCCGTGGCTGGATGTGCAGGAGAAAGGGCCGCAGTCGGCATACTGGGACTGGTTTATGGTCAATGAGTGGCCTTTTCGGGAGGACGGCGGCTGCGCGCGGGCGAAGCAGTACTATACGTTCGCGTTCTTTGACCGGATGCCGAAGTTAAATACGAACAATCCCAAGGTGCGGGAATATCTGATCGGCGTCTGCGAGAACTGGGTGAAGAACTATGACGTGGACGGTATCCGTCTCGACGTGGCAAACGAGATATCCCATACGCTGTGCAAGGAGCTTCGCACGCACCTGAAAGCGATCAAGCCCGATATCTATATACTGGGAGAGATATGGCATGACGCGATGCCGTGGCTTAGGGGAGACGAGTTCGACGCGGTCATGAACTATCCGTTAGGGGAGAGCATCAAGGATTTCTGGATCGACAAGAGCCTGACGAACGAGGACTTCGAGTTCACGATCAACCGCTGCTACACGGGCTACATGCAGCAGACCAACGACGTGCTGTTCAATCTGTTGGATTCCCATGACACGCAGAGGCTTAGGAGCGACGTGAAGAATCTGGATGAATATTTCCAGCAGCTTGCGGTGCTGTTCACCATGCCGGGTTCACCGTGCATCTATTACGGGACGGAGATCGCCATGGAGGGCGGACACGATCCGGACTGCAGACGTTGCATGCCGTGGGCGGATATCGACGGCGGCGTATACGACGAGCGCATTCAGATCGTGAGGAGTCTGCTGCATCTGCGCCGGGAAGAGCCGCTTCTCAGAAGCCGCAACTTCCATTTCCCGAACAGGATCAACAGACCGCGGGTGATCGAGTTCAACAAGATCGGCTGGCTGGACAATTATGTGGAGGTCATCATCAACTGCGAAGAGGAGGACGTGGAGATCCCGAGAGAGGGAGAGATCCTGTTCTCCAGACATTATATCGATACCACCCTTCTGCGCAACGGCATCCTGATCCGGAAGATCCGCGGCTGACCGCAGACAGGGACGGGAATCATTGGAAGCTCCGCGCTGTGCGTCCGGCTTTGAAAAAGGCAGGATTCAATTATCAGCACGCGAAAATGTGAAATTGTTTGTATTTAGCTATTGAAAGGGGAATCTGTCTGCGATACAATAAATGCACACAAAAACGCAAAACAGCGTGCGGAAAGTTGGTGTTCGCTTGAATCTAAAGGAGATTGCTCAAAATGTGCTCAAGAGCAACGGCGGAATTGCTAAAACCGCCGACTTTGTTGCGGCAGGCATAAAAAAATATGATGTGGCGGTGCTGTGCAAGGAAGGCTTTCTCGAACGTGTTCGGCGTGGGGTGTACCAAATGCCGGGCAACGATCAAATAACAGAGGAACAATTGCTCCGCGAACTTCTGCCGCAGGGAATCGTTTGCGTGGAGTCCGCACTGTTTCATTACGGATACAATGATTTTGCGCCTCGAGCTTGGTCTATTGCCGTACCGAGAACGGCCTCCAGGGCAGTTGGAAATATCGTGGAATTTCCGGTCAGAGCTTATTACATTCAAAAGGAGCATTTCCCAATCGGGAAGACCATTGAAGACTTCAACGGTGTAATGCTTCCTGTGTATGACCGTGAGCGTACAATATGTGATTGCTTTAAGTACCGCACAAAACTTGACAGCGAAACTTTTAATAAAGCAATCAACGCTTACGCCGCAGATGAAAATAAAAATCTTGCCAATCTTTCTAAATATGCAAAAGAGATGAAGCTATATGCAAAGGTTATGGATTTGATGGAGGTATTGCTCAATGGCTGATATTGCTGCATCCGTGCTTGCAAGATTAAAAAACAAAGCTGCGGAGAGCGGCAGAAGCTATCAGTTATGCTTACAGCTTTTTTGTCAGGAAGAGTTCCTTCGCAGACTGGAAAAATCGAAGTATGCGGAAAATCTTGTGTTAAAAGGCGGACTGTTCATTTACTCCATCACCGACTTTGATAGCCGTGTAACGGTGGATGTAGATTTTCTTCTTCGAGAAATACCCAATACACCCGAACAGTTGAAGCCCGTGTTGGAGAAAATTATCAGCACGCCTACTGGCAATGATTTTATTACCTTTGAAATTAAAAATATTGCACCTATCGCCGTTGCAAAGAAATACGCCGGTATCGGTGCGTCTCTTGTGGCACGAATCAAGAACACAAAAACACCGTTCAGTATTGACTTTGGCGTAGGCGATGTCATTGTCCCGAAACAGGAAAAGCGAAAAATTCCTACTCAGCTTGAAAATTTTATTGCACCAACGGTAAATACCTATTCTCTTGAAACAACGATTGCCGAAAAAGTTGATGCTATTCTTAGCCTGATGGAGTTTTCCAGTAGGATGAAAGACTACTACGACATCTATTATCTTGCAAACAAGTTTAACTTTGACGGAACAACGCTTACAGAAGCATTGAGAAAGACCTTTGAAAACCGTAGACACATCTTTACTATAGAGCAGTTTGAACAGGTTATGACTTTTGACGGTGATGATGCGATGCAAAAGAAATGGAAAGCGTTTTGCCGAAAGATTGATACAAAAACCGATGATTACAGTACTGTGCTGAGAACGATAAAAACTTTTCTTATGAAGCCTTTTACGGCGGCAATTGAAAGCAAAGAATTTGCCGAACAATGGTCGGCACAAAATACAGAGTGGATGTAAAGGAGAAAGTATTCACGCTTTCAATGTTAGTGAGCGTGATTATGGTATCATAGACGCAGATTCAGAAATCATCGTTCCTCTCCCAACCAATGGTTGAATTTGATCATTCTACTTACGGTTCGTGTACAGAAACAGATAAAGCTGGTAAAGTGCAGCATGAAAGGAGGCATATGCAGTGAATCAAATTGCTACAGGGAAGTTTATTGCCGGCTGCAGAAAAGAAAAAGGATTGACGCAAGCGCAATTAGCAGAAAAGCTAAACATTACCGACAGAGCTGTTTCTAAATGGGAAACGGGGAAATGTATGCCCGATTCCTCTATTATGTTGGCGCTTTGCAATATTTTGGATGTTACTGTCAACGAACTATTGACTGGGGAGAGGATAGAAATGGATCATTATGAAGAAAAAGTAAACGAAAACCTCATCGAATTAAAAAGAAAAGATGAGAATAATATGAACAAGAACGCCATAATAGCAACGATATACACAATCGCCATGGTGATTGGCATTATGGTATGCTGTATATGCGATATCGCTGTTTCGGGGGCCCTGACATGGTCGCTTATTGTGCTTAGCGCTGTCTTGGTTACATGGATCGTGTCTTTTCCGGTTATATTGCTGGGAAAGAAAGGCGTGCGATCCCATTTACATTTTTGATCAACATTGCATTGTCAAAAATGATCGGGGAGCCTGTAATCGATATTTGGGATATATTATCCGTATTTATTCTGTTTATTATGGCAGCTGCTTTTATCATTGGAGATTATGCAAGGAAAAAGGGTTATATAAGATAATCTCCGGTCGTAGAAATAAAAAGCGGGGCGCGGCATTTTTTGGAGACGATCAATAATTTTGAGAGAAAAATAAGAGAATGCTTATATACTTGTGTAGGTGGAATTCCCGGAGATAAAAAATGGGATGAGGTATGCGGAATGAAAAGTTACATATTGGACCTGAACTCGATCGAGCGGGTCAAAGGGTTTGTCACCGCGATCGTGGGATTTGACGGATATTTTGATCTGGTGTCCGGCAGATATGTGATCGACGCGAAATCCATTATGGGGATCTTTTCCATGGATCTGTCCAAAAACGTGGAGTTCAGGATCTTGGAGACCAATGACAGGATCGCGGAGGTGGAAGCCGCGATCGCGCCGTATCTGGCACAGGAGAGTTAGTCGTATAGGACGCAGACACAGGACTGCCGGCATATGAGTGATCGTATGCCGGCAGTTTTTGAAACGGACGGGAGTTGAGACAAGGAGCGCTATGAAATTCATACATTTGGCGGACCTGCATCTGGGTAAGCGGGTAAACGGATTCTCCATGCTGGAGGATCAGAAATATGTTTTGGAGCAGGTACTGGAAACGGTGGCTGAGGAGAAGGCGGACGGCGTGTTCCTATCGGGCGATATCTACGACAAACAGATACCGCCTGTGGAGGCTGTGAGGCTTTGCGACGACTTCCTGACGCGATTGGCCGAGCGGCATGTGTCGGTGTATCTGATCGGCGGCAACCACGACAGCGCGGAGCGTCTGTCGTTCGGAGCCAGGCTTATGTCCGGCAGCGGGATCTATCTGTCGCCCGCGTATGACGGTAATGTGGCCAGGGTGACGGTCAGCGACGGTTACGGGCCGCTCGACATCTGGCTCCTGCCGTTCTTCAGGCCGGCGCAGGTGCGCGCCGTGTGGGGAGAGGAAGCGGAGGAGATCAGGACCTGTCAGGAGGCGCTTGCCTTTGTGCTTGGCAGACTGCCGCTCGACAAGGAACGCAGGAACGTCCTGCTGGCGCATCAGTTCGTCTCCGGCGGCGTCGTGTGCGATTCGGAAGAACATGCGGTGGGCGGGCTGGAACAGGTGGATGCGGCCGATTTCGCGGATTTCGACTATGTCGCGCTGGGGCATCTCCACAAGGCGCAGCACATCGGCACGGAGCGCGTGCGCTATGCCGGAACGCTGCTGAAATATTCCTTTTCCGAGGTGGGACACCGCAAGAGCATCACGGTGGTCGAACTGCGGGAGAAGGGAAACGTGGAGATCCGGGAGAGGCCCGTCAGGCCGCTTCACGAGATGCGCGGGATACGCGGCAGTTATGCGGAAGTGACGAGCAGGGCAAACTATGAAAATACGGACACGCAGGACTACGTGCGCATCACGCTGACGGACGAGGAAGATATCTTCGACGCCGCCGGGAAGCTGCGCAGCATCTATCCGAATCTGATGCAGCTGGATTATGACAATGTGAGGACCAGAATGCATCAGGGCGTTGCGGTGTCGGAGACCGAGGAGGAAAAAGACCCGCTCACACTGGCGGAAGAACTGTTTGTCCTGCAGAACAACAAGCCTATGAGCGACGGGCAGCGCGAGTACCTGCGAAAGCTCGCCCGCACGGTGTGGGAGGAGGAACGATAGGCTATGAGACCGCTTACATTGACTTTATCGGCGTTCGGCCCCTATGCCGGCGTGACGGATATACCGTTTGAAAAGCTGGGAGACCGTGGCCTGTATCTGATCACGGGGGACACGGGATCGGGAAAAACATTTCTGTTTGATGCGATCGTTTTCGCCCTGTACGGCGAGGCCAGCGGCAGCGCGAGGGAGACGTCCATGTTCCGCTCCAAATACGCCGATGATGACGCAGAGACTTATGTGGCGCTGCGGTTTGCGCATCGGGAGGCCGTGTATGAGGTCACGAGAAGACCGGAGTATCTGCGGCCCGCGAGGCGGGGAAGCGGCATGACGGTGAGCCGCGCCGAGGCGACGCTTGTGTATCCGGACGGCCATGTGGTGACAAAAAGCAGAGATGTGACTGCGGCGGTGACAGAGCTGTTAGGCATAGACCGCAGCCGCTTCACACAGATCGCCATGATCGCGCAGGGAGATTTCCTGCGGCTTCTCTACGCCAGAACGGAGGAGCGCAGCGGCATCTTCCGCGAGATATTCCACACGCGGGCTTACGCGGTGCTGCAGGAGAAGCTGAAAGCGGAGTCGGGCGCGCTCAGACAGCAGTGTGAAGAGCTGGACAAGCGCATCGAACAGTACAGGGACGGCATTTTGTGGGAGGAGGAGCGGACGGTCAGCCCGGAAACTCTGCACACTACGGAAGAATTGCTGCGGGAGCTGGACGACACGCTGGCATGGCAGAGCGAGAGAATGGAAGAACTGCTGCGGGAGCTTCGGGAGATCGACGTTTCGCTGGAGCAGAACAGCCAGATGATCGGCATGGCGCGCACGGAGCAAGCCATGCGGGAGGAGGCGGACAGGGCAGCGCAGGAGGCCGCCCGCATCGAGCCGGATATCGCGCCCCTGCGCGCCAGACTGGAGGAACTTCGCGGGGAGAAGGAGCGGTACGAAACGATGCGCCGCCGTCTGCATTCCGAGGAGGAGAAATTGCCCGCCTACGAGGAAACGGAGAAGCTTAGCGGGGAGGCGGACAGGATCCGGGAGGAGGCAGAACTGCTGCAGAAGACGCATGATGCCAAGGCGGCGGAGACGGAGCGGCTCCGGGAGGCCCTCGCCCGCGGCGCAGAGCGCATCGATGCGCTGCAAGATGCGGAAGTGCAGATACTGCGGCTCACACAGCAGACGGAGCAGAGCAGGAAGCGGATCGCCGTATGGGGGGAGCTGCTCGGGCTGTCCGGCGAGGTGAAGCGTCTTGCACAGGAGCTTCTGGACAGGCAGGAGCAATACCGCGCGGCGTCCGCAAGGCAGAGGGAAGAAAAGGCTGCCTATGAACGGCTGCAGCAGAGATATCTGGACGAGCAGGCGGGCGTTCTGGCCGGACAGCTTCGGGAAGGCGAACCGTGTCCCGTATGCGGATCGCTTACACACCCGCAGCCCGCCGGAAGCTGCGAGGACGCGCCCGACAGAGAGACGGTCAGGAAGGCCAGGGCGCTGTGGGAACAGGCGGACTTTGCCATGCGTGATGCCAGTACACAGGCGGGACGCGCAAAAGGCGCGCTCGACAACATGGCGCAGACGCTCCAAAACAGGCTGTCGGCCGAAGGGATCGACGGCGGGGATGAGGAGCGGACGGAAGAACTGCTCCAAAACAGCCTGGAGCAGGAGAAAAACGCCGCGGACAAGCTTGGCCGGGAATTGCAGGAGGCGGAGCAGCGCAGGGACGAGAGAGAGAAGCTGGCGGCGCGGCAGAAAAAGCTGGAGAGCGACCTGTGCGAGGCGGAGCAGCGCTGTAAGGAAACGGAAGAGGAGATAGCAAGGCTGAGGACCCGGACACAGATCCTGGCGGACAGGATCAGCGAGAAACAGGGCAGCCTGTCACATGAGACAAAGGCTGGGGCGGAGAAGAGCATCGCGGAGAAAAGGGAGGCTCTCGCGGCATACGAACAGGCGGTCAGGCTGGCGGAGGAGTCCTGTACCGAGACAGAGAATGCCTATCAAAGTGCAGTCCAGAGGAGGGAGACGCTGCGCGGACAGCTTGCGCAGGACGGACAGGCGGCATGTCTGGAAGAACTGCTTAAGAAGCAGGAGAAGCTGTCGGAGCACAGGAGACAGCGGCAGGAGGCACAGCAGAGGATCGCATACAGATATGAGACGGACAGGAAGCTGCGGGACGCCATAGCAGGGCAGAGCGAGGCCCTGAGCGCCGCACAGGAGCGGTGGGGTATGGTGCGGGAGCTGTCAAACACCGTGAACGGCAATCTGACCGGCAAGGATAAGATCATGTTGGAAACGTATGTGCAGATGCATTACTTTGACAGGATACTGCGGCGGGCGAACACAAGGTTCATGGTGATGAGCGCCGGACAGTACGAATTGAAACGGTCTGCACAGGCGGACAGCCTAAAGAGGCAGAGCGGGCTGGAGTTAGACGTGACGGATCACTATAACGGCACGCAGCGCAGCGTAAGGACGCTGTCCGGCGGGGAGGCTTTTCTGGCGTCCCTGTCCTTGGCGCTCGGGCTGTCTGACGAGATCCAATCGGTTTCCGGCGGCATCACGCTGGAGACTATGTTTGTGGACGAGGGCTTCGGTTCTCTCGACGAAGCGGCGCTGCATCAGGCGCTTCACGCACTTGCGGGGCTGACGGAAGGAAACCGGCTCGTGGGGATCATATCCCATGTGAGCGAGCTGAAAGAGCGGATCGACAGGCAGGTGATCGTCACAAAGGACGCCCTCACAGGCAGCAGCGTGTGCCTCGTGACACAGTGACGCCGCGTATTTTAGCGATATTTGCGCAAGGTTCTTTTTTGTGTTATGATATTCTAATAAGCTCATACGGGAAGGACGTATGACGGCGAGGTTGGAAGATGAGAAAATTTTTGCATTTGGCTTTGAACAGAGTAGTGATCACGGCGCTTCTTGTGATCCTGCAGATCGGTTTCTTTATGCTGGAGATATTCCGGTGGGGCAATTACTATGTGGTGATCGCGATAGCCCTGCGGTTTATCAGTCTGGGAGCGGTGGTGGTGATCCTGCTCAGGTCGAGCGACCCGGCGGTGAAGCTGGCGTGGATCGTACCGATCCTGCTGTTCCCTCTGTTCGGCGGCATCATGTATCTCGCTTTCGGACATGTCTTCCTGCCGGGGAAGCTGCGCCGGGGCTGGGAGCTGACATCGCGCCAGATCGCGGGGAATCTGGTGCAGAGACCGGAGATACTCGACAGGCTGCAGGAGGAAGCGCCGGACATCGCAAACCAGAGCAGATATCTGCTTAGCTATGCGGGAACGCCGATATGGGACCACACATCGACGGTGTACTATCCGGAAGGTCTGCCCTATTGGAAACAGCTGCTGGAGGATCTTGAACTGGCGCAGCATTACATCTTTCTGGAATATTTTATTCTGGGAGAAGGCAGGATGTGGAACGCGGTGTTGGAGGTGCTGGAGCGCAAGGTCAAGGAGGGCGTGGAAGTCCGTCTGATCTATGACGATGTCGGAAGCGTCTTTACGCTGCCGAAGAACTATGATCAGATCATGGAGAGGAAAGGGATCAAGTGTATCGCTTTCAACAGGATCATACCTTTCATGGCGCTGATCCTGAACAACAGGGATCACAGAAAGATCACCGTGATCGACGGCAGGATCGGGTACACCGGCGGCATCAATATGGCGGACGAATACATCAATCATACCCATCCCCACGGCGATCACTGGAAGGACGCCGGCATCCGCATCGAGGGGGAGGCCGTGCAGAACTTTACGGTGATGTTTCTGCAGATGTGGAATGTGGCGCGCTATACGGAGGAGGATTACGGCCCCTACCTGTACCGGTTTACGGACAGGCCCGAGGCTGCCGGTTATGTGCAGCCCTATATGGATTCGCCGCTGGACGGGGAACTGATCGGCGAGAGCGTCTATCTGAACATGATCGGCTGCGCCAGAAAATACATCTATATCTTTACGCCGTATCTGGTCACGGACAATGAGGTCGTCACGGCGCTTAAGCTGGCGGCGAAGCGCGGCGTCGACGTGCGTATCGTGACGCCCGGCGTGCCCGACAAGAAAACGATCTATTGGCTGACGCAGTCCAACTATCAGCCGTTAGTCGAGGCCGGAGTCAAGATATACCAGTATACGCCGGGCTTTCTGCATTCCAAGTGCGTGCTCTGCGATGACGAGTCTGCCGTCGTGGGGACGGTGAATTTCGATTACCGCAGTTTTTATCACCATTTCGAGTGCGGGGCGTTCCTGTACCGGGTGGATGCCATACAGGATCTCAAAAAGGATATGGAGGAGACGTTCGCAGTGTCGGAACGCATCACGATGGACTGGTGCAGGAAGAAATTCGTGAAGACAAATGTGATCGGTCCGGTATTGAAATTATTTTCACCGCTGTTGTGACGGCGGCGGAGAGAAAGGAAGTCATATGTTACGTTTTATACAGGTTATCGTGTGTAATCTGCCGAGACTCTATATGATACCGAAGATGAGGTATAAGGCGAGGAGCAGCAGATACACGGAGGAACAGCGGTATGCATATGCGAGGCTGACGGTGGAACGCATGAAACGGTCGGGGCATATCACCACGCACGGTTACGGCATGGAGAATCTGCCTAAGGAGGGCGGCTATGTCATGTTTCCGAATCATCAGGGCAAATACGATGCGCTCGGCATCATAGCGACTCACGACAAGCCGTGCTCCGTGGTGATCGACGACGCGAAATCACACGTGATCCTGACGACGCAGTTTGTGGATATGCTGCACGGCAAACGGCTGGTGAAGGACGATATGAGACAGTCGGTGCGGCTTATCTCGGAGGTGGCCGCGGAGGTCGCACAGGGCCGGCGCTATATCATTTTCCCGGAGGGCGGCTATTTCCACAATCACAACGAGGTGCGGGAGTTTAAGCCGGGCTGCTTCAAGAGCGCGATGAAGGCGAAAGCGCCGATCGTGCCGGTGGTCCTGATCGATTCGTATAAGGTATTCGAGGAGTGGTCGCTCAAGCCGGTCACGACGCAGGTACACTATCTGCCGGCGATCACTTACGAGCAGTATAAGGGTATGAGCACCTTGGAGGTGTCCGATATGGTTCACGGACAGATCAAAAGCTATATTGCCAAGGTTACAAAACAGTGATGTCTGAAAACGGGAGATAAGGGTTATGCAGATCATGCAGGGAGTATGGCTTTGTATTCATATATTCGGGGTTCTGGTGTCGTTTTTCCTTCTGGCTTCCATATTAAAGCAAAAGGATTCGGGCTATAAGAACAGGCTGATCATGACGGTGAGCTGCTGTCTGATAGCGCTCGTGTCGCGCAGCCTTTTTATCACGGCAGGACCGGATATGCGGGAGCTTATCGCGCTCGGCAAGACGGAGTATCTGGGAAAGTGCTTTGCCAATTTTCTGGCCCTGTCCTTCGTGCTCTCCTACTATAAGATACAGTGGCCGCGCAGACTGATGCTCACGCTTTTCGGCATCAATCTGGCATTCTTCGGCATCATTATGACCTGTGACTATCATCACCTCTACTATACGTCCTATGAGATCGCCGCTACCGGCAACGGCAATATCCTGATACTCGGCAAAGCGCCGCTCTATTATTTCTATATGCTGTTCTGTCTGGTGGAGATGATCCTGTATCTCTATGTCTGCATCAATCCGTCCTATCATCAGAAGAAAAAGGGCGCACAGGCGATCCAAGGGCTTCTGATCGCCGCGGGGATCCTGCCGTTCTTCATGCTGCTGCTGTATCTGAGCGGCGTCACGGGCGGATTCGATACGACGCCCCTCGGCATCTTCTGTTCGGTCGTGTGCCTCTTTATGGCGGTCAACCGATACGGGCTGTTCGATCTGGTGCAGAATGCGAAGGAGGCCGTGATCGAGAGCATGGACGAGGGTATCATCGTGTCGGACAACCAGATGAAATTCCTCTATGCAAATCCGGCAGCCTGTGAACTTTTTCCGGATATGAAGCTGGGGGAGGGCAACGTCAGCGAATCGGAGATCCAGGCGATCTACGAACAGACCGGCACGGTGCTGGAGTTAAAGGATAAGAGCTATGAGATCAGGAACGCGGAGATACGCGACGAGGTGCAGGTGCAGGGCTACATGCTGTCTGTCATAGATGTGACCGATGTGATGGCACAGGCGAAGCTGATGCGGGAGCTTGCGGAGAAGGCGGAGAACGCTTCCCGCGCGAAATCGGCGTTTCTAGCAAATATGAGCCACGAGATACGGACGCCTATGAACGCGATCTTAGGTATGACGGAGATCGCGCTTCGGGGAAAACTCGACGAGCAGCAGCGGGATGCCATCGAGCAGATCAAATCAGCCAGCATGACGCTGTTGACGATCATCAACGATATTCTGGATTTTTCCAAAATGGAGTCCGGCAAAATGGAGATCGTGGAGGCGGATTACGATGTCAAGACGCTGGTGCAGGACGTGTATCATATCTTTTCCGGCAAGGTGGAGGAGAAGAACCTGCGTCTGGAGATCGGGATCGATCCCGCGATGCCGAAGGGGCTGCACGGCGACGAGATCCGTCTGAAGCAGGTGCTGATCAATCTGGTGAACAATGCCGTGAAGTTCACGGAGCAGGGGAGCATACAGCTGAACGTCGGCTATGAGAAAGCCGGGGAGGATATCCTGCTCAAAGCGTCGGTGAAGGACACCGGCATCGGGATCAAGGAGGAGGATCTGGAGCGTATCTTCAACTCCTTCGAGCAGTCCGACACGTTCAGGAACCGCAAGAAGGAGGGCAGCGGTCTGGGACTCGCTATCTCCAGACAACTGATCTCTCTGATGGGCGGGGAGATCCATGTGGAGAGCGAATACCGGCACGGCAGCAATTTTTACTTTGAAGTGCCGCAGCGAGTCGTAGATGAGACTCCCTGCGGGGCGCTGGAGCTGAGCGAGAAGCAGCCGCGCACGCCGCAGACAACGAATTACGAGGACTTCCGTGCGCCGAATGCCAAGGTGCTCATCGTGGACGATAATCTGGTCAACAGAAAAGTGGCGGTGGGGCTGATGCGCCCGTTTGCCATGCAGGTGGATACCGCCAAGAGCGGCAGCGAAGCGATCGGGATGATAAAGAAAAAGAGATACGATCTGATCTTCATGGATCACATGATGCCGGATATGGACGGCGTGGAGACCACGCACATCATCAGGCAGATGGAGGGCGCGTATTACCGGGAAGTGCCGATCATCGCGCTGACTGCCAATGCGATCAGCGGCGTCAAGGAGATGTTCCTCGAGGAGGGCATGAACGATTTTATCCCGAAGCCGATCAACATCAAGGAGCTGAGCGAGAAGATCCTCGCGTGGCTTCCCTTTGAACTTCTGGAAAACGCCTGAGAGGCCGCCATATGGCGGCGGATCCGATCAGACGACGATAATTTGCCGGCGGTATTCATTCTGCAGCGGCCCGCCGAATTTCTGCTGTACGAGCAGGGAGTAGATATGGGAGGCTCGAATGTCGGCATCGAACATCTGCAGACCGGCCTTTTGCGTGATGACCCTGCGGGCCTCCGCCGGTTTGGAGAGAAGCGGGATCGAGGCGCGCTCTTTGACGGCGCTAAGAAGCGGTCCCGCTTCTTTTTTGAAGCCGAGCAGCCTTGCATAGTATATGTGATCTTCCCGGCAAAAGGCGAGCATGTCCTGCCGGCGGATATTTAAGAAAATATGCAGAAGGTTCCGGGCGACTCTCGTGTAGGTCATGTTTTTGGACTTGAGCAGTTCGCAGAAGGAGGAGTAGTCCGTGTAGTCCGGCAGCAGCCGGCAGATCCTGTCGGAAAAAGCCTCGTCCACGTCCAGGTATGACAGGTATCCCTGCTCCTGTTCCAACAGCAGCTTATAGGACAGCAGCCCGGAGAGATCGTCCGGGAAAACAGGAAAGGCATGTCCGTAGGCGCGCTCCATTGTCCGGTAGACAGAGGCGGGGACCTGCTCCTTGATGCAGCCTATGTCGTTTCGTTCGCGGAGGGCTTCCCGGATGGCGCGGGCGGAGCTGAAGGCTGCCCCCAGAGACGCATCGTGGTAGTCGGAACCGCGCCGGCTTACGGTGTGCGGCACGATACGGCTTCCGCGCTTTTTGAGGGCCTTGATGTACTCCAGACCGAGAATATTGTTCGGGGATCGCAGCACGTCGAGGGAGGCGGTCAGGTGCGGCGCGGTGACGGAGAGCGCATGATTTCGGGCCTGCGGATAGGTGGCGCCTTCTTTCAGGCGCTGCTGCAGCTCGTGCCGAAAGGCGGGAGACTCTGCCAGAAGCTCGTCGGCAAAGGCGGACAGGATGTCCGTGTCGCCGCACTCGCTGCCGAAGCAGAGCACGTCGATCACCCCCAGCCTGTCCAACAGGGCGACGGCGCCGGAGGCAAAGTATTCCGCGCTTGCCGCAGCGTAGCAGACAGGCAGCTCCAGCACCAGATCCGCGCCGTTTTCAAGGGCGGTCTGCGCGCGCAGATGCTTATCCATGACGGCGGGTGTGCCCCGCTGTGTGAAATCGCCGCTCATGACGACGACACAGTAATCCGCCCCCGCGGCCCTCTTTGCTTCTGCGATCTGATAGGCATGTCCGTTGTGGAACGGATCGTACTCCGCGATGATCCCTATTGTTTTCATGATATCCGCACTCCTTATCAAACAGGCGGGTGAAACGCTGTTTGGAACAGTTTATCATAAAACGGCGGTTTTGTATCTAAAAAAATACCGTCAAAACAGGAATATATCTTGTACAAAATCAATAAATTTTGTATAATTTTACATATGCGGGAAGTTGCATACGACTTCGCCGCAATGATGTATTAGGAGGGAAAAGCATATGAGTTACATCGATCTGATCAAAGAGAAGGCAAAAAGCGACAAGAAGACGATCATTCTGCCGGAAACAAACGATAAAAGGACACTGATAGCGGCCTCGCATATCCTGAAAGAGGGCATCGCGGACATCATCATGATCGGCAACGAGGAGAAGATCATGGACGGCGCGGGCTGGCTGGAAGTGGAACTGGACGGCGTCAGGATCGTCGATCCCGAGAATACGGATAAGTTTGAAGAATATGCGGAGCTTCTGTATGAGACCAGAAAGAATAAGGGCATGACGCCGGAGGCGGCCAGGGAGATCCTGCTGAAGGACTATCTCACGTTCGGGGTAGTCATGGTCAAGGCGAACGACGCGGACGGCATGGTAGCGGGCGCATGTCATGCGACGGCAGACACGCTGCGCCCCGCGCTGCAGATCTTAAAGACCGCGCCGGGCGTAAAACTGGTATCCGGCTTCTTTATCATGGACGTGCCGGACTGTGAGTTCGGAGAGCACGGCACATTCCTGTTTGCGGACTGCGGCCTGAATCAGGATCCTACGGCGGAGGAGCTGGCGGCGATAGCGGACACGTCGGCCAAGAGCTTCAAGAGTCTGGTGGGCGCGAAGCCGATCATCGCCATGCTGTCCCATTCCACCAAGGGAAGCGCGAAGCATCCTCTCGTGGACAAGGTGGTGGAGGCTACGCGGATCGCTCATGAACAGTATCCGCATCTCTGCCTTGACGGCGAGCTGCAGACAGATGCGGCTCTCGTTCCGCAGGTGGCGAAATCCAAGGCGCCCGGCAGCGAGGTGGCAGGTAAGGCGAACGTGCTGATCTTCCCCAATCTGGACTGCGGCAACATCGGCTATAAGCTGGTACAGAGGCTCGGCAAGGCGGAGGCGTACGGCCCGATGCTGCAGGGTATCGCCAAACCCGTCAACGACCTTTCCCGCGGCTGCTCTTGGGAGGACATCGTGGGCGTCGTAGCGCTCACGGCGGTGCAGGCGCAGTTATCGTAAGCCTGTCCGCGGGATCGTTCAGGACAAAATCTGAATTTGGTGGTTGACAAATCAGACCCGCATCAGTATAATAGTCTGCGTGTGAATAGGAGTCGGCTATGTTCGTAAACTTGACCGATGTGTTTACAGACAAAGTGAAGACGGCCGTAACGGAGGCGAAAACGGAGCTTCGGCAGGTGGAAGCGGGCGGCGCGGTGATCCCCGTCAAGGCGGCTTCGCCGGTCAAACTGACTTTTACCAACAGCGGTAAAGGCCGGGCAAGGGTCGAAGGTCAGGCGGAGGTAACGCTTGCCATGAACTGTGACCGATGTCTGCGCCCCGTGGACAGGACGCTCCGTCTCGTGTTTGACAGGGAGGTATTCGCGCCGGACGCGCTCGAGGACGTACCTGACGGACAGGAGGACCAAGCGTTCATGGACGGCTGGCAGATGGACGTTGACGATTTCCTTCGCATTGAGATCGTGATTAACTTGCCTATGAAAGTCCTGTGCAAGCCTGACTGCCGAGGGATATGCCGGCAGTGCGGCAGGGACCTGAATACGGGAACATGTGACTGTGACACCTTTGTTCCTGATCCGAGGATGGCGTTAATAAAGGATATTTTTAACGGGAATAAGGAGGTGTAAAGATGTCTATTTGTCCTAAGAACAAATCTTCCAAAGGTAGAAGAGACAAGAGAAGAGCAAACTGGAAAATGACTGCTCCCACGTTGGTAAAGTGCAGTAAATGCGGCGCCCTGATGGTACCCCACAGAGTGTGCAGGAAGTGTGGCACATACAACAAAAAAGAGATCATCTCAGTTGATTGAGCATTGTCGGTACGGGCTTTTCGGGATATCCCGAAAAGCCTTATTTTTTTGTGGCGGGAAAACCTCCGGCCAATCTTTTAGAACTTGATTTTTGCAGGTATATTTAGTATAGTAGATATGATATTTCAGCATACGGCGGAAGGATGCGCAGAGCGATGAGTGAATTGATAAAAGTAGCGGTAGATGCGATGGGCGGCGACAACGCGCCGAAGGAGATCGTCAAGGGCGCGGTCGAGGCAGTCAACGAGAGCGGTAAGGTGAAGGTATATCTGACCGGGCCGCAGGAGGTCCTGGAGAGAGAGCTTGCCGGTTATACATACGAAAAAGACCGGATAGAGATCGTTCCGGCGACGGAGATCATCGAGACGGCCGAGCCGCCGGTGATGGCTATCCGCAAGAAGAAGGATTCCTCTCTGGTCAAAGCGTTGAATCTCGTGAAGGACGGTACGTGCGACGCTTTTGTCTCCGCGGGCAGTACGGGCGCGACGCTGGTGGGCGGACAAGTTATCGTCGGGCGGATCAAGGGCGTGGAGAGACCGCCTCTCGCACCGCTTATCCCGACGGAGAACGGCTGCTCTCTGCTGATCGACTGCGGCGCGAATGTGGACGCAAGGCCGTCTCATCTCGTGCAGTTTGCCAAGATGGGTTCCGTCTATATGGAGCATGTTATGGGCGTCAGGAATCCCAAGGTCGGCATCGTGAATATCGGCGCGGAGGAGGAGAAGGGGAATGCGCTCGTCAAGGAGACGTTCCCGCTCTTGAAGAACTGCCCGGACATCAATTTCATCGGCAGTGTGGAGGCAAGGGACATTCCCGCCGGCGTGGCTGACGTGGTCGTGTGCGAAGCCTTTGTCGGCAATGTGGTCCTCAAAACTTACGAGGGCGTGGGCAGCACACTTATCAAGAAGGTCAAGGCGGGCATGATGACAAGTCTGCGCAGCAAGCTTGGCGCGCTTCTGGTGAAGCCCGCGCTGAAGCAGACGCTGAAAGCCTTTGATCTGGAACAGTACGGCGGCGCACCGCTATTGGGGCTGAAAGGGCTGGTCGTCAAGACGCACGGCAGCTCCAAGGCAGTGGAGATCAAAAATTCGATCCTGCAGTGTATCACTTTTACGGAGCAGAAGATCAACGACAAGATCAGGGAGATGCTTCTGACGGAAGAGACAGTGTCCGAAGAGGACAAGTAGACGATAGAGAAGACGAAGGGAGCAGCAGCCGACATGGAGTTCGATAAGTTGAAAGAGGTCATAGCTGATGTACTGAGTGTAGATCCCAATGAGATAACGTTAGAGACGACGTTCGTGGAAGATCTGGGGGCCGATTCGTTGGATGTGTTTCAGATCATTATGGGGATCGAGGAAGCTTTTGAGATAGAGATCCCGGCCGAGAAGGCGGAGCATATCACGACGGTAGGGGAAGCGGTTGCCTTGATCAAAAATTCGATGTCATAATAAAGCAGGGAAGCCCTTTCTGCAGGAAAGGGTTTTTCTATGTGGAGGTTTCATGCTGGAGGAAAGGATCACAGAACTGGAACAAAAGATACAGTATGCGTTCCAAGACAGGCGGCTTCTGGTGCAGGCGCTGACGCACAGCTCATGCGCCAATGAACGCAGGATCAACAAGACCGGGGATTACGAGAGACTGGAATTTCTGGGAGACGCCGTGCTGGAGCTTGTCAGCAGTGATTATATCTACAGGGAAAATGCGGATATGTCCGAGGGAAAGATGACGAAGTACCGTTCTTCTATCGTCTGCGAGCCGGCGCTTGCTTACTGTGCCAGAGAGATCGGACTGGAGGAATATATCCTGCTTGGCAGGGGCGAGGAGGCCACCGGAGGCAGGAAAAGGGATTCGATCATATCCGACGTTATGGAGGCGGTCATAGGCGCGATCTATCTGGACAGCGGCCTTGCGGAGGCGCAGCGCTTTATCCGGCGCTTCATTCTGTCGGATCTGGAGCACAAACAGCTCTTTTACGATGCGAAGACGATCCTGCAGGAGGAAGTGCAGAAGGAGAATAAAGGTACGCCGCGGTACGAGCTTACGGACGAGGACGGGCCGGAGCACGACAAGACCTTCAGGGTCGAGGTGTTTATAGGGGACGTGAAGGCCGGGACAGGTGTCGGACATTCCAAGAAAGCGGCGGAGCAGAAGGCGGCCTATGAGGCGCTGCTTCGCATGAATACGCGCAGTTGAGAGGTACATATGTATTTAAAAAGTATTGAGGTGCATGGGTTTAAGTCCTTTGCCAATAAGATCGTTTTTAAGTTTCACAACGGCATTACGGGCATTGTCGGGCCGAACGGGTCCGGCAAGAGCAACGTGGCGGATGCCGTCAGGTGGGTTTTGGGAGAACAGCGCATCAAGCAGCTGCGCGGGGCGAATATGCAGGATGTCATCTTTTCGGGCACGGAGCTGCGCAAACCGCTGGGGTATGCCTATGTGGCGATCACACTCGACAATGCCGACCACCAGCTTGCGATAGACTATGATGAGGTGACCGTTTCCAGAAGGCTGTATCGCTCCGGGGAGAGCGAGTACATGATCAACGGCACGGTGTGCCGCCTGAAAGACGTCAACGAGCTGTTCTATGACACGGGTATCGGCAAGGAAGGCTACTCTATCATCGGACAGGGACAGATCGACAGGATCCTGAGCGGCAAGCCGGAGGAGAGGAGGGAACTCTTTGACGAGGCTGCCGGTATCGTGAAGTTTAAGCGCAGGAAATATGCGGCGCAGAAGAAGCTGGAAGACGAGAAACAGAATCTCGTGCGCGTCAACGATATCCTTGCGGAATTGGAGAATCAGATCGGCCCGCTGGAGAAGCAGTCCGAGAAGGCAAGGGTCTATCTGAAGAAAAAAGAGGAGCTTAAGACGCTCGACGTCAATGTGTTCCTCTTAGAGAACGTGCGCGTCAGGCAGCAGCTTGACGAGGTGGAGGGCAAGCTGCATATCGCGTCCGGCGACCTGGAGGATACCACGAAAAAGTATGAGCAGATCAAAGACGAGTATGAGCAGATCGCAAGCCGCATCGAACAGCTTGACCGGGAGATCGAGGAGACGAGGACGGCGCTTGCCGACACCGGCGTGACGCGTTCCAAGCTGGAGGGTGAGATCAACGTCCTGAAGGAGCAGATCCATTCTGCGGAGGGAAACGAAGAACATCTCAAGACGCGCATCGACAGCATTCGCACACTGTTGGACGAGCGCAGCGCGGAGCGGGAGCAGATCCTGTCCAAGAAGGCGGCGATCGACGGGGAGCTGGCGCAGCTCGAACAGGCGAGAGCCGAGGCAAGGCAGCTTCTGGAAGAGACGCAGGGCAGGATCGAAGAGCTCAACAACCATATCGAAAGCGGCAAGAACACGATCATCGACGCCCTCAATAACCGCGCAACGATCAAGTCCAAGCTGGGAAGCTATGACGCGAAGCTGGAGCAGATCAATATCCGCAAGGCCGAGCTGAATTCCAGACTCCTCCGCGCGAAGTCCGACGAGGCGGCACAGGCGGAGAACATCAAGAAGCTGGAAGAAGAATTTGAGAGCGTCAATGTGGTGATACGCGAGCTGAGCGACAGACAGGCGACGATGGAAGAGCAGCTTGCGGCGATTCGTGAGGAGTTAGCCGGCAGGGATCAGAAGCTGCGCGACACGCAGGTGCTTTATCATCAGGAAAAGTCCAAGCTGGAAGCGTTGTCCAACCTGACGGAGCGCTACGAAGGCTACGGCGGCAGCGTCAAGGCCGTCATGGAGCAGAAGGGGCAGGAGAAGGGGATCATCGGCGTCGTGGCCGATATCATTCAGGCGGAGGCCAAGTACGAGACGGCGATCGAGACGGCTCTGGGCGGCAATATCCAGAATATCGTCACCGAGGACGAGGAGACGGCGAAGCGCATGATCGCCTATCTGAAAAAGACGAAAGCGGGGCGCGCAACCTTTCTGCCGCTCACGAGCATCACGAACCCGCAGGAGTTCAAGAATCCGGAGGCGCTGGACGAGGAGGGCGTCATCGGCATGGCCGACGAGCTTGTAAAGATCGATCAGAAGTACCGGAATGTGGCGAAGTCGATGCTCGGCCGCATCGTGGTCGTCGATAACGTGGATCATGCCGTGAAGATCGCAAGAAAATACGCTTACGGGATCCGCATGGTGACGCTGGAGGGAGAACTGCTTGTGCCCGGCGGCGCGATCAGCGGCGGCGCGTTCAAGAACAATTCCAACCTTCTTGGCAGACGCCGCGAGATAGAAGAACTGGAGAAGAAGGTAAAGCAGTATGTCGTGGCTATCGACAAGCTGCTCAACGATATCGAGGACACGAAGAAGCGCAGGAACAAGCTGCGCCTGGACGTGGAGGACGTCAAGGGACAACTGCAGCGCAAGTTTATCGAGCAGAATACCGCAAGGATCAATGTGATGCAGGCCAGAGACAAGAAGAGCGAGACGGAGGAAGGCTTCGGAGAGCTGAAATCCGAGGAGCAGGAGATAGAGCGCCAGATCAAGGAGATTCAGGTAGAGAAGGACGAGATCGCCAGAGAATTGGAGGATTCCGAACAGCTCGAGAAGAACACGGGCGCGCAGATAGAGGAGTTTCAGAAGCAGTTAGGAGAGCGGCGCGCGGAAGAGTCCGTTCAGGCGTCCAAGGTGTCCGAGTGGGATGTGGAAGTGGAGAAGATACGCCAGAGCGAGGACTTCCAGAGACAGAATCTGGAACGTGTGGACGGCGAGATCGCCAGACACAACGCGGAGCTGGACGAGGTGCAGGAAGGACTGCACCTGAGCAAAGAGGAAGTGGAGCGCAAGAAGGAGAGCATCATAGAGATCGAGAAGACGATCGCCTCCTCCTACACCGCGCAGAGCGACGCTTCGAGAAAGCTGCAGGAGGATACCGCGGCGAAAGAAGAGCTGGCCGGAAAGCAGAAGAATTTCTTCACTTCCCGGGAGGAACTCTCGGAGCGCATGACGGCGTTAGACAAGGAAGTATACCGTCTGGAGAGCCAGAAGGAGCGTATGCAGGAATCGATAGAGGCGCAGATCAACTATATGTGGGATGAGTACGAGATCACGCTGTCCGACGCGGAATCGCTTAAGGACGATGCGATGAATGATCTGCCGGCCATGAAGAAAGAGATCGCGGCGCTCAAAGACGCGATCAAAAAGCTGGGCGACGTCAACGTCAACGCTATCGAGGATTACAGGAATCTCATGGAGCGCTATACGTTCTTAAAGACACAGCACGATGATCTGGTGGAGGCGGAGAAGACCCTGCTCGGCATCATCGAGGAGCTGGATACCGCGATGCGGAAGCAGTTTAACGAGAAGTTCGCCGAGATCAACAGAGAGTTTGACAAGGTGTTCAAGGAGCTGTTCGGCGGCGGCAAGGGAACGCTTGAACTGATAGAGGACGAGGACATACTGGAGGCGGGCATACGCATCATCGCCCAGCCGCCGGGCAAGAAGCTGGTCAATATGATGCAGATGTCGGGCGGCGAGAAATCATTGACGGCGATCTGCCTCCTGTTCGCGATCCAGAACCTGAAGCCGTCCCCTTTCTGTCTGCTGGACGAGATCGAGGCGGCGCTGGACGAGAACAATGTGGGAAGATTTGCAAAGTATCTGCATAAACTGACTAAGAATACACAGTTTATTGTTATTACCCACAGACGCGGAACGATGGAGAAGGCAGACCGCCTGTACGGTATCACCATGCAGGAGAAGGGCGTTTCCACGCTGGTGAGCGTCAATCTGATCGATAAGGAACTGGATGACTGATGAGCGAAGAGAAGAAAGGCTTTTTTAACAGGTTAAAAGAAGGACTGACCAAGACGAGGAATAATATCGTGCAGGGCATTGACGCTGTGTTCGGGGGCTTTTCCAGTATCGACGAAGATTTCTACGAGGAGCTGGAAGAGATCCTGATCACGGGCGATATCGGCGTGAAGGCGACCGAGGAGATCCTTGACAGGCTGCGCGAACAGGTCAAAGAGAACCACATCAAGGAGCCGGCTGACTGCAAGCAGTTCCTGATCCGCAACATTCAGGAACAGATGCAGGTGGGAGAGACGGCCTATGCGTTTGAACACCGGCAGTCGGTGGTGCTTGTGATCGGCGTCAACGGCGTGGGCAAGACGACGACGGTGGGTAAGCTGGCGGGCCAGCTTAAGGCGCAGGGGCGCAAGGTGCTTCTGGCGGCCGCGGACACATTCCGCGCGGCGGCGGGAGAACAGCTTGGCGAGTGGGCGAACCGCGCCGGCGTTGACGTGATCGGCGGAAACGAAGGCGCAGATCCCGCCAGCGTGATCTATGACGCCGTGAACGCGGCGAAGGCGAGAGGCGTGGACGTGCTGTTATGCGATACGGCCGGCCGGCTGCACAACAAGAAGAACCTGATGGAGGAGCTGAAAAAGATCGACCGCATCATCGGCAAAGAGTTTCCGGAGGCGCATAGGGAGAATCTGGTGGTGCTGGACGGAACGACCGGACAGAATGCGCTGCAGCAGGCGAAAGAATTCGGTGAGGCCGCCGACCTGACAGGCATTATCCTCACCAAGATGGACGGCACGGCCAAGGGCGGCATCGCCGTTGCGATCCAGTCGGAGCTGCAGATCCCCGTGAAGTATATCGGCGTCGGCGAGACCATTGACGATCTGCAGAAATTCGATGCGGAGCAGTTTGTGAACGCGCTGTTCGATACGGCGGCGGACGGGGAAGAGGCGCAGGAAGCATTAGGAGGAGAGAATGATGAAAGAACTGTCGTTGGATAAATTTGAGGAAGCGTACGAGGTAGTCAAGGAAGTCGCCTCGGAGACGAAACTGGTGTACAGCGATTATTTCAGTGTACAGACGAACAATAAAGTGTATCTGAAGCCGGAGAACATGCAGCTCACGGGCGCTTATAAGCTGCGCGGCGCCTATTACAAGATCAGCACCCTGTCGGAGGAAGAGCGGGCAAAGGGGTTGATCACGGCGTCGGCGGGGAACCATGCGCAGGGCGTTGCCTATGCGGCGAAATGCTACGGGGTGAAGGCGGTGATCGTCATGCCTACGACCACGCCGCTCATCAAGGTGAACCGCACCAAGAGCTACGGCGCGGAAGTGATCCTGAACGGCGACGTGTACGACGAGGCGTGTGCGTATGCTTACAAGCTTGCGGAGGAGCATGGATACACGTTCGTACACCCTTTCGACGATCTGGATGTGGCCACCGGGCAGGGCACGATCGCCATGGAGATCATCAAGGAGCTGCCGCTTGTGGATTATATCTTAGTTCCGATCGGCGGCGGCGGTCTTGCCACAGGCGTGTCCACACTGGCGAAGCTGCTCAATCCCAAGATCAAGGTGATCGGCGTTGAGCCGGCGGAAGCCAACTGTATGCAGGAGTCGATGCGCGCGGGCAAAGTGGTCACGCTGGACCATGTGAATACGATCGCGGACGGCACGGCGGTAAAGACGCCGGGAACCAAGATCTTCCCGTATCTGAGCCAAAATCTGGATGACATCGTCACCGTGGAAGACGAAGAGCTGGTGGTCGCTTTCCTCGATATGGTCGAGAATCATAAAATGATCGTGGAAAATTCCGGACTGCTCACGGTGGCGGCGCTTAAGCACCTGAACGTGAAGAATAAAAAGATCGTGTCGATCCTGAGCGGCGGCAACATGGACGTGATCACGATGTCGTCGGTGGTGCAGCAGGGTCTTGTGCTGCGCGACAGGATATTTACGGTGTCGGTGCTCCTTCCGGACAAACCGGGCGAACTGACGAGGGTGTCCGGCATCATCGCACAGCAGAACGGCAACGTTATCAAACTGGAGCACAACCAGTTCGTGTCCATTAACCGGAGCGCCGCGGTGGAGCTGCGCATCACGCTGGAGGCGTACGGCACGGAGCACAAGGAACAGATCATCAAGGCGCTGCATGAGAACGGGTATCAGCCGAAGGTCGTGCGCGCGAGCATATAGAATCAAAGGCGGTCTGTGAGGAGACAGGAGAGGACGCGGGTATGGAAGGACAGTTGAAAAACGGTACGACGCTCACTTCCGAGGGCGGGAGCAGGTACAAGGTCAAAGCGCTTTTGGGCTCCGGCGGTCAGGGCGAAGTGTACGAGGTGGAATCGCGCGGCAGGATCTATGCGATGAAGTGGTACTATAAGAACAGTGCGACGCAGAACCAGAAAGAGATCTTGGATAATCTGCTCCAAAAGGGGCAGCCGGACGTGTCGTTTTTGTGGCCGCAGGACATGATCTTTCGCGCCTATGGGGAGCCGTTCGGCTATGTCATGCCGCTCAGGCCGAAAAACTACAAGAGTATCGTGGACATGATGAAAAGAAGGGCCGAGCCTTCTTTTTACTGCCTGTGCCGGGCGGCTTACAACCTGACGAAGGGATATAACGCGCTGCACGCAAAGGGATACAGCTATCGCGACATCTCCTTCGGCAACGTGTTCTTTGACCCGGATACCGGAGACGTCCTGATCTGTGACAACGATAACGTATCGTACAACGATGCGAAGAGCGGCGTCTACGGAACGCCCCGGTTTATGGCGCCGGAGATCGTCCTCGGCAAGGCAAGGCCGTCGCGCAACACGGACCTGTTTTCCCTGGCGGTGCTGCTGTTCTATATGTTTATGCTGAATCACCCGTTAGAGGGGAAAAGAGAGGCAAAGATCAAATGTATGGATATCCATGCCATGAATCAGTTATACGGCACGGATCCGCTGTTTATCTTTGACCCGGACAATAAGGACAACCGGCCGCTCGTCGGCTATCAGGACAATGCGCTCGTGTTCTGGGATCTGTATCCCGGACAGCTCAGGGAGCTTTTTACCGCATCGTTCACGGTGGGGCTGAGAGAGCCGAACCGCAGGGTGACCGAGACGAAATGGCTGGAGACCTTCGCAAATATGATGTCGGGCATCATCACCTGTCCGCACTGCGGGGCGGAGGTGTTCTACGACAGCAAAAAAGAGGCGGACGGCGTGGCGCATACGTGCTGGAGCTGCCAGAAGCCGGTGGCTGTCCCCGTGAAGCTCGTTATCGGCAGGAGCACCGTGCTGCTTGCCGCGGGTACGAAGCTCTATAAGCACCATACGGACGGCGGTCATGACATGGAGACCGTGGTCGGCGAGGTGGTGCAGAATCCCAAGGCTCCCGACGTTTGGGGCATCAGGAATCTCTCGAAGGAAAATTGGACCTATATTAAGGCGGACGGTACGCAGATCCCGATCGAGGAAGGCCGCTCCGCGACGATCGCAAGGAATGTAAAGATCGATTTCGGGCAGCTCAAAGGGGAATTTTGTTAAGGAGGCTTCGATGGAAGACCACAGGATCTTGGCAAGGATCATAAAAGATTATCCGGACGTCCTCTCGGACCGAAGGAAACTGCAGGCGCTCCTCTCGGATTTTTTTCCGGAGAACAGGCTGAAGCGCAATATCCTGCTGATGGTCTATGACGACGGCATCGTCGGGCAGCTGTCGGAGCTGACGCGGCTTGACAGCCTCACGCTGCAGCGGTTCGTCAGATCCGTCGGACAGGGCTACGGCATACAGGCGCAGAACGCCGAGACGGCGATCCTCGCCTGGGCGGGCGCATTGGGAGTCGCGGCGGACACGGAGCAGGGCGTCCGGGAAACGGCCGCTTCCTGTGAGGAGGAGAGCGGCTGCGCCGCGAACGAGAACGCATACGAGTATGAGGATACGCCGAGGGGGATCAAGCTCCTGCGCTATATTGATTTCGACGATATGACCGTGAAGCTGCCGGACCGGATCGGCGGCAGGAAAGTGACGGAGGTCGGCAATCATGCGTTCAAGGGCTGTGTCGGCATCGAGAAGATCATCGTGCCGGAAGGGATAGAGGTGCTTGGAAACGGCGTGTTCCTCAACTGCAAGGAACTGCGGGAAGTCGTTTTGCCGGGCACGTTGAAGCGCATCGGCACGGCGGACACGGACGGCTGCCCGAAGATACTGGGGACCATGACGAAGCTGGAGGGGGCCTTTGAAAATACGGCGCTGGAGAGCGTGACCGTGCCGGACAGCGTGAAGTATATCGGCGAGTATACCTTTTCCGGCTGCTTGCGGCTTCGCAGTGTCACACTGCCGGCCGGATTGCGGGAGATCAGGGACTACACCTTCTGCTGGTGCAGGAGTCTGCAGGAGATAACGTTCCCCGCGGAACTGGAAGCAATAGGCACGGAGGCGTTCGAGGGCTGCGAGTCGCTGGAGACGGTGATCCTGCCGGAAGGCGTCAGCAGTATCGCGCAGGGGGCCTTTGCAGGGTGTAAGGCTCTGCGGCGCATTTATCTGCCGGATTCCGTCAGCGAGATCGGCGGCGGACGGGGCAGCGGCTTTATACAGACATTCGGACAGCCGGAGGACAGGCATCAGGACTTTACGATACTGTGCAACGCGGGCTCCTATGCGATGGGCTACGCGAGAAAACAACAGATCAGATGTGCCAGAGCACAATTATAAGGAGGGATACTATGGCAACAATGAAGAGACCGGGAGGAGAACTGGCGAGCAGACCGCTGCATTTCTTTTGGATCGTGGATTGCTCCGGTTCCATGCGCGGAGAAAAGATCGGCACGGTAAACCATGCGATCCAGTCCACGATACCCGAGATGGTCGCGGCGGCCGAGAACAATCCCAATGCGCAGCTCATGATCCGGACACTGAAATTTTCCACAGGGGCTTCATGGGTCACGAGCAGCCCGGTGAATGTGGAGGACTTTGCGTGGGACGATCTGGAGGCGGACGGCGTGACGGATCTTGGCAAGGCGTTTGAGCTTCTGGCGGCGCAGCTCACGATACCGCCCATGTCGGACAGGGCCCTGCCTCCGGTGCTGGTGCTGCTCTCGGACGGACAGCCCACGGACGATTACAAGAAAGCCCTGGCGGAGCTTAAGAAGCTGCCGTGGGGTAAGAAAGCCGTCAAGATCGCCATTTCCATAGGACAGGATGCGGACGATGCGGTCTTGGAGGAGTTCACGGGCAACAAGGAGCTGGTGCTGCAGGCGAACAATGCCGCCGCGCTCACTAAGATGATCAAGTGGGCGTCTACCGCCGCATCGCTGGTATCCGCACCGGCAAGCGTCGCGGCGGATACGCAGGACGGCGCCGGCAGTCCGGTTATCGTCGAGATGGGAGGCAGACTTCCCGATCTGGACGATATTCAGGATGGCGACGTCTGGTAAAAGGAGTGTTGCATATGACGCGAAGCGTATTCGGCGAGTCTGTGCAGGGAGCGGCCCATATCAGGAGCGGCAAGGAGTGTCAGGACAGCCTGAAAAAGGTCGAGCGGGGCGAAGATGCGCTCATTTTGGCGGTCGCCGACGGACACGGGAGCGACGCCTGTCCGTACAGCAGGACCGGAGCGGACACGGCCGTGAACGTGTTCTGCAGGATCATGGAGGACTATCTGGATACCTATGCCGCATATCCGGAGACGCTTCTGACCTTTTTGAAGCGCGAGGGCGACACCAAGGTGGCACAGGCGATAGAAGCGGAGTGGAAGCGGCGGATACTGCGGACCCATGCCGTCAAGAAGCGCGGCTGGGCGCTTGACGCGGACGGCAATAAGGACAAGGACGCCGTGTACAGGCTGTACGGGAGTACGCTGGTCGGGCTGGTGATGACGAAGGAGTTCCTCTTTGCCTTCCAGCTTGGCGACGGCGACATCATGGAGGTGTCCAAAAAAGGGGTGCAGAGCGTGATCGAGGCGGATAAGATCCTCGGAACGGAGACACATTCGCTCAGCAGACCGGAGGCATGGCGCAAGGCGATCACATACACCGCGAAGCGGGCTGCGGATCAAAAACTGCCTGTGCTGTATATGCTCTCCACCGACGGCATGGCGAACAGCTATAAGAATGAGGCGGAGTTTCAAAAGACCTGCGCCGATTATTACGCGCTGCTGCAGAAGCACGGCGTGAAAGCGGTGGCGGACAGTCTCCGGGGCTGGCTTGCCGAGACGAGCGAGCTCGGCTGCGGTGACGACATCACGGCGCTCTTTGCCTATTACGCCTGACGGACGGATCGGATATACATATCGTGACATGAATTGTGCAAAACGGGATATGCTAATGGTGACTGCGCCGCATATGCGGGGCGGATATCCGTTGCAGGGAGCGTGTGCGATATGTATAGGGCCAAAAAGAAAAAAGAGAAGAAGCGTACAGGCAAGATAAGGGAACTGAAGAAATATATTGTTATAACGGCTGCCGCGTTCGTCTATGCGGCCGGCATCAGCCTTTTTATCGACCCGAACCGCATCGCGCCCGGCGGTGTGACCGGCATCTCGATCATTCTGAGCAGGGTGGTGCCGATGAACACCGGCACATTGATCCTGCTTTTCAACATACCGATCTTTGTTTTTGCCGTGTGGAAATTTGGGTTTCGGCTGGCGGTCTCGACGATCTATGCCACGGCGCTGATATCGGTATTCACGAATCTGCTGGCGGTCTTTCCGGCTGCGACGGGCGACAGGATGCTGGCGGCCATAGCCGGCGGGATCCTGTCGGCAGTGTCGATCGGCGTGATCTTCCGCGCCGGGGCCACCACGGGCGGCATGGACATTATCGTCAAAGCCCTGCGGCTGCGGCTGCCGCATCTGAAAACGGGCAACCTTTTTTTCGCTGCGGACGCCGTGGTCGTGACGGTCTCCGGCATTGTTTTTCGGGATATCGACGCGGCGCTGTACGCGGCTGTCACCGCCACCTGCACCTCCTTTGTGCTCGACATCGTCCTCTATGGCCGGGACGAGGCCAAGCTGCTGTACATCATCAGCGCAAGGCCCGCGGAGATCACGGCGCGTATCCTGAAGGAGCTGGATATCGGGCTGACGATGATAGAGGGCCGCGGCGCGTACAGCGGCGACAGAAAGCAGGTGCTGATGTGCGCCATGAAGAAGACGGTATTTCCGCGCGTGGAACGCATCGTGCGGGAGGAGGACGCCGACTCCTTCATGATCGTGACGAGCGCCTCGGAGATCTTCGGAGAGGGATACAAGAGTTACTTCAGCGAACGGATATAGAAAACAAAAGAATGGCCCAGACAGATCAATATGGAGAGAGAGTATGCAGGAGCACGATTTGCAGAGCAGAAGACGTAAGAAAAAACGAAAAAGGAATGAGAACGGCATACTGATGGGCTCGATCGTTCTGTGCGTCGTCACGCTGCTTGCGATCACGGTCAGCCTGATAGCGGTATTCAGATACCGGGCGCTGCAGATGAAAAATGCGGTCGTCATGAGTGAGCTGGAGGATATCCGCACGGATAAGACGGTCATGTACACGCAGGAGGAAGTAGATGCCATGCTCGACCAGGCGGCAGCGGAGACCGCGCAGAGTACGGCCGAGGAAGTCAGGCAGGAATTGCTGGACCGGATGAAGGAGCTTATGTTGTCCGGTGAGGGCGCCGTAGAGATGCTGCGGTATTTCTTTCCGGACGAGATCGTCCTTGCGGACGCGGGAGAGTACTATTTCTTCCCGATATCGGACGAACTGACGCACAATACATATGATCCCGAACGGTTTGCGCTGAACGAGGATCAGGAGATGACTTATTATGAGGAGGGCGAAGCGGTCTCCCACAAAGGCATCGATGTGTCAAAGTATCAGGGCAGCATAGACTGGGAAAAGGTCGCGCAGGACGGTGTGGAGTACGCATTTATCAGGCTCGGTATCAGAGGCTACACGGAAGGCGCGATACAGGAAGACGAGTATTTTGAAGACAATATCAAGGGCGCAAGCCACAATGGCATCGACGTGGGCGTGTACTTCTTCACACAGGCCATCAGCGTGGAAGAAGCGGAGGAGGAGGCGCAGTACGTTCTGGATGCGATAGCGCCGTACAATGTGAGATATCCCGTGGTCATCGACGTGGAGGCGGTCGCCAACAGGCGCGCCAGAACGAGGGAACTGACGAAAGAAGAGAGGACGCGATACTGTATCGCTTTCTGTGAGAAGATCAAAGCTGCGGGTTACACGCCGATGATCTATGGCAATCTTAAGACTTTTATGCTGATGCTCGATCTGGAAGAGCTGGAGGATTACGACAAGTGGTTCGCCCACTACGACGACCGCTTTTACTATCCTTATGCGTTCCGCATATGGCAGTATACCGACCAGGGAACGGTGGACGGTATCGGCACAGGGGTGGATCTGAATATCAGCTTTGAGGATATGGCCGATGAGTGACGGAGCAGAGAAGGACAGCCGCGCTGCCGGCGGCAGGACAGCCGCCCTGTCCGATGACGGGACGGCGGCGTTTGAGCACTATGAGAAAACGGGGTATCTCGACGAGCCGTTCAGGATCTTCCACCTGCGGGAGTGTACGGACCGCGAGTTCGTTTTTCATTACCACGAGTTCTACAAGATCATATATCTGGTGGACGGCAAGGTGGATTATAAGGTCGAAGGCAAGACGTACCATTTGAAGCCGCATGACTTCGTGCTGGTGGGCGCCAATGTCATTCACAAGCCGGAGATCGATGCGGCGACGCCTTATGAGCGCTACATCGTCTATCTGTCGGAGGCGTTTGTCGCGGAAAAGAGCGAGCGCGGCGAGAGTCTGCGGTTCTGCTTTGAGGAAGCGGGGCGGCTGCAGAACCGCGTCGTCCATTTCGCGCCGGAGAGCTACGGACCGCTTGTGGGCTGCCTGATGCGCATGGAGCAGATCGAGGGGCAGAAGGCGTCGTATATGGGCGATCTGCTCTTAAAAAGCGCTTTTCTGGAGTTCATGGCGCTGTTTAACAGAAGCATTGTCGAGCAGCCGCAGTCGTTCATCACCACGGCGGCGTACAACGAGAAGGTGATCAACGTGATCGCCTATATCCGGGAGCACCTGTCGGAGGAGATCAGCGCGGATATTCTGGCGAAGCAGTGCTATGTCAGCAAATATCACCTGATGCGGCAATTCAAGGAGGCCACGGGCTACTCGATCCACCAGTACATCAATGAAAAAAGGATCCAGGCGGCGAGACAGATGATCCTCGCGGGCATGCCTGCGTCGAGAGCGTGCTATGAGTGCGGTTTTCGGGATTATTCCACCTTTGCGCGGCGGTTTAAGGCGATCGTGGGAAGAGCGCCGTCGAAATTGGAGTAGCGCCGGTATTTTTGTCTTTTATATCTTTACTTTCTATGATATAATAACGAGGAAAGATTTTTTAAGAAAGGCGGGGTTACGATGAAATACGAATTTGAGGGTACGGTGGAATTCAGGGAGAATGAGAACACGATCGCCGTGCCGTTCAATGTCTGGGAAGTATGCGAGAAGGTCGGGGACGCACCGGTCAGGGTATGTTTTGACGATGTCTGTTTTATCTGCGATCTGGTGCCGAAGGGACAGGGATATTATGATATCCCGATCAGTCAGGAGACGTTATCCAAGGTGGAGCTGGGGAAGAAATATACGATCTCCATTGAGATCGTCGGTAATGTGACGGCGCTGAGCGGGAACAGCCCATACAGCACACAGAACCCTATCCGCAGGATCGACGGCATCGATCTTGTCACACAGCCCTGGGACGGCCTGTGCGGACAGTCCTGTATCGCGATGATCGCGGGCACTACGTTGGATGAAGCCTGTGACATCATGAAGTGCCGCGAGTGGCAGGCGAACATGAGCAAGATGATCGCCACGTTAGAGTATCTTGGGATCCGTCATGCGGACAAGATCGTGTACACATTGGGCAAGACCGTGGAGCTGCCGAAGTGCTGTATCATCATGGAGAAGATGGGAAGGTACAGCCACTATCTCGTGGGATACGAGGGGCAGTACTATGACCCGAATCTGGGCGTGCTCAAGGAGTTCGACCATGAGAAGATGGTCGGTTATCTGGAGGTCGTGACAGAGTAAGGGAGCAAGTCTGCATACATCATATAGCGATGAAAAAGGTCACTGCGTGCGGCAGCGGCCTTTTTTTTGTCCCACATTGCTGCGGTCCGGTTTTCCGGCGCTGTCTTTGGCGGGGCCGTAAGGTCTTTTCTCGTCTGTCAGTCCCAACAGATAATCCACGCTGGTATCGTGCAGCGCTGCCAGTTTGATCAGGATACCCGTAGGGATATCGTTTTCACCGGTCTCGTATTTGGAGTAGCCTGTTTGTGACATGCCGATCAGCTTGGACAGCTCTGTCTGTGACATATCTTTGTCTTCTCGCAGATTTCTAATGCGCGGATACATATCGTCACCTCAAAATCAACCTTAATGTCAGTATAGCTAACCTGTTTTAGATTATTGACATTTAACCTGAAACAGGTTAGAATAGAAATCGTTAGTGCAGAAAAAAGACGATGCGATACGAACATCGGAAGCTGCCTTATGGCGGAAAGGAACACGGAAGACAATGGATGAAAAATTTCCTCTGGCGCTGCCCGAAGGGACCATACTGGCGGGCCAGTATATGATTGAGAAGGTGCTGGGACAGGGCGGCTTCGGCATCACCTACAGAGCGATCGATCATAAGACAGACCAGAAAGTTGCGGTCAAGGAGTTCTTCCCGGACGCGATGGCATACAGGGAAGCGACGACCGTCATCTCATATCCGGGCGAGCGCACCGAGAACTATGAGTACGGCAAGGAAAGCTTCCTGCAGGAAGCGCAGACTCTCGCGGAGTTTATCGGGAACGAGAACATCGTGCGCATCCACAGCTACTTTGAGGAGAACGGAACGGCGTATTTTGTCATGGACTACATCGAGGGCACGAGCTTCGATGCGTATCTGAAAGAAAAGGGCGGAAGGATCGGCATGGAGGAGGCCGAGCGCATACTGATCCCCGTCATGGACGCGCTGAATGTGGTACACAGCAAGGGCATCGTCCACCGTGACGTGACGCCGGACAACATATATCTCACCAATGACGGCAAGGTCAAGCTGTTAGACTTCGGCGCGGCGAGATACAGCCTCGGCGACAAGAGCCGCAGTCTGGACGTCATCTTAAAGCATGGGTTTGCGCCGAAGGAGCAGTACACAAGACGGGGCAAACAGGGGCCTTTTACCGATGTCTACAGTCTGGGCGCCACCTTCTATTTTGCGCTGACGGGGAAGCGGCCGCCGGATTCCGTGGAGCGGCTTGACGAGGATGACCTGATCCCGCCGAGCAATCTGGGCGTGGAGATCACGGAGTATCAGGAGCGGGCGATCCTTCAGGCGCTGAGCGTCCAGCCCGCCGAGCGTTTCCAGTCTATGGCGGATTTTAAGCAGGTGCTGCTGCAGGAGAATACCGCCACGAACCAGATCTTTTTTACCGCGCCTCCGGCTGCAACGCCGGCCATGCAGCAGACACCTGCGGGCATGCCGTATCAGACGGCGCCGGCCATGCAGCAGACAGCTGCGGGTGTGCCGTATCAGACGACACAGCAGGGATATCCGGCGGTCGTGCAGACGGCACAGGCCGGGCCTTCGACGAAGGAGCAGATGACGCAGCTTCTGGAGAAAGGGAAGCAGCTTCTGGAGAAAGGGAAACCGCTTCTGGAAAAAGGGAGACCGCTTCTGGAAAAATTCAGGCAGACGAGATACAAGAAGCTGATCGTGGCAGTGGTCGTGCTGGCGTGCATATTGCTCTCCGGAACGGGTTCGCTGATAAGAGGGCACGGAAGGGGACTGCGCTCTCCGGAAGCGGCTTTTGAGGCATTTTTTAACGGACAGGCGGAGCAGGATTTTGACAAGCAGTTGAACGCGTATCCTGATTTCAGGATAGAGGCCAGAGGCGGTGAGGACAGTCTTAAGGAAGAGATGCAGTCCAGTTATGATGCAACGTTCAAACAGTATGCGGAAGAGGGATACAGCCTTCGCTATGAAGCCGTCGGGTATACCAAGTTAAGCCAGGAGGAGACGGAGCAGCTCGCGAAGAGTCTCAGCGAAACGTATCAGGCGGATGTCAAATTATCCGACGCGGCTACCGTTGATTATGTGATCCATATGAAGAATGACAGTAATGGTGTGGATAGCACCTCGGACATGCTTAACGGCGGATACAGTGTTAAGTATAAAGGAAAATGGTACTATTTTAATGCTTTTTAAGAGTGTGGGGAAGGACGCTTGTGCCTCTGTCTGCAAAGCAGCCCATAATTACGGTATCGGAAACTGCCTTACGGCGGAAAGGAACACGGAAGACAATGGATGAAAAATTTCCTCTGGCGCTGCCCGAAGGGACCATACTGGCGGGCCAGTATATGATTGAGAAGGTGCTGGGACAGGGCGGCTTCGGCATCACCTACAGAGCGATCGATCATAAGACAGACCAGAAAGTTGCGGTCAAGGAGTTCTTCCCGGACGCGATGGCATACAGGGAAGCGACGACCGTCATCTCATATCCGGGCGAGCGCACCGAGAACTATGAGTACGGCAAGGAAAGCTTCCTGCAGGAAGCGCAGACTCTCGCGGAGTTTATCGGGAACGAGAACATCGTGCGCATCCACAGCTACTTTGAGGAGAACGGAACGGCGTATTTTGTCATGGACTACATCGAGGGCACGAGCTTCGATGCGTATCTGAAAGAAAAGGGCGGAAGGATCGGCATGGAGGAGGCCGAGCGCATACTGATCCCCGTCATGGACGCGCTGAATGTGGTACACAGCAAGGGCATCGTCCACCGTGACGTGACGCCGGACAACATATATCTCACCAATGACGGCAAGGTCAAGCTGTTAGACTTCGGCGCGGCGAGATACAGCCTCGGCGACAAGAGCCGCAGTCTGGACGTCATCTTAAAGCATGGGTTTGCGCCGAAGGAGCAGTACACAAGACGGGGCAAACAGGGGCCTTTTACCGATGTCTACAGTCTGGGCGCCACCTTCTATTTTGCGCTGACGGGGAAGCGGCCGCCGGATTCCGTGGAGCGGCTTGACGAGGATGACCTGATCCCGCCGAGCAATCTGGGCGTGGAGATCACGGAGTATCAGGAGCGGGCGATCCTTCAGGCGCTGAGCGTCCAGCCCGCCGAGCGTTTCCAGTCTATGGCGGATTTTAAGCAGGTGCTGCTGCAGGAGAATACCGCCGCGAACCAGATCTTTTTTACCGCGCCTCCGGCTGCGGCGCCGGCCATGCAGCAGACAGCTGCGACCATGCCGTATCAGACGACACAGCAGGGATATCCGACGGTCGTGCAGACGGCACAGGCCGGGCCTTCGGCAAAGGAGAAGGTGGCGCCGCTTCTGGAGAAGATCAGGCAGATGAAGCACAAGAAGCTGATCGCGGGAGTCGCGGGCGGGCTGCTTCTGGCGGTCATAGCTGTACGGATCCTGTCCGGCATCGGGGCGGGCGGTGAGACCGAGCGGGCGAGCGGCAAGTCGGCCCACGGAGAAGACAGCTATGCGGAAGCCGACTATCACGGCACGGAGGAACCGGACTACGGCACGGAAGAACCGGTCTACGGTACGGAAGAGCCGGACTACGGCACAGAGGAGTCGCAGGGGCAGTCGGATTTTGATGCGAGCGGACTGCAGATCGTGGGGACCACGGCGGGCAACATTAAGAATTTTGGAACGTATACCGCCAATGACGGCAGTGAATTCTGGCTTGACGACGGCCAGCACTCCCTAGTGTGGAACGAGGGATATATCTACCGGAATCAGACGGGAACATTCAATAGTTTGGCCTATGACCGCGGCATTCTGTATTTTGGGTATGACGGGAAGGCATATATGCGGGATCTGATGCAAGGCACAGCGGAGTCGCTCATAGCGGAATTGTCCGGACACAACAATATAACCAGGCTGTTTGTGACGGATAAGTACTATTTTATCTATGACAGTGATTACATTCTGACCCGCGTGTCCAGACAGACCGGACAAGAGGAAGAAAGCAGCGGGATAGACAGTGGGTATTTTACATTCGACAACGACGGTCATCTCTATACGGTCGGCGTAAATGAGGACGGTCATTCGACGATCTATCAATACAGGGCGGATGATTTTAGCGCACCGGTTGATTATATCTGGTACAAAGACGGCACCCGCAGATTTGAAGATATAGTGGTTGACGGCGATTGGCTGTATGTATTCATGACAGACGGCACGTCCACCTATCTGCAGCGGCTCAGCACCGATTTCTCGGATGAGAGCTACGCTAGGGTATGGGATATCACCGCATATGTCACGGAGAACGGGACGGATGGAGATAATGAGGCAATCTGTCTCAATGTCAAAGACGGTTTCGTCGCTTTCAACGTCTATGATTCGGACAGCGACGATTTTATGGTCCTGTATATAACGGAGGATCCGGATCAGGGCTTTCAGCAGCATCAGAGCGATCCCGACTATGGGAACTGCTTGGGATATGTATGCTTCCCGTGCAGTGGCAAAGCATCGGAAAATTATTGCTGGTTCCGATACAATCCAGATACCGATCTGTGGATGTGGTAAGCATAAAAGGAGCAACACAAAGGAGGAGATCAATATGGCAATACAGGAATGTGCAAACGGACATCTCTATGACACGGATCAGCATGCGAGCTGTCCGTACTGTCAGGGGAACGCTACCAGGATCAATTTTGAAGGTTCTTCGGTGGGCAGAACGGTAGGGATCGCGCCCGAAGCGGAGGTTGGCGCGACGATGGCGCCTGTGGGCTACACGAGACAGCAGGACAGGAGCGATACGGGCAAGACGGTCGGCGCCTTTCAGAAGAAGCTGAGCTTCGAGCCGGTCGTAGGCTGGCTGGTGTGCTTCGACGGCCCGGAGAAAGGCAAGGATTACAGGATCTACGGGAGAAACAACACCGTCGGCAGAAGCGAGAAGATGGATATCTGTATCAAGGGCGATCCCACCATATCCAGAGAGAATCATGCGCGGCTTGCTTATGACGAGAAGCACAACGCTTTTCACCTGATCCCCGCGGAGAGCACCAATACGATCTATCTGAATGAGGAGCCGGTCTATGTGCCCACCAAACTAAACGAATATGATGTGATCGAGTTCGGCGACTGCAAACTGGTCTTCGTTCCTTTCTGCAACGAACGGTTCACATGGCAGACAGGCTTTAAGCAGGAACAATGATATGGCATGGTTTAAGAGAAAAGCAAAACGGAATGAGGAAGTGATCCCGGAAGCGTCCGCAAACGCGGAGCAGCCGGGCAGACCGGCTTACCGGCTCGAAAACATACAGGGAGTGGGAGCGCGGGCAAGGCAGGAAGATTCCTTCACCTTTATGAATGCGCTTGACGAACAGCTTTACCGCGATCACGGAATGATGTTTGCGGTCTGCGACGGCATGGGCGGGATGAAGGACGGAAAGGTGGCCAGTGAGACGGCGATCAACAGCTTCCGGCGGTCCTTTGAAGCGCTGGACACAGATGCGGACATTGCGGGACAGCTGCGGGACAGCGTTTTTGCCGCTTCGGCGGAGATAGAGGATATCTTGGAAGGCGACGGCGGAAGCACGGTCGTGATCGGTGTGGTCTTTCGGGAACAGCTCTACTATGCCAGCGTGGGCGACAGCTATTTCTATCTCAAGAGAGGCGGCGGACTGTACCGCCTGAACGCGGAGCACAATGTCTGTCATCTCAGATATCTGGAAAACATACGGGACGGCGGTTTTGACATACAGGAGTGCCGGAACGATCCGGAGGCTGCGGCGCTGACGCAGTTTCTCGGCATGACCGGACTTTCGCAGGTCGATCGTTCCGTGCGGCCTCTGCGTCTGCAGCCCGGAGATCTGCTGCTTGCGTGTTCCGACGGCGTGGGCGGGGTAGTGGACGAGCGGGAGCTTCTGGAGATCCTCGACGGTTCGGAAGGAATGTGCCGGCGGATCGAACAGCGCATCGCAGAGCATGCGAGGCCGAATCAGGATAACTATACGGCGTTGATCATACAATGTCTGTAAAAAAACAAAAGAGAGGGGACAAGAACATGAGAACAAGATTACTACAGCGCATGCGCATAGCCATTCTGTTGGTCTGCGCGGTACTGACAACGATCTGCATGGGCAGCAGGTCCTATGCGTTTGAGGGCAGCGCCCAAGACGGAACGGTGGCCATAGTATTCTACCTGAAAGGGGCTTTTGCCTTTATCACGGACGGGGAGCATACACAAACGCTGGAACAATATGGAGATACGCAATACAGCAGCGGTTCGGGTTTCTTTATCGGAGCTTCCGGAGAGGATCCGCAGTATATCGTTACCAACTGTCATGTGATCCAGAGTTATCTTAAGGCGGACGAGGGCGGTGCCTTTGCGGTCTATACAGGACAGGAGTATCAGGGCTATCCCGTTTGTATCGGAGCGCAGAGCTGTGAGCTGCGGGTCTACTATGACGATGAGGATTATGATATCGCCTATGTGGAAGCCTACGGCGATGTGGACAAGGTCGATTTGGCGGTGCTCAGGATCAGAGAGGCGACCGACAAGCGCTGTGCCCTTCAGTTTCAGATTCCTACGGAGGACATGAAGGGTGATACGGTCTACACGATCGGCTATCCCGGAAATGCCGATAATGATTTTTCGGGTGCAAGTCATTACGGTATCGAGGATTCCACCATGCATCGGGGCGTTATCAACCGCTTTGTCGTAAATGAGGGAAAGGGCGTGGAGAGGATCGCGATCGACGCGACGCTCCAGCACGGCAATTCCGGCGGACCGCTGGTCACGGAGGAAGGTTATGTGATCGGCGTCAATACCAATGTATACTCCAGCAGTCCTTATGAGGATCAGATCGAGGAGGATTATTATGCGATCAACGCTTCTGAGGTGACGCATTTTCTGGATCAAAACAACATCGATTATGAAATGGCGGGCAAAGGCGGCGCCGGTCTCGGCATCGTGCTGATCATCATCGGCATTGTGGCTGCTGTGGCCGTTGTGGCGGTGATCGTCGTTCTGGTCCTGAAGAAGAGTAAGAAGGGAGCAGGGACGAAGGGGCCGAAGCCTGTCCGGACAGGCGGCACGAAGGCGGTCGTCAGATCTATGGCTTCGCAGCATGGCGGCAGGGAGTTCCCCGTCGGCAGCTCTCCCATTATCATCGGGCGGAATCCGGCGGAGTGTACGATCGTGTTCCAGGAGGGGACAAGAGGTGTCAGCGGCAGACATTGTTCGGTATACTATAATGCCGGCGCCAATGTCTTTACCCTGACGGATCTGGGCTCTACCTACGGGACATTTTTGGGCAACGGCATGCGGCTGACGGCCAATTCGCCGATCAACTTAAAGCCGGGCGACATCTTCTATATCGGTGAGAAGACCAATGTACTGAAAGTCGAAGCGGGGCAGTAGATCATGTTTGACGTTTATACATATACCGGCCGGGGAGGCCGCAGTTATAATGAGGACTCGGTCGGCAGCAGCTATGACAATGACGGCGGCAGCGGGATCTTTGTCGTGGCGGACGGCCTCGGCGGGCATGCGCTCGGCGAGGAGGCTTCCGCTGCGGCTGTGGCGGCTGTCGTTTCCGGCTGGGGAGATTTCGAGGAGGATATCGCATCGCAGCTTCGGGAGAAGATAGCACAGGCCAACCGGGATATCCTGCAGCTCCAGCAGGAAAAGAATGCCGTTATCAAGACGACGGTCGCGGCGCTTGCCGTAAACGGCGGTCAGGCGGCGTGGGCCAATGTGGGGGATTCCAGAGTGTATTTTATCCACGACGACAGGCTGCACGCCTACACGAACGATCACTCCGTAGCCTATATGAAATACAGGGCGGGCGAGATCACCAGAGAGCAGCTCGCAACGGACGAGGACCAGTCGAGACTGCTGCGCAGCCTTGGAAGCGAGGAGCGGAATGAACCGGACGTGTATGCGGCGGATGTGGCGCTTGCGCCGGGCGATGCCTTTTTCCTCTGCTCGGACGGCGCCTGGGAATATCTGCAGGACGAGGAGATCCTGATCGATTACCTGAAAGCCGAGACGGCCGCAGATTGGGCGGAGCTGATGCTGCTTCGGATCATGGAGCGGGTCGACGGCGAAAACGATAATCTGTCGTTAGTGACCGTGATACTGACTGATTGATAAAGGAGAAAGAAGGCGAAGCTGACCGATCGTCATTTTGTTTGCGCGAGAACGGCCGCCGTGTTATAATCTGAGAGATTGGATATGCCGCATCGCGGCGGAAGGGGAAAAATCATGATACTTTGTATTGCGGCGGCTCCATGCAGGGTCTGAGGACTGCATGGAGGAATGGCGTCATGCCGTGTTCCTCAGACTTTGCTCTTGTTCGGTGAAAGAAAACAGACAAAGGAGCAAAGACGATGAAGACAAAAAAAGATCATAAAGTATGCGCATTGCGGGATTTTTATATCCTGTGGAGCACACAGAGCGTTTCGCAGCTTGGGAGCAGCATCACGGCGTTTGCGCTGACGCTGTGGCTGTATGAAAGGACGGGCTCGTCACTGGGCACGGCGGCGCTTACCATATGCTTCTACGGGCCTTATGTGCTCATGAGTATTTTTGCCGGCGCTTTGACGGACCGGTTTGACAAGAAAAAGCTGATGCTGGGCTGTGATCTGGCCGCCGCCTTGTGTACCGTTCTGGTATATGTCCTGTTTCGGGCAAAATGTCTGGCCCCATGGCAGCTCTATGTGATGAACGGCATATACGGCCTGATGAACACGATGCAGCAGCCCGCCTCCGAGGTGGCGATGACGCTCATCGTTCCGGAGAAGGATTACCAGAAAACGAGCGGCCTCAGATCACTGTCGAGGGCGCTCATCGACATACTGCATCCGCTGATCGCGACGGCGCTGTACTCCCTTGCGGGTCTTACCGTTGTCATAGCGGTCGATCTGAGCAGCTTTGCGGTGGCGTTTGCCGCGCTGCTGTTTTTGATCAGGCTCCCTCAGAAACAGGAAGAAAAAGAGGAGCCGTTACTTGCGCTTGCGCGGGAAGGCTTGCGCTTCTTAAGAGAGAATCCGCTTATCATGACGCTGATCCTGTTCATGGCGGGCGTAAACCTGACGGCGTCGGCCTTTGACGCGGTGCTGCCGGGCTATGTGCTCCCCTCTCCGAGAGGCGGCACGGCTGTGTTGGGCATCGTTACGTCCTGCGCGGGCGCCGCGATGGTCGCCGGCAGTCTGTTGGCCGCGGTCTTGCCGAAACCGAAAGACCGGGTGCGGGTAATCTATCTTACGATGCTGTTCTCTCTGGGCAGCGAGAATTTCCTGCTGGCGTTTTCCCGAGAGCCGGTGCTGTGGTGTATCGGCCAGATCGTCGGCTGGCTTCCGGTGCCGATCATGGAAGCGAATCTGGACGTGATACTCAGAACGAATATTCCCGTGGAACTGCAGGGGCGGGTTTATGCGTGCCGCAATACGCTGCAGTTCTTCACGATACCGATCGGGCTGTTTCTCGGCGGTTTCATGGTGGATCGGGTATGCGAGCCGTTCATGGCGGCTTACGGCGATACGGCAGTCCTTCGGACGTGCTTCGGGAGCGGCAAAGGGTCGGGCGCGGCGCTTATGCTGTTCTTTCTCGGCGTGGCCGGGAGCGCGCTGTGCATCTCTGCCGGCAGACGGCTGCGGCGACACTAAAAATTTCTTGACATGGTATCCGATTTTCGGTATAAAATAATTAGAGATAAGCGATGCTTATCATACGGAGGTGAAGGCTTCCGTAAAAAGCAGTGAGTCCTACTGAGAGTGGAAACGATAAAAGCAGTGAGTCCTACTGAGAGTGGAAACGATAAAAGCGGTGAGTCCTACCGTAAGTGGAAACGATTGATCTAAGGCTGCGCACCAGCGCAGCCTTAAGCTTTATCTGCAGACTGGATACGGAAATACAGAGGAATAATCATGAAACAAAACAGACTGAATTTATATCTCATAGATATGAAATATGTGCGGAACCTTGCAAATTTTTCAAAAAATACGCTTGTCAAATAAAAATACTTGACACCTTTATCCGGTTATTGTACAATGCATAAGTCGGACTCGACAGAATACAGCCGACCGGGGTTTTGACATGGAGAAGATCGTAGAGCAGGGTCTATTATATGATTTCTATGGAGAACTGCTGACGGAGCATCAGCGGCGGATCTATGAAGGCATCGTGTATGATGACCTCTCTCTGGGCGAGATCGCCGAAGAGGAGGGCATCAGCAGACAGGCGGTGCATGATATCGTGAAGCGCTGCGATAAGATATTGCAGGGATACGAGGCGAAGCTTCGCCTCGTGGAGAAGTTCCGGCGTATCAAGGAGAAGATCGCCTACATCGGCCGGTTGTCGGAGCAGTACGGGGACGGCGCGGCGGATATGGCCGCATACAGTACACAGGTGAAGAAATTGTCTGAGGAGATCCTGCAGGAATTATAGTACTGCGAGGGATACCGCGATGATATGAGGATCAGGATCTGACAGCATACTTGGAAGGGCATGTGGTCATATGGCATTTGAGAGTCTTACGGACAAATTACAGAATGTATTTAAGAACCTGAGAAACAAGGGCCGTCTCACCGAGGAGGACGTCAGGACCGCGCTCAAAGAAGTAAAAATGGCGCTTTTGGAGGCGGACGTCAACTTCAAGGTCGTCAAGCAGTTTATCAGATCCGTGGAGGAGCGCGCTGTCGGCGCAGACGTCCTGAACGGGCTGAATCCGGGCCAGATGGTGATTAAGATCGTCAACGAGGAGATGATCGCCCTGATGGGCTCCGAGACGACAGAGATCACACTGCAGCCGGGCAAGGCGGTCACGGTCATCATGATGTGCGGCCTACAGGGCGCAGGTAAGACGACCACAACCGCGAAGATCGCGGGCAAGCTGAAATTAAAGGGCAAAAAACCGCTTCTTGTGGCCTGTGACGTATACAGGCCCGCGGCGATCAAGCAGCTTCAGATCAACGGGGAAAAACAGCAGGTGGACGTGTTCTCCATGGGAGAGAATCACAAGCCTGTCAATATCGCCAAGGCCGCTTTGGAACACGCGGAGAAAAACGGGCACAATGTGGTGATCTTAGATACCGCGGGGCGTCTCCATATCGACGAGGAGATGATGGCGGAGCTTCAGGAGATCAAGGAAAACGTGGCTGTGCATCAGACGCTTCTCGTTGTAGACGCCATGACGGGTCAGGATGCGGTCAATGTGGCGAAGGATTTTGACGATCAGATAGGGATCGACGGGGTCGTCCTCTCGAAGATGGACGGCGATTCCAGAGGCGGCGCGGCGCTCTCCGTCAAGGCGGTGACAGGAAAGCCGATTCTGTATGTGGGTATGGGAGAGAAGCTCTCCGATCTGGAGCAGTTCTATCCGGAGCGCATGGCGAGCCGTATCCTCGGAATGGGCGATGTGCTGACACTGATCGAGAAGGCGCAGCAGAATATAGATATCGACGAAGAAAAAGGAAAACAGATGACTGCCCGCATGAAGAAGGGCAAGTTTGACTTTGAGGATTATCTGGAAAGCATGAAGCAGATGCGCAATATGGGCGGACTTTCAAGCCTGATGAGCATGCTGCCCGGCATGGGTAAGCAGATGGGCGATCTGGAGTCTGCGGTAGACGAGAAACAGCTTGCGCGCATGGAGGCGATCGTGCTCAGCATGACGCCGGAGGAAAGGCAGAATCCGAAGCTGTTGAATACGAGCCGCAAGGCGCGCATTTCCCGGGGATCCGGCGTTGACATCTCGCTTGTCAACAGGTTTATCAAGCAGTTTGAACAGTCCCAGAAGATGATGAAGCAGATACCCGGCATGATGGGCGGCAAGAAAGGCCGGGGGATGTTCGGCGGTTTGGGTGGTATGAAATTCCCGTTTTAGGGTTTCATCATAAAATAATCATATTATACACGGAGGCAAAGAAAAATGGCAGTTAAGATCAGATTGAGAAGAATGGGACAGAAGAAATCTCCTTTCTACAGGATTGTGGTTGCGGATTCCAGAGCGCCGAGAGACGGCAGATTTATCGAGGAGATCGGCACGTACGATCCGAACACGGATCCCAGCACTTACAAGGTAAACGAGGAGGCAGCCAAGAAGTGGCTCAATAACGGCGCACAGCCGACGGAGATCGTCAGCAGGATTTTCAAGAGCGTAGGCATAACAAAATAGTGATCTGCCGGTATTGCGAGTGTACATCGGCAGCAAGGCTTTTGGAGGTGGACTATGAAAGAATTGGTTGAAGTGATCGCAAAAGCGCTTGTCGAGAATCCTGACGAGGTGGTTGTGACCGAAAAGGAGGAAGGCAGACATATTACTGTAGAACTTCATGTCGCAGCCTCGGATATGGGCAAGGTGATCGGCAAGCAGGGACGTATTGCCAAAGCAATCCGCTCTGTAGTGAAAGCGGCATCATCGAAGGACAACACGAGAGTGGACGTAGAGATCGTATGATCGGACAGCCTCATGGGATATACCGTGAGGCTGTTGATATATTGGCCGAAAAGAGAACGCCGTACCGGGCGTATAGATGGAGGAAGTATGGTATCTGAGATGCAGGTCGGCGTTATCACGCAGACCCACGGGATCCGAGGAGAAGTTAAGGTGTTCCCCACGACGGATGACGCCGGCCGTTTCAAGAAACTGAAGGAAGTCATCTTGGACAACGGCAGGGAGCGGCTGACGCTCGAGATCGAGGGAGTCAAATTTTTCAAGCAGTATGCCATTCTCAAATTCAAAGGGTATGACTCTATCAATGATGTGGAGAAATATAAGGGCGCGAAGCTCTGTATCAGGAGAGAACAGGCGGTAAAGCTGCAGAAGGACGAATATTTTATCGCGGATCTGATCGACATGGAAGTGGTGACGGAGGACGGGGCGCATTTTGGTAAAATAAAGGACGTACTCACCACCGGAGCGAACGATGTCTATGTGGTGTCGAGAGAGGCCGGGACGGAGGTCTTACTGCCGGCGATACGAGAGTGTGTGAAGGCGGTCGATGTGGAGCAGGGCAGAGTGACCGTCCACATCATGGACGGACTGCTGTAGCGGCGGATAATGTGTTAGGGAGCGGACGGCATGTATTTTTATATTTTGACGCTTTTCCCCGAAATGGTCATGCAGGGGCTGGATACGAGCATTCTCGGGAGAGCTGCAAAGAGAGGGCATATCGTCATCGAGACGGTAAATATCAGGGATCATACGCTGGACAAACACGGCAAAGTGGACGATTACACGTACGGCGGCGGTGCGGGCATGCTCATGCAGGCGCAGCCCGTCTATGACGCATACACGGCGGTCCTGCATCAGATCGCGGCGCGCAGACAGATGACGGAATCCGAAGCGGCGCAGGAGACGCGCGTCGTCTATGTGACGCCTCAGGGCAGGACTTTCCGGCAGGATATGGCGCAGGAGTTTGCCGGTGAGGAGGATCTGATCTTACTGTGCGGACATTACGAAGGGATCGACGAGCGGGTCTTGGAGGAGATCGTTACCGATTATGTTTCTATCGGCGATTATGTGCTGACCGGCGGAGAGCTGCCGGCGATGGTGCTGGTAGACGCGATCGCCAGACTGGTGCCCGGCGTGCTGCACAATGCCGACTCCACGGTGACGGAGACGTTTCATGACGGTCTGCTGGAATATCCGCAGTATTCGAGACCGGAGGTCTGGCATGGCAGGAGAGTGCCGGAGATCCTGCTCTCGGGCGACCATGCGAAGGTGGACGCGTGGCGGCACGAGCAGTCGGTGGAGCGGACGAAACGTCTGCGTCCCGACCTGTACGAGACGTATCTGGCAGACCGGGAGCGGGCACAAAGATAAATAAATGAATATTTGCTTGCATTTTATTTGATTCTATGCTAAATTATTACTGTTGCGAAAAAGGATGGTCCTCTGTTACAAAATGTATTAAGAACATCTATATCAATAGGAGGAAGATCATGAACAATATCATTCAGGAGATCGAAGCGGCGCAGCTCAAAGAGAACGTCAGCGATTTCAATGTCGGCGATACCGTTAAGGTATACGGTAAGATCAAAGAGGGAAACCGTGAGAGGATTCAGGTATTCGAGGGAACCGTATTGAAGATACAGGGCGGAAGCAGCAGAGCGACTTTCACCGTAAGAAAAGTATCCAACGGCGTAGGCGTTGAAAAGACATGGCCCATGCACTCTCCCAACGTAGAGAAAGTGGAGGTTGTGAGAAGAGGTAAGGTAAGACGTGCCAAGCTGAACTACTTAAGGCAGCGTGTCGGCAAGAAGGCCAAGGTCAAAGAGATCGTAAAATAAGGAGCGCGAAGGGCAGATACCTTGAAGAGATTTGAGGTATCTGTTTTTTATAAAGGTTTTACTACAAAGGCTTCTGCGTGTATAATATAATAAGACTTGGAGGAACGCGCCGTGGCGAGAAGAAAAGGACTGACGTTTTATCAGAAAAAAAAGCGGCTGGATCCGGCGCTCATCAAAGATATATTCGAGATGCTGATCGGCATCGTCATCGTCGTCTTTCTGGCATTCGTGATCGTGTCCTCGGTGGGTATGAAGACGAGTGTCGTCGGTGATTCGATGGAGCCGGGGCTTGCGAGCGGGCAGGAGATCCTGATCAACAGGGTGGTGTACAGACTGTCGTCGCCAAAGCGCGGGGACGTGGTCGTTTTTCTGCCGAACGGCAACCAGAACTCGCATTTTTACGTGAAGAGAGTGGTCGGGCTGCCGGGCGACAGGATACAGATCCGGGACGGCAGCGTCTACGTGGACGGCGTGCCGCTTCAGGAGGACGGGGACTTTGACAGCATGGCGGACGCCGGGATCGCGGAGAACGAGCTGGAGCTTGCGGCGGACGAATATTTTGTTCTGGGTGATAACCGCAACAGCAGCGAGGACAGCCGCTCCGGCAACATCGGCGCCGTCAAAAGAGACGATATCATCGGCAAAGCGTGGTTCAGATTGTCCGAGAACTGGGAGGATATCGGCTGGATCAAATAGGCGTGAAGGGGTCGTACATATGAATTATCAGTGGTATCCGGGTCATATGACCAAAGCAAAACGCATGATGCAGGAAAATATCGGGCTGATCGATCTGGTCATTGAACTGGTCGATGCGAGGATCCCGCTCAGCAGCCGCAATCCGGATATAGACGAGCTGAGTAAGAACAAAGCCAGACTGATCCTGCTCAATAAATCCGATCTGGCGGACGCGGAGGCAAACCGCCTCTGGATCACTTATTTTCAGAAGAAAGGGTTTCATGTGCTGGAGGTGGACGCGAAGAGCGGACAGGGCATGAAAGCCATACAGGGGATCGTGCGGGAGGCGTGCCGGGAAAAGATAGAGCGCGACCGAAGGCGCGGCATCAAGAACAGGCCGATCCGCGCGATCGTGGTGGGGATACCGAATGTGGGAAAGTCCACGTTCATCAATTCTTTTGCCGGCAAGGCATGCACCAAGACCGGCAATAAGCCGGGCGTCACCAAGGGCAAACAGTGGATCCGCATGAATAGGGAGCTGGAGCTTCTGGACACGCCGGGTATCCTGTGGCCGAAATTTGAGAGCGAGGAGGTCGGCAGGAATCTTGCGCTGATCGGCTCTATGAATGATGAGATACTGGAGATGACGCAGCTTTCGTCGGATCTGATCGGTTATCTGCTCGCTCACTACAGGGAACTTTTGGCGCAGAGGTATCAGATGTCCGGCATCGACGACGGAACCACGGCGCTCGATGTGCTGACGCACATATGTGAGCAGCGAAAATGTTATAAGAAAGGCAGAGAAGCCGATTATGAGAAGGCGGCTTCCGTTCTGCTGGAGGATTTCAGAAGCGGTCGGATCGGCAGGATCACGCTGGAACTGCCGGCGGAGAACGGCAAGACTGCCGACAGATAACAACTACGGACGAAAACGAGGAACAGCATCATGAAGAAAGTATTAAGAGAAGTGTTGAGCACCAGTATCTATATCCTGTTTGTCCTGTGTGCGGTCTATCTGACCATTCATTTTGTGGGACAGAGGACACAGGTGCTTGGCAGTTCTATGGAGCCGAAGCTGAGCAGTGAGGATAACCTGATCGTGGATAAGATAAGTTACCGTTTTCATGATCCGGAGCGCTTTGACATCATCGTGTTTCCCTTCCGATATGAGGAGAACACTTATTATATCAAGCGTATCATCGGCTTGCCGGGCGAGACCGTGCAGATCGACGAGGAAGGAAATATCCTGATCAACGGAGAAAAATTGAACGAGAACTACGGCAAGGAAGTGATCCAAAGTCCGGGCCGGGCTTACGAGGAGATCAAACTCGGGGACGACGAATATTTTGTGATGGGCGACAACAGGAACAACAGCACGGACAGCAGAGATCCCTCGGTGGGAAACATCAGACGGGAGGAGATCATCGGGCGGGCGTGGCTGCGCATATGGCCGCTCGATAAATTCGGGCTGATCAAGCACAGATGAGGAAGGACAGAGATGGCGGAGACGATCGGGGTCATTAGAGCAAAAATGCAGGCGGCTGCGCCGGGTGAGCTGTCTGCATTAATATCGGAATACGAACAGGACGAAAGGGCAGGGGTGCGCGCGGCGGCAGCGCAGCAAAGGAAACGGCTGGCGGCTTACGAGAAGGAGGTCGCCCGCTGTGAGGCGCTCAAGAGATATGAGAGGGAGTATGCCGCCTATGCGCATATATGCGGTATCGACGAGGTCGGGCGAGGCCCTTTGGCCGGTCCGGTGGTGGCGGGCGCGGTCATTTTACCGAAAGATTGTGATATTTTATATATCAACGATTCCAAGAAACTGTCCGAAAAAAAGAGAGAAGAGTTATATGATGTGATCATGGAGCGGGCGGTCGCCGTCGGTCTGGGTTACAGCACGCCGGAGAGGATCGATGAGATCAATATCCTGCAAGCGACCTATGAGGCGATGCGGGAGGCGATCTCCAAGCTTAAGGTGGAACCGGATCTTCTGCTGAACGATGCCGTTACGATCCCGCAGGTATCCGTGCGGCAGATCCCGATCATCAAGGGAGACGCCAAAAGCATCTCCATAGGAGCGGCAAGCATCGTTGCAAAGGTCACCAGAGACAGGCTTATGGTGCAGTACGACGAGATCTATCCGGAGTACGGATTTGCATCAAACAAAGGGTACGGCGCACAGGCCCACATCGACGCGCTGCGAAGATACGGGCCGTGTCCGATCCACAGAAGATCGTTCATCACTCATTTTTGTTGATCGTTTATGTGAGTAAGAGGGAAAACATTGAATCTTGGGAATATTTTTAAAAGGGATGACCGAAACGTCAGGCCCGCCGATACCGTCAGGATAACGGAGCCCATGTCCAAGGGGGAGCGGGCGTACCGGATACAGAACGAGATCCGCAGCCTTGCGCCGGGACAGACGATACAAGGCTCTGTCGTCAGCAGGGACGGCAATTCCGTGCAGATCGCGATCAGACAGGATATGCTGCTCAATGCGAGGATCGATCAGAATATCGATCTGATGCTGGGGCAGAATATGAGCTTTGAGGTGAAGTCGAACAACGGGTCCGTGCTGTCGCTGACCCCCTTGTATGCCAACATGGCAAACGAGCCCACGGTCATGAGGGCGTTGGACGCCGCCGGGCTGCCGGAGACGGCCAACAATATCGAGATGGTGGCGGTCATGATGGAGGAGGGGATGCCTATCGACAGGGAGTCCCTCGCCAATATCAGCAGACTCATGCTGGAATTTCCGACACAGAATCCGGCGACGCTCGTGCAGATGACGAGACTCGGTCTGCCGGTCACGGAGGAAAATATCGCACAGTTTGAGCAGTACATGCATGTGAACCACCAGCTCCTTGGAAGCGCCGAGACGATCATGAGCGAACTGCCGCAGATATTTCAGGCGCTTGTGGAGGAGGGCAGACCGGATCAGGCGATCGCATTTTACCGGAACGTGCTGGATATCTTTCTCAATGCCGGTTCCGAAGACAGCGACGGTACGGTGGCGGTAAAGCAGGAGGTGCAGATGCAGACCGCGGACGGCGTCGTGGTCGCAGAGCCGGGCGGCGGGGCGCAGGACTCCGCACAGGCAAGAGCCGCGGCGGCGCAGGTCAGGGGTGACGCGGCGCAGACGGTGATCGACATGGCGGCTCCGGAGGCACAGGCCGTCGGCGCAGGAAGGGAAGAAGGACAGGCGGCCGGCAGGGAGACGGTCCTCACCGACAAACAGTGGAGCGCTCTGGGCGATCTGTTAAGAGAACTGGGCGTGGACGAGGAGACGGCCGGACAGATCAAAAACGGGGAGCTGCCTCCGAAGGAGGTGCTTGCCTTGATCCGCGGAACTGTGCAGAGGGCCGGAACGGAGGGCCAGCAGACGCATGTCTTGGAACGAGTGCTCGGCAGCAGGGAATTTGCGGCTCTTCTGCGGGAAGAGATCGGAAAGCAGTGGCTGATCGAGCCGAAGGATGTGGCGGATCCGCACAAGGTGGAACAGCTGTACGAGCGGGTCCGTGAACAGGCGATGCGGCTCAACGAGGCGATGCAGAGTGCAGACAAGGGCGATATGCCGGTGGCAAGGAGCGTTCAGAATCTGCAGAGCAACGTGGACTTCATGAATCAGCTCAATCATATGTTCACCTATATCCAGCTTCCGCTGAAGCTGGCAGGGAATCATGCACACGGCGATCTGTACGTCTACACCAACAAGAAAAACCTTGCGGCCAAAGACGGCAGCGTGAGCGCGCTGCTGCATCTGGATATGGAGCATCTGGGTGCGCTCGACGTCTATGTGGCGATGCAGCAGAACAAGGTGAGCACCAACTTTACGCTGCAGGACGAGAGCGCGCTGGATCTGATCGAAGCGCATATCCACCTTCTTGACGAGCGGCTCGCCAAGCGGGGATATGATCTGAAAGCGCAGTTTTCCGTCAAGGAAGAGGAGACGGCGGAAAACGGTATCATGCAGACGATCTTAGAGCAGGGGAAAAATATATCGGTGCTCAGCAGGACGTCCTTTGATATGAGGGCATAGAAACCAAGGGAGGAAGCAGCGTTGGCAGGAGAAGAGAACACAAAGCCGAAACAGGCGATCGCGCTGGAATACGATCCGTCGGACGAAGCGCCCCGCGTTATCGCTTCCGGAAGAGGCGCGCTGGCGGAGCGTATCATTGAGAGGGCGAAGGAAGCCGATGTGCCGATCCATAGGGACGATAAGCTGGCGGATACGCTGTCGCGTCTGGAGATCGGCGACATGATCCCGCCGGAGCTGTACGAGGTGGTGGCGGAGATCCTCGTATTCGTCGATTCGATGGATAAGATCAAGGCGAAGATGAACAAGGCGCAGCAGCAGTGAGAGGATCGGGCCGTAAGAGATGAATAAACGTAAGATAGGGGCACAGAAGGAGGAACAGGTCTGTGCCTATTTGTTGTCTGAGGGCATAGACATCAGGGAGAGGAATTTCAGATGCAGACAGGGCGAGATCGACATCGTGGGCTATGACGGGGCATATCTGGTATTCTTCGAAGTGAAATACAGGAGCGGGAAACGCGCGGGAAGCGCTGCGGAGGCTGTGGGTACGGCCAAGCAGAGAAAGATCTGCCGCGTGTCGGATCACTATCGCATGCTCCACCGCTGCGGCGAAGACACGCCGGTCCGGTTTGACGTGGTCGCGATAGACGGGGCGTCTGTGCAGTGGATCAAGAATGCTTTCTTCTATATCGCGCGGTAGCGACGGTCTGCTGGCCTGACAAAAAGAGAGAAGGAGCGGCTGACGTTCCGGAACGACGCATCGGGAAAGGAAAACACAGATGGAATTATACAGGCATGAAAACAGAATGCGGACGCAGGTGAACAAAAAGGGCGAAGTGGAGTACCTCACCTTTCCGATACTTGAGAGGACAGGCATCGTGCGGCATCTTTTTTCTACGAGGGCGGGAGGCGTGAGCAAAGGCGTCTATAGTACCATGAATCTGAGTTACACACGCGGCGACGAGAAAGAGGCGGTGGACGAGAATTTCAGGCGGATCGCGGGAGCGCTCGGGTGCGGCCTGGAGGATATCGTTTGTTCCGATCAGACTCACACGGTCAATCTCAGGATCGCCACGAGAGCGGACGGCGGCAAAGGGATCCTGCGCCCGAGAGATTATACGGATATCGACGGACTGCTGACAGACGAGCCGGGTATCGTGCTGGCGACGTTCTATGCCGACTGCGTGCCGCTCTATTTCGTCGATACGAGAAGGAGGGCGGTCGCGCTTGCGCACTCCGGCTGGCGGGGCACGGTGGCGCGTATGGGCAGGTGCGTGGCGGAGAAGATGCATGAGACGTACGGGACGGATCCGAAGGATATCGTGGCGGTGATCGGGCCGTCTATCTGTCAGGCATGCTACGAGGTGAGCGAAGATGTCGCGGAGGCGTTTGCGGGGGAATTTCGCGCTACGGGACAGACTGACGGGCTCCTGTCTGCCAAGGGCGGCGGGAAATATCAGCTTGACCTGTGGCGCGCCAACGAGATCGTCCTGACGGAGGCAGGGATCCCGGCGGAACAGATACAGGTGACGGACCTGTGTACGTGTCACAACAGCGCTTATCTGTTCTCCCACAGGGCAAGCCACGGAAAGCGCGGAAACATGGGCGCGTTCCTCGGACTGCTATCTTAAGAAAACATTAAAGATTTTCACATCTTTTCCTTTAGGTTTTCGTGTTTTAATGAACTCATACACGAAAGAAAACAAGTCCGCGCGGCTGAAAGACAAGAGAGGTGAGGGCATGGCCAATATATTGGTTTGCGACGACGACAAAGAGATCGTGGATGCGATAGAGATCTATCTGCTGCAGGAAGGCTACACGATCTTCAAGGCCTATGACGGAGAACAGGCGATCAGGATCTTAAAGGAGCAGCAGATCCATCTGCTCATCATAGACGTCATGATGCCGAAGCTGGACGGCATCCATGCGACGCTGAAGATCAGAGAATATTCCAGCATTCCGATCATTATCCTGTCGGCGAAGTCGGAGGACAATGACAAGATACTCGGGCTCAATATCGGGGCGGACGACTATGTGACGAAACCTTTTAACCCGCTGGAGCTGGTGGCGAGGGTCAAGTCAAATCTGAGAAGATACACCACGCTGGGCAATCTGAATGTGGACAACAACGCGCTTTTTCAGGTGGGCGGCCTGTGTATCAACGACGATACGAAGGAAGTCACGGTTGACGGGGAGGCCGTTAAGCTGACGCCCATTGAGTACAACATCCTGCTTCTCTTGGTCAAGAACTGCGGCAGGGTGTTCTCTATCAACCAGATCTATGAGAGTATCTGGAATGAGGAGGCCATCGGCGCGGACAATACCGTGGCGGTACATATCAGGCATATCCGCGAGAAGATAGAGATCAATCCGAAAGAGCCGCGATATCTGAAAGTCGTGTGGGGCGTCGGCTATAAGATCGAGAAACAGTAGACGGTACGGTGAAAGACAGAACAGATACGAAAGCAGGGCTGTTCAGATGGGAGTTAAGATGAGAAAAAAGGAAAATAACAAAGTGGGAAGGAAATTCTTGAGATTCCTGCAGCATACCGCGCTGGCCGTCACGGCTGCGGCCGTCTGTGTGACGGTGGGGGCTTCCGGCTTCCGGGCGGGCGCGTTTCAGAAGACCTATACGATGCATTTTTCTCTGGCGGACCGGTCGAAGAGCTACGAGGCCACCGATATGTTCCTAAACCTGCTCGGGGCTGAACTTTCCGATGCGGTGCGGCACGGCGTGGTGAGCGGGCAGATGGAGACGGACGGCCGCTTTGACGGCAGAAAAGTGATCGATGTGACGGCTTACAACTACCGGCAGATAGGGCTGCCGGGGCAGTATGTGACCGCACAGTATTATCTGGAGGATCTGCTAAAATGGCAGAGCTATGGTTTCGAGACGAGGACCGAGACCATGACGCCGGAGCAGTCGGCGGCTTTCCTGTCGCCCCTGACCAGAGTGACGTTTGCCTCGCTGTCCGATCTGGATTCGTATCTGGGCTATGAGGTCGGGGAGAACGGGAACGACGACGGATTATATCAGGAGGATGTGTCGGGCAATCAGCTTTGGGTCTATACGGATGATGACGGTTACGGTTATCAGGTGAAGATTGCGGACGCATATGACGAAGAGACTGTGGCGGAGTCTCCCTATGCCGATGAAGAGGACGGTTTGGAGAGATGCAATATCCTGGTGAACCGTTACCGGACCGTGGACGGCGGGAAGCTGGAGGATTATGTGTCCGATTGGGAGCTGTATTATGATCTGTGCAATCAGGTGAAGACCGCAGCCAACGGGCTGGCTTACAACTATCGGGAATATCTGGATTTCAACGATTTCTACAGTGCGGACAAGACCAATATGCGCTATGTGATCGTGCAGGAGACGGAGGAAGGGCGGCAGGTCTTTACGAATCTGACGGCGCAGGACGCGGGCAACCCGGCTTTTGCCTGTGCGAAGGAACTGGCGGAGACAGACGTACTGCACACGGAGGAAATGGAGGACGGGCGCTATATCTACTATGCGCCGTCGGATATGGTCTATGAGACCAATACGGGTCTGGAAGAGGACACGGTAAGGCAGGTGCTCAACGCCTACGATTATGCCTATCCGGAAGCGACGAAGATCTGGGTGGGCGTGGACACGAAGTACCCCGCTCATGACGGATTCTGGCAGGGATATCAGAACTTCTACCATTACGGGGCCTATATGCTGCAGAGCGCGATCGTCGCGCTGGCGGCGGGGCTTTTGTATCTGCTCCTCTGGTTTTATCTGACCTGTACGGAGGGACGGGCTGTGGACGAGGAAGGGAACAGATGCGTCAGCCTGACGGCTTTCGACAGTGTGATCCCCACGGAGGGCGCGTTCGTCCTCGTCTGCGGTGCGGCGGTCATAGGACTGGTGATCCTTATGGTGCTGCTTGAACTGACGGGCATCGACCCGACCAGTCCGTGGGCGCTGGCGGATCTGACGGGATCGGCGCGGACGTTGAGCATCGCCATGCTGGCAGTCTATGTGTTCTTGGCGGACTGGGCGGCTATGTTCTTCTTCTACAGTCTGGTCAGAAGGATCAAGGCGCGCTCGCTCTGGAAGAACAGCTATCTGAAGAGACTGTTCGGCCGCGCCGTGCGGTTCGGCTGGAAGGTGTACGACAACAGCGATATCGTGCTGCGCACGTGGCTGCCGTATGCCGCCTTCGTCCTGTTCAATGTCGCCATGCTGCTGTTCGCGTTTGCAGGGGCCGGCGTGCTCAGCATCGCGGCCTGTATCATACTGGCGGCGGCGGATATCTTCGTGGGTATCGTACTCTTCCGCAGCGCCAAGGAACAGCAGGAGATCGTGAACGGGATCGAGATCATTGCCGGCGGACAGACAGAGCATCAGGTAGATACGGACAATATGCACGGGGACAACCTGACGCTTGCCAATTCCGTCAACAGCATCGGCAAGGGCATCAAGGAAGCGGTGGAGATCAGCATGAAGGATGAGCGCATGAAGGCGGATCTGATCACGAACGTATCCCACGATATCAAGACGCCGCTCACCTCGATCATCAATTATGTGGATCTGATCAAGCGGGAACAGGTGGATAACGAAAAGATACGGGGCTATATCAATGTGCTCGATGAGAAATCTCAGAGACTGAAGCAGCTGACCGACGATCTGGTTGAGGCGAGCAAGATATCCTCCGGCAATATCAATCTGCATTTTGAGCGGATCGATCTGGCCGAACTGATGAACCAGACGCTCGGCGAGTTCTCGGAAAAGTTTGAACAGAGGAAGCTGATCACCGTCATGAACATCAATGCGCCGCATGCCGTGATCGAGGCTGACAGCCGCAGGATATGGCGCGTGATCGAGAATCTCTTCAACAATATATACAAGTATGCCATGGAAGGGACGAGAGTGTATCTGACGATAGACCATGTGCCTGACAAGGACGGATATATCGCGCTCACCGTCAAGAATATTTCGGCGACGGCGCTGAACTGTGACCCCGCTGAACTGACGGAGCGGTTCATCAGAGGAGACGAGTCGAGAACGACGGAGGGAAGCGGACTGGGGCTGTCTATCGCCAAGAATCTGACCGAGGCGCAGAACGGAACGTTTGAGATCCGTCTCGACGGCGATCTGTTCAAGGTCATTCTGACGTTCCCGGCCGCGCGGGACTAGCGCTACAGCTCAAACGCGCTCATCTCACGGTTGTTGTAGCGGGCAAGGATCTGGTGGATCTTGTCGGTGGGCGTGTAGATGTTAGCCATGGAAGCGTCATGGTTCAGGAAATCAATGATAGAAGCGACGAACTTACTCATATCAGCCTCCACATAGTAGGGCTTTTCTTTGAGCTCCGGGGGCTGATAGCAGAGGTTCGTCGAGATGATCCTGTCAAAATAACATTTCTCATAGGCCTCATCAAAGGCCTTCAGGCCGTCTGTGAAGAGACCGAAGGTGCAGCATACGAAGACGCGCTTTGCATTCATCTTCTTGAGATGCATGGCGGTGTCGATCATGCTGCCGCCGGAGGAGATCATGTCGTCGATGATAATGGCGTCTTTGCCGTCCACGTTGTCGCCCAGAAATTCATGCGCAACAATGGGATTCTTGCCGTTCACGATAACGGAGTAATCACGGCGTTTATAGAACATACCCACATCTACTCCCAGAACATCCGCAAAATAGACCGCCCTGTCGAGCGCTCCCTCGTCGGGACTGATGACTAGCGTGTGTTCTTTGTCTATGATGAGATCCTTCTCGGTGTGAAGCAGCGAGCGGATAAACTGATAGGGCGGCGTAAAGTTGTCAAAGCCCTTGAGCGGCACTGAATTCTGCACTCTGGGATCGTGGGCGTCAAAGGTGATGAAATTGGCCACGCCCATATCCATAAGCTCCTTGATCGCGTAGGCGCAATCCAGCGATTCGCGGCCGTTGCGCTTGTGCTGTCTGCCCTCGTAGAGAAAGGGCATGATCACGGTGACGCGGTGCGCTTTGCCGTTGATGGCGGAGATGATCCTTTTCAGATCCTGATAGTGGTCGTCGGGGGACATGTGATTCTCAAAGCCGTTCATCTGATAGGTGATGCTGTGGTTGCACACATCTACCAAGATAAAGATATCCTTGCCTCTGACGGAGGAGGGCAGCACGCTTTTGGCCTCGCCCGTTCCGAAACGGGGGCATTCCACCTCCACAAGATAGTTGTCTTCCATATATCCGTGAAAAGCCGGATCGTTCTTGAAATTGTTGTCAAGGCTCTTGCGAAACTCCACCAGATGACTGTTGACCTTAGCGGCGAGCGGCAGAGCGGATCTCGTCGTGAGAAGCTTGATCGGTGCGACCGGCATCGCATTCTTAAGCTGTTCCGTGTTAGGCATGGTTTCCTCCCGTCATTCGTGACTGTAATGTAACCGCACAGCAACACTTATTTTATATCATTCCGCTAGTGACACGTCAAGAAATTTCTAGTAGAATATAGACAGCGCATACCATGTGCGGCGGGAGACGGATATCATGCGGAAGGAAGAAAAAAAGCAGCATATCGTGCAGCGGGTCGAAGCGGGTTCCGCGGCGGAGGAAATGGGGATAGAGACGGGGGATATCCTGCTTGCCGTCAACGGCACAGAGATCGAGGATATCTTTGATTATCAGTATCTGACGCAGGACGAGTATGTGGAGGTGTCGGTCAGGAAGAAGAACGGCGAGGAGTGGCTTCTGGAGATCGATAAAGACTATGACGAGGATCTGGGGATCGTCTTCGAGAACGGACTGATGGACGAGTATCGTTCGTGCAGGAACAAGTGTATCTTCTGCTTTATCGACCAGATGCCGAAGGGGATGCGCGAAACGCTCTACTTTAAGGACGACGATTCCCGTCTGTCTTTTCTGCAGGGGAATTATGTGACGCTGACGAACATGTCCGACAGGGACATAGACCGCATTATTCGGTATCGTCTGTCGCCGATCAACATCTCTTTTCAGACGACCGATCCGGAGCTCCGCTGCAGGATGCTGAACAACCGCTTCGCGGGTCAGGCGCTCGGACACGTGCAGAGACTGTACGAGGCGGGTATCACCATGAACGGACAGATCGTACTCTGCAAGGGGATCAACGACGGGGCAAAGCTGGAGCGGAGCATAGCGGATCTGACCGCATATCTGCCGCATTTGGAGAGCGTGTCGGTCGTTCCCGTCGGGCTTTCCAAATTTCGGGACGGGCTGTACCCGTTAGAGCCCTTTGACAGGGAGGATGCGAAGCGGGTCCTTAGGTGTATCCACGGCTGGCAGGACAGGCTCTATCCCAAACACGGGCTCCATTTTGTACACGCGTCAGATGAGTGGTATGAGCTGGCAGGGGAGAAGCTGCCGGAAGCGGAGCGGTACGACGGGTATCCGCAGCTCGAGAACGGCGTGGGGATGTTACGCCTTCAGGCGGATGAGTTTGACGAGGCGATGACGCAGGTCGAGAAGGAGAGAGAGCGGTATGCGGGCTGCCGGGGCGAGCTGTCGGTGGCGACGGGCAGACTGGCGTATCCGTATCTGTCGGCGATGGCGCAGCGCATGACGGCGTGTTTCCCGGCTCTGACGATCCATGTCTATGCGATCACCAACGATTTCTTCGGCGAGCTGATCACGGTGTCCGGGCTTCTGACGGGGCAGGACATCATACGGCAGCTTCGGGGCAGAAAACTGGGCGAGCGGCTGCTGCTCCCGCAGAACGTGCTGCGCAGCGGAGAGGATTATCTCTTGGACGACGTTACCGTTTCGGAGATGGAAAAGGCTTTACAAGTAAAGATAGATATTGTAAAATCAAGCGGACATGATTTTGTGCATACGGTGTTAGAGGTGTGATACATGAGCAAGAGGAAGGCCAAGCCGATCGTCGCGGTGGTGGGAAGACCCAACGTGGGGAAATCCACACTGTTCAACGCACTGGCAGGGGAAAATATATCGATCGTCAAGGACACGCCGGGGATCACCAGAGACCGCATCTACGCGGATATCTCGTGGCTTGACATGAATTTTACGCTGATCGACACGGGCGGCATCGAGCCGGAGAGCCGGGACGTCATTCTTTCGCAGATGAGAGAACAGGCGCAGATGGCGATCGACACGGCGGACGTGATCATTTTTATGGTGGACGTGAAGCAGGGGCTGGTGGATGCGGACTCCAAGGTGGCGGATATGCTGCGGCGCTCACGAAAACCGATCGTGCTGGCCGTCAACAAGGTAGATGATTTCAACAAATATATGGCCGATGTCTATGAGTTCTACAATCTGGGCATCGGGGAGCCGTTTCCGGTCTCGTCCGTCAATAAGTTGGGATTCGGGGAGCTTTTGGACGAGGTTTCCTCTTATTTTGACAGGGAGGCGGCGGAAGAGGAGGAGGACGACCGCATCAAGGTCGCGATCGTCGGCAAGCCCAATGTGGGGAAATCCTCCATTATCAACAGGCTGACAGGGGAAAACCGCGTGATCGTGTCCGATATCGCGGGCACGACAAGAGATGCGATCGACACGGAGGTCACCCACAACGGCAGGGAGTATGTCTTTATCGACACGGCCGGACTGCGCAGAAAGAACAAGATCAAAGAGGATCTGGAGCGCTATATGATCATCCGCACCGTCGCCGCCGTGGAGCGGGCGGATATCGTGATACTTGTCATCGACGCCACGGAGGGCGTGACGGAGCAGGATGCCAAGATCGCGGGAATAGCCCATGACCGCGGCAAGGCGACCGTTATTGCGGTCAACAAGTGGGATGTCATCAAGAAGGATAATAAGACCGTCAATGAATACACGCAGAAGGTCAGGCAGGTGCTCTCTTTTATGCCCTATGCGGAGATCGTGTTTATCTCTGCAATGACCGGACAGAGACTTACGAAGCTGTATGATACGATAGACATCGTGAATGAGAATCACGCCATGCGTGTGGCGACGGGCGTGCTCAACGAGATCATGTCCGAGGCGGTGGCGATGCAGCAGCCTCCCACGGACAAGGGGAAGCGTCTGCGCCTGTACTACATCACACAGGCGGCCGTGAGACCTCCGACCTTCGTTATCTTTGTCAACGACAAAGAGCTGATGCACTTCTCCTACACGAGATATCTGGAGAATCAGATCAGAGAGACGTTTGGCTTCCGGGGAACGCCGTTTAAATTCATCATACGGGAGAGAAAGGAAAAGTAAATAAAAGTGGAACGGTTAATATGTTTGCTGATAGGCTATGTGTTCGGCCTGTTTCAGACGGCTTATATCTATGGAAAACTCCACGGGATCGACATCAGGGACTACGGGAGCGGCAACGCCGGCACGACCAACACCCTCAGGGTGCTGGGGCGCAAGGCGGGCATACTCGTGCTGTTTGGCGATATCGCCAAGTGTATCTTGGCGATCGTGGCCGCGGATCTCATCTTTGGCAAAACACATCAGGACATGGTCTACCTGTTAAAGATATATGCGGCGGCCGGTGCGATCCTCGGGCACAATTTTCCTTTTTATCTGCATTTTAGAGGCGGAAAGGGCATTGCGGCGACGGCCGGCATGATCCTCGCCTTCCACCCTTATTTTATCCCGGTGGCGATCGTGCTGTTCTTCGGCGTGTTCTTTACGACGCACTATGTGTCTCTGGGATCTTTGGTTCTGTATGCCGGCTTTTTCGCGGAGATGATCCTGTTAGGACAGGCGGGCGTATTCGGCATGACGCAGCCGCACCTGATCGAACTGTACATAGTGACCGCGTTTTTGACGGTCATGGCTTACTATAAGCACAGGGAGAATATCAAGAGACTGTTGAGCGGCACGGAGCGCAAGACTTATCTGAGCCACAGGGACGGCGGCAAAGACCCGGACAGGGCTATGTCCGAGAAGAGAGAAGGAGAAGAGAATGGCTGACATCAGTATCATAGGCGCCGGAAGCTGGGGCACCGCGCTGGCGCTGAATCTGCACAGGAACGGTCACCGCGTGACGGTGTGGTCTATCGTGGAAGCGGAGATCGAGATGTTAAAGACCGAGCGCGAGCACAAGGATAAACTGCCCGGCGTGAAGCTGCCGGACGATATGGAGTTTACGACGGACCTGCAGACGGCGGCAGCCGGGCGGGACGTGCTGGTGCTGGCGGTGCCGTCTCCCCACACGAGGAGCGTGGCGCGCAGCCTTGCGCCCTATGTGCGCGACGGGCAGCTCATCATCAACGCCTCCAAGGGGATCGAGGATAAGACGCTGATGACGATGTCGGCGGTCATCGAGGAGGAACTTCCGCAGACGGAGGTGGCGGTCTTATCCGGGCCTTCCCATGCGGAGGAAGTGGGCAGAGGGCTGCCGACGACTATCGTTGTCGGCGCGAAGCGCAAGGCCACGGCGGAATATCTGCAGAATATCTTTATGAACGAAGTCTTCCGCGTATACATCAGCCCCGACGTGCTGGGGATCGAGCTTGGCGCGGCGCTCAAAAATGTGGTGGCGCTGGCGGCCGGTATTGCGGACGGGCTGGGCTACGGCGACAACACCAAGGCCGCACTGATCACGAGAGGGATCACGGAGATCGGCAGACTCGGCGTGAAGATGGGCGGCAAGCTGGAGACGTTTTACGGGCTGACGGGGATCGGCGATCTGATCGTCACCTGCGCCTCCATGCACTCGCGCAACAGGCGCGCGGGTATCCTGATCGGGCAGGGCTTCACGATGGAACAGGCGATGGAAGAGGTCAAAATGGTGGTGGAGGGCGTGTATTCCGCCAAAGCCGCGATCGGACTGGCGAGGCGATATGACGTGCAGCTCCCTATCATCGAGGAAGTGAATGCGATCCTGTTCGAGGGGCAGTCTGCCGACGAGGCGGTGAAGAATCTGATGCTCCGCGACAAGAAAATAGAAAATCCCCTTCTTCCGTGGGAAGAAGAGGACTCATAAAAAACCAAGCAGGGAAGGCGGCTACAGCATATGATATATGTCGGTAGTCGTCTTTACTTTATTCATGGAATAGATGTGTATGCCGTCCACGCCGTGCTCCTGCAGATCGCGTATCTGCTCCACGGCGTATGCGATGCCGGCCTTGCGCATATCCTCCTTGTCGTCTCCGTAGGTGGCGATGAGGTCAGCCAGCTTCTTGGGTACGGTCGAGCCGGACAGGGACACGGTCGTGCCGAGCTGTTTGGCCGTCGTGATCGGCATGATGCCCGCGTGGACGGGCACGTGTATCCCGATCGCGGCCGCCCTGTCCAGAAAACGGTAGAAGAAGTCGTTGTCAAAGAACATCTGGGAGATCAGGGAACTCACGCCGGCATCGACCTTCTCTTTCAGGTGGCGCAGATCCTCCTCGAAACTCGGCGCTTCAAAGTGCTTCTCGGGATAGCACGCGCCCGAGATGATCAGATCCGTGTGCTCTTTCAGATAGCGCACGAGGTCGGACGCATAGTGAAATTCCCGCCGGTCATACTGCTCATCCGTCATCGTCTGCGGCCTGTCCCCGCGCAGCGCCAGCACATGGGTCACGCCCGCTTCCCGCAAGGCGGCGCAGTTTTCGGCCAGATCCTTTTTTGTAAAGCCTACGCAGGTGATGTGGGCGACCGCGTCGATCTGCAGCTCTTTCTGTATGAAGGAAGTGATCTCTATCGTCTTGCCGGCTCTGGACCCTCCGGCCCCGTAAGTGCAGCTGATGAAGTCGGGACAAAGGGCGCCGAGGTCCCGCAGTATCTGATATACGTTCTCGAATTCCTCGTCCTTTTTCGGGGGAAATACCTCGAAGGAAAGTCCGGATTTCCGGTGGTTTGTCTGCTTTTCTGACATGGGTTCGTCCCTCCGTGATTCTTACAACAAGTTCTTGCTTTTGTACCTGAAATATCGTAACATACATTTATAGGTAAGGCAAGAAGACAAATTTTCGGAAATAACGAAAGCACCGGAAAGGATCGGAAAATGAGCGAACAGAATCAGAGTTTTAACAGCACCCCGGACTATGTGGCGTCCCAACAGCTTTTGGCGAGCGTCAATGTGGCAATAGCCCTGCAGAAGCCGCTCCTCGTGAAGGGAGAGCCGGGAACGGGCAAGACCATGCTGGCACAGGCGGTCGCCAATTCCCTCGGCAAGAAACTGATCATATGGAATATCAAATCGACGACGAAGGCGCAGGACGGCCTGTATATGTACGATACGATCCAGAGGCTGTACGACGGGCAGTTCGGCGAGGAAGGGGTCGATGATATCGCCCACTATATCAAGCTCGGCAAGCTGGGTGAGGCGTTTGAATCCGAGGAGCAGGTGATCCTGCTGATCGACGAGATCGACAAGGCGGATCTGGAATTTCCCAACGATCTGCTCTGGGAACTGGATCAAATGGAGTTCTATATCCACGAGACGAAGCGGACGGTCAAGGCGAAGCACCGCCCGATCGTCATCATCACCTCCAACGCGGAGAAGGAGCTGCCCGATGCTTTTCTGCGCCGCTGCATATTCCACTATATTGATTTTCCCGAGCAGGAGCTTATGGAGGAGATCGTAAGGACGCACTATCCGCATGTGGAAGAGAAGCTCTTAAAAGATGCGATGGAGGTATTCTATTGGATCCGCTCGATGAAGGATATCCGCAAGAAACCGAGCACGTCGGAGCTGATCGACTGGATCAACGCCCTGCAGATCGGCGGCATTCCGACGGACAGACTGCGGGAGGAGCTTCCTTTTATCGGCGTGGTGGTCAAGAAGGACGAAGATCTGGAGACGGTCAGGAGCAGGAAGAACCTGTAAGAGGGTAGGTATGTTCAGTAAATTCTTTTACACCTTAAAAGAAAAAGGGCTCGATGTGTCGCTGAGCGAGTGGCTGACGCTGCAGGACGCGCTGGATCAAGGGCTGTGCCACAGCAGTCTGACGGAATTTTATTATCTGTCCCGCATGATCCTCGTGAAGTCCGAGACGGAGTACGACAAGTTTGATATGGCATTCGATGAAGTGTTCAGGGGGATCCGGTCCGAGAACGAGATCACGAAGAGCATGCTGCGGTGGCTGGATAAGCCGGAGCTGCAGGAGGCCTTTGAGGAGATGCGCCATGAGATGAATCAGGAAGTGATCAACATGGACAAGGAGGACGTGGAGAACAAGTTCAAGGATCGTCTGCGGGATCAGGACGAGGAACACAACGGCGGCAGTTTTTGGATCGGCACGATGGGCAAGACGTCCTTTGGCAACATGGGCGGCAATATGGGCGGTATCAGGGTAGGCGGCACGACGGGATACCAGTCCGCATTTCAGGTGGTCGGATCGAGGAAGTACCGCGATTTCAGGAATGACAAGGTGATCGACAACAGGCAGTTTCAGGTGGCGCTCAGAAAACTCAGACAGTTTTCCGCGAGGCTGGATATCCCTAAGACGGAGCTGGACATAGACGGTACGATAGACGCGACGTGCAACAACGGCGGCTGTCTGCAGATCGTGATGGAGAAGCCGCGCAAGAATGCGGTGAAGCTCCTTCTGCTGATGGATTCCGGCGGTACGATGATCCCCTACACGACGCTTCTGAGCGAGCTGTTTCAGTCCGTACACAAATCCAATCACTACAAAGATGTAAAGACATATTTTTTCCACAACTGTATCTATTCCAATCTGTACAATACGCCGGAGTGCGAGTACGGCGACTGGATCGAGACGGAGTGGATGTTCCGCAATCTGGACAGCGACTACAAGGTCATCATCGTGGGCGACGCGGCGATGGCGCCGGAAGAGCTGTATTCCGAGTCGGGCAATTACAGGGGGCCGAACGGCGGACTTTCGGGCATGGAGTGGCTTATGCTGATGAAGCGGCATTACAAGAAGATCGTGTGGCTGAATCCGAAGATGGCGCCGGGGCATGCGCCGTGGCGGGAGGCGGAGACGGCGATCAAAGGGCTGTTCCCGATGTATAAGCTGACGGTAGACGGATTGAATCAGGCAATGATGAAATTGATGACAAACAGATAAAGGGTCTGTGAAAGATAAGAAGGGTGTGAGGTGACAGTATGTATCGAGTAATGATTGTAGACGACAACATGGCCAATCTGATCATGGCGAGGAAAACGCTGGAGGACGAGTATGAGGTGATCCCCGTCTCTTCCGGCATCTCGGCGTTGGAGTGCCTGAACGATATGCCGGAGCTGCCCGATCTGGTGCTGCTCGATGTGGATATGCCGAACGTGAACGGGTTTCAGGTCATCTCGGAGATGAAGAATATCCCGAAGTTAGTAAATATCCCGATCATCTTCCTGACGGCGCAGGACGACGACACGACCGAGCTGGAAAGTTATAATCTGGGCGCGATGGACTATATCAGGAAGCCATATACGGCGAATCTGTTAAAGAAACGCGTGGATATCCAGATCCAGCTTTTGACGCAGCGCAGGAAGCTGGCGGAGATGAATCATTCCCTGAACAACCTCGTGCAGGAAAAGAACAAGAAAAATCTGGAACTGCAGTATTCTATCGTGGCGATGTTCGTGGATCTGATGACAAAGCGCGACGGCTTCAGCGGGGATCATGCAAGACGTGTGGAGCAGTATATGGACGTCCTCGTGAGCGCTATGGTGAGGAGCGGCAAGTGCAGCCTGAGCGCCGATGACGGCACGACGATATGCTTTGCTTCCAAGATCCATGATATCGGCAAGCTGTGCATAGCCGACCAGTATATCAACAGCGCGAGGCAGAGCGGCGAAGGCGAGTTCGAGCACGAGGCGCTCAAAACGCACACGACGCTCGGGGCGGATATGCTGTCCAAGGTGACGCAGTTGAGCGCGGGCGAGAACAATTTTATGAATTATGCCTACAATATGTGCCGCAGCCATCACGAGAGATGGGACGGCAAGGGGTATCCCGACAGATTGGACGGGGAGAATATCCCGTTGGAGGCGAGGATACTGGCGGTCGTCAATACCTATGACAATCTCCGGTGCATCGGTACGGAAGGCAAACGCTTCAGTCATCAGGAGGCGATGATGAAGATCAAATTTATGAAATTTACCAGCTTTGACCCGACCGTTGTGGACGTATTCCTTTCGGTCGAAAACGATATCCACAACGTTGCAGGGTAAGGCGAAAAGGGGATGACCGGATATGACGGCAAATCAGCGATTGCAAAAATATTTGGATATAGAACTGCCCAAGCAGCAGCTATTGTTCCGCGTGTCGATGGTGCTCAGTCTTGTGGTGTGTTCCTTTTTGATGCTGTTTACCGTTTTCCTGCGGCTGAGCGTCTATGTGCCGCTCATGCTTTTCTTCGGCGCTGCGGTGACGCTTTTGATGATGTATGCGGAGCGCCGGATGAAAGATGTGAGGCGGGCGGCGGTCTGTTATTTTTTTCTGGCCTTTTTTATCTTTTTGCCGTTCATGGCTACGCATGTGCCGTATGCCCTGTATGATTTTCCCATTTATTTTCTCATGGGGATCATTTTTGCGGCGGTCCTGTTCAGTAAGCGTTGGGCTTTTCTCTTGGTTCTGGCGGATTCCGCGGTCGCTATCCTGTGTATGTACCTGATGCGGACGAACGTCAATCATCTCTCCGCTGTTTCGGCCATGAGCGGCAGAGACAACGCCGTACTCCTGGCGAGGATCGTTGCAGCGTTGATCCTGCTGGGGATCGTCAGCGGCGTGCTGACATTTTTTCACACAAGGATACTGCGCCGTGAGATCGCCGAGAGGATCGAGACGGAGCGGCAGGCGGAGCAGTTTGATTATGCCAAAAATATGTTCCTCGTCAATATGTCGCATGAGATCAGGACGCCGCTCAACGCTATCTTGGGCGTGTCGGAGCTGCTTCTTGAACAGGATGTTGACGAGCGTATCAAGGACAGCGCATTCCACATCACCAATTCCAGCAGGGCGCTCCTGTCGATCACCAATGAGATCATGGATTTCTCCAAACTGGACGATATCGATCCCTCGGCCCAAAGCAAGAGCTATTATGTGGGCGATATCGTCGATGAGTTGATCAATCTGATCACCGTGCGGTTCGCGGATTATAATCTGGAGTTTTTTACGGATATCGCGCCGGATCTGCCGGAGCAGCTCTTGGGTGACACGGTACTGGTACGGCAGGTCATGATCAGCGTCATAACGGGTGTTGTGAAATCGATGCAGAGCGGGCAGGTGCATCTGCGGATCGACAGGGAGGACGCGGACGAAAAACAGGTCTGTCTGCTTGTGGAGGTCAAGGCCGCAGGCGCTTTTCAATATTCCTACAAAGAGATACTGGAGAGAGAGGAAGACGTCGGTACGGAAGCGGTGTTCCTGCATCGTCTGCTCCGTCTTTTGGACGGCGGTATGCATATGGACGAGACGGTGCATGAGAGGACCTATTCTTTCGATCTGCGGCAGGGATATGTGTCGGAAGCCTGTCTGACCGACCGGGAAACGGCCAAAGCCGCCAATATACTTTTCTATGAGAATACCAATATGCAGAGCAGTATGTTTGCCAAAGCGCTTCACGATATGTCGACAGCATTCTGTCAGGCGACCTCGGATGAGATCTTCCTGCAGGAGTGTACAAGCAAAGCGTATACGCACATCATGATCGCGGCGGAGCGCTACGAGGCGCTTAAGGAGAGGCTTGATGAGATCCTGCCGCCGCAGTCGCTCATACTGATCGGGTCGGATATCATCGCCTTTGATGACCCGCTTGTGAAGATGACCTTCGCAAGGCCGGTCAACTGTCTGAATCTGGACGCGCTGCTGCGCGGCAGACATAACAGTATGATCCGGAAGCGGGATTACACAGGGCACTTCATCTGCCCCGATGCGCACATCATGGTGGTTGACGACAATATCGTCAATCTGGATGTGGCCGCGAGTATGCTGCAGCGGTATCAGGCGCAGGTGACGGTGGCGTCGAGCGGTGCGGAATGTCTCAGGCTCCTGCAGCAGACGCCGGCAGATCTGATCCTGTTGGATTATATGATGCCGGAAATGGACGGTATCGACACGCTTAAGAATATACGGGCGCTGGAGGATCCGAGATGCAAGACCGTGCCCGTGGCCGCCCTCACGGCCAATGCCGTCAGCGGCGCGCGGGAGATGTTCCTGAATGCCGGCTTTGACGAGTACATTTCAAAGCCCATCGAGCGCGAGAAGTTTGAGAAGGTACTGCGGCAGTGTCTGCCCGAGGAGCTGATCGTCTATGTTTCCGACAGGGAAGATCGGGCGGCGCAGAAAGCCGGCTGAGAACGGGGAAGATTATGGTACATAAAATTGGCAGTGTGCTTACAAAAAGACAGAACGGCAGGGAACTGAGCGAGTTCAATCTGCTCGTTCTGCTCGTTGTCGGCGCCATTGAGAATATTGTGATGCTGCCGATCCACGTATTTGCGGGGAATATGAGCAGACTGAGCGTCATTTCCATGGCTGTCGTTGCGTTTGGCAGCCTCCTGCTGTTAAGCTTGGAGCTGTACACGGGCAGGTACAAGCTGACGGCGGTATTGACGCTTATCGTACTGAACGGCATCGCGATCCCGATCGTGCTGCGGCCGGATTGTGTCGTGTACGGCGCGGCTGTCATGTGGTTCGTCCTGAGTATGCTGATCATGTACTGTGTCCTTGACGGGTTCCTGCGCGGCCTCTCGCTGGTGCTGTTCGTGTTTGAGCAGTGCTGCCTGTACAGTATTATCTTCTATCCGCTGGACGGTTCGGTGTTCCGTGCGGAGAGAGTGTTTCGCTTTACGGATCTGACGATCAGCTTTGTGAGTACGGCGGTCCTGCTGGTGTCGCTTGTCTTCGCGCAAAAGCAGTTCTATTACCGGCAGCAGCAGAAGATCGCCGAGAGCATACGCAAAATAGAAAATGTCGGCGCTGCAAAAAGCCAGTTTCTGGAAAACATCTCCTACGAGATCAGAACGCCGATGAACTCTATCATCAATCTGTCGGAGATCATGCTGAAGGGCGATCCGGGCGGTGAGGCAAAGAACGCCGTCGGTACGGTCAGGCGCGCGGCTTACGATCTGCTGTCTATCATCGACGATGTTCTGACTTACGCCAAGATCGATGCGGGCGGTATGCATCTGATCGAAGAGCCGTACAGCTTTGCGGAGCTTGCCAACGGTATCATAGGCGCCATTTCGGAGGAGGCGCAGAAGAAAAACCTGTATCTGGACGTCAGGCTGGACGGCAGCATTCCGAGCAGACTGTATGGGGACAGTGTGACGATCAGGCAGATCTTTCTGTATCTGCTCTTTATTTCCATTGATTTTACGACGCGCGGAAGGGTGATCTTAGAGATAGACTGCGAGCGGGACGAGAAAGCCGGCGAGGCGGTCTTTCACTGCACCGTCGCCGATACGGGACGAGGGCTGTCGCAGATCGACATACAGTCGCTCTTCGGCTCATACGACACTTATGATTCCCGCCAGTCCAGCAATCTGAAAGGCATCGGCCTGAAATTTACGATCTGCAAAGAGCTCCTCACCATGATGCAGGGCAGTATTCAGGTGGAGAGCATTGAAAATGTCGGGCTTTCCTCTGCCTTTTCTTTCCGGCAGAAGATCGTGGACGACGCGCCGATGGTCTGTCTGGAAGAGGAGCGGAAACCGAACGTGCTCATCTTCGCGGAAGACGATCTCAGCGTGTCCAAGTGGCAGGATATCATGGACGAGTTCGGCGTGCGGCCCAAGTACTGCGCCTCGTACTACAGCTTCGACAAGGCGATTCAGGATAAACAGTTTGACTTTATTTTCCTGACCGATAAGGTCTATGAGAATCTGTCGAACATTATTTCCTTATATCAGTGTGAAGAGTATACTTATGTCCTGTCCGATTTCGATGCGGTATACGGAAGCTTTGACAAATGCCGCCCGATCCACAGGCCGTTGTCCTGTCTGGCGGTGGCGGAGGTCCTGAATCACCGGTGGAAGAAGGAAGATTACCGGCAGAAGGCGGAAGAGACGTTTACCGCCAAGAAGGCGCGGGTCCTCGTGGTGGACGACAACGCGGTGAACCTGAAAGTGGCCGCGGGGATCTTCGGCAAGTACGGTATCGACATCGCCGTGGCGACCTGCGGCGAGGACGGCATCAAAAAGATCGAGGAGGAAAAGTATGACCTTGTCCTGATGGATATGGTCATGCCGGATATGGACGGCAGCGAGGTGCTGCATACGATCCGGGCGAAAGAGGATAATTATTACAAACGGCTGCCGTTCGTGGCGCTCACTGCGCAGAACGGCGCAACAGTGCGGGAGGAGATGCTGCGGCTCGGCTTTCAGGAATATCTGGCGAAGCCGATCAAGAGACGGTATCTGGAGAAATGTCTGCTCGAGTTCCTGCCTGAGGAGCTGATCGAACGCGTAGAGGCGAAGAAGAGCGACAGCGCGGCGGGCACAGGCCAAGCGTCCGCAGATACCGCGCAGCAGCCGCAGAGCGGCTTGAATACCGACAAAGGGCTTCTGAACATCGGCTTCAATCAGGACGCCTATGCGGCGATCCTGAACACATACTACACCGAAGGCCAAAAATATGTGGAGCTTCTCCCCAATCTTCTGGAGGCGGGAGATATCCAGCTGTTCACGACGGATGTACACGGCATCAAAAGTTCCAGCGCGAGCATCGGCGCGATGGAAGTTTCGGCGCTCTTCAAAGAACTGGAGTTTGACGGCAAGGCGGGAGACGTGGAGGCGATCAACCGAAAGTTCAACGGCTATCTGGATAAATTCCGGGAGATTCTGGCGGAGGTTAAGAACTACCTGACCGGTATCGGCAAATTCAGCGAGGCGGAAGTACAGGACGATCTCGCGGATAAAGAAGTCGAGACGCTGACCGCGGAAATGCTGCAGAATCTCAAGACCGAGCTCGACAAGATGAACATGAAGGTGACGGATCAGCTGGTACCGGAGCTTGCCGCCAAGAATTTCGGCACAGAGATCAACGAGTCCATGAGGAAGTTGAAGGAAGCGTACGATATGTTCGACTTTCATCAGGTGAAGGCGATTTTGAATGAGATGATGGAGAAGATGTGACAGCGTTGTGTGTGGGAGGCGATTTCAATGAATGGCAGGTTATTTTGCCGTTAAGGATACCAAAAATGAAAAAAATGCAAAATTGGTATCGTTAACTTGCGAATAACGGATAAATCATATATAATGCAGACATACTATCACGGAGGCTGATCGTATGGAATTGTATAAAAGAGAGCAGTATCTGAAAAAAATCCGGGGATTTTACCACACCGATGATCTGATCAAGGTGATCACAGGTGTCAGACGATGCGGCAAATCCAGTCTTATGCAGACAATTTCAAAGGAACTGCTGACTTCCGGTATACGGGAAGAAAACATTATCTATATTGATCTGGACAGCAGAGGGTATCGCAGCATGAAACACGCGGAGGAGTTAGATCAACTGCTTGCGGGGTATGCTGCCATAGAAGGATTGAAATACCTGTTCATTGATGAGGTGCAGAATATCGTCGGATTTGAAGAAGTTTTGAACGGTTTTCGCAGCGAAGGCGGCTGGTCGATCTTTATAACGGGTTCCAACTCCTATTTGCTGAGTGGAGAACTTGTCACAAAGCTGACTGGGCGGTATTTGGAATTTGAGTTGTTTCCGCTCACGTTTGAGGAATATCTTCAGATGAAAAAATTTTATCAGATGAAGATATCCGACCAGCCCGCGGACGAATTTAACGCTTATATTATGGAAGGCGGCTTTCCGCGGACGCTTTTTTTGGAAGATCAGGCTGACAAGCAGACCTACGTGCAGGGTGTCATTCGGGAAATATTTGAAAAGGATATCAGAAAAAGAGTAAAAATCAGAGACAGGGAAGCTTTTGAAACGGTACAACGGTTCGTGATCAACAATTTCGGGGCGAATACCAGCATCGGCAGTTTGTGTGAAAATCTGCAAAAGAGCGGTGTGAGGATAACGAAACAGACGGTATCGCGGTACATTAAGGTTTTGACTGATGCCAAAATCTTATATGAGTGCGGCAGGTTTGACTTAAAATCCAAAAAATCCTTAAGCGGAGAAAAAAAGTATTATTTGGCGGATTTGGCTTTTTATTTTTCCGAAAATACAGATCAGCGCATCAACTATGGCCCGGTGCTGGAAAATATGGTTTATATCTATGCGCGGGCGCATGATTATGCGGTCAGCGTCGGCAAGATCGGAAAACTGGAGTGCGATTTTATTCTGCGTGCAGCTGACCGGCAGTATTCCTATGTGCAGGTCGCGTATACGATTATGTTGAGTAAGGATACGGAGGACAGAGAATACCGGCCGCTGGAACAGATCAGGGATAATTACCCCAAATATGTGGCGACGACGGATTTTCTGTTACAAAAGCGAAATGGTATTCGGCATATCAATTTGATCGATTTTATGAAAGAAGGAAAACTGTTTTAAGGAACTTACACCCGAAAAAGAATTAGTGGTTGACAAAACACAAAGATTCCGCTACATTAGAATACAGTTAGATTCACAAAGGCGATGAAGAGAACAAGTAGCAGGTCACGGAACGCACAGAAAGCAGCCGGTCGATGAGAGGCGCGCGGGAAGTCCTCTGTGAATACATCTTGGAGCCGCGCGGCAGAACGGACAGCCAAGTAGGCCGCGACGCGGAATGCGCGTTACAGCAGGAGAGTATGGTATCGGGAAGCGCCCGATTGTACTCATAGAGGCAGACAATGCGAATTGTCTGTGAAATTAGGTGGTACCACGAGACTACAGCCTCGTCCTATGCAGGACGGGGCTTTCTTGCGCGCATAAGCAGAGCCGGAAAGTCTGCGGGGAGCACGCCGTGCGACGCACGAGCGAGCGAAAAGCAGGGGTTACGGCGAGCAACGCGAACGAGGGATACGAAGTATCCCGAGTCTGCTTATGCGATAGCGACAACAATTTAAGAAAGGAAACAGAAATCATGGGAATCTATGAGGAACTTCAAGCCAGAGGTCTTCTGGCGCAGTTGACAGACGCAGACGAGATCAGAGATTTGATCAATGCGGGCAAGGCGGTGTTCTACATCGGCTTCGATCCCACCGCGGACAGTCTGCACGTCGGACATTTTATGGCGCTCTGCCTTATGAAGAGGCTTCAGGAGGCGGGCAATAAGCCGATCGCCCTGATCGGCGGCGGTACGGCGATGATAGGAGATCCGTCTGGCAGGACAGACATGCGCGCGATGATGACCAAAGAGACGATCGAGCATAACTGTGAGTGCTTTAAGAAGCAGATGAGCAGATTTATCGACTTTTCGGACGGCAAGGCGCTTATGGTGAACAATGCGGACTGGCTGCTCGATCTGAATTATGTGGACTTTATCCGCGAGATCGGGCCGTGTTTCAGCGTCAACAATATGCTGCGCGCGGAGTGCTATAAACAGAGAATGGAAAAGGGCTTGAGTTTCCTTGAATTTAACTATATGATCATGCAGAGTTATGATTTCATGGAGCTCTACAGGCGCTACGGCTGCAACATGCAGTTTGGCGGCGATGACCAGTGGAGCAACATGCTGGGCGGCACGGATCTGATCCGCCGCAAGCTTGGCAAGGACGCCTACGCCATGACGATCACGCTGCTTCTCAACTCCGAGGGCAAGAAGATGGGCAAGACGCAGAAGGGAGCGGTCTGGCTCGATCCGAACAAGACATCGCCCTTTGAATTCTATCAGTACTGGAGAAACGTGGCGGACGCCGATGTCCTGAAATGTCTGCGCATGCTGACGTTCCTGCCGTTAGAGCAGATAGATGAGATGGACAGGTGGGAAGGCAGCCAGCTCAATCAGGCGAAAGAGATCTTGGCGTACGAGCTGACGAGTCTTGTACACGGCACAGAGGAGGCCAAAAAGGCACAGGCGGCGGCGAAAGCGCTTTTTGCCGGCGGCGGCAGCTCTGAGGATATGCCGACGACCGTTCTGGCCGATGACCGGTTTGCCGACGGCAGCATCGATATCCTCGGGATCATGGTGGCGGCAGGACTGGCGGCATCGCGTTCCGAGGCGCGCCGCGCGGTGGAGCAGGGCGGTGTCTCCGTGAACGGCGATAAGGTGACGGACATCAAGGCGTCCTACACAAAGGACGCGATCGCCGCGGACGAGTTTATCGTCAAAAAGGGAAAGAAAAGTTTCAGAAAGATCGTTACGCAATAGAGAAGGGAGAGCGAAAGAAATGCAGAAACAGACAAAAGAGAGAACACTCATGTCCTACACGCCGGATATCAAGGTGGTGGACTGCACACTGCGCGACGGCGGCCTTGTCAATGACTTTTATTTTACCGACGAGTTTGTAAAAGCGCTCTATCAGGCGAACATCAACGCCGGCGTCGATTATATGGAATTTGGCTACAAGGCTTCCAAGGAAATGTTCGACGTGAATAAGTTCGGCAAATGGAAATTCAGCGACGATGTCCACATTCGTGAGATCGTTGGGGACAACAAGACGGATATGAAGATCTCCGTGATGGCGGATGTGGGACGCTGTGATTTTAAGAAAGACATATTGAACAAAAAGGACAGCCCGGTCGATATGGTGCGCGTGGCCACTTATATCAATACGATCCCCGCAGCGGTGGAGATGATCGAGGACTGTACGAAGAAGGGATACGAGACCACGGTCAATATCATGGCGATCTCCAAGTCAAACGACGTGGACATTGATGCGGCGCTGGAGCTGCTGTGCCAGAGCAGCGTAGGCACGATCTATCTCGTGGACAGCTATGGCTCTCTCTATCCCGAACAGGTCAGGCGGCTTTCCGAAAAATACTTGGAGATCGCCGACAAGTACGGCAAGAAGGTCGGCATTCATGCGCACAACAACCAGCAGCTCGCCTTCGCCAATACGACCGAGGCGATCATCAAGGGCGTGAGTTATTTAGACGCCACGGTGAGCGGCATGGGGCGGGGCTGCGGAAACTGTCCGAGTGAATTGCTGCTGGGATTTCTGAAAAATCCGAAGTACAGGATCAACCCGATCTTAAAGTTCGTGGAGTCTTACATTGTGCCGCTGCGCAAGGAAGGCGTTGTTTGGGGGTACGATGTGCCCTATCTTCTGACCGGACTGTTGAACCAGCATCCGAAGACGGCGATCCAGTTTATGAAAGAGAAGAGAGAGGATTACAACAGCTTCTATCTGGAACTGCTGGATAACTTCTAATAATAACATATGTTATACAATGTATCATAAGGGAATTCCGGAGATACGTCTGCAGCGCTGAAATGCGCCGGAAATAACGAAGGAGGAGACGTGATGCGGGACAGAGATTGGGACGATGAACTGCTGGACTTGGACGATGACGACGGAGAGGCAGACGATGAGATTGATGACGGCTATGATGAGGAAGATGAGGAGGGAGCGGCTCTCTCTGCAGTCAGCGCCAGACTGATCACGGCTGCCGCCGTGGCGGCGGCACTCATTTTTGCAGTGGTCGTTGCGGTCATCATTCTGACGGGCAGAAAGTCGGAAGAGCCGGCGGAGGCAGTATTACAGGCACAGGAGCTGTCCGATGCGGATGGGAAGGCACAGGAGCTGCCGGAAGATACGTCCGATGACGGAGAACTTGATATAACAGATGTTACGGATAGTGGAGCGCAGGACGAGCAGGAGAGTGCGGCAAAAGGCGGCTCCGATACACAGGCGGCGGAAGCGGAGGATCCGCAGACGGCCTCCATGAGCGGGGATCAGGGAGCGGAGGTGGATGTGACCGAGCTTCTTTCTTCCGACCGGGTGTCGGAGACAAGCGAGACGACGATCGGTATCGATGTCGCGAGATATCAGGGAACGATCGACTGGGCGCAGGTCGCCGCGTCCGGCATAGACTTTGCGATGGTGCGTGTGGGCTACCGCGCGGACACCTCCAGAGAGATCCATGCCGATACAAATGCTAAGTACAATATGCAGGAGGCACAGAAGAACGGTATCAAGATCGGCGCCTATTTCTTCTCGACGGCCACGACTGCAGAGGAAGCCAGGGAGGAGGCCGACTGGGTGGCGGATTATATTTCCCGCTATCCCGTTACTTATCCGGTCGCTTACGACTGCGAGGGCTTTGACAAGCCGGACAGCGCCCAGTACGCTCTGACGAATGCCCAGAGGACGGATATCGCCGTGGCTTTCCTGCAGGAAATATATAACAGGGGTTATACACCTATGTTTTACGCATCTATGGGTGAACTGTCAGGCGGCGCGAAGTGGGATACCGCAAGGATCGAAAGCATCTGCAGAGTGTGGGTGTCACAGTATCCGTCCGCACCCTATCCGGATACGGCGCGGTCCGCCTACACTGGCACACACGCCATGTGGCAGTATACGAATCAGGGGACAGTACCCGGTATCTCCATGCCCGTGGACGTGAATGTGGCATATTTCGGCTATGAGAGCACGGCGGCTGCGCTAAACGACGAGGCGCCGGAGGAAGTACAGGCCGATAAGGAAGCGCTGATGAACTTCACGGAAGTGAATGAGACGGTGACTGCCAAAGATTCCACCAATCTGCGCGACACACCGAGTCAGGGAGCGGACAGCACCGTCGTCTACACGCTGCAGAACGGAGAGACGGTCACGCGGACGGGCGTCAGCGACAGCGGCTGGTCAAGGCTTACTTACAATGGGCAGACCGTGTACGCCGTGTCAAACTATCTGACCACGGATCTGCAGTATCAGGCTCCTGCAAAAGCGCAGGAAGGCGCGGAGAGCGGCGACGGGCTGAAGACCAAGTTCGCGGACAGGAACGAACAGGTGACGGCGAAGATCGAGGTGAACCTGCGCGCATTGCCGAGCGTGACAAATCCGGATGCCGCGGTAGTCGCCGTGCTGCATAACGGAGAGTATGTGACAAGAACGGGGATCAATGAGGATTACGGCTGGTCCAGAGTGGATTACAACGGGCAGACGCTGTACTGCATCAGCAGTTACCTGACGAATTGACAGATCATACCGATGAGACGCCGCGGGGAATGCGGTCAAAGAGACAAAAAAGATATATGGCAGATCAGCTGCCATATATCTTTTTTAAATTCTCCAGCTTGGCGCCTGCGCCCAGCAGAAGGGCGTCCGCCAGTGTGACCGCAGCCATTGCTTCCACGACCACCACGGCGCGGGGAACAATGACGGGATCGTGGCGCCCTTTGATGGCTATTTCGATCTCCTCGCCCTGCCGGTTGACGGTCTTCTGCGGGGAGAAGATAGACGGCGTCGGTTTGACATGGGCGCGCAGGAGGATATCGCTTCCGTCGCTGATGCCGCCCAGAATGCCGCCCGCATGGTTGCTTGCCTTGGCAACTTTACCGTCTCTCATGCAGAAGGCGTCGTTGTTATCGGAACCGCGATGCAGGGCGGCCTCGACACCGTCGCCGATCTCCACCGCCTTGACGGCGCCGACGGACATGACGGCTTTGGCGAGATTGGCGTCCAGCTTCTCAAAGACGGGATCGCCCAGACCGGCGGGAACGCCGCTTATCCGGCATTCGATCACGCCGCCGGCGGAGTCGCGGCTGTTCATGCAGTCGGCCAGATAGGCTTCCGCCCGCGCGGAGGCTTCGATATCCGGCATACAGGTAGGCGTCGTCAGGATCGCCTGTCTGTCGAACTTCTCCATATCGACCGCGACCGGGCCGATGGATCTCGTGTAAGCGGTCAGCTCGATGCCGAATTCCCGAAGCAGCTTGGCGGCGACGGCGCCCGCGGCGACGCGTCCCACCGTCTCGCGCCCCGAGGAACGGCCGCCGCCCCGATAATCGCGGAAGCCGTATTTGGCATCAAACGTATAGTCCGCGTGGCCGGGACGGTAGTAGTTCGCGATCTCGCTGTAATCTCCGGAGCGCTGGGACGTGTTGCGGACCAGCACGGAGACGGGCGTGCCGGTCGTCATGCCCTCGAAGACGCCGGACAATATCTCGGCCGCGTCGTCCTCCCTGCGGGAAGTCGCGATCTTTGTCTGTCCCGGCTTGCGGCGGTCCAGATATGCCTGAATGTCCGAGACGTCCAAGGCGATGCCGGCGGGGCAGCCGTCTATCACGACGCCCAGCGCCGCACCGTGGGATTCGCCCCATGTCGTGAGCCGAAAAATGTTTCCGAAAGATGAACCTGCCATATCTGTGATCCTTTCTCATGCCAGAAAACTCCCGATAGGAAGCGTCTGCGTCCGCCGCCGCAACGGTAAAACGTCAGAATGCTGCGCGAGTAAAAAGGTAAATTCTGACAAATCAGCGAGACACGCCGTACAAAATGAAGTTTTCTGAAAAATAAATGCAAGATGTCCTGCATAATAAAATAACAGTCAATATTAAAAAATGCGCTCTCACAGTTCGGAGAGATCGACTGTATCCATACGAAGTATACCATATCGCCGACAAGAAATAAATATTTCGTGCAAAAGTATTTGCAGCTCCTTTTTGATAAATTTACATAAAATAGCTGTACAAATAAATTTTATGTGTTATGATACTATAAGGTGGAAGTATCGTGTGAGATCAGTGTGTTGTACATAGGATTTGAGGATTCTTCATGAAGAAGACGTTTCGGGAAAAAGTGATTTCCTATTTTGCCAATCTTGCAAAAAAGAACAGACTGCTGCATTACCCCTGCCTTGCGGGATTATCCGTGGTGCTGGGCGTATATTACATAGGCAGACATTTCGCGACCAATGCGAAACGCTACGGGAGCGTTGCGTTTGTCATGATCTTTTTTATGAGCAGCTGCAGTTTCTCCTTTGCCGTATTTGCGGAGAAGACCGGATTCATCAAGGCGCAGGAAACATACAGCGCCGTTGTGGAGGACTCCGACATCTCGCTGGCGGAGGAGACCGGAGAGACGGACTACGCGGACGGCGACGAGGAGGCGTATACCTACACGGAGCAGGAATACCTCGGCGGCGAGAACACCGCGTATACGCTGGATGATATTCTGGAAAATCAGGGAGAGTATCGGACGAACGACGGGGAAGCGGAGGCTGTCACGGACGATTATGAGTTTGCCACGGACGACTGGCGGCTCGTCCTGATCAATAAGCAGCACCCGATCCCGGAGGATTACGATTTTAAGCTGGGTACGATCGTCGGCAGCATGATGTGTGACGAGAGGATCGTGAACGATCTGTTGGCCATGATGCAGGCGGCAAGGGACGACAACATCAATCTGGTGATCAAGTCGCCGTACCGTCCGGATTCCAGACAGGAGACAAACTTCAACGCCCGGATCAAGAAATACATGGGGCAGGGCTGTTCCTATATGGAGGCTTACAAGCGCACGTCGCAGGTCATCACGGTACCGGGGGCAAGCGAGCATCAGGTCGGTCTCGCCTTGGATATCGTCTGCGACAGCTATGATGACCTCACGGAGGGCTTCGGCGAGACGAAAGCGGGCGAGTGGCTGGCGGAGCATAGCTGCGAGTATGGGTTTACGCTGCGCTATCCGGCGGAAAAGGAATACATCACCGGTATCGTGTATGAGCCGTGGCACTTCCGCTATGTGGGAAGAGAGGCGGCCACGATCATGCGGGACGAGGGGATCTGTCTGGAGGAATTTTGGGACAGATACCTGTAAGCGGGGAGCAGCCATATCACTATCTGACAGCGGAAAGCGCTGCGGAAAATATTCGTAAGGCAGAGATTATGTATCAGATCATCAGAACAGAAGGCAGGGCAAAACGGGCGCAGCTGGAGACGGTACACGGAACGATCCAGACGCCCGTATTTATGAATGTAGGCACGGTCGCCGCGATCAAAGGGGCGGTGTCCACGGAGGATCTGGAGAAGATCGGAACGCAGGTGGTGTTGTCCAACACCTATCATCTGCACGTGCGCCCCGGCGACAAGATCGTCAGGCAGATGGGCGGGCTGCACAGGTTTATGTCGTGGGAACGGCCGATCCTGACGGATTCCGGCGGCTTTCAGGTCTTTTCGCTGGCAAGTCTGCGCAGGATCAAGGAGGAAGGCGTCTATTTCCACTCGCACATTGACGGGCGCAAGATTTTTATGGGGCCGGAGGAGAGCATGCAGATCCAGTCGAATTTGGCTTCCACGATCGCGATGGCGTTTGACGAATGCCCCTCCAGCATGGCGGACAGAAAATATGTGGAAGAATCGGTGTCCCGCACCGCAAGATGGCTGGAGCGCTGCCGCGCGGAGCTGGACAGGCTGAACGGTCTGGACGATACGATCAATCCCAAACAGCTTCTTTTCGGCATCAATCAGGGGGCGGTCTACGCCGATATCAGGATCGAGCACGCCAAGAGAATATCCGATATCCCGTGCGAAGGATACGCGATCGGCGGACTCGCGGTGGGGGAGAGCCATGAGGAGATGTACCATATTATAGAAGAGACGGTTCCTTATCTCCCGCAGGACAAGCCTACTTATCTGATGGGCGTCGGCACGCCGGCCAATATTTTGGAGGCTGTGGAGCGCGGCGTGGATTTCTTTGATTGCGTTTACCCGACCAGAAACGGCAGACACGGACATCTGTATACCAACCGGGGCAAGATCAATCTCTTCAACGCAAGGTATGAGACGGACGCAGGGCCGATCGAAGAGGGCTGCGGCTGTCCGGCGTGTACCAGGTACTCGCGGGCCTACGTCAGACATCTTCTGAAAGCCAAAGAAATGCTCGGTATGCGCCTGTGCGTCCTGCACAACCTGTACTTCTATAACACGATGATGAAGGAGATCCGGGACGCGCTGGAGACGGGAACGTTTGCCGCCTACAAAAAACAAAAACTGGAGGGTATGCAGACAGGGGAAGAATGCTGAAAATTCTATAAATTATAGAAGAAAAGGCTTGTTTTCTCATATCGTTTTGTGTATCATATGCAATAGATGCATTTATCCGTGTGAATAGCAGGTGTTATATATCGCGCGGGAGATAGGGAGGAAAGACAGATGGGTATTTTGATGACGGCTGACGGTGCGGCCGCGGCGCCGGCGGGCGGCGGTATGATCGTTATGGTCCTTTACATTGTGATCATTGTGGCGTTCATGTATTTTATCATGATCAGACCGCAGAAGAAAGAGCAGAAGAGGATGGCTGCGATGCTCTCCGAGATGAGCGTCGGGGACTGCGTGCTGACGACGAGCGGCTTCTATGGGATCGTGATCGACATTACGGACGACACGATCATCGTTGAGTTCGGCAGCAACAAAAACTGCCGTATCCCGATGCAGAAATCCGCGGTCGCACAGATCGAGAAGGCAGATGCAGAGTAACGCGGCAGAAAGGCCGCAGACAGAAACAGCACCACGGGAGAGACCGCTGGTGTTGTTTTTTGTTGTAATCCCAATCATAAACAATTTGCAATATGGTATTGACAAGGGGGGGGGTATGGCGTATATAATTGTCTCTTGTGTGAAATACACCTTGATGTGAAGCGCATCATGCAGAGAAAAAGTTCTTATGAACAGGAGGAGGAAATGTTATGAAGAGAAGAACACTGAAATTTATGGCATGTGCCGCTGTTATGGCACTGACGCTGTCCGTTACCGCATGCGGGGGGGGGTCTGGCGATACAGTAGAGGACTCTGACAAGGCAGCCGTGGAGACGGAAGCGGAAGAGAAGGCCGCGGATGCGGTCGAGGACGCGGTCAAGGACGCGGAGGCAGAAGCTGCGGCAGAGGCAGAGGCAGAAGCTACGGCAGAGGCTGATGCGGAAGCGTCGGAAGGCGAGACGCTGGAGGACTATTTCTCCGATCCGTCTATCAAATCGGTATTCGAGTCTCAGCTTGAAGCTATGGGCGGCGACGGTCTCAGCATCGACTATGAGGTGAAGGGCAACGAGTTCATCATGGAGTTCACATTTGCGGAAGGCACAGAGCTTCCCGAGAATGCGGGCGATATGCTGGCAACGGAGCTGGACAATCAGGCAAGCTCTTTTGAACAGCAGGTAAGCTCTTTCGACGAAGCCATCGGAGAGGCCGGCGCATGTACGGCTACGGTGCGTTATTATGCACCCGACGGCACGCTGCTTGCAGAGAAATCTTTCAAAGCGCAGTAAAAAGAGAGCCGGTATTCGGTATCGGCAGTTTAAGCATATGATACAGAAAGGCGGATCGGTGACGACCCGCCTTTTTCCGTCGCATAAACGGGTTGAAATTTGGCAGGGAATAGACTATGATAAATAAGTGATATTTTGCGATAAAAGACATGGGAGCGAGGGATAGACATATGGATATGAAGATCACATGTATTCCGGGCGACGGCATCGGGCCGGAGATCGTGGCTGAAGCCAAGAAGGTTTTGAATGCCGTTGCGGATAAGTTCGGGCATACGATACACTACACGGATATTCTGATGGGCGGGGCCTCTATTGACGTACACGGCGTTCCGCTCACGGACGAGGCGATCGAGACGGCCAAGAATGCCGACGCGGTGCTGATGGGCTCTATCGGCGGGGATACGACGACGTCACCGTGGTACAAGCTGCCGCCGGAGCGGAGACCGGAGGCGGGGCTTCTCGCTATCAGGAAAGCGCTGAATCTGTTTGCCAATCTGAGGCCGGCCGTGCTGTACGCGGAGCTGCGCGGCGCATGTCCATTGAAGGAGGAGATCTCGGCGGCCGGTTTTGATATGGTGATCGTGCGTGAGCTGACGGGCGGACTGTACTTCGGTGAACGCAGGACGACCGAGGAGAACGGTGTCCGCAAAGCTGTGGACACGCTGGTGTATGATGAGAAAGAGATCAGAAGGATAGCCGTCAAGGGCTTTGATATCGCAATGAAGAGAAGAAAGAAGGTCACAAGCGTGGACAAAGCCAATGTTCTGGATTCTTCCAGACTGTGGCGAAGCGTTGTGGAGGAAGTGGCGAAGGCTTATCCCGAGGTGACGTTGGAGCATATGCTGGTGGACAACTGTGCGATGCAGCTTGTGAAGGATCCGGCGCAGTTCGACGTGATCCTGACGGAGAACATGTTCGGCGATATCCTGTCCGACGAGGCGAGCATGGTGACCGGCTCTATCGGTATGCTTGCATCGGCGTCCCTGAACGACACGAAATTCGGCCTGTACGAGCCGAGTCACGGCTCAGCGCCGGATATTGCCGGCAAGGACGCAGCCAACCCGATCGCGACGGTGCTCTCCGCCGCGATGATGCTGCGCTACAGCTTTGATCTCGACAGAGAGGCGGATGCCGTCGAGAATGCGGTCAGGCAGGTGCTTGCGGACGGTTACCGCACGGGCGATATCATGTCGGACGGCTGCAGCCTGGTGGGCTGTCAACGTATGGGCGATCTGCTTGCGGAGCGCATCGGATAGATTTGAAAGCGTCAGGAATATTTTATATTATGAAGAAAAGATACGATTGGGCGAAGACAGATAAAGAAACGGTTGTTTTTTTATTCTTCCTGTCCGGCATGGCGGTCTACTACGGCTGGCGCATGTTTGCGCTGACGCCTTGGTACGACGAGCTGTACACATATTATTATTTTATCAGCCGCGGCCCGGTGTATGCGGCGATCCACTGGCCGCTGCCCAACAATCATGTGGGATATTCGGTACTGTCTGCAGTGCTGGATCTGTTCGGCAGCTCTGCGGTGGGACTCAGGGGGATCTCTTTTCTGGCGAGCCTCGGCAGCCTGATCCTGCTGTACCGGATCGGCAGACAATGTTTTCCGCACGGATTTGCGCTGCTGCCGCCGTGCCTGTTTTCGTCCATGGATCTGGTGAACCAGATGGCGGTGCAGGGAAGAGGGTATGCGCTCGCGTCGTTTTTGTGCCTTACCGCGTTCTGGGCTCTGTGGAAGCTGGTTTCCGACAGTGCGTGCAGGGCAGGATATTATGTCATGTTCGGCGCTTCGCTTGTATGGGCGCTCTACACGCTTGCGAGCAGCGTTTATTTTGTGATACCGCTCTGCATGGCGGGCGGACTGACGCTGCTGTGCGGCAGACGCTTCCGCGAGCTGGCAAGGCTTGTGTGCGTCTCGCTCGTCAGCGCCCTGTGTACGGTCCTTCTGTATTCTGTCATATGGCTCGCGATAGGTTCCAATCTGCTCACCAAGACCGAGGGAAGCGGCTGGTTCGGCGAAGACCATATAGATATCATTCTGCATGCGCCGTTTGCGGCGCTGCGGACGGGCATCGACTATATGCTCGCAACGCCCTATATCCAGAGCGTGGCGCGGAACGGATACCTGTCCCGGTTCAGGATATATGTTTATCAACTGTTTGAACGGTATTACGGCGGATGCGGCGCAGCGCTCATGGTGATCGTGCTGCTTGGGCTGGGGGCGGTCGTATACCGGCTGGCCGTAAGCCGTTCCGGCCTTATGGAGTGGTATCTGCTTACCGCCTTTACGGTTACGCCGCTTATGCTGGTCATACAAGCGGCGCTGCCGTATTACCGCGTATTTTCATATCTTGGCGCGGCGGCAGCGCTCATGTGTACCTGGCTTGTCACACGGACGGCGGCGCTCTTATGTAAGAACAGGGCGGCCCGGACGGCGGGATACGCGGCGGCAGCGTGTTCTACGGCGGGGCTTGCGCTTGTGGCCGGAACGTTGTTCCTGCCGCCTGAGACCACGCCTTACGGTGTGCGCGAGACGGCCATTGAGGAGGCGTACCGTGCCGTCGATGTCACGCGGTACGACAAGATCGCGGTGACGGACTGCGACCAGCAGTATCTGCTCAAATACCTGTACGGTCTGGATATGGACAATGACCGAGACGGCAGACTGACGACGAATATCGAGGAGGCGGACTGCGTGCTGCTCGACAGGCAGCTCCTGCTGTCGGAGCGGGAGGCTATGGCCTTAGACATCGATCTTGACACGTGGCGGCTTTATACCCGCCGGGAGGACGTGCCGCACGAGTATCTGGAGGAACAGATGCGGACGGCATATGAAAATGAAATGTTCGTTCTGTATACCAGACGGTAGAAGGCGTCTGTGGAGCCGGTCAGATATGGGTCTGTTCGGACGTCAGAGGCTGCATGACAATGTGATAGGAAAGAAAAAGGAGAGAAAGCTATGAGAAGCGACAACGTGAAAGCGGGCGTACAGCAGGCGCCGCACAGAAGTCTGTTCAATGCACTTGGATTTACGGAGGAAGAGATGGGCAAGCCGATGGTTGGCATTGTCAGCTCTTACAATGAGATCGTTCCGGGACATATGAATCTGGATAAGATCGTCAACGCGGTAAAGCTCGGCGTTGCGGAGGCGGGAGGCGTTCCGGTGGTGTTTCCGGCGATCGCGGTCTGCGACGGTATCGCGATGGGGCACATCGGCATGAAGTACTCTCTGGTGACGAGAGATCTGATCGCAGACTCCACGGAATGTATGGCGCTGGCGCATCAGTTTGACGCCCTTGTCATGGTGCCGAACTGTGATAAGAACGTGCCGGGACTCCTTATGGCCGCTGCGCGCATCAATGTGCCTACCGTGTTCGTATCCGGCGGCCCCATGCTTGCGGGTCATGTGCATGGCAAAAAGACCAGCCTGTCTTCTATGTTTGAGGCGGTAGGATCTCACGCGGCAGGGTTGATCGACGACGAGGAGCTTAAGGAATTTGAAGCAAAGACCTGTCCCACATGCGGCTCGTGCTCGGGCATGTACACGGCCAATTCCATGAACTGCCTCACGGAAGTGCTCGGTATGGGTCTGCGGGGCAACGGTACGATACCGGCGGTCTACTCCGAGAGGATCAAGCTGGCAAAGCACGCGGGCATGGCTGTGATGGCGCTTCTGAAAAATAATATCCGGCCGCGGGATATCATGACGAAGGATGCGATTTTAAACGCACTGACGGTTGACATGGCGCTTGGCTGCTCCACGAACTCTATGCTGCATCTTCCGGCGATAGCCCACGAGATCGGTTTTGACTTTGATATCTCCTACGCCAACGAGATCAGCGAGCGGACGCCTAACCTGTGTCATCTCGCGCCGGCCGGCCCCACCTATATGGAGGATCTGAACGAGGCGGGAGGCGTGTATGCCGTCATGAAAGAGCTGGCGGATATCGGGCTGCTCCACACGGACTGCATGACGGTGACGGGCAGGACCGTTGCAGAGAATATCAAAGATGCGGTCAACAAAAATACGGAGGTCATCAGGACCGTAGATGATCCGTACAGCAAGACGGGCGGACTTGCCGTGCTGAAGGGAAATCTTGCGCCGGACGGCAGCGTGGTAAAACGCTCCGCCGTCGTGGAGGAGATGATGGTACACGAAGGGCCGGCGAGAGTGTTCGACTGCGAGGAGGATGCCATCGACGCCATCAAGGGCGGCAGGATCAAGGAAGGCGATGTGGTCGTGATCCGCTATGAGGGGCCGAAGGGCGGACCGGGCATGCGGGAGATGCTGAATCCGACTTCCGCCATAGCCGGTATGGGGCTTGGCTCTAAGGTGGCGCTCATCACGGACGGCAGATTCTCAGGCGCGTCCCGCGGCGCGTCTATCGGCCATGTGTCGCCGGAAGCGGCTGTGGGCGGGCCCATAGCCTTTGTGGAGGAGGGCGATATCATCAGCATCGATATCCCGAACCTTAAGCTGAACGTGAAGATCTCGGACGAGGAGATGGCTGCCCGCAGGGCAAAATGGCAGCCGAGAGAGCCGGAGGTGACAAGCGGTTATCTCGCAAGATACCGCGAGATGGTGACGAGCGGCAACAGAGGCGCTATCTTGGAGATCCCCAAGAGATGATGAGAGAGCAGGAGGAACAGAACATGTTAATGACAGGGGCACAGATCGTCGTGGAATGTCTGAAGGAGCAGGGCGTGGACACCGTGTTCGGCTATCCGGGCGGAACGATCCTGAATGTATACGACGCGCTGTATCAACATAGTAATGAAATAACACATATCTTAACATCCCATGAGCAGGGGGCGGCGCACGCGGCGGACGGCTATGCGAGAGCGACGGGAAAGGTCGGGGTCTGCCTTGCGACGAGCGGTCCGGGAGCGACCAATCTGGTGACGGGGATCGCCACGGCCTACATGGATTCCGTGCCGATGGTGGCGATCACCTGCAACGTAAATCTTCCGTCTCTGGGAAAAGATTCTTTTCAGGAGGTGGATATCGCCGGCGTCACCATGCCTATCACCAAGCACGGCTATATCGTGAAGGACGTCAATATCTTGGCGGATACGCTCCGCAAGGCGTTCGCCATCGCAAGGAGCGGCCGGCCCGGCCCGGTCCTTGTGGATATCACGAAGGATGTGACGGCGAATCAGTGTGAGTATGAGAGAAAGCCGATCACCGTGCTGCCCGCAAAGAAGACACAGGATCAGAGCGAGGCGCTTGCGACGGCGTGCAGACTGATCGGCGAGGCGCAGAAGCCTTTTATCTATGTGGGCGGCGGCGCCGTCATCTCCGGCGCATACACAGAGGTCAGGGAGTTCGCCAAGAAGGTGGACGCGCCGGTCTGTGACACATTGATGGGAAAGGGCGCATTTGACGGCCATGATCCGTACTATACCGGCATGATCGGTATGCATGGCACGAAGGCCTCCAATTTCGGCGTCAGCGAATGCGATCTTTTGATCGCGCTCGGCGCCAGATTCTCCGACCGTGTGGTGGGTAACCCGGCTAAGTTTGCGGAACATGCGAAGGTGCTCCAGATCGACATCGACGCCGCGGAGATCAATAAGAATATCCGTACGGACGTATCCGTGGTAGGCGATCTGAAGGAAGTGCTGACGATCTTAAACGGCAGACTAAAGCAGCAGGAGCACAGCGCATGGATCGCGCATATCATGGAGCTTAAGGAGAAGTATCCGCTGTCCTATGACCATGCGGCGCTGTCCTGTCCGTATATCATAGAGGAGATCGACAGAGTGACGAAGGGCGAGGCCGTGATCACGACCGATGTCGGGCAGCATCAGATGTGGGCGGCGCAGTACTACAAGTATTCTATGCCGAGAACGCTTCTCACTTCCGGCGGCCTCGGAACGATGGGATACGGCTTGGGCGCCTGTATCGGCGCCAAAATGGGCCGGCCGGATAAGATATGCATCAATATCGCCGGAGACGGCTGCTTCCGCATGAACATGAACGAGTTAGCCACGGCCAGCCGCTACGGCATACCGATCATTCAGGTGGTGATCAACAATCACGTGCTTGGCATGGTGCGCCAATGGCAGACGCTCTTCTACGGGAAACGCTACTCCCAGACCGTGCTGAACGACAAGGTGGATTTCTGCAAAGTCGCGGAAGGGCTTGGCTGCGAGGCGATCCGGGTGACGAAGAAGGAGGAGGTCGCCCCCGCGATCGAGAAGGCGATCGCGCTGAAAAAGCCTGTGTTGTTGGATTGTATCATTCCGGAGGACGATAAGGTATTCCCGATGGTTCCTGCGGGAGCGCCTATCAGCGAGGCATTTGACGCGGAGGACCTGGCGCGGAAGGAATGACGGTGCGGGGCGAAAAGACAGAAGATGACTTGAATGTAAAGTGACCGGGAACATGATATGAAGACAGTTTTGAAACACTTGGCGATCATACTATGTATCGTTCTGGTCAGTCTGATGGGGACTTACATCGGACTGGCCATTTATTACCACAACGCATTTGCCTACGGAACATGGATCAACGGCGTGTACTGCACGGGAAGAAGCGTAGAGGAAGTGAATGCGGATCTTGTGCAGGATTTTACCTATGAGGGGCTTACCGTGTTTGACAAAGACGGCAATTCCTATCTCATCGCGGCGCAGGACATCGACTACCGGTTTGATTTTATCAAGGCGCTGGAGATATACAAGAAACAGCAGAATCCGTGGATATGGATCGAAAGTCTGTATCACGGCGACAGCAGGACCTTAAGCCCGGTGGTGTCATACGACAGCCGGAAACTGGAGAAGGTCATGGCAGAGATCCCGTTCCTGGCCGTGGAGAGCGGGCAGAAAGAGGCTGACCGCAGGGTGGCGATCATCAAGACGGATCACGGCTATGAACTGTTGAACGAACGGACGGAAGTCCTGCGCGTGGACGAGGCGCAGGACGTTATCATGAGGGCGATAGAACAGTCAAAGGACGAGGTGTATCTTCAGGACGAGGGCTGTTATCACGATCTCGAGCTGACCGCGCCGATGCGGGAGACGCTTGCAATGTGGGAAAAGATAGACCGTTTTCAGCAATGTAAGATCGTCTATGTGATGGGAAACGAACAGATCCCCGTGGACGCGTCGGTGGTGTGCGACTGGATAGAGCTCGACGAGGAAGGCGGTTTTGCCTTGGACGATAAGGGCAGCCTGAAGCTGCGGGAAGGCGCGGTGGAGGAGTTCATAGACGCGCTTGCCGAGCAGTATGACACCGTCGGGGCAGAGAGACAATTCCGCGCTACGCGCGGTGAGATCGTCACGGTGGAAGGCGGCACTTACGGCAACAGGATCGACCGCAAAGCCGAGGTGGAATATCTGACCGACGCTTTTATGCACAACAGGCAGGAATTTCATGAACCGGCATATGTACAGAAAGCCTTTGCGCAGGGAAAAGACGACATTGGCGGCACCTATATCGAGGTGGATATGGGCGAACAGATGCTGTACTATTACGTGGACGGCGTGCAGAAGATAGCGACGCCAGTCGTGACCGGCAACACCTCTCGCAGGATGGGTACGCCGTCCGGCGTCAATTATATCTACCTCAAGCAGACCAACCGCATTTTAAGAGGTCCGGGGTATGCGTCGCATGTGGATTTCTGGATGCCGGTGAAGGGCAATATCGGGATCCACGACGCGGCGTGGCGCAGTAAGTTCGGCGGCGGCATCTATCAGACGAACGGTTCCCACGGCTGTATCAATACGCCCAGAGAGGCCATGGAACAGCTGTATGACAGCGTGGAGGTGGGTACGCCGGTGGTCATGTTTTATTGATCCGGAGGACACGGAAGATATATGTGAGGCAAAAATTTACGGTTATAATTGACTTAAGCAGACGAAAAAGGTAAAATGTTTGTTGTTCTATAAATCTTACGAATATCATTGGAGGAGTGAAAAGTGGCTAGAGTATATAATTTTTCGGCTGGTCCTGCAGTTCTGCCGGAGGAAGTCCTGCGTGAGGCTGCGGAGGAAATGTTGGATTATAAGGGATGCGGCATGTCGGTCATGGAGATGAGCCATCGTTCCAAGGTGTATGACACTATCATCAAGGAAGCGGAAGCGGATCTCAGGACCCTGCTCAACATACCCGACAATTACAAGGTATTGTTTTTGCAGGGCGGCGCGAGCCTGATCTTTGCATCTGTTCCGATGAACCTGATGAAAAACCGCAAAGCGGGATATATCCTGACCGGGCAGTGGGCGAAAAAGGCTTTCGCCGAGGCCAAGATCTACGGTGAGGCCGTGGAGCTTGCCTCTTCCGCCGACAGGACTTTCTCCTATATTCCCGATTGTTCGGATCTGCCGATCACGGACGATATGGACTATGTCTATATCTGTGAAAACAATACGATCTACGGGACAAAGTACCACACGCTGCCAAACACGAAGGGCAAGATCCTCGTGTCCGATGTATCTTCATGCTTCCTGTCCGAGCCGATGGATGTGACGGCGTACGGCATGGTCTACGCAGGTGTGCAGAAGAATGTGGGCCCTGCGGGTACGCAGGTGGTCATTATCCGGGAGGATCTTCTCACGGACGATGTGCTTCCGGGTACGCCGACCATGATGAAATACAAGGTCCATGCGGACAACGATTCCCTGTACAACACGCCGCCGTGCTACGGTATCTACATATGCGGCAAGGTGTTCAAGTGGCTTCTGAAAAACGGCGGTCTGTCTGCGATGAAGGCGGTCAACGAGAAAAAAGCCAAACTCCTGTATGATTTCCTTGATGAGAGCGAGCTGTTCAAGGGGACCGTCAGAAAAGAGGATCGTTCTATCATGAACGTGCCCTTTGTGACGGGCAGTGACGAGCTGGATGCCAAATTCATCAAAGAGGCGACGGAGGCAGGTTTCGTGAACCTGAAGGGGCATCGTACCGTGGGCGGTATGCGGGCGAGCATCTACAACGCCATGCCGACGGAGGGCGTGGAGAAGCTGACGGCCTTCATGCGTGAGTTTGAGAAGAACAATAAGTGATCACAGAGAAAAGAGGACATATCTATGTTTAAGTATCATTGTTTAAATCCGATCGCGGAAGTGGGTCTCGGGAAATTCAGCGATCAGTATGTGAAGACGGAAAATGTGGAGGAGGCCGACGGCATTCTGGTGAGAAGCGCGGCCATGCATGATATGCAGCTTCCGGACAGTCTTCTCGCTATCGCGAGAGCGGGCGCCGGAGTCAACAATATCCCGTTAGACAAATGCGCCGAAAAAGGCATCGTTGTATTCAATACGCCCGGCGCCAATGCCAACGGCGTGAAGGAGCTTGTCATCGCCGGTATGCTGCTGGCGGCGCGTGATGTGGTCGGCGGCATCGAGTGGGTCAAAGACAACCAAAGCGACGAGAATATCGGCAAGACCGCAGAGAAAGCGAAGAAGAATTTCGCCGGCACGGAGATCGAGGGCAAGAAGCTGGGCATCGTGGGACTCGGCGCGATCGGCGTCAGGGTAGCCAATGTGGCCAGACATCTGGGCATGGAAGTGCTGGGCTACGATCCGTATGTGTCCGTGGACGCGGCGTGGAATCTGAGCCGTGACGTAAAGCATGTGCTGAATGTGGAAGAGATCTATGCGGAGTGCGATTATATCACGATCCATGTGCCGCTTATGGATTCCACGAAGGGCATGATAAACGAAGAAGCTATCAGCCAGATGAAGGACGGCGTGATCCTCTTAAATTTCGCGCGCGATCTTCTGGTGGACGAGAAAGCGGTGCTGACGGGACTGAAGTCGGGTAAGATCCGCAAATATGTTTCGGATTTCCCGAACGCCGTGACGGCCGGTCAGGAAGGGTGCATCGTGATCCCGCATCTGGGCGCGTCTACGGAGGAGTCCGAGGACAATTGCGCTGTCATGGCTGTCAAGGAGTTAAAGAACTATCTGGAGAACGGCAACATCGTCAACAGCGTGAACTATCCGAACTGCGATATGGGCGTCTGCGCACAGGCGGGCCGTGTGGCGATCTTCCACAAGAATATCGCCAACATGATCACGAAATTCACGGCGTGCTTTGGCGACATCGGCATCAACATTACCGACATGATGAACAAATCCAGAGGGGAGGTCGCCTACACGATGCTCGACATAGAGCAGCCGGCTTCCGGGGAGATCATCAGCAAGCTGCAGTCCATAGACGGTGTGTTCAGGGTCAGAGTCGTCAAGTAGGCCGCACGGGAAACGCAAAAGAAACAGAGCGCAGACATCAGTGTCCGCGCTCTTTGTATGTCCGGTCATTGCAAAACTCAGTTCAGCCAGTTGGCGATCTTGGAAAAGCCGGGATCGTTCTCATCGTCAAGGATGGCCTGCAGCTGCTTCTCCGCCTCGACGGAGGCCTCGCTGGCAAGATCCATGTAGAGGATAAACACATCTTCGAGAGACATGCCCTTCTCGTCCGCGATCTCTTGCATGACAGGCCGCAGCTTGTCAAGCTGGAACGATACCCGCGTCTTCTGCGGGTCGATATCCGCCAGGACTTCCTCGGCGTAGGCATTGATGCGGGCCAGTATCTGTTTGTTCTCAGGGGTCATAGTATACACTTCCTTTTTTGTAATTCCTGCCTCGCAGGGACAGACACTCGCAGACACGCGCTGCGGCGTTTGTTTAGACTTTGCGCTTATTATATCATTTCGCGCTTGTGCTGTATAGGCTTATTTGCTAAAATATAATCAATACAGAGGCAGAAAAACGGATCCATTCGGTAACAGAATGGGTAAGACGGGAGGAATCATGGCTGATGTAAAACCTTTTCGGGCGATACGGCCGAGAGCGGATCTGGCGGAGAAGATCGCGGCGCTTCCCTATGATGTGTACAGCAGACAGGAGGCGTATGAGAAAGTACAGGGAGACCCCTATACCTTCTTAAGGATAGACAGACCGGAGACACAGTTTGCCGCGGACTGCGACATGTATGCGCCGGAGGTATATGAGAAGGCGCGCGACATGCTGCGGGAGATGATCGAGGAAGGCTTTTTCCTCGAGGAGAGCAGGGAAGCCTACTATGTGTACGAGCTTGTGATGAACGGACGCTCCCAGGTCGGCATCGGCGCCTGTGCATCGGTGGATGATTACGAGGGTCATATCATCAAGAAGCATGAGAATACCAGAGCGGATAAGGAGGCGGATCGCATTCGGCATGTGGACGTGTGCAGCGCCCAGACCGGCCCGATCTTTCTGGCATACCGCAGACGGGCAGACATAGAAGAAGAGGTACATAGGGCGATGCGCGGCAGACCGGTGTATGACTTTGCCGCGGACGACGGCGTCACGCACAGACTGTGGGTGATCGACGACGAAGGGGCCGTGGAGCGGATCAGACAGGAGTTCGCGAAGGTGGACAGCATCTATATCGCGGACGGACATCATAGGTGCGCTTCGGCGGTCAAAGTCTCACAGATGCGCAGAAGCTCCCACCCGGCGTATTCGGGCAGGGAGGAATTCAACTATTTCCTGTCGGTCCTTTTTCCGGACGATCAGCTCATGATCATGGATTACAACCGCGTGGTGAAGTCGTTGAACGGCTTCCGCGAGGAAGAGTTCCTCTCACGCGTCGGGCAGGTGTTCGACGTCACGCCGGTGGGAACGGATCCCTATAAGCCGAAGCGCAAGGGCGAGATCGGCATGTATCTGCGGGATGCGTGGTACTGTCTGCACATAAGGGAAGAACAGTACACGGGGGATCCGGCGGAGGATCTGGACGTAGCCGTCCTGCAGAGGGAACTGCTTTCTCCGGTGCTGGGTATACAAGATCCCAAAGTGGACGACCGCATCGATTTTGTGGGCGGGATCAGAGGGCTTTCCGAGTTGGTCAGACGCGTACACAGCGATGCGAAGGCGGCGTTCGCCATGTATCCCACAGATATCCATGAACTGTTCGACGTGTCTGACGCGGGCAGACTGATGCCGCCGAAATCCACATGGTTTGAGCCGAAGCTGCGCAGCGGTCTGCTGATCCACAGGATAGAGCCGTAGTTGTGCGGATAGCGGACAGATACAGTGACAGAAACTTGTGAGAGGGAGAAGATATGAATAAGAAATTGTATAAACTGATGAACTGGCCCGAAATAGAGGGCATCGTGTATTCCGAGTCAGACGATCCGCACAGGATGCTCGGCGCGCATACGGTTGGCAATTCCACGCTTGTGCAGACCTTCCAGCCGGGAGCGAAAAGCGTGCGTCTGCAGCTTACGGAGGGCGACAAGAGCTACAAGATGGAGGTGGCGGACGAGGAGGGATATTTCGCCCTGCTTTTGCCCGGCAAGAAGATCCCCCCGTATGAGTATATCGTGGAGGCGCAGGACGGCTCCCTGAAAAAGGTGCAGGACGCCTACAATTATCCGCCGCAGATCGCGCGGGAGGATACCGAGAGGTTCAATGCCGGCATTCACTATGAGATTTACGAGAAGCTGGGCGCGCACATTACCGTTATCGACGGTGTGCGGGGCACGCTGTTTGCCGTCTGGGCGCCGAATGCCATGCGCGTCAGCGTGGTGGGCGACTTTAACGGCTGGGACGGCAGGACGCATCAGATGAGGCGTCTGTGGGATTCTGGTATTTTTGAACTGTTTATCCCCGGTGTCTGCGAGGGGGAATGCTATAAGTATGAGATCAAGGCGAAGGGCGGCCTGACATTCCTGAAAGCCGACCCCTATGCGTTCGGACAGCAGCTCAGGCCCGACAGCGCGTCGATCGTCAGGGATATCGACGGTTTTCGGTGGGAGGACGACAAGTGGCTGAAGGGCCGCGCCAAACGGCACGCGGCGGACAGACCACTCAATGTCTATGAGATCTATCTCGGTTCTTTTGCCAAGCCGGACGACGGCAGGGAATATTTCAACTATCGGGAGCTTGCGCCCAAAGTCATAGCGTATGTGAAAAAGATGGGATACACGCACGTGGAGCTGATGCCGGTGATGGAGCACCCGTTCGACGCATCCTGGGGCTATCAGGTCATCGGCTACTATGCACCCACGGCCAGATACGGGACGGCGGAGGACTTTATGTTCTTTATGAATGAGCTGCACAAGGCGGAGATCGGCGTGATCTTAGACTGGGTTCCCGCACATTTTCCGAGAGACACCTACGGGCTCTCCGGCTTTGACGGCACATGCCTGTATGAGCATCAGGATCCCAGACAGGGTTTCCACCCGCACTGGGGCACGCTGATCTACAACTACGGGAGGCCGGAGGTGAGCAACTATCTGATCGCCAATGCGCTGTACTGGGCGGAGCGGTATCATGTTGACGGCATACGCATCGACGCCGTCGCCTCCATGCTGTATCTGGATTATGGCAAGAACGACGGCGAGTGGGTGGCGAACATCTACGGCGGCAACGAAAATCTGGAAGCCGTAGAGTTCCTGAAGCACCTCAATTCCATTATGAAGAAGCGCAACAAGGGCGTGCTGATGATCGCGGAGGAGTCGACGGCGTGGCCCAAGGTCACGGGAGCGCCGGAGGACGACGGCCTCGGCTTTGATCTGAAGTGGAACATGGGCTTCATGAACGACTATCTGAATTACATCAGGACGGATCCTTATTTCCGCTCGGGCCGGCACAACGATCTGACTTTCAGCATGATCTATGCATACAGTGAGCGGTTCATGCTTGTGTTCTCCCACGACGAAGTGGTACACGGCAAGGCGACGCTGATCGGCAAGATGCCGGGCAGCCGGGAGGAGCAGTTCGCGAATATGCGCCTGACTTATGCCTACCATATGACGCACCCGGGCAAGAAGCTGATCTTTATGGGACAGGATATCGGCGAGTATGATGAATTTGACGAGACGAGAGAGGTGGAGTGGGAGCTCCTTCAGGTGGACGAACACGCAAAGCTCAACTGGCTGATCGCGGATCTCAACAAGCTGTACGCCGCATCGCCGGCCCTGTATGAGAAGGACGACTCATGGGAAGGCTTCGAGTGGATCAACTGCATTACGCCGAATGCATGTATGCTGTCCTATCTGCGCAAGACGGGCAGGACGGAGGACGCGCTGGTGGTGGTTGCCAACTTTGCCAACGTGAAGCAGGAGTTCCGCGTCGGAGTGCCCTATGAGGGGAAATACAAAGAGATCATGAATACCGACGCCAAGATATACGGCGGAAGCGGTACGGTGAACAAAAAAGTCTGCTGTACGGCAGAGACGGAGTGGGACGGCAAACCCTACGCGATCGATATGGTGAGCGCGCCGCTCTCCGTCAGCATATTCTCCTACACGCCTTACACGGCGCAGGAGAAGGCGGAGCTTGCCAAAATAAAAGAAGAAAAACTGCGCAGGGAGAAAGAGGCCGAGAAACGCAGGATCGCCGAGGAGAACGTAAAGGCGAGCGCGCAGGAGGCGGCCGAGGCAAAAAGACTGGCCGAAGAAGCGGCCAAGGAAGCGAAAGAGCGGGCGAGGATCGCCGGCGAGATGATGAAGAAGGCGCAGGAGGCGGAGAAAGAACTGCAGGAGATCACACAGGCGCAGGAGGCGGCTTCCAAGGCACAGGAGTCGGATAAGGCCGCCGCTCCGAAGCCCAAGGCCGCGGCTGTAAGAAAAGCGGCAACGAAGAAGACCGCTCCGAAGCCCAAGGCGGTAAACGGGAAGGACAAAAAGCAGATCTGAGCCATAACGGGGCATCAGGACGGAAACAGGAGACGCGATGGACGGACAGATAACGGAAATGCAGGAGATAGCATCGGAAGAGATCCGGATAGGGCTGTTAGAGACTTATATAAAACAATTCCCCGAGAACGCGCTGCGATTCGGCCTTAAGGTGCTGCTGGCCGTCATCGTCTTCGTCATCGGCGTGCAGCTGATACGGCTGGTGAGGCGTATCGTCTGCCGTTCCCTGAAGCGGGGAAATGCGGATGTGGGCGTCGTGCAGTTTCTCGATTCTTTTATCAAGGCCGCGCTCTATATCGTGCTCGTGTTCATGATCGCCACGCAGTTTGGACTGGACGCTGCCGGGACAGCCGCGCTCCTCGGCTCTGCGGGCGTGGCGATCGGCTTGGCGGTGCAGGGGAGCCTGTCCAATTTTGCGGGCGGCGTCCTGATCCTTTTGATCAAGCCTTTTAAGGTGGGCGACTATATCAAGGCGGACGGCAACGGGCACGAGGGGACGGTCAGGGAGATCCAGCTTTTCTATACGAAGCTGGCGACGCCGGACAATTATGTTGTCATAATTCCGAACGGCACGCTTGCCAATTCCTGCATGATCAACATGAGCGCCCTGGAGGAGCGCAAGCTGGATATCGCCGTGTCGATCTCTTACCGCGATGATATCCGTGCGGCAAGAGAAGCGATACTGCAGGTGTTCCGCGAAGATCCGGCGGTCCTTGCGGAGCGGGAACAGGCGGTCCTGGTGCAGGAGCTGGCGGACAGCGGCGTGAAGCTGTGCGCCCGCTGCTGGACGGCAAACGGCGATTACTGGGACTGCAGATGGCGCGTTACGGAGCAGATCAAATATGCGCTGGACGAGGCCGGCGTCACCATTCCGTACCCGCAGATGGATGTCCACGTGGACAGGCCGGAAGAAAAATAAAATTTGTTCTTGCAAAATGGCGCATAAGCCAGTATAATAGTCCTTGTTGCAGGAATGTGCTGGAATAGCGCAGTTGGTAGCGCAACTGATTCGTAATCAGTAGGTCGAGGGTTCGAGTCCCTTTTCCAGCTTATCCTCAGAACGGTATCCGTATCGTGCGGATACCGTTTTTTGCTGCCCCGATACATTTTTTGAGAAAAGTGCATACTATAACTTGACAGTAAACAAAACGGTGATACAATATATAGTGTACGCAGGGATTTTGATTTACATAATATTGTGTTTACGGTAATCATGGTTTTTACAGAAGGAATGGTGGTATGGGGAAATGAAGATCATTAAGAGAAGCGGGGCGGAAGTGAATTTTGATCTGGAAAAGATCGTGGCGGCGATCTGCAAGGCGAACGACAGCGTGAAGCAGGAGGATAAGCTGTCGGAACAGGAGATCGAGGAGATCGCCGAGGTCGTGGCGCAGAACTGTGAAGAGATGAAGCGTTCTCCGAACGTGGAAGAGATTCAGGATATGGTGGAGAACCAGCTCATGAAATACCGTGCCTACACGATGGCGCGCAATTATATCACTTACCGCTACAAGAGAGCGCTCGTCAGGAAATCCAACTCCACGGACGAGCAGATCCTGACGCTCTTGGAGTGCAATAACGAGGAGGTAAAGCAGGAAAATTCCAACAAAAATCCGACGGTCAACAGCGTGCAGCGCGACTATATGGCCGGCGAGGTCAGCAAGGACATCACGAAGCGTTTCCTGCTTCCGCCCGATATCGTGGAAGCGCACGAGCAGGGCATCATACATTTTCATGACGCGGACTATTTTGCGCAGCACATGCATAACTGCTGCCTTGTCAATCTGGAGGATATGCTCCAAAACGGCACGGTCGTCAGCGAGACGATGATCGATACGCCGAAGAGCTTCTCGACGGCCTGTAACGTGGCGACGCAGAGCATTGCGCAGATCGCGAGCTGCCAGTATGGGGGCCAGAGCATATCGCTGTCGCATCTTGCGCCTTTCGTGCAGGTGAGCCGGGAGAAGTTCCGCAGGGAGATCAGGGCGGAGATGGAGGAGAACGGGATCGAGGCCAACGACGAGCAGATCAGCCGGATCGCGGAAAGACGCGTGCGGGACGAGATCAAGCGGGGCGTCCAGATCATCCAGTATCAGGTCATCACGCTGATGACGACGAACGGACAGGCGCCTTTTATCACCGTGTTTATGTATATCGACGAAGTGCCGGAGGGACAGCTTCGGGACGATCTGGCCATGATCATAGAGGAGATGCTGAACCAGCGTATCAAGGGCGTCAAGAACGAAAAGGGCGTCTATATCACGCCGGCATTTCCGAAACTGATCTATGTGCTGGAGGAGGATAACATTCGCGAGGGCAGCAAATACTGGTATCTGACGAAGCTGGCCGCGAAGTGTACGGCTAAGCGCATGGTTCCGGACTATATCTCCGAGAAAGTCATGAAGAACTTGAAGGACGGCAACTGCTATCCGTGCATGGGCTGCCGCTCTTTCCTCACCGTGTATCACGATGAAAACGATAAGCCGAAGTTCTACGGACGGTTCAATCAGGGCGTCGTCACCCTGAATCTGGTGGATGTCGCATGTTCCTCCGGCAGAGACATGGAGAAGTTCTGGAGGATCATGGACGAACGTCTGGAACTGTGCAGACGGGCGCTCATGTGCCGCCACAACAGACTGAAGGGAACGCCGTCGGACGTGGCGCCGATCCTGTGGCAGAACGGGGCGCTGGCGAGACTGAAGAAGGGCGAGAAGATCGACAAGCTGCTCTACAACGGTTACTCTACCATTTCGCTCGGCTATGCGGGGCTGTGCGAGTGTACCAGATATATGACGGGCCTCAGCCACACCGACCCGAAGGCGACGCCGTTCGCCCTGCAGGTCATGCAGTATCTGAATGACGCGTGCAAAAAGTGGCGTAGAGAGACAAACATCGACTTCAGCCTGTACGGCACGCCGCTTGAGTCCACCACATACAAATTCGCCAAGTGTCTGCAGAAACGTTTCGGCGTGATCGAGGGCGTGACGGACAAAAATTATATCACCAACAGCTACCATGTACACGTCACCGAACAGATCAATGCGTTTGATAAACTGAAATTTGAGGCGCAGTTTCAGGAGCTGTCTCCGGGCGGCGCGATCAGCTATGTGGAAGTGCCGAACATGGAGGACAATCTGGACGCGGTGCTGTCCGTGATGCAGTATATTTATGAAAACATCATGTATGCGGAGCTGAATACTAAGAGCGATTACTGTCAGGAGTGCGAGTATCACGGTGAGATACAGATCGTCACCAACCCTGACGGCAAGCTGATCTGGAAGTGCCCGAACTGCGGCAATACGGATCAGAACAAGATGAATGTGGCGAGACGCACCTGCGGCTATATCGGCACACAGTTCTGGAATCAGGGGCGCACGCAGGAGATCAAGGAACGCGTCCTGCATCTCTGATCCGAAAAGGCAAATATATGAACTATGCAGAGATCAAGAATTACGATATCGCTGACGGGCCGGGCGTGCGGTGCTCGCTTTTCGTGAGCGGCTGTACGCATCGGTGCGAGGGCTGCTTTAACGAGATGACATGGGATTTCGATTACGGCGCGCCCTTTGACGACAGCGTGCAGGAGAAGATACTCGACCACCTTGCGCCGGACTATATCGCGGGGCTTACGCTTCTTGGCGGCGAGCCTCTCGAATATGTGAATATGAGAGGGCTTCTGCCCTTGGTGAGAGAGGTCAGACGCCGTTTTCCGGACAAGACGATCTGGTGCTATACGGGGTATCTGTTTGAGCGCGATGTCTTGGGGAACTTCTGCGTTCGGTGGGACGGCATGAAGGAGTTCTTAGCCTGTATCGACGTGCTTGTGGACGGCGAATTTATTTTGGCAAAAAAGGATATCAGTCTGCGCTTCCGCGGGTCTTCCAACCAGCGCATCATCGACGTGAAGAGGTCGCTTGCGAGCGGAGAGACCGTGCTGTGGCAGGACGGGGAAGAAGACTGTAAATACTGACGGCGCATAGGATAGGCTGCCCGCGGATGACCGGCGGACAGCCTTTTTTTGTGCGTCAATACTTCTTGCGGTAATAGTGCTCCAGATTCTGTATCAGTTTGTAGAAGATCATGGCGATCACGCACAGGATGATGATAGAGGTGATCATCATATTCAGTTGGAATACCTGAGAACCGTAGATGATCAGATAGCCGAGCCCGCGCCTTGCGGCGAGGAATTCTCCGATGATGACGCCCACGAGCGAAAGACCGATATTGACCTTCATGTTGCTTAGGATCAGCGGTATCGAGCTTGGGAATATCACCTTGAAAAATGCGTCCCGGCGATTGCCGCCCAAGGTGTAGATCAGTTTCAGCATCTCGGGATCCGACTGGCAGAAGCCGGTGTACAGATTGATCACGGATCCGAAGACGGCGACGGAGATCCCAGCGACGATGATCGTGCCGGTGCCTGTGCCGAGCCAGACGATCAGAAGCGGCGCGAGGGCTGATTTCGGCAGGGAATTGAGGACGACCAGATAGGGCTCCAATACTTCGGCGAGGGTCTGTATATACCACAGGACCGATGCCGCCAGCAGACTGCCGAGGGTGACGAGGACAAAACTGACGATGATCTCTAAGAGGGTGACGCCCGTGTGTGTGAAGAAAGAACGGTCGGCGATCATGTGATACAGATAGGTCACGATGCCGCTCGGACTGCTGAAAAAGAAGGCGTCGATCCAGCCAAGCCGTGCGGCCAGTTCCCAAGCGCCTAAGAAGGCGGCTGTCAGGAGCAGTCTGGACAGTGCAACGACATGGTGGTGATGTCTGTGCGACCTCAGAAATATAAGTTGGTTGGCGGAAATGTCATCAGCCCGTTGGGACATCTGACTGTTCATTCGTCAACACCTCCCACAAGTGATTGAAGTAGAGTTGATATTCCGCGGTCCCCCTGATCTGCAGCGGGTCGCTGCGGTCAACGGCAAACCGGATGGGCATCTCGCATTTGACACAGGCCGGTCTTTTGGACAGAACAAGCACACGGTCGGCCAGCGTGATCGCCTCGGACAGATCATGCGTGATCAGAATGGCGGTCTTGTCGGTGCCGCGGATGATCTGCGCGATGTCGGCAGAGACGTTGAGCCTTGTCTGAGAATCCAAGGCGCTGAACGGTTCGTCTAACAGAAAAAGGTCCGGATGGACCGCCATTGTCCGTATGAGGGCCGCGCGCTGCCGCATGCCGCCGGAAAGCTCGGAAGGTTTCTTGTCCTTGAACGCATAGAGATCGTAATCTTTGAGAAGCTGCAGTACATAGTCCCGGCTTTCCTGATCCAGCGTATGATTTAATTCCGGACCGAGCAGGACATTCTGCAGGATCGTGCGCCATTCAAAAAGGTGATCGCGCTGCAGCATATAACCGATTTTCATAACACTGCCGACGCCGCAGTCCGTGACATATTGCCCTCGGTAGAACAGGTCGCCTTCCTCGGGGGTCAGCAGACCGGCAATGATGGACAGAAGCGTTGACTTGCCGCAGCCGCTCGGGCCTACGATAGCGAGAAATTCCCCCTGCGACACTTCAAAAGATATATGCGACAATGCGGGGATCTCTCCCTTCAGGTTGTGATAGGCATAGGAGATATCATGCAGCGATAACAGCAATTCCATAGAATAACAACTCCTTATCGTTATACGATATTGTATGAATCAGAAGAAAATATGTGTTTTGATTGAAAAGAAATCCATTTTGTGATATCATCAAATTCAGATTTAATTAAAGTGGAGGAATAGCGCATGGCACAGTTGTGGGGCGGCCGTTTTACCAAGGAGACGGACCGGCTTGTATATAACTTTAATGCATCGATCTCTTTTGACCAAAAATTTTTTGCGCAGGACATCGAGGGCAGTATCGCGCATGTTGTCATGCTGGCCAAGCAGGGTATCTTGACGAAGGATGAGAAAGATATCATCTTGAAGGGCCTCACCGGGATCCGCAGGGACGTGGACGAGGGCAGACTGCAGATCACGGAAGAATATGAGGATATCCACAGCTTTGTGGAAGCGAACCTGATCGAGCGCGTCGGCGACGTGGGCAAGAAGCTGCACACGGGCAGGAGCCGCAACGATCAGGTGGCGCTCGATATGCGGCTGTATACGCGGCTGGAAGTGCTCTATGTGGACGGGCTTGTGAAAGAGCTGCTGCGCACGCTGCTGCGCATCATGGAGGAAAATACGGGCACATATATGCCCGGTTTCACGCATATGCAGAAGGCGCAGCCGGTGACGCTGGCGCACCATGTGGGCGCTTACTTCGAGATGTTCAAGCGTGACAGATCCCGTTTGAAGGATATTTACTTCCGCATGAATTACTGTCCGCTCGGCGCGGGGGCGCTGGCGGGCACGACCTATCCGCTGGACAGGAATTACACGGCGTCTCTGCTGGGCTTCGAGGGGCCGACCCTGAACAGTATGGATTCCGTCGCGGACAGGGATTATGTGATAGAGTTCCTGTCGGCGCTGTCCGTGATCATGATGCATCTGAGCCGTTTCTGCGAGGAGATCATCATCTGGAACAGCGACGAGTACCGTTTCGTGGAGATCGATGACGCGTATTCCACGGGAAGCAGCATCATGCCGCAGAAGAAGAATCCCGATATCGCGGAGCTGATACGCGGCAAGACCGGCAGGGTGTACGGCGCGCTCGTCTCGATCCTCACGACGATGAAGGGACTCCCGCTCGCCTACAACAAGGATATGCAGGAAGACAAAGAACTGACCTTTGACGCCATCGACACGGCGAAGGGCTGCCTCGGCCTGTTCGAGGGTATGGTCCGCACCATGAGATTCAGGAAGGACGTGATGGAGAAGAGCGCCATGCGGGGCTTCACCAATGCGACGGACGCGGCGGACTATCTGGTGGGAAAGGGCGTGCCGTTCCGCGATGCGCACGGCATCATCGGCAGACTGGTCCTGTACTGTATCGACAGACAATGTGCGATAGAGGATCTTACCCTGGAAGAGTTGAAGAGCATCAGCCCGGCGTTCGAGGAGGATATCTATGACGCCGTCAGCTTAAAGACCTGTGTGGAGAAGCGTCTGACGCTCGGCGCACCGGGCGCTGAGGCCATGAAAAAGATAATTGCAGCAGAGAGAGAATATCTTGAAAAAGACTGGCAGATAGAAAGGAGCATATGATATGAGCGACAAACTGAAAGTGGGGATCTTAGGCGGAACAGGCATGGTGGGACAGCGATTCATCGCGCTTCTGGAAAACCATCCGTGGTTTGAGGTGACGACGATCGCAGCGAGCCCGCGCTCCGCGGGCAAAACATACGCGGAGGCTGTGGGCGACAGGTGGAAGATGACGACGCCCATGCCCGAGGCCGTTAAAAATATGATCGTTAAGAATGTAAACGAAGTGGACGCGGTGGCCGGCGAGGTCGATTTTGTCTTTTCCGCAGTGGATATGACGAAGGAAGAGATCAAAAAGATCGAGGAGGATTACGCGAAAGCGGAGACGCCGGTCGTGTCCAACAACAGCGCGCACCGCTGGACGCCGGATGTGCCGATGGTCGTTCCGGAGATCAACGCGGATCATTTCGCGGTGATCGAGGCGCAAAAGAAGCGTCTGGGAACGACACGGGGCTTCATCGCCGTGAAGCCCAACTGCTCGATCCAGAGCTATGCTCCGGTGCTGACCGCGTGGAAAGAGTTCGAGCCCTATGAGGTCGTCGCCACCACCTATCAGGCGATCTCCGGTGCGGGCAAGACCTTCAAGGACTGGCCCGAGATGATCGAGAACGTGATCCCGTATATCGGCGGCGAGGAGGAAAAGAGTGAGAAGGAGCCGCTCAGGATATGGGGCAGGGTCGAAAACGGTCAGATCGTTCCCGCCGCCGAGCCGGTCATCACATGTCAGTGTATCCGCATACCCGTTCTGAACGGCCACACGGCGGCAGTATTCGTGAAGTTCCGCAAGAAACCCACGAAGGAGCAGCTTGTGGAGAAGCTCGTACATTTCAAGGGGCTTCCGCAGGAGCTGCAGCTTCCGAGCGCGCCGAAGCAGTTCATTCAGGTGATGGAAGAGGACAACAGACCCCAGGTCAAGCTGGATGTTGATTACGAGAACGGCATGGGTATCAGTGTCGGCAGGATCAGGGAGGACAGCGTGTACGACTGGAAGTTTGTAGGACTTTCCCACAATACGGTCCGCGGCGCCGCAGGCGGGGCGATCTTGTGTGCGGAGACGCTGAAGGCTATGGATTACATCGATCGGAAATAGATACAAAAGACGGGGAGGCGGCTGTCCGCGTTTGGGGAAGCGCGGACAGTCACGGTATAGCATATGGATGAATTGAAATATCAGGTCGATCTGCTGAGCGCGATGAACGAAAAACTCCGCAGGGACGAAAAGATGCTCCGCCTCATCTGCGATACGTCGAACAGTGCGTTCCTGTATTACAGCTATGCGGAGGACCGTTATCAGACGGTGGCGAACTGGGATCATTTCTTTCCCTTTGCCGTCGCGTCGGCACACGATCTGAACAGGCTGTATGACTGCGTGGAAAAGCAGAGCGAGATACCGCTCAGGGAAGTGCTTTTTATCGAGAAGCAGGATCTGCAGAGCCAGACGATCCAAGTCAAGATGAAGGACAAACCGATCTATCTGGAAGTGGAGACGCGCATCGTCTACGATGCGGCGGGAAGACCGACGGACAAGATCGTGCGCTTTAAAGACGTCACGAAGCAGAATGCACAGAACGACGAGCTGACTTATCTGGCGTACTATGACGCCCTGACGGGCTTATACAACAGAAATTATTTCGTCAGGCTTGTGGGCGAGTTTATCCGGAAGGCAGAGGAGAAGCATACCTCGGTGGCGGTCATGTTTTTGGATTTTGATGATTTCCGCAGGGTCAACGACGGCATGGGCATCATCGTGGGCGATGAGCTTGTGCAGGTATTCGGGCAGTTTCTGTCGGGGCTGATGGACGAGAACGTCGTGGTGTCTCATTTCAACAGCGATCTCTACTGTATTGGTATCTATGATGCCCGCGGGGCGAGGAACGCGGATACGATCTATAAGATGATCAAGGAACGGCTCAGGCAGCCCTTCGTTTTGTCGGGCGGACAGGAGATCTCGATCACGATCTCCGTCGGCGTGGCGGAGTATCCGGAGGCGGCCTCGAATACGCTGGAGCTGATCAACTGCGCGGAGATCGTCATGTTCAAGGCGAAGAACATGGGTAAGGACAAGGTGCTGTACTACGACGGCATGATCCTGGAGGAGTTCATCAAGAATGTCACGATAGAGAACAAGCTGAAGGACGCTTTTTTTCATCAGAACTTCCTCATGTACTATCAGCCGCAGTTTTACACGGCGACCAGGAAGCTGCGCGGCGTGGAAGCGCTGATCCGCTGGAAAGACGAAAAGGGGAAGATGATCAGTCCGTCGGTCTTTATTCCGATCGCCGAGAAGAGCGGTTCTATCGTGTCGATCGGCATGTGGGTGATCGAGGAGAGTCTCAGGACTTATGCCGAATGGAAGCGCAGATATCGCTATCCGCTCGTCATGTCGATCAATATCTCGGCGCTCCAGTACAGACAGCAGGATTTTGTGGAAAAGCTGACGCAGATGATGGACAGCTACGGCGTCTCGCCGGAAGAGCTGGAGCTGGAGATCACGGAATCCGTCCTGATCGGCGATTTTCAGGAGATCATGGATAAGCTGGAGACGCTCCGGGGTATCGGCATCAGGATATCGCTGGACGATTTCGGGACGGGGTACTCATCACTGTCTTACCTGAAGGGACTCCCGATCGACACGCTCAAGATCGATAAGTCTTTTATCGATACGGTGATCACGGACGAGAATACAAGGATCATCACGGAGTCTATCATACATATGGTGAAAAAGCTGGGATACGAGACGATCGCCGAGGGCGTCGAGACGGAGGAACAGTACCGCTATCTGCAAGAGGCCGGCTGCGACAACATACAGGGTTATCTTTTCGGCAGACCGATGCCGTCCGAGAAGATCGAAGAGCTGTTAGCCGATATGACCGCATAGCGTTTTGGGGGAATTTATGCTGCTTGGAAGAACATCGGAATTGAAGTATCTGAATAACTATTTTGACAGAGAAGGCAGTCAGATCTTAGTCGTGTACGGGCAGAAATATATCGGTAAGACGACGCTGGTGAGGGAGTTCATGGAAGACAAGGACGGGTATTATTACCTTGCCAGAGCCTGTTCCGAGAGGGAGCAGGTGTACCAGTGGAGCGCCCAGCTTGCGCGCGACGGCTACGAGACGGAGCAGTTTCCTTCTTTTCACGACATCTTTGCGAAGATTACGAGACGCGCGCCCGGCAAGAAGGTGCTTGTGATCGACGAGTTTCAGAATATCGTCAGGGCGAGCAGCGGCTTTATGAAAGAGCTTGTGGCTTTTGTGCATAATCAGTGGAACCGCGATGAAGTCATGGTGATCCTGTGCAGTTCTTCGATCGGCTGGATCGAAAACAGTATGGTCACGCGTATCGGGGAGGCCGCTTACGAGCTGTCGGGCTTTCTCAAGATCCGCGAGATGCCGTTTGAGGATATTGCGGAGAGATTCCCGAATTTCCGCATCGAGGAGTGTGTGGAGGCGTATGCTGTACTGGGCGGGTTTCCGGGACTGTGGAATCGGTTTGACGACAGACTGACGATACAGCAGAATATTTGCCGGCACATTTTGGACTGCAACAGCTTCCTCTTCGAGGAGGGGGAGCGCATGCTGACGGACCAGCTGCGCGAGCCGGGCGTCTACAACACGATCCTCGCCTCGATCGCGGCGGGCAGACATAAGCTCAACGATCTGTATCTGCACACGGAGTTTTCACGGGCCAAGATCAGCGTCTATCTGAAGAATCTGATCGAGCTGGAGCTGGTCGAAAAAGTATTCTCCTACGATACCGCCGGCAAGGACAACGTGCAGAAGGGGATCTACCGGATCAGCCACCCCTTTGTGGACTTTTACTACACTTATATGTACCCGCACCTGAGCGATCTGCATACGCTCTCCGTGGGAGAGTTTTACAACCGGTACATCGCCCCCGATTTCAGGAAATATGTGTCGGGCTACTTCAAAAAAATATGCCGGCAGCACCTGACGAAGCTGAACAAGCGCGGCAGACTGCCTATCGTTCTCGACACCGTGGGAGAGTGGGTCGGCAAGGACGGCGCGCTGGATATCATAGCGCAGGACGAGGAGCGGCGCACGCTGATAGGGCTGTGCTGTTGGGAGAAACCGGTGGCGTATGAGGATTACGAAGAACTGCTGGCCTATGCGAAAAAAGCCAAGATCGGAGCGGACTTTGTCTATATGTACACGGCGTTCCGCTTCGACGAGCGGCTGAATCTGGAGGCCAAGGTCAGACCGAACCTGAAGCTGATACAGATCGCGGATCTGTAGGCGGTATCGGACGGGTAACGAGGGATCTATGGGAAAAAGTATCTATATAGCGGAAAAACCCAGCGTTGCAAAAGAATTTGCCAAAGCATTAAAATATAATATGAAAAGCAGGGACGGTTATCTGGAGAGCGACGAGGCGGTGGTGACATGGTGCGTCGGACATCTGGTGACCATGAGCTATCCGGAGGCGTACGACGAGAAGTACAAAAGGTGGTCGCTTGACACCATCCCTTTTATCCCGGAAGAGTTTAAGTACGAGGTGATCGAGAGCGTGAAGAAGCAGTTCGGCATCGTCAGCGGACTGCTGAACCGCGAGGATGTGGATACGATCTATGTATGCACGGACTCCGGGCGCGAGGGAGAGTACATATACCGTCTCGTGGAGCAACAGGCGAACGTACACGGCAAGGAGCGCAAGCGTGTCTGGATCGACTCGCAGACGGAGGAGGAGATCCTTCGCGGTATCCGTGAAGCCAAGGACCTGTCGGCCTACGATAATCTGTCAAGCGCCGCATACCTGCGCGCGAAAGAAGATTATCTCATGGGGATCAACTTTTCCCGTGTGCTGACATTGAAGTACGGCAATCCGATCCGATCTTACCTGAAAGCGGACCGGGCGGTGGTCTCGGTGGGGCGCGTGATGACGTGCGTGCTCGGCATGGTGGTGAACAGGGAGCGGGAGATCCGGGAATTTGTGAAGATACCGTTCTACCGGATCCTGATGCAGGTCGATATAGAGGGCCGCGCGTGTACGTGCGAGTGGAAGGCTGTGGAGGGCTCGCGCTTCTATCAGTCGCCGAAATTGTACAAGGACAACGGTTTTCTGGAAGAGAGGGACGCCGACGGTTTCATAGACTGGCTGCGGCAGGAGCCGGCACCGGTCCCCACGGTCGAAAAGATCGAGAAGAAAAAAGAGACAAAGAACCCGCCGCTTTTATATAACTTGGCGGAGCTGCAGAACGACTGCTCGAAGCTGTTCAAGATCAGCCCCGACGAGACGCTCCGCATCGCGCAGGAGCTGTACGAGAAGAAGCTGACGACTTACCCCCGCACGGACGCGCGCGTGTTGTCCGGTGCGGTAGCCAAAGAGATCCATAAAAATATCGGCGGCCTCCGCAATTATCCGCTTGCGGCGGAATATGCAAAGGAGATACTGGACGGCGGCGCATATAAGGCCATTGCCAAGTCGCGGTACGTGAATGACAAGCAGATCACGGATCACTATGCGATCATTCCCACAGGGCAGGGAATGGGAGCGCTGAACGAGCTGCAGCCTGTTTCCGCGAAGGTTTACGAGATCATAGTCAGGCGGTTTTTGAGTATCTTCTATCCGGCTGCGATATACCAGAAGGTCAGCCTCGGCATCACGGCAAAGGGAGAATATTTCTCCACGGGCTTTAAGGTGCTGGCGAAGGAAGGGTATCTTCGCGTGGCGCAGTATTCTTTTTCCAAGAAAAAAGAGGAAACCGACGAGCCGGAGGATAAGGCGGAGGAACAGGAAAGCGCCTGTGACGAGAGCTTCATGGAGACGGTCGATGCGCTGAAAAAGGGCAGGGAGCTGCGCCTGAACGGGCTGGATAAGAAGGAGGGGGAGACATCTCCGCCGAAGCGTTACAATTCCGGCACGATGATACTCACGATGGAGAACGCCGGTCAGTTCATCGAGGACGAGGAGCTGCGGGCGCAGATCAAAGGGAGCGGCATAGGCACTTCGGCGACCAGAGCGGAGATCCTTAAGAAGCTGGTGAACATCAAGTATCTGGCGCTGAACAAGAAAACGCAGATCATCACGCCGACGCTTCTGGGGGAAATGATCTACGAGGTCGTGGCGGGCTCCATAAGGCCGCTTTTGGATCCGAGACTGACCGCCAGCTGGGAGAAGGGGCTTACGCTCGTGGCGGGCGGCGAGATATCGGAGGATGAGTATATGGTGAAGCTGGATGATTTCGTGACGAGAAGGACCAACACGGTGAAGCAGATGAACAATCAGGCGCTCCTCTACGACAGATTCCGCTATGTGGCGCAGTTTTACAAGAGACAGTGATATGGCAGATCAGAATAAAAGGAAGGTAAATTGTGATGGCATCTATGCAGGATACGGAGATCAAAGCGCTTTATACGCTTGATGAGACGATCGCCCGCGGGATCTTCGACGGGGCCCGCTATCCTTGGGAGGTACTCTCAAAGATCGGTGATTTTATCATAAAGCTCGGCAGCACGCTGCCGGAGGAACGCTACGAGAAAAAGGGAGAGAATGTCTGGATCGCAAGGAGCGCGCGGGTGTATCCGAGCGCATGTATCAACGGGCCGGCGATCATAGACGAGGAGGCGGAGATCAGGCACTGCGCCTTTATCAGAGGGAATGCCATTGTCGGCAGGGGAGCTGTCGTCGGCAATTCCACAGAGCTTAAGAACGTCATTCTCTTCAACAAAGTGCAGGTGCCGCATTACAATTATGTGGGCGACAGCATTCTGGGATACAAAGCGCACATGGGAGCTGGCTCTATCACCTCGAACGTCAAGAGCGACAAGTCTCTTGTGGTCGTCCGCGCGGGCGGAGAGTCGGTGGAGACCGGACTGAAAAAATTCGGCGCCATGCTGGGCGATAACGTGGAAGTGGGCTGCAATTCGGTGCTGAATCCCGGCACGGTCATCGGCAGACATGCGAACGTTTATCCCACATCCATGGTGAGAGGCTTTATCCCGGCCGACAGCATATACAAAAAACAGGGTGAGATAGCGGCAAAGTATTGAACATAATGCAGCGTGCCGTCACAGGCACCACCTATCATTACAGAAAGCGTTTGGAGACAGGAAAAAATGGCGAGAAGTTTAATTGTGGAAAATTTTGAATCTATGATCGACAATGTGATTGCGGGGATCTGCTTCTTTGAGTATGAGAACGGCAAGATGGCGCCCTTCTACGTCAACGAGGGCATGTTCCGTATGCTGGGCTATTCCAGAGCGCAGGGCATGAAGCTGGTCGAGAAGGTGGAGATGAGCATTATTCCCGAGGACCTTCCGATCTTCCGACAGGGCATCGAGGATGTGTTGAAGGACGACGGCGCGATCGATGTGGAGTTCCGCACCGTGACGGGCAGCGGCGGGCTGCGCTGGCTGCATGTGCGGGCGAATCTCTATTCCAGAGAGGGAAGCAAGTACATTATCGTGTCCGTCGTGGAGGATATCACCGACCGGAAGAATGTCGAGGAAGAGCTCCAGCAGCAGGCGGAGCGGCTGAATATCCTCTCCGAGGCGGAGGGCGGCAAGATCATAGATTACAACGCCAAGACGGACGTGATGGTCATCAAGGGCTCCAAGGAGTACGAGCACGGCGGCGAACAGATCCTGCGCAATTACATGGAACGCTTTGACGAATCCACGATCTATGCGGACGACGTGGCGTACTACAGATCCGTTTTCCGCGGGCTTCTGACGTCCCCCAAGAACGAGACGATCGAGTACCGCACCAGACGCTTTGAAGAGGACTATACATGGTATCAGGTCAACCTGACGTCCTTACTCGGGCCGGAGGGATACGTGACAAGGATCGTCGGGCGGATGATCAATATCCACGACAAAAAGTTAAAGGAGCTGGATCTGATGCTCCGGGCCGAAAAGGATGCCCTCACCGGCCTGTATAACAAGGGGGCGACCATGCAGCTGATCGAAAACGCGATTCAGGAGAGCGGGAACGACACCCTGAATGCGCTGATGATCATCGATCTTGACAACTTCAAGGAAGTGAACGACTTGCTGGGACACGCCCAGGGCGATCAGGTGCTTGTGGACACGGCGGCCGCGCTGAATGATATCTTCAAGGGCGGCGATATCGTCGGCCGTATCGGCGGCGATGAATTTGTGGTCTTTATGAAGAATCTGAAAGCGATCTCCAACGCCGACATTTTGGCGGGGAAGGTCGTGCGGAACATCGACTTCAGCTTTGCCTATGAGGACAGACAGATCCAAGTGACCTGCAGTGTGGGCGTGGCGATCTTCCCCTATCACGGCACAGAGTACGAAGAATTGTTCAACAAGGCGGACAAGGCGGTCTACACGGCAAAGGCGAACGGAAAGTGCGGATACCGGATCTACGACGCGGCCACCACGATGGTCTACCATGCCACGAGGAAGAATCAGGAATATAATCCGGAGAAGGGCATGGAGATGAACCGGAGCATCGAGGATCTCGTCATGCAGGTCTTGTTCGAGGACAAAGAAATGGAATCCGCCCTGAAGTCTGTGATCGAATTGATCACGGTAAAGTACGGTTTTCACAGAGGCTACATCTGCGGAAACGAGACGCTGCCGATCTCGAGGACGGTGCAGTTTGCCGTCTCCGGATATGAGATAGGGCGCGAGACACAGGCGCAGTATGAGTTAAAGAGAGTCGTCAGCGAGATCCTGTTCGGATCCTTCCGCAAGGTGTCGATCATTCATGACTATGACCTCGACGCGGCGGAGATGAATGAGTATTTCCACTCGGAGGGAATTAAGAGTATCCTGTATTATCCGATCACCTCCCATGGCGAATTTCAGGGTGCGATCATCTTTGAGAATCACGAGGATGTGCAGTTGGAGTTCAAGGAGAGCGAGATGGAGGAGATACGCTCCCTCATGCGCATCGTGGAGGCGCATCTTCTGCAGATCGGCCTGATGGACCGTCTGCAGGATTTCGTGACGCAGATCGCGATCTTCGATAATCTGGACAGCTATGTGTATATCGTAAATCCGGACACCTACGAACTCAGCTTCATCAACAAGAAGGTGCTGGCGGGTACGCCGGAGGTCAAGATCGGAGATACCTGCTATAAGGCGCTGCAGAACCGGGATACCCCCTGCGAAAACTGTATCGCAAAGAAGCTGAACAAGGCTGACGCGCACTGCAGATGCACGGAGGAGCTGTTCAACTATTCCCTGCGGTGCTGGACAAGATGCAGCGCGAGCTGGCTGGAGTGCAAGGAAGAAAACGGCCTCGCCCTGCTGAACTGCATCGATATTTCAGAATATTTCATAGGGTAGATTGACGAATGCAGATTTTTCGTGTATATTTTGATAGGAAAGCATGCGCTTTCGCACTTTAAAGCGTGTGAGTATCAATGGAGGAGGAATCATTATGAAAAAGAAAACATTGGCTTTGCTTTTGGCTTCTGCCATGACAGCCGCCACACTGGCGGGCTGCGGTTCTGACGGGGCTGCCGCTGACGGCGCGGCTTCCGCGGAGGAGACGGTAGAGCAGACCGACGAGACTGCAGCAGAGACGGAAGAAGCGGACACCGCGGAGGAGACCGGCGACAGCGCCGCTTCCGATCAGACGTACAGCATCGGTATCTGCCAGCTTCTGGAGCATCCGGCTCTGGACGAGGCGACCAAGGGCTTCGAGGCAGCACTTACGGATCTGCTCGGCGAGAACGTGACCTTTGATATGCAGAACGCACAGGGCGAACAGGCAAACTGCGCGACCATTATCACCCAGTTCGTGACGGATGATGTGGATCTGATCCTTGCGAACGCTACGGCGCCCCTTCAGGCAGCGGCGGCGGCTACCAACGAGATACCGATCCTCGGCACGTCTATCACGGACTATGCGACGGCTCTTGACATCGCCGACTGGACGGGTGCGACGGGAACGAATATTTCCGGCACTTCCGATCTGGCGCCTATCGACGAGCAGGAGAACATGCTTGTAGAGTTGTTCCCCGATGCGCAGAAAGTAGGTATCCTGTACTGTTCCGCGGAACCCAACTCCGAGTATCAGGCGGCTCTCTTTGAAGCGGCTCTGGACGAGGACGGGATTGCTTATGAGGAGTTTACGGCGGCGGATTCCAACGAGATCCAGGCGGTGGTAACCAGCGCGTGCGAGTCCTGCGATGTGCTCTATATCCCTACGGACAACACGATGGCAGGGTCCACGGAGCTGATCAACAATGTGGCGCTTCCGGCAGGGATCCCGATCATCGCCGGTGAGGAAGGTATCTGCAAAGGCTGCGGCGTTGCGACGCTGTCCATCAGCTACTACGATATCGGATACAAGGCGGGCGAGATGGCTTACGACATTCTCGTGAACGGCGCGGACATCTCCACAATGGAGATCCAGTACGCTCCGCAGGTGACCAAGGAATATAACGAGGCGATCTGCACCGAGCTTGGCGTTACCGTTCCTGACGATTACAAGGCGATCGCTGCGGAGGAATAAGCGATTCATCTATGGGGATGACAAACTCTGCCATCCCCATATTTTACGCGGGCAATGAGCCGGGCTGACAGGCTTGCCCGTCAATTTGGCGAATGCCGCGATAACGAGTGAAACTCGCAAAGCGTGTTTCAGCTCGTTTCTATAGGACGGAGGTTACAAAATGATCTTACTAGCTCTCAATCCGCTGTCGCTGCTTCGGGCGATGCCGGGCGCGGTGGCGCAGGGACTGATATGGGGCATCATGGCGCTGGGCGTATATATCACTTTCCGGCTTCTGGACTTTGCGGATCTTACGGTAGACGGAACGCTGGCGACGGGCGGCGCAACGGCGGTCATGCTGATCCGCGTGGCGGGCATGGAACCGTGGGCAGCGCTGCTTGTCTCTTTTGCGGTGGGAATGCTCGCCGGCATGGTGACGGGGCTTTTGCACACGGCGCTGGGGATCCCCGGCATTCTGGCCAGTATCCTGACGCAGATATCTCTGTACTCTATCAATCTGAACATCATGGGAAAATCCAACCAGCCGATCAATGTGGATCAGTACAGGCTGGTGGTCTCCTCGCGGTACATATCCGGAGACGCGCTGATGAAGTTGAAATTCTATGGCGGCGTGATCTTGGGCTGTCTCATTCTCGTGGCGATCCTGTATTGCTATTTCGGGACGGAGCAGGGACAGGCGATCCGCGCAACGGGCTGCAATATGCGTATGGCGAAGGCGCAGGGCATCAATACCAACTTCCACACGGTGCTGGCCCTGATGATATCCAACGGTCTGGTGGGACTGAGCGGCGGGCTCTATGCGCAGTATCAGGGCGCGGCTGATGTCAACATGGGGCGCGGCGCGATCGTCATCGGTCTGGCGGCCGTGATCATCGGCGAGGTCTTGTTCGGCAAGTTCTGTGCGGGGCGGAAAATGGCGTTCGCGTTCACGATGGTCGCCGTGATCATCGGCGCGGTGATCTACTATGCGGTCATCGCCTTTGTGCTGTGGCTGAAGATGCCCTCGGACGATCTGAAACTCTTCTCTGCGATCGTGGTGGCGGTCTTCTTATCCATTCCTTATCTGAAAGGAAGATTCGGCAGGAAAGGAGCGGCGAAGTCATGAGCGGTGAGGCAAGACAGTATGCTTTGGAGTTAAAAGATATACACAAGACGTTCAATCCCGGCACGATCAACGAGAAGGTAGCGCTTGACGGGCTGGAGCTGCAGCTTGAGGAGGGCGATTTCGTCACTATCATCGGCGGCAACGGCGCCGGCAAATCTACCATGCTCAACGCAATCGCCGGCGTGTGGGCGGTGGATCGGGGCTCTATCATCATCGGCGGCGCGGACGTGACGGGGCTGGCGGAGCACAGGCGGGCCAGATTCCTCGGCCGTGTTTTTCAGGATCCTATGACGGGAACGGCGGCGACCATGTCCATTGAGGAAAATATGGCGATCGCGGCAAGACGGGGCAGACGGCGCACGCTGAAATGGGGCGTGACCAAGGAAGAGAAGAGCAGATACCGGGAGATGTTAAAGAGGCTGGATCTGGGACTGGAAGACCGGCTGACATCGAAGGTGGGGCTTTTGTCCGGCGGACAGAGACAGGCGGTCACCCTTCTTATGGCGTCCATGCAGAGACCGAAGCTGCTTCTCTTAGACGAGCACACGGCGGCGCTTGATCCGAAGACCGCGGCGAAGGTGTTGGAGCTGTCCGACGAGATCATCCGGGAGAACCGGCTGACGGCCATGATGGTCACCCACAATATGAAGGACGCTATCACCCACGGCAACCGGCTGATCATGATGCATGAGGGAAGGATCATCTACGACGTGCGCGGAGAGGAGAAGCAGAAGCTTCATGTGTCCGATCTGATGGCGAAATTCGAGGAGATCAGCGGCGGAGAGTTCGCGAACGACCGCATGATACTCTCCTGAAAATAAAACAGTCGGAAAAAAAGATCCGGTCATAAATTCTTTTAGAAATGACTGGATTTTTTTTCTGTGATATGCGAGAATAGAAGCAACGGTTATGACAGATCCGCAGGGATCTGTTATCAAATATTATTTACATAATCGAAAGGAGTTATCACATGATCTATTCAAAAGAAGTTGAAGAAATGTGTACCGTAGCGCAGGGTGTGCATCATGGCTGTGCTCCAATCCCCGAAGAGGCGAAATGGGTTCAGGCAAAAGAAGTGAAAGATATTTCGGGCCTGACCCACGGTGTCGGCTGGTGCGCGCCGCAGCAGGGCGCCTGCAAACTGACGCTGAATGTGAAGGAGGGCATTATTCAGGAAGCGCTCGTTGAGACGATCGGCTGTTCCGGCATGACGCACTCCGCAGCGATGGCCGCTGAGATCCTCCCGGGTCTGACGGTTATGGAAGCGCTGAATACCGATCTGGTATGCGACGCTATCAATACGGCTATGAGAGAGCTGTTCCTCCAGATCGTGTACGGTCGTTCCCAGTCCGCATTCTCCGAGGAAGGTCTGCCGATAGGCGCGGGTCTGGAAGATCTGGGCAAGGGCTTGAGAAGTCAGGTCGGCACGATGTACGGCACACTGAAGAAAGGCCCCCGTTACCTTGAGATGGCTGAAGGTTATGTGACAGGTATCGCGCTCGATGCGAATGATGAGATCATCGGCTATAAGTTCGTAAGTCTCGGCAAGATGACGGATTTCATCAAGAAAGGCGATGATCCGAACACCGCTTATGAGAAAGCCTGCGGACAGTACGGCCGCGTTGACGACGCTGTCAAGATCATTGACCCCAGATGCGAATAAGTGAGGTAAATCCCTGCGGGATCAACCTCCGAGATTTGCTTTGCAAACTCGAATACAAATAGGAGGATTAGAATAAGATGGCTTTATTTGAATCATATGAGAGAAGAATTGACAAGATCAATTCCGTATTGAACAGTTATGGTATTTCTTCCCTTGAGGAAGCCGAGAAAATTACCAAAGATGCCGGTCTGGACGTATATGATCAGGTCAAGAAGATCCAGCCGATCTGTTTTGAAAATGCATGCTGGGCTTATACGGTAGGCGCGGCGATCGCGATCAAGAAGGGCTGCAGAAAGGCTGCGGACGCTGCCGCGGCGATCGGCGAGGGACTTCAGTCGTTCTGTATTCCCGGCTCCGTTGCGGATACCCGTAAAGTCGGACTCGGACACGGCAACCTGGGCAAGATGCTGTTGGAGGAGGAGACGGACTGCTTCGCATTCCTTGCGGGTCATGAGTCTTTCGCGGCTGCGGAAGGTGCGATCGGTATCGCGGAGAAGGCGAACAAGGTACGTCAGAAACCGCTTCGCGTTATCCTGAACGGTCTCGGCAAAGATGCGGCGAAGATCATCTCCAGGATCAACGGCTTCACCTTTGTGGAGACAGAGTACGATCCTTATACGAACGAGGTGAAGGAGATCGAGAGGATCGCCTATTCCGACGGCCTTCGTTCTAAGGTAAACTGCTACGGCGCAAACTCCGTTCCGGAAGGCGTTGCGATCATGTGGAAGGAGAACGTTGACGTTTCCATTACCGGTAACTCCACCAACCCCACAAGGTTCCAGCACCCTGTAGCGGGTACATACAAGAAGGAGAGAACGGAGGCGGGCAAGAAATACTTCTCCGTAGCTTCCGGCGGCGGCACGGGACGTACGCTGCATCCCGATAACATGGCTGCGGGCCCTGCGTCCTACGGCTTCACGGATACGCTGGGACGTATGCATTCCGACGCGCAGTTCGCGGGTTCTTCTTCCGTTCCGGCGCACGTTGAAATGATGGGTCTGATCGGTATGGGTAACAACCCGATGGTGGGCGCTACCGTTGCCGTTGCGGTTTCGGTCGAAGAGGCTGCCAAGGCGGGCAAGTTCTAAAGCAAGGACTTGCGCCGCGGATCAATATAGGAAAAGAGATCCTTAGAAAAGTGTGGACACCGTGAGATCATTGATTTTGCGGTGTCCGCTATATTTCTTTATTTATCGGTTTGTTCCTGCAAGGAGGAGCTATGGAGACGATGACACTGTCGGCCGGACGAGAGCGAAATTCCAATCATGAACTGCTGCGGCTGATCGCTATGTATATGATCGTGTTTATTCATGCAAATATGTATCTCGGCACATTCTGTACGGGAAAGTATTTTGTGTTCTTCAACGGGCTGGTGAACGGCCTGTGCAATATCGGCGTGTCCTGTTTTATCCTGATCTCGGGATACTATGGGGTCCGGTGCGATATCAGGAAGTTAGTCAGGATGGAGTGCATGATGATAACGCTTTCTCTGGCGGAGACAGCCGTGCTGTATGCCGTATTTCCGGATCGGATGCGGGGGGGGGTAATGCTTGAGCAGATCGTGAAATCGTTCCTTCCGTTTATCACGAGAAAATACTGGTTCTATTCCTGTTACGTGTGTCTGATGCTGTTTAGCGGATATATCGAGAAGCTGATCACGGGCTTGAGCAGGGAGGCGTTCAGGAAACTGCTTCTCATGATGCTGGTAGTATTCAGTGTGTTCCCGACCGTGTTTTATTTTGAGGTGATACCGGACAACGGCAAAGGGCTCGTGCAGATGATCATGGTGTATATGATCGGACGGTATATCCGCTTGTATGCGGATATCGACCTGCCGCGCGCAAAGTCATGCATACTGTTCGCAGCGCTGTGGCTTGTCAACGGCGTCTCCCATGAGATGCCCGTTCAGATCGGCGGCATCTATCATCATCTGTGCAAGGATAACAGTATCACCAATCTGGTCATGGCGGTGCTTTTGTTCTATCTGTTCAAAGGACTGCGGTTCCGGTGTACTGCGGTCAATCGTGCGGCGTCCTATGTATTCGCGGTCTTTGCGCTGAACAATTCCCTTGTCACGATTGCGCTGGAAGCTTTGTATGTCCGCAGCGGCTTCCGGAGTCCGGACGGCATTCCGGGCTTTGCCGCCCTGTGCGGTATCGTGCTGGCCATTTTTCTTGTCTGTCTGCTGGCGGGCTTTGTCAGGGATCTGCTGTTGGGACGTTTGGAACGGAGACTCGGCGAAGGGGTGTCGCAGCTTGTGTCCCGTGCGGCGCGGCGGTGTCCGTAAGGAACGTATAGGATCCGGATTTACATTTGTTCGTCTTTTTGTTAAAATATATGAGACGGGAAACCGTGTGTCTGCCTGTCGGCAGAGAAGGGAGCGGACGTTAGATGCGCAGAAAGATGTTTTTCCTTGCCGTGCTTATGTTGGTCATACCGTTCTGTATGGCCTGCGGGTCGAAAGAGGAGTCCGCAGAGGGACCGGAGGGCAGCCTGGACGATATCCTGACGGAGATCTACGGGAGCGCGGCGCTGTCGGACGACTTCAGGGAGAGTCTGGAGCATTATGAGACGCTTCCCCTGAATGACGACATAGAGGTATCGATCCTCGGGACAGATGAGATCGCGTATACGGAAGGGCTCGTATCGATGCCGATGATGTCGTCCGTGGCATTTCAGTGCGTGCTGCTGCGTGTGCCGCCGGAGGATGCAGAGACGGTCAAACAGCAGATCACGGACAATGCGGATCTGAATAAATGGGTCTGCGTCAGCGCCGAGACGATGCTTGTGGAGAGCAGAGGGGACGTGATCCTTTTTGTGATGGGCGATCAGGATACCGTGTATGCGCTGAACGCCGCTTTTCAGGATATGTGAGGGAGGCGCGGCCGGGAGAGCCGGCAATACAAAGAAAGGCATGGGCTGGATATGAGTCAGGGAAAATATGTGGCATATGTTTCTACCTACACAGTGGGAAGAGAGGAGACTTACGGCATCAAGATCTACGATGTGGATATGAAGAACGGCAGGATGTCGGAGAAAAATCAGGTCAAGATCACGAACTCTTCCTATATCACGATCTCGCACAACGGGAAATATCTGTATTCCATAACGGATTTCGGCGTGGAAGCATACAGGATCCTGCCGGGCGGGGATCTCGAGGGCATCAACGAGGGAACGATCAACGGTATGCGCGGCTGTTATCTGTCCACGGATTATGAAGACAGATTCCTGTTCGTGGGCGGTTATCACGACGGCAAGATCACGGTGCTGCGTCTCAGGGAGGACGGGGGCGTCGGGGAGATCACGGACGAGATCTACCACAAAGGCCTGGGGAGCATTGCGGAGCGCAATTTCCGGCCGCATGTCAACTGTGTGAAGATGACGAGGGATAACCATTATCTGTGCGCGGCCGATCTGGGCTTGGATCATGTCAATGTCTATCGCCTCGACCATGTGAACGGCAAGTTAAAGCCCATTGATATGATCCGCAGCGAGCAGGAGTCCGCGCCGCGCCATATGAAATTTTCCAAGGACGGGAAATTCCTGTATATCGTGCATGAGCTGAAAAATTATATCGATGTGTATACCTACGAGGAGATCAACGGCAATCCGGAATTTGAGAAGATCCAGACGATCTCCACGCTGAACGACTATCATGCCGGCGGTTCTGCGGCGAGCGCGCTGAACATATCCGAGGACTTTAAGTATATGGTGAGTTCCAATGCCGGCGACAACAGCGCCGTCATCTACAGGATCGACCAGAAGACGGGTATGCTGGAGAAGATACTCTGTCTGCCGATCAGCGGGGACTATCCGAAAGACGTGAACCTCTTTCCGGATAACAGGCATCTGGTGTCGCTGAATCAGGAGTCCAACACGATGACCTTCTTCACGGTGGATCTGAAGAAGGGGCTGCTGGTCATGAACGGCAGGGAGATACAGGTCAATCAGCCGAACTGCATTATTTTTCACAAAATCGATGACTGAACCGAATAGAAAGAAATCCTTCGGCATATACATTTACCAGTATAAGCAGGAGGATTTTTTTATGGATTTTTTGCAGAACAGTACATATGACCTGTATAAAGATATACAGCTTCGCACGGGAGGCGAGATCTATCTGGGAGTGGTCGGCCCTGTCAGGACGGGAAAATCGACTTTTATCAAGCGTTTCATGAATCTCCTTGTGCTGCCTTTTATGGAAGATGAGAACGAGAAGGAGCGGGCGCAGGACGAGATGCCCCAGAGCGCGGGAGGCAAAACGATCACGACTACGGAACCGAAGTTTATCCCGAAGGAGGCGGCGCACATCAAACTGGGAACGGACATCGAGGTGGACGTGCGGCTGATCGACTGCGTCGGCTACATGGTAGAGGGCGCTACGGGACATATGGAGGAGGACATGGAGCGCATGGTGAAGACGCCGTGGTCCGCGGAGGAGATACCGTTTACCAAGGCGGCTGAGATCGGCACCCGCAAAGTCATCAGGGATCACTCGACGATAGGGATCGTCGTGACCTGTGACGGCTCTTTCGGTGAACTGGGAAGGGACAGCTTTCTGGCGGCGGAGGAGAAGACCGTCACGGAACTGCAGTCTTTGGGGAAGCCGTTCATCGTCCTGCTCAATTCCTCCAAGCCCTATGCGGAGGAGACGGCCGCTCTGGCAAACGAGATCAGCGGAAAGTATCATGTGACGGTGATGCCGGTCAACTGCGAACAGCTGAAGCGTGAAGACATCAACCGTATCATGGAGAATATCCTCTATGAGTTCCCGCTTACCATGATCGAATTCTATATGCCGAAGTGGGTGGAGATGCTTCCCTGTGAGCACAAGATGAAAAAAGATATCATCGCGCAGATCAAAAAGTTGATGGCCGACCTGAGCAGCGTGCGCGACATCACGGCAAACAGCTATATGCCGGAGAGCGAGTACATCAAAAAATGCAAGCTGGACGGCATCAACATGTCGGACGGCAGCGTGCGGGTGATCCTCGATGTGGACGACGCCTACTATTATGAGATGATAAGCGATCTGGTGGGCGAGAACATAAGCAGTGAGTATCAGATGTTAGCGACCCTGAAGGAACTGGCGAAGATGAAGCACGAGTACACGAAGGTGCTCCATGCGCTGGAAGCTGTGCGGTACAAGGGCTATGGCGTCGTTATGCCGGACCGCGGGGAGATCCTGCTGGAGAAGCCGGAGCTGATCCGTCAGGGCAATAAGTTCGGCGTGAAGATCAAAGCGGAGAGTCCCAGCATCCATATGATCAAGGCGAGCATCGAGACGGAGATCTCTCCGATCGTCGGCACGGAGGAACAGGCGAGAGACCTGATTCAGTATATATCCGATACCGGCACGAGCGAAGACGGGATTTGGGAGACGAATATATTTGGCAAGACGGTGGAGCAGCTTGTCAATGACGGCATCAACGGCAAAATATCCATGATCAATGAGGAAAGTCAACTGAAGCTGCAGGAGACGATGCAGAAGATCGTCAACGACAGCAACGGCGGCATGGTGTGCATCATCATCTAAAGCGTTGCGGCCTCGCATGTTTCATGGTACAATACGGATAAGGGCAAAACAGGGCGCGGCGGCGGTGGTTTGTTTTGCCCGCGCCGTTCATTGGGGCATATGCGGCGGCGATAAAGGAGAGGAGAGACACAAGATGAAGGCTTTTATGACAGAATTCAAGAAATTCATAGCGAGAGGGAACGTGATGGATATGGCGGTCGGCATTATCATCGGCGGCGCATTCACCGCTATCGTGACATCGCTGGTGAACGATATCATCATGCCGGTATTATCCCTGATCGTGGGCGGTTTTGATTTCAACGCACTGTGCATCGTGCTGGGTGAGGGAGAAGGGGCCGCCACATTGAACTATGGGGCATTTATCGCGGCGGTCATCAATTTCCTGCTGATCTCGTTCGTGATCTTTCTGCTGATCAGGACGATCAATAAGATGACGGCCAAGAAGGAAGAACCTGCGGCGCCGACGACCAAGGAATGTCCGTTCTGCAGGGAGCAGATCGCGATCGAGGCGACCAGATGCCCGCACTGCACCTCGGAGCTTTCCTAGCGGATACCGTGCAGGATATCGAAGATCTATAGGATACTACAGAAAGGCGGTAAGATACGATGAATCCGGTTTATGAGAAATTGCTGAAATGTTATGACTGCTACAAGAAGAGGATCGACTTTGTGCCCAAGGCGGCGATCGTCCTCGGGTCGGGACTGGGAAACTTTGCAAGGACCGTGGACGTGAAGGCGGAGCTGCCTTACAGTGAGATAGAGGGCTTTCCGGTGTCTACCGTGCCCGGACATGCCGGCCGATTTATCTTCGGCTATATCAATGAGATCCCGGTGGTGCTGATGCAGGGGCGCGTCCATTACTATGAGGGATACCCCATTACGGACGTCGTGCTCCCCACCCGCCTTATGAAGATGATGGGAGCAGGGATCCTCTTTCTGACCAACGCTTCCGGCGGCATCGATCCCTCTTTTCATGCGGGAAGCCTGATGCTGATAACGGATCACATATCGAGCTTTGCGCCGAATCCGCTGATTGGGCCGAATATCGACGAGCTGGGAACGAGATTTCCGGATATGTCGCATGTGTATGACGAAGACCTGCAGGAGATCATTCGGACGACGGCCAAGGACAACGGCATCGAACTGTTCGAGGGCGTCTATGCACAGCTGACGGGGCCGTCCTTCGAGTCCCCCGCGGAGATCCGGATGCTCCACAGGCTGGGCGTCAGCGCGGTCGGTATGAGCACGGTCGTAGAGGCTATTGCAGCGAACCATATGGGTATGAAGATCTGCGGCGTCTCCTGTGTCAGCAACCTTGCGGCCGGCATGAACAGCACGCCTCTGACGCATGAGGAAGTGCAGGAGGCCGCCAATGCCGTTGCGCCGAAATTCGAGAAGTTACTGACTGAGTCAGTCAGCAGGTTTGCGAAATATATGTAAGGACTTGCGGACAAGGGAGAGGAATACGATGAGCGGACCGGACCGTAATATGACACAGAGGTTGATCGCAGCGGCGTTTGAAGCGCGTAAGCTGTCCTATTCGCCCTACTCGCACTATCAGGTCGGGGCTGCGCTGCTTACGGCGGACGGGCGGATCGTCACGGGCTGCAATATTGAGAATGCGGCTTATACACCGACGAACTGCGCCGAGCGGACGGCATTTTTTAAGGCGGTCAGCGAGGGACACAGGCGCTTTCAGGCGATCGCTGTTGCGGGGAGTCCGGCGGGCGATACGCTGACGCAGTACGCCTGTCCCTGCGGCGTGTGCAGACAGGTGATGGCGGAGTTCTGCGATCCCGATGATTTCAGGATCATCGTGGCCGGGCCTGAGGGAGCGCATCGGCTGATGACACTGCGGGAGCTTTTGCCGGAGAGCTTCGGGCCGGATAATCTTAGCTGAGAGCGGCAGGACGGTATGGTCGGCTCTGCGGCCGCGGCACAGAGCAAAAGAAAAGAGAGGGAGATTCACAGATCATGAATATCAGATTTTACAATGCGCGTATCCTGACAATGGAAAACGCGGATATCCTGAACGGAGAACTCTGGGTGCAGGGAGACCGCATCTTGTATGTGGGAGACGGAACGGATACGGAGGCGGTCTACGAGCAGCTGCAGCTTGGCAGCATCCTGTGGGACAGGGAGATCGACTGTGAGGGCAATCTGCTGATGCCCGGCTTCAAGGATGCGCACACCCATTCGGGCATGACGCTCTTACGCTCCTATGCAGACGATCTTCCGCTTCAGGACTGGCTGACGAAGCAGGTGTTCCCCATTGAGGCGAAGATGGACGGAGAAATGATCTACCACCTGACGAAGCTGGCGATCCTCGAGTATCTCACGAGCGGCATCACGGCGATCTTTGATATGTATCTGACGCCCGAGACTACCGCACAGGCATGTGTGGACATGGGAATGCGCTGTGTTCAGGTGAGCGGCATGAGCGGGCAGGACGATTTCGCGCGCTCTTTGGAGAAAACGGAGCAGTGTTACTTAAAGTACAACCATGACGACCCGCTGCTCAGCTATTTTATCGGCTTCCATGCCGAGTATACCTGCTCGCGGAAGCTGTTGGAGAGTGTGGCGGAATTGGCGCACAAGTATCATGCGCCGGTCTACACCCACCTGGCGGAGACTGAGGCGGAGGTGGAGGGCTGCGTGGCGCGTTACGGGATGTCGCCCACAAAGCTGTTCGATTCCCTAGGCATCTTCGATTATGGCGGCGGCGGTTATCACTGTGTCTATCTGGACGAGGCTGACATGGAGATCTTCCGGAAAAGAGATCTGAGCGTGGTGACGAACCCCGGCTCTAACACGAAGCTTGCGAGCGGCATCGCACCGATCTCGGCGTATCTCAGAAAAGGGATCAACGTGGCTATCGGCACGGACGGTCCGGCAAGCAACAACTGTCTGGATATGTTCCGCGAGATGTTTCTCGTGACGGGCCTTGCCAAGCTGCGCGAGCATGATGCTTCCGCGGTGGACGCGTGGGAGGTGCTCAAGATGGCGACGGTCAACGGCTCCAAGGCGATGCAGCTGCCCGACACGGATATTCTGGCAAAAGGCAGGCTGGCGGATCTCATCATGATCGATCTGCATCAGCCCAACATGCAGCCGCTCAACAATATACCGAAGAACCTTGTCTACAGCGGCAGCAAGCAGAACGTTAAGATGACGATGATAGGCGGAAGGATATTGTATGAGAACGGCAGATTTGCCGACGCGTATGATGTGGAGGCGATCTACGGAAAGGCGAACGAGATCATAGACAGTCTCAGGTGATTATGGACGATATCATTCTGGCGGGCGTGATCGTACTGGTGATCGCGCTTCTTATGGGAAGTGAATACCGAAACGCGAAGAAGGCGCGCCGTCTGTTTCTGGACAGGCTCTATCAAAGCTATGGTACGTTCCCCGAGAGAGAATACCAGGCGGGAGAGATGGAACATATCGCCATGTACTGCCGCAGACATACCGAGGCGCAGCAGATCGACGAGATCACTTGGAACGATCTGGACATGGACAGGCTCTACCGGCAGATCAATACGTCCTGCAGCGCTGCGGGCGATGAATATCTCTATTACAGACTGCGGACGCCGGTCTATGATGCCGACGAGGCGGAACGCCTCGAGAGCTGCGTCAGCTTTTTCATGGAGCATGAGGCAGAACGGCACGAAGTGCAGGACATCCTGGCCGGCCTCGGCAGAACGGGAAAACACTCCGTCTATGAATATCTGGACAATCTGGACACACTGGGAGAGCGCGGAAACGGCCGGTATCTGCTGTGGGATCTGCTTTTGGCGGCAAGCGTCGGCCTCATGTTCTGTTCGCTGCCTTTCGGCATGGCCGCCTTTTTGGTCATTCTGGGGCATAATATCGCAGATTACTATAAAGAGTATCATCAGATAGAACCGTACGTCACGAGCTTCCGCTATATCAACAGGCTGTTAGCCGTTGCAAAGCAGATGGGGCGGAGGCGGATACCGGCCATAGCGGGAGAACAGGCCGGATTGGCGGAATGCTACCGGGATATGAAGGGATTTATCCGGGACAGTTACCTGATCGTTTTTACGGAAAAAGGCAACGGGAATCCGCTTGGCATCTTCGCGGATTATCTGCGCATGATATGCTATCTGGATCTGATCCAGTTCAACAGGGCGCTGCGGGCGGTGCGGGCGCATATCGGGCAGATCGACGAGATGGTGACGCTGCTCGGCCGGATCGAGGCGGCGATCGCGATCGGTTCTTACAGGAACGCGCTGGATACTTGGTGCATTCCGCAGCTTCATTACGACAACGATGCAGAAAGACGCCTAGAGATCCGCAAGCTGTATCACCCGCTTCTGACAGCGCCGGTCAAAAATTCCGTCTCAACGGACAAGAGCATACTCATAACCGGCTCCAACGCGTCAGGAAAGTCAACGTTCCTGCGCGCTGTCGCGGTGAACGCGCTCCTGGCGCAGACGATCCACACATGTCCTGCAGAGCGCTATGAGGCACCGGCGTTTGTCATCTGTTCCTCCATGTCGCTGCGGGACGATCTGCTTAGCGGGCAGAGCTACTACATGGTGGAGATACGTTCCGTCAAGCGCATACTGGACAGGGCGATACAGGCGGGCGTGACCGGACGCCCAGTCCTGTGCTTTGTGGACGAGGTGCTGCGCGGCACGAACACTGTGGAGCGGATCGCCGCCTCTACGCAGATCATGAAAAGGCTCGCCGGCGAAAACGCGATCTGCTTTGCGGCGACACACGATGTAGAACTGACAAGGCTTTTGGAAAAAGAATATGACAACTACCACTTCGAGGAGCGCATAGAAGCGGACGATATCCTTTTTTCATACAAGCTGTTGGAAGGCCCGGCGGCGACCAGAAATGCCATTGCGCTGTTAAAGGCGCTCGGCTATGACGGGAAGATCGTCTCGGAGGCGGAGAAGCTGGCCAGGCGGTTTCTGGAACAGGGCAGTTGGGAAGAGGGAACGGAAGGGTGACAGCATGCAAGTAACGATCTATACGGACGGCGCGGCGCGCGGCAATCCGGAAGGGCCGGGCGGTTACGGGACGGTATTGCAGTATATCGACGGCAAGGGCGTCCTGCACGAGCGCGAGTATTCTGCGGGATATAAAAAGACGACCAACAACCGCATGGAGCTGATGGCGGCGATCGTCGGACTGGAGGCGCTGACGAAGCCCTGCGAGGTCCTGCTGATCTCGGATTCCAAGTATCTGACGGACGCCTTTAACCAGAACTGGATCGACGGCTGGCAGCGCAAGGACTGGAAGACCGCCGGCAATAAGCCCGTCAAAAATATTGATCTCTGGCAGCGGCTTCTGGCCGCTATGCAGCCTCACAGAGTGACTTATCGGTGGGTCAAGGGGCACGACGGACATCCGGAGAACGAGCGCTGCGACAAGCTGGCGACGACGGCGGCGGACGGCGAGGACTTACTTGACGATACATTCTGATTGGTGGTATCATAAGGATAGTTTGAGCGACATCTTTTTGGAAAGAGAAGGAAGAGGACATATGACAAATCTGATCTTGTTTGTAAATGCATTCTTATCGTATTTTTTGCTTTTTCTTTTTATCGTTGCGCTTGCGGTCATTGCGTGTGTGATCGGGGTGAAGTGGCGCAAGAGCAAGGACGCCAAGGCGGCTCTGGAGGCACAGGCGGAGCCGGAGACTGCCGAGGGCGGCACGGCGGTATAGCGGCACGAAAATTCAGGGATATACAGGTCTGCCGGCAGCATGGCAGGTGCGCAGAGCGGTAGAGGGTGTTCGCATACGGAACACCTTTTTACATAGTGTGAGAAGACCGTCTGCGTTACCGGAAGAGGATAGGGATCATGGCAAGAAGCGCGAACCAGAAACTGAAACTGCTCTATCTGTTGAAGATCCTCACGGAACAGTCCGACGAAGAGCACTGCCTGAGTGCGCAGGAGCTGATCAAGGCGTTAGAGACGTACGGCATCAAGGCGGAGCGCAAGAGCATCTATGACGATATCGCACAGCTTATCGATTTCGGGTACGATATCGTTCTCGTCAAGGCCAAAACGGGCGGCGGCTATTATCTGGCCGGGAGAGAGTTTGAACTGGCGGAGCTGAAGCTGCTTGTGGAGACGGTACAGGCGTCCCGTTTCCTGACGTTAAAAAAGTCGCGGGAGCTGATCGCCAAGATCGAGAAGCTGGCCTCCAAGTATGAGGCTGGCCAGCTGCAGCGTCAGGTGTACGTGGCTAACCGGATCAAGACTGCCAATGAGAGCATTTATTATATCGTGGACGACATTCACCGAGCGATACAGAATAATGAGCAGATATCCTTTCAATATCTTGAGTGGGATCTGAATAAGAAGCTCGTTCCCCGCAAGGACGGCAAGATCTATCACATCAGCCCGTGGGCGTTGACCTGCAAGGACGAGAATTACTATCTGATCGCCCATGATGAGGAGAGCGATTCTATCAAGCATTTCCGCGTGGACAAGATGGGGCGTATGCAGGTCCTTGCGGGAGTGGCGCGAAAGGGCGGGGAGCTGTTCGAGCGGTTTGACATCGCCGCGTATGCCAATAAGACCTTCGGCATGTACGGCGGCAGAGAAGAGGTCGTCACGCTGGAGTTTGAGAACCGATACATCGGTGTCGTGCTGGATCGTTTCGGCAAGGAAGCGTCCGTTCGCAGGATAGATGCGGAACATTTTGCGGTGCGGGTACAGGTGGCGTTGAGCGGGCAGTTCTTCGGCTGGCTGACAGGGCTCGGCGCGGGAGCTAAGGTCACTGCGCCCGGAGAGGTCGTGTCGGCGTATCTGGCGTATCTGCATGCAGTGTCTGAACAGTATGCGCCGGACGCATAACGCCCTGTCGGTCAAAGGATACAGTAGGCTATGGAGGAAACTATGAACATACAGTTTGCAGACCGCATGAAAGATTATGAGGCGGGTATTTTTCAGGTATTGAACGAGAAGAAGGACGCGGCGGAAAAGCAGGGGCGGAAGATCTACAATCTGTCGGTCGGCACCCCGGACTTTGCGCCCGCCGGACATATCGTGGCGGCGGTGACGGAGGCCGCAGGGAAACCCGAGAACTATAAGTATGCGCTGGTGGATATCCCGGAGCTCATCGACGCCGTGCAGAAGCGTTACGAGAAGCGCTACGGCGTCAGTCTCGGCGCGGACGAGATCATGTCCGTGTACGGCTCGCAGGAGGGGATCGCCCACATCTGTATGACGCTGTGCAATCCCGGCGACGCGGTCCTCGTGCCGAATCCGGGCTATCCGATCTTCGGGATCGGGCCGTCGCTTGCCGGCGCGGAGGTCATCACCTATGATCTGACGGAGGAGAACCACTATCTGCCGGATCTGAACGGTATGGACGAGGCCGTGCTTGCGCGCGCGAAGTGCATGATCGTGTCCTATCCGCTCAATCCCGTGTGCAAGGCCGCGCCGGATGACTTTTACGAAAGGCTGATCCCCTGGGCGATCGCACACGATATCGTCATTATCCACGACAATGCCTACTCGGATATCATCTACGACGGCAGGGTCGGCAAGTCGATCCTGCGCGTTCCGGACGCCAAAAAGATCGCGGTGGAGTTTTACTCGCTTTCCAAGTCCTTCAATTACACGGGCGCAAGGGTGAGCTTCCTTGTGGGGAATCGGGATATCGTGGCGAATTTCAAGAGGCTCCGCTCCCAGATCGACTACGGCACATATCTGCCTGTGCAGTACGGAGCGGTGGCTGCGCTTACCGGGCCGGACGACGGGGTGAGAGCGCAGTGTGCGGAGTATCAGCGGCGGCGTGACGCCCTGTGCGGCGGACTGCGCAGGATCGGCTGGTACGCGGAGGACAGTGAGGGAACGATGTTCGCATGGGCGAAGATCCCGCAGGGATATGAAGACGATGTGGCTTTCGTCATGGAGCTGGTAGAAAAGACGGGAGTGCTGTGTACGCCGGGCAGCAGCTTCGGCTCTCTCGGCAGAGGGTACGTGCGTTTTGCGCTGACGATGCCGGTGGAGTGCATAGAGGAAGCGGTGGCGGCGATCGCGGCTTCCGGTATGGTGAGATAACGGCAGGGAAGGCCGCTCTTTGGCGGACGGGCATTTCGATGTCGGATCGATTTGGGATATGTCACAAAAAGACATATCCCTTTTTGTTACTTTTTCATAACAAGGAATCATTGACACACCATATATATTGTCATATACTAAAGCTAAACCACAAAATATAGTGTTTTTATGTCAACCCGCACCATATTTTGCGTGTAAAATGCCATGGAGGGGGAAAGGAATGAGTAGTAAATTCGAGTCGGTTGCGGAAACGGCTGAGAATTACGGGTTGGAATACAAGCCAGACAAGCCCGTGAAGGTCATCAAGAAAGACGGCAGTCTGGAAGATTTTAATGTGCAGAAGGTTATCGACGCCGTAGGGAAAAGCGCATACCGTGCGCTGACGAAGTTCACGGAGGAGGAGAAGCGCCATATCTGCCAGACGGTCATCGACCGGGTCAACGATATGGGCGAGGAGAAGATCCCGATCCAGATCATGCACAATATCGTGGAGAGCGCCCTTGAGGACGTGAAACCTATCGTCGCCAAGAGTTATCGCGATTACCGCAATTATAAACAGGATTTCGTCCGTATGATGGACGATGTCTACAAGAAGAGCCAGTCGATCATGTATGTGGGCGACAAGGAGAACGCTAATACGGACAGCGCCCTTGTATCCACGAAGAGAAGCCTGATCTTTAACCAGTTCAACAAGGAACTGTATCAGAAATTCTTTATGACGACGGAGGAGATCCAGGCGTGTCGTGACGGCTATCTGTACGTTCATGATATGTCCGCCAGACGGGATACCATGAACTGCTGTCTGTTCAACGTGGCGGAAGTGCTGAGCGGCGGCTTCGAGATGGGGAATATCTGGTACAATGAGCCGAAGTCGCTCGACGTGGCGTTCGATGTCATAGGAGACATCGTTCTGAGCGCGGCGAGTCAGCAGTACGGCGGCTTCACGGTGCCGGAGGTGGACAAGATTCTGGAGCCTTATGCGGAGAAATCTTACAGGCGTAACATCGAAAAATACAGGAAGCTTGGCATTGACCAGGTGACGGCGGAGGCGGAGGCGCTTGCGGACGTCAGGCGCGAGTTTGAGCAGGGCTTCCAAGGGTGGGAGTACAAGTTCAACACCGTTGCGAGCAGCCGCGGCGATTATCCTTTTATCACGGTGACAGCCGGCATCGGCACGGGGAAATTCGCGAAGATGGCAACCATTACCATGCTGAATGTCCGCCGCAGGGGACAGGGCAAGAAAGAGTGCAAGAAACCCGTGCTCTTCCCGAAGATCGTATTTCTGTACGACGAGAACCTGCACGGCCCGGGCAAGGAGCTGGAGGACGTCTTTGAGGCGGGCGTGCAGTGCTCCGCCAAGACGATGTATCCCGACTGGTTGAGCCTTACGGGCAAAGGGTATATCGCAAGTATGTACAAGCAGTATGGCAAGGTCATCTCGCCGATGGGCTGCAGGGCATTCCTGTCGCCTTGGTACGAGCGCGGCGGTATGCATCCCGCCGACGATGAGGACACCCCGGTGTTCGTGGGGAGATTCAACATCGGCGTGGTTTCGCTGCATCTGCCTATGATCCTTGCAAAATCCCGTCAGGAGAGCAGGGATTTCTATGAGGTTCTGGACTACTATCTGAATCTGATCAGACAGCTTCATATCAGGACTTACGCTTATTTGGGAGAGATGCGTGCGTCTACGAACCCGCTTGCATACTGTGAGGGAGGCTTCCTCGGCGGACACCTGCAGCTCCACGACAAGATCAAACCGATCTTAAAGACGGCGACCGCCAGCTTCGGCATCACCGCATTCAACGAACTGCAGGAGCTCTACAACGGCAAATCGCTCGTGGAGGACGGCGCGTTCGCGCTGGAGGTGCTGGAGCACATCAACAAAAAGATAGAGGAATTCAAAGAAGAGGACGGCAACCTGTATGCCATTTACGGAACGCCCGCGGAGAATCTGTGCGGACTGCAGGTAAAACAGTTCAGGGCAAAGTACGGCATCGTCGAGGGCGTGTCTGACAGGGAGTATGTCTCCAACAGCTTCCACTGCCATGTGAGCGAGGATATCACGCCTATCGAGAAGCAGGATCTGGAGTATCGGTTTTGGGAATTGGCCAATGGCGGCAAGATCCAATATGTCAAATACCCGATCGACTACAACATAGATGCGATCAAGACGCTGATCCGCCGTGCGATGGATATGGGCTTCTACGAGGGGGTAAACCTGTCGCTGGCATACTGTGACGATTGCGGGCATCAGGAGCTTGAGATGGATGTCTGCCCGGTATGCGGCAGCCGCAATCTGACCAAAATAGACCGCATGAATGGGTATCTTGCATATTCCCGCGTACACGGCGACACCAGATTGAGTGACGCCAAGATGGCGGAGATCGCGGAAAGGAAAAGCATGTAATGAGATACCACAATATAACAAAAGACGATATGCTCAACGGCGACGGTCTGCGTGTGGTACTCTGGCTTGCGGGCTGCTCACATTGCTGCAAGGAATGCCACAATCCGGTCACATGGGATCCGGACGGCGGGCTTCTTTTCGACGACGATGCCAAGCAGGAGATCTTTGAACAGTTGGACAAACCCTATATCAGCGGCATCACCTTTTCGGGCGGGGATCCGCTTCACGCGGCAAACCGCCTTGATGTGAGAAAGCTGATGAAAGAGATCAAGGAGAAGTATCCTGACAAGACGATCTGGCTGTACACGGGGGACAGCTGGGAAGACATTTTACATTATCCCGTGATGAAGTATGTGAACGTGCTTGTGGACGGAGAGTTTAAGGTCGAATTGAAGGACACGAAGCTCCTCTGGAAGGGAAGCAGCAATCAGCGCGTGATCGATGTACAGGCCAGCCTGAAACAGACGGATCCTTCCAATCCCGTACTGCACTGCAAAGATTATGCGTGATCTGCAGGAGAAGAGCAGACGGCGCGAAGCGAAGGGCAAGGAGAGAGAAAGATGCGCAGCGAGACCATAAGGATCAAATATTTTACGGACAAGATAGACAAGCTGACATACATAGACGGCAAATCCGACTGGATCGACCTGCGGGCGGCGGAGGATGTCACGCTGAAGGCCGGGGAGTTCAGGCTGATCCCGCTCGGTGTCGGCATGATCCTGCCGGAGGGCTACGAGGCGCATGTGGTGCCGAGAAGTTCGACCTTTAAGAATTTCGGGATCATTCAGACCAACCACCACGGCGTTATCGACGTCTCCTACTGCGGGGACAACGACCAGTGGTTCATGCCGGCGTATGCCCTGCGGGATACGGAGATCCATGTGAACGACCGGATCTGCCAGTTCCGTATCGTGGAACATCAGCCGAAGATTGTTTTCGACGAAGTAAAACGGCTCGGCGACGTGGACCGCGGGGGACACGGAAGCACCGGGAAACAGTAGCCGGGGCGTCCGAAACGTAAGTATATATGTATAAGAAAACTCCTTCCAAGACATACTATGGGAAACAATGGTAAAGATTTGGAAGGAGTTTTTGACAGTGCAGAATAAAGAAGAGAAAACAAACGGCAGGATGACGCCGTCTTTACAGCAGACAATGTCCTATATGAACGAGCACATGGAGCCGGATGTAAGCTTTGATATCGTGTACCGCGTGATAGAGGTGGGCGGCAGACAGGCGTGTATTTATTTTATAGACGGCTTCTGCAAGGACGAGCTGATGATGAAGATCCTGCAGTACTTCATCGACCTAAAGCCCGCGGATATGCCCGCGAACGTCCACGAAATGGCCAAGAAGGCGACCCCCTATGTGGAGGTGGATCTGAAGGATTCGTGGGACGAGATACTTTACAGTATTCTTTCCGGCGTGTTCGCGCTCTTTATCGACGGCTATGACAGATGCGTCCTGATCGATTCCAGAACCTATCCGGCCAGAGGGGTGGAGGAGCCTGACAAGGACAAGACGCTGCGCGGCTCCAAGGACGGTTTTGTGGAGACGATCGTGTTCAATACGGCGCTGATCAGAAGACGCATCAGAAGCACGGAGCTCCGCATGGAGATGATGAACGCCGGACAGAGCTCCAGAACGGACATCGTCCTGTGTTATATGAATAACCGGGTCGATCACACTTTTCTCAACAAGGTGAAGAAGAGGATCGAAAACATTCAGGCGGACGCGCTGACCATGAATCAGGAGAGTCTCGCCGAATGTTTGTATCAGCGCAGGTGGTACAATCCGTTTCCGAAATTCAAGTTTACGGAGAGACCTGATGTGGCGGCAGCGCAGGTGCTGGAGGGGGATATCGTGATACTGGTGGACAATTCGCCCTCGGCCATGATCGTGCCGACTTCTATCTTTGACATCGTGGAGGAGGCAGACGATTACTATTTTCCGCCGGTCACGGGAACGTATCTGCGGCTGACCAGATTCATCATCTCGATCCTGACCTATATCATGACGCCGACGTTTCTTCTCCTGATGCAGAATCCGCAGTGGGTGCCGGAATCCTTTCAGTTCATTATGCTGCAGGAGGAGTCGAACATTCCGCTGATCGCCCAGTTTCTCATTCTGGAGCTGGCGATCGACGGCCTGAAGCTGGCAGCGGTCAACACGCCGAACATGCTGAGCACGCCCCTAAGCGTCATGGCGGCTCTGGTGCTGGGGGAATTTTCGGTAAACAGCGGCTGGTTCAATTCGGAAGTCATGCTATATATGGCGTTCGTCGCGCTCGCCAACTACACGCAGCAGAACTACGAGCTGGGATATGCGTTGAAGTTCATGCGCATCATCAACCTGATCCTGACTGCCGCGTTCGGGCTGTACGGTTATATCGCCGCCGTCATTCTCTTTGTGTGGGCGATCGTCAGCAACAAGACGCTCTCGGACAAGAGCTATATCTATCCGCTGCTTCCCTTCAATCCGAAGCAGCTCGCAAAACGTCTGTTCCGTCTGCGGCTGCCGGAATCGAGAAAGTGAGCCGCCCGGATACGTTTACGGCATGAAAGCGGCACGGTTTTCCTTGTTATTTCCGTGCCGCGATAGTACAATAGAAAATATACAATATTACATTTCGGGAGAATACATATATGTTCAGAGACGATTTCGTGTGGGGCGTTGCCAGCAGCGCCTATCAGATAGAGGGCAAAGATCCGCAGGACGGCGCCGGTAAGATGATATGGGATACCTTTGCGGAGGAGGGCCATATCGCCGACGGCAAGAACGCGGCCGTCACCTGCGACCATATGCACAGATACCGCGACGATTACAGGCTGATGCGTCTTCTCGGCATCAAGGCTTACCGCTTCTCGGTCAATTGGAGCAGGATCATGCCGGAGGGGACCGGCAGAGTGAATGAAAAGGCGATCGCGCTCTACAGGGATATGATCGCGGCGATGAAGGAGAACGGCATTACGCCCTATCTGACGATGTATCACTGGGAGCTGCCCCAGGCATTACAGGACAGAGGCGGCTGGCTGAACGAGGAGTCGATCCTGTGGTTTGCGGAATATGCGAAGGTGATCGCCGAGAATTTCACCGATATCTGCGAGTATATCGTGACGCTGAACGAGCCCCAGTGCTTCGTCGGGCTGGGCCACCTGACCGGCACACATGCGCCCGGCATGAAGCTGCCGTTGGCCGACACGTTTCAGATCGCGCACAACGCCATGCGCGCGCACGGACAAGCCGTCATTACGCTGCGCAGATATGCAAAACGGCCGATCAAGATAGGCTATGCGCCCACCTGCAGCATAGCTTATCCGGAGAGCAATAAGCCCGAAGATATCGAGGCCGCGAGGAAAGTGCTGTTCTCGTTCTACGGGCCTCTGGATAACTGGACTTGGAATGTGGCATGGTTCAACGATCCGGTCTTTCTCGGCAGATATCCCGAGAGCGGGCTTGCAAAGTTCAAGGAGTATCTGCCCGAGATCACCGATGAGGACATGAAGCTGATCTCTCAGCCTATCGACTTTATGGGGCAGAACATCTACAACGGCTATATTATCCGCGCGGGCGAGGACGGCGAGCCGGAATTTGTCGCATCGCCGGCGGGTGCGCCGAAGACGGCGGCCAACTGGCCTGTGACGCCGGAATGTCTGTACTGGGGCGTGCGTTTTATCTATGAGAGATATCATATGCCGATCTACATAACCGAGAACGGCATGTCCTGCCATGATCTGGTATCCGCCGACGGTCAGGTACACGACCCGAACAGGATCACTTTCCTGGACCGCTATCTTTCCGCACTGCAGTGCGCGGGCGACGACGGCGCGGACATCAGAGGGTATTTCCTGTGGACTTTCCTAGACAATTTCGAGTGGGAAAAGGGGTTCAGCGAACGGTTTGGCATCGTCCATGTGGATTTTGCCACGCAGAAGCGCATTGTCAAGGATTCCGCGTTCTGGTATCAGAAAGTGATGGAGTCAAACGGCGCATATCTGTCCGTCAATCGGACCGCGAGGCCGATACTCTTTTTTGAGCCGGTATTCAAGGAACGTGTCTGGGGCGGCCACCGCCTCGGCAGGGATTGGAATTACGATGTCCCGAGGGACGGGATCGGCGAATGCTGGGGGATCAGCGCGCACCCGGAGGGCGACTGCACGGTGAGGGAAGGCGTTTATCGGGGCATGACGCTGTCCGCACTGTGGCGCGAGAAACCGGAGCTGTTCGGCAATATAGCTGCGGACAGGTTCCCGCTGCTTGTCAAGATATTGGACGCCGCCGCGGACGTGAGCATTCAGGTGCATCCGGATGACGCCTATGCGATGACCCATGAAAACGGATCCCTCGGCAAGAGCGAATGCTGGTATGTGTTGGACTGTGACGAGGATGCGCGGCTGATCTTCGGGCACAATGCCAATGACAGAGCGGAGCTGGAAGAGATGATCCGCGGCGGCAGATGGAAGGAGTTGATCCGTGAACTTCCCGTACACAAGGGAGATTTTATCCAGATCGATCCCGGAACCGTACACACCACGCTCGGCAGTGTCCTGATCCTCGAGACACAGCAGAGCAGCGACATCACATACCGTCTCTACGACTATGACAGGCTGGTGAACGGAAAACCGCGCGAACTGCATATCGACAAAGGGCTCGATGTCATTACGGTGCCGGCGAAGCCTGTGGAGGAGAGCGTCCGCGCGACGGCGGGACTGCCGGAGAATCAGATGAATCTGCTGATCTCAGACGCATTCTACAAGGTGTGGAAGCTGGATATCACACGGCCGACCGCAATCGAGCAGACACATCCGTTTCTGATCATGAGCGTTGTCAGGGGCGACGGCCTCATCAACGGTCAGATGATCCGCAAGGGCGATCATTTTATCCTGCCGTGCGGTTACCAAACGGTAATGCTGCAGGGAGATATGAGCCTGATCGCCTCCACCGTGCCGGAGGGGTGAACAGCGCAGATCACGCCGGCTTCTGTGTCAGGCCGGCTTTAGCATTTTGGGAGGAGAAACATGAACTACCAAACTTATGACATGAGCGTTGCCGGAAGTGTCGGTGTGCCCACGCTTACCACTTATCTGATCGACACGCCGGACGGGCTTCTCATTGAGGAGCGTCCGCTGGTTCTGATCTGTCCGGGAGGAGGGTACAGTCACGTTTCCGTCAGGGAAGGGGAATTTCTGGCGCTGCAGTTTCTGGCGGCCGGCTTTCACGCGGCCGTTCTGCGCTATTCCGTTGCGCCGGCGGTCTATCCGGCCCAGCTTCTGGAACTTGCAAAGGCGGTGAAGCTATTGCGGCGGCACGCGAAAGAGTGGCGCATAGCGGCGGATAGGATACTCGTGCAGGGATCTTCTGCGGGCGGGCATCTGGCGGCCTCTCTCGGCTGTTTTTGGCGGGAAGACTTTCTGTGGCAGACGGTGGACGCGAAAAATGCGGAGGAGCTCCGGCCTGACGGCATGATCCTGAGTTATCCGGTCATCACGGCAGGGGAGTTCGCGCACAGGGATTCGTTTGTCAATCTGCTCGGGGACAGATATGAAGAGCTGCGCGGCAGGATGTCTCTGGAAGAGCAGGTGAGCGAAGATACGCCGCCGACTTTCCTGTGGCATACCTATGAAGACCAGGCGGTACCTGTGGAAAATTCTCTGCTTTTTATGCAGGCGCTCAGAAGAGCGGGCGTTCCCTTCGAGGGGCATATCTATCCCAGGGGCTGCCACGGCATCGGACTCGGCACGGAACTGACGTGCTCCGTGGGCGGCAAGGAACTGCAGCCGGAGGTGAGTACTTGGATCGGACTTGCCGCAACGTTTGTAAAGAATCTGTGACAACAGACTTTTAGGCAGGGATCCGCTTACGATGATGAGACCAAAAATCCACTTGCATTTATCTACAACACAGACGATACTGCTCAGCTTCTTTCTTGCCATACTGGCGGGCAGTCTGCTGTTGGCGCTTCCGATAAGCGCCGCGGACGGGAAGCCGGTATCGTATATCGACGCGCTTTTCACGGCGACGACTTCCGTGTGCGTGACGGGGCTCGTGACCGTGCCGACAGTCTCCGCATGGAGCGTCTTCGGGCAGGCAGTAATCCTGATCCTGATACAGATCGGCGGGCTCGGGGTCATTACGATCCTCACGGGACTGCTGATCGGTCTGCACCGCAGGATCGGCATCGGCGACAGGATGCTGATCCAAGATGCCTTTAACCTGAATACCCTGTCGGGCATAGTCAAATTTATCCGCAAGGTGCTGATCGGCACTTTTGTGGTGGAAGGGCTGGGCGCGCTTCTGTACATGACGGTGTTTGTGCCGGAATACGGGATACGCGGCATATGGATATCCGTCTTTAACGCGGTGTCGGCCTTCTGCAATGCGGGTATGGATATCCTGGCCGAGGACAGCCTGTGCAGATATGCCCTGAACCCTATGGTGAACTTCGTGACATGTATCCTTGTGGTATTCGGCGGCATCGGCTATATCGTCTGGTGGGATGTGATCAGGGTCATGAAAAACGGACGGAAACGGAACACGAAGCTATGGCGCGACCTGACGCTCCACAGCAAGATCGCGCTGTCGGTCACGGGGCTGTTGATCCTTGCCGGGGCCGCCGCCGTTTTTGTCTTCGAGTATGATAATCCGCTGACGATGCAGTCGTATACGCTGCCGGAAAAGATCATGGCATCTCTTTTTCAGTCGGTGACGACCAGAACGGCGGGATTTGCGACGATACCGCAGCAGGATCTGACGAACGCCTCCGCGCTTGTATCGCTCCTGCTGATGTTCATCGGCGGTTCGCCGGTGGGAACGGCGGGCGGTGTCAAGACCGTGACGGTGGCAGTACTGCTCGTCTCGGCCTTTGCCGCAATCCGCAATCGCGAGGACGCCTCGCTTTTTGGCAGGGCGATCCCGAAACATGCGATCAGCAAGGCGGTGGCGGTCGTGTGCATGTCGTTCCTCATCGTGTTCCTCTCCACTGTGCTCCTGTCTGTCTGTACCGAAGCGGACGCATTGGATATCGCCTATGAGACGGTCAGCGCGACGGCGACCGTGGGCCTGTCAAGAGATCTGACCGCGTCGCTTGGGATATGGGGAAAACTCATCATCATCGTGACGATGTATTTCGGCCGCGTCGGCCCTATTTCTCTGGTCATCGCTTTTCACACGAGAAGAGAAAACAGCAATCTTATCAAGGATCCGACAGAGGAGATCAGCGTCGGCTGATACGGGAAAGAGAGGAAAGAAAGATGGGAAGAAACAGATCATATGCGGTCTTTGGGCTTGGCAGATACGGACGGGCGGTCGCGAAGGAGCTTGTCGTGAACGGCGCGGAAGTGCTCGCGGTCGATATCGACGAAAATCTTGTCAACGACGCGATCACCGATATCCCGTACTGTAAGTGTGCGGACGTGACGGACGCAGAGGTGGTCAGGCGGCTCGGCATCGCCAATGTGGACGTGGTGATCATTGCTATGGCGACCAATCTGGAGGCCAGCGTCATGGCTGCGATGCTGTGCAAGGAGATTGGCGTCAAGACCGTGATCGCCAAGTGCTCCAGTGAGATGAACTGCCGTATCCTGAGCAAGGTGGGAGCGGACAGGGTCGTCTTTCCGGAGAGCGAATCGGGGATCCGTCTGGCGAAAAATCTTCTGAGTTCCGGCTTCGTCGATATCGTGGAGCTTGCCAGAGACGTGTCCATGATTGAGCTGGAGATCCGGCCGGAGTGGGCGGGCAGGAATCTGATCGAGCTGGATCTCAGAAAGAAGTACGGGATCAATGTGGTGGCGATCCTGCACGGGGGCAGCGTCTGCGTCAACATCGATCCGGCGCAGCCGCTTGCGGAGGATGCGCGTCTCATCGTGATCGCGAATCCGGCGAAGCTTAATAAGCTGATCTGAAAAATACGAACGAGGGATATACGCTTATGGAGAAAGCGGGGCAGAGGGAAGCGATGACAAGGCCGCATGCAAAAGGGATTTTGAAACATCTGAAAAGAATCGCTCTGGTATTCGTGTCGGCGCCGCTGCTCCTGATAGGCCTCCTGATCCTCTATGAGGTGTTCGGCATGTGCGTCAATCATCTTGCCACCAGAAGACAGACGCAGCAGTTGATGGCCGAACTGCAGACGGAAGTATCCGATATAGAATTCATAGACATATATTCCGAAACGGGCAATACGTCAGGCACGGGGAATCATGTAGACTGTCTGTCGTCCGTTACCTTTTCGACCCTGATGCCGCTGGCGGAGCTGGAGGACAGATTATATCGGCACTATAGCTATAATGAGTGGTCGTGTTACCTGTCACAGACAGAAGAGGGCTATTATCGCTTTTACCTCAATACGTCCGCCCCGTTTGCGGATAACATAGAAGGACACTGATCCCGGATCAAGCTATTTTCATGCATATCCGTTTTGAACCGCGCGTCGGCCATACCCGCGCGGTTTTTTCTGTGCCTGAAACCAAATCAAACGCTTTGCCGTCTAATGACTGTAAGACGCGAGAGGATGCCCGATCCCGCCTTACGGTATACGCGCGTAGGAGAAGAACGATGAACAGCAGCGAGATGAAATTGTTGGTCAAGAGAGCGCAGCGGCATGACCAAGACGCATTTACCGAACTGATGCAGCGACATATGAAGGATATGTACCGGACGGCTATCGCGATCCTGATGCATGAGGAGGACGCGGCGGACGCCATGCAGGACACGATCCTCACCTGTTGGGAGAAGCTGGATACGCTGAGGAAGGCGGAGTATTTCAAGACGTGGATGACGAGGATCCTCATCAATCACTGTTACGATATCCGCAGGGCGTATCCGGTCTGCGGGGATCTTGCACACTGTGAGGAGAAGCCTGTGTGGGACGAGTACAATCTGGAATTAAAAGAGGCATACGCCTCTGTAGATGAGCGCTACCGTCTGCCTATGGAGCTTTATTACAGTCAGGGCTTCAAGGTGCGGGAGATCGCGCAGATGCTCGCCCTGCCGCAGAATACCGTTAAGACCCGGCTTGCCAGAGGCAGGAAGCAGATCGAGGCGTATTACCGGGAAACATAGTGTGAAAGAGCACACTGATATGCTGATGCAGGAAAAGGCAGAACGTTAAGGAGGAGAAAAATGGCGGGGACAGAGAACAGGAAGCAAAAGGAGATATTTCCCGTAGAGACAGAGTTGTCGGAGATCGTGCGTCGGAAAACAGACTGCGCTTTTGAGAGGATCAGACAGGAGGAGAGCGGTTTGAAGAAAATGACAGAGAAAAGAACAGGATCTGCAGGAAAGAGAAAAGAAAATACCATGGGCCGGAGGTTCCGCGTGCCGGCAGCCGCCGTCGCGGGCGTCTGTCTCTTGGCCGTGAGCAGCATCAGCGTGGCGGCAGCCCTGCACCACTATTGGGGCAGAGGTATGAACGAGGTGCTGCAGGCCTCCGAAGAACAACAGCGGGAGCTGGTGGAGCAGGGGATCGCAAAAGTGTATGAAACGCAGCAGGAAAGCAAGGTGCAGGACGACGGGAAAAAGAGCGCAGAAGATGCGGCTTCGGACGCGCTTGCCGTGACCTGCGACGGCGTGACGATCGCGCCGGAGACGATCGTCGCGGACGAGAAGTTTGCTTATCTGTCTTTTCGCATCTCGGGTTTTCAGGCGGAGGCGTGGGAGGAGGTGTCGGCGGGTCTGACGGAGATCTATCTGGCTGACGATCCCGACGGAGAGAAGCATTGGGTCAATATGTCCGGCCATATCTATAACGGGATCACCGCCGACGAAGAGGGAAATCTGGTGTATGAGGACGGAACGCCGGTGGCGTACGACGAGAAAGGCAGAACCCTCAACCGTTATACCGACGAGAACGGCGATCTGTCATTTGTGATTCGGGCAAGCATCGGAAACAGAGGAGGCTCACAGGACTCTCTGCTTGGCAGGACGCTTCATATAGGATTTCAGGACGTCAAGGCGATAGAGTATACCACAGACGCTGCCGGGCATCACAAACCTGTTATTCAGTCGTGGGCAAGCGGCAAGTGGGAGTTTGACATTGCTCTCCCGGATGTGAGCGCGGCGGAGCATATCGCAGTGGGGCAGCCGGTGGAAGGCACGGCTTTTACCGTGGAGAGCATCGATCTCTCGCCGATCTCCGTTCAGGTAAATTATGAGGTGAACGGGGCGCCGGAGGCGGAGTTTGATGAAAACGGCGTCCCGACAGTCAAAAGCCTGATCCTTCGGGACGGCACGAGGCTTCCCTTTATGGCGGGAACCGACGGAAGCGGTTATATGAACAGCACGAAGACCGGCGCGCGGGATATGGCCAGCTTCGACCGGGTGGTCGATGTGGACGAGGTCGCTGGGCTGATCCTCTCTGTCTGGAACGGCGGGAACGAGTACCGGACAGTGGATGTGATGCTGCCGCAGTAAAAGGTATAGAAGGACGATAGAAAAAGAGAGCGTGACGGGTGCGTCAGGCTCTCTTGTCCGCTTTTCAGAAGAGAGGATAAAATAAATGCAAAAGAGGCATAAAATATAAATGATCGCCATCAAAGCGCCGATATCTATTTCGGGCAGACGCGCTCCGGTTTAAGAAATGTATTGCAGGTATTGGATGAGAGTATGGAACTAAAGAAACTCAACAGAGATTTTACAATATGCAAGGTCGAGGATTATTCGCTTGTCGATCTTGACGCAGAATATAGCTTCTTGGGAAAAACAGATGAGGAAAGATCTCTCGTGTGCAGCACGGAAGATGTTCCCGCCAATGTCCTTCGGCGTGACGACGGCTGGAAGGGATTTCGTGTGCAGGGAGTTTTAGATTTTGCACTGGTCGGCATACTGTCTAAGATCTCAACGACCTTGGCAGACAACGGTATTCCAATCTTTGCGGTATCGACTTATGACACGGACTATATTTTTGTAAAAGACGAAAATTATCAGAAGGCATTGAAAGTTCTCGAACAGGCGGGATATCAGATCGCGGACTGACAACTTCGGCGTTATAAGCAAGGAGGCCAAAATGAAAACACTTGTCGTATATTATTCTCAGAGCGGAAACGCCCAGTGGATGGCGGAGCGGATATCCTCCGCGCTTTCCGCAGACATGCTGCGGCTTGTGCCGAAGAAGGCATATCCGGAGAAAGGGTTTGGAAAATATTTCTTCGGCGGCGGCAGCGCCGTCATCAAGGAAGCGCCGGAGCTGGAACCGTACCGTGTGGAAACGGGGCAGTACGACCAGATCGTATTCGTGACGCCGGTCTGGGCGGGAACGGTCACACCGCCGCTTCGGACTTTTATCCAGACGGAGGATCTGTCGGGGAAACGCTTCGCGTTTGCGGCATGCAGTCTGGGCGGCAGCGCCGAAAAAACGTTCGCAGCACTCAGATCGCTTCTGGGCGTGACCGGCGATGTGCCGACCCTGTGGCTCGTCGAGCCGAAACGAAAACCGCAGCCGGAGAACGAAAAGGCGATCGAAGAGTTCTGCAGGAAGCTAATTGGTACTGTGAAATAGGCAATATTAAGAATAACTATCAATTCAGACAGCTGCACAATTATAACGGCACATACAGTTTGAACTGAATCTGAAAACGAAAAATTCAGCATCATATAGCAACCGAAATATACAATGATTTGATGTCTGCCGTTTTATGTATTGGATTTGGGTATTTATTAGCTTTTGTGGGAAGGAGTATACCAACAATTATAAATGTATGGATCAATGCGATTTTATTTCCATGTATTCAATTAGTTATTATTGGATTGATAATTTATGGGAATTCCAATAGTAATAAAAAAGAATAAAAACCATTGTTTTATAGATGTGTAAAAGCTATAATTTGAACAGCAAATGATGTTTTTATATGAGGGGCGTTATGGATGAGGATAAGAAACTATGTTATATAAACAGGCATTTGTAAACATTATCTCAATAATAGAAGCTTTGATTTTAGAAAGTGCTAATCGAATTAATCATTTTTGTAAACAGTGTCCTAATATTAAGTGTGAAAGCAACATTCGTAAGAGAGACAGAGAAAATATGAAAAATGCAGTCACAAGGCTGTATGAACTAAAAATATTAGATATAAATGAAACGGATAAGAATAAACTTATAGAGTTATATGACCTTAGAAACAAAATACATATAAGATTAAATATTCAGAATGAGTTTTTGAATTGTAAATACAATATGACTCTATATAATGAATCAATACGATTACTGCAAGAAGTGACTGATTGTTTATGGAAAAAAGCGGTGCCATTATATAAAAAATGCATTGAATATAAAAGTAAATAGAATAGGCTATTATACAATGTCACTTTGTCCAAATCTATTGGAAATAGATGCAAGAGTCATTGAAAAAAATAGAGTTTTCATGGTATTATTTATTTAGTAATATCGGTTATTATATAGTATAGAATAAAGTAATGAGGAGTTATATTTTGACATTTGAATGGGACGAGGAGAAAAACTTGCTAAATCAGCAAAAACATGGGATTTCATTTGAAACTGCAGCGTTTGTATTTGAAGATGAAAACTATATTGAAATGTATGATTTTGAGCATAGTATAGAAGAAGACAGATATATTGCAATCGGTTGTGTGGGAGATGTGTTGTTTGTAGTTTTTACGGAAAGAAAAGCTAATATCAGATTGATTTCAGCAAGGTTGGCGACAGAGACGGAAAGGAGACTTTACTATGACCAAAACATTCACTATTGATAAAGGACAAAAACCTACAAATGCACAGCTACAGGAAGTAATAGAAGCAAAGAAAAAACCGATTGTATTTGATGATGAGTCACCAGAGTTGTCGCCGGCGTTATACAAGGCGTTTCAAAGTTCTGTGATACAGAGAAATCGAAATAAGAATGCTTAATACTTCCCGGAGAAAAATCGTTGCAAGAACAATATTATTATGCAGATGCCGGAAATTATTTTTGGGATTTTCTCTGTGAATATATAGGATGTGATAAGAAACCTCGAAGTAATGAAGAAGCTGTTAGTATTCTAAAAGAATTGAAAGTTGCTTTGTGGGATATCCAGCAGATTGGGGAGGAAGACCAATAGATCGAAGCAGGAATGGCTGGAAAAGATTTAAGGAATTTATTGAGCAGGATATATGAGTCAGGATATGAAAACGGAAAAAACAGATTCCAAATGTGATAACTTTGATTATACGATTTGGCGGCGGAAATATTTTGATAAGATGGACTTGAATCAGGTCAGCGCAGAAGCGGTTGCCTATGCGCGCAATCATCCGCACAGTGGAAAAGGGACAAGGATTTGACGAGTGAAAAGTTTGTTGCATTTTTGAAGCTATGCCATATGATAGGCGAAATTAAATGTTTACCGTTTGAAATGATTACTGTTTGCTATACGCGTGAGATATATAGTAAGGAGGAAAAATCATGGGACAAATTGCAAATCAAATGGCATTAGAATTTTTTTCAAACTTAAACAGAAGTTGAAAGATAGGAAAGAAGAAAAGAAGGTAAGGAAAAATTGGAGACATGAAGAGTAAAATATTTTCCAGAGCTGTTATCATACTAGGCAGCATGTTGGCAGATCTGTTATTGCTGTCTGCCTGTGGAAGTATGGAAAATGAACAAAAACAGAAGAGGAGAATGTAGGAATCAGCGCTATTGAATAAACTGAGGCTGGGAACGAATACCCTGTTTATTTTTTGTATGGAGGAACGAAAAGTGCTTGAAACAGGGTCGATATATCTAGTTGTACGCGACTTTGATCAATCGGTATCTTTTTATAAACAGCTTTTGGAAAAGAATGTTTCGGCGCAGAACAAGACGCGTTTTGCAGTTTTCAATGTCGGCAATCTTTGCCTTTGTCTGCTCAATGGAAAATTTGATGCGGAGCATCCGGATCAGGTAGAACTTGCCGGAGGATTTGTTCCGCTCTATGATGACTATGTGGCGATAATGGAAAATCAAAACAGCGGGAAAATAGTCATCAATTTGGGCACGCCGGATTTGAGAAAGGAATATGAGCGTGTCAAGGGGCTTCATATCGCGTCTGATATGACAGAAATACGATATATAAACGCGGGCAGTCCCTATTGGTTTTTCTGTCTGCGCGATCCGGATGGAAATGTCATTGAAATCACCGGAGGTTATACGCCCGAAGGAGATTGGCTTTGAACACGCTCCCGATGCGCTTATATGTGACGAGCACGAGCTTGTATGAAAGGACTGGCATCATATTAGAAGAACGCCGCCACTACCGCAATAGTGACGGCGCCTTTTATCTCAAACAGGGTACAGTAACCCTTTGTATGGGTACGCTAATAAGCGTTTTCTACTTTTTCCCCGAGCACTCATCACAGTCGAAGCCCGGATTGAACGCGTAGAAGTTCTTGGAGTTCAAACGATCCTGTACGATGCGCAGCGCTTCACCGAAACGCTGGAAGTGTACGACTTCTCTCTGACGCAGAAATCTGATTGGATCGCAGATGTCGTTGTCGTGGATCAGGCGCAGGATATTGTCGTAAGTGGTGCGGGCCTTCTGTTCGGCCGCCATGTCTTCCGTCAGGTCGGTGCCGATATCGGTATCAAAATTGCACGTCAGAAAAATACCGTAAAGTAGGCGCATCACTAAAGAATATATCATTGACATTGTCATATAATATAATATAATTGAATTACAAACCAGTCAAGGGAGATGATTGATATGGCAACTACATTGGTACAGGTCAGGATCGATGATGAATTAAAAAATCAGGCAACTGCTGTGTATGACGCATTGGGAATTGATTTATCTACGGCAGTGCGGATGTTTTTGAAAAGATCGGTCATGGTTAATGGCGTGCCTTTTGATATGATTTTGCCAAAGAGTGATTATAAAGCTGAAAAAGCAGCGAGGGCTCTTCAGAGGTTAAGCAGTGCTGCCATGGAAAACGGAACTTCTGAAATGTCTTTGGAAGAGATAAATGCTGAAATAGAAGCGGTAAGAAAAGCAAAATAGGAGACGGCACAATGCATTATTATGCGGTAATAGACACAAATGTATTGGTTTCCGCCATGCTAAAGGTTCAGTCTGTTCCGGGGCAGATTGCAAACGAAGTTCTTTTAGGCGATTTGATTCCTTTGCTATGCGATGAAATAGTTGCAGAGTATCGGGAAGTGTTAGCACGCCCGAAATTTAAGTTTGACCAGATCATGGTGGGAACTTTTATTGATGGCATAATCAGCAGAGGTATCTTTGTAGATGCGGTTCCGATAGAAGAAATAATCCCAGATCTTAAAGATGTTATTTTCTATGAGGTGGTCATGGAGGGCCGAAAAGAACATGATAATGCATATCTTGTGACAGGGAATATTAAGCATTTTCCCATAAAATCCTATGTTGTTACGCCTAAAGAAATGCTTGATATTATGCATAAAGAATGAGCAAAACGTAAATATGAGGAGAAAACCAGTATGAGTAATTTGGGCTTATATCAACAGATGACAAAATGGTCAAAAAAAGTAGGTGGCCCCGAAAAATTTATTGCATTGCTTATGGGAAGCGGATACATAATCGGGAAAGGTACTGAACTTGTGGTCAAAAAAGCAGTTAAAATCATAAAAAAATCAAATAAGAGGGAAAAGCAACCGATTAAGATATATACAGTTATAGCTAATGGAAAAAGTAATGATGATTTAGAGTTTAACATTGGAGATAAGTATAGAGTTCTTGAAGCGGATGGAAAATCTATCTTAATAGAAAAAATAGGTGATGCAAATAATCCTTATTTTGTATCTGCTGACTATTTAAGTTCCATATCAAATTTCGTTTTATAATCATCTTTATAGATCTATTCACACCCACAAAGTGTATTATCTTGATAAAAATTGCCAAGAAGTTGCGAAAAATATCGCTGAATTGTATAAAAATATTGACATTTTGCTATGCAGAACCTAAAATAGTATTTGTAAGTAATGCGGGGAATGATAATGCAAATTAGTTATAAAAAGCTATGGATACTACTTATTGAAAAAGAAATATCACCAGCTACGATGAGAAAAGACTTAAATATTGCCACTGGAACAATGACTAAAATGCGTAGAAATGAAGAAGTGGCGCTTTCGGTACTTTTACGGATATGTGAATACTTGGACTGCAATATAGGTGATATATGCGATGCGGTACGGGTAGAAAACAAATAAATTATATACGATAGTAAAAAATTATTATGGAGGCTCAATTAAAGGTTATGGTAGATTTGCAGCCTGAACAAAATGAACATATTATACGTCGCACAAAAGAAGCATGGCGATTTGATGGGGATGAGGAACAAGAACTGCAATCATTAGTCTTGACAAATAAACATCTCATTAGTGTTTATGAAAAACCAACTGCTTTATTTTTTAATGAAAAAACAGTTGTTGACAAGAAACCGTTGTCTTTGATTTGTATCATTGATGGTGTTTTGCAAGTTCAAGATATTATGGACGATAATTTGGGGGAATCATTACAGATTCTATATGATAATGGTGCGGAAGAGTTGTATTTTTTCGGAGATGCTCCCAAAAGTGAATACCGGCAATGGGAAAAAGCTATAAAGAAGGCTGTTATAGAAAACAAAAAAACGGTTACTGAAAGTGGTGAAATAATCGATGCTTCGCTGTCGGTTAAGGAAAACAAGCAGGACACACCAATAGTGAATAATCAAGAAAAAGTACATGAAACAAGTAATATGTCTGTACTCTGTAAAAAGTGTGGAGCAGAAAATAATGCGGATGCAAGGTTTTGCCAGAATTGTGGGACTCTTTTAAGTGCCAATGATAAAGCAGTTGAAAAACAGCCTGAATATATATTATGCAAAAATTGCGGGACAGAAAATAATGCAAATGCAAAATTTTGTCAGAATTGCGGCGTCTTCTTAGAAGATTATAACAAGTCGAAGCAACCTGAAGAATCTTATTGCAATAAAGAACAAGGTCAGCAGTCTACATATTCCGAGCGCAAACAAGAGTATGCGGGCAAAATTATAAAATGTCCAAATTGTGGAGAAAATTTAAGTTCTTTTATTGCGATATGCCCAGTATGCGGGCATGAGATAAATTCTGCAAAGGTTTCTTCTACAATGAGAGACTTTACTAATCAGATAAATTCGTGTGATATAGCAATTGCAAATAGTCTGTCGGAACCCAAAACAGGTTGGAAATCTTGGGGGAAATGGAAAAAAATCGGCTGGGTCATACTGAACATATATACGTTGTGTATACCATTGGTAATTTACATGCTTCTTCCCTTAGCCGGGGTAGTTAGGCTATCTTCATTATCGCCTGAGGAGAAAACAAAAGCACAATTAATAAATAACTTTCCATTTCCCAATGATAGAGAAAGTATTCTTGAAGCGTTGCTCTATATTAAAGCGCAAATTGCTATTTTAGCATCGGGGAAAATAGATAGAAATACATCTTGTTGGGTTGTAATTTGGAAAAACAAGGCAGATCAGCTTTTTGAGAAGGCTGAAATTATGTTCAAAGAAGACAAAATTGCAAATAATGCTTATTCTGCAATCCTTGCTAGTGAGAAGAAAGTGAAGAAAGTATTATTTATGAAGGCCATTTTAGTGGCGATAATGGTAGCTGTATACATTGGATTTATATTTTTCCGAAGTGATGCTGGCCAATCTGTAATGGAGACAACATCAGTATTTGAGTGGCCAACATCTGGTTTGGCGCTTCAAATTCCGAAACCACCATCCAACAAAGGGAAAATTACTTTTAACGATGAGGATAGTTTTTGGGTGAATGTTTATGATATTGATCAACGTCAATATGAATCTTATGTACATGCCTGTGAGGAGATGGGCTACATAGTTGATAGTAAAAAATATAATAATACTTATGAAGCATATAACGAAAATGGAAATTATATTCAAGTAATGTATTTTAGTTCTAATACAGACCTTACAATTCAAGTTGAAACGCCGGAACCTATGGGTGAAATTAATTGGCCTAAGAGTAATATCGCAAAGCGTTTGCCGGTTCCTAAATCATCTTACGGTAATATATACTGGGAGGCTGATTATGGGTTCGTAATTTATCTTGGAAATACAACAAAACAAGATTTTTCTGAATACGCTGACGCTTGTTACGATATGGGATTTACTACAGATTATGAGAGGGGAGACACATATTTTAGAGCAGATGATTCTGAAGGTTATCAGGTTGATGTTGAATATCGTGGTAATGATATAATGTTTATTAGAATTGACGAACCAGATTAAACGTAGGGAGGAAAAGTAATGGTATTACATACAAAATCTAAAGTAAAAGGATTGATGAATGAAATCCGTTGTGACGAGCCATCTTATCTTATATGGAAATGGCATCCGGCAGGATCTCAGCAAGGCAATAATAACAGAGAAAACGCTATCCGCTGGGGATCATCTTTGCGGGTGAAGGATGGCGAGGTTGCCGTATTTGTATATAAGCAGAATAATGGCGTCATGCAAGATTTTATTGTCGGGCCATTTGATCAGACGATTAAAACCGCAAACTTTCCTGTCCTTACAAATATCCTTGGGGCAGCATATGGCGGCGGCACCCCGTTCCAAGCTGAAATTTATTTTATAAATCTTGCCCGTATAGTCCAAGTAAAATTTGGTGTGCCGTATTTTGATGTTTATGATCCGAGATTTTCTGATTTTGGCATTCCTGTGGCTGTAAGAGGCACTGTTAGTTTTAGAATTGAAGATTATAGGGAATTTATTAAATTACACAGACTCAGCAGCTTTAATCTTGAAGAGTTTCAGCAGCAGATACGTGATGCTGTGATTCGTTATGTCAAAGATGTTGTCGCCAATGCGCCGGCGGTACATAATATTCCATTAGTCCAAATCGAAAGCAAAACAGCTCAGATTAACGACATAGTTGAATATGATCTTAGCGAAAGATTAAAGGATACTTTTGGAGTCGTCACATCTGGAATTGATATTGGAGCCATTGAAGTTGACAAATCCAGTGAAAGCTATAAGCAGCTTATGGCAGTGACAAAAGATGTTGCTGCTGCAACTGTAAAAGCTGAAACTGAGGCAAAAGTCAGAGACATTGCGGCTAAGCAGCGCATAGAAGCGGAACATTATGAGGGAACTCTTCGTATTCAACGTGAAGAAGGCCAGTACGCTAAACATAAGCAAACTCAGTCCGCAAATATGAGGGCTTTTCAGGTGGAGAAACAAACCGAAGTTGGTATTGCAGGTGCTAATGCACTTGGACAAATGGGAGCAAATGGTGCAGGTGATATTAACCTTTCTGGTGGTGAAGGCGGCAGCGGTTTTAATATGGCGGCAATGATGGCAAGTATGGCTGTCGGTGGCGCTGTCGGACAAAATATCGCCGGTTCCATGAATCATATGATGTCGGGTATAAATCAACCGGTTCAAAACGATATGACACCTCCGCCAGTCCCCACGGCTGCTTATCATGTCGCTGTGAACGGCCAGGCAACAGGGCCTTTTGAGGTTAAGATGTTAGAACAAATGGCAGCATCCGGCAAGCTTGTAAAAGACAGTTTGGTTTGGAAAAACGGAATGGAACAATGGGCCAAAGCCGGAGAGGTTGATGAACTTAAAAATATATTCACTACAATACCGCCCATACCACCTACAGAGAAGGAGAATTGAGAGATGAAATGTCCAGAATGCGGAGCCGAAATTTCAGAGGATGCAAAGTTTTGTTCATACTGCGGCTATAAAATTGAAACGACTACACCGCCGATTGTAAGCGAGAATGTTTCAGATTCAGATGATATGCGGAATGAGACTGTCAATTCTGAAAATAAAGAACCAGATTCTCCCAAATCTATAGGTGATAAAATTAAAGATAAAGTTTCTGCAAAATGGCATAGTCTAAGTGTATATGGTAAAATCACAACAATAGCCGGTATTTTATTTATACTATTGTGCCTTACAGCGTTTTTATTTGGCAAAACTGCCGCGGGTATTATTGCGATATTGCAAATTATTTTGACTATAGTTGCAATGCTTATGAAGAAGCAGATTATTAAAGCCCCTAATAATTGGCTTTACATACTTGTATTTGCGCTCGCAGTCATTCTTCTCTTCCCCTATATCAGCTTGTTTAGAATGAACAAGGGTGATACCAATAAGATTGCTGATATCAATAATGCCAGTGATGCTGATGAATTTGTATGGTCTGATATTGTACTGGCAGATATTGTTCCAGAGCCCAAGTCGCATTTAGGCGAAGTTATAAGTAACAGTGCTGATCGTTTGTCGGTATATGTGTATGAAACAGCAGTTTCTGACTACAATCAGTATGCCGAATCCTGTAAAGCAAAGGGATTTACCGTTAAGGCTGAAGAGTCTAATTATTCATACAATGTTTATAATGCAGACGGATATAAATTATTCTTATATTACAATGAGAGCAATAACGAAATGCAAATAAGCATTGAGGCACCGGAACAATATGAAACACTTACATGGCCGGACAGCACAATCCCTAGTATGCTTCCGATTCCGACATCTGTAAATGGAGAAATAGTACAAGATAGCGAAACAGGTTTTCAAGCAAATATCGGTAACACTTCGATCGATGATTTTAAGGATTATGTAACGGCATGTGCTGATACCGGATTTAATATTGATTCCTATGAGTCTGATGAATCCTATTCTGCTGAAAACAGTGATGGATATAAATTATCGCTATCTTATCAGTGGAATAAAGTTATGTCTATCTCCGTTGATGAGCCGGAATATGAGGTTTCTTTTGAAATTGAGTGCGTAGAAAACTTGCTTTTCAGCAAGTATAATGTTGATGTTTATTTTGATGATATGCTTGAGGGAACTATTGAACACGGCACAACCAAGACTTTCGATGCGATATTGACCAAGGGTATATATGAGATTAAGTTTGCAAATGAAGAAAATGGAGATGTTACAGGATCGGTAGAGATTGATATTCATCGAGATGAAACACTCAAATATAAGATTTCATGCGCGAGTGATAAAATTGACGTGGAAACCATTGTGGGAACTATTTCCGAATATGGAGAGGATGAAGCGCCCATTCCGCAATCTGCATCTTCCTATAAGTTTGGTAATTACAAAGATGCGCAAAAGGAACTTGCTGATGCGGGATTTACCAATATTTCTTATGAAATTCTCTATGATATTGTGTTGGGTTGGACAGATGAAGGTGAAATAGAAAGTATTTCTGTAGATGGAAATACAGATTTTGAAAAAAATGATATATTTAAGAAAGATGCGCCTATTGTGATTACATATCACATGAAAGAAGAAGATAATCCGGATAAATCTGCTGAGAATGAAGTTAAAGAATCTGATGAGGGAGAATCTGAAGCACCTACACAAGAGCCGGAAGAAACTGAAGAATCTGTATCGAATACTACGATTGAGAATGATGCTGATTTTGCGGCTTTAATGCAAATTACAGATCAAACTGATGCGACAACCATTAAGCAATTTACTAATTCGCATATTGGAACAGTTATTGAATTTGATGGATGTATTGCGTTTATGATGAAACATAAGGACTACAATACACGCTTTGATGTAGCAATGGTTGGAGGTGACTATTATGCTGATAGAGTGTATGGGCCATTTTTCTCATTTGAAAATGTAAATTTTGGGCAAATGAATGTTTCTGGTACAGACACTGTAGCTCAAGGTATGAATTTCCGAATTGTAGGAGAAATAAAAGGATTTAGCGATGATGGTTGTTACATTATTTTAGATCCTGTTTCGTTAGATGTACGCTGAAATGAGTTATATGACATCAAGTTAAATAACAAGGACGAAAAATAACTAAATGCTGTGATGCTATATGTTTATAAAGACACTAAGCATTTGTTAGATGTGCTGTTTGTTTCCTGATTTCTGGAGATAAAATAAAATTTTGATAAACTGTAATTCATATGAGAAGCTTCAATGAAAAGGGTGATTGAATGTTGACAATTATATTTACTGTTGCTTTGCTTTGGGTTGCATGGAAAATGCTGATATTGGAGTTTAAGGCGGCATGGGGAATTGTAAGGATTTTGTGTACAGTGCTTCTGCTCCCGCTGTTTCTGTTTGGAATGGTATGTGCGGGACTATTGTATATCGCGGTTCCGATACTTATCATTATTGGGATGATTGTATTGATTTGCAGTGCCGCGGGGTCATAAGTATAACCTCACGCATTCGCAGGAACTTGATGGGCTCGCAGATGCCAATATCGAAATTGCATATTTGAAAAATACCGTAAAATGGGCAAAAATGGGCGCATCACCAAAATGATTGGATTACACGGCAATGTATATTATAATAGTTGAAACGGAAAAAGATAACGAGAGGTGTTTATGAGTACGTTAGAATATACGATTTCAATGCTTGAAACAATGCCGGAAGATAAATTAAGAGAAGTTCAAAAATATATTCAATATCTCATTTTTAAAGATATGAGTGATATTCCTATGGAATCATTTAATGAAGATGTCATTGTCAGGCAGCTTACTGAATCCATGAAAAAAAGCGATATGGGAGCTACAACACCGGCTGATATCGTGTCACAGCGAATGAAGGATAAATATGCAATATAAAGTAGAAGTGTCTGATTTGGCAAATCAACAGTATGATAAATTTTTGAATTATATTTACAATGTACTAATATATATTGAATAAAGAATTTGAAAACGAAAAATTCAGCATTATACAGCAACCGCAGTTTACAATGCTTTGATGGCCATAAGGATAAAAATTGCGAAAAGGAGTTTGGCAATGGCAGCGATTCTTGATCTTCATGATATACGGCAAAAAGTTTCTGATCTCGCGTCGCAGTATGGCGCGGAACGGATTTTTCTCTTTGGCTCTTATGCAAGGGGAGAAGCTACTGCAGACAGCGATATAGATTTGCGTATAGACCGCGGGCATATCAAAGGTTGGGCGCTCGGTGGACTGCTTATGGATTTGGAAGCGGCTTTGGATAAGAAAGTTGATCTGCTCACTACAGGCAGTTTGGATATTACTTTTTTAGATACCATTAAAAACGAGGAGGTTTTGCTGTATGAGCGGAAATAGGGATAAAAATATTTTATCTCATATCGTTAAATATTGTGAGCAGATTGAGGAAACGGTCGCTTTATTTGGTGCAGATTATAATATTTTTTGTGTAAATAGTACTTTTCGGAATGCCTGTTGTATGTGTCTTTTACAGATTGGTGAGTTATCTAATTCTTTGTCAGATGATTTCCGTGATGGTCATACGGCGATTCCGTGGAAACAGATTCGAGGTTTTCGGAACATAATTGCCCATGCCTACGGAACTGTTGAACCGTCTGTTGTATGGGAGATTATTACAGAAGAATTGTCGGAGTTAAAAGAATACTGTCAGGAATGTATGTCAGAGGAAAAATAAGCACAGAAGAACGCCGCCACTACCGCAATAGTGACGGCGCCTTTTTATCTCAAATAGGGTGTAAAAACTCCTCGTGCCTTCGCGTTACAGACGCTTCTTTCTACTTTTTCCCCGAGCACTCATCACAGTCGAATCCCGGATTGAACGCGTAGAAGTTCTTGGAATTCAAACGATCCTGTACGATGCGCAGCGCTTCCCCGAACCGCTGGAAGTGTACCACTTCTCTCTGACGCAGGAATCTGATCGGATCGCAGATGTCGTTGTCGTGGATCAGGCGCAGGATATTGTCGTAGGTGGTGCGGGCCTTCTGCTCGGCCGCCATGTCTTCCATCAGGTCGGTGATGATGTCGCCCTTAGACTGGAACTCACAGGCGTTGAAGGGAACGCCGCCCGCTGCCTGCGGCCATACGCCGACGGTGTGGTCCACATAGTAGTTGCGGAAGCCGGAGGCATCGATCTCCTCCATGGACAGGTCTTTGGTAAGCTGGTGGACAATGGTGGCGACCATTTCCAAGTGCGCCAGTTCCTCGGTGCCGATGTCGGTATCGAAATTGCACATCTGAAAAACACTGTAAAATGGACACATCACCAACTTTACTTTATTTAGTAATTAAATTATCTATGTTATAAAAGAAAGCCTATTATTGGTTGTTAGAGCTTTTTACATATAGGGCATGTATTTCCGTGAAGTTTCGTGCGCTCTTTTACAACAGCCTCCCACATATGACCTTTACTGCATTTCCAATTAATGCGTTTGTGGCTCCCCCATGTTATTTTTTCGGGTGTTAATTCTCCATTTTTGTCATAATCCCATTCGTCTATAATATATTCTTTATTATTTTGTTTGCACCATGTTGCCAAATCATTTATGCCAGTAATGGCTTTTTTATTGGTTCCCGAACAGTATGGACAACCATGATTATATGTTCGGCTTTTTATTTGAGCTTCCCACTCGTGTCCTTTACTACAGATCCACCAGACTTTTGTATGACTACCATGACTAACTAAGGCTGGGGTTAAACTGCCATTTTTTTCATAATTCCATTCTTGGCATAAATTAGAATTATTTTGTTTGCACCATGTATCTAATGACACCTTGTTTCGAGTGCCATGATTCCCCGTATGGCATTGTGGGCATCCGGTGCCATTCACTCTATTGTATACAGTTGCTTGCCAGCAATGCCCATTTTTACATTTCCACCACATTTTTTCTTTATATGTTTTAGGAATATCTGAAGGATTAATTATATTTTTTTGATAATCCCATTCACTAAGTAATGTAGGATTATTTTGTTTACACCAAGTTTCAAAATCGTTTTCCCCGGAGACTGTTCTTTGACCTGCGCAAAAAGGACAGCCTAGCTTGCGTTCTCCTCTGGTGTTTATTGAAGCGAGCCATGAATGCCCATTTTTACATTTCCACCAAACGCGTTTATTATTACGAGCTGAAAATGCATCAGGCGTAACACCTTCATTTTTTTCAATATCCCATTCAGGTATTAACTCAGGAAAAACAGCAGCAACACTATTGCTATTCAAAACATTCATATAATGAGCGCGTATCAAATATTGATCTCGTTCAATATTTATTGAAATACTGCTGGTCTTATGGGTTATATTATCTATAATATTTATTAGATTACTCAAAGCCCATTCAAAATCTTTAGTTATATATTTCCCGTTTTTTGCGATAAATTCGATAATGTATTGTCCATTTTCTAAATGGATGCTTTTTTTATTTTCTGTTTCCTTTATACGAATAAGAGATACGCCAGCATTACTGATTCTTTTGGATTTTTCGGAATCATGTTCTTGCTTCAAGATATCTGAATGCCATAGCTTGCCATCATATTCTACTGCGATATTATATTTAGGAATATATATATCTACTTCATCTCCTTTAATCCGAAATCTTTGTTCTATTTCATGTTCTTGCATTAAATAGAAAGCAATAGTTTGTTCTGGAAAGGAGGTTTGTGTTCGAGCACAGATTGGACAATTTGTACCATGAACGCGATTGGCGATAGATACTTTCCAATGATGGTTTTTATTGCACTTCCACCAAATTCCTTTTCCGCTACCGTATGAAAAATCTTTTGGAGATAAATCCCCATTTTTGTCATAGTCCCACTCTTTGAGTAGGTATTCTTTATGGTTATGATGGCACCAAGATTCAAAATCATTAAAACCTATAAGAATTCTTTTGGGTGGATTACTACAAAAAGGACACCCAGAAGGTCTTCCCGTAGTTCTGCTTCCAATTGTAGCATCCCATTCATGACTTAAATTGCATTTCCACCATACTTTTTTATTATTTGCATAAGAAATTTGTGAAGGGAGAATATCATTTTTTTCATAATCCCATTCTTTAAGCAAAGCTTCTTTTTTATGCTCTTTGCACCATGTTTCTAAATCATTAAAACCTGTTAATACTTTATGGTTAGAGCAATATGGACATCCCCGATCTAAATTTATTTTATTGCTTAATCGTGCTTGCCATTCGTGCCCTTTTTCACATTTCCACCAAAAATATTCGCTATTATGATTCCTTTTGGTAATTTCAGTTGGTAATACGGAATTTTTTTCATAGTTCCAGTTTTTTAAGATTTCAGGGTGAGTTGTTGCCAAGTCATTAAAACCAGTTATTACTATTTTACCAGTACAATAAGGACACTTAGTTGATACTTTTGTTCTGTAATATACACTGTCAATCCATTTATGCCCCTCTGAACAAACCCAGCTAAATTTTTTATTACTCCCAGCGGCTATGTTTTGAGGAGTAAATGGAGCATTGGCATTATAATCCCATTCCTGAAGAATATATTCTTTGTTGTTTTGTTTGCACCATGTTTCTAAATCATTTTTTCCTATTATAACGCTGCTCAAAAGTACACCTTCTTTCATTTGAAGATAGAAAATATATGCGGATTAAAAATAAATTTAACGAAATACGATCATTATATAATACAATGTAATTTATTTTTTAACTAGAATTGTGTAGTTTGTCCAATATTCTCGAACATCTGCAAACAAAGTTCTTTCAGCAATTCTTGTGCTTTTTCATTCAGTCCGGTATGCGATAGGTAGTTTACCACAATGGAAGTCATATCATCAGCGGTAACTGGGCGTTCCTGCCGGATTTCCTCTGCCTGTTCATACATGACATTCATCATTTCGGTAAGCTGAGAGGGATCTATATCAGCAGGATTAGTATATATACTGGTATAGGATTCTTTCATATCCTTTAAGATACTCATCATAATATCCCTTAATTTGATCATGGACGCTTCGGAAAAAGTGATTTTTTCGGCATTTATGCGATTGATGTCGTGGTTGGCTTCTTTGCGAATTTCAGGTGTTTCCTTAGCGTAGTCTTTCAAAGCATCAATTCCAAAGTCGATCAAAGCATTTCTTGACTGAAAGGCAGGAGCATTGGCATCCTCAAAGTAAGCTTGCGCATAGTCAAGAAAACGTGGAAAATTCTTGTTTTCAATCATAAGGCTGAGTATATGGCTATTGACTTTGCCTGACAAGATCTGAAAAAGAGCCTGATTGCTAAGTCCAAGTTGGTTTAATTCTACGTTTTTTCTCATTCTTACATCGGTAAGTCCTAATAAATAATCTGCAGAAACATTAAAAAATAATGCCAACTTTGCCAACACATCATGACCGACCGTTGCAGTCTTTCCGCTTTCGATTCGGCTGATTACTGATGTGGGAATTCCGGTCTTTTCGCTGAGTTCCGTTTGCGATAGGTGCATGCTTGTTCTTAGGTCCCCGATGCGCTCATTGATGGTTCCGCCGAGTTCGCTCATATAATCTGTCCTTTCTACTTGATTTCCTAATTTCCATTATATCGATTTTTTTGCAAATTTGCAAAAAAATGTGATGTTTTAGTTGCATTTTTGCAAATATATCGATTTTTCAGCTTTTTCTAAAATTCGTGATATGCTCACACTAAGCGATACGCTGACATATGCGCATATGTGTTACCTGTTGTTTGATCATTGGAAAGGGGGCACATGATTTGGATAAGGAAATGCTTATTGAAAAGTTAATCAAAAATTATCCGTTTGACTATATGGCATTACTTGAGACAGCAGCAGATCAGTCTGAACATATTATCTGATGTCCATTTATACGGAAGTAAAGGAGCAGTTAAAATTGCGGGATGTTGCAGAGCATTACGGATTGCATATCAACAGAGCCGGATTTGCTAACTGTCCGTTTCATCGGGAGCGAACGCCCAGTATGAAGCTATATGATGATCATTTCTATTGCTTTGGCTGTCAGAGCAGCGGAGATATCATTACGTTAGTGGAGAAGCTTTTTGGATTGCAACCATATGAAGCAGCAAAGAAACTTCAGGGTGATTTTGGACTTGCAGAAGTGCCTTATGACTATGAAACAGAGTCAAAGGCATATCAGGAACGACGAAAATCAGTACAAAAGGAACTGGAATTCAAAAAATGGAAGTCCGCTGCTTATCTGATTCTCACAGATTACTGTAACCTGCTTCGAATATGGAAAGAAGAATATGCACCAAAAAATGATGATGATACTTTTCATCCGTTGTTTGTAGAAAGTCTGCATGAACTTGATAAAATGGAATATTATTGTGATTTATTTCTATACGGAACAGATGAAGATATCAGAAAATTCAAAGAATATGAAGAAAGGTTGGTAAAAAGAATTGCAGATAGAATCCGTGATTTCAAGCAATCAAACATGGGAAGAACCAATCCCGATATCGGAAACGAAAGATAGTCTTCCTGTTTTTCCGGTTCAGTGTTTTCCGTCTGCTGTCGGTGAATATATATCGGCATTATCTGAAAATACACAGACGAGTGTTGATATGGCAGCGGTAGCGGCACTCGGAATATTGGCTGTTGCGGCACAACGGTATTACCGGATAGAGGGAAACAGTGGTTATTATGAGCCGCTTAATTTATATGTGTTGCTGGTTGCGGAACCGGGAGAACGAAAATCATCTATTATGCAAAATTTTGTCCGTTTTCTTAATGAATATGAGGAAAAGAACCATATCAGGTTATATGCGGATGATTGCTCATCAGAAGCACTTACCACCCTGCTTGCGGAGAATGACGGTCTTATGGCTGTCATCTCTGCTGAGGGAAGTATTTTTGATATTATAGCAGGCAGATACACTGGTCAGAAGGTAAATCTCGATGTATGGCTGAAAGGACATTGTGGGGATGAAATCAGAGTGGATCGCAAAAACCGTGATGCGGAATATATTCACAATCCAAGATTGACAACGTTGCTTGCGGTTCAGCCTAGTGTATTGGAGGATGTCATGGGAAATCGGGTTATGAACGGCAGAGGTCTTGTGGCGCGTTTCCTTATTGCGATACCTGCGTCCAGAATCGGGAAACGTATTTTTTCATCGCAAGCAATCTCGGAAAGTGCCACAAACAGTTTTAGATGTGTTTTGGAAAAAATTTTTTTGCCTGAAAACAGCAGAGAAACACAGATAATCCGGCTGTCTGAAGAAGCAAGAGATATTATTGAAAGATACTTTATGGAAAATGAGAAACTGCTTATGGACAGAGCCAATACAATGAAAGAATGGCTGGCCAAGAATGTAGGGGCTGTTTTGAGGATTGCTGGTATTCTGCATCTTGCAGCGGACAGAAGAGGTGATGAACTGCTATCCGGAACCACTATGCAAAATGCTGTGGAAATCGGTAGATATTTCTATGCACATGCAAAGTATGCCTATGATGTGATGGACAGTGGAAATACATTGAAAATGGCTGAATTTGTCCTTTCAAAATTAAGGCAATGCGGTAAATCGCAATTGACGCGAAGAGATTTGTTTCGTGCCTGTAGGGGAAGCTATTTTAAGCAGGTCGCAGAGATCAAGCCAATCCTCGATATGCTTGAAGAATATGGTTACATACGGCAGGAAGCAATTGCAAAGGCAGGAACGAATCGTCCAAGTGAGGTGATTTATATTAGTCCATATTTATATGGACATAAGGGACAATAGGGACGAACAAAGCAAGCAAAAGTCCCCAAAGTCCCTATTGTCCAACGTTTTTAGGGGATGCAAGGGAACGTTGCCCCACTACTTTACGAATGTAAAGTATAGTGGGTTACACTTCACTGAAGTGCCAACTGCTTTGCTTGCCGAATGCAACATTTTATGAAGGGAGACTTTATATGGCAAAACTGGTATGTCATGCAGAAAAATATAAAAAAGGGAATGTATCATCCATAGAGCGTCATAATGAACGAAGAAATGCAAATTACAGTAATGAAGAAATCGACTCGTCCAGAACACATCTCAATTATTCTTTAATGCAAAGAAGTCAGGAAAGTTATTATCGTTCGATAATGAAATTGGTCGATGCGCGGGATAATCCGTCCGGCAGGGCATTGCGTAAGGATGCAGTTGTTCTTAGCGAATTTATCATCTCGTCGGGGAATGAGTTTTTTGAAACGTTATCTGATGAGGAACAAAAGCGCTTTTTTAGAGAAGCATTGCGATATTTACAGAATTTCTTTGGAGAGAAAAATAGTATTTATGCAGTGGTTCACCGTGATGAACACACGCCACATATGCACTTTGGTTTCGTGCCGTTGACATCAGAAAATAAACTTTGTGCCAAGGAAGTCATCAATCGATCGGTTTTGGTACGGTTACAATCTGAAATGCCTGAATTCTTGCAGAAAAATGGTTTTCAGATTGAACGTGGCGAGGCGGGATCAAAGGCGGTACATAAGAGTGTTAAGGCATATAAGGCGGATATGGAGAAGGAAAAGGCGGCTCTGGAGAAATCCATTCAAAAGGAGAAAAAGGAATTGTCGCAACTTGCTTCTGCTAAATCAGAGATAAAATCCGTTGAACAGATTTCAATCGGGAAAACGGTATTTGGTGGAAAAATTACGGTTGATGAACAGGATTTCAAAAAGGTGGCTGATCTTGCAAAAAAACAGTTAGCAGGCGAAAGCAAAGAAAAGAAACTTTCAAAAGAAATTCATTCTTTACAAAAAGAGAATCAAACGCTGAAATCAGAAAATGAAAATATGAAGGTGCAGCTTGGCAAACGTCGCTCTATCAGTGAACGTTTATCTATGGCATCCTTGGAGTCCGAATTGTTGGAATTGCGTAATTTTAAGAAGTTTGCTGAAAAATTTATGTCAGAGCATGGATTATTGGATTATTTTAAGCGCACGTTCATACATTCTAATAATCGAGATTTATAAGAGGGATGTCTGTGCCGGAGAAGGAATCAGAACACTATGGCAACAAGGGGGATAAAAGTATGGAATTATGTTTTACAGAGGTTCAAAGAACGGATATAAAAAAAGCGTTAAAACGTGGGATTTATCGGGAATTGCATCACAGAGATTGCCTTTCAGATGCGCAACTAAATGAGTTGATAAAAAGAAATATGTAACATATTTACTTGCGCATCATGGCTTGCTGAATTATAATGTAAGTGGTGGTGTGTCCTAACAAGGAGGAGGACACAAAATGAAAAATGGAGTATCACAATGTTACAATAAGTTAAGAGTAGCTGCTTATTGCAGAGTTTCCACAGACAAGGACGATCAGACAAATTCGTTAGCCAGTCAGCGCCGTTATTTTGCAGATTACATCAACTGCCACGAAGATTGGGTGTTAAATGATGTGTATTATGACGAGGGTATAAGTGGGACACAGACTAAAAAACGTGCGGGATTCAACGCGATGATCGAAGAAGCTATGCAGGGGAGCATTGACCTGATTCTGACTAAAGAGGTATGCCGTTTCGCAAGAAATACGGTTGATACGCTTTCCTATACGCGAATGCTCAAAGATAAAGGGATTGGTGTTGTATTTACCATTGACAACATAGATACTCGCGATGCGGACGGAGAACTCAGATTGACGATCATGGCAAGTATCGCGCAGGAAGAAAGCCGCAAGACCTCAGAGCGTGTCAAGTGGGGACAGAGGCGACGTATGGAGCAGGGTGTTGTCTTTGGACGTGATCTGCTGGGTTATACTGTTAAAGACGGCAGATTGTCTGTAAATGAAGCGGAAGCACAGATTGTACGCACAATCTTCCATAAGTTTACGAATGAAGGCAAAGGCACTCATGTCATAGCAAGAGAGTTGACAGAGGAAGGAATGCATCCCATGCGGGTAAAGCAATGGTCAAACACAGTCATTTTACGAGTCTTGAGGAATGAAAAATATGTCGGTGACTTGTGCCAGAAAAAAACCTATACACCGAATTATCTGACGCATGCAAAGAAGTACAATAGGGGTAATGAAGAAATGGTTTATTTGAAAGACCACCATGAACCGATTATTGATAGGGAGTTGTGGAACAGGACGCAGACAGAACTTCTCAGACGATCACCATCAGAGGAAGAGAAATCAAAGCATAGTAATCGCTACTGGTGTAGTGGTAAACTCTACTGCGGTTTGTGCGGACAACGATATGTCAGCAGAACAAAAAAAATGAAGAACGGTTCTGTCTATAAAGCATGGCGTTGCTATGCTGCAGCGAATCATGGGGCAAAAAAAGTTTCACTTGACGGGGAACAGATCGGTTGCGATAATGGCTCGATCAATGAAAGGGCGTTGCTAACCTGTGTACATTATTGTATCTGTCAGCTTCAGATGAACCAAAAGGAACTGAAACGCGAAATCATGCAGGAAATCAAGGAAATCAAAGGAAAGCATGAAAAAAAGCCGAACACGGGACGCATTCAGGACAAAATGGATGCTCTTGCTGTAAAGAAAAAGAAGGCTATTGATTTAATGCTGGAAGGGCTGATTACTAAGGAAGACTTGAAAGAACAGACGCAATGGTATGACGACCAGTTATCAGAACTTACAGAGGCGCTGAACTCTTCTAAACGGCAGGATAAAGTGAATTTGGCAGAATTAAGCGAATATGAACGTTATCTGAACGCATTGGACGAAATCATGACCTTTGATGAAAGCAATGCAAGCCTGTATCGGGAAATTCTTGACAAAATGGTCATTTTCCATGACAACACCGTTGAAGTATGGCTGAAATGCGTTCCTTTTGGCATGAAGTTAAGCATCGCTTCTCATGGGAAAAACAACGATTACCACACAGATGTTCTCTCTATGGAGATCATTGAGAAAGCTTAAAGCTCCGGAGGGGTTTCCCTTCCGGAGTACACTTAAAACCCGTGATGCGCAATTTCGGCACCGATACACCGATGTCCGTCAGGATCGCGGAGACCTCTCTGTAGGGGCAGGCGTATCTCTGTGACAGATAGCGCATGGAAGCGCCCATCTCGCCGTCAGGACCGCCGTACTGGCTGATGATGACCTGTGCCAGATTTGCGTTGGATTCTTTGATGTTTACGGGATATTCAAGTCTTCTTTCATAATTCCACATTACGCACAGCCTCCTTCCCAAGGCATGGGCAGCGTGGCCCAATCCCAGCTGCCGCAGTCGGTATCCTCGACAAGCGCGATCGTCAGCGGAGCGAATTTTTCGGCGTATTCTTTTTTCGCCTGATTCGTCATATGATTATAGTGGTTGAAATACTCCAAGGCATTTCTGTCGTCAGGGTGTGTGTCCAAGTACAGAGACAGCTCGATCACTACGAAATCCAGAATGCCGATATCGTGAAGCAGTTTTTCCTGCTCATTTGCAAAATGTGTGTTCATCAGTTACAGCATCTCCTTCCTTTGAACGGTTTGTCAAGCTCCGGGAAAACTGTGCCGACATCGTACGCTTCTTCCAGATTATCGCTGATCCCATTGAACTGCTGCCACGGAACATATGCCATTGCGATAGGATATCTGTCACAATTTTCTTTGTACATATAATCTTTCATTAAGATTCCTTTCACAAAATTTTCAATGTTTTTAGTACTATAATATGTTATAATCGTGACAGTGTGTTTGAACAGGCTCCATATGTGCGGAGTTTGTTCGGAAAGAGAGGTCGTTGTTTTGATACAGGTGGAGGATTTGGTAAAGAAATACGGCGGTCACACGGCGGTGGATCACCTGTCGTTTACGGTCGAAAAAGGACAGATCTACGGATTCTTGGGACCGAACGGCGCGGGAAAGTCCACGACGATGAACGTGATGACGGGCTATATTGCCGCTGACAGCGGAACGGTGAAGATAAACGGGTACGACATCTTGAGAGAGCCGGAGAAGGCGAAGAAATGCATCGGCTATCTGCCGGAGATCCCGCCGCTCTATACGGATATGACTGTGCGGGAGTATCTGCTTTTCGCTGCGGAGCTCAAGAAGGTCCCGAAGAAAGAGCGGCCGCCGCACGTGGAGGAGATCATTGAGAAAACGCAGCTTGCCGGGGTGAAGGAGCGTCTGATCAAAAATCTGTCGAAAGGTTACAGACAGAGGGTCGGCTTGGCACAGGCGCTGATCGGCTATCCGGAGATCCTGATATTGGATGAGCCTATGGTCGGCCTGGATCCAAAGCAGATTATTGAGATGCGAGATCTCATCAAGAGTCTGGCGCAGGAGCATACGGTCATTTTGAGTTCGCATATCCTTTCCGAGGTGAGCGCCGTCTGCGATCATGTGATGATCATTTCGGAGGGCAGACTGGCTGCCGACGGGTCGCCGCAGGAGCTGCAGGAATTGATGCACGGCAGATCCGAGATCGAGGTGACGGTCACGGGCGCAAAGCAGAAGGCGGAGGAGCTCCTGCAGAGCATGCAGCAGATCGAAGCTTATGAGATAGACGAGGACGGCGAAGACGGCTGCATTAAGCTGCGGATACAGGCGGCGGACGACACGGACATCCGCGGAGAGATCTCGGTCGCGCTCGCAGGGGCGGGGCTGCCAATCCTGTCCATGACCCGCATGGAGCGGTCTCTGGAGGATATTTTCTTGGAATTGACTAAGGGAGAGGAGGAGACGGAAGATGACGGCGATTTATAAGAGAGAACTGCGTTATTTTTTTCACACATTTGTGGGCTGGCTCTATCTGGCGGTCATGCTGTTTATGACAGGGATCTACTTTGTGGTATGTAATATGCTGTCGGGATATCCGACCATATCGTATGTGCTGCAGAGCATCGTCTTTCTGATCGTGTTTGCGATCCCGCTTTTGACGATGCGTTCCCTGTCGGAGGAACGGAAATACAAGACGGACCAACTGATTCTGACCGCGCCTGTCTCGGTCGGACGGATCGTGCTCGGCAAGTATCTGGCGCTGGTGACGGTGTTTGCGATCCCCCTCGTCCTTTTGGGGCTGACACCGCTTGTGCTGATGCAGGCGGGACCGTTTCAGACGGGCTTGTCTTACACATCGCTGCTCGGGTTCTTTCTGTACGGCTGTCTCGGGCTGGCGGTCGGCCTGTTCCTGTCGTCGCTCACGGAGAGCGTGGTGATCGCGGCGGTGCTTGCGCTGATCGCCATGTTTGTCTGCTATATCATGAGCGGCTTAAGCGGCCTGATCTCCGCTTCGGGAACGACAGTTTTTGCGGATATTGTCGTCAGAGTGTTGAACTGCTTCGACATGGTAGGAAGGTTTGACGCTCTTTCCAGCGGTTATTTTGAGGTGGAAGCCGTTGTCTATTATGTGACCTTCACGGCTTTTGTCTTATTCTGTACCGTGCAGTCCATTCAGAAGCGCAGATATGCCGTGGCGGGCAGAGGCTTCCGGCTCGGCGTGTACAGCGTTTTCAATATATTGGCCGCGGCGGCGTTGACGGTGTTGATCAACATCGGGTTAAACTATATTCCGGATCGCTATACGTCCTACGACGTGACGGTGAACGATCTGTTTACGCTCACCGACGATACGCTTAAGATCATAGACGGTCTGTCAAAGGACGTGACGGTCTATGTTCTGGTGGACGAGGAGACGAAGGACGGCGACTTGGACAGACTGTTACGGCAGCTGGAGGACCGCTCCGCGCATATCAGCGTGGAGTATGTCGATCCGGTGGCAAACCCAATGTTCTATTATAATTACACTGAGACGCAGCCGACGACGAACAGTCTGATCGTGGCGGGGGACAGCGCAGACGTTGTCGTGGATTATCAAGACATCTATGTCTATGAGATGAACTATTACACGTATCAGAACGAGCTTGTCGCCAACGATGCGGAGGGGCAGATCCTGTCCGCCGTCGTGCGCGCGACCACGGACGATATCCCGAAGTTCTACGGGATCCTCGGGCACAATGAACTTGTGCCGGACGAGACGTTCCGGAATGCGCTTCTTAAGGAAAATGCGGAATATGAGGAGCTGCAGCTGCAGACGGCGGACGGGATACCGGCAGATGCGCAAGGGGTGATCCTCGATGCCCCGACCGGCGATTATTCGCAGGACGATGCCTCCAAGATACTTGACTATCTGGAGAGCGGCGGGAATGCGCTGATCGTGGTGCCGCAGTGGTCCGAGACGCAGATGCCGTACTTTGAGAGTATTCTAGGGTATTACGGTGTGTCGCTTGCGGACGGCGTGATCGTGGAGGGCGACAGGAGCCGCTATTATCAGACGCCCTACGATCTGCTTCCGGTCGTGGAGAACGATGAGGTCACGGCGCGGATCTATGACGGCGCGGTGCTCTCTCCGCTGTCGAGAGGGCTTCTCTATGACGAAGAAGCGGAAGATATTTCGTATACGCCGCTGCTTACGACGAGCGACGAGTCCTTCAGCAGGGTCGATCCGCTGAATGCGACGGATTACAGCAAGGCGGCAGACGATATTGACGGGCCGTTTACGATCGCTCTGAAAGCGGAGAAAATGACGGAGAGCGGCGAGGTGTCACAGGCGGTCATCGTCACTTCGGAAATGATGTTTACCAAAGAGGCGGATGCCGTTGTGCCCGGCAACAATGTGAAGCTTTTCAGTGGCGTGGCGGCAAGTCTGGCGGATCGTGAGACATCTGTGGCGATCCCCGCCAAATACTATGAGATCGGCAATCTTGCATTTTCTGCGGGAACGGTCTATGCCGTGGCGGTCGTTTCGATCTTTGTGCTGCCGCTCGGCTGCCTTTTGGCAGGTTTTATCATATGGCTGAGACGCAGAAAAAAATAAAATCGAAGGATAAGGACAGCATTCCGGTAATTGCTCTTGATTTCCTTGTCGGTTTATGCAAAAATAGACTTGTGAAATTATTAACATGACAATCTCGGAGGTATGCCATGAGAGGGATCGATACGCAGGTCCGTAAGAACAGACGCAGGATCTTCAAAGAAGTAGCGAATCTTGCCTATCACTCGGAGAATCTGATCGACGATATAGAGGCGCTTCCGTATCAGATCGTGGATTATGACGAGTCGGAGTACGAGAGCATCTACAGAGAACGCTCCATTGTCCGTGAGCGCATCAGGCTTGCGATGGGGCTTTCTCTCAGGCCGGAGAACAGGCCGGTGCATCTCACGCAGGGACTTGAGGAGAGCAATATTGCGGAGAAATATTATGAGCCGCCGCTGATGCAGGTCATACCGTCCGCGTGTAACGCCTGTCCGGAGAACTGTTACCAGGTGACGGACCGGTGTATGGGCTGCGTGGCGCACCCCTGCAGGGAGGTCTGCCCGCGCGGCGCCATATCCATGAAGAACGGCAAGTCCGTCATCGATCAGGAGAAATGTATCAAATGCGGAAAGTGTAAAGCCGTCTGCCCCTACGATGCCATATCGCATCAGGTGCGGCCGTGTGCCGGGGCGTGTGGTGTGAACGCGATCAAAAACGACGCGAAGGGCAGGGCGGTCATAGACAATGATCTGTGCGTCGCCTGCGGCCAGTGTATGGTGAATTGCCCCTTCGGCGCGATCGCGGATAAATCGCAGATATTCCAGCTTATCAGGGCCATGCAGTCGGGGCAGAAGATCATCGCGCAGGTGGCGCCGGCATTTGCGGGGCAGTTCGGCGCCGATGTGACGCCGGACATGTTAAAGACAGCGCTCAAAGAGCTGGGCTTCTATGACGTCTACGAGACGGCGCTCGGTGCGGATCTCGGCGCGATCGCGGAGGCGGAGCATTACGCGAAGGAGGTTGCCACGGGCAGACTGCCTTTCAGTCTGACCTCCTGCTGTCCTTCATGGTCCGTGCTTGCGAAGAAGTTCTTCCCGGAGACGATCGACAAGATATCGAACGCGCTGACGCCGATGGTCGCGACGGCAAGGATCATCAAGAAGGATCATCCCGATGCGAAGGTGGTCTTTATCGGCCCCTGCGCTTCCAAGAAGCTGGAGGCTTCCCGCAGGACGATCCGCTCGGACGTGGATTTTGTCATCACGTTCGAGGAGCTGACGGGGATATTTGAGGCAAAGGGCATTCTGCTGAAAGAGATCCGGGCGATGGACGAGCTGTGCGGCGCGACGGGCGCGGGGCGCGGATACGGTGTGGCCGGCGGCGTGGCGAGCGCGATCGAGGAGTGTGTGCGGGAATACTATCCCGATGTGGAGGTCAATATCGAGCACGCGGAGAGCCTTGCGGAATGTAAGAAGATATTGATGCTGGCCAAGGCCGGCAAGAAGAACGGCTGTCTGATCGAGGGTATGGCATGTCCGGGCGGCTGTGTGGCCGGCGCGGGGACCAATATCGCGATCCCGTCCGCCATGAAGGCGGTCGCCGCTTTCAAGGAGGCGGCCGATAAACAGATCCCGGATCTATGACGGGAATACAGGAGGAGATAACACAATGAAAATCAGGACAAGATATGCGCCGAGTCCAACGGGACGTATGCACGTGGGCAATCTCAGGACGGCGCTGTACGCCTATCTGATCGCGAAACACGAGGGCGGGGATTTTATCCTGCGCATAGAGGATACGGATCAGGAGCGCTATGTGGATGGCGCGGTTGAGATCATTTACCGCACGCTGGAAAAGACTGGGTTGGTTTACGATGAGGGTCCGGACAAGGACGGCGGCGTTGGTCCGTATGTGCAGAGCGAACGCCAGAAGCAGGGGCTCTATATGAAGTATGCCAAGGAGCTGATCGACAAGGGACAGGCCTATTACTGTTTCTGTGACAAGGAACGTCTCGCGACACTGACGCAGACGGTGGCGGGCAAGGAGATCAACGTCTATGACAAACACTGTCTGCACCTGTCTAAGGAGGAGATCGAGGCAAATCTGGCGGCGGGCAAGCCGTATGTGATCAGACAGAACAATCCGACGGAGGGTACGACGACTTTTCACGATGATATCTACGGGGACATTACCGTGGACAATGCGGAGCTGGACGATATGATCCTGATCAAATCCGACGGCTTCCCGACCTATAATTTTGCCAATGTCGTGGACGATCACCTCATGGGGATCACGCATGTGGTGCGCGGGAATGAGTATCTGTCGTCTTCCCCGAAGTACAATCGTCTCTATGAGGCTTTCGGCTGGGAGGTGCCCGAGTATGTACACTGCCCGCTGATCACGGACGAGAATCATCAGAAGCTGTCCAAGCGGTGCGGACATTCCTCCTACGAGGACCTGATCGAACAGGGTTTCCTCTCGGAAGCGGTCGTCAACTTTGTGGCGCTGCTCGGCTGGAGCCCGGAGGACAATACGGAGATCTTTACGTTAGACGAGATGGTGCAGAAGTTCGACTATCATCATCTGTCCAAGTCGCCGGCGGTCTTTGACTACACAAAGCTCAAATGGATGAACGGCGAGTACTGCAAGGCTATGGACGCCGATAGCTTCTACGGGCTGGCGGAACCGTATCTGCGGGAGGCGATCACGAAGGATCTGGATCTGAGAAAGATCGCGGCCATGGTGCAGACGCGGATCGAAATTTTCCCGGATATCAAAGATATGGTCGATTTCTTTGAGGAGCTGCCGGATTACGATGTGGAGATGTATGCGCACAAGAAAATGAAGACGAGCGTCGAGTCAAGCCTTGCGGTGCTTGAAGAACTCCTTCCGCTTCTGGAGGAGCAGACGGATTACGGCAACGATGCGCTTTACCAAACGCTTGTCTCTTATGTGGAGAAGAAGGGATGTAAGAACGGATATGTGATGTGGCCCGTGAGAACGGCCGTTTCCGGCAAGCAGATGACACCTGCCGGCGCCACGGAGATCATGGAAATACTCGGAAAGGAAGAATCTCTTGCCAGGATCCGTAAGGGAATATCGAAGCTCAGGGAAGCCTGTACACGGTCCTGATCCGAATCAGGACCGTGCGATCAGGCATACTGCGGGCCCGGCGCAGATCGTCGCCGGACCCGGCAGCGGCAAGACCTATGTCATTGTGCAGCGCATCAGATATCTTATTACGGAATGCCATATCGACCCTTCCCGTATCCTTGTCATCACATTTACCAAGGCGGCTGCACTGGAGATGCAGGAACGCTTCTTTGGCCTTACAGAACCGGAACGGCCTCCGGTGCATTTTGGCACATTTCACGCTGTATTCTATCATATTCTGAAAGGATCGACGCAGTATCGCGATTATTCCATTATCACGGAAGCGGAGAGAAAAAGATTATTCGGACAGATCGTACATATGCACAAGCGCTTTGCCTGTGTCAGGGAGGAAGACATGGATGAGCTGGCCGGCTGCGTCGGTGCATACCGCAGAGCGGCGGCTTTGCAGACCACTTTCCTGCAACAGCTCACGCAGGACGATATCGCTTTTTTGGCGAAGGAATACGAGGCATATCTGCGGGAATTCCGGCAGACGGATTTCGACGGCATCGTGTACCGTTGCCGGGAACTGCTGCAGCAGCAGCCGGCGTATCTTGCCCTGTGGCAGTCGCGTTTTTCTTATATCCTGATAGACGAATTTCAGGATATATCGCCCGACCAGTATGAGATCATGTCTCTTCTTGCCCGGCCGGACAACAATCTGTTTGTCGTCGGGGACGACGATCAGGCCATTTACGGTTTCCGCGGGGCAAGCCCGGACAGTATGCAGACCTTTATGCGGGATCATCCGGACGCCGTCCGCATCTTTCTGGATGTCAATTTCCGCTGCAACGAGCGGATCGTCGATGCCGCCGGCAAGGTCATCAGCCGGAACCGGAACCGCGTTGCGAAGGATATCCGCGCCATACACGGGGAAGGCGCCGGTTTCCATATCCATATAGCGGAACGGGAGGAAGAGCAGGAGAGATATCTGGCTGCGGCACTGGAGCAAAAGCGTGTGTGCGGGGAACTGGACAACTGCGCGCTGATCTGCCGGACGAATTACGACTGTGTGCTCTGGGCACAGAAGCTGCGCGGATATGGTATTCCCTATTCGATCAAAGGAAAGCCGCAGACGCCCTTCGGCCATTTTGTCATCCGCGATGTCATGGCTTATCTTGCGCTTGCCGACGGCCGGCTGCTGCGCAGCCACTTTCTGCGTATCCTGAACCGGCCTGTCCGTTACCTCAGAAGAGAGTGTGTCCCTGACGCGCAGGTGTCGCGGGAAGCGGTGCTCGCATATTACAGGGAAACGTCCGCACTGCAGGAGACGGCGCGCAGACTGTTTGACGATCTTGCCGCCCTAAAAGGCAAAAGACCGCATCTGCAGATACACTATATCTGTAAGGTCATAGGCTACGAGGGGTATCTCAGGGATAAATACGGCCCGGATAAGGCCGAAGAGCTGCTTGGCATCCTGCGGGACTTTCGGAAGACGGCGGAGCGGTTTGCCTCTTACACGGCGCTTGATGACTATATCAGTCAATGTAACAAAGAAATACAGTGTGAAAAGAGCCCGGCCCGTCAAAATGCCGGGACGGAAGAGAGTGCCGCGCCCGGCGGCGTGCATCTCATGACGATGCATGCCTCGAAAGGTCTGGAGTTTGACACCGTGTACCTGCCGGACTGTCAGGAGGGTAAGATCCCCTCCGTCAGATCGAATACCGAAGCGCAGATCGAGGAGGAGCGGCGCATGTTTTATGTGGCGATGACCCGGGCGAAGCGTGAACTGTGCGTCACCGCATACAAAGGAAAAAGCGGAAAAGATATGCCTTCCCGCTTTCTGCAGTGCCTGTGTCAGTCCTCCGACCCGTCGCCCACCAACTCGTCAAATTCCGCGGCGTCCAGATATTCGTCGAAAGCGTCCGCAACGGCTTCATACTCGTCATCGTCGTCAATGTATCCCAGCTCCGGTTCCTCGTTGGGGTCGTCCGGATTTTCGCTGTAACGGTAGAACCAGACCTCGCCGTCCGCATTGTCGCCGTTCTCGTCAAGCGGAAGGAGAGCGATATAATCCCTGCCGTCCACCGTCAGGATCGTGACGACGGCGCAGGTGACGCTTGTGCCGTCGTCCAAGTCCAGATCGACCGTCATCTCCTCCGCGTCGTAGCCGTTCTCTGTGTTCCTGTCATCTTTTTTGCTCATACAGCCGCCTCCTTTTACGTCGGAATAGTTATATTTTACAGAAAAAGAGGCGGATATACAATGCAGAAATAAATTTTTGTTGGGAAAAAATACTTTCTATGGTAAAATATCTGTGTATCGTGTTGGGGAGGGAAGAAGACAATACTATACCGGAGGGTCAGATGCATAAAGATTTTGACGTGATAAAAGCAGACGCGTACCCGTTGGGCGTATCCTTCTGTGCGGAGGGTATGCGCATCGCAGCAGTGTGCGGCAAGATACCGCCGGAAGGCACGGAAGAGTTCGGCGTCATCTTATATGACAGAAAACACAGGGAGGGTATCCGGATACCTTTTCCGGAGAAAAGCAGTGTAGGCGCCGTCCACGCCATGCTCTTGCGGGGCTATCATGACAGGGCGTGCAGCTACCTGTTTTACTGCGGCGGCCGGGTCTGGCAGGATCCTTACTGCAGGAGGCTTGCGGATCCGTATCGGTACGGTCTGAAGCGAAAAGACCTGCCGCGGTGCATGGCGCAGGATGCCGCCTATGACTGGGAGGGCGATGAGACGTTATGCTATCCCTATGAGGATACGATCCTCTATGCGCTCCATGTACGCGGCTTTACCAAGCACCGCACGAGCGGCGTGCAGCACAAGGGCACCTTCCTCGGGCTGACGGAGAAGATCCCCTATCTGAAGGAGCTGGGCATCACCTCGCTTTTGCTCATGCCCGCCTATGAATTTGACGAGATCATGGACACGGAGATCCCGGCGCCCACCATGGAACAGGCGGCTTCCCGCATACAGTCCGCGGCGGCGGCCGGCGAGGAGGGCGGCAGGTCATACAGAGTCAATTACTGGGGCTATCAAAAGGGGCTCTACTATGCCCCCAAGAGCGGTTATGCGGCCGGTAAAGATGCGGCGGCAGAGTTCAGGGATATGGTGAAAAAGCTGCACAAAAACGGCATCGAAGTCCTTATGCAGTTCTATTTCCCGCCGGAGGTCACGCGGGCGGAGATGCTTGACGTCATCAGATACTGGGTCTTGGAATACCACATAGACGGCTTCCATGTAATGGGTGTGGACCTTGCGATCGACGTCTTCACGAAAGAGCCGCTTCTGTGCGGGACAAAGATCCTTACGTCGCAGCACTATGAGCCGGATCACGGCGATTACATGGCGAAGACGCGCCGCCTCGGCTGGCTGAGCGAGGGCTTCCTGTACGATATGCGCAAAGCGCTCAAAGGCGACGACAGCATGGTGGGGCAGATCCTCTTCCATGCGCGGAACGGCCGCCCTGAGACGGGGATCGTAAACTATATCGCCAAGTGGGACGACATGCGGCTGGCGGATATCGTCTCTTTCGACCGCAAGCACAATGAGGCGAACGGCGAGGACAATCATGACGGCACGGATTACAACTGTAGCTGGAACTGCGGCGTGGAGGGCAAGAGCCGCAGGAAGAGCATTCAGGAGCTGCGCCTCAGACAAATGAAGAATGCGCTCTCCCTTGTTTTCCTGTCGCAGGGCACGCCGCTTCTGTACAGCGGCGACGAGTTCGGCAACACACAGGAGGGCAACAACAATCCTTACTGTCAGGACAACGCCGTGGCATGGATCAAGTGGAACCGTACGGAGAGCGGAAGCGAGCTTCTGCGGTATACGAAGCTGCTGATAGAGCTGCGCAAGGCGCATCCGATCCTGCACAGCGTGACACCCTTAAGAGGCATGGACTATCTGTCCTGCGGCTATCCGGATATCTCATATCACGGAAAGGACGCTTGGCGGCCGGACACCGGACAGGCATCACGCAGCGTCGGCATCATGTACTGCGGGCAGTACGGCGGAAGCGACGATACGTTTCTCTATATCGGCATCAATCTGCACTGGAACGCATATTATTTTGGATTGCCGCAGCTTCCGAAGGGTATGAAGTGGACGCTCTATGCTGCCAGCGATTCGCCGGACGCGTCCGCCGCCGGCATCAAAGAAGGTGTGGGAGAGCAGGGAGAAGCCATACCGGGGATCACTGTCCCGCCGCGGACGATCGCCGTCTATATCGCGAAGAGAGAGGCCGCTGCGGCCCATGAACGGCCCCTGACGGCGGGCGGCCGGGAAAAGAGGCGTGCGAAACAATGAGTATGAGTAAGGCATGGAAGCATTTTAAGACGATCACGCAGCATAAATTTCTGGTCATGCAGGGCTGCTTCCGGGTCGGCCTCTACAGACAGGGGCTGCTGCACGATCTGTCCAAATACAGCCCCACAGAGTTCCTCGTGGGCGCCAAATATTGGCAGGGAGACAGGAGTCCGAATAATGCCGAGCGGGAGGCTATCGGCTATTCCACCGCCTGGCTGCACCACAAGGGGCGTAACAAGCATCACTATGAGTATTGGCTGGATTACAGCACGCGGGACGTGGAAGGCAGCTTCATGGTGCCGGCGCCCATGCCGACGCGCTATATCATAGAGATGTTTATGGACCGCATCGCGGCGTGCAAGGTGTACCACAAAGACGCCTACACGGACAGGGATCCGTTGGTCTATTACCGGTCTTCCAAGACACCGCCGCCGCTGCATGCCAGAACAAAACGGCAGTTGGAGTTTCTGCTCAACATGCTTGCGGATTACGGCGAAGAGAGGACTTTTTGGTATATCCGGACGAAGCTCTTAAGAGATCCGCGCAGCCGGCTGTGACATTTGCCCTCCTTTTTGCATAGCATATACTATGAAAAAAAGGAGATGTGCGTATGAATACTTGGCTGATTCTGTTATTTTTACTGCTGGGGAATCAAGGCGGCGGCCGTTCGGACGCGTCGTCGGGCTGCGGCTGTGCGGATAACGGCTGCGGACAGACGGGATTCCGCACGGGCGGGAACGCTCCGGGCAGCGGAAGGAACCGCGGCAATAACGGGAACGACTGCGGCTACGCAAGGGAACGCGACAACGACTGCGGCTGCGACGGCGCCGAATCCCGCTTTGAGCCGCGCTTTGACGCGAGACCGTTCAACAACAATCAAGACTGCGGGTGCGATAACCAGTAATCGTAAGAAGATTGCCCTTTCTTTTAGTTGACGTAAAGAAAGGGCAATGTTAAACTGTTTTTTGGTACAAGCGGAGCATGCGCTCCTGATCGGAGGAAGATACTATGATAGGTGACAATAAAGTGCTGTTCAGCGGTATGCAGGCGACGGGCAGTCTGACGCTTGGCAATTATCTCGGCGCGCTGAAGAACTGGGTGACTCTGTGCGATGAATATATGTGTTTCTATTCGGTCGTTGACCTGCATTCGATCACGGTCAGACAGGATCCCGCCGAGCTTCGCAGACGCGCGCGCAATCTCCTGACCCTCTATATCGCGGCGGGCATCGACCCGGAGAAGAGCTGTCTGTATTATCAGTCCCATGTGTCCGGACATGCGGAGCTTGCATGGATCCTGAACTGTTTTACCTATATGGGCGAGTTGAACCGCATGACGCAGTTCAAGGATAAATCCGCGAAACATGCGGACAATATCAATGCCGGATTGTTTACTTATCCGGTCCTGATGGCGGCGGATATCCTTCTGTACCAGTCGGATGTCGTTCCCGTGGGCAAAGACCAGCTGCAGCATCTGGAGATCACGAGAGATATCGCCCAGCGCTTCAATGCGATCTACGGCGATGTGTTCACGATCCCGGAACCTTACATCGGCAAGACGGGGGCCAGCATCAAGAGTCTGCAGGATCCGTCGAAGAAGATGTCCAAATCCGACGAGAATCCCAACGCCAGCATCTATCTGATGGACGATCCCGACACGATCATGCGCAAGTTCAAGCGCGCGGTGACGGATTCCGAGGGCTGCGTGCGCTACACGGAGGAACAGCCCGGTATCCGCAACCTGATCGATATCTACTGCGTATGCACGGACAAGACGCCGGAGGAGGCGGTAAAGGAGTTTGAGGGCAAAGGCTACGGCGATTTCAAGACGGCGGTGGGCGAGTCCGTGGTGGGCGTCCTGAAGCCGTTACAGGAGCGCTTCGACGATCTGAGCAAGAACAAGGATTACATTGACGGGATCATCAAGCAGAACGCAGAAAAAGCGGAGTATTATGCATTAAAAACACTCCGCAAGGTACAGAAGAAGATCGGTTTTCCGGAACGCGTGCGCTGAGCTCTGCCGTGCCCGTCATTCGAGCCACAGATCACCGAACGCGCCCATTGCGGAGATCGGTTCGGCACCCGTTGACAGGTGTGTGGTATCGCCGATGACCTGCGCCCTGAACGCTGCGATATCGTGCATACGCTCTTCCGTATACAGGATCGTCAGGGAAGTGGGCGCGAGATACAGGCTGTGAAACAAAAGCGCCGGGGACATGCCGAGCAGATGGCTGAGCATCACACAGGTGATGCCTAGATGACAGAAAAACACCACGGTGTCGCGCGCATCTGCGCTGTTTTGCGCCGTGCGGATATAATAGTTGTGATGTCTTTGCAACCCGTGTTCTGCGAGAATGCCGTCGAGACCGTCGCAGACCTCCTGATAGGCCGGCAGAAGTTCCGGGTTGGAGCGGTATATCTCCGTGTTTTTCCACTCTTCGCGGTCGTACATCTGCGGGATCTCGGTCCAGTATTCCGGCATGAAGTCCCAGGGAACGCCGATGCGGCCCGTTGTGGGATCTTCGATATAATAGGAGAACTCTTTCAGCCATTCATAGGTGACAGCTTCCCTGCCGATACGCCCGAGAGAGTAAGAGGCGGTCTGTCTGGCCCGCCCGAGAGGCGAGCAGTAGTAATCGATGCGTTCGGAGGGCCATTTTGCGACGCGCTCCGAGAGCAGCTTGGCCTCTCTGACGCCTTTTGCGGTGAGGCCGTCGTTCTGGTAGTCAGGGTCTCCGTGTCTGATGAATATGATCTGCATGGGGTTCCTCCTATAGCGGATATTTGCGCATGCTTGGCGCTGTCATGATACATGATACCATAAAATTTGCGTTTGCGATATTTTTTTGTGACAAGATAAAGTGAGGCGGAGGAAGATTATGTTCGGCACAAAAAAGACAGGGGACGGCTCGTTCCGGAACATGGCGAAACTGAAGAAAGGCTCCGGAAAGGGGAAACGGATCGCGACAGGCATCATTGCGGCCGCCGTGCTTCTCCTATTGATCGGCGGATCTTTCTATACGATCAAGGAGGAAGAACAGGCGGTAGTCTGCACCTTCGGGTCGCCGAAGGCTGTCACGACGCCCGGCCTTCACTTTAAGCTGCCTTTTGTCCAGACGGTGACCAAGGTAAACACGACGATACAGGGATTTTCTATCGGCTATCACTCTACGGGCGAGGAAGCCGATGCGCTGATGATCACGTCCGATTACAACTTTATTTTTGTCGATTTCTATGCGGAGTATCGGGTGACCGATCCGGTCAAGGCTCTGTATGCCTCGCAGGACCCGGAGCTGATACTCAAGAATATCGCGCAGAACTGTATCAGGACGACGATCGGCTCCTACACGGTGGACAGCGTCCTGACGACCGGCAAGAATGAGATACAGTCCAACATCAAGCAGCTTATTCTGGACAAGCTGGAGGAGTACGACATCGGCATTCAGCTCGTGAACATCACGATTCAGGACGCGACGCCGCCCACTGCCGAGGTGGAGAACGCCTTCAAGGAAGTGGAGACGGCGAAGCAGGGCAAAGAGACGGCGCTCAACAATGCGAATAAGTACCGGAATGAACAGATCCCGAGCGCCGAGGCACAGGCCGATAAGATCCTGCAGGATGCGGAGGCCGAGAAGCAGGAGCGCATCAACGAGGCGAACGGACAGGCAGCCCGTTTCAATTCCATGTATCAGGAATATGTCAAATACCCTGAGGTGACGAAGAAGAGGATGTTCTATGAAGCGATGGAAAATGTGCTGCCGGACATCAAGGTGATCATTCAGGGAAACGACGGCAGCACAAGCACGGTCCTGCCCCTTGACAGCTTCGTGACGAACGATTCCAAGATCAGTGACACGGCGGGCGGCGAAGAAGAGGATACGGCTTCCGAGCCGGAGGAATGAGGTGAGCGGACATGACGGGATATGACAGGAGCGCAGAGCAGACGGACAACAGCACACAGGCGTATGAGCACTACAATTCAGACGGCACAAGGAAGAAAACGAAAGGCGGGAAGAAAGGGCGTTTCGGGCTGAAATTCATGGCGGCTTTCATCGCCGTCGCTGCCCTTATCGTGCTCGCCGATTCTATGGTGGTGACAAAACAGGATCAGTTCAAGCTGGTCAGACAGTTCGGAAGGGTGCAGCGCATCGTGACGGAGGCAGGACTTAGCTTTAAGCTTCCCTTTATCGAGTCTGTGGACACGATTCCGAAGAACCTGTTATTGTATGATCTGCCGGAATCCGACGTCATCACGTCGGACAAAAAGACGATGATCGTGGACAGTTACGTGCTGTGGCATGTGACCGACCCCTTAAAGTTTGCGCAGACGCTGAGCTGCTCCGTCAGCAACGCGGAGGGGCGTATCGATGCGATCGTGTACAATGCGATGAAGAATACGATCTCCAACATGAAGCAGGACGAAGTGATCCGCAGCCGCGACGGCAAGATGACGGTCACCGTCGAGGAGAGCGGGAACGACGTGACGAACAATGACCTTGTCCTGTCTGAGGAGACGGAGCAGGTCGTCGAGATCACTTCCCTGACGGAAGAGATCATGGCGCAGATCGATCATGTGGAGGCGCAGTACGGCATCGAGATCGTCGTCGTGGACGTAAAGAAGCTGGATCTGCCGGACGACAACAAACAGGCGGTATACACCCGCATGATCTCCGAGCGTGAGAACATCGCCGCACAGTATACGGCGGAGGGACAGTCGGAAGCGCAGATGATCGAGAACACCACGGACAAGGAAGTTTCCATTATGCTGTCCGACGCCGAGGCGAAGGCGGAGGCAACGATCGCGGAGGGCGAGGCGGAATATATGCGTATCCTTTCGGACGCCTACGCCGATCCGGAGAAGATGGATTTCTACTCCTTTGTCCGCGCGCTGGACGCGGTGCAGGAGAGCATCGCCGGCGACAACAAGACCGTTATTCTGTCCGACGATTCCCCGATCGCACAGATCTTCAACGGACAGTATTGAGCGTCGGGTATCTTGGGGCATAGAGACGGGAAAGGGATGATTCCATGAATATCGAGAACTTTTTTCAGACCTTGGATTCTTATTTCAACGAACAGAAGATCGACCGGATAGACCCGTTTCTCGTCTCCTCTCTGGAACAGGCCAAGGAGGAGCAGGATTACGGCGCATATATCACGATCTGCAACGAGATGATAGGGTTTTACCGCAGTGTGTCCGCCTTTGAAAAGGCATATATCGCGGCGGAAGATGTGCTGCTTCTGATGGAAGAGCTCCATATGGAAAATACCGAGCACTTTGCAACGACGCTCTTGAATGCGGCGACCGCGTACCGCGCGGCGGGGGACTACGGTACGGCGCTGCGCTATTACAGACAGGCGCTGCAGATCTATAACGGCATCTTGGATCCGCAGGATTACCGGTATGCCGGGCTGTACAACAATATGAGTATCCTGCTTGAAAAGATGGACGACAATGAGGAAGCCATTGCCTATGCCGAAAAGGCGCTCGCCATTATTGAGACGCTGCCGGACAGCAGTACACAGACGGCGACGACCATGACGAATCTCGCCCTGATCTGTTTTAAGGTGGACCGGTTCGAACAGGCGAAAACGCTTCTGGACAAGGCGATCGCCCTGTTTGAGAAGGGTGACGGGCCGACTGACGAGCATTACAGCGGCGCGCTGGCCGGCGTTGCGGAGGCGTGGTATCACATGGGGGATTACGCCAAGGCGTTGACATATTATGAAAAAGCGCTGAGCGAGGTGCAGTCTCATTACGGCGAAAATATGAGCTATGCCGTTCTCTGCGAAAACTGCGCCGCGGTCTGCGGGAAGCTGCAGAACAGTGAAAAACAGTCTTTTTATCTGCATAAGGCGGAGGCGGTGCGGGAGAAGCTCGCCTGAAAACGGCATGTCTGCGGAAAGGTCGCATGGTTATATGAAAGGTTTGGAACTGGCTGAAAAGTATTATGAAGCATACGGCAGAAAGATGCTCGACACGCAGTTCCCGGAGGCCGCGGGATATGCGGCGGCAGGGCTTGCAGGGCACGGCTCGGAGTGCTTTGGCTTCGATGATGAGATTTCGATGGATCATGACTATGGTCCGTCTTTTTGTATCTGGCTGCCCCGTGACGTCTACGCGCGATACGGGGAGCGGATGCAGGAGGCGTACGATGCGCTGCCGCGGGAGTTCATGGGCTTTTCCGCCCGCGTGACACAGGCGCAGGGCGGCGGAAGAGTCGGCGTCCTCTGCACGGAAGACTTTTATGCGGGTATTATGGGGCGCGAGACGGCGCCCGACAAGCTGTCCGACTGGCTTGCGATCGACGAGGCAAGCCTTGCCGCAGCCACCAACGGCAGGATCTTTGAGGACAGGGGCGGGCAGTTTGGTGCGGTGCGGGAGCGTCTGCTTGGCTACTATCCCAGGGAAGCGTGGCTGCGGCGGCTCGTCCAGAGTCTGGCCAAAGCGGCACAGGCGGGGCAGTACAATTACGCCCGTTCCATGAAGCGCGGCGAACGGCTTGCGGCGGAGATGGCGCTGACGGATTTTGTCAGGGAGAGCATGCATGCCGTCTATCTGCTGAACCGGACATACGCGCCCTATGATAAATGGCTGCGCCGCGGGCTTAAGGCGCTGCCGTCCGGCGCCGAGATCGGCGATATGCTCGATCTGCTCTACACGATCCCTGACCCGGCAGAGGCATGGGAGGGCGTCGCGCCGGATGCGTACGTCTATCACCTGAACACCGATGACGGCAGAGTGCTCATCGTGGAAGCCGTCTGCAGCGTCATCGTGCAGATGCTCAATGAAGCCGGTCTTTCGGAGCTTCGGGACAATTTTCTGCAGAATCATTTGCAGACCATATTGGAGAAAATATAGCGCGGCACACTTGAAACATATGTTCGATTGTGCTATACTGTCAGAAAAGGGAGATCCTGTGAAGAAAAGAGCCGTAACCGTCAAAAAAGCCGATCTTATCCTGATTGCCGTGTGCTTTCTCGCGGCGGCGTTCGTTGCCGCTCTTGGCCTCCTGCACCGCGAAAAGGGGACTGTGGCGCAGCTTGTGTACGACGGGATCGTGCTGAGGACGATAGCCCTGCACGCCGGACAGGAAGAGCCGTCCGCCGCGGACGACGGCTATTACCTGATCACTTATCGGGACGACGTGACGGCTGTGGAATACTGCGCCGATATGCCGGCGCTCGATCTTCCGGAATATATCGACTACAATCTGGTCTCGGTGCGGGACGGGCAGGTAACGATGTGTGCCGCGGACTGCAGGGATCAGATCTGTGTCCGCCACAAGAGCGTCTCACTGGCAGGAGAGAGCATCATCTGTCTGCCCCACGGCCTTGTGGTGGAGATCATCGGTGAGAGACAGGCGGCTGACGGCGCGCCTGACGGGGTGACAAGATGACGAAACGGCTTGCACAGCTCGGGCTTTATCTTGCCCTTGCGCTTATCCTCGCTTATGCAGAGTCCCTGATCCCCTTTTCTTTCGGGATCCCCGGCATCAAGCTGGGTCTTCCCAATCTGGTCGTGGTGATGCTGCTGCACGGCGGAAAGGGCGGTCTGATGCCTCGGACTGCAGGGCGCGGCGTGGGCGGTGTGCGTGATGCGTTGTGCATCAATCTGCTGCGCATCGTCATATCGGGATTCCTTTTCAGCGGCCTGTACACGATACTGTATTCGCTGGCGGGCGCTGTGTGCAGCTTTGCGGCGATGCTCATCGGCAGACGCTTTCGGAAGTTTTCCGTCGTGGGCGTCAGCGTGCTGGGCGGCGTGTTCCACAATGTGGGACAGCTCGCGGCGGCTGTTTTGGTGACGCAGACGGTCTATGTCGGCTATTATCTGCCGGCGCTGATCGCGGCAGGTGCGGTGACGGGGGCGGTGCTTGGCATAGCGGCCGGAGAGCTTGCGCCATATCTGATGAGACTGACGGACGGGAGATAATTATGTACGCCTATATAAAAGGAACTTTGGAAGAGATCACCGAAGACAATATCGTGGTGGAGACGGCAGGGATCGGGTACAATGTGAAGGTGTCCACAACTACGGCAGAGATACTTCCGCCGTGCGGCAGCGAGGTCAAGATATACACCTACACGCTGGTGCGCGAGGATGCGTTCTTACTGTATGGCTTTCTCACGAGGGACGACTTGGATATCTTCCGGAAACTCATTACGGTAAACGGTATCGGCCCGAAGGGCGGGCTGGCGATTCTGTCCGTGATGAGTGCGGACGCGCTGCGCTTTGCGATCATGGCCGGCGATGCAAAATCTATCGCCAAAGCGCCCGGTATCGGCAGCAAGACGGCGGAGCGCGTGATCCTCGATCTGCGTGACAAGGTATCCTTGGAGGACACCCTTCGCGGTCTCGGAGAACCGGCCGGTGTGGCCGGCAATCCGTCGGCCGATGTCGATCATGTGATGAAAAAAGAGGCGATCGAGGCCCTTGTCGCGCTGGGATATTCCGCGTCCGACGCAACCGCCGCCGTGAAGAAGGTGGAGATGAACGAGGACACTTCGGTGGAGAGTATCCTGAAATCCGCATTAAAATTCATGTTCTGAGGGGGCAGCTATGGCTGGCAGGATGATCGAGACGAACTTAATAGAAGAGGATATCAAGATCGAGGGATCGCTGCGTCCGCAGACACTCGATGACTATATTGGTCAATCAAAGGTCAAGGAGAATCTTAAGATCTATATCAAAGCCGCAAAGCAGCGGCATGACGCCTTGGACCACGTGCTTTTCTATGGGCCGCCGGGACTCGGCAAAACGACGCTCGCGGGCATTATCGCCAACGAGATGGGCGTACACATGAAGGTCACCAGCGGGCCGGCGATCGAGAAGCCCGGAGAAATGGCGGCGATCCTCAACAATCTGCAGGAGGGGGATCTTCTGTTCGTGGACGAGATCCACAGACTGAACCGACAGGTGGAGGAAGTGCTGTATCCGGCGATGGAAGATTACGCGATAGATATCATGATCGGCAAAGGGGCTACGGCGCGCTCCATTCGTCTGGATCTGCCGCACTTTACACTGGTCGGCGCGACGACGAGGGCGGGGCTTCTCACCGCGCCTCTGCGCGACAGGTTCGGCGTGATCCACCGTCTGGAATTTTATTCCGTCGAAGAGCTTAAGGTGATCATTCAGCACTCCGCCGTGATCCTTGGCGTCAGGATCGATGAAGAGGGGGCGACGGAGTTAGCGAGAAGGAGCCGCGGAACGCCCCGGCTTGCCAACCGTATGCTCAAACGGGTGCGCGATTTCGCGCAGGTGAAGTACGACGGCGTCATCACTAAGGAAGTCGCCAACACGGCCCTCGATCTGATGGACGTGGATAAAATGGGGCTTGACCATATCGACAGGAATATACTGTGTACGCTGATCGAGAAATTCAAAGGGGGGCCGGTCGGCTTGGATACGCTGGCGGCCGCTATCGGTGAAGATGCGGGCACCATAGAAGATGTGTACGAGCCGTATCTGATCAAAAACGGCTTCCTAAACAGAACGCCCCGCGGCAGGGTCGTCACGGAGCGTACCTATCATCATTTTGGGATCGATATGCCGACATGAGCGGCAGGACAGGATATTTCGGCGCGTTCGTCTCAGAGGGCGGGTCACAGCGTGACATCGACGTTTGCGCCGGCGGTCTCGACCGGCGCCTCAACGCCGGCCTCCACGGGGATATCCATACCGCCGAGCTCCAGCGACACGCCGGACACGGCGCCCGAAGAGCCGTTCGAGCTGCCGGAACTGCCGGAAGAGGCGCTTCCCGCGGACTCTTTTTCCTTGGCGAGCCTGTCGAAGAGCGCTTTTAAGTATTCCATGTCGGCCTTCATGATGTCTGTCATTTCCTCGGAGCGATGCTTTTTCTTGAGCTGTTCCAGATCCGCCGGCTCCATTTCTTCGTAGTTTGACTGCAGAAATTCTTCCATAAAATCTTCGGCTTCCAAAGCCTCTTCCAATTCCTGCTCGATCTTTTCCATTTCCTCTTCCAGCTGCTCCGCCAGTTCCTGCAGTTCTTCCTGACTCATGCCGGAGGTGTCGAGGATCTCCTCTTCTTCCTCCTTTTCCGTCTCCATCTCCTCGGGATCCGTCATGCCGGCTTTTCCCGTCTTCTCGATATTTTCCTCCTGTTGGAGATGCTTCAGGCGCTTCTTGGCGACGCGGGCGATCTTCTCGGCGTGCAGGAGAGCGCTATGGATCTCCGCATAGTCGTAATCGCCGCTGATCAGTTTCATGCGCAGGTCGGCGATCTGAAATTTTGTCTTCGTCACGAGCTGTTTCGCGTTGACGGAGGTCTTCGTGCGCAGAATCTGATTGGAGAGCCGCTTAAAATTGTACTGCAGCTTTTTGTATTTTTTCTGTCCCGACTGAGAGACTTTTTTCCTTTCGGCGCGCGTGCGGGAAGTGGAGACCGACATCGATCCCGCATAAGAGCCGTCTCTGTTGTACAGATCGATCTTCATATAGCCGCTGCCGGTCTGGCTGATCCTGCCGACCATCATCTTGCCGCTTCCTATCATATCCGTTCACCATGCCTTTCCTTTGCTTCCCTTAAAATATAAACTCTCATATTCTATATCGGCCGATCCGCGGCGTTTGTTAACGACGCGCCGTCGTCGATGCGCTGCCCTTTCATGACAGGAAAACCGCTTTTCATGACATGTCAGGCCGCCGGACAGAAACGGGAAAGCGTTACCGGTACGGGTAGGACGCCGCCAAAAAAAGGTTGAAATTCTTCCATAGGAACTATATAATGGGAGTCGTATAGGATATTTTGTCGTGTGGCATATTTTATATTTGGAGGAACGTCCTATGTCAACGAAAACGGATACCGAAGTCATTATTGCCGGAAAAGTTTTTACCTTGAGCGGTTATGAGAGCGAAGAATATTTGCAGAAGGTGGCTTCCTACATAAACAACAAGATCGCGGAGTACAGCAAGGTGGACGGCTTCAAGAGACAGTCGCTCGACACCCAGAACGTGCTGCTGCAGCTCAACATAGCGGACGATTACTTCAAGGCGAAGAAGCAGATCAGTCTGCGTGAGGAAGAGATCCAAGCCAAAGAGAAAGAGATGTATGACTTAAAGCATGAACTGATTGCGGCGCAGATCAAGCTGGAAAATATGGAAAAGACGGTCAAGACCCTGCAGGATGAGGCGAACGAGAATGCGAAAAAGATCGTCCGGCTGGAAACAGAGTTGAAAGAACTGAAGAGATAAAACGGAGAGCATAGCCCTGTCAGAGAAATCTACAGGGCTTTTTCAAAGGGATCATTTATGGATAACAAGGTGGAATTGCTGGCTCCGGCCGGAAATTACGAGGCTTTTCGCGGCGCCGTCAACGCCGGTGCGGACGCGGTCTATCTGGGCGGCGACCGGTTCGGCGCGCGGGCCTATGCGGATAATTTTACGGACGATGAGATCTGCCGGGCGCTTCATGAGGCGCATTTTATGGGCCGGAAAATATATCTTACGGTCAACACGCTCATGAAGGACAGGGAGCTGGAAGGATTGTATGACTGGCTGCGCCCTTTTTACGAGTCGGGGCTCGACGGGGTGATCGTGCAGGACATCGGTGTATTGCGCCGTATCCGTGAGGCGTTTCCGGATCTGGCGCTGCACGCCAGCACGCAGATGTCGCTGACGGGCGCGGCGGGCGCCGCTTTTTTACAGGCGCAGGGCGTATCGCGCATCGTGCCGGCGAGGGAGCTTTCGCTCGCGGAGATACGCGAGATCAAGGCGGCGACCGGTCTGGAGATCGAGTGTTTCGTCCACGGCGCGATGTGTTACTGTTATTCCGGCCAATGTCTGTTCAGCAGTATCCTTGGCGGCAGAAGCGGCAACCGCGGGCGGTGCGCCCAGCCCTGCAGACTGCCGTACGATATCCTCGAGGACGGCGTGCGCATCGACGGCATACGATATCCGCTCAGCCTGAAAGACATGTGTACGGCGGAATATATCCCGCAGCTGATCGAGGCGGGGATCGATTCCTTTAAGATCGAGGGACGCATGAAGAAACCCGAGTATGCGGCCGGCGTGACGGCCGTCTACCGAAAGTGCATCGACCTGTATGCGGAAAAGGGACAGGCCGGTTACCGTGTGGCTTCCGAGGACAGGGACAGGCTCCGCAGCCTCTATATCCGCAGCGAAGTGCAGAACGGCTACTATGAGCGGCATAACGGGCGGGAGATGATCACGCTGAACAGACCGGGCTACGCCGGGAGCGGCGATGAACTGCTTGCCGAGATCCGGGATCGCTATATCCGGCGTCCTTGGCCCAAAAGGCCCGTAAGCCTGCATATCACGCTTCAAAGCGGCGCGCCGTCGGTCTTAACGGTGACAGACCGGGACGGCCTCGGCGTCTCGGTAACCGGCGCTGCGGCCGAGAAAGCACAGAAAAAGCCGCTGCAGCGGGAGAATATCGTCAGGCAGCTCACCAAGACGGGAAACACGCTGGTGGAGGCGGCGGTATGCGATGTCTCCATGGCGGACAGCGTTTTTCTTCCCGTAAGCGCCCTGAATGAACTCCGGCGCAGGGGCATTGAAGCCTACGAGCGGCAGTATATCGAAGCGCAGGGCGGGATTGCAGAGCGCCGATCTGCCAAAGAGGCGCGGCCGGCGGAAGATCCTAGACTGACCAAGTCAGTCAGAAACAGCGGGGAAATCTCACGGCACGTTCTTGTGTCTTCCTACGAACAGCTTGCCGTGGCGGCAGAGCAGCCGTGCCGGCGCATCTACATCGAGAGCGACCTTTTTCTCGCTGCGTATGAAAAGGTCACGGCGTGTATGCGGGCGCATGACGGCCGTTCCTATTATCTGGCGCTTCCGTATATCCTGCGGGCGCGGGATCAGGCGTATCTTGCCTCGCTTGCGTCGAGAGTCCGCGCCGGCGGCATAGACGGATTTTTGATCCGCAATTACGAGGCTGCGGTCTATGTCGAAAAGCTGGGCCGGTCCTATGACATCGTGCCGGACGCTGGGCTCTACGTGTTCAATCGGGAGGGACTGCGCTTCTGGTCGCAGTATGCCCGGACATACACGCTTCCCTATGAACTGAATGCCGGGGAGTGCCGGGCGCTTACGGAGCGGGCACATGCCGCCGGCATCGAGAGCACGCTGATCGTGTACGGCCGGATCCCCATGATGATCAGCGCCAACTGCGTACGCAGGACTGCGGGACGCTGTCCGTCTGCAGACGCTTCCGGCCGCGCCGGACAGACGCCGGGAAAGCCGATTGCGATCAGGGACAGATACGGAACGGATTTTCCGGTGGAAACGAACTGTATACACTGTTATAATGTTATCTATAACGCCGTGCCGTACTCTCTCCATATGCAGAGGAAGGAGCTGCCCGGTGTCGGCGCGGATATATGGCGCTATGATTTTACCGTCGAATCCGGTGCCGAGTGCGGCAGGATACTTGCGGGCGGCGGATTCCCCGGCGGAAAATATACGACCGGACATTTTAAAAGAGGCGTGGAATAGTTTTTTATGGAATTATATATCACGGAACTGTCTAAATACATCATCACTCTGTTTGCCGCTCTGTATACGCTGGAAGCCTTCCTTGTGTTCCGCTATCCCGATGAGGAGCGCAGAAAAGGGGGCTACATGCGCCAGAACCTTTTCATGTTTCTGGTACATTTTTCATGCTTTCTGGTCATCTGCTTTGAGACCGGCAAGCTGGAGTACCTGTTGTTCTATGCGCTGCAGCAGATCCTTTTGTTTGCCACGATCGTCCTGTTTTGCATGATCTATCCCAAGGGAAACAGGCTGATCGTCAACAATATGTGCATGCTCCTCAGCATCGGCTTCGTCGTTCTGAGCAGACTTTCCTTTGAGAAGGCTATCAGGCAGTTTTTTATCGTGACGATCTCCATTATCACGGGTATGCTGATCCCATACTTTATCCACAAGCTGAAGTTCTTAAAAAGTCTCACATGGGTCTATGCCGCGGTGGGCATCACAGCGCTCGGCATCGTGCTTATCCTAGGCTCGACGACTTACGGGTCAAAGCTATCTTACTCCATAGCGGGCCTGACCTTTCAGCCCTCGGAGTTTATCAAGATCGTCTTCGTATTTTTCCTTGCGAGCGCGTTATACGAGTCCCATGATTTCCTGCGGGTCGTGCTGACGGCCGTACTTGCCGGCATTCATGTGCTGGTGCTCGTTGCCTCCAAGGATCTCGGGAGCGCGCTGATCTTCTTTATCGTCTATGTCCTGATGGTGTTCATCGCCACAGGGAACTGGCTGTACCTGCTGCTCGGCAGCGGCGGCGGCTGTATGGCGGCTGTCCTGGCCTATCGCTTTTTTCCCCATGTGCAGGTGCGCGTACAGGCATGGCGGGATCCGTTCAGCTGCATCGACGATGCCGGCTACCAGATCACGCAGTCGCTCTTCGCGATCGGCAGCGGCGGCTGGTTCGGCATGGGCCTGTTCCGCGGAACGCCGGACTCCATTCCTTTCGTGGAGGCGGATTTCATCTATTCGGCGGTAGCGGAAGAGCTGGGCATCGTTTTCTCCATATGCATGCTGCTGATCTGCATAAGCTGTTTTATCATGTTCATGAACATAGCCACGCGGCTGCAGAACAGATTTTACCAGTTGATCGCTTTCGGGCTGGGTATCATATATATTTTTCAGGTGTTCCTCACGGTGGGCGGCGGCACGAAGTTTATCCCCATGACCGGCGTCACGCTGCCGCTCGTAAGCTACGGCGGCAGCTCCGTGCTCACGACGATCATCATGTTTTTCATCATAGAGGGATTGTATATCATCAGGCAGGAAGAAGGAGCCAAACGTGTTAAAAAGAAAGAACGGCGACGAAAGATCAAATACCAGGAAGCACACAAAACGGAAGAAGAGGAATAGGAATATCCTGTTCGTGACCTATCTGTTCGTGGGGATCTTCCTCGCCATGATGGGTTATACCTGCCGCTATGCCGCCACACACCGGCAGGAGCTCATCAACAACAGCTATAACGGCAGACAGGAGCTGTTCATCGCACAGAATACCCGCGGTAAGATCTACGCCGCAGACGGTCAGGTGCTGGCCGAGACGCAGACGGACGAGAACGGCCGCGAGACGAGAGTGTATCCCTATGCAAACCTGTTCGCCCACGCCGTCGGCTATGCCTCCAACGGCAGATTCGGCATCGAGGCGCAGAGCAATTATTATCTGATCAACTCCAACGCCAAGCTGTCGGACAAGGTAGCCAATGACATGGCGGGGGAGAAATATCCCGGTGACAATGTGTTCTCCACGCTGGACGTGGACATTCAGGAGGTCGCGTACCAGTCTCTCGGCATTTACAAGGGCGCGGTCATCGTCACGGAGCCGGCGACGGGCCGGGTGCTTGCCATGGTGTCAAAGCCCGACTTCGATCCGAATAAGATCGACGAGATCTGGGAAAGCCTGATCGAGGACAAGGACAGCACCGTGCTCCTGAACCGCGCCACGCAGGGGCTTTATCCGCCCGGCTCGACCTTCAAGATCGTAACGGCGCTCGAGTATATCCGCGAGAATCCGGATACCTATGACAGCTACTCTTATCAGTGTACGGGCAGATTTTCCCACGGCGACGACGTCATCAACTGCTATCACGGAACGGTACACGGCAGCGTAGACTTTGCAAGATCCTTTGCGAAATCGTGCAATTCCTCTTTTGCCAACATCGGTATGCAGCTTGACAGGAATCGGTTTGGCGACACGCTGGAGGGGCTGCTCTTCAACCGTGAACTGCCGGTGACCTTCGCGTACAGCCAAAGCAGACTCGTCATCGACGGGAACACCACGGACTCCCAGATCATGCAGGCGGCTATCGGACAGGGCGCGACCCAGATCACGCCGTTACACCTGAACATGATCACCTGTGCCGTTGCCAACGGGGGCATACTGATGAAGCCTTATCTGGTGGATTGCGTGAAAAATGCCGAGGGAAGCAGCATCAGGCAGTACAGCCCAAGCACATACGGACGGCTCATGTCGGAGGAGGAAGCAGCAGCGCTGAGCGGGCTGATGCAGGAAGTGGTCAAGAGCGGAACGGCGACAAGATTATCCGGCCTCACCTACACGGCGGCAGGGAAGACCGGATCAGCGGAATACAACAATATCAAAGGCGATTCCCACGCATGGTTCACCGGATTCGCGCCGGCGGAAGATCCCAGGATCTGCGTCACCGTCATCATCGAGGGCGCCGGGAGCGGGGGCGATTATGCCGTGCCGATCGCCAAGCGGATCTTCGATGAATTTTTCGGCCTGTGACGGGCCTTTTAGTAGATGGCGACGATCTCAAGCGACGAGTCCTCTGCCAGATCGATCTCGCGCTCTTTGGCCTGAATGACCGGTCTTGTGAGACGGTCTTCATGGATGCGGACGATCTCGCCCTCCTCGTCGTTATTCAGGCGCACGTGAAAGCCGAGCTGCGTCGCCGCGATGTGGGAGAGGATCGGTTTTAAGATCGTTCCGTCATATTTATCGTAGCCGTCCCACTCAAAATTGGCGATCACCTGAAAGGGATTCAGCGACTGCCTGTAGGTGCGGGCGGAGGTCATGGCCTCGTAGGCGTCTATGATAGCGATATACTTCGCGTACACATCGATCTGGTCGGAGCGCAGTCTGGAGGGGTAGCCCGTGCCGTCACAGCGCTCATGGTGCATCAATGTGGCCTTGATCACGTGCTCGTTCAGATCGCAGTCTTTTAACATGTCGAAGCCCAGCATCGTGTGGGTCTTGAGCTTCGTAAACTCCAGATCCGTCAGTTTTCCGGGCTTCCAGAGCAGATCCTGCGGCAGCTTCAGCTTGCCGATATCGTAGAAATAGGCGCACTGGACCAGCAGCTCTGTCTCCGCTTTTGGCAGACCGAGCCATTGGGCGAACACGCCGGCGATCAGCGCGGAATTCAAGCAGTGGGCGTATGTCATATCGTCCATGCCCGGCAGCATGTTATAGAGATAGTCGAGAAGCTGGTCGCCGCTTTGGGCGCGTCCGGACAGGGTCGTATAGATCTCCATGAGGCTGCTTATCTTGGCGGGCGTTCCGTTTTCCACGAAACCGCGCATCAGCGTGCGGAAGATCGACATGCAGTTATTGTAGGTGAGTTCAAAGGATTTGAATCCCGGACTGAGCCGAACCTTCTCGAAGTGTGTCGTTGCGAAATCGATCTCTTCTTTGACGGGTATCACGATGACGGAATGGCGCGCCAGCTTTTCGATCACCGCGTCGTCCACGACCGTGTCTTTCGGAAACAATAGTTTGTTCTGATAATTATAGATATCTTCGGCGATGACCATGCCGTTTTCCAGCGCCATGCGTGCAACGTTTTTCATTGGAATCCCCCTGTTTGTGCGAATATCGATGCGGTGTCTGATAACAGTATAAATCTTATCCGCAAACCGTGTCAATCAGTCCGCTCTTTTTATTTTGGAGAAAATGTGTTAAAATAGCATCGATCGGCACACAATACAGATATTACAGATGCGCGCAAACAAAAATGCGGTTGGGAAATACCATGAGATTTTATCGAAACCTGTATGTCGGGGAGAGCGTGAAGCACCCTGAGAAGATCAAGAAAAAACTTAAGAGATACGCCAAGCTGAACAATGTATGGCTGATCGCTTACGCGGCGGAGAACCGGCAGCTTGAGATCTATCACTGCATCATGCTGCAGCAGTATTACTACAAGGCCAACCCGCCCTATGTCATCGGCATCGCGGGCAGTCAGGAGGAGGCGTCGCAGCTTTTGTGCAGGATCGCGGAGGAGGCCGTGCGGCAGACCGGACAGCCGGATCTTGCGGCGTATCTGTTTGCAGAAGCTCCTGCCGGCAATAAGAGCGGACAGGAAGACGGCTTTATGAGCGCCGGAATCGGAAAGGGAATCGACAAGTGACGGTATGCTACATATCATTTTGCTTATTTTAAAAATAATCGGGATCGTCCTGCTCGTATTGCTCGGTTTGCTCCTTCTTGCGGCCGTCTGCGTGCTGTTCGTGCCGGTGCGCTACCGCGTCAGGCTGGAGCGCAGGGAGGGAGAAGGACAGCCGCCCGTTTTGGTCTATGTGAAAGCTGCATGGCTCTTTCATCTGGTCAACGTGCTGGTGCGCTATCCGGCCAAGGTTACCGTGCGGGTGCGGCTTTTTCTGATTACACTGTTCAGAATGCCGAAGAAGGAGAAGGCTGAACGGAAACGCAGGACGAAGAAGCGGCAGGAGATGCCCGCGCAGGACACGGGGCAGAGGGCGGCCGACGAAGACGGAGCGGAAGGAACGGGCGGCACACCTGACACCGTCATACACAGGGAAGACGCAGGGACGCCCAAAGAGCCCTACAGCGCCTTTGCGGACGGCTATGTTTCGCCGGACGGGTCGGAGGGTGCGGATAACGCCGGCGAGGAGGAGAGGCCGGCTTCCCTCTTTGTAAGGATCGGGGCGGTTTGGGCCAGGGTGCGTGCGCTTTTTGCAAAAATAAAAGGGCTCTTTCAAAATATACGGTACACAATCCGGAGAATCTGTGATAAAATAAAATCTGTGTCGGATAATATAGGATATTACCGTGAAGTGATGGAGGGCGAGCCTTTCCGAAATTCGCTGACGCTGTGCCGCAGCGAGCTTCTGCGGATATTCCGTATGCTGGAGCCGGACAGATTCGAGGCGGAGCTCGTCGTCGGCATGAGCGATCCGGCTGCAACCGGAGAGATCCTTGCCGTCTACGGTATGTTATATCCGCTGATCGGGCAGCGCGTGCGTGTCACGGGCGATTTCACATGCGAGAGGACGCGGATCGAGGGGCGGCTGTATGTCCGCGGCAGGATCCGGGCTTTTACGCTGATCCGCGCGGTGGTCCGCATCTATCTTAACAAGGATATCAGGAAACTCATCAGATTGTTGAAAAAGGAGGCTGCATAAATGGCAGAGAACAATTTTACGGGCGTGATAGAATCGTTGATGAAGGGTATGAATGCCGTACTTGCCACCAAGACGGTCGTGGGCGACGCGACACAGTTCGGCGATACGATCATTCTTCCGCTGGTGGATGTCACCTTCGGCGTCGGCGCGGGCGCCAGCGCCGCAGACAAGAAAAACGGCGGTGGCGGCGGTTTCTCTGCCAAGATGTCACCCAGCGCCGTGCTTGTCATCAAGAACGGCTCCACAAAGCTGGTGAATATCAAGAATCAGGATACCGTCACGAAGGTGCTTGACCTGATCCCGGATATCGTGGACAAATTTACCGCGCCGAAGGAGGATATGATCGCGGACGAAGAGGCGGTCGATATCGCTTTTCCGGAGGAGAAGGCCGACTGATCCGCGATCGGAAGAGCGAACTTTTCGGCGATCGGTCTCATATACTGTAGTAAAGGCATAAACAGGAGTAGTGTATGAAAAAACTGATCGGGCTTGCGGCGTTTTGCATTGCGGCCGGTATGCTGTTCATGCTTTTTCTGATGAATCGGTTTGTCGGTCTGGTCCTTATCGTCTTGCTGCTGCTGATCGGTTATAACTTTTTTTGCTGTGATTGATATGACCGCATGTCTGAGGGATATTATGGAAAATTTTGAAGAGGTATTGGTACACGGCTCACAGGACGAGCTTCAGGAGCTGAAGTCGTGGCTTTTTCGTGAAAATATAAGGCTTGTGACGGCGTCCAAGGAACTGGAGGAGATGCAGGAGCAGTTCCTGAAGGAGAAGGTGCAGTTTCAGGAGGAGATGAAGCTGTTGAACCACAGGATAGCGGGCGAGCGGCAGCGGCTCAAGGAGGACAACCAGTTTTTTGAGAAGAAGATGGAGATCCTCAAAAACGGATTCAGCCAGCTTGACATCGACCGCAGAAGGCTGGATAAGGAGTGGGCGAAGCTGGCGGCCGAGCGGGAACTGCTGAGCGAGCACGCGGTATACGACAGCGGCATGGACGTATCCGTATTTTTCCGCGGCGTCCGGAATCCGCTCGCGTTAAAGAAACGCTACAAGGATCTGATCAAGATCTTCCATCCGGATAACGTGGCGGGAGATAAGGATATCATCCAGCGCATCAACAAAGAGTACGAGAGCCTGAAAATGAGCTATGAGGGCTTCAAACAGGCGTAGGGATATCTCGTCTGCGCCGTATGCCGTACATAAAAAAGAGTTTGTCCGAAGACAAACTCTTTTCTTTACGCGTCACAATGAAGCGTTAAGCTCTCTCAACTTTTCCGGATCTCAGGCAGCGCGTACAAACGTGCAGCTTCTTATTCGCTCCGCCGACTTTGCACATAACATTCTTGACATTAGAATTCCAGATCCTGTTTGATCTTCTATGAGAATGGCTTACGTTGTTACCGAAATGAGCGCCCTTACCACAAATATCACACTTAGCCATCTTTGCACCTCCTTTGTCATTTACACAACAGTTGTATCATAGCAGAAAGTAATTTGGAATGCAAGCAAAAATTGCATATTTTGGAGATAAAAATATGATGTTGGCAATTTCAGGTTTTTTTAGTTCCCTTTTTTGCCGTGTCGGGTTATAATATCAATGTATATTCAGATAATAAGGAGGTGCCTTATGAAAGTTTCTTCAATGGATACGCATATGGGGAATATTTCTATCGATCAGGATGTCATCGCGCAGTACGCCGGCACAGTGGCAACGGAATGCTTCGGCGTGGTCGGCATGGCAAGCATGAATGTACGGGACGGACTCGTCCGGCTGCTAAGGAAAGATAATATGACGCGGGGGATCCAGGTGATCCTGAATAATAACAAGCTGACGCTCAATTTTCACATCGTTGTCTCCTACGGCGTGAGCATACTCGCCGTGTCGGACAATCTGATCAGCAGCGTCAAGTACAAGGTGGAGGAATTCACCGGGATAGAAGTGGAAAAGATAAACATTTTCGTTGAAGGTGTTAAAGTGATTGACTGAGGGAGGACAGTAAGTTGGTTTCAAATACGATAGATGCCGGAACAATGGCAAAATTGTTTCTTGCCGGCGCCAAAAATCTCGAGAGTAACAAAGAATGGATCAATGATCTGAATGTTTTTCCGGTTCCCGACGGGGATACCGGCACCAATATGACGCTGACGATCATGTCTGCGGCGAAGGAAGTGGCTTCCCTGCGCGATATGGGCGACCTCGATATGCAGTCGCTGTGCAAAGCGATCTCCTCCGGTTCCCTGAGAGGAGCGAGAGGCAACTCGGGCGTTATCCTCTCCCAGCTCTTCCGCGGATTCACCAAGGGCGTGAAAGAGTATGAGCAGATCACGGTGCCGGTGATCGCCACGGCTTTCGAGCGGGCGGTCGAGACTGCCTACAAGGCCGTCATGAAGCCCAAGGAGGGCACGATCCTGACCGTCGCCAAGGGCGCGGCTATCAAAGCGCGTGAGCTGGCCGATAACGGCACGGAGGATATGGCGGATTTCCTGAAACAGATCATAGACCGCGCGGAGGAGGTGCTGGCGCAGACGCCGGAAATGCTTCCCGTACTGAAACAGGCGGGTGTCGTGGATTCCGGCGGACAGGGGCTTGTGCTTGTCCTTAAGGGGATCTACGACGCTTTCATGGGCAAGGAAGTCGATTTTAACCTGAACGAGACGACCTCCGCGCCGGCCGTAAACAAGAGCGGCGGTATGAACCGGGAAGCGCAGGCGAATGCGGAGATCAAGTTCGGCTACTGCACGGAGTTCATCATCATGCTGAATAAAGTGTTCAACATCAAGGCGGAGCTTGATTTCAAGGCATATCTGGAATCCATCGGCGACTCGATCGTCGTGGTGGCGGACGACGACGTGGTCAAGGTACACGTACATACCAACGACCCCGGACTGGCGATCCAGAGAGCGCTCAAATACGGCGCGCTCTCCAATATGAAGATCGACAACATGCGGCTCGAGCATCAGGAAAAACTCTTTAAGATGTCCCAGACAGAAGGGGCGGCAGTCGTAAGCGCGGCAAAGGAGCAGCCGCGCAAGGAAGTGGGCTTCATCGCCGTGTCAGTGGGAGAAGGCATAAACGAGATCTTCAAGGGGCTCGGCGTGGACCATATCATCGAGGGCGGACAGACCATGAATCCCAGCACGGAGGATATGCTGAACGCGATCGATCAGGTCAACGCGGATCATATCTTTATCCTGCCGAACAACAAGAATATCATTCTGGCGGCGAATCAGGCGCAGTCGCTGGTCAAGGACAAGAAGATAACCGTCATTCCGACGAAGACCGTCCCGCAGGGTATCACGGCCGTTATCAACTATGTGCCGGACATGACGGCTGAGGAAAATGCCGAGACAATGACCGCGGAGATCAAAAATGTATCCACGGGTGAGGTGACTTATGCCGTCAGGGATACCAATATCGACAACAAGGAGATACGGCAGGGCGATTATATGGGGATCGGCGACGCCGGCATCCTCTCTGTCGGCACGGTCGTGGGCGATGTCACCATGGAAATGATCGACGAGATGATGTCCGACGAGGCGGAGCTGATCAGTATCTATTACGGCGCAGAGATCGCCGAGGAGGAAGCCGAGGCGCTGCGCGCCCGCGTCGAGGAGAAATACGGCGCATGCGATATCGAGCTGCAGTACGGCGGACAGCCGATCTACTACTATATCATATCTGTTGAATAAGGCATAAGGGCATAAGGTTTTATGATCCCTGACAACAAGACGCCTCATGCGTGCGGTTGTCGGGGATTTTTTGGGGAAGCGCATGGAGATCACAAGGCTTAAGGGGATCGGCGACAAGACGGCCCGGCTGTTTTACAAACTGCATATTGAGACGACGGACGATCTGGTGGGCTATTATCCGCGGGATTACGAATGCTTTGCGCCGCCGTCGGATCTGTGTGATGCCGCCGTGGGCGAAGTGGCCGCCGTGTCCGGCTGCGTGAAAGGAAATATCGCCACAAGGCATATCCGCGGGCTGAGCATCACGACCTTCGAGGCGGTGTGCGCCGACGGCGTCCTGCACATGACCTATTTTAATATGCCCTATCTGAAAAACAGCCTGAAACGGGATACGCAGTATATCTTCCGCGGTGTCCTGCAGAAAAAGGGCAGCCGTTATGTGATGGAACAGGCCAAGATGTTCAGACCGGAAGAGTACGGCCGGCTGATCGGTAAAATGCAGCCCCTGTATTCCGTCACGAAAGGTCTGAGCAGCAACGCCGTCACGAAAGCGGTAAGACAGGCGATCGAGGTCACGGATCTGTCGGAGGACTATCTGCCGGAGGAGATACGGCAGTCGGAAGGCTTATATACGTATGCGGAGGCTGTGCGGCAGATGCATTTTCCCGACAGCCGGGACACTCTCGTGAAAGCGCGGGAGCGGCTCGTCTTTGACGAATTTTTCCTGTTTATTCTGATGATCCGCAGAATGAAGGAGGACAATGCCCTGCTTCCCAACCGGTGTCCGATGATCGCTGTGGCCGAGACCGGCCGGCTGATCGAGGCGCTTCCCTATAAGCTGACGGCCGCGCAGCGCAGGGTATGGAAAGAGATAGAGGAGGATCTGACCTCCGAGCACGCCATGAACCGCCTGATCCAAGGCGATGTCGGCTCCGGCAAGACGATACTGGCCTTCCTTGCGCTTGTCATGTGTGCGGCAAACGGTTATCAGGGGGCGCTCATGGCGCCCACGGAGGTTTTGGCAGCCCAGCACTACGAGACGCTGATACAGATGAAAAAACGCTATCATCTGGCTGTCTCTCCCGTGCTGCTGACAGGCTCCACGCCCGCGAAAGAGCGAAGGGAGATCTATGAGCGGATAGAGAGCGGCGAGGCGGATATCATTCTCGGCACGCACGCGCTCATACAGGATAAGGTGGTCTACCACAAGCTTGCGCTCGTGGTCACCGACGAACAGCACCGATTCGGCGTCAGGCAGCGGGAGAGTCTCGCGCAGAAAGGGCGTGACGTCCATGTGCTCGTCATGAGCGCGACGCCGATCCCCCGGACGCTCGCCATTATCCTGTACGGCGACCTGCACATATCCGTGCTGGACGAAATGCCGGCGGACCGTCTGCCGATCAAGAACTGCGTGGTAGACACCTCCTATCGCGATACCGCCTACCGCTTTATCGAAAAGGAGGTGGCGGCGGGGAGACAGGCCTATGTGATCTGTCCCATGGTTGACGAGAGCGAAGTCTCGGATCTGGAGAACGTCGTCTCTTACACGGAAAAACTGCGGGAGCGTCTCTCACCCTCCGTGCAGGTGGCCTCGCTTCACGGCCGGATGAAGGCCGCCGAGAAAAACCGGATCATGGAGGCTTTCGCGGCAAAACAGATCGACGTGCTCGTATCGACCACCGTGATCGAGGTGGGCATCAATGTGCCCAACGCTACCGTGATGCTGGTGGAGAATGCGGAGCGTTTCGGGCTTGCGCAGCTCCACCAGCTCCGCGGCCGTGTCGGGCGCGGCAGCATACAGTCTTACTGCATCTTTGTGAGCGGACGGGACAGACCCGAGACGATGGCACGACTGAAGATCCTGAACGAGTCAAACGACGGCTTTTATATCGCCTCGCAGGATCTGAAGCTGCGCGGGCCGGGTGATCTCTTCGGCATCAGGCAGAGCGGTGATCTGCGGTTTTCGCTTGCCGATATCTTTCAGGACGCGGCGATCCTGCAGAAGGCCGCAGACCACGCGGACAGGATACTGGCGCAGGGCGATCTGCCGGCCGATGAGAAATACGCGCCGCTCAGACAGCGGCTGGCGCGCATGGCCACAAATGAGGTTGACTTTAGAACTATCTAAAAGTAATATGTTATAAGAAGATGTTACGATATCAATAGAAGACGGAGAATAACGGAAGAGCATGGCTAAGAAAATAGCAGTCGTCACGGACAGCAACAGCGGCATTACGCAGACACAGGCAAAGGAACTGGGGGTCTATGTGCTCCCGATGCCTTTTATGATCAACGACGAGATTTTTTATGAGGATATCACACTGACGCAGCGGGAATTCTATGTGCGGCTTGCGGACGGCGCAGATGTGGTGACCAGTCAGCCCACGCCCGATTCGGTCATGAAGCTGTGGGATGATCTGCTGAAGGAGTATGACGAGATCGTACATATCCCGATGTCCAGCGGTCTGAGCGGTTCCTGCGAGAGCGCGGCCGTTCTGGCGAGGGATTACGACGGCAGGGTGCAGGTGGTCAACAACCAGCGGATATCCGTGACGCAGCGCCAGTCTGCGCTTGACGCGCTGGCTCTCGTGTCGCGCGGTATGGATGCGGCGCAGATCAAGGATTTTCTGGAAAACGACAAGTTCAACTCCAGCATCTACATTATGCTGGATACGCTGTATTATCTGAAAAAGGGCGGCAGGATCACGCCCGCCGCAGCGGCGCTCGGCACGATCCTTAAGCTGAAGCCGGTGCTGCAGATCCAAGGGGATAAGCTGGACGCTTTCGCCAAAGCCAGAACGGTATCACAGGGCAAATCCATTATGATCAATGCCATTCAGGCCGATATGGAAAAGCGGTTCGGCGGCGCGGACCGGGACAATATCTGGCTCGAGATCGCGTACACCTACGATCAGGAGGCGGCGATGCAGTTCAAGGAGGAAGTGCAGTCGCATTTCCCGGGGTTTGATATCCACATTGACCCGCTCTCTCTGAGCATCGCCTGTCATATCGGCCCGGGATCGCTGGCGCTTGCCTGCTGCAAAAAGATCAGATAGCTTTCCGGCCTGTGAACGAATGATACGGTTGCCCGGAATACCGCTGTGCGGCATTCCGGTGCAACTTCATTTTCTTTTCACGGCCGCGCTTTATCGAAAGAGAGACGTTATGGGGCAGTATACATCTACCAATGACGACAGGGAGTCGGAGCTGCAAAGAGAATATATGGCAAAGGCAGCGCTCTGTGTTGCGAAGCAGGAGCAGGAGCTTGGCCGCCGCCTGAAATGCTGCGTCGTCACTTTCGGCTGTCAGATGAACGCGAGGGACTCCGAGAAGCTGCTGGGCATACTGACGCGGATCGGGTACGAGTCCGCTGAGAACGAGGAGGACGCGGATCTTGTCGTCTACAACACCTGCACGGTGCGCGACAACGCCAACCAGCGCGTCTACGGCCGGCTCGGTTTCCTGCACAGCTTAAAGGACAAAAAACCGCATATGAAGATCGTCCTGTGCGGCTGTATGATGCAGGAGGCCAACGTGATCGAGAAGATCAAAAAAAGCTATCGCTTTGTGGATCTGGTCTTCGGCACGCACAATCTCTTTAAATTTGCGGAGCTTTTGGTGACGATGTTTGAAAACCGGGAGATGATCATTGATATCTGGCAGGAGACGGACCAGATCGTCGAGGAGCTTCCGGTCAGCCGGAAGTACCCGTATAAGTCAGGCGTCAACATCATGTTCGGGTGCAACAATTTCTGCAGTTACTGTATCGTGCCCTATGTGCGGGGGCGGGAGCGGAGCAGGGATCCGAAGGAGATCCTCAGGGAGATCGAGCGGCTTGCCGCGGACGGCGTGGTGGAAGTCATGCTGCTCGGACAGAACGTGAACTCTTACGGCAGGAATCTCGCCGAGCCGATGTCGTTCGCGCAGCTTCTCAGGGAGGCGGAACAGATAGACGGCATTAAACGGATCCGCTTCATGACGTCCCACCCGAAGGATCTCTCCGATGAATTGATCGATGTCATGCGCCGCTCCGACAAGATATGCCGTCATCTGCATCTGCCGCTGCAGGCCGGCTCGGACCGTATCCTGCGAGCCATGAACAGACACTACACCAAGGCCCAGTATCTGGCGCTGACGGACAAGCTCAAAGCGGCCATGCCCGACATAGCCATCACCACGGATCTCATCGTCGGATTTCCGGGCGAGACGCCGGAAGACGTGGACGAGACGATCGATGTCGTCCGCAGGGTGCGGTTTGACAATGCTTTCACCTTCATCTATTCCAAGCGGACGGGCACACCTGCCGCCTCGATGCCGGATCAGGTGCCTGATGCGGTGGTGAGAGAGGGCTTCGATAGATTGTTGAAGACCGTGCAGGACACGGCGAAAGAGCGCGCGGCGCTCCTTCAGGGCAGCACCATGGAGGCGCTCGTCGAGGAAGTCAATGAACAGGATCCTGCATTTCTGACCGGCAGACTCTCCAACAATATGCTCGTTCATTTTCCGGGAGACGCCGGGCTGATCGGCACGCTGGCCGACGTGTCGCTTGACGTTTGCCACGGATTTTACTATACGGGTCATATCATAAGAAAAGCGGACGGGCCGCTTGGAAAGACGGTAGACGACAATGGCTGAACTCACGCCTATGATGCAGCAATATATGGAAACCAAAAAAGAGTACCCGGACTGTATCCTGCTGTACCGGCTCGGTGATTTCTATGAAATGTTCTACGACGACGCGCTCCTCGCGTCCAAGGAGCTGGAGATCACCCTGACGGGCAAGAGCTGCGGCCAGGAGGAGCGCGCACCGATGTGCGGCGTGCCGCACCACGCCTTGGAAACGTATCTCGGCAAGCTGGTGTCCAAGGGGCATAAGGTCGCCATCTGCGAGCAGATGGAGGATCCGAAGCTCACCAAGGGGATCGTCAAGCGCGAGGTGGTCCGCATCGTGACGCCGGGCACAAACCTGAATCTGCAGTCCTTGGAGGAGACCAAAAACAACTATCTGCTGTGTATCGTCTATTTTCCCGGCAAGATCGGCATATCCGTCGCGGACGTCACCACGGGGGATTATTATCTGACGGAGGTGGAGGATATCCGCAGACTGCAGGATGAGATCAACAAATACGAACCGTCGGAGATCATCTGTAACGAGCCTTTCCTTGTGAGCGGATACGACATCGAGGATCTGAAAAACCGTCTGCATATCACGGTCTATTCCCTGGCGGCTCACTATTTTGACGAGGACGGCTGCAGACGGGAGCTCATGAAGCATTTCCACGTGAATGCGCTCACCGGTCTGGGCATCGGAGATTTCCCTACGGGCATGATCGCGGCGGGAGCGCTGCTGCAGTATCTGTACGAGACGCAGAAGACCTCCCTCGCACATTTCACGCATCTTTATCCGTATCTGACGAGCAAATATATGCTCTTGGACAGCGCTACAAGACGCAATCTGGAGCTGACCGAGACGCTTCGCGAGAAACAGAAGACAGGCTCTCTGCTCGGCGTGCTTGACCGCACGAAGACCGCTATGGGCGGACGGCTCCTGCGCAAGTACATCGAACAGCCGCTGATCGACCGCGGGAAGATGGAACAGCGCCTTGACGCCGTGGAAGCGCTCTGCCAAAAAAGCGTTGACAGAGACGAACTGCGGGAGTATCTGTCAGCCATTTACGATCTGGAGCGTCTGCTCGGCAGGGTCAGCTACAAGACCGCCAATCCCAGAGATCTGATCGCGCTGCGGAACTCACTCGCCATGCTTCCGTCGATCAAGACCGTTCTGGGCGATCTGGACGCGCAGCTTCTGACAAAGATCAACGAACATTTGGACGCGCTGGAGGATATCCACCGCCTGATCGACGACGCGATCACAGAGGAGCCGCCTATCTCCATTAGGGACGGCGGCATCATCAAGGAAGGCTTCGACAGCACGATCGATTCTCTTAGGCGCGCCAAGACAGACGGCAAGAAATGGCTTGCGGCGCTGGAGGACGAAGACCGGGAACGCACCGGCATCAAAAACCTGCGCATCAAGTACAATAAGGTGTTCGGGTATTATTTTGAAGTGACAAATTCCTATCAGGATCTTGTGCCGGAGGACTATATCCGCAAGCAGACGCTGGCCAACGCGGAGCGCTACACAACGCCGCGCTTAAAAGAACTGGAGGATTCCATTCTGAACGCGGAGGATAAGCTGTCCGCGCTGGAATATGACAGATTCTGTGAGATCAGGGATAACATCGCGTCCCAAATGGAGCGCATACAGCGCACGGCGAGGAGCGTCGCGCGGCTCGATGTCCTCACGTCACTGGCCTATGTGGCGGAGCGCAACCGCTATGTGCGGCCCTCTCTCAACGAGAAAGGCGTCATCGACATCAAGGACGGCAGACATCCCGTGGTGGAACGCATGATATCCAACGATATGTTCATCGCCAACGACACGTATCTCGATAACCAGAAGCATTGTATCGCGGTGATCACCGGGCCGAATATGGCCGGGAAATCCACTTACATGCGGCAGACGGCGCTGATCGTCCTCATGGCCCAGATCGGATCGTTTGTTCCGGCGAAGGCGGCGGACATCGGCATTGTAGACCGTATCTTCACCCGTGTCGGCGCGTCGGACGACCTGTCCAGCGGGCAGTCCACATTTATGGTGGAGATGAATGAGGTGGCGAACATACTGCGGAATGCGACGTCGAACAGTCTGCTCGTTCTGGACGAGATCGGCAGGGGGACGTCCACCTTCGACGGCCTGAGCATCGCATGGGCGGTCATCGAACATATCAGCAACCGCAAGATACTCGGCGCAAAGACACTGTTTGCGACACACTACCATGAACTGACCGAGCTGGAAGACAAGATGGACAATGTGAACAACTATTGTATCGCCGTGAAAGAAAAGGGTGACGACATCGTTTTTCTGCGCAAGATCGTGAAGGGCGGTGCGGATAAGAGCTACGGCATTCAGGTGGCCAAGCTCGCGGGTGTGCCGGACATGGTCATCGACCGCGCCAAAGAGATCGTGGAACAGCTCAGCGATAACGATATTATCGAGAAGGTCCAGAAGATCGAAACCGGGGTCAAGAACGAACGGCACAAGCCGGTCAGATATGACGAGGTAGACTTGGAGCAGATGTCGCTCTTCGATACGGTGAAGGACGAGGATATCATCAGGGAGCTGCAGGAGATCGACGTCGGGAACCTGACGCCGGTGGAAGCGCTCAATACGCTCTACCGTCTGCAGAACAGGCTGAAGAACCGCTGGTAGCATAAAAAGGAACATATTATGGCAGTCATCAACATATTGGATCATCAGACAATCGATAAGATCGCCGCGGGCGAAGTGGTGGAACGCCCGGCGAGCGTGGTCAAGGAATTGGCCGAAAACGCCATTGATGCGGGCGCGGACGCGGTCACCGTGGAGATCAGGGACGGCGGCATCTCCCTGATCCGCGTGACGGATAACGGCTGCGGCATTGAAAAAGGGCAGATACACAATGCCTTTCTCAGACATGCCACCAGTAAGATCACATCGGCGGAGGATTTGACTGAGTTAGTCAGTCTGGGCTTTCGCGGTGAAGCGCTCGCAAGCATCGCCGCAGTCTCCAAGGTGGAGCTGATCTCCAAGACGCCCGAGGAGCTGACGGGGATCCGCTATGTCATTGAGGGCGGCACAGAGAAAGAGCGGGAGGAGATCGGCGCGCCGGAGGGCACCACCGTTCTCGTGCGCAGTCTTTTCTACAACACGCCGCCGCGCCGGAAATTTTTGAAGCAGCCGCAGACGGAGGCCTCTTATGTGGCGGAGCTGACGGAGCATCTTGCCATGTCCAACCCGCGCGTCTCGTTCCGCTTCATCGCAAACGGCCAGACGCGGTTCTACACCACGGGAAACGGGGATCTGGCGGAGATCGTCTATCGGATCTACGGCAGGGAGATTGCCGATGCGCTTCTCCCTTTTCAATGGCAGACGGACGGCATCGCGATAGAGGGGCTTCTCGGCAGACCGGTCGTCAACCGCGCCAACAGAAATTATGAGATCTTCTATGTCAACGGCAGATATATCAAGAGCAGCCTGATCAGCAAGGCGGTGGAGGAGGGCTACCGCGAGTACCTGATGCAGCATAAATTTCCCTTCTGTATCCTGCATTTCGGGATCGACACAAAACGGATAGACGTGAACGTGCATCCGGCCAAGCTGGAGGTGCGCATCGCTGACGGGCCGGCTTTCTATGATGCGGTCCAAGCTGCCGTCCGCACCGCGCTCAGCGAGACAGAGATGATCCCGGAGATCACCCTTTCGCAGGAGAAAAGCCAGAAGGCAGACGAGACCGTAAAAGAGCGGCCCGTTCCCGAGCCCTTTGAACGCAGGAGACTTGCGAAAGACTCCGCAGACCGGGCCGTCCTGCAACAGCCGGAAGACGGCGGCCGCTATCCGCTCCCTGCGCCGGAGCCGGCCGAAGACAGGGTCATGCGCGAAGAATACGCTTACGGTGCGGACAGCGCGGCGCAAGCTGTTCCTACGCAGACGAAGGCCGCAGAGACGGCACAGATAGAGCTGTTTGCGGATAAGATCCTGTCCGAACAGTCGCGGGAACGATTCAAGATCATCGGGCAGCTTTTTGATACCTACTGGCTCGTCTCCTTCGAGGACAAGCTGCTGATCATAGATCAGCACGCGGCCCACGAGAAAGTCATGTATGAACGTTTTATGAAGCGGTTTCGCGAACACGCCGTCGTGTCCCAGACTCTGAATCCGCCCATGATCGTCACGCTGAGCGGGCGTGAGAGGGAATGCTATCTGGAACACGCGGAAGATTTTGCGGCGCTCGGCTTCACGGTGGAGGAATTTGGCGGAAGCGAATATGCCGTCCGGGGCGTTCCGATGGATCTGTACGGGTACGGGGAGAAGGAATTTTTCAGGGAAATACTGGAAGAGCTGTCCGGGGAGACGGTGACGGGCACGCCGGAGAGTATCCGCATCCGCATAGCCACGATGGCCTGTAAGGCCGCCGTCAAAGGCAATATGCGCCTTACGGCAGAGGAGGCTGGGCGGCTGATCGACGAGCTGCTGACGTTGGACAATCCGTATCACTGTCCCCACGGCAGACCCACCATAGTCTCCATGACGAAATATGAGCTGGAGAAGAAATTTAAGAGGATCGTGACATAATGAGCGAGCGCAAGAATCCCCTTGTTATCCTGACCGGTCCCACCGCCGTCGGCAAGACCGCGCTTTCCGTCGCGCTTGCCAAAGAGATCGGCGGCGAGATCATCTCCGCGGATTCCATGCAGGTGTACCGTCATATGGACATCGGCTCGGCCAAGATCACAACGGCCGAGACGGACGGCATACCGCATCATCTGATCGACATTCTGGAACCGTCGGAGGCGTTCAACGTGGTCCTGTTCCAGAGACTTGCCATAGAGGCCGTGCGCGGCATATACACGCGCGGGCATATTCCTGTCGTAGCGGGCGGCACGGGCTTCTATATCCAGGCCCTGCTGTATGATATCGACTTTACGGAGAACGACGGGGATACCGCATTCCGCAGACGGCTGGAGGAGATCGCCGCATCGCAGGGCAGAGAAGCGCTGTATGATATGCTGCGCAGGGTCGATCCGGAATCCTGTGAGACGATCCATGCCAACAACGTAAAGCGGGTGATCCGCGCCCTTGAATTCTATGAGAAGACCGGCGCCAAGATATCGGAGCATAACAGGGTACAGCGGCAGAATATATCCCCTTACGATTTCGCTTACTTTGTCCTGAACGATGACAGGCAGAAGCTCTACGGCAGGATCGAGGCGCGGGTCGATGAGATGCTCGCGCGAGGGCTGGTCGATGAAGTCCGCAGCCTGAAAGAAATGGGCTGCACCGCCGACATGGTGTCCATGCAGGGGCTCGGCTACAAAGAGATCCTGGCTTATCTTGACGGGAAGACCACGCTGGAGGAAGCGGTCTGCCGGATCAAACGGGACACGCGGCATTTTGCGAAAAGGCAGCTCACATGGTTTCGGCAGGAGAAGGACGCGATCATGCTGGATAAACAGGCGTTTGCCTATGACGACGCGCGTATCCTGACACACATGACCAAGATTCTGCGGGAGAAAGGGATCATCTAAATGGAAACACAGACGGAAGATCTGATGAAATTGCAGTACGGGCGGTTCGGCATCTCCGAACAGGTATATGCCTTCGGCGAAGAGATCCTCGCTTCCCTGCGCGGACGCTTTGAGCGGATCGACAAGGTGGCGGAATACAATCAGCTTAAAGTCGTACACGCCATGCAGCAGGCGGGGGTGAGCGAGGCATGTCTGCTCGGCACGACGGGCTACGGCTACAATGATCTGGGCAGAGATACCTTGGAGAAGGTATACGCCGCGCTCTTTCACGCGGAAGATGCCCTCGTGCGCCCGCAGATTACATGCGGGACACACGCGCTTGCGCTCGCCCTGATGAGCAATCTGCGCCCGGGAGACGAGCTCCTGTCCCCCGTCGGCAAGCCTTACGACACGCTGGAGGAAGTGATCGGCATCAGGCCCTCCAAGGGCTCTCTGCGGGAATACGGGATCACATACAGGCAGGTGGATCTGCTTGGGGACGGCTCTTTCGACTATGACGGTATCCGGGCGGCCGTAAACGACAGGACCAGACTGGTCACGATACAGCGCTCCAAGGGTTACCAGACCAGACCGACCCTGTCCGTCGAGCGCATCGGCGAACTGATCGGCTTTGTCAAAGAGATCAAGCCTGACGTCATCTGCATGGTGGATAACTGCTACGGGGAGTTTGTCGAGACGATCGAGCCCACGGAGGTGGGCGCCGATATGGCGGTCGGCTCTCTGATCAAAAATCCCGGGGGCGGGCTTGCTCCTATCGGCGGCTATATCGTGGGCCGGAAGGAATGCGTGGAAAACGCGGCTTACCGCCTGACGTCGCCGGGGCTCGGCAAGGAGGTGGGGGCGTCGCTGGGGATCCTGCCCGCCTTCTATGAAGGACTGTTCCTCGCGCCGACCGTCACGGCCAGCGCTCTGAAGGGGGCGATCTTCGCTGCCAATATTTACGAAAAGCTGGGTTTCGCGGTCGTGCCAGACGGCTCGCAGGAGCGGTATGATATCATACAGGCTGTGACCTTCGGCTCTCCGGAGGGCGTGATCGCCTTCTGTCAGGGGATTCAGGCCGCGGCTTCTGTGGACAGCTTCGTCACGCCGGAGCCTTGGGATATGCCGGGCTACGATGCGCAGGTCATCATGGCGGCCGGAGCGTTTGTCTCGGGCTCCTCCATAGAGCTGAGCGCCGACGGGCCGATCAAGCCGCCCTACGCGGTCTATTTTCAGGGCGGCCTTACTTTCCCGCACGCGAAATTGGGTATTTTGAAGACGCTGCAGAATCTTGTGGACAAAAAAATTGTATACATAAAATAACTGTTGTGGTAAAATGTTCAGGAATGCAATAAGCCCTGCGGATATGGCGGCTCGTGCCGTCTGTGAAGCATAGGGCCTGCTGCAGACGGAAGAGGAGTTTATATGCGTAAGAACGGTTGGACGTGTTTCCTGTTGATCTTGGCGGGAATCGTAATAGGTGGATTGATCGGGAATCTCATGCCTTCCACATGGCTGAATTACGGGCAGTCTTTCGGGCTGTCTTCGCCGCTCGTGCTGGATCTCGGGATCTTAAGCATCACGTTCGGGCTGACGATCCACATCACGATCGCCAGCATCATCGGCATCGCCGTGGGGATACTTATCTACCGCTTTATTTAACACTGCCTTTGCCGCGGCCCGGAGAGAGAAGCTGTCGGAAAGAGGTTGAATGAAATCGGATCAGTATGAGAACAATGAGTATTACAGAATGCAGAATCTTCCATATGAGAAATTCATCGCTCACGGAAGCCGGTCGCTGACCGATTCCGAGCTTCTGGCGATCCTTCTGCGGACAGGTACGCACGGCGTGGGTGTGCTCGAACTGAGCGAGAGAGTACTGGCCGAGTCCGCGCGCTACGGCAACGGACTGCTCGGTCTGTATCACATTCCGCTTGGAGAGCTGCGCAGGATCGACGGTATCGGGGAAGTGAAGGCGATCCAGCTCAAGACGATCGCGGAGCTGAGTACGCGCATGGCACAGGCAAAGGCCAAGAGCGGGCTTTCCTTCCGCCAGCCGTGTTCGGTGGCCGATTACTATATGGAACGGTTTCGGCACGAGAGCGTAGAGTATATCCTTCTTCTGCTTCTCGACCCCGGACTGCATCTGATCGGTGAGAGCATTCTCTCACAGGGCACCGTCAACGCGTCGCTGATCTCGCCGCGGGAGGTGTTTATCCAAGCGGTACAGGCACAGGCGGCCGGCATGATGCTCCTGCACAACCACCCGGGAGGCGACCCGTCGCCGAGCGGCAACGATATCCGCATCACGGAGCGCATCCTGCGGCTCGGTCAGCTTTCGGACATTCCGCTTTTTGACCATATCGTCATCGGTGACAACCGGTATTTCAGTTTTAAGGAGCACGGTCTCATGACAGAGATCGCACAGGCAGAGAACGCATTATAGGAAAGAGAGGCGAAGCGTTTTGGCTAACAACGCATTTGGGATCGATCTGGGTACGAGCAATATCAAAATATACAATCGTTCTGACGATGAAGTTTTCGTGGAAAAGAACATGATCGCCATTGAGAATAAGAAGAACCTTTTCGCTTACGGCGATTCCGCTTTCGAGATGTATGAGAAAGCGCCCGCCAACATCAATATCTCTTATCCGCTCAGCAACGGCGTGATCGCGGATATCCAGAATATGGAGATGCTTGTCAAGTACTTTCTGAGCGATCTGATGAAAAACGCTATCAGGCCGGCGGATTATTATATCGCCGTGCCGTGGGACGTGACGGAGGTCGAGAAGCGGGCATTTAAGGATCTGATCAAAGAGGCCAACGTCAAGGCAAGGCGCGTCATGGTCGTGGACAAAGCGGTGGCGGACGGCCTCGGTCTGGGGATAGACGTCAAGAACTCGCAGGGCGTCCTGGTGGTCAACGTCGGCTTCGACACGACGGAGATATCCATCCTGTCGCTGGGCGGTATCGTGCTGAGCCGTCTGATCAAGGTGGGCGGCCGTAAGTTTGACGATGCGATCAAGAATGCCGTCAGGCGGGAATACAGTCTGATCATCGGCGGCAAGACGGCGGAAGTCGTCAAGATCTCCCTTGCGGATCTGGAAGAGCAGCATATCGGCGCGCTTGTGTACGGCAGGGACATCGTCACCGGACTCCCCGTGGAGAGAGAGATCCCGACGGAGCTGATCGACGCCTGTCTGATCGAGCACTTCAATACGATCATAGACAGCATCAAAGTCATCTTGGAGCGCACCCCTCCGGAACTCGCCGCGGACATCTACCGCCACGGCATCTATCTGACCGGCGGCGCCTCTCAGGTGAGCAGACTTGCCAGACTGATGAGCAAAGGCACGGGCCTTAAGGTCAATGTGTCCGAGAATCCCGTGACGAGCGTAGCGCTGGGACTTGCAAAGATCATCAACGACGATAACTATAAATCGGTTGCTTATGCGATAGAAGGAATGAGTAAATGAGTCCGATCGTAAAGAGAAAAGGAGAGAAATTTACTTTGCCGGGTAAATATCTCCTTTTTATTTTAACAATCCTGTGTACCGGTATGGTGCTGCTCACGTTCAACACGACCGTATTCAGCGGCCCTTTGAGCGCCGTGGCCGGGTATACGGTAGTTCCGTTTGAAAAGGGCATCAGCGCCGTCGGGAGCTGGCTTTCCAACCGTTCCGAGGAGCTGGCGCAGATCAGGGTGTTGATCGCCGAGAATGAAAGCCTGAGACAGCAGGTAGATGAACTGACGGTCGAGAACACGCGCTTACAGCAGGATCGATACGAACTGACAAACCTTCGGGAGCTGTACAATCTCGATGCCCAGTACGACGAGTATGAGAAGACCGGCGCGCGCATCATCGCGCGGGATACCGGCAATTGGTTCCATTCCTTCGTCATCGACAAGGGCGTGAAGGACGGGATCGCGGTCGACATGAACGTGATAGCCGGCGGCGGACTGGTCGGACGTGTCGTGGACGTCGGGCCAAACTGGGCGAAAGTGAAGGCGATCATCGCGGACGATTCCAACGTGAGCGCCATGGTCCTGTCCAGCTCCGACAATATGATCGTCTCCGGCAATCTGAAGCTGTACGCTTCGGGCGTCATCGAGTTTGAACAGCTCGTGGACAGCGACAACGTGGTCGTGGAAGGCGATAAGATCGTGACGTCCAACATCAGCGACAAATATCTGCCGGGCATACTGGTGGGCTATATCAGTTCTATCAACCAAGACGCCAACAATCTGACAAAGTCCGGCTGCATTACGCCCGCGGTGGATTTCGAGCATCTCGAGGAAGTGCTCGTCATCGTGAAGCGCAAGCAGACGATAGAAGAGTAGAGGTATCCATGAAACGTTTTGCTGTCACCACCGTTTTAATACTGGTATGTTTTCTGCTGCAGAGCATCGTATTCCATGCGCTTGCTTTCGGCGGTATCGTGCCGAACCTGCTCATTGTCCTGACGGCCTCCTTCGGATTTATGCGCGGTGAGAAGACCGGGCTTCTGATCGGCTTTTTCTGTGGGCTTCTGGTAGATGTGTTCTTCGGCAATTCCATAGGGTTTTACTCTCTTCTGTACATGTATATCGGGTATATGAACGGCAAGTTCAGCGCTATATTTTATCCGGAGGACATCAAGCTGCCTATCATTCTGATACTGGGCAGTGATTGCTTCTACGGCCTGGTCTGTTACGTGATCCTGTTCCTTTTGCGCAGCAGATTTGATTTCAGCTACTATTTTATGCACATTATCCTGCCGGAGATCGTGTACACGATCGTGGTGACGATTTTCTTATATCCGCTCATCCTCCGGATCAACACCGGCTTGGAGCGCAGCGAACTGAGGAGTGGGAAAAAGTTTGTTTGAGCATATATGGGAACAAATCAAAGAAAACTTCATGAATATGGTCGCCTCACGGCTGCTTGTGCTCCTCCTTCTCCTGTTCGGCATGGGCGGCTATCTGATCTACACGATCTTTCAGCTCCAGATCGTCCGCGGGGAAGAATACTACAATAATTTTCAGCTTAGCATCACAAAAGAGCGCACCATCTTACCGACCAGAGGAAATATCTTCGACCGCAGCGGCAAACTGCTCGCGTACAACGAATTGGCGTATTCCGTCACCATAGAAGACGTATACGAGTCCGGAAGAGAGCGGAACGCGAAGCTGAACGCCACGATCCTGCGGCTCATTGACATGATAGAGGGAAACGGGGATCAGATCATCAACGATTTTCACATCGTACTGGACAATAACGGCGACTACCGGTTCAATGTGGAGGGTACGCAGCTTCTCCGCTTCCTTGCTGACATTTACGGGCATCCTCTGATCGACGATCTGGAGGAAGACGAAAAAAACGCCACCGCCTCCGAAGTCATCGACTACCTGTGCGGGACATCGCCCTCCTCACGCTACGGCATCGGGGATTACAAGGATGCCGACGATACCGACAGCTTTACGCCGGGATACGGCTACAGCAGGGAAGCTGTGCTGAAGCTCGTCACCATACGCTATGCCATGAGCGCCAACAGCTACCAGAAATATATCGCGACGACCGTGGCGAACAACGTTTCGGAGAAGACGGTCGCCGTCGTAATGGAGAATGCGGACGTCCTCGACGGCGTCGCTATCTCGGAGGGAACGATCCGCAAATACAACGACAGCGTCTATTTTTCGCAGATCATCGGATACACCGGCAAGGTCGATCAGGAGGAGTTGAAAACGCTGCAGGAGCAGGATCCCACCTACGATCTGAACGATACCGTAGGCAAATCCGGCATCGAAGCCTCTATGGAGACGATCCTGCAGGGCAGGAAGGGCTCCGAGACGGTGTACGTCGATAATCTGGGCAAGGTGATCGAGACCTCCGACCGTGTGGAGTCCGTCGCGGGAAACGATATCTATCTGACGATCGACGCCGATCTGCAGCGGGTCTGCTACCACATATTGGAATCCAAGCTTGCCGGTATCCTTTTGGACAAGATCGACAATATCAAGGAGTTCAAGGTGCCGGAGGGCGGCAGCGGCGGCAATATCAGGATCCCGATCTACGACGTCTACTTTGCGTGCATCAACAACAATATCCTTGACGTTTCGCACTTTCAGGCGGAGGACGCCGGCGAGACGGAGCAGCTCGTATATCAGGCATACTTGGACAAAAAGGCCCGCGTGGCCGCCACGCTGCGGCAGGAGCTGGAAGAGACGTGTACGCCTTACAACGCGCTGACCGAGGAATACAAGAACTACGAGAGCTATATCGTCTCCATGCTCTATGACCAAGACATCATCATGCGCTCCAAGCTGGACCGGAACGATGAGACATATATCGCATGGACCAAGGACGAAGTCATCAGCCTGAACGAGTATCTGAACTATGCGGTGGCGATGAACTGGGTCAATGTCTCCGCCCTCGATATCGACTCCCGCTACTCCGATTCGGTGGAGATCTATGCGAAGATCGTTGATTATATCATGGAACGCCTAAACAGGGACAACAGCTTCGACAAGCGTATGTACCGCTACATGATCAACAACGACGAGCTGACCGGCCGCCAGATCTGCAGCCTTTTACTGGAGCAGGATATCGTGGAGCTCCCCGAGGAGGAGCGGCGGCAGTTTGAAGCCGGCAGTGAAACGCCCTATGCTTTCATGAGAAATCGGATCCAAAACCTTGATATCACACCGGCGCAGCTCGCCCTTGACCCGTATTCCGGCTCTATCGTCATCACCGATGTCAACACGGGGGACGTTCTGGCGCTGGTGTCCTATCCGAGCTACGACAACAACAAAATGGCGAACGGCGTGAACGCCAGATATTTTGCCTCCCTGCAGAGCGACCTGTCGAGCCCGCTCCTCAACTATGCGACGCAGCAGCGGACCGCCCCCGGCTCTACCTACAAGATCGTGTCGGCGACGGCGGGATTGACCGAAGGAGTCATTACAACGACGGACACCATCACCTGTACGGGACTGTTCGACAAGATCACGCCGTCGCCGAAGTGCTGGATCTCGCCCGGCGCGCATGGCGCTCTGAATGTGACGGGCGGTCTGCAGCATTCCTGCAACTGGTTTTTCTACGAAGTCGGGTACCGGCTCGGCATCACGGGAGATTCCTTCAGCGACAGCCTCGCGCTCGGCAAACTCGCCAAGGCGGCCGACCTCTACGGCCTGTCCGAGACGTCCGGCGTAGAGATCGAAGAGTACGCGCCGGAAGTGTCCGATACGGACGCCGTCCGTTCCGCCATCGGCCACGGGACCAACAACTACACGACTGTCGGACTTGCGCGATATGTTACAACTATCGCAAACGGCGGGACATGTTATAATCTAACATTAGTAGACAAGATCGAGGATCACAACGGCGATCTGGTCAAGGACAACCACGCCGAAGTGCGCAACACCATTGATATGGACGCTTCCTACTGGAATGCGATCCATTCCGGCATGCGCAAGGTCGTGGAGAGCAAGGCATACTACGCCGATCTCGATGTGGCGGTGGCCGGCAAGACCGGAACCGCACAGGAGGACCGCACCCGCGCGAACCATGCGCTCTTTATCAGCTATGCGCCCTATGAAGATCCGGAGATCTCCGTCAGCGTGCGTGTGGCCAACGGTTACACCTCCGACTACAGCGCGCAGATCGCCAGAGAGGTATATGAGTATTACTACGGACTCAAAGAGGAGAGCGAGATCATCACCGGCACTGCGGGAGCCCTGCAGGGCGGTACGATCAATGCAGACTAGACTACAGAGAAACCCACATGGAGGATCACTATGAAAAATGCGGTTATCATCAAAAGTTTTCAAAACGGGCTGTCCATCTATCTCGACAGTGAGATCCCTTTTTCCAAGCTCGTTGAGGAGATTGCCTTCAAGTTCAGAGAATCTTCGCATTTCTTTAAAGACGCCAGCATGGTCGTCTCTTTTGAGGGGCGGGAGCTGTCGGACATAGAGGAACGCCAGCTCGTGAACACCATCTCGGCAAATTCGGATCTCAACATCGTCTGTATCATGGGCAAGAACGAGGAGACGAACAAGAATTATGTCAAGGCTCTGCAAAAGCTGTCCTATCATCAGCAGGCAATGGAAAATGCCGGACAGTTCTACAAGGGCACGCTGAAGGACGGACAGACGCTGGAGACGGAAAACAGCGTGATCGTGCTCGGGGACGTCTATCCCGGCGCGAGCATCATATCCAACAAGGATATCGTCATACTGGGCGGCCTGTACGGACAAGCCTATGCCGGCGGAAACGGTGAGGACGGACACTTTGTCGTTGCGCTTGAAATGTCACCCGAGAAGTTAAAGATCGGTGATTTCAAATATAAAACATCAGAGAAACAGAGCAAATGGTCGATCAAACCCAAGATCCAGCCCAAGATAGCTTATGTGAAGGACCAAAGAGTCATCATGGAACCGATCACAAAAGAATTACTGAACGATCTGCCGGTGTGATACATAATTCGACAGACACAGTGTGTGGCAGCCTGTTCAGGGGACGATAATACATCATATTCGGGAGGAAGCGAAAAATATGAGTGAAGTAATTGTCGTCACATCAGGGAAAGGCGGGGTAGGCAAGACCACTACCACCGCAAACGTTGGCACAGGTCTGGCAGCTATGGGCAAAAAGGTGATCCTGATCGACACCGATATCGGACTGCGCAATCTCGATGTCGTGATGGGGCTGGAAAACAGGATCGTCTACAATCTCGTGGACGTGGTGGAGGGCAACTGCCGCATCAAGCAGGCGATCATAAGGGACAAGCGGTATCCCACCCTTTTCCTGCTCCCCTCGGCGCAGACGCGGGATAAGAGCGCGGTAAATCCCTCACAGATGATCAAGATGATCAGTCATCTCAAGGATCAGTTCGATTATATCCTTCTGGACTGTCCCGCCGGCATCGAACAGGGCTTTCAGAATGCCATAGCGGGAGCGGACAGGGCGCTTGTCGTCACCACGCCGGAAGTGTCCGCTATTCGGGACGCCGACAGGATCATAGGGCTTTTGGAGGCAAACGAGATCCACAAGATCGATCTGGTGATCAACAGGATACGCAGCGACATGATCCGGCGGGGCGATATGATGTCCTCCGAAGATGTCGTCGATATCCTTTCCTTACCGTTGATCGGGCTTGTGCCCGACGATGAGAATGTGGTGATCGCCACAAATCAGGGCGAGCCGCTTGTCGGCACGGGAACGCTGGCGGGAAAGGCATACCAGAATATCTGTCACAGGGTCCTCGGAAAAGAAGTGCCTTTTCTCGACTTGGAAAAGGGCGTCTCTTTCTGGGCGAAAGTGTCCGGTATCTTTCATAGGGGTTAGGAGGGATCGATCGTGTTTAAGAATCTGTTAAGGCGCAAAAGTTCCAGAGAGATCGCGAAAGACCGGTTAAAGATCCTGCTGATCTCAGACCGTGTCAACTGCTCTCCGGAGATGATGGAGATGATCAAGAACGATATCGCGAAGGTCATTTCCAAGTATATGAAAATCGACACAAAAAGCATGGAGATACAGATCACCAAGACGGGAAATAAGGGCAGGAGCCTGAAAAATCCGACGCTCTATGCCAATATACCGATTCTCGATCTGATGAATCACGATATACCTTAAGAGGAGAAAGGAGACGGCGGCATGACGAGACGCTACCATATCAGAGACTATGACTTCAAACTCATCGCGCTTGTCGTTGCGCTCACATGGATCGGTATCTTCGCTATCGGCAGCGCCAGGGAATCCGTGCAGTCGAGACAGATCGCCGGGTTTGTTCTGGGCGTTTTCCTGATGCTCGTCATCTCCCTGTTCGACTATTCGGTCATCCTGCGTTTCTATTGGGTGATCTATGCGGTAAACCTCGTCCTTCTCGCGCTCGTCCGGTATATGGGCGAGGATGCCGGCGGCGCGCAGAGATGGCTGAATCTTTTCGGCATTCAGTTCCAGCCGTCGGAGTTAGCCAAGATCCTGCTGATCCTGTTCTTCGCGCAGCTCATCATGCGGCATCAGGAGGAGATGCATACGCTATGGTTCAACGGCCTCTGTGTGCTGCTTGTCCTGCCGGCGCTCTATCTGATCTACAAGCAGCCGGACCTGTCCACCACCATCGTGGTCGTGGTCCTGTTCTGCGTGATCCTCTTTGTGGGCGGCACGAGCTGGAAGTACGTCGTCATGACGCTGGCGGTGGCGGTTCCCACGTTTATCGTTCTGTTTATGATGATCCTTGAGCCGGATCAGCAGATCATCAATGAGTTCCAGCAGCGGCGTATCCTCGCATGGCTGTATCCGGAGGAATATGCCACGACGGAGGCCTATCAGCAGCTCAATTCCATTACCGCCATCGGCTCCGGCATGCTGTACGGCAAGGGTTACAATAACAACGAATCCCTTTCTGTCAAGAACGGAAACTTTATTTCGGAGCCGCAGACGGATTTTATTTATGCGGTGATCGGGGAAGAATTTGGCTTTGTCGGAAGCTGTGCCGTAATTGTCTTATTGATTTTCATATCATTTGAATGTATTATGGTAGCTAGGAGGGCAAAAGATCTGGCCGGCGCCATCATAGCCGCGGGGGTAGCGGCATTGGTCGGCTTTCAGGGGTTACTTAACATTGCCGTGGCCACGGGGGTCAGCCCCAACACGGGCATTCCTCTGCCTTTTGTCAGCTACGGGCTGACGTCTCTCGTCAGTCTGTATATCGGGGTCGGGTTCGTACTCAACGTACGGATACAGTGCAAAAAATGATATTGACAGCAAAGAGAAGGGGTATATCGTATGAACATCGCATTGATCGCACATGATGCCAAGAAGAAGCTGATGCAGAATTTCTGTATCGCCTATCGGGGTATCCTGAGCAAAAACGAACTGTTTGCAACGGGAACGACGGGACGTCTGATCGAGGAAGTGACGAATCTGTCCGTCCACAAATATCTTGCGGGGCATTTGGGAGGCGCGCAGCAGATCGGTGCGCAGATCGAGCACAACCAGATCGATCTTGTCATCTTTCTGCGCGATCCTTTGTATCCGAAGTCGCATGAGCCCGATGTCAACAATGTGGTAATGCTGTGCGACAGACACAACATTCCCCTCGCTACCAATCTGGCGAGCGCGGAGCTGTTGATCAAATCACTCGACAGAGGAGACCTTGAGTGGCGTGAAATGTACAAGTAAGCGTTCCATACGCAGGATCATCGCCGTGTCGCTTGCGGCCGCGTCTGTCCTGACAGGCTGCGGCGGATCGAAGTACGACATGGCATACGAACTGAATAGCGAGGTGAGCAGCTACCAGCTCTTGAATATTTCCAATCAGGAAACGCTGGAGCCCTTCGCCGCCGATCTGTGCGTCGCGAACGGGGACGTGAAGAAGGTCGGCGTGGATCTGCCCGACGTGGGCGCGGCAGCGCTTTTTGATCTGAAGGATCTGGATACGCTCTACGCCAAGAACGTCAACGTTCAAGTGAATCCTGCCAGCCTCACGAAGATCATGACCGCGCTCGTGGCGATCAAATACGGCTCGCCCGACCAGATGCTGACGGCCAGCGAGAACGTGCGCATCACAGAGCCGGGCGCGCAGTTATGCGGCTTGAAGCCGGGCGACCAGATGACGCTCGATCAGGCGCTGCACATCCTGCTCATATACTCCGCCAACGACGTGGCCGTCATGATCGCCGAGGGCATATCCGGTTCCGTGGAGGAATTTGTCGCCCTCATGAACAGGGAAGCGGCCGAGCTGGGCGCTACAAACTGCAATTTTACCAATCCCAACGGGCTTACGGAAGAGAATCACTATATGACCGCCTATGACCTGTACCTGATCTTTCAGGAGGCGCTCAAGTACGAGCTCTTCAAGCAGATCATACAGATGACCTCCTACAACACCGTGTACAGGGACAAAAACGGCGCAGAGATCTCTTTTGAGACGAGTACGACGAATCAATATCTGAAAGGCACCTATGAGATGCCGGAGGGCATCACGGTGATCGGCGGCAAGACCGGGACCACCAACGCGGCGGGGCACTGTCTGATCCTGCTGTCCACGGGAAGGGACGGGACGCAATACATATCCGTCATTATGAAAGACACCTCCGGCGAGGAGCTGTACGCGGATATGACCAAACTTCTGGAAGCGGCCGAATAAGTTTTTCTAGTTGTTTTTTTAGAGGGATTCCCTTATAATAGAGTCAGACGAAGTCATATTATAAGCAAACATCATATTTTATACTTTAGGAGGGTTTCGCCATGGTTGAATTGATCGTAGGCAATAAGGGAAAGGGAAAAACCAAGCATCTGCTGGATAAAGTAAATACAGTCGTCAAAGAGGCGCAGGGAAATGTCGTATATCTGGACAAGAGCACGAAGCACATGTTCGAGCTGAACAATAAGATCAGGCTGATCGACGTTTCCGATTATCTGATCTCGAACAGCGACGAGTTCATCGGATTTATCTGCGGCATCATTTCGCAGGACCACGATCTGCAGCACATGTATTTCGACAGTTTCCTGAAGATCGCCTGTGTGGACGAAGACGGCATCGCCGCCGTGGTAGACAAACTGGAGACGATCGGCGCAAAATTCCATGTGGACTTCGTGCTGAGTGTTTCCGTAGACGAGGGCGCGCTGCCTGAGGCCCTGCGGTCCAAGGTCATCGTTTCACTGTAAAACATACATAACCGATATGCATGTAATTCCATAAAACCTCGGTGTATCCGAGGTTTTTGATATGTAACAAGGAGAAAGCGCATTGGCGAAGAGAGGAAACAAGATAGCTCCATACAGTCCGCCGCCGAACATCAACATCGGTATGCTGATCTTTGCGGCGATCTTTATCTATGTCGTCGTCTGTGTATTTATGTATTTCCGGTCGGATCATATCGTCGGCTACAACGTTACGGAGGGTTCTCTGACGTCCAACAGCATATACACCGGCATCGCGCTGCGCACCGAGAAGATCATTACCGGCAGCGATGCGGGCTATGTCAATTATTTCGCCAGGGAAGGGGAGCGGGTCGCCAAGGGCGATCTCGTCTACACGGTGGACGAGACCGGCAAGCTGTCCGACTATATGCACACCAGCGAGAGCGGAGAGAACTCTCTCTCGGACGCGGATCTGACGGAGTTAAAGACCGAGATCACCGCTTTCACGAGCCGTTTTGACCGCACGCAGTTCTCGGACGTGTACAATTTCAAGTACAGCGTGGAGGGCACGGCGTTAAAGCTGTCCAACTACAATATCCTTGAAAATGCGGACGCGCTCAACGAAGCGGGCGGGAGCAGCTTTGTCAATTACCGCTACGCGCCGGAGAGCGGCATCGTGATCTATTCCATTGACGGCTACGAGGATCTGACGCTGGAGGACATGACCGCCGCGCTTTTTGAGCAGAAGGATTATGAGAAGCAGCATTTTATGAATAACGATCTGGTGGCAAGCGGCGACCAGATCTACAAGCTGTCCACGGACGAAGACTGGTCCATCGTCATTCAGGTCGATGAGGAGTTGGCCGAGGAGCTTCTGGAAAAAGAGTATGTGGAAGTGAAATTCCTCAAAAATCAGTACACCTCATGGGGCGAGGTCGATTCGTATACGAACGGGGACGGCGACACGTTCGTATCCCTGACATTTACCAACTCCATGATCACATTCTGCACAGACCGGTTTATCGAGATCGAGCTTCTTCTGGAAGATGAAAAGGGGTTAAAGATCCCTAACTCCGCGATGGTGACGAAGGAATTCTTTATCGTGCCGAAGGACTACGTGACAAAGGGCGGCAACAGCGGCAGCGACGGCGTCCTTCTGGAGACCTATGACGAGGAAGGGAACGCCGTCACGGAGTTTGTGCCGACGACGATCTACGACGAGACGGAGACGGAATATTATCTGGACGACTCTGTCCTGCGTGCGGGAAACGTTATCCACAAGCCGGATTCCACGCAGAAATACACGGTCAGTAAGACAGGCTCCCTGACGGGCGTCTACAACATCAACAAAGGATATGCGGATTTCAAGCAGGTGACCGTCCTGTACGCCAACGACGAGTACTCTATCGTGAGATCCAATACCGTCTACGGCTTGAACGTCTACGACCATATCGTGCTGGACGCATCTACGGTGAACGACAATCAATTTATATATGAGAGGTAAGTCGGTGTGAAAGACAGGATTCAGGAGAAGCTAAACGCGGCAGAGACAAAAATAGAGGCGGCGTGCAGACGAAGCGGCAGAGAGCGGCAGTCGGTGAAGCTGATCGCCGTCAGCAAGACCAAGCCCGTCTCCATGCTGCAGGAAGCCTATGACTTGGGCTGCCGTGATTTCGGTGAGAATAAGGTGCAGGAGCTCGTGGAGAAATACGACCGGCTTCCCAAAGACATACGCTGGCACATGATCGGGCATCTGCAGCGCAACAAGGTCAAATATATCGTGGACAAGGTGTATATGATCCACAGCGTCGATTCCCTGCGGCTCGCCGAGGAGATCAGCAAGGAAGCCGTCAAAAAGAATGTGACCGTCTCCGTCCTTGTGGAAGTCAACGTGGCAGACGAGGCGAGCAAGTTCGGCGTGTCGGCGGCGGAGGCTCCCGCCTTGGTGGAGCAGATCGCAAAGCTGCCGCATATCCTTGTCAAAGGTTTGATGACGATAGCACCATATGTAGACGATCCCGAGGAAAACAGACTATATTTTGCAAAATTAAAGCAAATTTATGTTGACATAATACATAAAAGCATTGATAATGTATGTATGGAAGAATTGTCTATGGGCATGACCGGAGATTATGAAGTCGCCATAGAGGAGGGCGCAACATATATCCGTGTCGGCACCGGCATTTTCGGGGAGAGACGATACGAGGTCTTATAATATACATAAGCGATCTGTGTAAGGGAATCAATCGAATCGACGGAGGGTTTGTAAGAAATGAGTGTGATGGACAAGTTTTTGAACGCCATGAAGCTGAACGATGAAGAAGATGAATACTACGACGACGATTTCTATGACGATGAACCGGAACCTGCCAAAAGGCCGACGGGAAATACAAGGGACGCCGCGCCGGCAGACGATCCGGTCAAGAAACAGACGCCGAAGGTAACGCCGATGCGGCAGATGAAAAAAATGGCCGGCACGGGCATGGAGGTATGCGTAATCAAGCCCACTACCGTGGAGGACGCAAGGGAGATCACGGAGACGCTTCTCGCCAACCGCACCGTTGTTCTGAATCTGGAGGGCCTGGATGTGGATATCGCACAGCGCATCATTGATTTTACTTCGGGCTCCTGCTTCGCGATGTCGGGCAATCTGCAGAAGATATCGCATTATATCTTTATCATCACACCTGCGAGCGTTGATATTTCAGGTGATTTTCAGGAAATCTTATCCGGCTCGTTCGACGTACCGATCAACAATGGAATTTAATGGATGCCTGACGACTTCCTGACAGCAGTGTCAGGAAGTTTTCCTATGTGCCGATGCGCATCATCTACGGAGGATATCTATGGCTGAGAGAATGACGATCAACTATGAGAAAAAGCCCTGCTACGATATTGTATTCACGGACAGCTTCGCGATGCTTACGGAGGAACTGCAGGCTCTTGGGATAGAAAACAGGCGCGTGGCAGTCATCGCGGACTCCAACACCGCAAAGCTGTTTGGAGACACGGTGATGCAGCTTCTTGACGGACATTGCCGTCAGACGCTGCTGCATGTCTTTCCGGCGGGAGAAGCCAACAAGACTCTGGATACCGTGAAGGACATCTACCGAGACCTGATAGAGGCGAAATTCGACCGCAGGGATCTCCTGCTCGCTCTGGGAGGCGGTGTCGTCGGGGATATTACCGGCTATGCGGCGGCCACCTATCTGCGCGGCATCGATTTCGTGCAGATCCCGACTACGCTGATCGCCCAGTCGGACAGCAGCATCGGCGGTAAGACGGGGGTCGATTTTGACGGGTACAAAAATATGGTCGGCGCTTTCTATATGCCGAAGCTGGTCTACATGAACGTGTCAACCTTAAAGGAGCTGGACGACAGGCAGTTTTATGCCGGTTTTGCCGAAGTCATGAAGCACGGGCTGATCAAGGACGCTATGTTCTACGAATGGCTGCTGGATCATATGTATGAGATCCGCGACAGAGAGCCGGACGTGCTCAAAGAAATGGTCATGCGAAGCTGTACGGTCAAGAAGCTGGTGGTCGAGAAGGATCCGAAAGAGCTGGGCGACCGCGCGCTCCTAAACTTCGGCCACACGATCGGCCATGCCATAGAGAAATATAAGGATTTCAGCATGCTGCACGGGGAATGCATCGCTCTCGGCATGGTGGCCGCGGCCTATATCTCATGGAAGCATAACTGGCTGTCTATGGACGAATATTATGAAGTGCGCGACATGTTTGTGCCTTTCGAGCTGCCGATCAGCATAGATTCCATCGATCCCGACGAGATCCTTAGGCTGACGAAATCGGACAAGAAGATGGACGGCGGGCAGATCAGGTTTATCCTGCTGAAAAAGGTGGGAAAGGCTGTGATCGACAAAACCGTGACGGACGAGGAGATACTGGCCGCCATCCGTGAGATCTATTTTAGTGATGAGGACGCGAAAGAATGAACCTGAAAAAGAAATTGCTGATACTGTTTGATCTGTTGGGGATAGCAGCGCTTGTCGCCTTGGATCAGTACACGAAATATCTCGCCGTGATCCACCTGAAGGATAAGCCCGCTTACATCATTATAAACGGCGTACTGGAGCTGAACTATCTGGAGAACAAGGGCGCGGCCTTCGGCATGCTCCAGAACCAGAAGGCGTTCTTTATCTTTGTGGCGGTCGTGATCTTGGGCGTGATCGGCTATGTGCTGTGCAAGACCCCTGACAGCAGGAAATACCGGATACTGCATCTGCTTCTGAGCCTGATCGCCGCCGGCGCTATCGGCAATATGATCGACCGCATCCGCCTCAATTATGTGGTGGACTTTATCTATTTCGTGCTGATCAACTTCCCGATCTTTAATGTGGCGGATATGTATGTCACGATCTCCACGGCGGTGTTGGTGATCATGCTCCTTTTCGTCTACAAGGAAAACGACCTCAGCTTTATCAGCTTCAAGCAGAAGCGATACCGCGAATTGAAATAGGGCCGCCTATGGAACAGTTTACTTACCAGATCGGGTTAGGAGAGGACGAGGAACGGCTTGACAAGTGGATCAGCGCCGCGCTGCCCGATCTGTCCCGCACTTATATCCAGAAATGCATCAGAGAAAACAGCGTGCTTGTCAACGGCAGACCGCAGAAAGCGGGGTATCGTCTGCGGGTGGACGACGAGATCGTGTTCGCCGTTCCGGAAGCCGCAGAGCCTTCCATAGAGGCCGAGGATATTCCTCTCGATATCCTCTATGAAGATGAGGACGTCCTCGTGGTAAATAAACCGAAGGGCATGGTCGTACACCCGGCGCCCGGACACTACAGCGGCACGCTCGCCAACGCCGTCCTGTATCACTGCAAGGGACAGTTGTCCGGCATCAACGGCGTCCTTCGTCCCGGCATCGTTCACCGGATCGACAAGGATACCACCGGTTCCCTGATCGTCTGCAAGAACGATCAGGCTCACCGTGCGATCGCCGCACAGCTTAAGGAACACAGCATCACACGCAGATACCGGGCGATCGTACACGGCGTGATCGACGCGGAAGAGGGCGTCATCCGGGCAGCCGTCGGCAGGGACATAAAGGACCGCAGACGGATGGCGGTCAGTGAAAGAAACGGCAAACCGGCGGTAACGCATTATACGGTTCTTGAAAGATTTCGCGAATACACCTATATTGAGTGCGTGCTGGAGACGGGGCGCACCCACCAGATCCGCGTGCATATGGCGAGCATCGGGCATCCCGTGCTGGGCGACGAGATATACTCGCACCGCAGTGTGCCTTACCGGCTGGAGGGGCAGACGCTGCACGCGATGGTGATCGGCTTCGTGCATCCGGCGACGGGCGCCTACACGGAAGTGACCGCACCGCTCCCGGCTTATTTTGAACGTCTGCTGCGGATACTGCCGCGCTGAGTCGGACGGACACCGCGGTTTTTGACAGAATGAAAGTTTTTTCGCGTTAGTGTTGTAAAGTGTGCGTTTTCGTGCTATAATTATCCGTGGATTTTTTTGACGGAATCATGCAGGCTCAAAGGTGAGCGTTAGGACACGGGCTCACCGTGTCTTTTTTTATAGAACGCGGAGTGAGAAGTGAGATATGAAGTATCGCGCTTTAAAATCAAAGGAAGAGAATACGGCCGTATTGCAGACGGAATACAAGAGCGCGCAGGAGATCGGCAGACTGCGTTTAGGGGAAGGGCATCTTTTTTTTCGTTCTGCCCGCCAGATCTTTTACATACCATATACTGAGATTTACCGCTATTTCCGCCGTGTCATGCTGATACCTGCCAAGCTGTGCTGCGGCAGGGGCGACTTGGCGGTAGAACACCTTGTCGTCTGTGACGCCGACGGCGAGCTGGCGCAGATCCAGCTTCCCGGCTCTCACGCCGCCAAGGTTTTGATGGAACGGCTCAGCGCCCTTGCGCCCGATGCGCTCGTCGGCATGCCGAAGGACCAAGACAGCGCAGAAGGAGGCGTTTGATGACGGTTGACGAGGCTCTGCAGAAGCTTCTGCACTCCTACAGACGCTATTATAATATCAAGACGGAGGACGTTCCGGAGCCGTTTCGGGCGGAGGCGGCCTTCCACACCCACGATGAGCAGTTTTTTCTTGTCAAAGCGGCGACGCTTGCGGAGGCGGATTCCCATGAGTATGTGTTCTTCGCGACGTCGGACCGGATCGGCCCCGATGATGTGAGGCGGCTGGATGAGGCCGCGTGGGAAGAGGGAATGGCGCGCGTAGTTCCGCACGCCAACCACCGCAACACGGATATCGTGCTTGTCGTGCTGGCGGAACAGATCGACGACGACGCGGCCGCTTATATCAAAAGGTGTAAGCGCTACCGGAGTTACAGGCACACCCTGCAGGGGTGGAGCCATTATTCTTTGGTTGCCATAGAGACTTCTACAGGAGATTTTTTCTGTAACAGACGGGGGAAGAATCTGAAGAAGCTCTTTCGCAATATTATGAGGTAAACCGCGTTGCGGTTCTTCAAAGTAACCAAAAAGAGAAGAGAGAGGTGTTAAACTATGACTGCGATTCTGATTATCGTAGCTGCGATCGCTCTGCTTGTACTGGGTTATGTTTTCTATGGCTCATGGCTTGCAAAGCAGTGGGGCATCGACCCCGGCAGAAAGACGCCTGCTGTTGAACTGGAGGACGGTGTTGACTATGTTGCCGCTAAGCCGGCCGTACTGATGGGTCACCATTTTTCTTCCATCGCGGGCGCAGGCCCTATCAACGGGCCGATCCAGGCATCCGTATTCGGATGGCTGCCTGTATTTTTATGGTGCGTCATCGGAGGTATCTTCTTCGGTGGACTGCAGGACTTCGGTTCCCTGTTCGCATCTATCCGCCACGGCGGCAAATCCGTGGGTGAGATCATCAAAGATTCTATGGGAGACAGGGCGAAAAAGCTGTTCATCATCTTTGCCCTGCTGGTACTGATCCTTGTTATCGCTTCCTTCGTGAACGTGGTAGCGGGCACATTTGCTTCCACCAATCCGCTCGGCTTCACAAACGGCCCTACCGGAAACGAGACGACGGCGATCATCTCCCTTATGTTTATCGTGCTGGCGATTATCTATGGTCTGGTAACTAACCGTCTGGGTGTCAAGACACTGCCTGCCAGCATCGGCGGTATCGTCTGCATCGTTCTGATGATCGCGCTCGGCCTGAACTTTGGTTTTGCCATGAGCCGCACCGCATGGATCATCACGATCGGCGCGTACATCACGATCGCTTCGCTGGTTCCCGTGTGGATCCTGCTGCAGCCCCGTGACTATCTGTCCAGCTTCCTGCTTTATGCGATGATGGGCGTTGCGCTGATCGGTATCTTTTTCTCGGCGTTCTCCGGAACGGCCACCTTTGAGATCCCGATGTTCACGGGGTGGAAGACCAGCATCGGCACATTGTTCCCGGCGCTGTTCATCACGGTTGCCTGCGGCGCATGTTCGGGCTTCCACAGCCTGATCTCCACAGGTACATCGTCCAAGCAGCTGGCCAATGAGAAGGATGCGAAGCCTATCGGCTACGGTTCCATGCTGATCGAGTCCGCACTGGGTATCATCTCCCTGATCGCGGTAGGTATGGTATTTAAGGCATACACCAACGGCGACTTCGGTTCACCGGCTGCAGCCTTTGCGGCAGGTATTGCGACCATGTTCGGCACGGAGCAGTCTACCGTATACAACACGATCTATGCATTACTGACGCTGGCGGTTTCCGTATTCGCACTGACCAGTCTGGACACGGGTACCCGTCTGAGCCGTTTCATGTTCTCCGAGCTGTTCCTGAAAAAGGACGAGGCGACCTACAAGGATGCCACAGGCATCCGCAAGGTGCTCGCATATCCTCTGACGGGTACGCTCATCATGGTAGTGATCGGCTGCGTTCTCGGCGGTCTGAGCCTGAGCCAGATCTGGGGACTGTTCGGCGCTGCCAACCAGCTGCTTGCAGGTATCGCTCTGATGGCGGTTGCCGCTTGGCTGGGCAACGCGGGCAAGAACAATAAGATGTTCTATATCCCGATGGTATTTATGCTGGTAGCTACGATCACCAGCCTTGTCATGACAGTGATCGCCAAGATCAAAATGGCAGCAAGCGGCTCCGCGATGTGGGGCGACTGGTTCCAGCTGATCTTCGCGGCCGCTATGGTCGTTCTGGCGCTCTTCCTTGTTGTGGAGGGTATCCAGACCTTCAGCGCGCAGATGAAGAAGAAGGCAAAAGCCTGATCTGTCTGCCGAAAAGCAAACTGAACATAACAGGACGCCATGCGAAAGGGAGTTTCTCGGCCGCATGGCGTTTCTTACAAGAGAGAGGAGAAAACAATGGATCAACAGCAGTTGAATGCGGCTACGGAAAATATGCTTGCGTGGTTATCGGATCCGCAGGAATTGGGCAAAGCACCGAGCAAAATAGAGTGTGCGGGGCAATTTGAGTACCGGGAAATGACCTATTATATCTTTAAATTTAAAACCGGCCTGTTGGGGAAATGGCTTCTTGGCGTATGCGGCGGTTTTGAAGAAGAGGAAACGGAGCCCTGCGGGCATACATATAGCGAGATGCAGCCATATCATGAGGATACGGCACAGCAGGACTGCATCAAGATGATCGATAAGATCGTGGCATATTGGCAGGGGCAAGTGTGATCCCGGATTTGCGTTTTCATGAAAAACCGTATATAATATAAGTAGCCGGACAGATACGGCTTTTGCCCCTGATACAGGGGCGGGATTTCATGACAGAAAGGGGAGGTTATGCTATGAATACCATTATTACCATCGGTAGGCAGTTTGGCTCTGGAGGCCGCGAGATCGGGCAGAAGGTTGCCGACTATTTTGGAATCAAGTTTTACGATAAAGAATTGTTGTCAAGGGCGGCGAAGGAGAGCGGTTTCTGCGAGGAGATGATCCAGAACCACGACGAGCGTCCCACCAGCTCTTTTCTCTATAATCTGGTGATGGACACCTATTCGTTCGGCTACAATTCCTCTTCGTTCGTGGATATGCCGATCAGCCATAAGGTATTTCTCGCGCAGTTTGATACGATCAAGAAGATCGCGAACGAAGGCCCTTGTGTCATCGTCGGCAGATGCGCCGACTATGCGCTGCACGATTATCAGAACTGCCTGAATCTCTTTATACACGCAGATCAGAAGAGCAAGGTAAAACGCATCATGGAGCGCTATGAAGATGTCACCACGGAGCAGAAGGCCATCGACATGATGAACAAGAAGGATAAATCCAGACAAAGCTATTACAACTATTATTCTTCCAAGAAGTGGGGCAGGGCGGACAGCTACGATCTGTCTATCAACAGCGGCGTGCTGGGTATCGAAGGTTCCGTCAAGCTGATCGCGCAGTTCGTCGAGGACTTTGAGAACCGTTGACTCTCTTTATCGTTCATGCAGACGCAGCTTCTTGATCTGTGTGTATCACTTCGCCGGAACAGGAAGCTGCGTCCGTCTCGTCGGATAATGGAAAGGATCCGTCGCACAATTCAAGCTGAAGGAATCATAAATTATAAATGCAAAGGCCCTGACTTTCTTCTGATAATCTGAAAGAGGGTCGATATATAACTATGCGCAAAACCCTTGTTTAACGAATAGTTCTCCCGTTTTAAACAGATCCCTCGCTTACGCCATATTATTATGGTACGACAAGGGATCTTGCGGGTTCTTCTTACACGTTATGATTGCTTTACCTCCATATTATCAAGCGCATATTCGCACGCCTGAATCACAAAGCCCGTAAACGTTACATCGTTTCCTTTGATCACATTTTCTATTTTTTCTATTAGATCTAACGGAAACCGGATCGATTTTGTTTCGGTCTCTTTGCGGTCTGATCTGATCTGAAATGCCATTTCGGTAAAATCCTCCCAAAATATCCACGACATATTGATATATTTACTATATATTTCATATCATATTTTAATTTTTATATTTAATATGCACTTCATTCCGCATTTTATGTGTATTACAGATATATTGCAATATGTAATATATGATGCTATAATGTGATTGTTGCATTTTTAACGATTACATATTATGAGGTGTGCAGATTTTGAAGTGTTTTCATACTCATAAAATGCTCCGGCCGGAAATCAAGCCCATAGATCTGTATTTATTTGTGAGTCTCAGTATTACGCTGGCTTTTTTGGTATGCAATATCATCTGTCACGGCAGCCTGTTCCGCCAATGCGTCCTCAGCAGTTCCTTTTTGTTCTCGGATTATTATTATCATATTGCCGGAAGCTCGGATCCCTCCGTCATGTATTCCTATGGGGATCCCTACAGCTTCCCGCCCTTTGCCTATCTGCTGTACACATTCCTGTGGAGCCTCTCTCCCTATAAAGATGCCGAAAGTATCTTAAATTGGCAGAATTACCGGGATGCGGATAATGCCCTGGTCGTATTTGTCGTATACAATATGGCGCTGATGATACTTTTGCTTTACTGCATCGGGCAGTATTTTCATAAGACGGGCTTCAAGCATACCGTGTTGCTGCCGCTTTCGCTGCTGCTGTCCTATCCCTTCATGTGTACCTCCGTACAGCGGGGCAATATTGTGATCTTGACAGCGCTTCTGCTTGCGCTTACATGGATATGGATCGATTCGGACCGCAGGATAAAACAGGAGCTTGCGATGCTCTTTATCGCTGTCTGTGCGGGCTTCAAGCTGTATCCCGCCCTGACGGGCATCATATATCTCAAGAGAAAAGAATGGAAAAAGGCGATATGGCTGATGCTATACGGCGTTGCTGTGATCTTTGTCCCGTTTTTGTTTTTCGGCGGATTGCAGGGAATGAAGGATCTGGTCAAGACACTGACCGAATTTGCCGTTTACATCGATCCCGATAAGACGAATACCGTTTGCGGAATGGCAAAATGGCTTGGATGGAAGCTGGGTATGAACGAAATATGCGCAGATACGTTTGCGGTCGTTGTCAACCATATATTTCTGGCGGCTTCCCTGCTCTGTTTTTTCCTATGCTCCAAGAAATGGCAGGAAGCGCTGTTTATAAGCGGTGTTCTGGTATCGTATCTGCCCTCAAACTGGCAGTACACGCTGGTCTATTATGTGCCTGTCCTGTTTTTGTTTTTTCAGGAATATGACAGGGATATCCGGCAGGGTAAACCGTCGGATACGATCTGGATAACACTGCATGCCGTCGGCTTCGGCACGGTGTTTTCCGTTGCTTTCTTCCTGCTTTATTACCGCTACGGATTTTTATCCGGGATATTTACGATCACCTATCTCCTGATCGGTATCAATATGCTCACGGTCATAATCGGCTTTTTACGGAAGCTCTGCCGCGGAGCAGTCTGCAGTTCCTGACGACCAACAGCCACAGAGCGATATAAAACAAGGGCATGTTATAGATTGTATAGCGGGTCTGGCAGAAAATGACCGCGGATACCACCGACACGTTGATAACAATGGAAACCAAGACATAAACGGCAAAAAAGACGGCTGCAGACATGCCCTCCGCTCTGATCTGCAGAAACAGCAATACGAAGTACAGGACAAATACCAAAACCGAGTAAACGATCAGGATCGGACTCCGCTTTGCAACGGTCGTGACCAGCCCCGAAAGGAAATTGTCCGCAAAGCAGCCGAAGACTTTGGGCCACACACCCGGCAGCAAGCCGGTTATGATACGGCTCGTGATCTCGTCTACCTTCTGCTCCAGCGCCACATCATCACCCTCGTAGCTGGCGCGGACATACGCCTGTATGGCCGGCCACATCGTATCGATCTGGATACAGTCATAATAATCGCCGAAGTGTGACACCCGGCCGTACCAGCCGCCTTTGGCGTGATGCTTTAAGTATCCCTGCTCGTCACAGATATCGTAGATCTGATAAAACAGCCGGCGGGCTTCCGCATCCTCTATCCGCTCCCCGTCTGCACGCTCCGCCGTATAGAAGCATACCGTAGCCAGAAATCTGTTGTCGCTGGAGTGCGTTGCCGCCTCGCCGTGTACGGCATAATTGTACCCCGTGTCCAAGAGAAAATTGCAGACAAGGATGCCGAGCGCGCATACGATACCGGCAAGAACGCTCCTGCCCGCCTTTTTCGCCCGAATACCGGCCGTGCAGATCACGATACACAGCAGTATCAATGTGACATACATCTGTTTTCTGGAAGCGATCATGATCAGTGAAATACCCGCGGCTGTCACAAGGCTTCTGCGGCTTCTTTCATAATAAAATTCCAACAGATATCTCGTAAAGAGCAAAAACAAGGAGACCGTGATCCCTTCCGTCAGTATGCTGTTGGAATACATGGACGAGCGCCGCGCCGCAAAACGGCACAACAGGGAAGCTGCCAGCGGAATCCCCATCACGACACCCGTCTGCAGGAAGGTCAGGGAAAACACTTTTTGTAAATAGACAGCCAGCGACCACGCCGCAAACGCTGCCAAAACGCTTTGGATACATACGGCAAGCATCAGATAATCTCCGCCGCCGCAGACAGTACAAAACGCCCTGAGCGCTGCCAGAAACGTGCAGTAAAAAGGCTCGCGGGACAAATACATGCCGATATAACTGGGTGAATCCACACAAATGACGGCTCCGTCGTAAAAGGCAAAAAAGAGATAGAAAAGCAAACTGCAGCCGAGAAGCAGCGCCGTATCATATTTTTTCCGTTTATCCATCAGACAATCCCCGCTTCCTCCAAAAACCGGTCTGCGATCTGCTTCAGTCCGTATTTATCTTTGATCTTAACGCCGTTTGCGGAAAGCATACGCGCAAACGCCGGATCGTCCGCGATTTTCAACATGGCTGCCGACAAGGCCGCCGCGTCGCCCACAGGCGTCAGGATACCGCTGACGCCGTCCTCGATATAAGCGCGCGAACCGCCCACCGGACAGTCTGTGGATATGACAGGGACCCCTATTGCCAGCGCCTCGATCATAGAATTGGAGATGCCCTCATAATCCGAGGACAGGACGAACATGGCGCTGTCCCATATCTCATGCTGCACATCGTTTGAGAAGCCCCGAAAGACGACGCGATCCGCTATCTGCAGCTCTGCCGCCTGTTCTTTTAATGCGGCTTCCAGCTCGCCTATGCCGAATATATGAAGCTCGTAGTCGTCATGCAGCTTGGAAAAGGCCGCGAAAGCGTCGAGCAGCAGCTTATGATTCTTCTGCGGCTGCAGCCTTCCCACGGAGACGATGCGCTTTTTGCGCTCTCCCGCAAACGGCGGGAGCATATCGTCCGACACGGGATTCGGTATGACCACGGCTTTCTTCTGTATGGCTTTCGGAAAACATTTTTTCATGTCCTCCGTCTGAAAGACGATTTTATCCGCCCTGCGGTATGACCAGTCGCGCATGCGCCACCCCGCAAAGCGGCGGCTGGGATCGTTCCGCTCGGATACCAAGAGACGGTGTCGTATGCCCGCCGCAGCCAATACCGAGAAAAAACTGCCGTTGACACAGAAAGAAAAGATATAACATCCCTTGTTCTGCCTGTAAAAACGGCGCATCCGCAGCAGCCGATCGATCTGGATGAACGGATTGCCGCCGGAGGCTTTTCCGGTTATGACTATCTCGATCCGCTCGTCCAAAGGATAGACGACCTGATTGCCGGCAAACAGCAGGATCGCCACCGAATATCCTCTGCCCACATATTCATTTGCCAACATCGCCACGACACGTTCCGAGCCTCCGCCCGACATATCCGGCAGAACAAATACGATCTTCATAATTTTTCCCGACCTTGACTGCCCTCTTCTCCTGTCTCTTTGGTATCGGCCTTCTTGCTCTTACGACCAAACTGCTTCTTCGACCTGTCCTTGTCGCTCCGGATATACTCGCAGAACTGCCTGTTCTCGTCAATACTGCCGACCGTGAGATACGGCGCAGTGGAGGTCGGCAGATCTTTTTTGCTGAGGAAGCGGTTCACCAGCGCCTTGACGCCCGCATAAAATACCGCAAAGATCGGCACGCCGACGATCATGCCGAGCACACCGAACAGGCCGCCGAAGATCGTGATGGCAAAGATGACCCAGAAGCCGGAAAGGCCGGTGGAATCACCGAGGATCTTCGGCCCGAGGATATTGCCGTCAAACTGCTGGATGACCAGTATCAGGATAATAAAATACAGCGCCTGTATCGGATCGACCATAAGGACAAGAAGCGCGCTCGGCACGCCGCCGATCCACGGGCCGAAAAACGGTATGATATTTGTCACGCCCACGATCACGCTCACCAGTATCGCATAAGGCGTGCCGATGATCGTTGTGCAGATAAAGCAGATGATCCCGATGATGATGGAATCCACGATCTTGCCGCCGATAAATCCGATAAAGGTACTGTGGATAAAGCGGAAATTTGAGATCACTTCGTTTCCCGTCTTGCGGTCAAACAAGGCATAGGCGATCTTCTTCGCCTGTCCTGCAAATTTTTCCTTGCTGCCGAGCACATAGATAGAGATGATGAATCCGATCACAAAATTCCAAAGAGCCTTAAACATGCCGATCACACTTGAGGACAGCGTCTTGATTAGGTTCTGGATATTCGGGAGCAGATTGCTGTTGACATAGTCCAGTATTTTGGAGGAATATTGATCGATCAGCGAATTTACGACCTGTTCCAGATCGGGGTTATTTTTCATCAAACCCAGCGCCCAGCTGCTGAGATTGTTGATGTACATAGGGAATTGAAAGATAATGCTCTGGATACTGCGGACCAGTTCCGGAATGATCAGCCCGAAAAACTCATAGAGTATCACCAGCACCAGAACAATAGTCGCCAGTATGGAAAGACCCCGCATCCTGCGCTTGTTTTTGGGCGTCATGGGCAGCTTGGCTTTCACATACAGCGGCCCGATGATACATCTCTCTATTTTATTCAGCACGGGGGTCATCAGATACGCCAGCACAAGCCCGTCAATGATCGGCATCGCGATCCCTATAAATGCACTGAACCGCTCCGACAGGTTCTCGCTATGGAACACTATATAGTAAAAGAGGATGCTGGCGGCGATCACGAAAAATGCCGTAAGCCCCCAGTATAGATATTTCTTGTCAAATTTGAATTTCATACGCTTCCGTCTCCGTCCCTGCACTCGATATTTTATTTATTATAGCATTTTTTTCCTCTTATGCATATTATTTTTAAAATTTTAATGCCAAGAAACGGAATATCTTGTATAATAGATAAGGCGGGGTACAAAATATCCGGCGAAGGGGCTGAAAAAATGGATCTGCAGCAGGTATACAGCAGGACGCGCAAGGCAATAGACGACTATCACATGATCGAGCCGCATGACAGGATCGCCGTAGGCATTTCCGGCGGCAAGGACAGCCTCACCCTGCTCTATGCGATGCAGGGGCTCAGACGCTTCTACCCTCTTCCGTTCACATTGTGCGCCGTGACGGTGGATCTCGGATTCGACAATCTGCATTTGGACAGGATACAGGTGCTGTGCGATTCTCTGGAGGTTGACTATCACATCATTAAGACGGATATCGCCAAGATCGTTTTCGATGACCGCCAAGAAACCAATCCCTGCTCCCTGTGCGCCAAGATGCGCAAAGGCGCATTGAACGAGGCCATGAAGAAAGCCGGCTGCAATAAGATCGCATACGCGCACCACCGGGACGATGTGGTGGAGACCATGATGCTGTCCCTGATCTATGAGGGAAGGTTCCACACGTTCCGCCCCGTCACTTACTTGGACCGCACGGGGATCACCGTGATCCGCCCGCTGCTCTACATGCACGAGGCGGATATCGTGGGGTTCGTCCATAAATATGACGTTCCTGTCGTCAAGAGCCCCTGCCCCGCCGATGGGCATACCAAACGGGAATACGCCAAGGAGCTCCTGCGGCAGATCAACCGTGAGGCGCCCGGCGTCAAAGAGCGCATGTTTGCCGCCATTCAAAACGGCGGATTGGAGGGTTGGACACTGTAATGGATGCCAAGAACAACAACAATTACCATGACCAGCAGAATATCGGCAATATACAGAAAATGCGCGCGGTGGCGGAGACGCTTCCGGCTTTCTGCAAGCAGTTTTTCCGGGGCATAACCGAGTACACGTCGGCAAGGACACGCCTCGCCTACGCATATGATATCCGCGTCTTCTTCGAGTATCTTCATGAGAGGAACAGTTACTGCAGCCGCATGGAGATCCAAGATTTCCCGCTGTCTATCCTCGACATGATAACAAGGGAAGACATTGAGGAGTACACGGAATATCTCTCCTACTATGAGAAAGACGGCAAGATCTATACCAATGACGAGCGCGGCAAAAAGAGAAAGCTATGCTCTCTGCGGAGCTTCTACAACTACTTTTTTGAATCGGAGCTGATCAAAAGCAACCCCGCACAGCTCGTCTCTCTGCCGAAGCTGCACGATAAAGAGATCATCCGTCTGGACGCGGACGAGGTGGCGATCCTGCTCGATCAGGTGGAGGACGGCACAGGGCTGACCGAAGCGCAGCAGCGATTCCACAAAGCCACCAAGACAAGAGACGTTGCCCTTCTCACTTTGCTGTTGGGAACGGGTATCCGCGTCTCGGAATGCGTCGGTCTGGATCTCGGGGACGTTGACTTCAAAAATAACGGCATCAAAATACGCCGAAAAGGCGGCTATGAAGCGGTGGTCTACTTTGGCGGCGAAGTGGAGGAGGCTCTCCGGTCATATATCGAGGAGCGCCGTCATATCATTCCGCAGAGCGGCCACGAGAACGCCCTGTTCCTCTCCATGCAGAACCGCCGGATATCTGTCCGCGCCGTGGAGAATATGGTGAAAAAATATTCTGCTACCGTGACGAGCCTCAAAAAAATCACGCCCCATAAGCTTCGAAGCACTTACGGCACATCTCTGTACCGTGAGACGGGCGATATCTATCTGGTGGCCGATGTCCTCGGTCATAAGGATGTCAATACCACAAAGAAGCATTATGCCGCGCTGGAGGACGAGCGCCGCCGCTATGCGGCCGACAAGGTAAGGCTGCGCGAGAAGCGATAACGAAAAAGGCTGTCGATACGTCTGTGACAGCAATGCCACAGACGCCGAAAGCCTTTTCCGTTCTCTCCGTCTATCTGTCATCCCACCCTGTGCAGGATCACTGTCATATGTTCATACAAAAACTTCCTGCTCTTCTGCCGATGCCGGCGCACGGCCCGCGCCGCTATCCTATGAACTCATTTCCGTAATACGGAACGATCAGATATTCACCATACAGGATTGTGTCGTCCGTCAGCCCATTGATGCGCATCACTTCCGCAATATAATCCGGGACGGAAGCATAGTGCTCCTCGTCCATATACCGCTCCGCGATCGACCAGAGGGTATCGTTGTTCGCAACGGAAATGCTCTTATAATATTTGTAGGAGGTCTCCGTGGAATCGTCCTTCGCGTTGGCGCGAAAACCGTTCAGCGACAAGGAGCATGTGACGATCAGGCACACGGTCATGATCAGGAGCAAGAGGTTCTTCCTCATCTCCCGCTGTCTTCTGATCCGATTCTTCAGGATCCTTTTCTCACTTCTGATATCTTCTATCCTCATATGGCGCATACTGTTATTCATAACGTTCACCTTATCCTTTCGACATCGAACATGTGTTGCGAACAAATGTTCTTTATGATTTGTATTATATCGAACATATTTTCGACTGTCAATACCTTTTCGCAAAAAATCGAACAAATATTCTGAATATATGTTTGCTTTTTCTGTCCGGCTGTGCTATGATGATAATGATCTAAACGAAACTGTCTATGCTATCAGCGCTTGGAAAGGGAAGGTTCACGACTTATGGGATATGGTAAGATCACGGCAAAACAACAGCAGATTCTCGATTATATCAAAGAAGAGATCTTAAAACGCGGCTATCCGCCGGCTGTCCGCGAGATCTGTGAGGCAGTCGATCTGAAATCCACTTCTTCCGTACACTCTCACCTGGAGACGTTGGAGAAGAACGGCTATATCAGACGCGACCCCACAAAACCGCGCGCGATCGAGATATGTGACGATAATTTCCAGATGGTGCGCACCGAGATGGTATCTATTCCGGTGGTCGGCCGTGTGGCTGCCGGCGAGCCGATCCTCGCCGAGCAGAACATCGAGGGCTACTTTCCCGTTCCCGCCGACATGGTTCCGAAAGGCGAATCCTTTGCATTGAAGGTCAAGGGCGACTCCATGATAAACGTCGGCATATACAGCGGCGATCAAATTTTTGTAAAATGCTGCCAGACCGCCGACAACGGCGATACGGTCGTCGCCCTGATCGACGACTCTGCCACCGTTAAAACTTTTTATAAAGAAAACGGTCATATCCGTCTGCAGCCTGAGAATGATTCTATGGATCCGATCATTGTTGACGATTGCCGGATCTTGGGCAAAGTGTTCGGCGTTTTCAGACTTTATCGCTGAGTTGGTTTATTTTCCAGTATATCTGTTCAAGGACAAGACATAATAATAGTAACTGTCCGGCATGCGCACATTTCAGGCCGTGTCGATGGCAGTTACTATTTTGTTTTCTATATGTTCTCATAACGGAATATTATAGGCGGCTTAAAAAAACTTGAAGGTTCTTAAGAAAGGGGAAAAGAAACATGAAAAACAAAGGTTTAGATTGCCTTGCCCTGACGATTGCCATTATCGGTGCTATTAACTGGGGGTTAATCGGTCTTTTCAGTTTTGACCTCGTGGCATTTGTGTTCGGTAATATGTCATGGCTTTCAAGGATCATTTACGCGTTGGTAGGTATCGCCGGTCTCTATATCATCACATTCTATATGTATGCCGGCGGCGAGACGCACGAAGCGAACTCGTAACCCGCTGCGCGGACAAACAGCAAAAGCCGGCACGGCCCGTCACGGCAGTGTCGGCTTTTTTCGGGAAAAAGTCCCTGTTTTGTTCGTCACAGATCTCCGGGCTCCGTCAGCTTACCGTCGCGCCAGATGCGCTCCAAGTCATAGAACAGACGGTTCTCCTTGTCAAAGATATGGACGATCACGTCCCGAAAATCCAAAAGCACCCAGTTGGCGCTGTCATAGCCTTCCACCTGTTTGAGCTGCACACCGGCTCTGCCAAGCGTTTCCTCCACATGATCCGAGAGTGTCTGGATCTGACTGCGGTTCGTACCGTTCGCGATGATAAAGTAGTCTGCGATCACGGAGACCTCGCTGATGTCTATCACCTTGATATCTTCCGCCTTTTTATCCTCCAATGCCGCAATGGCAAGCTTTGCGATCTCTCTGCTGTTCATATCCCGTTTTCCTTTCCGATCCTATTCTGCGATCCTGTGTCCTTCCTTACTCTTCCCGCATTTCCCCGTCTCCATACTGTCTGTAGAACTCGTATGCCGTCTGTGTCATGGGATCTACGCTGCCGCCCTTCTCCTGCAGATAGCCAAGCGTATCGCCTAGTATCGCGCACATCGTCTTATCCAAGTCGCGGTATGCCATGCGGCGTATCCGGGTGAAGCGGTCTGTCTGCGCCCCGCTGTCGCTCTTTTTCATATGCCGGCGCTCCGGCTCTATATAGTCCGCAATATAAATGATCTTTTCGAGCGTGCTCATGTGCGGTCTGCCGGTCGTATGATAGCTGACGGCATTCAGGATATCCTCGTCTGTAACGCCGTATGTCTCCCGCGCCATAATGCTGCCGGCCTTGGCATGCAGCAGCGGCGAATCCTTAGCGGCTTCCACATCGGAGAGCTTCATATGGTATTTGCCGCAGAGCGCCGCCTGTTTCTTGTGGCTCATACACTTGGCGCAGTCATGCAGCATACCGGCAAGAAGCGCTTTCTCCACATCTGCGCCGTGTACGGCCGCCAGATTGGCCGCCGTATAGGCCACGCTCAGCGTGTGCTCGTACCGTTTGGGCTCCAAGGTCTTCTCCATCTTGTCCCGAAGTTTGTCAAGCGTCGGCGTTTTCATCGATACAATCCTCTCTCCTCAATATATATCCTGACCTGCTTAGGCACATCTGCGGCAATAGACTCTCCGGCCGCCGCCTTACGCCGGATATCCGAAGACGATATGTCCATGCGTGACGTCTGCAATAATATGATGTCCGCGCCGTACCGTTTCCGCAGCAGGGCGGCCTGCGCCTGTATATCATCGACGGTCTTATCGTCACGTACGGCGGCCGCAACGGTACACCCTGCAAAGATACGCTCCGGGAATACCCATTTCGGCATCTGAAAAAGGGTGTCGGCGCCCACGATAAAATAGTAGGCCGCCGCCGGATCGGCTTCCCGCAGCCGCTCGATCGTCTGATAGGTATAGGTGTTGCCCTGCTGTCCGATCTCCAGCGCGGAGAAGGTAAAATACGGGATATCCCGTATCGCCAGCTTAGTCATCTCCGCGCGCACCTGCGCAGACTCCACTTCCCGCTCCGGCTTCATATATGGTCTGCCGCTTGGCATAAAGAGCACCTCGTCCAGAGGGATCTGTCCGTATGCTTCCCCGGCAAGTTTCAGATGCCCGTTGTGGATCGGATTGAAGGTGCCGCCCATGATCCCGATCTTTCTCAACTCACCTGTTCTCCTTTGGCAGTATGATCTTCGGATCTTTTCTGTCCGGCTTGTATAGGACAATCTTCTTGCCGATCACCTGTACGACCTGCGAGTGCGTCCGCTCCGCGATCGTCTGCGCGATCTCACCCGGATCGTCGAGACAGTTCTTTAAAACCGCTATTTTGATCAGTTCCTTTGTGTTGAACGCTTCGTCTATCGCCGCGGTAAGCTCCGGCGTCAGACTGGATTTTCCCACCTGAAAAACGGAATCTAACGTGCTTGCCAGACTCTTCAGATAGGCTCTCTGTTTACTCGTCATAATATACCTCTGCTCTCGACCGCTTTCCTGCCGTCAGAAAAACGGTCTATTTATAATAGTCGAAGGAAAGGCCGTACATCCGCACCGTGTCGCCCTCGCCGATGCCGAGCGCTTCAAGCTGCTCCAGTACGCCGTTGTCCCGCAGGAAATCCTGAAAGAACCGAAAGCCCTTCTCAGACTCCAGATTCGTGTAGGAAAGCATCTTCTCGATCCTCGGCCCCTCCACAACGTAAGCCTTCTCCTTCTCGTCATAAACGACCGTATAAGGCTCGTTTTGCACGTCAAAATGATACGCGGGGAAAAATTCCTGTGCAAACACGACGGGCTGGGGATCCAGCTTCTCCAGCCGTTCGTTAATGCCGTACAGCAGCTCTTTAAGCCCTTTTCCCGTGACGGCGGATATCGCATAGACAGGGATCCCCTTCGGCTCAAACGCCGCCCGGATCTTTGCCACGGGATCGTCCTCCCCGTAGATCAGATCGATCTTGTTCGCGGCAATGATCTGCGGCCGTTCGGCGATCTTGGCATCGTATGCCGCAAGCTCTCTGTTGATGGCATGGATATCTTCCACCGGGTCACGGCCCTCCGTGGACGCCGCGTCCACGATGTGTACGATCAGCTTCGTCCGCTCGATATGCCGAAGGAACTCATGGCCAAGTCCCACGCCTTCCGATGCGCCCTCGATAAGGCCGGGAATATCGGCGATCACGAAGCCCTTGGCATCTTCCAGATCGACCACGCCAAGATTCGGGTTCAGCGTTGTAAAGTGATAATTGGCGATCTTCGGTCTCGCGTTCGTCACCTTGGACAGAAAAGTGGACTTCCCGACGTTCGGAAAACCGACAAGCCCCACGTCCGCGATCACCTTAAGCTCCAATAAAAGCTCCAGCTCCTGCGCGGGCTGCCCCGGCTGCGCATAGCGCGGCGCCTGCATCGTGCTCGTGGCATAGTGCTGGTTGCCGTTGCCGCCTCTGCCGCCCTTCAGCAACAGATATCTGCTGTTGTCCCCGGACATATCCGTGATGACCTTGCCGCTCTCAGCCTCCCTGATGACCGTTCCCTCAGGGACCTTGATCGTGATATCCTCCCCGTTCTTTCCCGCGCAGTTGCGCTTGCCGCCGTTCTCACCGTTGCCGGCACAGTACTTGCGGATATGGCGGAAATCGGTCAGCGTGTTGAGCCCCTTGTCCACCTCAAAATACACATCACCGCCCCTGCCGCCGTCACCGCCGTCCGGGCCGCCGTTCGGAACATATTTCTCGCGGTAGAAGGACACGTGTCCGTCGCCGCCCTTGCCGCTCCTCACATAGATTTTAGCACGGTCTGCAAACATAATAGTCTCCCATTGCTTGGCGCTTCCGAAAAAGGGCTTCAAACACCGAGATGTTCGAAGCCCGAATCAGTCGTCCTATTTCTCTACAGGATATACGGAAGCCTGTTTTCTGTCTCTTCCTTTTCTCTCAAAGCGGAGAACACCGTCAACCTTGGCAAACAGTGTATCGTCGCCGCCGATCCCGACATTCACGCCGGGGTGAATCTTCGTCCCGCGCTGTCTGTACAGGATATTTCCTGCTTTGACAAATTGTCCGTCAGCTCTCTTCGCACCTAATCTCTTGGATTCGGAATCCCTGCCGTTCTTGGTAGAGCCGACACCCTTCTTATGTGCAAAAAATTGAAGGTTCATATTCAACATGGTTTGTTACACCTCCTCAAATATCAGTCTGCAATATTTCTTTCCGTATTGTTCCGCAATACGGGTCAGCCCCAGTACAAGAGAATCCATGAGCGTCCGGGAACTGTCCTGTATAGGCCGGCATGTAAACCGGCACCGTATCGTCCCCGTCTCTTCGTCGGAATCCACCTGCATCGGCTCTTTCGTGATCTCTTCGAGAGAATTGATCGCATTGATCACAAGCGCCGAGATGCCCGCACATACGATGTCCTCGCCGGCGTCGGCATAGCCCGCATGTCCCATGCACGTAAATCCCGCATATTCCCCTGCCGCTGTTTTATAGAATGTGATCTTTGTCATCTCACACCTTTGCACAAACTCTTACGCGTTGATCTTGTCGATCTTGACCTGCGTGTATGCTTGCCTGTGGCCGTTCTTCTTGTGATAGCCGGTCTTTCTCTTATACTTGTACACGATAACCTTGCGAGCCTTGCCCTGATCCATAACGGTTCCGGTAACGGTCGCTTTCGCCGCATCGCCGGCAACCTTGAGCTCCTTATCGCTGACAGCTAACACTTGGTCAAACGTTACAGAAGTTCCGACCTCGGCATCGAGCTTCTCCACTCTGATGACGTCGCCTTCGGAAACCTTGTACTGCTTTCCGCCTGTTGCAATAATTGCGTACATATGGCACCTCCTATTCATGGACCGAAGTCCATCTTACTCGCTAGCTTCGGTGATGCCCGAAAGGACATACTTATACCTCACTATGCGGCATACTTGTTTATCATACATGTTTCGGGAATATTTGTCAATGGATTTTCTCAAGAAATCATAAAATAATACGCCGCTATCTGCGCTCTGGAGCTGAACTCCTCCGTCTCCATGAGTTCCCGCACCTCTTCCTTCGTGTAGAATCCCGCGGCGATCTGCTCATTCTCCGAGGTGTGGTCTTCAAAGCTCCCCTCCGCATCCACAAAGGCGATCTGCGTCTTGACGTCCGAGAAAGCCACCGCCGCATAGGAAGGCGGAAGAATGGTCCGTATCCGCTTCACGCTTAACCCTGTCTCCTCGTAGAGTTCTCGCTGAATGCACTCCTCGATCGACTCGCCCTCATTGATCATACCGGCGCACAGGTTGTAGATAAAGCGATTGACGCCCATGCGGAACTCGCGCAAGAGCAGCAGCTTATCGTCGTGATATGCCACGATAGAGACGCCGCTCACCCGCTGTCCCAGAGCCTCCGGCCCGGAGATCTCGCCGCGGCTGACGATCTCGTACTTTTTCTCCCTGCCCGCTTTGTTCAGATAAGTGAGTTCATAGTTTTTCAGATATTTGCCGTCCCTTACCTTTTCCATGCCGAGTAATTTCATATGGCTCCGCTTCCTTTCACCGCTATCATGTACGCGCTTATTTATCGCTGTACTGCTCCTGAAAGCTGGGGTTTACTTTCTTCCTTGTGATCTCCACAAGCCCCAGCCCTGTCATATCGACCACATCGGCGGTCACGCTGTCCCGTTTCAGGAGACTCTTCATATACTCCATCAACTGCCGGTTGTGCCCGTCCTCTCTCATGTTGATGAAATCCACAAGGATCATGCCCGACAGATTTCTCGCCCGAAGCTGCACGGCGATCATTTCCGCCGCTTCCATATTGATCCTGAAAAAAGTATCCTCTTTGTCTTTGCCGTGTTCGTACTTGCCGCTGTTTACATCGATCGACACGAGCGCTTCCGTCGGTTCGATCACCAGATAACCGCCGGACTTCAGCCACACCTTCTTGTCAAGCAGTTCCCTGATCCGTTCTTCCACCGCATAGAGCTTGTAAAGCGGCAGTAACTCGTCCTCGTACAGCCTGACGGAGGATGCCGCCGACGCAGACCGTTCCCGCAGCACGGCATAGATCTCCGGGATATCCGTGACAATCTCATCGTATTCCGCCGTGTAGGTATTCTCAATGAAATGCAGATAATCGGGTTTTTCACGGTGTAAACAGCTAAAACAGGTGCGTTTGTCGGCAATCTCTAAAATATGCGCAAGTTCTGCGGCAAGATCGCCGGCTTCGGCGATCAGCGGCGCATCGTCTGCCAGTTCTCCGGCGTTGGTGCGCACGATCAGCCCGCAGTCCGCGGCGATCAGCTGCAGCGCTTTCAGTTCGCGGAAATGCGTCTGCCGCTTTTTGGATAGCTTTGCGGATACCTGCACCGCACCCCTCTTGGACAGTCTGTTCTCCGCCACGGCATATTGCCCCGACATCGATATGCGCGTCGTCACGTTCGCGAGCTTGTTCTTGACCGGCTCCTTCGACACCTGGACGAGGATCTCATCTCCCGGTTTCAGCGTTTTGTGCGCCCTGCGTCCCGTGATATCTTCCTGCCGTGCCTCCGCAAGCGGCAGGAACGTAAGATACCCCTTCCCGATATCCACAAATGCCGCCCCAATGTTCTCGGAGACGCTCTGTACCTTGCCGATATAGACGTTTCCTACCGCATATTCGTTTTCACGCAGCACCTGTATGGACAGGATACGGTTGTCCTTGATCAGCATGATCAACAACTTGCCGTTCAATTTTAAAATAAGGATCTTACCTTTTTCTGTTGTCATCGTTCCCCACATCCGACAGGGGCACAAACTTATGCGCCTCCCCGTCCTTTGCCATGTCCGTATAGGTCTCCAGACGCGTCACCTGATAAGCCGTCTGCGGGATATCGATCCCTGCAGACTTACAGAAGCTCTCAAATACCATAGCAGGTTTGATATTGCCGCTGCTGCTGGCATTCACAAGCATGCGGATCGCCCCGTCGGGCTCCGGCGCAAGTTCATAAAGTCCCTCTTTTAAGTCAAGCTCCGCTACGCCCTTCTTCGTTTCCTTCGTGTAGGGGATATGCTCCTGCGCATAGAACGTCTGCAGCTTTCCCGCGAGATCATCGATCGGAAAGCCGCCGGAAGGAGTTTTCTCGGAATATCCTTCTTTCATCGCGATCCTGTAGGACGCAGCCGCCACGCTCGCCATCGCATTTTTGACATCGTCCGGCATCACGTTGACGGAGAGGATCTCCACGCCCTCCACCATCACGTCGTTGAGCGCCCGCTTCATATCCTCTGCAGAGGTCATGGAGAGTACCTCGATATCCATATATTCACCGTAACTCTCGATACCGACGCCGAGCGGCGCCGCAAAGGACATGATTTGATGCGGATTGAAGCCTTCCGAGTATCTGATATCGATGTCCGCGCGCCTGATCGCCTTCTGAAAATAACGCATCATGTCGAGATGCCCTATGAACTTCATGGCGCCGTACTTGGCAAATTTGATCCTGATCTTCATAACCGAATCCCCCGCTTCCCGTCGTCTGAGGGCTTTACCGCCCTGCCCTTGGGAAAACATGATATCTTATCTTTCCTTGCAGATCCCCACGCCGAAGCGGCCCGCGCCGCAGCCCTGACACTGTTCTTTACAGTTTGGCGACACAGTCTGCGCCTTCGCCCTGTTCCATTCCCTGAGCAGAAACTCTCTGGTCACGCCGCAGTCTATGAAGTCCCACGGGAAGATCTCATCGTCCGCCCGCTCTCTTGTCGTGTAGAAGCCGATATCCAGCCCACAGTCGGCGAAGCATTCCAGCCACACATCGTTGTGAAAATATTCGCTCCAAGAGTCGAACAGGCAGCCTCTTTCATAGGCCTTCCGGATCACCTCCGCCACCCTGCGGTCGCCCCGCGCGAAAACGCCCTCCAGCACGCTCGCATCGGCCTCGTGCCAGTTGTACTTGATGCTCTTTTGGTTTAGCTGCTCCATAATGCCCTTTTTCGTCAGATATGCCTTGTCAATGAACTCCTCTTTCGTACACATGGGCGCCCACTGAAAAGGCGTGAAGGGCTTCGGGATAAAAAAGGACGTGCTCGTGACGATCTGCACCTTGCCGTTGACACGCTTGTCCTTCGGAACGGTATCAAAAAAAGCGGCCGCGATCTTGTTGGAAAGTTCTCCGATCCCCCGTATATCCTCCTCTGTCTCCGTGGGCAGTCCCAGCATAAAATAGAGCTTTACTCTCGTCCATCCGCCCGCAAAGGCAAGCGCTGCGCCTTTTAAAATGACTTCTTCGGTCAATCCCTTGTTGATGACATCTCTCAGGCGCTGGCTGCCCGCCTCCGGCGCAAAGGTGAGGCTGCTCTTCTTCACGTCCTGCACCTTGCTCATCACGTCCAGCGAAAAAGCGTCGATACGAAGAGACGGCAAAGAGATATTGACATGCTTCCTGTCACAGTCCTCGATCAAAAAATCCAACAGCTCGTTGAGCTGCGTATAGTCGCTGGAGCTCAGGGAACTCAGGGAGATCTCTTCATGCCCCGTATTTTGAAGCGCCGCTTTGGCATACTCCTTCAGCTTGTCCGCATCGCGCTCGCGCACGGGACGATACAGCTGCCCCGCCTGACAGAACCGGCAGCCGCGTATACAGCCGCGCTGGATCTCCAAAACGACCCTGTCCTGCGTCACCTTGATAAAAGGCACTACCGGTTTCTGCGGATAGTGTACTGCGGTCATGTCTTTCACAAGCTCCTTGGTGATCCTGTCCGGAACGTCATCATACAGCTTTCTCCGCCCCTGCACCGTGCCGTCCGCCCGGTACAGTTCCTCGTAGAACCGGGGCACATATATGCCCGGTATCCCGGCCGCGCCGTGCAGGAAATCAAGACGCGTTCCGCCCGCCCTGCGGTTCTCCAGATACCAGTCGAAAAGCCGCCTGTACTGCGTCTCCCCCTCCCCGATATAGAACAGGTCAAAAAATTCGGCGATCGGCTCGGGATTGTAGGCACACGGCCCACCGCCGATCACGATAGGCGCGTCCTCGCCCCGTTCCTTTGCGGACAAAGGGATCTGCGCCAGATCAAGGATCTGTAATATATTCGTGTAGCACATCTCATACTGGATCGTGATCCCGAGAAAATCCATATCCTTCACCGGTTCCTGAGACTCCAGACCGAAGAGCGGTATCTTCTCCTGCCGCATGATCCGGTCCAGATCGACCCACGGCGAATAGACGCGCTCACACCACACGTCAGCCCACGCATTGAACATGCTGTACAGGATCTGGATACCGAGATGCGACATGCCGATCTCGTACACATCGGGAAAACACATGGCGAAGCGGATCTCCACATGTGCCTTGTCCTTTACGACGGAGTTTACCTCGTTTCCGATATATCTGGCAGGTTTCTCCACCTGCATCAAAATTTCGTCTCTCAGCGCCAGTTTTCTCATGCCCGTAATTTCCTCTATCTTTCTGCCGTCGGTATCAGTATATCGGATTCAGCGTCCAAAATCAAGCAACGCGGCAAGCCCCTCCGTCGTGTCGTTTCCATCCGCATCATACAGATGAAACGTGTCAGCCATGATCATGCCGTGTATCTCATCGGTGGTGTAGCCGCCGATCCTGTCACCGCCCGTATCGCAGAGAAGAAAACCCACAAACAAAAGGAGGGCGAGGATCATGCGGTATTTGAAAGTCCCCGTCGAAAAACCGACCGACGGAACGCCCTGTGTCCGGGGATCGTCCTGCCCTGTCCCCTGCAGCTTTCCTGCGTCGAACAGCGGCGGCTGCGTGTCCTTCCCGTAGAGCAGCTTCTCCCGCTGCCTGATCTTCACGCGGTTCCCGTGATTCTCTTCCCTGATATACTGCGCCAGCGCCAGCTTTTTATCCAGTGAAACCTTACTCTCCATATCACATACTGCCTATCCGGATTCTGTTGGTTTATTGTATGTGTGCGGAGAAAAAAATAGAATGTGCCAAAGACACATTCTACCTCGCAGAGCCATTCAGTCTAAGCTTATCATGATCAGAAAGGATTTCATATAGAGAATCAAAATATCCCGTTGCAAAACTCTATAATCTCAGTTTTTCTCTGTTCCACCGCATCTTTGTATTCTACGGAACACAAACCCAGCCTACCGCAGCATGCAATCTCCAAATGCCCGTAAAAATGTTCGATGCTTTCAAAAATACGCTGACATTCCCGCATACTCGTTCCTGTCCTTAACGCAATCACATAGCCTTTCTTCCCGGATCGCAAAACCGCGTGCGGCTCATGGGTATTACACCAGGGTGTGCATCTGTCAATAAAAGCCTTAAACTGTCCCGGAATATCCGCCCAATAAGAAGGCGATACAGAGATAATAATGTCCGCCCATTCATAGTTTTCGATGATTTTTTCAACGTCGTCATTCTGCATGCATTTTGCGGTGCGGTGACACGTCCTGCATCCCTTGCAAAAACCGATACGGAAATCATCAATACATATACTTCTGACCTCATACCGTTCCGTGAGACATTTTGAAACGATATTTACGATTTCTGCCGTTGCGCCGTCTCTGACAGGGCTGCAGTTCATCACCAACGCTTTCATTTTTCCATCCTTCCAAAATATTCATGCGAATCTATGCCAGACACTTTTCATTCGGCTCATTACCCTTTCTGTCAAATGCAGAATGCGGCGTAAAGCGGAACGGTCTTTTTTCCGTCCGTGAAGGCGAAGTTTTTCGCGGACAGTTTAATGGCATAATCAGGCTTATAGGTATCCATATAGACTTTCAGGCTCTTGGCTTTGGTGTTGTCGGCCGATTTGACCTCAATGGGAATGAGCTTTCCCGCCCGCTGGATAACAAAATCGATCTCCGCTCCTCGCTCGGACTCCCAGTAGTAGGTGCGATAACCGTTTATCATAAGCTGCACATTCACATAGTTCTCCGTAAGCCCGCCCTTGAAATCGTTTAATTCCTCTGTCATATAGAGGATATCGTCGGCGGCAAGGTCTTTTTTGGCGGCAAGCAGCCCCGGATCGGAGACATAAATCTTGAAAGCGTCGATGTTTCGATAATTTTCCAAAGGCTTTTTCACCTGCTCCACTCTGAACACCTGCGACACGATCCCTGACAGGCACAGCCACTCTATCGCATTTTCAAATTCGGAAGCACGGCCGCCTTTTTTAATCAGCTTATATTGAAAACGGGTATTCTTTCTGGAAAGCTGCACGGTGATATTATCGTAGACCAGCCGCGTTTTCTTGATCTCATTCAGGTTATTATACTTGCTCATATCGTTGAGATAGCTTGCCAGAATGGTATCCTGCGTATGGCGAACGAGAATATCGTCACCGGTCTGTGCAAACTGCATGACACATTCCGGCATACCGCCAACCACAAGATAGCGGCGGTAAAGCAGCATCGCCGCTTCGTGCAGCGCGGCGGGCAGCGGCGTGTCGGTTCGGAAGCATTCTTTGATTTGTTCTACCAGAGCATCCTCCCCCATGGCAAGCATAAATTCCTCCATATCCATCGGATAGAGCGTTTTCATGTCGACCTTGCCCACGGGAAAAGAAAATTTTGTCCGATTCACCGCAACGCCCAGAAGACTGCCCGCCACAATGATATGATAATCGGGGGCATCCTCACAGAAATATTTCAGGGAAGTCAGCGCCCGCTCACAAAGCTGCACCTCGTCGAAGATGATCAGCGTCTTTTCTCTGACAATGGTCTGCCCTGCGATATGAGACAAGACAGGAAGCAGATGATCGGGGCTGATATTTTCCGCAAAGGTCTCCGCGAGCTTCGGATTCGTTTCAAAATTGAAGTACGCCACATTTTCATAGTGGGTACGTCCGAACTCCAAAACAGAATAAGTCTTGCCGACCTGTCTTGCTCCCTGCAGGATCAGCGGCTTGCGATTGCTGCTTTCTTTCCATGTTTCTAAAAAAGACATGATTTTGCGATACATAAGCGACACTCCTTTCAGAAGTCACTTATAGCATAGCAAATATTCGTGCAGAAATCAATAGATTTATCTTAAATATTCGCATTAAATCACACGAATATTTTTCGCTTTATTACATTATTCTGCACGAATCATCTGTTCAGCTTCATGCCGTCCTGAAAGGCGTCGCCGACACGCTCCGTCACCCTGTAATAGCCATGCGTATAGGGATCAAATGCGATAGCGTTCACCAGCGACATATCAAGCTTGCCGTCCGGCATCACGCGCTCGTCCGCGGTCACATTGACGACCCTGCCGATCACGCCGCAGCCGTATTCGTTGTCCTGATATTCGATAAATTCACATTCCAGACAAAGCGGAAACTCATTGATCACAGGCGCATCCACAAAAAGAACAAGCCCTTTCGGGCTTTACCGCCCGGCGATCTCGATCCGGTCCATCACGCCCTGTGTGTCGATGCCGGGATGCGTGAAATAGATCTGGCAGATCTGTTCTGTCAGCACAGGGCTGATCCCGTGTGCCTTCACAATGCGGTCTACCGAGCGCCCGCGCGCGAGATCTCTCACAACTGTCTCGACGATTTCCCGCAGCTTTCCGCTGTCAAGATCCGGGCACAGGTTGTCTGCGGCCGTATCCTGCGCTGCATCCGCAGACAGCTCGATCCGCTTCACCGCCATGCTGCCGTTCTCCTCGTCTATCTCCAGCACAGCCATCGTCGCCGGTCTCCCGAAACGCCGCGGCCCGCCGCTCCCCGGATTCAGCAGCAGCCTTCCGTCCTCCTCCGTCTCTTCATACCGATGCGAATGCCCGTAAATAATCAAGTCTGCCTCTTTCGCCTTCGGGGTCATCTGCTTCTTATTATGGACCATATATATTTTTCTGCCGTACAGTTCGAGGCTGACCTCCTGCGGCAGTTCTTTTGCCCACTCTTTGTCGCAGTTTCCGCGCACCGCGATTACGCGCGCGCATTCGTTCAGCCTGTCAAACGTTTTCTGATCCGCAATGTCACCGCCGTGGAGAATCAGCTCCGCCGACTTAAAAGACGCGACCGCTTTCGGCCGCAGACTTCCGTGCGTATCCGATATCACCGCAATCTTATGGATCGGCATGCGTTCCCTCCTTCAGACTTACAGTCTCTCAAATATCTCGGCTTAACCGCCGATATGTCTACCGCTGTGCCAGTTCCGCGGTGATCTCCTCCCACGTCACGTCCTTCTCCGCCATCAGCACCATCATGTGATAGAGGAAATCGGATATCTCATATTTTACCTCGTTGGCGTTGGGATTCTTGGCGGCGATCACGATCTCCGTGGCCTCCTCGCCGAGTTTTTTCAGGATCTTGTCGAGCCCCTTGTCAAAAAGATAATTCGTGTAAGAGCCTTCTTTCGGGTGTATCTTCCTGTCCTTGATGACAGCGAATACCTGCTCGAACACCCTGAGAGGGTTCGACTCCTCATACTCTTTTGCCATGATCTCATTGAAAAAGCAGGAATGCGCCCCTGTATGGCACGCAGCGCCGATCTGGGATACTTTTGCGAGGATCGTGTCCTTGTCACAGTCGGCGGTCAAAGACTTCACATACTGGTAATGCCCGCTCGTCTCGCCCTTGACCCACAGCTCTTTTCGGCTCCTGCTGTAGTAAGTCATCCTGCCGGTCTTCAACGTCATATGATAGGCTTCCTCGTTCATGTAGGCCACCATGAGGACCTCATCGGTCTTATAGTCCTGCACGACCACGGTCACATGCCCGTCGGAATTCAGCTTGAATTCTTCCCAGCGGATCGCCGGCTCGAACGTGTTCACGGGGATATCGTTATTCCGGCACAGCGCTTTGATAGCCAGCAGCTCCTGCGCATTCTCGTTGATAGCGTGCCCCGAGATGCCGCATATCTTATCGTTGGCCAACAGCTCTAATATCTTGTCGAGCGATACTTCCGGGACGGAGACGATGATCGGGGATCCGGATACCGCAACGGCATTTTTCAGTTCTTTCTCCTTCACGAGAATGATACCGCCCACATACTGCTCCAGAAGCGCCTCGTTTCGTGTGATCTCCGCAGCGGCCGCCACACAGGCCACGATCTTGTCCTTCCCGAATTTCTTGGAGACTTCCTCGGTGATCACAATGTTCTCCGGCTTGGAATAGTTGAGCGTAGCTTTCCGGCAGCCCGCATAGAGCAGCTTCTTGATGTCCTCCATACGCTTCACATTCCCCGCGCCGATCACCGGGATCTCCGCGGCCGCGCAGATCGCCTTGATGATATCCAACGCCTCCTCGTGCTCGGCATCGCCTTCGGACATATCGTATACGATCAGTTCATCTGCATGATTGTCGCCGTAGGATCTGCCGAGCGCCACGGGATCCGTGTCGAGGATCGTCCTGTCGTCAAAGCCCTTTACGGCGTTTCCTTTATACAGGTAGATACATGGTATAAATTTCTTGTAGCCCATAACTGCTTCGTCCAAACCTTTCCGTACCGTTTCTTTTGTCTACAGCGCGCCCTTCGTGCTGAGCACGCCCGCGATCCTGTCATCGTATGCCACCGCCTCGTCGAGCGCTCTGCCAAATGCCTTGAACATCGCCTCGATCATGTGGTGCGTGTTGTCCCCGTGGAACATCTTTATGTGCAGGTTCATGCCGGCGCTGTAGCTTACGGCATAGAAAAATTCCCGCACGAGCTCCGTATCCAGACCGCCCGCGCGCTCCGTCTGAAATGCACAGTCAAACACAAGGTAAGGCCGTCCGCACAGGTCTACGGCGCAGAGGCAGAGCGCGTCGTCCATCGGCAGGACGGACGAGCCATAGCGTCTGATGCCCGCCTTGTCGCCAAGCGCCTCACGGATCGCCGTTCCGAGAACGATGCCCGCATCTTCCACGGTGTGATGACCGTCCACCTCCAGATCTCCGTTGACTCTTAGAGTCAAGTCAAAGAAGCCGTGCTTGGAAAACCCTTGCAGCATATGATCGAAAAACCCGATGCCAGTGCTCACATCGCTCACGCCCGTTCCGTCGAGAGCGAGCGTCGTCTCGATCTCCGTCTCCCTGGTCTTACGTTTGATTTCCGCTGTCCTTGCCATAGATAGCCTCTCTTTCCGCCGCTGTCCCATAGCGGCCCCGTTTATTCCTCCCTGCAGTCTTACCCTTCCGGGAACCGCACCCTGATCGAATTCGCATGCGCCGTCAGCCCTTCGTGCTCGGCAAACAGTTCAATGTCCCTATGCGCTTTTTGCAGCGCTTCCTTCGAGTAAGAGATCAGACTCGTCTTCTTCATAAAATCGTCCACGTTCAGCGGCGAGAAGAATTTGGCCGTGCCGTTCGTCGGCAGGATGTGATTCGGTCCGGCATAGTAATCCCCCAAAGGCTCGGAAGAGTATTCCCCGAGAAAGATCGCCCCCGCATTCCGAATTTTTGTCATCACCGCATAAGGGTCTTTTGTCAGGATCTCCAAGTGCTCCGACGCAATGGCGTTGGCCGCCTCCACGGCGTCGTCCATCGAGTCGGCCAGCAATATATAGCCGTACTGCGCCAGCGACTTTTGAATGATCTCCGCCCGGGAAAGCTCCTGCAGAAAACCGTCGATCTCCCGCTCTACCTTCGCCGCCAACTCTTTGTCCGTGGTGATCAGGATCGCGCTGGCGAGTTCGTCATGTTCCGCCTGTGACAACAGATCGGCCGCAACGTAGCGCGGATTCGCTGTCTCGTCCGCAATCACAAGTATCTCGCTCGGCCCCGCGATAGAGTCGATGCTCACATAGCCGAAGCACGCTTTCTTCGCAAGCGCCACAAAGATATTGCCGGGGCCTGTGATCTTATCCACTTTCGGTATGCTTTCGGTGCCGAACGCCATCGCGGCGATCGCCTGTGCGCCGCCCACCTTATAGATCTCGTCCACGCCGGCGATCTTCGCAGCCACAAGCGTACCCTCATTCACTTTGCCGTCAGCACCCGCCGGGGTCGTCATGATGACTTTCTCCACGCCGGCGACCTTCGCCGGGATCACATTCATCAGCAGACTGCTCGGATAAGCCGCCTTGCCGCCGGGCACGTACACGCCGGAGATCGCGATCGGCAGGATCCTCTGTCCCAAAATACTGCCGTCCGGTCTGGTGTCGATCCAACTGTTTCGCAGCTGGCGGCGGTGAAAGTCCTCTATGTTGGCTGCGGCTCTTTCGAGTACCCCAACAAACTCCCTGTCCGCAGCCGCAAATGCCGCGTCGATCTCCTCCTTCGACACGCGCACATTGTCCGCAGCCGCGTCCCACCGGTCGAACTGCTTCGTGTAGGCGAATACCGCCTCGTCTCCCTTTTCGCGGACATTATGGATGATCTCCTCCACTGCGGACTCGTACTGCCCGTAATTGTTGGGGCTTCTCTTCAGAAGATCGTTGAGGATGCTTTTTTGTGTGTCTTTTGTCAGTTGAACTGTCTGCATGATCCTGTATACTCCGTTTCCCTGTAACCTGTCTCTTGGCCCGCCTCAGTTTACCGCATAATTGAGTTTCACCGTAATGGAAGCGGTCTTGTTGCGGGAGCTGGTGTCAAAAGAGCCGCCATAGCTGTACTCGGTATCGCTGTTCTGCGCCGTGATCTGGAAGACGCCCAAGTTGGCGTTCATAAGCTCCCCGATAGACGCGCCGGTGCCCTGCGCCATCAGATCTATCCTCGCCTTGGCGTTCTGCGTCGCTTCCTCGATCAACTGCAGTTTCAGCTCGTCAAGCTTCGTGTAATAATACTCCGGCTCCTCCGAAGCGAACTGCACACCCGATTCGATCAGGCCGGAAATATCCCTCGAGATATCCTCGATCTTATCGATGTCGGAAGACGTAATGGAGACATTCTGCCAGAGATTATAGCCCGTGACATAGTCCCGGATCCTGTCGCCGTTCTCGTTGTATTCCGTCTCCCAGCGCTCACTGATAGTCACGGAACTGAATACCATCTCGTCCTGTGTCACACCGTGATCCAACAGATACTTCTGCACCATGTCCGCGTCCTGCTTAATGGAGCGGTATGCCTCCTGCGTCGTGATCCCCTCTCTGGAAAAGCTGCCTCTCCAGACGATCAGATCAGACTCAAAATCGCAGCTTGCCGATCCCGTTGCCGTGAGGCCGCCGCTGCCGGAGGTCTTCTTGTAGGACACCAGATTCCCCGTCAGGACACAGGTGCAGATGATCGCGCAGATACCTGCGATCAGCGCAATGACGATACCTCTGCACGCTTTCAGCGCGCCGCCGTTTTTCTCGTTTTCCATTGTGACAATACTCCTTTCACGTTATGCTCACAGATGTTCACGCAGACCGGCGATCAGTTTTTTGATCCGCTCCGGCTCCATCTGCATACTGACCTGATTGACGATCATGCGCGCCGACAGCGGGCAGATCTCTTCCAGTACTTCCAGCCCGTTCTCGCGCAGCGTCGAACCGGTCTCCACGATATCGACGATCACATCCGCAAGCCCCACGATAGGCCCGAGTTCCACGGAACCGTTCAGCTTGATGATATCCACGGTCTGATGCTTCTTGTTGTAAAAAAAGTCCTTGGCAATATTGGGATACTTGCTCGCCACGCGGATCATCTCATGATGCTGCAGCAGCTCTTTTGCACTCTGCGGACCGCAGACGCACATCCTGCACTTGCCGTATTTCAGATCGAGCACCTCGTACACACGCCTGTTTTCTTCCATGATCGTGTCCTTGCCGACCACACCGATATCGGCCGCGCCGTACTCCACATAGGTCGGCACGTCGGGCCCTTTTGCGAGGAAAAATCTGAACTTCTGTTCCTCATTCACAAAGATCAGTTTGCGGGAATCCTTGTCCTTCATTTCCTCGCAGGTGATCCCGATCTTTTCAAAAAGCTCCATCGTCTTACCGGCAAGACGCCCTTTGCCGAGGGCAAATGTCAGATATCTGTCTTCACTCATGGCTTCTATACCCTCTTCTCTGTTATAGTCTCGGCAAAAGCTCCACGCGTTTGCCCGCCGCCCTCAGCTCCTTCGCCTCCAGCAGCCTGTCATGAAAATCCGATTCCTCATAATACAATCTCAGGCAGGGTTCCTCGCCGGCGATGACGACCCCCTGTCTGTTCATCGCCGCCAGCAGATCGTCCACCACGATCATGAAGCCGATAGCGGGCGCGTCCTTGCCGAAGCGTTTCAGCAGGTTGTCATAGCGGCCGCCCTTTACGATGGCATCTCCCACGCCGTATGTATAGCCTTTGAAGATAATGCCCGTATAGTAATTATACTTGCTCAGCATACCGAGGTCAAAAGAAACATATTTTTCCACGCCGTAATCGCACAGCGCTTCATATACTTTTGCAAGCCGCTTCACGGCATTTCGGGAGCGCTCGTTGGTGACCGCCTTCTCTGCCTCGTCCAAGATCGATGCCGGCCCGAACAGCTCGCTCACCTTGAGGAGCAGTTCCTTGTTGTGCCGTTCGACCCCGACGCTGTCCAGAAGCTCCTCCGCGCCGAAAAAGTTTTTGCCGGAAATAAATTCCCTGAGTTCCAGCTCCGTCTCCTCCACAAGACCCGCCTCGGCGCAGATGCCCTTAAAATATTCCAAGTTGCCGACACTGATCTGGAAATCCGACAGCCCCGCGTGATAGAGCGCCTCGATCGTCAGGGCGATCATCTCCGCGTCCGCCTGTACCGACGCATCGCCGATCAGCTCCGCCCCAAGCTGCGTCACTTCTTTCAGTTTTCCTTGAAGGAGCGAGGTGTTTGTGAAGGTATTGCCCTGATAGCAGAACCGGATCGGCACATTCTCGTCCATAAAATACTTTGCCGCGCATCTCGCCACAGACGGCGTAAAATCCGGCCTCAGGACAAGCGTATTCCCCTCTTTGTCAAAAAATTTATACAGTTCCTTGGAGGGTGTCGTTCCGACCTCCTTGGAGAACACGTCAAAAAACTCAAAGGTGGGCGGCTGGATATCATGATAGCCGTAACTCACGATCTTCTGATGCAGAAGCCGTTCCACCTCCGTTTTCTTCGCTTTCTCTTCGCCGTAGATGTCCCTGACTCCCTCGGGAGTATGTACCAGTTTGCTGCTCATATCCGATCCTTTCACTTTATTACTTTAAAGTGCTAATTCACTAATTAGTTAGCGTGTTAAACTTTTTATACTATACCGTATCCGGCACTGTTTGTCAATCGGTTTTCCGGCTAATCCGCCCGATCCTCCAGATCTTTCTGCAGAATATCCAGATAAGGCACGAGAATGCCGTGCTTCTTCGGCAGGATATATGCAGGATTCAGTTCCTCATAGCGGAAGCTCTTGCGCCCGCCCTCTTTCGCCCGATCCCAGAAGAAACGCAGCATTTCATAGGGCAGATAATAGAAGATATCCTTGTGGGAATAATAGATCAGAAAGAACGCGATCCCCCTCTGACGCTCGAACTGCCGCATGAACTCCACCTGATGTTCATGGATATTCTGCAGGGCAAAAGTATCCTCCGCGCACTCCTTCGCGTCGAAGCAGACGGGAATGCCCTGCACCACGCCGATATAGTCCACCGTGCTCTTCTGGTCGAAGTAGGCCAGCGTGATGTGGCGGCTCTCCTTGTCGATATTGATAGGCGTGATGGGAGTCGGTATCTTCTGGATCAGCGCCAGCCCGTTTTCCAGATATTTCTCGTTCGTCCTGTTGATCAGGTCTTCCAATGTGGAACCGCGCAGCCCGCGGGAATTCCAAGTCGCCATAATTTATCCTGCCATTCGTGTTTTTGCTCTCACCCTGTCATGAAAAAGGCGCGCAGTTTATATACGCACCCTTTTTTACAAAATCATCTTATTCCCGCGCACAGCGAGCCAAACGGACTACCCTGCCTGTTACTTTACGAGTAACGCCTCCCGCTTTGCGAGCCATTCCTGCAGCGTGTCGATGCCGATCTCGATCGTATCAGAGATCTCAGCTATCGACATCCCCTTATCCTGCAGTTTGTATGCCGTCTCTTGGGCCTTCTTCATCTCTCCTGCCAAAAGCCCAGAATCATATCCCTTATGATAAACGCCTGTACTCAGATTGCACACGTTCTGCACCTCCTCGTCCATCTCCCGGCTCACACCGATCCTAAACACATTCTCCAGCGTATCGATCTTCTCCTCATAACTCAGGTTCATGGAGAACAGCCGGCTCAAAAGCCGAATGGCATTGTCTTCACTGTCCTCACCCTTGTTTCCAAGGCGAAGCACCACCACCGTCATCAGGTCATAGTCCTTCTTCTCCTCATGATAGTCTCCATGCAGACACTCTTCCGCAAAAGAATACCTGTTGATCGTATCGGACCGGATATTCGCCGTACCCTCACAGATCCAGATCGACACCGCTTTCTTGATCTTACCGTATTCCTGATCCTTGAATATCGTTCCACGCTGGGAAGAGATCATTCGCGCCGCATAATAGATGCCGCGCTTTGGGATCGGATATCCCGGCGTATCGTTGTTCTGGATCTCCACATTCACAAAAACATCGATCAGTTCGCCGCTCAGCGGAAGTACGGCCAAAAACCTGATGTCATAATATACCGTGCCGTCCCGCTGGGACTTATCTGCAGTGGAAAGCCCAGCCACCTTGTCATCGCCGCTCATCATCTCAGGAACCGGCTTTTTGTCCGGGTGATCCTGATGAACGGCCGCCTTTTTTATCTCAGGCTCACCCTCGATGAAGCGCTCCGCAATCTCCTGCACCGTATAGTCCGCGTATTCTTCCAGCGCACTCTTCAGGATATAAGCCAGCACCGGCTTTTGCGCTACCAGATTTCTTGCCGACTCGTCGTACCGAAAGGCGGCATCTTCCTCCGCCGTTTTCAGGTTCTGTGCAATCTCGCTCGGCACAGAGACCATGATGTGTTTTTTCTCCCCCGAGAAAGTCCGGGGTCTCCCGCTGTCCGGATAAATCCATGCTTTATTCCTCCCTGCATGAAACCGACAGCGCATTCTCTCTATCCGCAATTTTATTCTATCATCGACGCGACCGCATGACAATACACTATATCGTTATTTTTTCACGGGATCTGCGCTTTTTACGCAAACAACCGGCACGGCAAGCATAGGCGGCTTACGAAAATGATGCAGAATGCGGCGCAGTCTCGATAAATACCACTGCTCCCGCCACCTTCACAAAGATCTCCGGCAGTTCGGCGGTAAACGCCCGGCCGCTCAGGTCCGCAAAGGGCGCTTCCAGCTGCGGGAATACTACGCTGTATGCATACAGGAGCTGGCCGCGCACCTGAAACTTTTTTCTATACACATCGTTCCACGCCCGGTCGCCGTATTTGTAATCTCCCAAAACGGGGTGGCCGATGCCCGCCAGATGCGCCCGGATCTGGTGCGGCTTGCCTGTAAAAAGTTCGATCTCCAGAAGCGTCTTGTCGGCTTCCGCCCGAATCGGTCTGTAACCGGTCTTGATATAAGCATGCCGCAGACTCTCCGGCACGGCCGAAGCCGTGTAGGCGCTCACCGGCTCGATCGAAACCCTGTTGCGGGCCTCGTCTTTTTTCAAATAGCCCTCAATAAGCCCCGCTTCCCTGACGTTTCCTTTGACATACGTCCTGTAATATTTGCGCAGCGATCTGTCCCGCAGGATACCGCCGAGCATTCTGGCCCCCTGCAGGGTCTTGGCGCACAGCACGATCCCGCCGGTGTTGCGGTCGAGCCGATTGCACACGGAGGGTTTAAAATACGCAAGCTCCCCCTTTGCCACAGCGCCCGACGCCAACAGATATCCTGTCAGCCACTCGTTCAGGGACAGATCGCCCCGCGCGGCCTTCTGCGAGAGCACGCCCGCGGGCTTGACTGCCAGCAAAACGTGTTCGTTCTCATAGAGGACGGAAACGCCCCTGATCTTTTCATACGCAGCTTCGCACTCCCGCAAAAAAGAAAGGTCCGTCTCCGTCTGTCCGCTCTCCGGAAGCGTTTTTCGCCCCATGAATCTTAACAGCGTCTCGTCGGAGAAAAAGATCTTTACGCTGTCCCCTGCGGCGATCCGCTCCCCGCCTTCCGCCTTCCGGTCATTCAGGGTGATGTTCTTCTTGCGCAGCATCTTATGGAGAAAGCCGCTCTCCGCCAACGGCAGGATCCTGTGCAGATATTTATCGAGCCGTTGTTCGGCGTCTTTTGGTGTGATCTCAAATCGATACATATGCGCTCCGTTTTAGGATATTAAACTCTGACAGCCGTTACCGGCCGCAAGCCGCTAGATAGAAATGGTGTACAGCAGACTGACCAGCTCACTTTGGTTCCTGCGTTCCTCCGCCTCCGCTTTTTCCAATCGACTCAGTCGGTCAATATAGTCCGCGCTGTCAGAAACGATCTTAACCGTCACGTTTTTGATCCCTTCCTGCTGTATCATCTGTTCCAGATGCTTCTGCGCCTCCGCAGGATCGCACTTCGGATTCTCGGTGAGTCCGTACAGGATACCGCCCTTCAGCGCCATGTGGCTCAGGGCAAAATTCTTCTGATAAGACGTAAAGTACATATCATAAAATACGGTCAGCTTATCATCATATGGCGCAAGCTCCCGCCAAAGCGCCTCGCTGCAGCCGGACGCCCTGAGAAAAAGGATCAGGTTCACCGCGCTCTTACAGGCGGGCAGACATCCCAGCACGGCGACGATCGTGAGCAGATTGCGGTTCGTCCCCGTCGTCTCATAGCCGATGACGTACAGACTGATGCTGACCGCAAAAAACAGAAGGGTTCTGACAGCCGCCACCGCTCTGTGGTTCCTGATATATCCGTAACGGCCTTTTTTGACAAACAGCGTTTTCATGTGTGCGTCTTCCTCCTTATATCCTGCCATATGCGCCCGGCATCAAGAAAGCCCAGTATGAGCTCCTGTGTGCTCTGCGTCGCCAGATACAGCATCTGCATGGGAAGTCCGCAGACCGACACGCGCCTGTGCCTCCCGCAGTCGGCGAGGGCCTTCGCCACGACGCGCCGGGCGCTCACCGTCGTCAGGCGTTTCAGTCTTCCCATATGGGCTCTGTCCCCGTATGCCCGCTCCAGAAAAGGCGTATCCACCGGACCGGGGCATACCGTCGTCACGCCGATGCCTTTTTGGCGCAGTTCCGAGCCGAGCGCCCGGCCGAGAGAATAGGCGTAAGCCTTCGACGCCGCATATACCGCAAAATCCGGCTGCGGCGCGAAAGCCGCGCCCGACGAAAACAGCACGATCCTGCTCCCCTTTCTCATATAAGGCAGACACAGCTTGATCAGCCCAGTCTGTCCCGTCACGTTCAGCCGCAGCATGGCGGACACCTGCTCCTCCGTCTGCGCCGCAAAAGCCCCGTGATATCCCGTTCCTGCGGCGCAAACGAGAAACGTGAGCTTCGGCTCGGCGATCGCAAGCACTTCCCGAAAACGTCTCAGCTCCCGTTCGTCCGACAGATCTATGGGAATGACCCGGGTCTTCGTGTGCATCGTGCGTGCCAGCTCTTCCAGCGGCTCTCTCCTTCTCGCGAGAAGCCATATCTCGTCCGTCTTGCTCAGCCGGCTGTCTATCTGTACGGCAAACTCTCTTCCCATACCGGAGGAAGCCCCCGTGATGATCCCAATGTTCATGACTGCCTCCCGCCCTTCTTTTTATGGATATTGCGGATCGTCTTCTTTTTTCCGCTCTTCTGCGTCTGCTTGTCCCGGAGCGCGCCCTGCCGTTTTGCCCTTTCTTTTGCCGCCGCGCCGCTTCCGCGCACCTTTTTTCCTTCTCCTGCCATCCTGCGCGGACGGATCAGACACTTCTTGTCAAAGCCGATCAGATCCTCGCGGCCGCCTTTGATGAGCGCTTCCTTCACAAGCTCGTAGTTCTCCGGATCGCGATACTGGATCAACGCGCGCTGCATCGCCCTTTCATGGGGATTGCGGCAGACATAGACAGGGCTGCCGTCTCTCGGGTCGATCCCCGTGTAGTACATGACCGTGGACACCGTGGAAGGCGTCGGATAGAAGTCCTGCACCTGCTCCGGCATATAGCCGAGATCACGGACATACTCCGCCAGCTCGATCGCCTCTTTCAGGGTGGAGCCCGGGTGAGAGGACATCAGATAAGGCACGAGGAACTGTTTTCTGCCAAGCTGCTCGTTGATCCTGTGATATTTCTTCACAAACCGCTCGTAGACTTCCCTCTTCGGTTTGCCCAGCCTGTCGAGCACGGCATCGGAAATATGTTCCGGTGCCACCTTGAGCTGCCCGCTGATATGATACTCCGCCAACTCCCTGAAAAATGTGTCGTCCTTATCCGCCATCAGATAATCGAAGCGGATACCGGAACGTATGAACACTTTCTTGACCTTCGGCAGCGCCCGCAGTCTGCGAAGGAGCGCCAGATAGTCGGCGTGATCTACCGTGAGGTTCGGACAGGGCTTGGGAAAGAGACACTGTCTGTCCTTGCAGACGCCCCGCGTCATCTGTTTTTCGCAGGACGGGTGTCTGAAATTCGCGGTCGGGCCGCCCACATCGTGGATATACCCCTTAAAATCCGGATCGTTTGTCATCTGTTCGGCCTCCCGCACAATAGATTCATGGCTTCTGACCTGAACGATCCTGCCTTGATGAAACGTCAGCGCACAGAAATTACAGCCGCCGAAGCAGCCTCTGTTGCTGACAAGCGAGAACTTGACCTCCGAGACGGCCGGCACACCGCCGCGCGCCTCATAGGACGGATGATAAGCGCGCATGTACGGCAGATCATAGACCGCATCCATCTCCTGTACGGTGAGCGGCTTTGCCGGAGGATTCTGTACGACGTACACGCCGTTTGGATATTCTTCCGTCAGCGTCTTTCCCGTGAAGGGATCGGTATTGCAGTACTGCTTCCAAAAGCTCTCCGCATACTTTGCCTTGTCCGCCTTCATCTCCTCGTATGACGGCAGTGCCTCACCGTCGTACACGTCCTCTATGTTCTTCGTCTTGTAGACTGTGCCTGCGACAAAGGTGATGTCCTTGACTTCGATGCCGCCGGCCAGCGCGTCCGCGATCTCCACAATGGATCTTTCGCCCATGCCGTAGGAGATCAGATCCGCCTGGCTGTCCAGCAGAATGGAACGCTTGAAGCTGTCGGACCAGTAATCGTAGTGCGCCATGCGCCTCAGACTTGCCTCGATACCGCCGAGAATGACGGGAACATCCTTGTACACTCTGCGGATCAGATTGCCGTAGACCACCGCAGCGTGATCCGGCCGCCTGTAGGGCTCTCCGCCCGGCGTGTAAGCGTCTTTCGTGCGGTGTCTGCCCGACACATAATAGTGGTTCACCATGGAATCCATATTGCCGCTCGTGACAAGGAAGGCTAACCGCGGTCTGCCGAGGATCGCAATACTGTTCTCGTCCCGCCAGTCCGGCTGAGAGATGATGCCGACGCTGTAACCGTTCGCCTGTAACACCCTGCTGATAATGGCATGGCCGAAAGAGGGATGATCCACATAGGCGTCCCCGATCACATAGACAAAATCAAGCTGCCCGATCCCCTGCGCCGCCATATCCTCCCTAGATATCGGCAAGAATCCCATCTTCCATCAACTCCCTGAAATGATATGTATAATAGTCGGCAAGAGACCGTTTCTCTGCGTCCTGATGTTCGGAGTACTTGTCATAGACGGCGCAGACCCGCATACCGGCCGCCTTGCCCGCCTGAATGCCCGGTATGATATCCTCGAACACAAGGCAGTTCTCCGGCCGCACGTCAAGCGCCTTCGCCACGGCGAGATAGATGTCCGGCGACGGTTTGCCCTTCGCCACATCGCAGCCCGTCATGATGCAGCCGAAATATTTTTCCAGCCCATGCGCCCGGATCACGTTCTCCACAAGCTCTCTGGAATTGCTGGTGGCGATCCCCGCCTTGATCCCGTGAGCCGCGCAGTACTGCAGCAGCTCCTCCACGCCCTCCTTCACCGGCACTTCACAGGCATATTTATCCCATGCCATACGGTTCCAGTCCGCCTTGATCGTATCCGTATCGTCCGGCAGGTCGAAGCGCTCCTTGAAATAGACCGCCGTCTCGCTGAAACTCATTCCCTCGATACAAGTCTGCAGATCTTCCGGCAGCACGATGCCGAATCTCCCCAGATATTCTATGTCAATGGCACGCCACATCCACATGGAGTCCACCATCGAACCGTCCAGATCAAAAATAACCGCCTCTGTCATTTCCTTAAGCTCTCCGTTTCTTCCTTCGTCAGTCTGCGAAAGCTGCCCGCCGGAAGGTCTTTATCCAGAACAAGCGCTCCCATGCGCAGCCTTTTCAGGTACACGACCTCATTGCCCACGGCGTGCAGCATGCGCTTCACCTGATGAAATTTTCCTTCCGTGATCGTGAGCGTGATCCTCTTCTCGTCCAGGATCCGCACGACAGCCGGACCTGTCAGCTCCTTTTCACCGATATCCACACCGCGCTCCAGCCGCTCCTTCTGCGCCTCGTCAATAGGGTACGCGAGATGACACTCATACTCTTTTTCCGTGTGCTTGGACGGCGATGTCAGCTCGTGCGCCAGCGCGCCGTCGTTGGTGATCAGCAGAAGCCCCTCCGTGTCCTTATCCAGCCTTCCCACCGGAAAAAGGTCGTTCCGCCCCGTATCACCCAAAAGCTCCAGCACCGTCCGCTCCCGCTTATCCTCCGTTGCGGACACCACCCCGGCCGGCTTGTGCAAGAGATAGTAGACATACCGCTCGTAAATGCACGGCTGTCCGCCATGGCAGATGCGATCGACCGCACCGTCGATATGCTGCTTTGGCCGAAGCGCCGTCTTTCCGTTGACCGTCACGAGGCCGGCCGCAATATCTTTTTTCACCTGACTGCGCGTTCCGAGACCGCAGCCGCACAGAAATTTATCAAGTCTCATGGCTTTCCCTTTTAGCGCGCACAGACGGGACAAAAGGAATGTATAACATCTTTTTTCCAAGAATATAATTAGATGAGTTATCTCCGTAAGGAGTCCTTTTGCCATGCGCAAAACCGCCGACAGACTCTGCCGTCTGCTCTTTACCGCACTGTCCCTCTATCTCATCGTCCTTCTGCTGCGTTATCCGGCGCTCTCGCTGGAGTATGCGTCCACCGGGCTGACACTGTGGTTCACCAAGATGATACCGACGCTCCTTCCGTTTATGATCCTCTCCGGCATCATGATCCGTATGGATCTGACGGAACGTTTCGTCTCCCTGCTCCATCCTCTCCTGCACTGCCTGTACGGCACTTCCAAAAACGGCTCGTACACTGTCATCATGGGCTTCCTGTGCGGCTTTCCTATGGGTGCGCGCATCGTCGGCGAGCTGTGTGAAGCCGGACGGCTCTCACGCGAAGAAGGGGCGCGTCTTCTGTATTTCTGCAACAATATCGGGCCGATCTATTTTTTGAGCTATGTGGTGTCCGCCCTTTCCATTGACAAGCCCCTTATCCCGTTTCTTGTCATGTACGGGATCCCTCTGCTGTACGGCCTTGTGCTGTGCCGTATCCTGCCGTTTCTTCGCGGCATACGCCCCTCTGCCCGGCGCTCCGGACAGACCGCTCTTTTCCCGCGTCAGCGCCGTCTCCGGTCTATGGCGGCCGAGGCCGCACCCGCGCAGCGCCGTCAGCCGGCCATGCCGCTTCTCGCCGCCGTAGACGCCTCCGTGCAGTCGGGACTGATCGGCATCGCCAAGCTGGGCGGCTATATGGTCTTCTTCAATCTGCTCAACATCGTCTTCGTGCCGTTTCGGCATACAAGCAGGACACTGCTGAATGTCTACCGGTGTATTCTGGAGATCACGAGCGGTATCGACTATGCGGGAGGATCCCTGTACTATCCGATCCTGATCCTGCTTCCCTTTGGCGGTTTCTCCTGCATCGCGCAGACATACAGCATGATATGCCGCACAGACCTCTCCATACGACGCTATATATTTCACAAGATGATCCAAACTGCTCTCACGGCCCTGTGTTATCTCACATTCAGGGCTATCCTGTAAACGCCTGACATTCTGTCCGGCCGCAGACGCATGCGCCCGCCGTATCGGTCTGTCTGTGCAGTCACGACCGTCCGGAACTGCGGTGTCTGCGCCTTCTGCGCCTTCTGCGCCTTCTGCCCCACAGGATCAGGATCATGGAGACCGCCATGCCGAGCACAAGCAGCGCACACACAAGGCAGACGCCCAGAAAATAGGCGAACGAAACAGTCTGCTCTTCGTTTTCGTCCTGAGCGACCTCGCGGAGCACGGCCTCCCGCTGCCGCTTCGTCTGATTGCCCAAGGCGGCATCGGCAGGGATATCTCCCTGCGTCACATCGTCTGAGGCGCTCTCCTGCGCCTCCTTCAGGGCCAGCTCCGCCGCAAGCTCCTCGGCCGTCTTATAGTCCATAGAGGGCAGGGAGACCATGTTGCTGGTCGTGTACAGATCATAGCCGTTGTATGCGTTGACCATGATCTGCGGCACGATATGCGGCGGCACCTGCATGGTAAACCGGAACGTATCCGCCTCCCGATCCGGCCACTTCTGCAGCGCCGAGAAAGTTTCGCCGTTATCATAGCTGTAGGTATAGTACAGCATACCGCTGTCATAGTCCGCGGCGGACACTTCCACCGTCACTTCCCCGTTCTGCATATTCTGTTCGGTCACGTCGATCATACACACATCCGGCTCGGTTTGGTCCGGTCTCATGACGCCGGACGGCACAGGGACGGATACCGTCTCATAATCGCTGTAATCGACGCCGAGCGCTTCCGAGCGCAGCCCGAAATACTTGGCGGCCGCCGTCGCGTCCAGACGGCCGAACGCTTTCAGCTTCTCGTCATGGTCATAGAAAGGCTGATCGTTCGCCTGATCGAGATGACAGTGCTCTATGAGCACACAGGGCAGACCTCTCTCCACAGAATGATTGATGATGCCGTAGTAATCGCTCCCTCTGTCATTGAGCCGCGTCTTGATCCCTCTCGAGTACAGCCCCAGCTCCTGCAGCATATCTATCTCTATACTTGCAAAACCGTATCCCTTGCTGTAATATTCCCCGAAGGCCGACACCCAGCACTCCGCGCCGAACAGGGTGTGTTCGCCCGACATATTGAAATGCAGACAGAACATGAAGTCTGCGCCAACGCTCTCGGCGTATGCGCAGCGTTCGTCCAAGGACAGTTCTTCGTCTCCTGTCCTTGTCATATAGACGGTGACGCCCTCATATTTCTCCAGCTCCTCTTTCATGGCCTTCGCCACGACCAGCGTCATTTCCTTCTCGGTATAATCCTCATACTCTCCGCCCAGATTCTCGCCGCCGTGTCCGGGATCGATCACCACCACGACCGGATCCCCCTGCGGCGTCTGCTCCTGCGCGCAAACGGGAACTGCCCGCAGCACGGCCGCAAGCCACGCCGCGCACAGCACGGCCGCCGCCGTTATGCCGTATCGTTCCCTTTTGCAGTGTTTCCTTCCTCTCACAGATCCACCCCATAAAGCAGCCGGCCGTCCTTATACACTGTCCGGCCGTATCCTGCCCTCTGCCGCGTTTTCCCGGCATTTGACCGAAACAAGCCGGTTTCTTGAAAACCGGCTTGTGATCCATACTCTTAGCTATTTTCCCATTTGTGTCGCAGAAAAACAAATACCGCTATGCGTTCCCTGTCTTCCTCCGTATCTATCTACATCAGATCCAGTTCCGCGGGTTCCCCGTCGCCTTCCGCTTCTTTGAGCATCTGCTCCACCTGCGCGGGTCGAAGCTCCGCACGGTTTGCCTTGACCGTCTCATTGTAGCCGTTGATCGTATTGTAGAAGCTCTCATAATGCTCTTTCGTGGTCGCCAGCGTCGCCGTCATGGCGCTCTCCAGATTCGCCAGCATATCGTCCAGATACTGCATCGCCGAAGTTCTGACGCCGTTGGCTTCCGCCGTGGCCGTATTGAGGATCTCCTGCGCCTGCTGCGTCGCCATCCTGACCACTTCATTCGCCTGTGCATACGCCTGCTGCATGATCTCGTGCTCGTTGATCAGCTCTGTCGTCTGCGCCGTCGCGTCCTTGATGAGCGCCTCCGCCTTGGCGCGCGCATCGTTCAGGATCGCCTCCTTGTTGGTGATGATCTTCTGGTAGCGCTTGATCTCGTCCGGCGTTTTCATGCGGAGTTCACGCAAAAGCTCGTCGATCTCTTCCTTGTTGACGATAATGTTCGTCTTGGACAGCGGCTGATACTTGCAGCCGTCAATATAGTCTTCAATCTCGTCGATCAGTTGTTCGATTCTACTGCTCATCTCTACTCCTATCTGCCATATCCGTATTTTTCATAGATCGATCTTGCCACAAATTCCGGTACGCACTGCGAGATATCTCCGTTGAAGCTGGCGATCTCCTTTACCGTGGAAGAACTCAGGTACGCATATTCCAGACTGGTCGTCAGGAACATCGTGTCAAGCTCTCCGTTTGAAAACTTTCTGTTGGTCTGCGCGATCTGCAGTTCATACTCAAAATCCGTAATGGCGCGAAGTCCCCTGATCGCCACATGTATATCCTGCTCTCTGGCATAATCGATCAACAGACCGCTGAAAGAATCTATCCTGACATTGGGCAGATCCTTCACGGCCTCCTCTAACATCTTAACACGTTCTTCCACAGAAAACAATGGAGTCTTTATTTTATTATTCAATACGCTGACCGTCAATTCGTCAAAAATCTCCGCCGCACGCCTGATGATATCCAGATGACCGTACGTCACCGGATCAAAGCTGCCCGGATAGATCGCCGCTTTCATATATGACAGATTACCCTTCCCTCATGCAAATGTTGTTTTTAACATCATAAATCACTTTTCACAAAATGTCAAAAAAGACCGTCTACGGATCCGTGCAGTCAGGATCCTTGTCTGCGGCAGAACACATGCTTGTTCGTCTTGTAACGTTTCTCTTTCTCCACCACGAAGCCGATCTCGGACAGATCCGAGAAATCCGTATCCAGAGACGCCTCTATGACGATCAGTGTGCGCCCCGTCACGTAGGCCGTATCCCGCAAAAGCCGAAGCGCCGCCTTCTCGTATCCGAGCCCGTAAGGCGGATCCATGAATATGATATCGGCCTCTTTCTCGTGAATGCTCTGCAAAGCCGCAAGCGCGTCCTGTCTGAGGACGGTCGCCCGCTCCGCAAGCCTCGTAAAGCGGAGGTTTTCTGTGATACAGGCGATCGCGTCCTTATTGTTCTCCGCGAAATAAGCGTGCCGCGCGCCGCGGCTCAACGCCTCGATGCCGATACCGCCGCTGCCGCTGTACAGATCGATAAAGACCGCATCCGGCAGATAAGGCTGCAGCATATTAAAAAGAGTCTCCTTGATCCTGTCCGTAGTCGGCCTTGTATCCGTGCCTTCCGGCGTTTTCAGCCGCAGACTTCTCGCCGTTCCCGCTATGACTCTCATACGATCACACCCTCACCTTGACGCCCTTGCCGTCGCGCCGGCCCGATTTTAACTTGTTGAGCTCCAGTTGTCTGCCGCCGTACTCGATCGTCTGCTCTGCGGCGTTCTGCGTATAATATACGGCTTCCACGCTGTCCTTGGCGCCAAGCTTCATGCCGCGCACCCCGATCGCGCCCTTCTTTTTCTCGGGTATCTCCTCCACGGCAAAGCGCAGGAAATAGCCTTCGGCGGACTGCAGCACGATATTGCGCTGTTCTTTCAGCGTCACGACGCTCACCACCTCGTCGCCGTCCTGCAGCTTCGTCGCGGCGACCGTGCGCTTTGCGACGTCGAACTCTCCGCCGTCCACAACCTTGAGCATGGCCTGTTTCGTGACAAAGATCACACGGTAGAGATTTAAGTCGCTCTGGCTGGCCGCATAGACGATACTCTCCTTGGCGGAATCATAGTTGCTGATATTGTCCACGGGCACGCCCTTGTCGCGCAGCTTTCCCATCGGCACGTCCATCACCTTCAGGGTGTGGAGCTGACCCTTGTCCGTAAAAAGACATATCTTGCCCGTGTTTTTGCACGTGAACACATATTTGTTCTCGCTGTCCGCCGTCTCCTTGTTTCTCTCATAGGTGACGGTATCTATCGTTCTGGCGTAGCCGAAGCGGTCCATCAGGAATACGATATCCGTCTCCTCTATCTTCTTCTCCACATAGACCGCCTCGCTCTGTGTGGTGATCTGCGTCCTTCTGGGACGCTTGTAAGCCTCTTTGATCTCGTCCAGTTCGTTGATGATCACCTGCGCCATAGAATCTTTTCTCGCGAGGATATCCTCGTAGCGGTAGATGTTCGCCATCGTCTCCTCGTGCTCGTTGATCAGCGCCTCGATCTCCAGACCGATCAGCTTGTAGAGACGCATATCCAGTATCGCGTTCGCCTGTTTTTCCGTGAACATAAGCTGCGCCGCCATGATCTTGGATTCCTTGGATTTGAATTTGATGCCGTCGATCTTTCCTTCCACAAGGCACGCCTTCGCCATCGCCCGATCCTTGGAACCGCGCAGGATCTCAATGATGAGATCTATGACGTTGCACGCCTTGATGAGACCCTCTTGGATCTCCTTGCGCTCCAGCTCCTTCTCCAGAAGATTGCTGTATTTGCGTGACGCCACCTCATACTGGAATGTAACGCACTCCTGTATGATCTGCTTTAATCCCATCGTCTCGGGTCTGCCGTCCACAATGGCAAGCATATTGACGCCGAACGTATCCTCCAGCCGGGTCTTCTTGTAGAGAAGATTCTTAAAATTCTCCACATCGGCGTCCTTGCGCAGCTCAATGACGATGCGGATCCCTTCCTTGGAGGACTGGTTGGTGATATCCACGATATCCTGCGTCTTCTTTGTCTCCGCCAGCGCCGCCACATCCGTCAAAAATTTGGCGATATTGGCGCCGATCATCGTGTACGGGATCTCCGTGATCACCAGATTGGTCCTGCCGCCCTTCGCTTTCTCCACTTCCACCTTGCCGCGCAGCTTGATCTTGCCCGTGCCCGTCTCGTAGATCTCTGGCAGTTCGTCCTCGTTGATGACAATGCCGCCCGTAGGGAAATCGGGGCCCTTCACATAGCGCATCAGCTCTCTCGTGGAGATATTTTCATCTAACATATACGCCTTAGTGGCCTCTATCACCTCCGCCAGATTGTGGGGCGGCGTGCTGGTGGCCATGCCGACCGCGATGCCTTCCGAACCGTTGATCAGCAGATTGGGGATCTTTACCGGCAGCACACTGGGTTCCCGCTCCGTCTCATCGAAATTCGGCACGAAATCCACCACGTCCTTATCCAAATCCGCGAGAAACGCCTCCTGCGTGATCTGCGCCAGCCGCGCTTCCGTGTAACGCATGGCCGCCGCGCCGTCCCCCTCGATATTGCCGAAATTGCCGTGCCCGTCGATCAGCGGCAGTCCCTTCTTGAAATCCTGCGTCATGACAACAAGCGCCTCGTAGATAGAGCTGTCTCCGTGGGGATGATATTTACCCATCGTATCGCCCACGATACGCGCCGATTTGCGGTACGGCCTGTCATAGCGTATGCCAAGCTCATGCATATCGTAGAGCGTTCTGCGCTGCACGGGCTTGAGTCCGTCGCGCACGTCCGGCAGCGCTCTCGCGATGATGACGCTCATGGCATAGTCTATAAAAGATTTCTGCATGATGTCAGAGTATTCGGTCTTGATGATCCTGTCGTCCATGAATATTGCTCCTTCCGGTCCTTTTCGCGGTCCTGCCTCTCATCAGATATCCAGTTCGGCTTCCAGCGCATTCTTGTAGATAAAAGTCTTCCGCGGCGAGACGTCCGTGCCCATCAAAAGTTCCGTCACCTCGCTGGCCATACGGGCGTCCTCGATCTCTACCAGTTTGAGAAGCCTTGTCTCCGGGTCCAGCGTCGTCTCCCACAGCTGCTGTGCGTCCATCTCGCCGAGACCCTTGTATCTCTGCAGGGTAAAGGGGCCCTTGTGCTTCTTGCGGTATCGCTCCAGCGCCTTGTCGTCGTAGAGGTACTCCTCCTCGCCTTTGCTCGGCATCGCCTTGTAGAGCGGCGGCATCGCTATATAAATGTGTCCCTCGTAGATCAGCTCCGGCATAAAGCGGTAAAACAGCGTCAGGAGCAGATTGGAGATGTGCGCGCCGTCCACATCCGCATCCGCCATGATGATGATCTTGTCGTAGCGCAGCTTGCTGATGTCGAAATCGTTTCCGTAGCCTTCCGAAAATCCGCAGCCGAAGGCGTTGATCATCGTTTTAATCTCCGCGTTCGCAAGGATCTTGTCTATGCTCGCCTTCTCCACGTTCAAGATCTTGCCCCGGATCGGCAGGATCGCCTGATACATGCGGTTGCGCGCCATTTTCGCGCTGCCGCCCGCGGAATCGCCCTCCACGATAAAGATCTCGCATTTGGAGGCGTCCTTCGACTCACAGTTCGCCAGCTTACCGTTGGAATCGAAGGAAAACTTCTGCTTGGTGAGCATATTGGTCTTCGCCTTCTCCTCCGTCTTGCGGATCTTCGCCGCTTTCTCCGCACAGCCGATGATGCTCTTTAACGTGTCAAGATTGCGGTCAAAGTATCTGACGATCTCATCGCCCGTAACCTTGCTGACGATCTTCGCGGCGTCCTGATTGTCCAGCTTGGTCTTGGTCTGTCCCTCGAAGCGCGGATCGGGATGCTTGATAGAAACCACCGCCGTCATGCCGTTCCGGACATCCGCGCCGGTGAAATTGACGTCCTTCTCTTTCAGGATATTCAGGCCGCGGGCGTACGTGTTGATCACGTTGGTGAACATCGTCTTGAATCCCGTCAGATGCGTGCCGCCCTCGGCGTTGTATATATTATTGCAGAAACCGAGCACATTTTCATGGAACTCGTTCACATACTGAAAAGCGACCTCCACCGTGATCCCCTCGGATTCGCCCTTGTAGTAGATCACATCGTGTATCGTTTCCTTGGATTTGTTCATATCCTTGATAAAGCCTATGATACCCTCCGGCTCGTGATACTCTATGTGCTCAATCTCCCCGCCGCGCTTATCCTCGTAGATGATCGTCAGCTCCGGATTCAGGTAGGCAGTCTCATGCAGCCGGCTCTTGACCTCGTCCTCCTTGAATCTCGTGCGGTCGAAGATCGTATCGTCCGGCAGGAAATTGATAGTCGTTCCCGTCTCCTTCGTCTTGCCGACAACGGGGAGAAGCCCCTTCTCCAGCTCCAGTGTGGGAATGCCCCTCTCGTAATGATCCTCGTAGATGAAGCCGCCGGTCTTAACGGTCACATGCATACGCGCGGACAGGGCATTCACCACGGAAGAACCGACGCCGTGCAGACCGCCGCTGGTCTTATATGCCTCGTTGTCAAATTTACCGCCCGCATGCAGGGTGGTGAAGACGAGTCTCTCGGCGCTGATCCCTTTCTCGTGCATACCTACGGGAATACCGCGCCCGTTGTCCGACACCGTCGCGGAGCCGTCCGCTTCCAGCGTCACCCATATCGTGGAGCAATATCCGGCAAGATGCTCGTCCACGGCATTGTCCATGATCTCGTAGATCAGATGATTCAGGCCCTTCGTGGAGACGCTGCCGATATACATGCCCGGCCTTACGCGGACCGCTTCAAGCCCTTCCAAAACGGTGATGCTTGACGCGTCATAGTTGTTTGCTGCATTTGTTTTTGCCATATGGTCTACCTCTGCTTATCTACTTCTTGTGCCGCTTATTTCTCTCGGCGGTCAGATATATTCTATCAGCTCCTCCGGCAGATAGGTGCGAAGCATCTCCTCTAACTGCGCGGAGTCGATCGGTTTGGACAAATAATCCGAAAAGCCTTCTTTCAGGTATTCTTCCTTTGCGCCCACGATCGCATTGGCGGTCAGCGCAATCACGACAGGCTTGTTCTGTATGTACTCTTCCATCTGCTGCATATTGTGAAGCGTCTCGATGCCGTCCATTTCGGGCATCATGTGATCTAACAGAATGATATCATAGTGCTTTGCCTTCACCTTATCCAGACATTCCTGCCCGCTCAGGGCGGAATCGAACTGCACCTTCAGGCGTTTCAGAAGCCCTTTCACGACCGTGATGTTCACGCGCGTGTCGTCCACCGCAAGGATCTGCGCCCTCGGCGCGACATAAGCCCTGTGCGTCTGCGCATCCGGCAGCTCCACATCATCTGCGGCCGTCTTGTAATCGCCAAGGACCTCGTCGCCCGCCACCTTCTGCGGAATGACAAAGGAGAAGGTGCTTCCCTTGCCGTAGATGCTCTCCACCGTCAGATTGCCGCCCATCATCTCGAGAAGCCGCTTCGTGATGCTTAAGCCCAGCCCCGTGCCCTCGATCGTCTTGTTCTTACGCATATCCAAACGCGTGAACGGATCGAACAGCAGATACAGATCGTCCTCTTTGATGCCGATCCCCGTGTCGGACACCGATACCCACAGATTGATCGAGTCGTCGTCATTCTTCACATAATCCACCTGCATGGTGACGGAACCCTCGTGCGTATATTTGACCGAATTAGTCAACAAGTTGACGATACACTGTTTGATACGCTTCTCGTCGCCGTGCAGGAATTTCGGCATACCGGCGTCAGTCACGATCTTAAAGTTAAGACTTTTTTCCTCCGCGCGCAGCGAGATCATATTTTCGATATCCAAGAGCAGATTCCCCATATTGTAATCCGCTTCCGTCAATTCCATCTTGCTGGATTCGATCTTGGACAGATCCAGGATATCGTTGATAATGGACAGTAACACCTTGCTTGCGCTGTAGATGTTCATCGCGTATTCCCTGACGCTGCCGAACGCCGTCTCCCGCAGGATCATCTCGTTCATGCCCATGATCGCGTTGATCGGCGTCCTGATCTCGTGGGACATGCGCGCAAGGAAAGAACTTTTCGCCTCGTTGGCGCGCTCCGCCTCCTCCTTCAGCTCGATCAGCTGCTTCGTATACAGATAATTGTCCGTCGTGTCGGTAATGCGGTACAGGACGCCGGCCTTGCGCTTTTTGTCATCAAAGATCTCACTCTGCTGCCACTCGTAGAAACGCTCCTGTATGATAAAGCCGTCCGCATGCGTGTCCATAAAGTGGAACACCTGCTCATCGACAGCCTCCTTATCCTTCCAGTCCATATCCGGAAAGATCGTGCCGGCCTCATGATTGACATAGATCAGCGCCCCCAGCTCGTCAACCACGAGGATCCCCTCCTTGATGTCGTCGAGCACCCTGTCCTTGGCACGGTTCACCGCATCGAACAGCCGGTAGCGGTACATGACAAACACAAGGAAGCACTCGGTGATCAGCATGGAGAGCGGATACGAGTCGTAATGGCCGAACATGCCAGCCATCCGCAGCAGCCACATCATGATCGGCACGGTGGAGGCGATGAGGATAAAGAGCAGCTCCGGCCGTTTTTCCCCTTTGTGCTCCAGCACGGACTGCACCATGATCAGCGCGATTAAAAGCCCCATCACCGTGACGGACACGGTCCACCAGCGATAGAAGATGCCCGGTTCAAAAACCAACAGCTTGAGGCCGTCCTCCACGGCATAGCCCATGCTCTTGTAGTACAGCGTGTGATGCTCCATCGTAAAGATCAGAAACAGGATAAAGATATTGTTGACCGCATAGAAAGCCTTGATAAAGCGGATCACCTTCCCGTGCTGATGATTGCTGTACAGACAGGTGAAGTAGAGAAAGCTGAGCAGCCCCATCGCCGTGCCCACATACTCCATTTTGACCGCCAGGCGGATAGTCTCCAGACTTTGGCTCTGCAGCTCAAAAAAATATCCGGACACGTCCAAAAAAGTAAACACCGTGCCCGCAAACAAGATCTTCTGCTGTTCCGATGGCTTTGCCCGATACACAAGAAGTATCAGGATAAATGCGACGACCGTTCCCACGCCGTGCAGTACGACCATTGCGTTCATGTCATGACCTCTTACGAATGTTTCCTGTAATTTTCCTAACTAAATCATTATATCGAACAAACCGCACCGAGACAAGTTTAAATTGCAGACAGCCCTACCGATACCGCTCCGCCGTCTCGTACAGATACTCTCTGCCCCGCTTGCCGATCCTGTTTAATAGCCCCAGATAAGTCAAGAGCGGAAGGACATCGCCGGCCAGTTCCCTGTGTATGCCCGCCGCCTGTGCGAACTCCTTCACCGTAAAGGCTTCCTCCAATTCATACGGCACAAGCTGCAGGAAATCCTCCGTCCGCTCGATCCGCACCTCGTCGTAAAGCGCAAGGGGCATCCTGTCATAGCGGCTCGAACCCCGTTTGCGGTTTTTGCTCCAACCGTTTAAAAGTCTGTACTCGTCCATATCCACTAGCGGAAAAGCGAAAGACAGGTTCGGGTGTCCGAGATACTGCTTGATCCGATACAGCTCCGGAAAGGCGCTATACGCGCTTCCCGTCACGGGAGATCTGTGCTTCGGGGACAGCTCCCCCGATTCTTCGTCCATCCAGATGACCCATTTATGATGCGGGATCGGCAGCACCACCGTCACCGGATACAGCGGCAGGAAGGCTGCCAGCTTCGGCCTGAGCCTGTTAAAATTGCCGTTCTGTATCTCAATGATGCGCCCGTCCGTATAGATATCGGCGATATATCCCTCTATCGGCACTTCATGACGATCCTCGTCCGGCTCATAGTACAGCTTCATCACGGCGTGTACGGTCTTTTCCTGCAGCGTACCGAAGCCGTGCGGGTCATTCTGTTTTAAAAGCACTTTCAGTTTTGCCTGCTCGAACGCTTCCTTATCCATCTGTCCTACCCCGCTTACATTATAATATCTGACCGTTTTTTGGACAAGTTTTATCTGCCTCCGGCAGTCTGCCGAAAACAAAAAATTGGGGATACCGATTTACACGGCAGGAAAAATAATATATAATCTTCTCATATCGTTGTATATCGGAAAGGCATTCACGGCTATGGAAGAAAAGACGACGGCGCAGGAATCTCGGATTCTTCGCTTTTTATTATTTTTATCGGACTACAAAATCCACTTTATGATCTGCTGCATCGGCATCGTGCATGTTCTCTTTCTCCTATTGTTTCTCTTTCTGCATGTCACCCCGATGGTGATCTTCAACGTGTTCAGCGTTTCGACTTATATCTCGTGCGGCATCATGCTGCGAAAGCCGGGACGCCTGTTCCGTGTATTTCTCGCCACTTATTTCGAGATCCTTCTCCACTCCTTAGCCGCGGCAGTGTGCATCGGGTGGCAGTTTGGCTTCACTATGTATATCCTGGCGCTGATCCCCTTCTGCTACTATATGTGCAACACGCTGCTCAAAGGGAAAAAACGCTATATCGCGGCAACGTCGCTCGCCTTCATCGCTTTCATGGCTTTCGCCGGCTGCCGAATGATCATTCTGTTCAGGCCGCCGCTCTACGATCTGGCCCTCGCGCCCGTATACCTGTTTCTCATCTATATGTTCAACGCGGTCAGCACCTGCATCTTTATGATCGTGTTTTCCCTGATCTTTCTGCTGGAGATCCATATCTCTGCCAACAGACTCCGCGCGCAGAATAAACTGCTGGAAAGACTCGCCAACACCGATCCTCTCACCGGGCTGTACAACCGAAGGAGCATGCAGGTATTTCTCGACCATGCCATAGAGTCGGGAATCGATTTCTGCCTTGCCATGTGCGATATTGACGATTTCAAAAAAGTAAACGATACATACGGGCATGATGCCGGCGACATCGTGTTAAAAGAAATTGCCGGCATCATGAAACAACATATGGATTCCCACGGCTATGTCTGCCGCTGGGGCGGCGAAGAGCTTCTGATCTTAAGCAGCGTAAATCCGGAACAGACCCGTTCCACAATGGAAAGGATCCGCCGCAGCATAGCCAATCACATTTTTGTATGCGGCGAAAGTCTGGTGCGCTGCTCCGTCACGATAGGCGTATCTTCCCACAGATCCGGTAATTCCGTGGAGGACACCATCGGCACAGCCGATTACAACCTGTATCACGGTAAACGAAACGGAAAAAACAGGGTGGTCGCATAAACCGCCCTGTTTTCTGTCAGTATAGACATGCTTTCTACCGCAAGCGCCGATCACATCTGCCTGGCATTTCTGTCGCCGCGCAAGATCCGTTCCCTGTCGGAAGCGCTCGGCTCGATCAGGTTGCCATTCCTGTCATAGTACGTCAGAAGCGTGGAGTTATGCGCCACCGTCCTTTTGCCGTTATCCGTCAGCAGACTTACCACCTGCGACAGATCGCCGCTCTTTAAATACGGCTGCACCTCCTTGTCGATGCGGGCCTCTTCCCTGCGCATCCGATAGGTCAGTTCTTCGGCGGTGGGCGGCGGGAGCACGGCAGCCGTATCGGTCTGCCCCTGCTGTGCAGTATCCTCCCCTGCATGCCGTATATCCTGCGCTTCCTGTATCTCCTGTGCGGCCTCCTCAGCTTTCGCGCTGTCCGCCTCGGGGCTTTCGTCCTCCTTCTTTGGAGCATCATACCATAGCTGCCAGAAAAACGCCTTGACCTTATCCGCCACGGAACGCGCCATGCGCCGCAGGGATTCCCATAACGGCGGCTGCGCGTCCTTAGACCGTTCGGCGTCACGCCCGTCCGCTCGGGCAGCCTGAAGCGTCCTCTGTCCCTGTCCGGAGAGCTCCAGTCTTACGCCGTCCGACTCCGCCTTCCGATCGCGCCCCCGCTCCGACGGGATCTGATCGATATTTTCTTTTTGGTCTTCGCCGGAAAGGTTCGTCCCTTTCCCATAATCCAGACTGAACTTCTCCCCTGCCTCGACCCTGTTATTGGGATCCACATTCTGCAGCTTGGGATATTCGTACGGATTATGACCGTCAATCCTGTTTACCATGCATTATTTACCGTTAATATAATTTACCAGCCCCTCCGCCGCGATGATCTTCTGCATGAACTCCGGAAAAGCCTGGCCCTGATAAGAAGTCCCCTTTGTCACGTCGGTTATCACGCCCGTGTCAAAATTTACTTCCACCGTATCGCCCGCTTCGATCTCACGTGCGGCCTCCGGGCACTCGACGATCGGAAGCCCGATATTGATAGCGTTCCTGTAGAATATCCTCGCGAACGTCTCCGCGATCACACAGCTTACGCCGGCCGCCTTGATCGCGATAGGCGCGTGTTCTCTGGACGAACCGCAGCCGAAATTCTTGGTGGCTACGATAATATCGCCCTTCTGCACTTTGCCTACAAAGTCCTTATCGATATCTTCCATGCAGTGCGTCGCAAGCTCCGCAGGATCTGAAGAGTTCAGATACCGTGCCGGTATGATCACGTCCGTATCCACATTGTCTCCGTATTTAAAAACCGTTCCTTTTGCAGCTTTCATAATTACCGATTCCTTTCTGAAAAAAATTACCGTAACTGACACGGGCAAGATATTTTGCCTGTCACCGCACTCGCCGCCGCCACCGCCGGGCTCGCCAGATAGATCTCAGACTCCACATGGCCCATACGCCCCACAAAGTTACGGTTCGTGGTGGACACGCAGCGCTCTCCCTGTGCCAGGATCCCCATATAACCGCCCAGACACGGCCCGCATGTGGGCGTGCTGACGACCGCGCCCGCCTCGATGAAGGTCTTTAACAGCCCCTCCTCCATCGCCTGCAGATAGACCGCCTGTGTCGCCGGGATCACGATGCAGCGCAGTCCCTTCGCCACATGTCTGCCCTTCAACACCTTGGCCGCGATCCGCATATCGTTGATGCGCCCGTTGGTGCAGGAGCCGATCACCACCTGATCGATCCTGATATCCTCCTTGATCTCATCGATCGTCCTGGTGTTCTCCGGCAGATGCGGGAATGCAACGGTGGGACGCAATTTCCCGAGATCGATCGTGTATTCCGCATCATAGACCGCATCCGCATCCGCCTCATAGACGGTGTAGGGCCTGTCGGAATGCTCCTTCATATAGGCGATCGCCGCATCGTCCACCGAAAAGATCCCGTTCTTGCCGCCCGCCTCGATCGCCATGTTCGCGATCGTAAAACGGTCGTCCATCGTCAGGTTCTTCACGCCCTCGCCCACGAACTCCATAGACTTGTAAAGCGCACCGTCCACGCCGATCATGCCGATGATATGTAAGATCACGTCCTTGCCGCTCACCCATTCGGACGGTTTGCCGATCAGGTTAAACTTGATCGCAGAGGGTACCTTGAACCACGCCTTGCCCGTCGCCATGCCGGCCGCCATATCCGTGCTGCCGACGCCCGTGGAGAATGCGCCCAACGCGCCGTAGGTACAGGTATGGGAATCCGCGCCGATGATCACGTCGCCCGCCACCGTCAAGCCTTTCTCCGGCAGAAGCGCATGTTCGATCCCCATCTCGCCCACCTCAAAATAATTGGTTATCTTATTGCGATACGCAAACTCTCTGACACATTTGCAGTGCTCCGCAGACTTGATATCCTTGTTCGGCACAAAGTGGTCCGGCACAAGGGCGATCTTATCTTGGTCAAAGACACCGTCCACCTTCATCTTCTCCATCTCTTTGATCGCCACCGGACTGGTGATGTCGTTGCCGAGCACAAGGTCGAGCTCCGCCTCGATCAGCTGCCCCGCCTCCACTTTATCAAGTCCCGCATGCGCCGCGAGTATTTTCTGCGTCATCGTCATTCCCATGAATGATACCTCCTGTCGTCACTTCATTTCCTGTGTGATATTTCCGTACGAATGATATTGTAGCATAAAAAAACGGATATGAGAATCTTTTTTCGGGAATCTCGTATCATCATCAGAATCAACAGCCCTGCAAAAGTAAACAGTGCCTCAAGCTCCATATTTGCCATGCGAATGCCATTGCACAATTCTGTATTAGGTGCAACCCCTGCAACAATATTTAATAATATTTGTCCCTTTTCGGAAAAGTGTCCCTACTAGTTACAATTCTGAAAAGAGACCTGTGTTGCTATTTAGTTGTGATTATAAATACTGTTAGTTCGACAAAAGAAAATTTGTGAAATAAAAAAACTTATTCCTGAGCAAAAAAATTCAGCACATAATCCTCACAACTAAGAATTAGCGTATCTCTTGCCTCTGTTCCATCCTCATATTCCGTCACACTCTTCACCATCTGACATACTGCGTCCTCAATAGTCGCTTCATAAATACTGCTTGTATCGTCACTGTCCAAGAGTCTATAAGTACCGCTCCATTTTTCAGAGGTTTCGTTATTCAGTATTTCTATGCTTGAACCGCTGATATGACAAGTAATATCCCGCGCATCTGCTCCTACATAATGGTTCTTTTCGTTTGCAGAACAATAAATGACAGCACCATCATCTGCTCTTTGAATAGAGGACATTACCCATGTTGTTGGTTCAATAGATGCTGAACTTCCTCCGTCACACGCACTTAGAGACAAACATACCACAATCGTCAGCATGAAAGCAAATACTCTTTTCATAAGAATTCCTCCCACAAATTTCATTTGTTTGATCTCCGCAAACTGCGATTTGTTCCACTAACATAATACCATAATCATGCTCATTTACATATCACATTTCCATTAAATTTGTTCTGCCATCCCTTTTTGGAAAATTAAAAAATCAACCATACCTATCGGGGCGCATACCAAATCAGGCAGGGCTTCGACCAGACCCACAATTCCGAAAAGGGACTAATATTTTCATTGTGAGCGGATATCATAGTATCCGCGCATAAGTTAGCAGCAGCTAACTGTAAATAGCACATTTATTATTTTGTGTCAATAACCATTTTATCCATTGCTCCTGCTGTTTTTATCTTGTTCTTTATACGCAGACAGGCTTCTGTGTGCATGATCCAATGTCTTGAAAACGGCATTTGAATGAGTCCTCGAATATCTTTATTACACCAATAATCAATCAGCCAAATTGCTTTTTCATCGTCGCTTACTACATGCAGCGATTCTAAGTATCCTTTTCTTTCTTCCGGTATTTTTCTTTTCAATTCATCATAAGATAACTGTTCCAGCATTTTCTCGGTGCTTTCACATACTTCAAAAATATAGGCATACAATTCTTCGAGAGCAAGCTGTTTTGAAAAGTCTGCGATCTGCTGCTTCATTAGCTCGTTTCCTGTTGTAATAATGGGGGAATTGATACGCTCCTGGTAATTGCCTGTAAAAAATACCTGTTCATCTTCTTGGATCACTGTATGCGCAACGATATCTTCAATGCGAAAAATATGTCAAATAGAATAAGCGATATTGCTCCTGCTGCTTTTTCAGGAATAATTTTACGAAAGGTTTCATAAACCGCTTCTTTGCAGTCACCTCTTCTGTAAAAACGATTTCAGTGTGTCCGTCTATTTCGTCAAAAACGCCAATCCAATGCCCGCGCATATTACTGTTTTCCAGATCAAATTCCCAACGCTTATACCTCTCCGTTGCGGTAATCGTAAATGTGGTAGGAAAGCCTTCTTTCGTATATTCAACAAACTGTTTTTCATTCAGCACTTCTATTCTGCTCAAATCGCTTCTCCATTGACAGTTCTCCAGAGAGGTGACTCTGTCCCAAAGTTCTTGTACGTTTGCCGTAAATACTGCCTTTATCTTTGAAATAGCCATGATCGATTTCCTCCACATTTCCTTAAACAGCATTCCCGCATAGCGATGTCCCCGATATTGGGGCATCAAAAATATTGATGACTTTCATATAAAGCATCTTCTCCTTTTTATTCGCGCCCGCTGCTTGCGATTCGATCAAGCCACTTTGCAACACCATCCTCATCATTTGAGGGAATAATGGAGGTTGCTATTTTTTTCAGATCCTCATGAGCATTTTGGACGGCATAGCTCTCATCGGCCAGTTCAAACATATCTATATCATTTTTTCCGTCGCCAAACACAACCAGTTTATCGCATTTCAGATATGCCTGTAACTGTTTGATTGCCTTGGCCTTTGAAACGTTCAGGGGCATGATCTCGAGCCATTGCTCCTTTGTATAAAGATCCGTCTGATATACGCAGTGATAAGAGTCCATGTATTTCCTGTACAGCGGTTCGAGCTTTTGCGGTTCATCAATACATGTGATATAGAAGATCCTGCCCGATTTCAGATCATTTATTGCTTTTACAGCATTGGTACGGGGATCGCCCTTTCTGCTTTCAAGGAATTTCTTCACTCCGTCCGTGCAGCGTTCGGGAACAAAAGAGAATTTTTCCGTTCCTTCTATGTATGCATACACAATGGGGTAGATTTGATGAGCAAATAAATCTTCTAACACGAAATGGATCCGGTCATCAAAATAGTTTTCAAGCAAAATATCTTCTGTGAGATTATCTATGACAAAAGCGCCATTATATACGATCAGAGGAATTTGGGCATTTATCCCGCATGTTACCTTTTTCGCAGTGACCAATGAGCGGGCTGTCGCATAGGAAAAAAGCATTCCCTGTTCCGTCAATCGATTGATTACCCTGTTTGTGTATTCCGATGTTCTTTCGTTGCTTCTTAACAGCGTTCCGTCTAAATCCGAAACATAGAGTATGCGCATTCTTTTTGCTCTCCCCTTAGAATTTCACGACTGTAATGCTTTTCTCAGATCAGTTATGTATTGCTCCTGCTGTTTTTCGCTCCTACACACAAAAAGCAAACGCTGTAATTTTTGCTCTTGACAAAACTGCTGTATACATTTAAAATCTATAACATAAAAGAAATGAGTTTTTCGACCGTACAGCTATTGCTCAAGCGGCTTGCTCGTTTCTTTTTTTGTCCTTAATATATCATATAGGTACAGCCTCCCGTCTTTTGCATGCCGTACCAGTATTCTCGACTTAAACACGTTGTATCGCATCAGTTCCCCCATATCATCATATACCGGTATTGCAAAGCGTGTATCATATCTGTACCAACCATATTTTGCATCTGTATTATGCTTTTGTGTATAATTTTCAGCAAAGGTTTTGTTTGTAGCGATTTCGACTATTTCTTTGATAATGCTTGCAGAATTAGCCTTTGCATACATATTAGCGCCTCTTAGCTCTTTCGTATCTTTGGAATGCGCAAACTCGTCCGGAAAATCCGTATCTATATATATGATATCCGATGTTTCCTTAATTTCCATGCATTGACCGATATATTCTTTCAGGCAGTCTTCAACAATTTTCCAGTCTACACTTCTTCTCCCTTTAAAGCGCAAATCATTGATCGCAACAACACTATTCCCGTCAGCGTCTTTTATGATGTCAACTGTTCTATTCATAATAGTTATTTCCTCTGTATACAGCCTTCGTCAACTATTCCTATTACACCTTTTCCAACGATGCATTCAGCCTCATGAACCGTTCCCGCCCCACTCCTGATCTAAGTAATCCAGTCTGTCGTTGATAAAAGCCTTCAGCTCCTCCTTCCGCTCCCGATACAGGAGCGCTTTTTCCTCCGCGTCCTCCGCTTCCTCAAACACGTTCCACCGCAGAGCATTGTTGAGGGCCGATCTTTCGATCGAAGCGGCACAGGTGTCGATCCAGCTTTTCGCCAGTTCTCTCGCCTTCGGCTCAAACTCATCGAAATAGATCGACAGCGCTGTCTCCCGGAACTCTTCCCGGCAATATAACCCATACCATATATCGGAATCCTTCTTTTTCACTGCCACATACAGCCCCGACGGGTCATGAAGATCGATCCCCTCGTTCGTGATCCCTGACGCGGCGATCGCCTTGTCATAATCCCACGCCGGGCCGGCAAAAAACTTGTCGCTCACCGAACGGTCCGGCTTATAAAAGAACTGACTCGTAAACGACGCGTCCAGATTTTTCACCACTTCCTCGAGCAGATATTTTCCGGCAAAGGAATTCATGTCGATATAGTCGCCAAAATAAGCGCCCGTGTACGGGCTGTATCCGTCCTCGGAAAAGAGCGCGTCCTCAAAATCCTGATACCGCTCGGCTATATACGATACCTGTTCGTGCGATGCATAGACGGGGCTTTTGATCACGACCGCCTGCATCCGCGACGTCAGAAAGCCGCTCGCCTCCAGTCCGTAGCGGTCGCTCATCTCAATCTCCAACAGATAGCCGCCGGAAATGTCTTCAGGCACATTTGCGATCCGATAGCCCTTCGTGCTGTATAGCCGCCCCGGCTCCTCCATAAAAAACTCCGCTTCGCTTAACGGCGTGTCCGGATTTAAAAGCTCCGTCTCCTTTTCCAGATCCCGGATATTGATCCGGTTTTCGGCGATCTCTATTTTTTCCGTCAGGATATAATTTCCTATATATTCCCCGTTCGCGTACACATCGACAAATCGGGCTTGCGGCGTATAGGGAAGCGACAGCTCCTCGGCCATCTCAAATGCCGTCACATTCCGAAGCAGCGTATCGTCAAACGCATTGGCGAGCAGCAGCCAGTGTTTTGCCTCTCCCATTCCCAGCAGACTGGCCTTTTTCTCCAGCTTGATCTGATAGGACTTTTTGTCGGTTTCTTCCCAGGAGGCATTCCCGCGGCAGTGAATATCCACAATCGCCCCGGAACCGCAGTATCTTCCTTCCCCGTCTAACAGCGTATAGCTTCCCGACTCGCGGTTTTCCTTTGCCTCATGCAGATAGGCAAGCGATCGAGAGTCCGTCTCAAAAAACAGGGAAGCGATCGGCGATGAACGTCTGAACTCTACCGTATACGTCTGCATGTCGTCCTCGCCATGTCCCGCACAGACCGTATAGATCCCCTCGTCCACACTGCACGGATCGCCGCTGCCGATCTCCCGATCCTCTAAGACGACCTTATAATCCTGCGGAAAAAGCCAGCACAGCCCGTCGTTATCCAGCGCTTCCGGCACAAAAAAATAATACCTGCCCCGTTCGGCGTCACAGTACCATTTTATCAGTAAATTCTGACCCCCCCCCAACTGTGACATCCACGAGCGCCATCTGAAAAGAATCTTCCGGCAGATATTTCTCGGCCGCCACATGCAGCATGACAGCCCGCGCTTCTTCCGAGTGGGCTTCATAGGCATAAAGCAGATAAGCCGCAAATAAAATTTCAATCCCTATGATAACGGTCTTTCTCATGAATCTATGAAAATCCCTCAAGGTCCCACTCCTTAACAGCCCAATGTTTTTTATGATTATAACATCTATTATGCTCAATTTATTTCCCAAAATCAAGATTATTGTGAAATTGGTAAAATCATAACCACCGACTTAGCCGATGGTTATGATTATCAGCAAAAAACAGGCGGCAGCCGTAATAAATGCAATCAGTAATAAGACTGCGCCGCATCACTTTTTATTTCCGGATGCTGTAACAGATATTCCTCCCATGTCAATAAATTTCACAATGAAGGCCACTCGCATTTTCCACGGGGGTACACCTGTTTTGCCGCGTGCTTTTTCCATGCATATTTTATGACATGGGCAGTATTTCAAACCATGCCGCGCTCTCCGAATCGACATCTTCCTCTTCGGCATTTTCTAAGGAAATCAGAAGCCGACTGTCATATTTGCCGTCACGGTCGCTGTCAAACTGAATGTCCGCATATCTGTCGCCTACATAGTATGCGGTGCCGGCGCCCTCTGACAGTTCGCAGACCGCCTCCGCGCCGCCCTCCGACAAAGCCGCAGTCAGCTCCGTTACGGATATTTCCCTGTGGATTCCCTCTAACAGCGCGCCGAGAATGCCTTGTAGACGAATGGGCCTGTCATCATCCAACAACACGGGGCCGCCCAGCTCCTCATCGTATTCCCCTTCATATATGATGCAAAGCGAAGAATCGGGGATCTCTCCGATAAATCTGTCCGCGTGATAAAGCTCCGCTTCCTTTCCTGTCCGTTTTCTGAACTCCCCATAGGACATCGCTTCATAATCGCGCACTGTCTCCGACAGGCTGACCTGTGCTGCGGCGTTTCCATTGTTCTCACAGGCGGACAGAATAAGACATAAGCCTGTCAGAACCAATATCCATTTTTTCAGCATTGTCATCCCTCCGATTCTCTTATTTTTCCAATCCATAGAAGCTTACTTGCCATGTACAGTTCAAATATATTTATATGCCGTGTACCATACTGACAGATAAAACTCGGCAAATCCATCGGACTATGTTCCTCAAGAGCATAATGAAATGCAAGCATACTTCGTGAGTCATCCAATTACAGCAAATATATTCTGTACGAATAATTCTCATTGCTTTCATCCTTCAACTCTTATACAATTTATAATAATATCAGATACATTCATGGCTAAAGGTCTCTTCTCATATAGAACTATTTATAATTTTTTTCCACCCATTCTTTTCCTGGAAAATGTGATCAAACATCCTATAAAGGATATATCCTAATATCCCTCCCAAAAAATTCATTATGACATCATCAATATCTGAACTGCGTCCAATAATATACTGTACCATTTCTATTGAAAATGTAGTCAAAAATACTACCGTTAAGTGAGTAGATATTTTTCTTAACTTTTTAAAAATTACGGGCAGCAATAGCCCATATGGAATATACATTCCAATATTTAGAACAAGTTGCTGCATCATTTTTTTTAAACCCATTTCATATGTTTCACTGACCCAAATAAAAGGCTGAATGTTATAAAATCGGTATTTTGGATGAAAAGTAATGTCTGGATAATACCAAAGGATCGTTAAATACACTAAAGATAAGCAATATCCAATAAACGTAAATAAAGCCACGTAACGGAGAGTAGGCCGTTTGCATTTTTTATGCTTATCATACAAAAAAACGAGAAAAATGAAAAATAAACTTACACTTGCTATGGCAGGAAAAACCATAATAATATATCCCAAAATCATAAATGACTCCTTCCGATTGACACAAATGCTCTCTAAATATAATTATCCATATCTTTTTTGAAGCTTACATTTCAAAGTCTATACTCTATAGGCTTTGATGATGTGTTTCTATTTTAGTTGTAATTGGGAAAATATTGGTTGGACAAACTTTAACTTTGTTTATCGACTCCTAATCTTTTACATCTATGACTTGTTGCTTTACAATCTCATTTGTATCAAGTCTTAAGTTGTACGTCTTGAAAAACATGAATGTACTTATTTCTTTTTTCTTTTGACAAATTTATCAATCACATTGTCACCCCAAAAGTAATAAAGTCATGTTTCAACTTTCAAGATTGCAAATTTCCCCTTTCAGGATGAGTCGTGAAAGGAATAAATTCAAAAGGAATCAGGCCGTCGTCAAACTCTACCGTCACCGAAACATCAGAGTCATTGTCATAGTGAGCAGCCGTAAAAACGTCCTGTTCCGGGTCATAACGCTCTGCGGGTAGGCCGGATATTCCACCTTCGCCGAGATTGAGCCAACCAAATTTTCGCCGGTGTTCTGCTGTTTTCCGGCTCACCCAGAAAGGTGTTCAGATAAGCATCAAGTTCTTTCGGGTCGTCGGAATGAATGGACAGATTATAGGTCACGGCATAGGCTTCCGTTTGGTCTTTTCTGCCGTTTTCATCGTCGGTGCTGCAGTCCAAAGATAAGCTGTTCGCTATATAGGAATACGCATCGTCAGACAGCGCATCGTCTTCCAACTCGATAGCAACATAAACGCCGTGCGTCAAATCATAGGAAACAATGCCCTTATTCTTCTTTTCCTCCGAACCGTCAGTTATTACGGGTGAATAATACACGTCTGTCAGGGCGGTCTCCGTTTTGTCCGATGACGAAATCACGTCATAATTTTCTTTTACGTCAAAGCAATAATCGTTCCCCAGCGCAATCTGATTATAAATTGCAATCGGGATCAGACTATCCTCGTCCAAATCGGAGGGAACCACGTTATAGCCGACAGCACCAACACATTCGCCGCTTTTGTCATAGATATAGTTTTTGGAAAAACAGTTCATCAGTCCGTAAGCATCATTCGCCTGGTCAGAAACGCTCCAGCCGTCCGGCAGCGCGACCTCCAGTGTAAAAGCGTCAATAGTCAAAGCCTCCTGATTGTACTCCGTTTTCTCATCGTTCCCGGAAGGAAACTCAATTATATGCTCCGAATAACCGTCCACGCCGACCATCTCGTTTTTTTCTTTTCCCGCGCACCCCGAGACAGCCAACACGACCCCAAGAGCCAATACAAGTTTCAAAACAATCCGCTTAATTGTCAACTTCTGCTCAATCCTTAGCCGCTGTTTCATTTTTGATCTGCTTTATCAAATCCTCTATGCTGTCTGCCTGCACGAAAGTATGCTCTGCCTGTTCTTTCTTTTCTGTTCTCCTTTCCTCTATCCGTTCCCGCTGCTGCTTACTGGACTTTTCAAATTCTGCAAAGAACGTGGTCATACCATTTTCATCGACTGCAATTCCGATTTTGCTGACTTTTATATTGCCTGTTTCGCCAAGCGCAGAAGTAAAACCAAATTCCCGATTGATGCGCTCTGACATACGGACGGCCCCCTGCACCTTATCCATATACTTTGCCGCATATTTTTCATCTGCCGCCATTTTTTCTATTTCTTCCGCAGAAAGAATGACGGAATACTCATTTCTTGCCCCGGCAAGAATGTCCTTTGCATTATTCCCTCTGCTAAAATCTGCCACAAAGAAATCCATATTTCCATAGGTTGCACGCAGCTTTTTCAAAAATTCCTGCGCTGTTTTGGAAAGCTGCGCTTCTCCTGCCGTGGCTATGGAACTATTATCTTCCTTATCCACTTCTTTTTCGGCATATTCTGCGATTGCTGTTTCTGCCTTCTGCACCAGTTTTATAAATTCATCGCCAAATTTTTCACCGTCGTTTTTGTGATTGGCTGCATGGTCAAAAATGCGCGCCATAAAACCGTCCAATTCGTCACATACTTCCGGTGACGCTTCCCTGAGTTTGCTGTGCCATGTTTCCTTCATGCGGTCTAAATCACTGTCTGAAACTTCTCGGTATGTACCCTCAAGCTGCGTTACCATATCATCCGGAATTGTCCGTTTTGCGGCAGAAACTCCCATAATTTCATCAAGATCTGCTCCCTGCCCATGTCCATACTTGCGGCTTTCCACAAGTTTTGCCATTCCGTCACCGGAAAACTCTATCATGACGTCATTCCCGTATTGCGCACGAATGTCTTTCATTGCCTGTAAAGTTTCTTCTCTGGACATTTGATCCATAATCTTGTTGCCTTTTTCATCATGAGTATTAAATTCATACCTTACTAACTTTTCTTTCTTTCCTGCCGTGTTAGAGCCATAGCTTTTCAGGCTCTCTGTTCCTTTGTAAAACTGGCTGTAATTCTGATTGATAATTGATGACATTGCTTTATCCTCCTTGATTTGTTCTTGTGAAATCCGTTTCTATTGCCCGCTCTAAGCATTCGCCCCTATTGCCGCACTGTCAAAACCGCTGCTCTCTGCGGACTCTGTCAAAACATTCGCTTCATAGGCTGCGGAAGCCTGCTCTTTCCTTAAAAGGCTGCGGTTAAAATACAGCTTACAATACGCTTTTAAACTGATAGCGATATACCTGTGATCCTGCGTATGACGGCGACAGTTCTTTTTCCAGTGTGCCGGTATCTGCTGCAAAACCTGTGTCTGCCACATGAAATTCCCCGTCCGAAAACTGAAATGCCGAACTGAAATAGGGAATATCCTGATGCCGCCCGATATTTTGAATGATGTCTGTCAGCATATCCTTGATGCGGTCGATCTTTGCATTATCCTTTGTATTGTTGACCATATTTCCCACTTTTTCCGGCAGTCCTCCGATCCTGCCGCCCGCTGTCAGATACAGATCTTTCAGGTCAATATCCTGCCCCGCAGCGCCTTTCAGATAGCGCATGACCTCCTGTATCTCTGTGGCGTATTCATATACCTGCGGCGACAGGTTTCCAATGCTGTCCGCTATGCCTATGTAATATTGATACAGCTGATCGCCGTATTTTTCTTCGATCAGGCTTTCCACCTGTTTTCTGACCGCCTCATCTTTAATGCCGTCCACTATAACTGCGCCGCTGCCGAAAATCCTGACGTTCATCCCCTCAATGTCGTCCTTGGAAATGCCCTGTCTTTCCAGTTCCCGCACAAACTCCTGTGAAAAATCGTTTTTCAGTCCCGCTTTCTGCTTCGCTTTTTCAAAATCCGAAAGGTTGGCAAAGATCTTGATATATTCCCGCTCCGCCTCGTTTAAGTCCCTGCCGTCCGCCAGCTTCTGAAGCAGTTCTTCTGCCGTTTTTCCGCCTTTATACTGCTGTTCCTTTGGCAGACCTTCATACTGTTTTTGATGAAGCGCCTCCACTTCTTTTGCATAATCCGCCTCAGCTTCCTGCAAAAGCGCGTTATACCTGTCAAGGTATTCCTGCTGGTTTGGAAGTCCCTTGCTCTTTGCTGTCTGCCATGCGCCGTAGGCGTCTCTTACGGCGTCCGTCTTTTCTGTGTCTTTCCTTTCCGAAATATGACAGCCGATCTTATAATAATCGTCCGGAGAGATTTCCTCCCCGTTTTCGTTTTCTATCTTGATACAATACTTGTTTGTCGAGGTATCCCAGCCCGGAATGGTCAGGCTTTTTCTGTTTTTGCCGTCCCATTCTGCCTTTCCCACTTGATTTCCGTACGCATCATAGAGAGTCATCGTATAATTGTAGCCCTCCGGCAGCTCCATATAAATCTCAACATCAAAATTGTTCTGCAAAGTGCGGTTATAGGGAATCGTAAAATTGTAAAAGTCCACATCTTTCGCACTGTCAAGTCTGCCCTTTATACTGCTTGTCTCGTCTCGCATCAAAAAGCCAAAATCCAGAAACGCGCTGCCTTTTTCACTGTTCGGTATCTCATAGGTCGTGTTCCTGTTCCGATAGGAGTCGTTTGTGCTGAGAGTACAGGTGTCCTCCTGCAGCACCATGCTTTTCTTGATCCTTCCCTCCAGAAATGCCGATACTTCCTTGTTGGTCTTCAGCATGATCGGCTTATTCCGAAACGCCGCACCCCAGTCAGAACCGTGAATTTCCTCTGTTCCTATGCCCATATAAAATCCTCCGCTCCTGCTTAGCTGCAAGATCCGTCTCCAATTCCCGCCCTAAGCACTCGTCCCTATCGCCGCACTGTCAAAACTCCGCGCAGCTTCTTTCGCTATTTACATCGTCAATACAACGAGCGGCCCTGAGCATTTTCCTCTAATGTACAAATTTTTGTTCCGACGTACAAGCTAAAATTATGCCAGTTTCAGTTTAACCCGATATTTTTTTGTCTCCTGCTTGGAATAAGCTTCGAACAGAGTGCATAACCGCTTTCCAAGCAATATCCTCCGCATATGTAAAACTTCTTTGATAATTTTTCCAAAGCAGTTCCATAGCCGGATCCTTCTCCACATCATCAAGAATGGCAGCGGCATTTTTGAGTATTTCCTGCGTACCACGTCTTTGTGATGTAGCTGTCAAAGCATTGCAAAGAACAACTTCATCGATGTTTCCGGCATAAAGTTTCTGCAAGATGTAAATGTCGTAAAAATCCCTCATGCGTGTATTGGCAACATTGCGGCTGATAATGGTTTCCAGCTTTTCTGCAAGCACTGTTTCCAGATTGTAGGCATATATTTCAATAGAACGATCTTCAAGCATAAGTTTGAACTTATACCTTATTGCATCGGGAGTAATCACATCTCCGGTGGATATGTCAATCTTGAGAGGCGTTCTTACGCCATCAAACAGCGCTTCCAGGCTGACCCGAACGCCGGGATATTCTGCCTCATTCATAATTGGGGAAACATTTTTGATCCGAAATTCCACGCCATCTTCTAATTGTATGGATATAATCAAAGCTACGATTTTCTCCACATCGTCTACCGTGACATTCATGTCCTTGACTGTTGCATCAAGATCCATTGTAGAACGCGCATCAAGTCCTACCATTGCTGCCACTAACATTCCACCCTTTAAAATGAATCTGTCCTTATAATCAGATACCGAAATACGTTCCAAAAAACGTTCCAGCATGTAGTTTCTCATGAGTGTCTGCGCATCTGCAGAATTTTTCTTGGAAAGGTTGCGAATTAAATCTTTTAGCTGTCTTGCCGTCTTTATCATCATAAAAGTACCTCCAAATACTGCCTAAGCATTCTTTCTACACGAAAAAGAGCTGCATACTGCATGAGTTTCCGCAAGTCCTTATCTTTTCGCAGAACATACTGTCTTAATGCGTTTTGGAATGTCTGTTTTTCAATGTTATTCCGACTTCGCAGAAGATCGCAGATTGTCCGCTCCATATCATAGACCGGCACCGTATTGCCAAAGGGAGTCTCTGCATCAATCATTCCAATTTCATGCAGTTCTCTTTTGATTGTATAAACCTTAAAGCCGTCTCGGCAAAGCAGGGTTGGGTTATAGCCTGTTTTTACAGTAATGGCGTATGCTGTAGGCTCCCGATCGGTAAGGTCATGAAAAAACAAGGCCGTCTCATGAGAAAAGACAGCCTGCTTGCAACGAAGGTGAAGCAGATACATAGCGTCTGTCCATGAATCAGGGGAAATATACACGCCATGAGCAGCCTGTTCCAGTTTATGTTCCCGTACATAAGCGTAAAAAACAGGCTTACTTATTTTTGCCTCGGTTACCTGAGAGGTTCGGATAATGCCGTTATTTTGTTGAAGCAACTCGTCGATTTGTTTATACTTATCCATATGTTTTTCCTTTCATGCTAATATTATAATACAAATTAGTATAAAAAGAAAGATGCGAAATTTATTATGTTGCAATGTCCGCCCTTACTCTCCCGGTCATTCCTCCACTCTGTTCAAAATGATATCGCACACAAGCATATCATCTGCATATCTATATAGGATACTGCCAATATAAGCCTCTATACATCTTTGTATGTTTAATAAGCCGATCCCTTTTCTGTTTTTATTGGCGCTGTCTATCTTTCCATTTTTTATGGAAACCGGCTCCGGCACACTGTTTTCCACTCTGATAGAAACCATTTCATGATATTCTTTCATATACAAGCCAATATATTTTCTGTCCTTGCAGCACTTGCTTGCCGCGATCGCATTGTCCAGCAGATTCCCGAATAAGGTTGTGATATCTATGGGACGCATGAAACCGATATCCGCTTCATACGCTTCTATCTTAAGCACGATGCCGTTTTTGTCCGCTATCCTCTTCTTATCCGATAACAGACAGTTTAAGACCGCATTGCCCGTATATCTTGACGGGACAAGCGGCTGCAGCATTTCACGTATCTGTCCAGCATAATTCACGGCATCCTTTTTCAGGTCCTCCTGACATAGATCCTCGATCATTTTGATGTGCTTCTCCACGTCATGCAGGATAGCTACGGCCTGTTGGTATTTTTCATTCTGCAGTTCATAATTTTCATACTGGAGCTTTTCCTGCTGCTGCATCATTTCGACCTGCAATCTGTAATAATTGCGTTCATCTGAGGATTGAATGAAATAGGATAAATACATATTGACGAAAATCGTGCAGCCGATAATAAGCACAAGCGCTAACGGGCTGCTCTTATCGAACATTGCATTGATAATCAGGATATTGACTGTACCATATAGAAACATGAGCAAATACAGGATATATTGCGTTTTTGTCCGCAATATGTTTTTTCTCCATAATCTGCTGAAAAATCCATAATAAAGAAAAAGTAATACTATTTTTGAAAACGCCGTCTCTATGCTTTTTTGAAGTTCAGCGCTATCCGGCATGATCTGCATGATCTCCATAACGACATCTATCAAAAATACGCCCAATGCTTCAAGCATGGCAAGAACCACGAATAACGCCTCGGCTTCAAATATTCGTATCAGCTTTTTCCCGGTATCTTCGTAATAGAAAAAGAAGCTCACCGCGCCCACCCACAATAAATTTACAATAAAATTTAAGAATGGATTGATGAACATATTGACCGATGCCACAACGAAAATCGTTATAAGCGGCAGTATGATATATAACACTTTGCTGTGAAACACTTTTAGATATCTGTCGTCAAAAAATTGAAATAAGATAGTTACAATGATCACACAAGATATAAACGAACAAAACCATAAAACTAACGAATCCATATCCTACCGAAATGAATCATGCAGATATTCATTTATCCTCTCTCTGAATTTTTTCACTCTCCGTTGCGACAGCGGGACCTTTTTGCCCGTATCCAACAGGACATCGTACATTTTAATGCGCAGAACGTGCTCCATATTAACCAAGATCCCCCTGCAGCATACCTCAAACCCAAGAGGCTTCATTCGTTTTTCCAAGCCGGACATGGCCTCGGTATACAGGTACTCTCCTGCGGTTGTCACGATCTTGATGTCCTTCTGCATTTTGACATATTCGAAGTATACGATCTCCCTCACGGGGATCGACATTACAGACCTTACCATGTCTTTTCCGTCAATGCGGCAGCGGACATTATGGAAATCCGCCGAGAGCTCCTGCGTTCCTTTGCTGTCCTCGAAAAATTCCCTGATCTGTTCCTCCACTGCGGGCGCTTTCAACGGTTTTTCCAAGAAAGCAAAGGCATGTGTCCGGTTCATCGCCTCTTTGCAGTACTGTCCAAAATTTGTTTGATAGATTATTTTCGCATCTCGATGCTTGCGGTGTATATGCTTGCCGATTTCGATCCCGTCCTCACCGTCCATCACAATATCCAGAAATACCAGATGAAAAAGAGCTTCCGCCCGCAGTAGGCTCTCGCCGGATTCGTATTCCTGTATATCATAGTTCACCGCATATTTACCCATGACCTCCTGCAGTATGGTCTTCAACTGCGCTATGTCCTTTTTCTCATCATCACAGATCGCTATATTTATCATGATTATCCCCTATTGCCGTGCCGTTTTTGTGCCTGATCCCTGCCGCATAAAAACAGCAGCCTGCGGGATCTTTTCCGTAAGCTGCTGTCTGCTCGTCTGCTTTAGTTGTTGATCAGCTTGTCTTCCTCGTTGTTCCAGCTGTAGAGCTTGCGCACTTCCTCGCCCACCTTCTCGGACGGATGCTCGCTTGCCAGCTTCCGCATCGCCTTGAAGTGTACCTGTCCGCCCGCAGAAGACATATCCAGAAGGAAATCCTTCGCAAAAGTACCGTCCTGAATATCGGAGAGGATCTTCTTCATGGTCTTCTTGGTTTCCTCTGTGATGATCTTGGGGCCTGTGATATAGTCGCCGTACTCCGCCGTGTTGGAGATAGAGTATCTCATACCTGCGAAGCCGGACTGATAGATCAGGTCTACGATCAGCTTCATCTCATGGATACACTCGAAATACGCGTTTCTCGGATCGTAACCGGCCTCCACTAACGTCTCAAAACCGGCCTGCATCAACGCGCACACGCCGCCGCAGAGAACTGCCTGTTCACCGAAGAGGTCCGTCTCGGTCTCCGTGCGGAATGTGGTCTCCAGCACGCCCGCTCTTGCGCCGCCGATCGCCAGCGCGTAAGCCAATGCGATATCCTGCGCCTTACCGGTAGCGTCCTGATGAACGGCCACGAGACAGGGAACGCCCTTGCCTGCCTGATACTCGCTTCTTACCGTGTGACCCGGCCCCTTGGGCGCGATCATGGTAACGTCAACATCCTTGGGCGGCACGATGCAGCCGAAGTGGATATTGAAGCCGTGCGCGAACATCAGCATATTGCCGGGCTCTAAGTTCGGCTCAATGTCTTTCTTGTACATGGCAGCCTGCAGCTCATCGTTGATCAGGATCATGATGATGTCCGCTTTCTTTGCAGCTTCGGCAGCCGTGTATACCTCGAAGCCCTGCGCCTCTGCCCTCGCCCATGACTTGGAGCCTTCATAAAGGCCGATGATCACGTGGCAGCCTGACTCTTTTGCGTTCAGCGCATGAGCATGTCCCTGGCTGCCGTAGCCGATCACTGCGATCGTCTTACCGTCCAACAGGGATAAGTTACAGTCTTCCTGATAAAAAATCTTTGCCATTTTCCTACTCCTCCGTTTGATAGCTTTTTCCATGGATCGTTATTTATTTTGAGAGGGAGAACCCTCCGGTTAACATGATCACGCTACTCGAGATAAGTTACGTTCTCGATGCCGCGCCCGAGTCCGGCAATACCTGTCCTCGCAAGCTCCAGTATCTCGTAGCCGTCCAACAAACTGATAAAAGCCTCGATCTTGTCCTGATTTCCCGTAAGCTCAATGATAAGGCTTTCCGGCGACACGTCGATGATCTTGGCGCGGAAGATATCCGCTACCGCGATGACTCCCTGCCGCTCGCTCGCGGAAGCCTTTACCTTGATCATCGCAAGCTCCCTGTATACGCTTTCGCTGGGCTTCAGCTCCTTGACGTCCCTGACATCGACCAGCTTCGCCACCTGCTTCTCGATCTGATCGAGGATCTCGTCATCGCCGGAGGTCACGATCGTGATACGGGTAAACCGAGGGTCAGCCGTCACGCCCGCCGTGATGCTGTCGATATTGTAACCTCTTCTGGAGAAGAGTCCCGCGATCCGGCTGAGCACGCCGGAGGTATTGTCTACCAGCAACTGAAATACTTTTTTCCGCATAGCATAAACCTTTCCGTGCATGAAGCCGACTGTCACGCACCGTCAATTATTGTATCAACTCGCATCTAAAAAGTCAACCTGCCTAAACGTCCGTTTCCAGACATTTCTGAAGCGCCAGCGTTCCGGTCCTCGCGACCTCCACGATGCTGACGGTCTGCATCATGTCGATCAGGAGCTGTATCTTTTCCGGCACATCGCATATCTGGATGATCATGGTCTTCTTGGACATATCCACGATCTGCGCCTTCATGACATCGCAGATCTCCATGATATCGCGCCTGTTCCCCTTGTTGTACTTGACCTTCATCAGCATCAGCTCCCTGCTGATACTCGCGCTCTCATCAAAGGTCTTCACCTTGATGACGTCCAGCTTCTTGTTGAGCTGTTTCTCGATCTGCTCAATAGTCCTCTGATCTCCGCTGCTGACGATCGTCATGCAGGACGTCGTCGGATCGTCCGTCTCTCCCACCGCCAGGCTGTCGATATTAAAGCATCTTCTGGAGAAAAGCCCCGCCACTTTACACAATACGCCGGAGCGGTTCTCCACTAAGACCGAATATATTTTTTTCATCGTCTCCTCCTAACTATTTCACAAGATCCATCGGGTCGATCAGACACTCGAGCAGAACGGCCTCGTCCTTTTCGAGAAACGCATCGATCGTTTCCTGTGCGCCTTCCATCGTGCGAAGCCGCATAAACCTCATATCGTATGCGGAAGCCAGTTTTTCCAGATCGGGACTGCCCGACAGATCCACGACGGAATAATGGTCCTTGTAAGTATAGTGCTGATATTCCCGCACCATGCCGAGATAATTGTTCTTAAGCACGATGATCTTCACAGGCACATGGAACTGCCGCATCGTGGCAAGCTCCATCATGGACATCTGGAACGAGCCGTCGCCGCACACGGCGACTACCTGTCTGTCTCTGTCCGCCAGTTTCACACCCATTGCCGCCGGAATGGAATACCCCATTGTCCCCATGCCGCCCGTGGTCATAAATCTGCCGTTTTTGACAATGTGGTAGTTGCACGACCATATCTGATTCTGCCCCACATCCGCCACGTAGACGGCATCGTCCTGCATACTTTCCGACAGCATACGGATAAATTCCGCCGGATCGACATAGGCCGGATTCGGTCTCCTGACACGGCCCATCGTATCGCGATAACCGTTCAGCGTGTCGATCCACGCCTCATGTTCACAGGCAAACTCCTCCGCCATAAAGTCTTCGATGATATATTTCGCGTCGCCCACGAGCGGGATCGTCGGTCCCACGTTCTTGCCGATCTCTGCCGGATCCACGTCGATGTGTACAAGCACCTTGTTCTCCGTGATCAGATCCGGCTGGTTCACCGCGCGGTCCGCCACACGCGCTCCGACCATGATGAGCAGATCCGACTCGTTCATGGCGCGGTTGGCGTAAGGGTGTCCGTTGTTGCCCACCATACCGTAGTACATGGGGTGTCTGGTCGGCATCACGCCGATCCCCATCATCGTAGAGACTACCGGCACGCGGTATTTCTCCGCGAAGGCGCGCAGCCCGCTCTCCGCATCTCCCAAAAGCACGCCGCCGCCGGCGCATATGATAGGGCGCTTTGCCTTGGACAGTTCTTTGACCACTTTCTTGATCTGCACCGCATTTCCCTTGACTGTGGGCTTATAGGTGCGCATATTGACCTCCTCCGGATACTTGAACTTGGAGAGCACCGCATTCTGCACATCGATCGGCACGTCGATCAGCACCGGTCCCTTTCTGCCGGTATTGGCAATATGGAAAGCCTCTTTGAAGATCCTCGGTATTTCCTCCGCATCCTTGACCAGATAGCTGTACTTCACGAAGGACTCCACCGCTCCCGTGATGTCCGCCTCCTGAAATACGTCCGAGCCCAGCAGCGCGCTGTTCACCTGTCCGGTGATGCAGACAAGCGGAATGCTGTCCGCAAATGCCGTCGCAATGCCGGTGATGACATTGGTCGCGCCCGGACCGGAGGTCACGGCGCACACACCCGGGCGTCCTGTCATACGCGCAAACCCGCTCGCCGCGTGAGCCGCGTTCTGCTCCGTGCGGATCAGGATCGTGTCTATCTCGGAATCCAGTATGCTGTTATAGAAGGGGCATATCGCCACTCCCGGATAGCCGAATACATATTTTACGCCTTCTTCTTCAAGGCATCTTACCATAGCGTCTGCACCTAACATATCCCTACTCTCCTTCTGTTTCGTTATCTATCTGCAGGATCCTCTTTGTCAGCTTCACGGCTTCGGCCGCATCCTTGGAGTAGCCGTCCGCCCCGATCTCATCCGCGTATTCCTGTGTGATGACCGCGCCGCCCACAATGATCTTGGCGTCCACTTCCTGCTCTTTCGCATACTCGATCACATGCCGCATCTGCTGCATGGTGGTCGTCATCAGGGCGGACAGTGCGATGACCTGCGCGTGATGCGCTTTGGCCGCCTCGATGATCTTCTCCTTCGGCACGTCCTTGCCGAGATCGATCACCTGAAAGCCATAGTTTTTCAGCATCAGCGCCACCAGATTCTTGCCGATGTCGTGGATATCCCCTTCCACCGTGGCGATCACCACCGTCGGCATCGCCCGTCCGGCATGCGCCGTCATGAGCATCGGCTCCAGATACTCTATGGAAGACCGCATCGCTTCCGCGCTCGCAATCAACTGCGGCAGAAAATATTTTCCCTTGTCAAAAAGCTCTCCCACCTCGTTGATCGCCTTCAGCAGCACATCGTCCAAGAGCGCCTTGGCCTCGTGCCCCTCCGCCAGCGCCTTCTTCGTATCCTCTACGACGGCGCCGCCGTTCCCCTTCAGCACATCGGTATACAGCTTGTCCGTAGCGGACACGGGCACCGCGCCGCCCTCCTGATCGGCCCTGTTGAACCGAATACCTGTGCCGGCGGACACCGTAACGCCCTGCGCCTCGCGCGCCGTCCGCACCGCCTCCATGAGCCGGATATATCTGCCATCCGCCCCCTCCTTGTCCAGCAGAAGATCCGCCGCGAATGCGCAGCTTACCAAAAGCTCCTGCGAAGGGTTGGCGATCGCCATGGACAGCCCGGCCCCGATCGCCATTGTCAGGAATGTGGTGTTGACAAAGCTCCTCTCCGGCAGTCCGAAGGAAATATTGGAAAGCCCGCAGATCGTCGCCAGTCCGTTCGCTTTACAGTAATGGATCGTCTCTAACGTCTCCAGCGCGGCGCGCTTGTTCGCGCCGACGGTCGTCACCAGACCGTCCACAACGATATCCTCCTTGCACATACCAAGCTCCAGCGCCCGCGCCTCGATCTTCTCGATGATAGCGATCTTCTCCGCCAGACTTTTCGGCAGTCCCTCGTCCGAGAGCGGAAGCAGGACGAACATTGCGCCGTACTTCTTGACAAGCGGCAGAAGCTCGTCAAGCTTTGCTTTCTCGCAGGAGACGGAATTGACCAGCGCCCGGCCCGGATATCTGCGCAGCGCCGCTTCCAGCACGTCCACATGGCTGGAATCCAGCGACAGCGGCAGTTCCGTCACGCCGCCCACGACCTCTATGGCGCGGAGCATCATGGCCTTTTCGTCGATGCCGCTCATCCCCATATTGATGTCGAGCACTTCCGCACCGCATGCCTCCTGCGCCTCGGCGAAATCCGCCACCATATCCATAGCGCCGGCCCGAAGCTGCTCCTGCAGCTTTTTCTTTCCCGTGGGATTGATGCGCTCGCCCACAATGATGAAACGGTCGTCCAAGTGAAACGACACCGTCCGTCTCTCACTGGTCAGAAAGCGTCTGCCCTCCGTGCTCCGCGTCCGGATCCTCATGTCTCTGACGGCTTTGACCGCACTGCGGATATGCTCCGGCGTCGTTCCGCAGCAGCCGCCCACAATGGAAGCCCCCGCCTCCACAAGCGTCCTCATGCACTCGCCGAACTGCTCCGCCTCCATATCGTAAACCGTGTGTCCGTCCGCGTCAAGCGACGGCAGTCCCGCATTCGGCTTCGCGATCACCGGCACGGAGGTCACCGACGCGATCTGTCTGACGATCTCCGTCATCTTGTCCGGGCCCGTGGAGCAGTTCGTGCCGACTGCATCGGCGCCGAGGCTTTCCAGCACGACCGCCGCCGTGACAGCGTCCGTCCCGTACAGCGTCCTTCCGTCCGACTCAAACGTCATGGTCGCCATCACCGGCAGCTCGCAGACCTCTCTCGCCGCGATGAGGGCCGCCCTTGTCTCCTGAAGGCTCATCATCGTCTCCACCACGAGAAGATCCGCTCCCGCCTCGACCAGATAACCGATCTGTTCCTTGTAGATATCTATCAATTCCTCAAAGTCCAACCGGCCGATAGGCGCAAGCTGTTCGCCGGTCATGGTGATATCGCCCGCCACATAAGCCCTGCCCCCGACGGCCGTCTTGGACAACGCCACAAGCTCCCGGTTGATCTTTCGGATATCCCCGTCAAGGCCATACTCCTTCAGCTTGATGCGGTTCGCCGTAAACGTGGGCGCATAGACAATGTTACTGCCCGCCTCGACGAACGCCCGCTGCAACGATAGCAGTTCCTCTCCATGCTCCAATATCCAGCGTTCCGGGCAGACGCCGGCCGGCATACCCGCCCGCTGGAGATTCGATCCGGTCGCGCCGTCCAGAAAAATAGGATGCTCTTTGATAAGCGTCTGAAATTCCTGTCTGTTCATCTTACTGTGTTTCCTCCGGCGTAACGTCTTCTTCCGCAGCGGCATCTCCGGCTTCTTCGTTCTCCTCTTCCGTCTGATTCAGATAACCGCCGCCGAGGATCCCCTCATCCTCCGTGTAGGTGATGCCTTCGCCCTCCGGGATCTCACCGTGCAGGATCATGATAATGTACTGGATGCGGAGATTGGCTCTGTCATAGTATTCTCTTGCGGCTTCCGCGGTCGCTTCGTCGTATGTTTCACCCTCATACGCCTTGTGATACAGCTCCACAGCCTGCTTCATATTCTCGTCCGCCTCGTCCGCCAGGCCGTCCGCCGCGGAAAACTGATCCGGCGTCTCGAGCTCGGCCATCCACGCGACCTCCTCCTGCAGCCGGTCCAGATAAGAGAGGAGCTGCTGCGTCGCGTCTTCCGCGGAAGGATCTATGGCATTCATGCCGTCGTTGCAGTCCGCGATATGCTCAAAAAAAGTGTTCATGTCCTCTTGGTAAGCGTTCAGCGTCTCATCTTCCCCACAGGCCGTCACCCACAGTACACATGCGATACAGACGCACAGTATAACCGTTTTTTTTGTGATTCTCAATATGATTCCTCCCCTATGCTCCGCCAAGCTGCCGAAACGGCAGACAGCCGTTTCATACAAGCCATTTGTCAAGCGCTTCCTGCAGCTTCTCTACCTCTACGGGCTTGGCGATATGGTCGTTCATGCCCGCCTCGTGCGCTTCCCTGATATCGTCCGCAAAAGCGTTGGCAGTCATCGCCACGATCGGTATGTCCGCCGTGTCGTCACGCTGCAGCGCGCGTATCTGTCTGGCCGCTTCATAGCCGTTCATAACAGGCATCTGGATATCCATAAAGATCAGATCATAGTAATGCGGTTCATGATCCGCGACCATGCCCACGGCTTCGCCGCCGTCAGCCGCCTGTTCCACAATGACGCCGATATAGGAAAGCAGCTCCGTAGCGATCTCTCTGTTCAGTTCATTGTCCTCTGCCAGCAGGACGCGTCTGCCCTCATGGCTGTGGCCCTCCAATCTGGATATGCCGGCCTCCTGTTCCCTGTCTTCCTGAACCAGCACGGACCTGAGCGCATACACCAGACGCGAGCGGAACAGCGGTTTCTCAATGAAGGCCCGAATGCCCGCCTCGCGCGCCTGCGCTTCGACCTCCGTCCAGTCGTATGCCGACAAGATGATGATAGGAAGCTCATCGCCGATCCGGCTGCGGATCTCCCGCGCCGTATCGATGCCGTTTTTGCCGGGAGGCATCTTCCAGTCCAGAATGACGGCGGCATAGTCCTCTCCGGACTCATGGGCCGACACGGTCTTCTCTATCGCCTCGTCGCCGCTCAGCACCCACTCCGCCTTCATATCCATGCTTTCCAGAATATCGCATGTACTGGTGCAGGCGCTCAGGTCATCGTCGGCTACCAGAACACGCAGATCGGCCAGATCCTTCACATCATCCGCATGCGCATCCTGCAGTTTCAGGTGTACCTGCACCGTGAACACGGAGCCCTTGCCCGGCGTGCTCTCCACCTGAATATCGCCGTCCATCATGCGGACGATATTGCGCGTGATGGACATGCCAAGCCCCGTGCCCTCGATCTTGCTGTTGGCGGGATCCTGCGCTCTGGTAAAAGGATCGAAGATCGTCTTAAGGAACGCCTCATCCATACCCACGCCCGTGTCTTCACAGACGAACTCATAACAGCCCATGCCGTAGATGCGGCTGTCGCACTCCCTGATATTGAAAGTGATGATACCGCCCTCCGGCGTAAATTTTACGGCGTTCCCGAGGATATTGACGAAGATCTGCCTAAGCCGCAGCGTGTCGCCGATCACATCCTCGTGCCGGATATCCGAGATATGCACCCGGAGCTGCTGACGCTTGCCGTTCACCTGCGCCCTGATGATCGTGACGACGCTCTCCACCATATCGGACATGGTAAAGGGCTCTTCGCTCAGCGTCACCTTGCCGCTCTCGATCTTGCTCATATCAAGCACATCGTTGATCAACGCCAGAAGATGTCTGCTGGAGATCGTGATCTTGTTCAGGCAGTCCGTGAGGCGCTCCTGATCGTCCATATGCATCTGTGCAACGGCGGTCATACCCATGATAGCGTTCATCGGTGTGCGGATATCGTGGGACATACGCGCAAGGAAATCCGACTTTGCGCGGTTGGCGGCCTCGGCCGCCTCGGAAGCGCTTTTGAGCGCCATGCGGATCTCGATCTCCCGCTCCTTGATCGCCGTCACGTCCTGAATGGCAAACAGCACTTGCACCGCTTTGCCTTCCTCGCGCGTCAGGCACATGATCGACATATTTTCCCAGCGGCGGCCTCCCATATCGATCTGGTATTCATACTGCAGAAAAGGTGTGCCCTGTGTCAGCCGCTTCCGTATCGCCTCCGCGGTGAGCACGGCTGTCATCGTCCGGCCGCTGTCGTCCTCCGCGATATATTTCGGGCGCAGATGCTCCAACAGATCGCTGTACCGCCCGCGTTCCGGCGCGTCCCCCTTCTTGCCCTCCAGATACTCATAGGTATCGTTCACCAGATCCACGAGCGCAAACCGCGTAAAAAGATGCGGCACGGCGTCCGCCACTTTGGATATCTCCTGTTTCTCGGAGAGGAGCTTCCGCCGCTGCAGCCAGTTCTTGACTACGATATAAGCGATATACAGCAAAAAGGCGATAAAAAGCTTGATTTCCAGCCTGATGCCCGCGGAGTTTGCGCTCTGCGTCATCCCCTTGTTGAGGCGCGTCGGAAAACTCTGCACCAGAAAAAGATCGCCGCCTTTTAACGGCGTGACATAAGCGCTGCCCACGCCGTTTTCTCCGATATAGTTGAATTTGGCGCTTGTTCCCGTGGCGAGAGCGTTCTCCAGCTTGTCAAAATCGTCGCTGTCAAGCTTGGAGGTCTCCTGCAGCTGTCTCAGCAGATTCTCCGGCTTCTCGCCGTTGCCGGAATAACTGACTATGCTGCCGTCAGCCTCTATCAGATAAGAGCTGCCGCGCATACCGAAATAATCCACGTCGGCGAAGTGTTCCGGTATCGTCTCCTCCCGCAGGATACCGCTCAGGACGCCTATGATCTCTCCGTTATAATAAAAGGGCGTGTAGAAGATCAGCAGCGTCTCGCTGGTAATCCTTGAATGATATACGACGCACCGGCCGCTCCTGCCCTGCATGCCTTCCAGATAGTACTCCCTGTCCGACAGATCCGCCGTCCTGCCGTCTGCCGTCAGATCCGTCCCGTCGGTCGAGATGAATTCCACATAATCGAAAAAAGACCGCTCCGTCATGTCCTGAAGCATATCCGCGTCCACGACGGGCTCGGTCATGATAGAGCCGTACAGATGCGCCAGTATCTCCACATTGTTGCCTGCGAGATCCAGCAGATCGTTCATGCGCGCGGCGGACTGCATCGTCGCGGACTCGATAAAACTGTCGTTCTGCTCCAGCACACGTCTGCTGTTGTCTCTTGTGAAAATAAAAAAGGAGAAAGTAATAAATGCCAGCAATGCACATAAAAATACAATCTCCCAAACAATGGTCTTTCTTTCCCGCTTGCCCGAAAACTTCATAGATCCTCCCGCATCGTACATCTCTCTGCTTTATCCCATATTATAGTATTGTAACATGAGAGATTTGATGTTGCAACAGCAAGACAGGAATTACCGTTTTTATTTTATAGGCGGATATCGCAGTCCGGTTCAACCTTTCTGCACGCCTTGAGGACCTGCTTCATGACCGCCTTTTCGTCCGCGCCTTCCGCGAAATCCACCTTCATTTTCTGCGTCATAAAGCTGACCACGGCCTCGGCAACGCCCTCTGTCTTATTGGCCGCCTCCTGCATTTTCTCAGCGCAGTTGGCGCAGTCTACTTCGATCTGATACGTCTTCGTCATACTTCTTTCCCCCGCTCCTGTTTTTCTTGTCGTCCACATATGCAGCTGCTCACTCTTCCACGTGCTCCATGCCCATGCTGATGATCGCGCGGACGTGTTCGTCGTCCAGCGAATAGTAGACGGATTTTCCTTCCCGTCTGAACTTCACCAGCTTGGAGGTCTTTAGGATCCTGAGCTGATGACTCACGGAGGACTGACTCAGATTTAACAGCTTTGCGATATCGTTGACGCACAACTCGTTCTCAAACATGGAATACAGTATCTTGATTCTCGTGGAATCTCCGAACACCTTAAAAAGTTCTGCAAGATCATACAGTATCTTATCGTCATGTTCCGCTGCCATTCGTCAGTCTCCTTTCTCTACATATGTTTAATTGTTCATATGTATATTATTTCATTTATCAGGAAATGTCAACCGTATTTTTCAAAATCACGTATGACGGTCACGGCCTGATCTGTCCGTCGCCGCGTATCAGATATTTATAGGTGGTGAGTTCTTTTAGACCCATCGGGCCCCGCGCATGCAGCTTTTGCGTGCTGATGCCTATCTCCGCGCCAAAGCCGAACTCAAATCCGTCGGTGAATCGGGTCGATGCATTGACATAGACGCACGCCGAATCCACGCCCTGCAGGAACAGCTCCGCGTGTGCCGCGTTCTCAGTCAGTATCGCATCGGAGTGCTTCGTATTATATCGGTTGATGTGCGCCACAGCCTCCTCCACGGAGCCCACCGTCTTCATGGATACGATATAATCCAGATACTCCGTGCCGTAATCTTCCTCGGTGGCCGCGGCGGCATCGGGGATCAGCCGCTGCACGGTCCCGTCGCCGCGGATCTGCACATTTTTTTCGCGCAGGGCATCGCCAAGCGCCGGCAGGAAACGCTCCGCAATCTTCTCATGGACGAGCAGCGACTCACAGGCGTTGCACACGCCGATGCGCTGCGTCTTGGCATTGATGATGATAGAGATCGCTTTGTCCAGATCCGCGTCCTCGTCCACGTAGATATGGCAGTTGCCTGTACCGGTCTCGATCACAGGTATGGTGCTGTTCTCAACGACTGCACGGATCAGGCCGGCGCCCCCGCGCGGGATCAGCAGATCCACATACTGTTTCAGCTTCATAAAGGCCGTTGTCACCGCCCTGTCATTGTCCGTGATGAGCTGCACGGCGTCCGCATCGATCTTTTCGTCCGCAAGCGTTTCCCTGACGATCTGCGTGATCGCCTCGTTGGAACAGGCCGCGTCCTTACCGCCCTTCAGGATAACGGCATTTCCCGTTTTAAAGCACAGCCCGAACGCGTCCGCCGTCACGTTGGGGCGCGCCTCATAGATAATGCCTATCACGCCCATCGGCACTCTGACTTTATCGATATGCAGCCCGTTCGGCCTGTCGAAATGCGCCATCACCTCTCCGACGGGGTCCTCGAGCGCAGCGATCTGCATGAGTCCTTCCGCCATCGCCTTGACCCTCTCCGGCGTCAGCTTCAGACGGTCCAGCAGCGCCTCCGACATGCCGCCGCTTTGCGCGGTTTTATAATCCCTGTCATTCGCCGCAAGGATACGCTCTGTCTGCCGCACGAGCGCGTCCGCCGCCGACCGCAGCGCGCGGTCCTTATCTTCCGTACGCAGCTTCTGCAGTTCATATTTTGCCGCAGCCGCTCTCTGCCCCAGCTGTTCCAGATATTCCATAATGCACTCCGTTCCTCTCTTTTTCTCCGGCTCTCATCGCCGTGAACCGCCGATCCTGTTTTCTGCCCTGCTGACGTCTCAGGCTATGATATGTTTCTCCGTTACGATCCTGTCCGGCTTCCTGTCATGCGCCTCGTGCGGTATCTTCTCCAAGATCTGGCAGTCATAGGCAAGCGCCGCCACGAACAGACGGCAGCGCGGCGAAAACCCTGCCAGATAACGGTCGTAAAAGCCGCCGCCGTAACCGATACGATGCCTTTCCCTGTCAAAAGCGGCGCCGGGCATCCACATCATCACGCGGCACGGTCTTGTCCGATCCTCCCGTCCCGCCAGCCATTCCGGAAAAGATACGTGCGCCCTCGGCTCGGGTATGCCGCGATATCCCGCCCGCAGATCTTCCGGCGCCGTGATGCGCCAAAATTCCATATCGCGTCCCGCAACCTTCGGCGCAAACAAGAGCTTTCCGTCCTGCAGGGCGCGTCTCATCAGCCCCAGCGTATCGACCTCGCTGCGATAGCTCGCATAGGCGAGGATCACCTCCGCATCACGGTACTCCTGCATATCTATGACAGCCTGACCGATCGCCGCATCATACACCGCTTTGTCCTGCGCGGCTATGCCGTCACGGGCCGCCAGCGCGCAGTCTCGTGCCGCTTTTTTGTCTGTAAATCCGAGTTCCCGATAAGCCATCGCTCCTCCGATCACGGCCGCTTTTGGTTCCGCGGGCCGCTCACTCGTGCATCTGCTGCACATAAAGCGGCAGGTCGAAGCCTTCCTCTCTGTGCGCGAGGAACAGCGTGCCGATATTCTGCCCTGCCAGAATGCGGTGGATCACTTTGATGTCGGCGCTGTTGGCAATCACCATGTCAACGCCCATATTGTTGGCGATCTTCGCCGCCTGCAGCTTGGTATTCATGCCGCCCGTGCCGGAATCGCTCCCTGTGGACGCTTTTCCCATTTCCATCAGTTCCTCCGTCAGTTCCTCCACCACTTCGATATACTTAGCGTCAGGATTCTTCCGCGGATCGTCCGTGTAGAGTCCGTCGATATCCGACAAAAGTAACAGCATGTCCGCATCGATCAGAGAAGCGACGATAGCCGACAGCGTGTCGTTGTCTCCGATCCCCAGCTCGTAGGTCGCGATCGTATCGTTCTCGTTCACGATCGGCACGACCCCCAGCTTAAAAAGTTCCATAAACGTGTTGCGCGCATTGAAGCGGTTCAGGTTGTCGATGATCGTGTTTTTCGTCATCAGGATCTGCGCCGCGATCTGGTTGTACTCTGCGAATATTTTCTGGTAAGTCATCATCAGCCGTGCCTGACCGATCGCCGCGCACGCCTGTTTCAAAGCCGTCGGGTTGTCCTCGCCGGTATCCTGCATCATAATGGCCTTCTTGCCCGCGGAGATCGCCCCCGACGTGACCAGCACGACATCTTTGCCGCGGTTGCGAAGGTCGCATAGCTCCCGCACGAGGACATCCAGCTTCGTGTAATCCAGATCCCCGGTCTCCTTGTGCTGCAAGGAAGACGAACCGATCTTGATCACGATCCTCTTTTTATCTTTCATACTCTCTCTTATGTCTGACATGATATCTTTCTCCTGTGTTTTGATTCCGTTCAAAAAGGCCGGTACTTAGCCGCGATCTTCTCCGCGATGAGCATGCCGTCCATAGCGGCGGAAGTGATGCCGCCCGCATAGCCGGCGCCCTCGCCGCACGGATACAGCCCGCGCACTGCCGACTGCCCCGTCTCATCCCGCATGATCCTGACGGGCGAAGATGTCCGGCTCTCCACACCGGACAGATATGCGCCGCCGTCCGCGAAGCCGCCCATGGTTTGACCGATCAAGTCAATCCCCTCCACAAGCGCCTCATTCAACGGCCGCGGTAAGATATCGTGTACCGCCGCCATGCGGTGTACACCCTTGACTTGGGGTGCAAATGCCGGATACCGCTGCCGGAGCAAGGATACCTCCGGCCGCTCTCCCGTCACGGCACATCTGTAATCCGCATAAGTCTCGACAGGCACCGCGCCCCCGCCGACGCGGTATGCCCTCTCCTCCAGCTTCCTCTGAAAAGCGATACCGGCAAGCGGAGAATCGCTCTCATAATCTGCGGGCGTCACGGTGACGATCACGGCGCTGTTGCTGTTGTCACCGTCGCGGCCGCTGTAACTCATGCCGTTCACGGCCAGTCTTCCCGGCTCGGAGGACGCATTCACCACATAACCGCCCGGACACATGCAGAAAGAATAGACGCCTCTGCCGGAGGCCGTCTGCGCCGTCACTTTATAGTTTGCCGCCGGGAGACGCGGATCGTCCGGCCGCCCGTACTGGATCTGATCTATCAGCCGCCGCGGATGCTCTATGCGAAGCCCCACGGCGAACGCTTTGGCCTCCATGGGAATATGCCTGTCATACAGCATTCCGAATGTATCTCTGGCGCTGTGCCCGACGGCAAGGACGACGGCTTCACACGCCATGCGTTCTGTGCCGTTTACCGTCAGCCCCGTCACACGGCCGCCCGCGCATTCGATGTCCGTCAGCTGAGACGAGAAACGTACCTCGCCTCCCCACGCTGTGATCTGTTCCCGCAGATTGCGCACGACTACACAGAGAATGTCCGTGCCTATGTGCGGCTTCGCGTCGTACAGGATCTCCTCCGGCGCGCCGGCCTCGGCAAAGATGCGCAGCACCTCCCGATTCCTGCCGTATTTATCCTTCACAAGAGTATTCAGCTTGCCGTCCGAGAAAGTACCCGCGCCGCCTTCTCCGAACTGCACGTTGGAGGCCGGATCCAGCGTGCCGTCACGCCAGAAACTCTCCACATCCTTCTGCCGGCTTTCCACACATCTGCCGCGCTCCAGAATGATCGGCCTGTACCCGTGTTTGGCGAGCTGATATCCGCACAGAAGCCCCGCCGGCCCGCTGCCGACGATCACCGGCCGTTCGGTGAGCTCTTCCATTCCCGAAACCGCGAAAGCATATGCCCGCTCCGTCACTTCCTGTACCTGAGCGCCCTTACACCCGGAGAGCACTTTCGCCTGTGACGCGACCTCCGCATCCACCGTGTACACCACCGTGATCTCCGGTTTTTTTCTGGCGTCTATGGACTTTCTCACGATCCGCCACGACAATATCCTGTCAGGTGCAACGCGCAGGAGCCTTGCCGTCCTGTATAAGATATCCTCCTGCCCGTGGGACAGGGGCACCTTCACCTGATTCACCCTTAACATACCGATACGCCTTTACATAATTATAATACAAGCTGAGGCAGCCCAAGGAGAATTGCGCAGCAATTCTCGGGGCGCAGATTGCTGAATCTGCGTCGATTATACCACGAACGCACACCTGCCCGCAAGCCTCCCTCTTACGCTCGTACGTATCCGCACAAAATCAATTTGCCAATTTCCCGCATTCATACTAAAATAATACATGGCGATACAGTATGACGGAGGCAGTAAGACCATGATGTATCATTATACGGACTTCGCGGCGTTCGACGGGATCATCCGGTGCGGCGAACTGCGGCTGAACAATATCTTAAATATGAATGACGCTTCCGAGATGCGGCTGTTCATGAACGGCATATGCAGCGCCGTCCTTGACAGATTGGAGGCCGACGGGGAAACCGAGAAGCTGCGCGAGGCGGAGGCTTTCTTTAACGGAGAAATGGCGCAGGAATTTGACTATTCCGCATATGCGGCATGTTTTTCTATCTATCGGGACGACGCCGCGCAGTGGGAGCGGTACGGCCATTTGGGGCAGGGCGTGTGCATCGCATTCCGCGAGGATCTCATGCAGAAGATGTTCGGCGGCGTCATCTCCTTTCAGGAGGTATACTATCAGGAGGATATGCGCGGTCATCACCTTGTGGCGGAATTTTATCAGCTGATCAAAAAGGCCGAGCGCTTCTCGGACTGTCTGCCCCAAATGCAGGATCTCATGAATGAGGCATGGGTCAATTCGGCCGCCTTCAAGCATCCTTCCTTTGCCAACGAAAAGGAATTCCGTCTGGTGGCGTCGCCGTTCATCTCCGATGAATTTGCCGTCAAGCCGAGGTATCATGTCTCGCAGGAGCGCATCAAGAAATACTATCCGCTGGATCTGAACAGAATGTGCGGCAGACTGCATATGCGTCTGTCCGACCTTGTGGGCGAGATCATCATCGGACCCACTTCATCACAGTCTCTCCCGATCCTGCAGGACTATCTGGCGGACTGCGGCCTTGCCGTGCTGAAGGATAAGATATACATGTCGGACTGCCCGCTGCGCAAACCGACATCTTAGCTGCGATACAGACAAAAAGCGCTCCGTACCGGGCACAGCCCGATGAACGAAGCGCTTTCTTCTCTTTTGCTATTCTCCCGCCGTCTGCTGCGGCGTTATTCGACTTAGTCCGCTTTGGTAACGGAAATGATGTGCGGATTCACACCCTCATACCAGTACAGGAAACCTTCCATATCGATCTTGTCACCGATGTTCAGAGCCTTGACCGCATTGTACACTTCTGTTGTGTTGTCGCACAGATAAGACTCCACCGTAAATGTATAGACATTGCCGTCCAGAGAAACATTGAAATACAAGTCGTCGCCGTCCTGACCGGAGCCGTCCCAGCTGTAAAGGTATGCCACGTCGTTGCCGTCCGCGTCCTGACCGGCAGCCTCGACCGTCATGCCTTTGAAAGAGACGAACTTATTCTGATGATCGATCAGCTCGTCCGTGCCGAGCAGAGATGTCACATCCTCCGCCTCAGCCACATAGTTCCCCTCTTCGATCTCAAATGTCGCGTCAATGATCTCGATCTCGCCGGACCACTCTGACTTGTACCCTGTCACCTTGATCTTCGTTCCGGGCGTCAGCTTCTCGTAATCTTCCTCCGAGCAAGCCATGTCATACAGGAAGTATGCGCCGTCCTTGTCCTGCGTGTAGACTGTCGCCTTATCCTCCCACCATGACTGCTTCGCCTGTACGTAAGTCTCGACAACGACCTCGGAATCCAAGTCCGCAGCCACATATTCGTCGTAGGTCATAACGCCCTCGGACTTCTCGTCCGTGTCCGCACCGTCTGCGCCGCAGCCGACACAGGCAAAGAGCATCGCCCCTGCCAACAAGAGTGCCGTCAATTTTTTCATAATTTCCTCCGTTCTGAAGCGTCCGTATGACGTCTTCATGGTAAAGTTGATAGATACCGTCGTCCGCAGACAACATCATAAGTATACATGAAATTTAGGATAAATCAATAGATTAGCGCCGATTTCTCTTTCTTTTTAACGATCGGCCGGCTCCGTATGCGATCATGAGGATCCATGCCGCCGCCAGCGAAGCCAGCAGGATCACCGATGTCTTTGGCAGCGCTCCCATATCGGCTTCGTCCGCCGCCATGCCGCCTCTCTGCGCACCGGTCTGATCCAGCCTGTACAGAGAGGAGACCTCCTCGTACATGGAATCGATCCTGGCGTCATCGACAGTCTGCCCTCTCCTGACGGCTTTGACCGTATTTTCCACAAGCTGTCCGGCCGCGTCGCGAAGAGACGTGCTGCCCACAAACACAGGAGTCACGAACGTATCGTCCAAATGGTCGAGCAAAAGCTCCGCCGCCTTGATCTTCACATCGTAATGCAGCTCGTCGTCCTGACCGGCCTGTGCCAGATACTCCTGATAGACCTCCGACTGCAGCGCCTTGTAGGTGACAGGCACATAGCCTTCCGTCTGCGCATAGGCGATCTGCACCTCGTCCGTCAGAAGATACTGCGCGAACAGCCATGACGCCATGACTTCCTGCGGATCTTTTTTGTTGAAGATACAGACGGAGGGCCCCTGCGAGATCATCTGCGGCTTCCCGGGATCGAACTGGGGCACCTCCATGACCTGTGTCTCAAACTGCACGAGCTTGTCCTCACTGATGTCGAGAAGCGGCGCATCTGTTCCCATCCATGTGGCCCCGGCCGTGGAATCCACCGCGAAGATACACTGTCCCGCATTCAGGAAATTGGCCGGATAACTTGATATCTTGAAGGTGGAGAAGGCGCCCGTCGCGGCGTGCCCCGCGATGTCCTTAAGCAGCGCTTTCGTCGTGTCGTTGAAAAGCAGCACCTGCCCGTCGTCGGTGGAATATCCCGCGCCCTTCTGCCGCAGCATCTGGATCATCATATTGTCGGTGGATTTATAGATAAAAGGGATCATCACCTTCTGGCCGTTTATCAGATAGCTGCCGTCCTGATCCTGCGCCATGGCCGCCTCGGAAACTTCCCACACAAAGTCCCATGTCAGCGTCTCGGGCAGCGTGTATCCCAGCTTCTCCACATAGGTCTTATTGACATAGCACGCCTCCGTGGAGCGCATATACGGCAGCGCGTAACAGCGCCCGTCGATCATACACTCGTCGAAAAAGTCCGGGATCAGTTCACCAAGCGCTGGCGCATCAAACCTTACCCTGCTCCCGCCGAGACCGTAATCCGCATCGGCGGCCAGCTCGTCCAGACAGACCACATTGTTTGAACCCGTCAGATAAGTGGCGATGTGATCCGGGTAAGTGATGCACACATTGGGGGTCGTGTCCGTCGCGATATTGGTGATCACGTCATTGTAGATCTTGCCGTAATCCGTGTATAGGCGCAGATTCACCGTGATGTTCGGATACAGCTTCTCAAAGTCGGCGATCGCCGTCTCATAGATCGCCGTCTGTGTCTTGTTCGTGTCGTTCTTCGCCCAAAACGTGATCTCATACTCGCGCGTCTCGTCGAACGTATCCGGCATCTCATAGGGCGCATACCCTTCCCGCCCGTGACAGCCCGCAAGCGACACCGCGCAGACAGCTGCGATCAAGGCGGCGCGGATACTTTTCCGGCACGGCCGGCCTCTCCTTCTTCTCATCAGCCCTTCGTCCCTCCTCTGGATACGCCTTCCATGACCTTGTCCCTGAAGAGCAGGAACAGCACGATAAGCGGCACGGAGATCACTACCACAGCCGCCATCATCGCCGGTATGTTCTCCCGTCCAAAACCGTTCTCACGGATCTCCTGTATGCCGTTGGACACGAGGAAATAGCGCTCGTCATCGGTGATCAGTCTCGGCCACACATAAGAGTTCCAGCACTCGATCACCTTTAAGATCGTGACCGTGACAAGCGTCGGCTTGGCGATCGGGATCATCACCCGCAGCAGATATTTGAGATCCGACGTGCCGTCCACCTTCGCCGCATAGTACAGATTATCCGGTATCTGCTCGAAATTCTCCTTCAACAGGTACAGATAAAAAACGGAAGTGACCGACGGCAGGATCAGTCCCGTAAAGGAATTGCGCAGATCAAGGTCCGTGATCGTGATAAAATTGGTGATGACCACCAGTTCATTGGGGATCATCATCATGGACAGAAACAGCACAAACACCGCGTTCTTCCCCCGAAATTCCAGCCTCGCGAAAGCGTAGGCCGCCAGCACGATCACCGCCAGCATGATGACCGTCGTGAGCACCGTAAAAAACAGCGTGTTCAGCAGATATCTTCCAAGCGGTACGGCCGTAAACGCGTCCGCATAATTCTGCAGCGTGGGCGAGAGCGTATACAGCTTCGGGATATATTCTCCGTTGTAGGCGCTGTAACTCTTGAGCGAGGTCAGTATCATCCAGTAAAAAGGGAACAGCACGATAAGCGCCCATACGCCTAACAGCGCATAGGTGACGACACGCACAGCCGGCGTGTACTCTCTTTGCCGGGATCTTATTTTTTTCTCACAAGTTACGCTGTCCATATCCTGCCCTGTCTCCCTTCCTGTCTTTTCCTTTCCCTGTTTTGCCGCTTCCCTCTCATGCCGCCTACCGCCGCAGCCTGCGTCCGCTCACCAGCAGATTGATGCAGGTGATCGTAAAGACGATGGCAAACAGAATGATCGCCGCCGCCGAGGCGTAAGACGGATAGCCGCCGCTGTCGCCGTAGAGCATATCATAGACATACCCCACAATGGTATTCATTCCCGCCGCGTTCAAATTCGTCCCGAACAGCGCCACCACATCGCTGTACGCCTTGAACGCGCCGATGAAGCCGGTGATGACCAGATAAAAGATCATGGGCGCTATCATGGGCAGCGTGATCCGCATGAACGTCCGCAGCTTCGATGTGCCGTCCACCTGCGCCGCGCGGTAGTATACCGGATCGACGGAGGCGAGGGCGCTGGTCAGGATCAGTATCTTAAAGGGCATGACGACCCATATCGTGTAGAAACACAGCACGAACATTTTCGCCCAGTAGGGCCCGTCGATAAAATCCACACTGTTTCCGCCAAGCCGCGTGACGAGCAGATTGATCAGCCCGTCCGAGTAGGCCGTCTTCTTGAACAGGATCATGAAGACCATACCCACCGCCAGCGTGTTCGTCACATAGGGCAGGAAGTATACGGTCTGCAGAAAGTTCCGAAGCGGTTTGATAGAATGCAGCCCGACGGAGATCAAAAGCGCGATCCCCGTGGAAAGCGGAACGGTGACCACAACCAACAGGAACGTATTCTTCACCGCCTGCAGGAAGTACGGGTCGCGCAGCACATAGGCATAATTGTATGTGCCGACGCCAAAATATGTCTGCGATGCGGAGTTGTAGCCCTCCTCGAAGGAATAGACAAAGACGTCGATCAGGGGATACACCATAAACACGCCCAGAAAAAGCAGCGCCGGCAGAAGATACAGCCAGCCCTTCAGACTGCCGCCAAACCCTTTATGCCTCATTGTCCGCCCTCCTCCAAAAAGATCCGCTTCTCCGTCCTTCTGTCAAAGAGGAACACCTTGCGGGGTATCAGATCAAAGCGGATCTCGCTTCCCTCCGGCGCTGATGCCGCCGTTTTCGTCACTTCGCTCTCCGTGCCGATGATCGCGCGCACCGCGGTGTTTAAGGCTGCGTCATTGGCAGATACTACGCTGATGTCGCGGCCCATGACCTGGACTCTGTCCATTCTGCAGGACAGCGCCCCCGTCTCCCGCATCAGGAAGCCCTCCGGCCTGACACCCACATACACTTCCCCGTCGGGTACGCTGTCCGCATCGAGCACCGCGTCGTCTCCGATATACAGTCTGTGGCCGCGGACCCGCCCTTCAAACACGTTGATCGGCGGCGTGCCGAGAAACTTCGCCACAAAAAGATTGTTCGGACTGTCGTAGACCTCCTGCGGTCTGCCGATCTGCTGCACAACGCCCTCCTTCATCACGACGATCAGATCGGAAATGCTCATCGCCTCCTCCTGATCGTGCGTCACGAACACAGTAGTGACCTTCGTCTCGCGCTGGATCCGCCGAATCTCTTCTCTGGTCTGGATGCGCAGTCTGGCATCCAGATTGGACAGCGGCTCGTCCAAGAGCAGCACCTTCGGCATCTTGACAAGCGCCCTCGCGATCGCCACGCGCTGCTGCTGTCCGCCCGACAGCTCCGCCGGCTTCCTGTCTAACAGCCCGTCGATCTGTACCAGCTTTGCGGTCTCTTCTGCCTTTTGCAGCATCTCGGCCTTGGTCAGCTTGTCCTTACCTTTCAGATTTTCCAACGGGAACAGGATATTCTGCTTCACGGTCAGATGCGGGTAGAGGGCATAATTCTGGAACACAAGCCCGATCCCCCTCTTTTCCGGCGGAAGAAGGGTGACATCCTCCTCCCCGAAGAATATCCTGCCCTCCGTAGGCTGCAGAAGGCCGCTGATCAGGTTGAGCACCGTACTCTTTCCGCAGCCGGACGGCCCCAGAAGTCCGATCAGATATCCGTCCGGTATCTCGAAACGAAGCCGATCGACCGCCGTCACGTCGCCGCGCCCCTTTCTGTCTCTGACCGGAAATTTTTTTGTCAGATCCTCCAACACTACTTTCATAGGAATCCCCTGTTCCTTTCCGTATTCTGCACGCCGCATCCGCCTATCCGCACAAAATGCGCATGTCCGCTCACGCGCCGGCGGCAGCCCGCCCTGCCGCAGCGCCGCTGCTCCACGCCCACTGCAGGTTGTACCCGCCGCAGATACCGTCTATATCCAATATCTCGCCCGCAAAATAGAGCTGCGGGACGATACGCGATTCCAGCGTCTCCGTCACTTCCGCGCAGTCCACGCCGCCCGCGCACACCTGCGCCTGTTCAAAGGGATTTGTACCCTGCACGGTCACGGTGAGACAGCGGCACAGCTTCTCCAGTTTTCTCCTGCCGGAGGCCGGAACGTCCGCCGCCCTCTCCGACTCTCGGATCCCTGCCAGCTTCAAAAGGAGCAGACCGAGTTTTTTATTGACCAATCCGGTCACAAACTGCTCCGCCGTCTGTCCTTCCTGCCGTTCCCAGCGCTGCTCCCAAAACCTGCGCTCCGCAGCCGCATCGCCCAGATCCGGCAGCAGATCGATCTCTACCGTCACGCTGCGCTTATCCCGCAGGGCATACGCCGCCTCCCTGCTCAGCTGAAACACCGGAATGCCCGATATGCCGTAGTCCGTCCACTGCAGCTCGCCCGTGTCGGCGCATACGGCCCTTCCGTCTATGTACAGCGTCAGCTTCGCCTCACACCTCACGCCCGCCACACGTCTGAAGAAATCCTCACGGCAGCGCAGCGCCACCAGTGCGGGCACAGTGGGAACGATATGGTGTCCGAGCATCTTGGCAAGCCTGAATCCCTGTCCGTCCGACCCCGTTCCCGGCGCCGCCCTGCCGCCACAGGCCAGTATCACGGCGTCATACGTCTCTCTGCCGTCCTCCCCGGCCTCCACGCTAAAGCGCGGCCGTTTTACTTGGACCGCAGTCACCTGCGCGCATGTATGTACGTCCACCGCCAGACGCTTCATCTCGTAACGCAGAACGTCCAGCACGGTGGCGGCCTGTCCGCTGGCGGGATAGAGATACCCGTCCCTGTCCTTGATGCGCATGCCGAGTTCCTCAAAAAACTCTTTCGTCCTGCGCACGTCAAATCCTGCGTACACCGCATCGACAAGCGCTGCGCCGCTTCCCCGGTAGCACGCGGCGCTCATCCTCTCGTTGGAAAAGTTACATCTTCCGTTGCCCGTGGAGAGGAGCTTCTTTCCGACCCTGTCATTCCTCTCGTAGACCGTCACCTGTGCGCCCGCCCGCGCCGCCCATATGGCCGCCGTCATGCCCGCCGCACCGGCACCGATCACAGCTATCCTTCTGCCCATAGAAACTCTCCCCGCTCAGCTCGAATAGGATTCGAGAAAATGATACACCTCATCTTCGGACGCCATGTATTTTCCCTGCATGATCTCCGCCTGCAGCGCGTCGTCCAAGTCCTCCAGAAGAATGTCCGTGTTCATGTATAGGGTCTTCTTGTCCTCCCGGTAGACCACGATAAAATGATCCGCCACCATGAGATAATACCCCTGCGGCTCCTCTTCCGCTTTGTAATACTTGCATATGACTACCCTGTCCTTGGAGAAAGAGGTCAGCTCTACCGTCTCAAAGCCCCTCTCCAACTCGGTGAGCGGCGGATTCGCATCGTAAGATGCCAGCTCCTCCACAAGCCGTTCCCTGTCCAGCCCGATATATTTTACGGGTATCGCCTCTTCTTTCTCTTGGATCGTCCCGTCCGTCAGATCGACCTCTTCCACAAGATACGCCGTGTCGGCAGTCACTACCGGGATCTCTTCCGCCGCGGCCTCGATCACCTGCTCCTCCGGCTCTTCTGCGCTCTGCGTCTGTTTCGTCAAAGACTCCGTCTGCTCTCTCGTCTGGTACCGGTTCGGATAAAAAAACTGTTCCGCCCGCAGCGCCGCGTAGCCGCCAAGCCCGAGCATCGTACACGACAATATAATAAAAAGACTGATACGTCTGATAAGTTTCATGCTTTTCACAGCCCTTCTTATCGGATTTTCTGTAATCAGTATCAGTCATTTTACAGATTTTATGCAGTCTCAACGCATTTTCATGCCTCTCGCGCCGCACTCGTCACAGCACGCCTATGTTCTTGCCGAGCATGATGAAGAAAAAGCCGAGCGGCATTCTGGAAAGCTCCGCCTCCCCGATAACGCGCAGGATCATCAGGAAAGTGATATAGAAAAACAAGCCCGCCGCCAGGCCGATCAGGATCGTCAGGCCGCCGCCGACCTGCTCGAGCAGAAGGCGGTTCACCAAGCCGACGACCACGCCGGACACGGCCGCTGCCGCTGCCGGAAATGCGACGCCGCCGATCCACTCCTGCCGATATTTCAGGTTCCGGCAGACAAAGAAGAAATTCAGCGCGGCATACACGCCGAAAAAGATGAGCAGCGCATACACGATGCCATCCGCGCCCAGATACATCTTCTGCACGAGCAGATAGGCCGCCAGTACATGGAGCAGCAGCGAGACCGCCGTCGTAAGCAGTAACTCCCGCACCATGTGTACGCGGTACATGAGCTGTGCAAAGAGATAACAGAAGCCGTACAGCACGATGACTGCCGCGCCCTGATGCAGCCATGACACCGCTTCGGCCTCCGCACCGCTGCCGGTCAGACACGTGACCGCCGCCCGCGCCAGCACAGCCAGCCAGATCGCCGTCGGAAAGACCACGATACACAGCCTACGCACCGCTTTGCCGATCCTGTCCCGCATCACGCGGTACTCTTCCCGTTCATACGCGCTGCTGATCTTTCCGGTCATATTGTAAACGCAGAAGACCCCGAACGCCGAGCCGACGCCGACCAACACCGCAAATACGCCGTACCAGCTTCCCCACAGGGCGGTCCTCGCATCACCCAGCTGCGTTTTGTTCATGCAGTAATTGAACATGCGCTGGTCGATCAGCATAAACAGATTCGACAGGATCGCAACGACGGCGGTGGGGATACTGTTCTCCAGTATCGTCTTCTGCAGATAGTACTGCGACTCCATGCGCTTGCTGTTGTCCGTGCCGAGCTTCCCGCGCAGGGTGCCGGCATAGATCACATACATCAACAGCAGATGAAGCGTCGTGACAAGCTGCGACAGCATGACGCCGAGCATGGCCCCCATCGCGCCGTACGCATAGGCCAGCACGCCGTTCTGCTTCAGCGCCGCCACCTTCAGGCCGTAATCATAGAACAGCTTCGATCCGGCCAGCACGCCGATGAGCATCGACACGCTCTCGATATACTGTGAGTGCGCCGTCAGCATCCCGAGCCCGTACCCGTTGAAATAGCCCCGGAAAGTACCGACCAATGCGGCAAAGACCAAAACCGCCGCACATGCCATGACCGCCATGCGGCTGTGGGATTCCAACACCAAAATATCCGCCACGACGCCGGAAAACGTCACAAGAAGCCCCGCTGCCAGAACGCTCACGAGCAGATCCATAAAGAACGCGGCCCGAAAGACCCTTTTTGCGTTCCGGTACTGCTCCCGCTTGACCCGATAGCGGATAATGCCCGACATCGCACCCGTCATGGCGTAGGAAGTAAACAGCGTCACCAGAAAATAGATCTCGAATGCCGGCGCGAACAGCCCCACGCCCACATCGCCTATCACCCTTGACAAGGGTACTCTCATGATCAGCATGATCACATAAGATATCACGCCCGCAAACTGCACAAGCGGGTTTTTGATCGTCCGTCCCGCGACGGCGCTCCCTGTTCTTGCTCTCCTCTGTAATCTCATAGCGATACCATATCCTTTATCGTGTTGTGATCCTGCCGTCCGCAGCGGCACGGCTACGCCTCTCTCGTGATCCCTAATCGCGTCAGGACGGCCTCCTGCCTGTCCTCCATGACCGCCGCCTCCGCCTCGTCCATGTGGTCGTACCCGCACAGGTGGAACATGCTGTGCGCCGTCAGGAACGCAAACTCCCGCAGCACGCTGTGTCCGTATTCTTCGGCCTGTGACAGGACGCGGTCCACGGAGAGAATAATGTCACCCAAGAGCAGCTCCCCGCTGTCCGGGTCGAAATAGTCCGCCTCGCACGCTTCCACCAAAGAAAAATCGCCCGCCCGCGCAAAAGAAATATTGGGGAAGGAAAGCACGTCCGTCTCATGATCGATATCGCGGTACTGCCTGTTGTACGCCCGAATGCCCTCATCGTCCGTCAAAAGAAGATTGACCGACGTCTCGTAGGGGCACCGCTCCGTCTCCATGACGGCCTCCATGACGCTCTCCAGCACAGCCTGTACGTCAAAAGAAAACTGTTTCTGCGTCTCATTCTCAACGTAGGAAGTCATAGTACAGCTTTTCCTCCACAAATATCTTCTTCATCTCGTTGATCTGCGAGAGCGTGATCTCGCTGCCCCACAGCTCGTCCGTCTCAAGCTTCTTGCGAAAGACCGTCTCGATCAACTGCGCGTAATCCAGTTCTGCCTTGGGATCCTTCTCAAACAAGTAAACGATAGAGGACACGATGCAGTCGGCAAACAGCACGATGACCGTCTCTTTCGAAACGATCTTCTCCGACTCGTCCACAAACTCTTTCAGTATTTTTTTTGTGTTGGGCGGAAAATGATACTCGCCGCACACGGCCGAGACGTTCTCCCATGTGTTTTCTCCCCGGAGTATGCCGATTCTCTGATAGTAGGCACACGCCTTCGCCGCCGCGTCGTCCAGCCCGAGCCGTCTGGCGATGCGGTCGCTCAGATAGGCCGTGTGGATCGCATGGTAGTACTCGTCCTTGGATCTCTCCTTTAGCTGTACGAGAAGCGGAAACTCCGGATCGTTGATCTCCATATATTTCTCCCGGTTCCTGTAGATCACCGCCGTGCTGAACAGCTTCAGGCTGATCAGAAGCAGGATACAGCTCACCAGCAGATTGATCGCCGGGATCATGAACTGTGCGGCGGACAACTGCTCCGGCGAGAGCAGGATCACGTTCGCCGTCAGGCACAGGGTCAGCACCATCAGCGACAGGAACATCGGGATCCCCACCTTGAACTCGTCGTCCAGTGTGCCGAACACGAGGATCCCCGCCGCGCCGCTGATAAAATACAGCCAGAACACCGCAAAAGATCCGCCCGCATAATTGACGGAAAGCAGCAGACAGACACTGCCCGCCGCCAGTCCGGTCAGACTGTCGCTGAACACGCCGAGCAGGACAAAAATGACAAGGAACGGCCACCCCGTCACCGGCAGATAGGGCAGAAAGACCGATGCCGCAAGGCCGCCCAGATACATCAGGGCAAACCGCGCATATTTTCCGTCGTTGCGATAGATGAACCGCCCGTTGATCTCTTCCAAAATGAAGGCAAAGATCACGATCCCCGTACCCGCAAGCACCATAACGGTATTGCGCATCAATACAGCTGCGTCTCTCCCGTAAAGCAGACTTCCCGCAAACGCGATACAGCCCGACAATAAAAACATCAGTCCGAATATCAATATTCTCTTTATCGTCTGTTTATTGCTTTTTTCCACGATCATGATTTCTGTTTTTCACTTTCAGTTCACTGCGTCTCTTCTCTCTGGCCTCGTAATCGTCGTATGCCCTGACGATCTTCTGCACCAGCGGATGCCGGACCACATCCTTGCTGCCGAGATTGCAGAACGCGATATCGTCTATCTTCGACAGCACTTTTGCCGCGATATCCAGTCCCGACTTCGTATCCGGCGCCAAGTCCTTCTGGGAAGCGTCCCCCGTCACCACCACCTTGGAGCCGAACCCGATACGCGTCAGAAACATCTTCATCTGCGCCGGCGTCGTATTCTGCGCTTCGTCCAGAATAATGTAGGCGTTATCCAGCGTACGCCCTCTCATATAGGCCAAGGGCGCGACCTCGATCAACCCCTTCTCCATATTCTTCGCAAAGCTTTCCGCCCCCATGATCTGATAGAGCGCGTCATAGAGCGGCCGAAGATAGGGGTCTACCTTACTCTGCAGATCTCCGGGCAGAAAGCCGAGCTTCTCTCCCGCCTCGATCGCCGGTCTGGTCAGGATGATCCGCCCCACCTCGTTATTTTTGAAAGCGGTGATCGCCATCGCCATCGCCAGATAGGTCTTGCCGGTTCCCGCCGGCCCGATCCCGAACACGATCATATGATCCCGGATAGCGTCCACATACTGCTTCTGGCCGAGCGTCTTCGGCTTGATCGGCTTGCCGTTCACCGTATGGCAGATGCAGTCGTCGTCGATCTTGAGAAGCGCCTCCGCGTCGTTCTCGTGTTCCATCTCTATGGCATAGTTGACGCTCTGCTCCTCCAGCTCGCGTCCCCGCTCCGACAGGGCGACCAGCTCGCGCATCACGCGGGACGCCTTCATGACGTCGTCCTTCTCCCCGCTTATCTTCACCGCGCCGTCACGGTCCACGATCACAACCTGCATATCCTCCTCTATCTTTCTGATATAGGCGTCGTGACTGCCGAACAGATTCCGCAAGTGCTCCAGAGGCACGTCTATACTGACTGTAAATTCTCCCATAGATCTGCTGCGCCCTACCGGGCAGTATCCTCCTCTTCCGCTGAGTCCGCATCGGGTACGCCCTCGACGGGCGCTGTCTTGGTCGGCACGAGCCGGACGGCCTCCTCCTCCAGCTGCATCCGGGCGTTCAGTACCCAATTTGTCTCATTCTTTTTTATTGTAACATTTTTTTCCGTAATTTGTACCCCTTTTTCCTCTAAAGTTGATATTATTTTATGCCACTCCTCCTGCATAATGGCATTCATCTCATCCGCCGTGTGTCTCTGCCTGACCATTTCGTATTCCTGAACGATCTTGGTTCCGTAGAAGATCGGCAGATACAGACGGTCGAGCAGCCGGACCTGTTTCTGCTCGCCGCTGATATCGTAGTCCGCGTATGTGATCCTGCCCCACTTTAGATTCCACTCCCTGTCGTTGATGCCAAACATAAACATTTTCTTCTGTCTGCCGGAATACTCTTTCTCCTCATACAGGATATCCCGTTTGACAGAGCGCGATTCCGTGTACATGAGTTTGATGTCAGCGTCGGCCTCCACATACCGGTATCTTCGTATCGTGGCGTCCTCGTTGTAGACCGGCACCGCGCCGCTGACAAGAACGTCTCCGGCGGCCACCGTATCGCCGAGCGCCACCTGCGGCACGCCGCTCCTCGTGATGATGTAGGAGACCATGCCGGGCTTCGAGGCGACCAGATCCATACCCTGCGTTTCTTCCGATCGGCCGGTTTGGTCATAGTCCGGCATTTCGTTTTCCTTGATGTAGATGAACAGCGTTGTCCCTTTGAGCTGCACGGAAGTCCAGGTAATGATGTCATGATCCTCCCTGAGCGCCTTCTCCAGTTCTTCCAGATGCAGACCGCTTTTTTTCATGGCGACGTGTACGCCCTGTTTTTCCAGATAGTCTAACAGCACGTCCTCGGTGAGCGTATAGTTGCCCTCGATCTTGATGTTCCATATATAGCCGGACATCAGGATCCAGAAGATCATGCAGCACACGAAGCCGGCCACGAATATCTTGCGCTTCTGCATTTTGGACATAAAAAAAGGCAGCCCGTACTTTTTCAGGACAGTCGCCTTGGTGCCGGTCTTCTTCAGAAGCGGTTTCAGCGCAAAGAAGCCTTTCACGCTGATATTCATCGTGGCATAATCGCCGCAGCTTACAATGTCCCAGACAAGGATATCATGGTTGCCGCACAGATTGAGCAGACGCTCCGTGGAGTACCCCCACACCTTGATCGTCACATACCCTCTGATATATTGTATCCAATGAAGCATTCCACATCTCCGTCAAATATATCGGACAGCGTCGATGCTGCCGCTTATTTTCATATCCTCATTGGTATAATAATCTATGGAGAGCCGTTTGCCTTCAAAGCATATCCTGCAGTTTTTTCCCTGCAGGACAATGGATTCCGTAGTGTATTCCAAGATGCCTTTGTAATTCTGTATCAAAGCCTCCCTGTTTCCGGTGAGCGTCACGATCGCCGCGCCCAGCATCGTGTCCTTCGGCAGCTTGAGCGATTCCACGATCAGTTCTTTGGAGCTCGATAAGGCGGACAGCGTTGACTTCTTATAATTCTTTCTCATAGTTTACTATATGAGCCCTGCGCGGGTTTCATACCTTTTTATTCCCGCGGTCAAGGGGTCACACGGACACCACGCCTTTGATCAGCGTCTGGGGCGCTGTGGCCGTATCCGAGAAATGCCACGCCCGCAGAAATCTTTCCTTCGCGGCCTCGAGCCTTGCCCTGTCATTGGCATGAAGGGTCGCCAGCGTTTCTCCCGCTTTCACATGATCTCCCACTTTCTTGTGCAGCACAAGCCCCACCGACAGATCGATCGCGCTCTCTTTCGTCTCCCTGCCGCCGCCGAGCAGCAAAGAGCAGATACCGATCTCATCGCAGTCGATATGCGCGACATAGCCTTCTGTCAAGGATCCGACATCTTCGACGATATCTGCCTGCGGCAGCAGGGAGGTGTCGTAGACCGCGTTGGCATCGCCGCCCTGCGCCTCTACGAACGCAGCCAGCTTCCTCAATGCGCTGCCGTCCGCAATGACACGGTCCAGCTTCCGCTCAGCCTCTTCCTCATCGCCGGCAGCGCCTCCCACGATCAGCATATAGGTGCCGAGCGTCCTGCACAGCTTGGCAAAATCCTCCGGGCCTTCGCCCCGCAGAGCCGCCACGGCCTCCTTCACCTCCAGCGCGTTGCCGACCGCGCGTCCCAGGGGCTGATCCATATCCGACACGACGGCGACCGTCTTCTTTCCGGCCGTATTCCCCAGTGTCACCATCTCCCGCGCCAGCGCAAAGGCGTCCTGCTCACTCTTCATGAACGCGCCGCTTCCGGTCTTGACGTCCAGCACGATAGCGTCCGCGCCGGAGGCTAACTTCTTACTCATAATGGAGCTGGCGATCAAAGACATATTGTCCACCGTCGCGGTCACGTCGCGCAGCGCATACAGCTTCTTATCCGCCGGTGCGATATCCGCCGTCTGCCCCATGATCGACACGCCGATCTCATTGACCTGCCTGATAAAATGGCCGGCGGAGATCTCTGTCGTAAATCCCGCAAAGCTCTCCAGCTTATCTATCGTACCTCCGGTGTGCCCCAGCCCCCGGCCGCTCATCTTGGCGATCTTCACGCCGCACGCGGCGACCATAGGCGTGAGGGCGATAGACGTCTTGTCTCCCACGCCGCCCGTAGAGTGCTTATCGACCTTGACGCCCTCTATAGCGCTCAGATCCATCATATCGCCGCTGCGGGCCATCGCCATTGTGAGCGCGGCCGTCTCCTCCGGATCCATGCCGCGAAAATAGATTGCCATCATCATAGCAGACATCTGATAGTCGGGAATCTTTCCGGCCGTATACGCCGCGACCATATAGTCTATCTCCTCCCGGCTCAGAACGCCGCCGTTTCTCTTCTTCATGATCAGATCATACATGCGCATGGCCTCCGGCCTCCTTCCTGTCGATTCCCTCTCCGATCCTTACTTGTGGTACGGCTCTCCGTTTATGATACGGTACGCCCGGTATATCTGCTCCAACAGGATGACGCGCATCAGTTGGTGCGGGAACGTCATTTTAGAAAAGCTGACCGTCAAGTCAGCTTTCTTCCGTACCTCTTCATGCAGTCCCAGCGAACCGCCTATCACGAACTGGATATGACTCACGCCCTGCGTCCCGAGACGTTCCAGCTGTCCCGCAAAAGACTCGGAATCGTATTCCCGGCCCCGGATATCCAGTACGGCGACAAAGGCATCCTCCTTGATGTGTCTCAGGATACGGGCCGCCTCCTTTGCCATGACAGCCTCGTCCAAGGCTGTGCCTGTCCTGTCCGGCGTCCGCTCATCTTCCACCTGAACGATCTCCAGCTTACAGTATCTGCCGAGCCGCTTCTCATACTCTGCAACGGCCTCCCTGTAGAAGCCCTCCTTGATCTTCCCGACCGCGATCACCGTTATCTTCATTCGCTCTCAAACAACTCCTGATAATACTCGTCCACAAAATGCGACAAAAGCCCTTGATCCAGATTCAGGAATTTATTGTTGATGATCTCCTTCATCTTGTCAGCGCGCTTGAAATATTTCTGTTCCTCCGGCATGTCCTCGTCAAACAGCCCAGCGTCGATCTGCTCCGCGTGCAGATTCTCCCGGCACCACTTCTGCAGCTCCGACAGGAGCGTGTCCTCCGACTTCGCCTGCACCAGAAGGATCTTGGAATTGCGCATGGACACGACGCCGAACACGATGAAGAGAATGAACATGGCGCCCATGATCCCGCACACAAAATAGCGGGTCGTATCGGCGCTGCGGAAGACGGGCACAACATTCATGAACACGAGGATATCCAGAACGAAGCCCAGAATACCCACAAAAAATAAGGTGTACGCCGATGTGCGGTTGTCCTCGGCCTGTACGGCGCTGTTGTGATAGGTCTGGTACTCTGCCGGCTTTTCCGTAGGCGTTCCGTCAAACTCGTCCTCCGGAAACACTTCTCCGCTCTCAAACATAACGGCGGCAGATGCCCGCAATGCCTCCGCCTCGTCCGGACCGCTCTCGCTTTCTTCCTCGAGCTTCTCTACCAGCTCAGCCTGACAATCCGCGCAGAACTTGATCCCTTCTCTATACTCGTTCTTACATACAGGACACCACGGCATGCACGTCACGCTCCTTTATCGTATAAGTAAAATTTACCAATAACGGCAGATCACAGCTTTATTTTATTATCATTCTGCACAAATTGCAACCCTTTCCTAGCCTGCGTCCATAACGTTGGAATAGACCGTCTTGGCGCTGATCCCCGCCAGTCTGCCGATCTTGCCCGAAAGGGCATTGATGATATCCTGCGGCGCGTCGATCGCAACGCTGATGATATTGATCCCCCGCTTCCGGTATGGGATCCCCATCCTGCCGACGATATACTGCCCGTACTCGTGCAGCAGCGCATTCAGTCTGTCCACGCTGTCCGCATTCTCCACAATGATACCGATCAGAGCGATCCTCGTGTCCATATCAGTCACTGCTCCTTTTTCAAAAGTTCCTGAATGCCCTGCCCCTTGTTCTCGGACTTATCAATATCCAGACACAGTTCATGGTCTTCCTTGTTGCGCCACACGGAGCACTCACCGATAGAGCTCATATCCCGCCACAGCGTAAACTTACCTTCCTCGGCGACACCGTCCCACTCCTCTATGTTGCCTATGCGGTCTACCGTGTATCCGAACATCTCGCCGTCATACAGACCGTTCACAAAACCGCCGACCACATTCTGGAACAGCCGCTCGCCGCCGCCTATCTTAGCGATATCCACATCATAATGCTCCGCTCCCTGCCCGTTCGGCAGATCGTCCGCCCACGCCCCGGCATAGCTGTGCGACATGTATTTCCCCATGGCGTTGCGCTTGCTCTTCTCATTTATGTAAAAACGGAACCATGTGCCGTTTCCGCTTCGCACACCGTTCGACCAATCGCCGTAATAGTAGCTGTTGTCCTCGTAGATCGCAAGCCCTTTGCCGTCAGGCCTTCCGCTGCCGTTCACATCACCTGTATAATAATAGTTCCCCGTATCTTTCAGCCCCTCCGACAGCTTGACATACCGCCGCAGATGCGCAAGATCCCATATGGCCGCCTGATTGTTGTCCGCGAAATAGGGCAGCGCTTCGTTCAGGATAAACTCCTTGCTGTAGGACACGTCGTTCTCGTCCTCCACATCGACCACCACAGCGGTCTTGTCACTGTCCTCGGCCTTCGGAACGGAGGTCGTATCCTCTTCCCTGCTTTGACTGTCTGCTTCCGTCCGGTCCTCCAGCGGCTGCGGCGCAACGATGATGGCTTCCCCCGATGTATCGGGCACATAATCGTTCTTCTGCTGCTCCTTCACGTAATCGGCGATATCCTGCTGCGATCCGCTGTCGGCATCGGTCTGCACGGAGCCGCCCCGCCTCGGCAGGGACACGGCCAGCGCGATAATACAGATCAAAAGCAGCACGATGATCCCCAGAAGGACTGTCGTCATAAACGGCTTCTGCAGCAGACTTTCCCGCTTCCCTTGCGGCTTTTCTTTATATTCTTCTTTCTCTGTGTTATGCTTTCTCTCCATCAGATTCATATCGTTCACCCCCGCTGTACTTTTATCATTATATTCCCTATTCCTTAACAAACTGTCTGCAAAATTATTAAGATTTTATGTACTGTGGAGCAAGAAGAGCCCGCCGTTATGGCAGACTCTCCTATCAGACGCATATCGGATACGCTACCCGTATACTCTCTCTATTTTGACAGATACTCGTCGATCCCCTTCGCCGCAGCCTTGCCCGCTCCCATAGCGAGAATGACGGTCGCCGCGCCTGTCACGGCGTCGCCGCCCGCATAGACGCCCTCCTTGGTCGTCCTGCCGAACTCCTCGTCCGCGACGATACAGTGATATTTATTTACCTCCAGCCCTTCCGTGGTAGATGAGATGAGCGGATTGGGCGAAGTGCCAAGGGACATGATGACCGTATCCACGTCCATCGTAAACTCCGACCCTTCGATCACGACAGGGCGTCTCCTGCCCGAAGCGTCAGGCTCGCCAAGCTCCATCCTCACGCACTTGATGCCGCACACCCAGCCGTTCTCATCTTCAAGGATCTCCGTCGGGTTCGTCAACAGATCAAAAATAATGCCCTCTTCCTTCGCGTGGTGTACTTCCTCCACACGGGCTGGAAGCTCCTCCTCGCTGCGGCGGTACACGATATGCACTTCCGCGCCGAGGCGGAGCGCCGTCCTGGCAGCGTCCATCGCCACGTTGCCGCCGCCGACCACCGCAACCTTCCTGCCGCGCATGATCGGTGTGTTGGACTCCTCGTCGAAAGCCTTCATCAAATTGCTTCTCGTCAGATACTCATTGGCGGAGAACACGCCGTTGGCCTGTTCACCGGGGATCCCCATGAACTTCGGCAGACCGGCGCCGGAACCGATGAACACCGCCGAGAAGCCTTCCTCCGTGAGCAGTTCGTCTATCGTCACGGACTTGCCGACGACCACATTGGTCTCGATCTTGACGCCGAGCGAACGCACATTTTCGATCTCCTTCGCCACAACGTCCTGCTTCGGAAGACGGAATTCGGGGATACCGTACACAAGCACGCCGCCCGGCTCGTGCAGCGCCTCAAAGATCGTAACATCATACCCCAGCTTCGCCAGATCGCCCGCGCAAGTCAGTCCGGAAGGCCCGGAACCGATCACCGCCACCTTCTTGCCGTTCTTCTTCTTCGCTCCCTCCGGTTTGATCCCGTTCTCTCGCGCCCAGTCGGCGACAAAGCGCTCCAGCTTGCCGATAGAGATCGGCTCGCCCTTGATGCCGCGGATACATTTTCCCTCACACTGGCTCTCCTGCGGGCAGACGCGTCCGCAGACCGCCGGAAGAGAAGAGGCTTCGCTGATGATCTGATAAGCCGCCTCGATATCGCCGTCTTTTACCTTCTCTATAAATCCCGGGATGTTGATCGCCACGGGACAGCCCTTGATGCACTGTGCGTTTTTGCAGTTGATGCACCGCCCCGCTTCGCACATCGCCTCCTCTTTATCATAACCCAGACATACTTCCTCGAAATTCGCCGCGCGAACCTTTGCCTCCTGCTCACGGACAGGCACTTTCTTTAACACATCTGTTTGCATTAGTCATTACCTCCACAATTTCCGCAGCCGCCGTGATGGGTATCCCCTTCCTGCGCCTTCAAGAATGCTCTTCCCTCTTTCGTCTTGTAGATCTGCTGACGTTTCATCGCCTGATCGAAATCCACCTTGTGTCCGTCAAATTCAGGACCGTCCACACATGCGAACTTTACTTCGCCGTCCACCGTCAGACGACAGGCGCCGCACATGCCCGTGCCGTCCACCATGATCGGATTCATGCTGACGACCGTGGGCAGATCGTATTTTTTCGTGGTCAGGCAGACAAACTTCATCATGATCATCGGGCCGATGGCAATACACACATCATAGCTTTTGCCTTCCTCCGTGAGCAGATCGTCTATCACCTTCGTCACCATACCGCTCCTGCCGTAGGAACCGTCGTCGGTCGTCACATAGAGATTGCCCGCCACCGCCTTCATCTCGTCCTCCATGATGAGGAGCTCCTTCGTCTTCGCGCCAACGATCACATCCGCATCGATGCCGCGCTCATGCAGCCATTTTACCTGCGGATAGACCGGCGCCGTACCGAGTCCGCCCGCAACGAACAGGATCTTCTTCTTTCTCAGGCTCTCGATATCCTCACCCACAAGATCGGAGGGACGGCCGAGCGGTCCCACAAAATCATGAAAACTGTCTCCTGTCTTCAAATGCCGCATCATCTCCGTCGCGGCGCCCACCACCTGCACGACGATCGTGACCGTTCCCGCCTCTCTGTCGTAATCGCATATCGTCAGCGGGATGCGCTCCCCGTCCGCATCTGTCCTGACAATGACAAACTGCCCCGGCTGACAGGACTTTGCGACCCGCGGCGCTTCAACGTTCATCAGGTAGATGTTCGTTGTAAGTTCTTCGGCTTTCAATATCTTGTACATTACTGCTTATCCTCCTAACCTGCTATCCCCGGTCAGCCGCATATATGCAACCGCATGCATATATCGGCATACACCCAGTTAATGATATAAGAACTCCATGATTTTTGCAACTGTTTTCCATCAATTACCGCTCGGACAGGCAGCCGCCGCTTATAGGATAACGGCCATGAAATCGCCGTTTTCATCGTAACCGAGCTGTGCGGCCTCACCCGTATGGATATTGACGAGAAAAACTTTATCCGTGCGGCTCAGTGTACCCGTGCCGTCGTCGTAATGCTCGTTGATCGTATAATAATCGTCGCTCTCGCCGATGCGCAGCACAGAACTGAAGCGGTAACTGAACACGCCGCTCTGCCGTCTGCTGTGTCCCGCGGCGTCTTCCAGATACCCCGTTTCCACCAGCTTTGCTATCAGATCGTTTACCGCCTGTGTCGGCGGGATAGCGTCTTTGAGCCGAAGCGTGTATGTCCTCGTCGTGATCTCGCTGGAGATACCCTCCTCACTGATATTGACGAATTTAAACAGCGTCGTGCCGAGAGGCATGGGGATCGGCCCCGTGTATGGCACGCTGTCTGCGGTAGGCTCGGACTCGTCTGTCGTATAGAAGACCTTGCAACCCTCTATCTCCTCCACGGAAATCATCATCGGCTCATCGTATTCTCCGCTGTAGAGCGCTATCTCGGGGGGATTCGGCACGGACAGATTGATCGTGTACGTCTTCGTGACGATCTCGCTCTCGATCCCATAATCGTTCACAAAAAAGGCGCTGACCGTATACTCGCCCGATTCCAAAAAGAGAGGCGCCGTATAGATCTGACTCTCTCTGGTCGGCTTGGAGCCGTCCGTCGTGTAATAGATCGTTCCCGACGTATTGGAACTCAGCTTCAACGGGATCACCTCCGCGTAACTTCCCTCCACATAACTGAATTCCGGCGCAAGGGCAAGATAACGCTGGAACATATTGACGATGCTCTCATCGGGACAATTCTGCAGCAGCTCGCTGATCTGCTCGTACATACCGTCATTTGCATAGATCGTGATGATCTTGTCGTAGGCTTCCTCCAGATCCTCATCGGGGAAATCGCCCCGCTCTATGATGCGGGACAGCACACTGACCGCAGACACGTCATCGTGCTGCAGATAATAATAGTCCGCCTCCAGAAAAAGGAGCTGCGCCACATCGGGATAGTCCTCGTAGGCATCTTCAAGACACGCGATCGCTTCCGCATAGTTCTCCGCGGCGGCATATTCTCTGGCCCTGTCGATCCGGTAATCCACCGTGTGGATATGGTAGATGTACGCGCCGTAAGCGATCAGCGCAACCGCGAGGATGACGACAAGGCTCACGGCCACCCATATCTTCCGGTCCTCCTCCACGGCGATCTCACCCGCCGCCAGTTCCTCCGCGATCTCCTCATCCTCCCGAGGCGCTTCCTGTGCGTCTTTTCCATCCTGCAGTGCCGCCAGCGTGGACAAAGTCTCCGTTATGCTGTTTTCAAACTCCGGTTCAAAGTCGGGTACGATCTGAATCTCTTTTCCGCATTTCTCGCAGATAAGATGACCCTCCTTCAACTCGTTACCGCATTGTGGGCACTTCATAAGCGACTCCCTCTCTGTCACTGTCTATCCGCCGGTTATCTTTTGCTTCCTGCCTCCACACAGTTGTTCATGAGCATGGCGATCGTCATCGGTCCGACACCGCCCGGCACAGGCGTAATGGCGCTGCATACCGGCGCGACATCTTCATAGTCCACATCTCCGCACAGCTTATTGTTTTCATTCCGGTGAATGCCGACATCGATGACGACCGCCCCCTCCTTGACATAATCCCGCGTGATCATCTTCGGTCTGCCGACGGCGGCGATCAGAATGTCCGCCCGCCTCGTCACCTCTTTCAGATTGCGCGTCTTGGAATGTGTGACCGTCACCGTTCCGTTCTCTCGCAGCAGAAGAAGCGCCATGGGCTTGCCGACGATGTTGCTCCTGCCGATCACCACGCACTCCTTCCCGGCTATCTCGATCCCCGAACGCTTGAGGAGCTGAATGATCCCCGCCGGTGTACAGGACACGAAACCGGGCTGCCCGATGCAGAGCGCCCCGACGCTCTGGGGGTGGAAACCGTCCACATCTTTCTTCGGGTCTATGGCGCGTATCACTGCGTCCTCGTCTATATGCGCCGGCAGCGGAAGCTGTACCAGAATACCGTTCACCTCCGCTTTCCCGTTCAGTTCCCCGATCAGCGCAAGCAGCTCTTCCTGCGTGGTCTCCTCCGGCAGCTCATATGCCAATGACTCGATGCCAATGTAGGCGCATGCCTTTTTCTTATTGCCGACGTACACGCTGGAAGCCGGATCGTTTCCCACTTGGATCACGGCGAGACAGATGCGCACTCCCTCCTCTTTCAGCCGTGTTACCTTTTCCTTCAGTTCTTCCTTGATCTGCGCCGAGATCGCCTTTCCGTCTATGATATGCGGCATAGCGCTGCCTCCTTTCCCTAAAAAAGCCCTGTAATGACGCCGTTTTCGTCCACATCGATCCCGTAAGCCGCCGGCTTCTTCGGAAGTCCGGGCATTGTCATGACCGTCCCTGTCAGGGCGACCACGAAACCGGCTCCCGCGGAGACATAGACCTCTCTCACATTCATCATGAAGCCTGTGGGCCGTCCGAGAAGCGTCGGGTCGTCCGAGAGCGAATACTGTGTCTTTGCCATGCAGACCGGCAGACTGCCGAAGCCCAGCTCCTCCAGCTTCTTCAACTGCCGCTCGGCCGCTGCCGTGTAAGTCACGCCGCCGGCGCCGTAAATTTCCGAAGCGATCTTCCGGATCTTTTCCTTTAACGGCAGATCGTCCTCATAGAGCACTTTGAACCGGCTCTCCTTCCGCTCCAGCGTCTCCAACACTTTGCGCGCCAGTTCCACGCCGCCGGCGCCGCCTTTCTCCCACACCTCGGAGACGGCGAACGCACAGCCCCTGTCCTCGCAGAATTTCCGCACATATGCGATCTCCGCATCGGTATCCGTGACAAAGGAATTGAGCGTAACGACGATCGGCACGCCGAAGGTGTGCAGGTTCTCGATATGCTTCTCCAGATTCACGATGCCCGCCTGCAGCGCCGCCATGTTCTCTGCGGAAAGCGCCTCTTTCGGGACGCCGCCGTTGTATTTCAGCGCGCGGACGGTAGCTACAAGCACCGCGGCATCCGGCCGCAGTCCGGCCTCACGGCATTTGATGTCGAAAAATTTCTCCGCCCCGAGGTCTGCGCCGAAGCCCGCCTCCGTGATGACATAGTCCGCCAGCTTCAAGGCTGTCCTGGTGGCGCGGACGGAATTGCAGCCGTGAGCGATGTTCGCAAAGGGCCCGCCGTGTACGAGCGCCGGCGTATGCTCCAGCGTCTGGATCAGGTTCGGCTTCATGGCATCCTTTAAGAGCGCGGCCATTGCGCCCACCGCATGCAGATCCGCAGCCGTCACCGGTACGCCCTCGTCATCATAGGCGACGATGATCCTGCCAAGGCGCTCCTTCAGATCCTTCATATCGGAGGCCAGACAGAGGATCGCCATGATCTCCGAGGCCACGGTGATGACGAAATGCTCTTCCCGCACGACGCCGTCCGTCTTTCCGCCAAGCCCGATAACCACGTTGCGCAGCGCCCTGTCGTTCATGTCAAGGCACCGCTTCCACACGATCTGCCTCGGGTCGATATGAAGCGCATTCCCCTGCTGGATATGATTGTCCAGAATGGCTGCCAGCAGATTGTTTGCGGAGGTGACGGCATGAAAATCCCCGGTAAAATGGAGGTTCAGATCTTCCATAGGCACGACCTGCGCGTATCCGCCGCCCGCCGCGCCGCCCTTGATGCCGAAGCACGGGCCGAGAGACGGCTCTCTGAGCGCTATGACCGCGCGTTTTCCCAATTTCCCGAAAGCCTGTCCGAGGCCGACGCTCGTCGTCGTCTTGCCCTCGCCCGCCGGAGTGGGGTTGATCGCCGTCACAAGAATCAGCTTCCCGTCCGGATTGCCTTGTATCCGCTCTATGTACTCGTCCGATATCTTTGCCTTATACCTGCCGTACAGCTCCAGATCCTCCGGCTCTATCCCGATCCTGTCCGCCACGTCCGTGATGTTTTCCAGTACGGCTTCCTGCGCAATCTCAATATCTGTCTTCACAATCCTGTCCTTCCTTTCTACTGCGTATCCTCCACGAACCGTTCAAATTCCTCCGGAGTCATCAGCACCTTGCGCGGCTTCGTGCCCTCTTCCTCGCCCACGACGCCCGCCTCACAGAGCTGGTCCATGATCCGGGCTGCCCTGTTAAAGCCGATCTTGAACACTCGCTGCAGCATGCCGATAGAGGCTTTGTCCTTCTCGATGACGAATCTGCCGGCCTCCGCAAAATACTGGTCATATTCGGAATCGCTCTCTCCCGCCGCGCCGCCGCCTGTCACAGCGCCGCCTATATTTTTGATCTGACTCTCCACATCGCCGTCGTAAACATTTCCGATATTCTGGTTTTTCAGGAAATCGACCACGTCCGCCACTTCCTTGTCCGAGACGAAAGCCCCCTGTATGCGGGTCGGCTTCGGATACCCCTGCGGGTAAAAGAGCATGTCCCCTTTGCCGAGCAGCTTCTCCGCGCCGACCATATCGAGGATCGTGCGGGAATCCACGCCGCTGGATACGGCAAACGCCACCCGGCTCGGCATATTCGCCTTGATCAGCCCCGTGATGACATCCACGGAGGGGCGCTGCGTCGCTATGATCAGATGAATGCCGCACGCTCTCGCAAGCTGTGCCAGACGGCAGATCGATTCCTCCACCTCGCCCGGCGCCACCATCATCAGATCCGCCAGCTCGTCCACAACGATCAGGATCTGCGGCAGCTTCGCCGGCGCCTCCGGATCCCCCGCCTCGCGCATGCTCTCCACCTTTTTGTTATATCCCTTCAGGTCACGGACATTGAGATCCGCAAATTTCTTGTACCGCTCCGTCATCTCCGCAACGCCCCAGTGCAGGGCCGCGGCCGCTTTCTTCGGATCCGTCACAACGGGGATCAGCAGATGCGGTATGCCGTTGTAAACGCTCAGCTCCACCACCTTCGGATCGATCATGATCATCTTCACGTCCTCCGGCTTCGCCTTGTACAGAATACCCATGATGATCGTATTGATGCAGACAGACTTGCCTGATCCGGTCGCGCCCGCGATGAGCATATGCGGCATCTTGGCGATATCCGCCATCACGATCTTGCCGCCGATGTCCTTGCCTACCGCAAACACGAGATCGGAGCGGAACTCTTTAAATTCCTGCGATTCCACGAGATCGCGGAACGCCACGGCGCTGTTCTCCTTGTTCGGCACCTCGATGCCCACCGCAGCCTTGCCGGGGATCGGCGCCTCGATACGGATATCCGTGGCCGCCAGATTCAGCTTGATGTCGTCGGCCAGACTCACGATCTTGCTGACCTTGACACCCATCTCCGGCTGCAGCTCATAGCGCGTGACGGAGGGGCCCTGGCTGATATCCGTGACCGTCACTTTCACGCCGAACGTGCCCAAGGTCTGACGCAGACGCTCCGCCGTCTCCTTCAATTCCCGTGCGGAGTCGCCGGCCTTCTTTCCGCTTCCCTTCGCAAGCAGACTCACGGGTGGAAATCTGTACGGCTTCGGCGCGGCTCTGTGCCCGCCGGCCGGATCTGTCCCCGCATACGCTGCGCGGCCCGTTTCCGTTCCGGAGCCAACCGCACTTTCTCTTTCTGTGGGGGCTGTGATATCCTTCTGTTCCGAACGCATCACCGATTTCGCGCTGTCTTCCGGCTCATACGCAGCCGCAGACCCGTCCTCCGGCCCTTCCTCTTCGTCCTCCTCATCGACTGCGCCGTGTATGCGTATCTCATTCATGGCATCTGACTCGTTCTCTATGTAATGATAGGAATGGGGCGCGCGTCTGGCCGTCTCCCCCTGTGCGTCCTCCTCCGTCACATTCAGCATGATCTCATGCAGATCGTCCCGCGTCCTCTCCGCATCTTTTTTCTGCTTCTCCCTCTCGCTTCCGTGTACAAGAGAGGTATCCAACATAACGCCGCTCACCTTTTTGTCCATACGCAGGATCTTCTCGTTCTCCAGCTCTTCCTCTTTCTGTCTGCGCCGTTCTTCCTCCCTTGCGCGCTTTTCCTCCATGACCGCCCGCCGTTCCTGCGCGCGTTCCCTGCGGTAAGCGGCGTCCTCCACGGAGCGCTCATACATGCGCTGCCCGTGCTTCTTCACACCGCCGATAAAAGACTTCTCCGTGACGATCACCATGCAGATGATGCCGAGCACAAGGATCAGCAGCACGGTGCCGACCATACCCAAGAACCGATAGGACAAGTAAGCAAGCGATCCGGCGATGATGCCGCCGCCGCTGTGATCCTCACTGCAGCGCGCATAGATCTCCTTCCACTGATAGCTGTCCGTCTGCCCCAGCCGGGCGCTGAACAGCTCGCACACCATGCTGACCAGCAAAAACAGTACGATGCCGGAGATCAGCTTTCTCGCGGCAATATTGCTGCCCACGTTGGACATGCCGAAAGCGATCGCCAGAAATATGATGATCGGCGCGACGTACGCCGTCAATCCGAAAAGACCGAACATCACGTCGCTGACCGCGTCACCGATACTGCCGACGATGCCGAAATTGCAGAGGAACAAAATGACCGCAAGCGCGAGAAAAACAATGAGCAGTATCTCATTACGGATCGCGGCGTCCATAGGCTCCGCCTGTGCCGTGCGGCCCTGCCGCCCCGGCTGTGTCCGTCTGCCTCTGTTTGTACTTTTGCCTGAAGACGACGTGCTCCGCGTAGACGAAGCGCGTTTTCTTCCCTGCCCTGATGCCATGTCAATGCCTCCTGCGCATACTCCACCTGATATTACACTTTATATAGTATAGCATTTTCATATTGGCTTGTCATCCCTTATTTTGTATCCGTGATCCTTTTGTCTACCATATCGTGGAGTTTCGCCACCGCATCCCGGATACCGCCCACCTGACAGATGATCCCCTCCTCTACGGCATCGCTGCCTACGAGGATCGTCCCCACATCCTTCGTCAGCACCCCCGTCTCCATCATCAACTCCTCCAGCCTTGACTTGGATATCTTACAGTGGGTACACACAAATCCCGTGATCCGATCCTGTATCTGCCTGAAATAGTCAAAAGTCTGCTGCACGCCGATGACCATGCCGTTTAGCCGCACCGGGTGGATGACCATCGTTCCCGTCGGCACGATGTAGGAATAATCCGTGCTGACTGCGATAGGAACGCCGATAGAATGGCTTCCGCCGAGCACAAGCGAGACCGTCGGTTTGCTCAATGACGCGATCATCTCCGCGATCGCAAGACCCGCCTCCACATCTCCGCCCATCGTGTTCAACAGGATCAGGACGCCGTCGATATCCTTGCTGTCCTCTATCGCCGCTAACTGCGGCAGCACATGCTCGTATTTGGTCGTTTTTGATGTGCTGCCGAGATTGTCATGCCCTTCGATCTCCCCGATGATCGTGAGCAGGTGTATCTTGTGATGCGAGGCGTTCTCGTCCAGCGTAAGCTGTCCGGTCTCGCCGATGCGGTCGTCCTGATGCTTTTCCTTATCGCGCTGCTTTTCCTGCTCCTCGCGCTTTTCCTCACTGTCCGCTTTATGATCCTTATTTTCGTTCCTGCCGTTATTCTTGTTTCCCATACCGCCCTCCTGACGCTCCTTGTTTCTGTCACAATGCAAAAAAAGAGAACCACATCATGATCCTCTCTTAGTTTGCGTTGCCGCGTGATATTTATGCATCGTCCGAAGCGATCGTCATCGTATGTCAAAATCATCGTCGGGCGCGACTTCCACGTCATACTTCATATCCTGCTCGGAAACGTCGTATCGGTAATCCATGTCGCGTCTGAGGTGCTTCTTGGGAAGCGGCAGCGGATTTTCGATATAGGCAGACTGCCCTGCTTCCTCCGCCGTCTGCTTTTGCTCTGCGGCCGCATTGATCTCCTCGATCGCAGTCTGCATCGCTTTCGCCCTGCCGCCGAAGATACAGTTCTGCAGACCCAGCCCGGCCAGCACTGCCCAGACATACAGGGACAATACCCCGAAACCGTGAGGCCCGTATACCGCAAGCGGCGTGGGCGCGGCCAAAAGGCACAATAAGATCCACGGCGTATAGTTCTGCGCCCTGCCGTTCCTGACAAAAGCGAATACGAGAAACAAAGCCAAGAACACCAAGAGCCCGGCCAGACAGCTATCCGCCGTATAGGGTTGACGCCCGGTATAAAAATAACTGTTCTCATAACAGGCGCGCAGCATGTTCCCGATGCGCGCCGCGACCGGGCCAAACGCTTCAAGCTCCCCCTCCGCAGCACAGGTGAGACCGGCGGCAGCGCCGACCCATGCCGCTATGCCCGTCACGGCCGCAGTCAATATGACCGCCGCGCTCATACCCGCCGAAGCGCATGTCCGCTTCCCGTCCTGCCCTTTTTTCTTCCCCGCGGCCACAGACAGGACGAGGAGAAACAGCGATGCCGCCGTCAGGTCGAGATAGGCTGACGCACCGATCAGAACGCCGGCTGCGGCCGCGCCTGGCACTGCCGCCGCCCGCGGCATACGGCCTGTGCAATAGCTCTTGACATAGCTTCCGACCGCCAGCAGACCGATCAGATACAGTACAAAAAAAAGCCACTCCGGTCCGGGCCGTACAAGCATATGCAGACATGTGAGCGAACCTGCCATGTAAAGGCTTGCGATACATGCCGGCAGACGCCCCGCAAGCGTCCTCGTCGCCGCGTAAATAAGAAGCAGACTCAACATCTGCAGCACGATCTGCAAAAAGACCACCGAGACGGCTCTGTTTCCCAGAAAAGAAAGGGTGACGGACAACACTGCCACGTACAGGTCGCCTATCCCGCAGTCCGTCAGCGCGCCGGGCGCTCCCTGCGTCACGGCGGCCCTGTTGTAATATGCCTGTCCGTCCGCCGGAAAAATACCGGCCCCGCCGATCTCACCGGCCGTCTGCGCCGAGATATAGTTCAGGCACATGATCCTGACCAGCAGTCCGCCCGCCATGATGAGCATGACTGCGATGCACTCCGCCGCTGCCGCTGTCCGCTTGCTCCACGTAACGCTTCGCATGATCCTGCCGGAGATCTTCTCTATGACCAGATACAGCCCGAACGCTGCGGGAATGAGGAGCAGACCGGCAGCCAGCCAGATCCCATCCCGAACGCCGATCGGATACCCGATGAACGATCTGGGCGTAACGGTCCAGATCATACCCCAAGCGCCGCTCAGAGACCGTATCCATATAAGGCCGCTGACCGCAAGCAGCGCCGCACACAAAACGGCAAACAGGAACCAAAGTATATAGCTGAACCTTGTCTTTTGATAAGTCATCTTCTGTTTCCTTCTCGATCAGACCTTGGACAGCGCCTGCTCCAGATCCGCGATAATATCGTCTATGTGTTCAAGCCCGACGGAAAGCCTTATCATCTCCGGCGCAACGCCGGCTTCTCTGAGCTGTTCGTCATTCATCTGCCTGTGTGTATGGCTGGCAGGGTGCAGCACGCTCGTCCTCGCATCCGCGACATGCGTCACGATGGCCGCAAGCTCGAGATAGTCCATCAGCTTTGCGGACGCGGCCCTGCCGCCTTTCAGTCCGAAAGAGATCACGCCGCAGGTGCCGTGCGGCATATACTTTTGTGCCAGAGCATAATACTTGTTGCTCTTTAAACCGGGATAGTTCACCCAAGCGACCTTCTCATGTCCTTCCAGATACTCGGCCGCCTTCTGCGCATTATAACAATGTCTCTCCATGCGCAGCGGCAGTGTCTCCAATCCGAGGTTCAACAGGAAAGCATTCTGCGGCGACTGCATGGAGCCCAGATCCCTCATGAGCTGGCTTGTCGCCTTCGTGATATAAGCCGCCCTGCCGAATTTTTCCGTATAGACGATGCCGTGATAGGATTCATCTGGCGTGCATAGCCCCGGGAATCTGTCCGGATAGGCGCTCCAGTCGAAATTGCCGGAATCCACGATACAGCCGCCCAGAGACACGGCATGGCCGTCCATGTACTTCGTCGTGGAATGGATCACGATATCCGCGCCCCAGTTGAAGGGACTGCAGTTGATCGGCGTGGCGAACGTGTTATCTACGATAAGCGGCACGTGATGCTCGTGGGCCGCCTTCGCAAACTTCTCGATATCCAGCACTACTAGGGCCGGATTGGCGATCGTCTCGGCGAACACGCACTTGGTATTCTCCCGAAACGCTTTGTTCAGTTCCTCTATGGGCGCATCGGGATCTACGATAGTGCAGCTTATCCCCATTTTCTTCATGGTGCATGTGATAAGATTGAAGGTTCCGCCGTATACGGTGGAGGACAGGACCACATGATCGCCGGCCTCGCATATGTTCAGGACGGCATAGTGTACCGCCGCCTGACCGGACGAGGTCAGCATGGCCGCCTCTCCGCCTTCCAGTTCGCAGATCTTGGCCGCCACACAGTCGTTGGTGGGATTCTGCAGTCTGCTGTAGAAATAACCGCTCTCCTCCAGATCGAACAGTCTCCCCATAAACTCTGAGGATTCATACTTGAATGTGGTGCTCTGGAAGATCGGCAGCACGCGCGGTTCTCCGTTCTTCGGTTTCCAGCCGGACTGGATGCATATCGTCTCTTTCTTATATTGTCTGCTCATGATTGCCCGTTTCCTTTCATTCCTCTGTTACTCTGTCTTGCCGTCCGTCCGTCACTCGTCCCAGTTGTGGTACACCGCCTGTACATCGTCGTCTTCCTCCAGCAGATCCAGCGTCCTCTGCATATTCTTGATCGCCGTCTCGTCGGTCAGCTCCACCCAGTTCTGCGGGATCATCGTCACCTCCGAGGATACCGCGTTGACGCCCGCCTCTTTCAGCGCAGCGTCCACATCGCTCCACTGGTCGGGATCCGTGTAGATCTCATAGCTGTCCTCCTCCTCGGAGAAATCCTCCGCACCGGCGTCGAGCGCCAGCATCATAAGGTCGTCCGCCTCCATGCCGCACTCTTCCTTGTCGATGATGATCAGCCCTTTTTTGTCAAACATAAAAGAGACGCAGCCGGGCGTTCCCACATTTCCCTGCCCCTTTGTAAAGGCGTTCCTCACGTTCGCGGCCGTCCTGTTCTGATTGTCCGTCAGCGCGTCCACGATGACGGCGATGCCGTTCGGGCCGTACCCCTCATAAGTCACATACTTGTAATTGACGCCGCTGCCCTCGCCCGCCGCTTTCTTGATGCCTCTCTCGATCGTATCATTCGGCATATTGTTGGCCTTAGCCTTGGCGATGACCTGCGCCAGCTTAAAATTATTGGAGGGGTCCGGTCCGCCCTCCTTGACAGCCACGGCGATCTCACGGCCGATGATCGTGAATATCTTACCCTTTGCGGCGTCGTTCTTCTCCTTCTTATGTTTGATGTTCGCAAATTTGGAATGTCCTGACATCTTTTCTCTCTCCTTTATCTTTTCTCGCAAATGTCCTTATGCAGACTCTGTCCCCGCCTCTGTCTCTTTCTCTTTCTTTCTTGCCGTCACGGTCTGGATCATGCGGTCTTTGACCTCCATGATGCGGAAGACATAGCCCTCGTACTCAAACTCGAAATCCTCCCCGTCCTCCGGGATATGTTCCAGCCTCGATATCACGAACCCGTTCACCGTGTCAAAGGGTTCTTCCTCAAAGCTGATATTGAGCTGATCCGCCAGCTCGTCAAGCGGCATCATGCCTTGGATCACATAGCTGTCCGAACCGCTCTCGCTGATGTAGGTCTCCTCCTCGTCGTACTCGTCCTCTATATTGCCGACGATCTCCTCCAGAATATCTTCCAGCGCAACAAGCCCCGCCGTCTGACCGTACTCGTCTATCACGATGACCATCTGGACCTTTTCCGTCTGCATCACGCGGAACAGATCGTTGAGCTTGCGCTTCTCCGTGATAAACCGCGGATCCCGCAGAAGCCCCTTGATCTTGCCGATAGGCTTATTCTTCATCTTCTCGTTCATCTGCATCCGCATGACATCTTTCAGATGCAGGATACCCACGATGTGATCTATGGTCCCGTCATACACGGGGAAGCGGCTGTTATGCTCGTCCGCGATAAAAGCGGCGGCTTCCTGCAGCGTCATGGTACATTCGATGCCGACCATATTATTGCGGTTGATCATGATATCCTTGGCTTCCTTGTCCCCGAACTCGAAGATGTTATTGATCATCTCCGCCTCGTTTGCGTGAATGATGCCCTGCTCATGGCCGACATTCACCATCGACAGGATCTCCTCCTCCGTCACGTCCGAGGTGTCCTTCGAAACGCGTATCCCGCAGAGACGCAGAATACCGCCTGCCGTCAGCGAAATGAGCGACGCAAGCGGCGTCACGAGCCGTACATAATAATAGACAGGCGTGATCAAAAAGTTCAGCCAGCCCTCCGGATTCCGCGAGGCGGCTTTTCTCGGTATGGCTATCCCGAAAGTCACGATTATGTATAAGAGCGCCAGCGTGGCCAACACCGCCGCCAGCGCGGCCAGAATGTCTATATGCCACTCCACCGGGCTTTCCAGTCTGCGGACTGCCGCCCGGTAGGCCGCATAGCCGATACGGCTGTTCAGGCGGTACAGATACACCGCGCCGAACAGAAGATCTACCGCCACGGCCCCCAGCTGCACCGCTCCCGTATACTGCGGCTGATGCTTTGTCAGATAGGCGAGCCGCCTCTGCTTCGCTCCGGGATCCTTCGACTCCTCTCCTTCCGCTTCCTCCATCTCCACACCTTTCATATCGCGAAAAGCGGAGTCAAAACCGTTAAACAACATTTTCATGAGCAGCAGTATGACAAAGCATATCATACTGCCCGCGACGCCGTCATCCATATCGTTTGAGTCCTTCCTTCTGCCGGATACCCGACAAAAACATTCTCTGATTCTATACTATAACAAGGAATGGAACGGGTGTCAAATCGGTTCACAGCGGTGTTTCGTTTCAGCCGTCTTATGTATTTAACTCGAGGCTGACCATCAAACCGTTATTGACAACTTTCATGATATCCTGATCCAGATGACATATCCTGTCCTTGAGGCGCTTCTTGTCTATCGTCCGAAGCTGCTCCAAAAGAATGACCGAGTCTTTCACCATATCGTATTTGCCGGCGCTCAGTTCGATGTGTGTCGGGAGCTTCGCCTTGTTCATCTTGGACGTGATCGCCGCACAGATCACCGTCGGGCTGTGCTTGTTGCCGACATCATTCTGTATGATCAATACCGGCCTGATCCCTCCCTGCTCCGAGCCGATCACCGGTCTTAGGTCCGCATAGTAAATATCTCCTCTTCTCATTATCACACACTTCCTTATACGAATATTTGCATCTATAGTATTGCCGTTTTCTCTAAGGGTATACATGATAATCTATTTTCCGTGCCGCCGCCTTCAGCGGCAGTCGTCATAATAATCTTTCGTGGCCGTGATCTGACCGTCTTTCACGTAGACGCGTGGGATACGCTTTCCCAGACCGCACGCAAGCTCATAGTTGAATCTTCCCGATATCTCTCCCAGTTCTTCCATCGTGATCCGCATACCGCCGTCCGCGCCGATCAGCGTCACTTCGTCCCCCTCCCGCGCCTCCGGTATGTCAGCCACGCTCACCATAAACTGATCCATACACACGCGCCCGAGGATCGGCGCTTTCCTGCCATGTATCAGCACAAAGCCCTTGTTGGAAAGCCCTCTTGGATAGCCGTCGCCGTATCCTACCGGTATCGTCGCCACACGCATCGGCTTCGGCGTAACGTAAGTGCCTCCGTAGCTGACCGGCACACCGCCGTCCACCTCCTTGACATACACGATGCTGCTCTTAAGCGACAGGACGGGCCGCAGATCCACGATGTCGCGCGCCACCTGCGCGGAGGGCCACAGGCCGTATATCGTGATACCGGCCCGCACCGCGTCCATATTTGCCTCCGGCAGCTCCACGATGCCCGCGCTGTTGGAACAATGCTTCACCGGAATGTGATACTGCAGCTTGCTCTCGACGCGCTCCATAAAATCCCGTATCCTCTTAAGCTGCTCTCTCGCCGATGTTTTATCCGTCTCATCCGCCCGCGCGAAATGGGTGAACATCCCCTCCACCTCTATACCCTCTGCAGCGAGCGCCTTCGCGACGAAGTCGATGCCCGCATCGTCCGGCCTGATCCCCACTCTGGTCATACCGGTATCCACCTTGATATGCACCTTCGCGGGCTTGCCGACCTTCTTTGCGCACCGCGACAGTTCTTCTATGGTATCTTCCCTGAAAACCGCAGGACGTATCTCCTGCCGGATCAATTCCGCATAGCTGTACGGAAAAGCGTAGCCCAATATCAGGATCGGCTTGCGCAGTCTAGCATGACGCAGGATAAACGCCTCCTCCGCCGTAGCGACCGCATAGCCCGACACATAATCCAGCGCTTCCAGTTCTCTTCCTACCTGTACGGCGCCGTGTCCATAGGCATCCGTCTTGATCACGCCGATCATCCGCGTACCTGCCGCAAGGCGGCGGTGCATGCTTTCCATATTGTATCGGACGGCGTCCAGATCGACTTCCGCCCAGACTCTTTGGTAGTTCTCCTTCATCGCTCTGCCCCCGTTATGCTCTGAGCCGGCTCTCCCCGCAGGGACGACACCACGTCTCCGATACAGTCTATCATATCCGTCGCCATCATGGCTGCCTGCGTCTTTCGCGACGCCGCCAGATCGCCCGCCATACCGTGGAGATATACGCCCGCCACCGCCGCGTCCGCACCGGACATTCCCTGCGCCAGCAGTCCCGTTATCATACCCGCCAGCACATCGCCCGAACCCGCCGTCGCCATGCCGTCGTTCCCTGTCGCATTGATATAACCCGCCTCTCCGTCGGGCTTTACCACCACGGTGCGCGCGTCCTTGCACACCACGACACACCGCAGTCTGTCGCTCAGTATGCGCGGATATTCCGTCAGATGCGCCCGTGCTTCCTCTGCCGTACAGCCATACAGTCCGGCAAACTCTTTGAGATGCGGGGTGAGAATGACCGTTCTCCCACGGCTGCCGCAGTCGGCAAGCGACGTCTGCAGCGCGTCATCCTCCGCCAGCAGACGCAGACCGTCCGCATCTATCACAAGGGGCAGAGAACTCTCCCGGACACAGAGATTTAAGAGCTCGTATGCCGTCTCCCCGCGCCCGATCCCCGGCCCGATCAGTATACAGTCCGCCCATGCCGCAGCCTCTTTCAGTTCCGTCCGAAACGCTTCCCACGCTTCCGCGAGGACCACATTCTCCGACAGCCCCGCCTCCGCATAGGTGACAAGCATCGCCTCGGGCACGAACTGCTGCAGCGCCCCTCTGTTGTCCACGTCGGTGACTGTCTTCACCATGCCGGCGCCGACGCGGAACACACTCTTGGACGCCAGCATGGCAGCGCCCGCCGTCCGCCTGTTCCCCGCGATCACCAACGCCTTCCCGAAAGTGCCCTTGTTGCCGTCCGGTCTGCGCTGCGGAAGGAGTCCGCCGTCCGCTCTGCCGTGCGTATACCAGTAAGGCCGCTCACCCAGAAAACCCCGTTCGTCTATCCCGATATCACGGCAGACGAGTCTGCCCGCATACACCGCGCCCGGATACAGCAGATGCCCCAGCTTCCGAAATCCGTAAGTCACGGTCATGTCTGCGCGAACGGCGCAGCCCATGACTTCCCCCGTATCCGCGCTGATCCCCGAAGGGATATCCACGCTGCACACAAAGGCCCCACTCCGGCCGATCCGCGCAATGGCTTCCCGATAGATGCCCTCTGCATTCCTTGTCAGCCCAACGCCGAATATGGCGTCTATCACTATATCATATTCATCTTCTTTTATTGTGCTATCGATCTGCACCCCGTATGCGCGCAGGATATCGATCTGCGCTGCCGTCTCCGCAGTACACTTCTCCTCACTGCCGAGCAGCACGCACGCCACCCGGAAGCCCCGCAGCATAAGGAGTCTGCCCACGGCGAGCCCGTCTCCCCCGTTGTTGCCGCAGCCCGCAGCGACGAGCACCCGGCAGGGTCTGTCGCCATGCACGCGCAGGAGCTCCTCCGCCGTCACAAGCGCGGCCCGCTCCATCAGGAGCAGGGACGGCACATGATATCTCTGTGTGGTGCCGGCATCACACCGTTTCATCTCCGAAGCCGTCACTATATATTGCTTCATACGCTTCCCACAACCTCTCCAATCCGCAAAGAAGCGTCAAAATCTCACGATTCCAACGCATCTTCGCCGTTTTTATGATCTGCGGCCTCCGCATTCCCGCCGTTCTTTGCCAAAGCCGCCCCTTCCTTATTTGCCGCCGCTTTAGCCGCTTCCTTTGCGGCCTTTGCCTCCTGGCTCTTTCTGCGCCTCTCCTCAGGGTCGTACTGCATATCAAACAACTCTATGACGTCCGCGCCGAAAATATCGTGCATATAAGAGTAGAGTTGATAGTTCATCGCTTCCTTTTCCTGCTTGCGGATGAGCTTCTTCTTCAATTCTCTCCTGATGCCGCCGATCCATTCCTCGATCTCCTTGAGCTCGGCCGCATTCTTCTGCAGCTTCCGGTAGCATACCTCCATCGTCGCGGCCATGAGCTGATTGTTGAGCTGATTGATCTGTCTCGGCAGCTCCACCATCTCCTCCTCACAGGCGTCCAGCTTCTCGTTGCACTCCGCAAGGAGCCGCTTGCACTCCTCCTGCCGTTTTTCCAGCTTCTTGGAGGAGGGCGACCGCACAAGTTCGTCCGCGGCGATCACGATATCGTCCATCAGCTTCTTTTTGAGTTTTCTGATCTCCTTATTCTCATCATTGACCTTGCCCTGGCGTTTGAGCAGCGCATTCAGCTCTCCCTCCATGCGCTTGATCTCCGGCGTGTATTCGCTCTGGGTAAAAAGCCGATGCCATTTGTTGTCCAATGTGAGGATCGGAATTTTTTTGCCGACTAACGCCGCCCTGAACTCTTCCTCAGATCTTGCCATATGCCCTATCCTCTGCCGGGAATGCCCGCCGCACCCCTCTTACTCGCTGTGTGATAAAAGATTGTAAGACAGCTTCATCAGGCTGTCCGACAGGTGTACGCTCTCCACCTGAATATTGTCCGGCACATGAAGATCCACATGCGCGAAGTTCCAGAAGCCCTTCACCCCGCAGGAGACCAACTGCTCCGCCACCTGCACCGCGCCGGTCTTCGGTATGGTGAGCACCGCAATGTCTATGTCGTTCTCCCGCACAAAGCGCTCCATCTCCTGCATCGGGCGCACCTCGATCCCCCGTATCCGCGTGCCCTGTATCTTCTCGTTGCTGTCAAAAATGCCTCGGAAAATAAATCCTCTGCGCTCAAAGTTCATATAGTTTACCAGCGCCTGTCCGAGATGCCCCGCGCCCACGATGATCAGGTTGTGCTCCTTGTTCAGCCCCAATATCTTGCCGATCTCACTATAGAGATACCCCACGTTATAGCCGTATCCCTGCTGGCCGAAGCCCCCGAAATTATTCAGATCCTGACGTATCTGCGACGCCGTCACCCGCATGATGTCGCTCAGCTCCTGAGAGGAGACTCTCTCGATCCCCTGATCCCTCAGCTCACCCAGATATCTGAAATATCTCGGCAGACGGCCGATAACGGCCTGTGAAATTTCTCTGTCTTCCATCGCAAGCTCCTCCCTCGCCGTGATGATTTAAGTATACAACCGTGTTAAAAAACTGTCAAACAAGTTGACAGTCCCACCCGCTGACTGTAAACTGTTTCTTACAGGCTTCACGCCGCCCCGGTGCGAAAACGCACCGGAATGGAGGATACCATGATACTGTCCGTCAGCAATATCGATAAAGCATTCAACGATGTTCCGGTGCTCCGGGACGTATCTTTTCATATCGAAGATCACGAGAAAGCCGCGATCGTCGGCATCAACGGCGCGGGCAAGACCACTCTTTTGCGCATCGTCATGGGCGAAGTGTCCCAAGACAGCGGCACGGTGACAGTCTCCCGCGATAAGACGATCGGCTACCTGTCACAGCATGACGCCGTTTCCGGCGACAACACGATCTACGACGAGCTGCTGCTCGTCAAGCAGGATATTCTCGATCTGGAATACAGGATGCGCTCCCTGGAGATGCAGATGAAAAATGCCTCAGGCGGCGATCTCGAGCAGTTGATGAGCACCTACGCGGCGCTCACGCACGCCTATGAGTCCGCCAACGGCTATGCCTACAAAAGCGAGCTGACCGGCGTGCTGAAAGGTCTCGGCTTCGCGGAGGAAGAATTTACAAGGCACGTATCCTCGCTCTCCGGCGGGCAGAAGACCCGTGTTGCCCTCGGCAAGCTGCTTCTGACGAAGCCGGATCTGATCATACTGGACGAGCCCACGAACCACTTGGACATGTCCTCCGTCACCTGGCTTGAAACCTACCTGTCGAACTACAGAGGCGCCGTGATCATCGTCTCGCATGACCGGTATTTTCTGGACAGGATCGCCACGAAGATCATTGAACTCGACAACGCAAAGGCGACCGTATTCACCGGCAGCTACTCCGACTATGCCGCCAAAAAGGAAATCCTCCGCACGGCACAATATAACGCGTACATGAAACAGCAGCAGGAGATCCGACATCAGGAGGAAGTGATCGGAAAACTGCGATCCTTCAACCGGGAGAAATCCGTAAAGCGCGCGGAGAGCCGCGAAAAGAAGCTGGAAAAGCTCGAGCTGCTGGAAAAACCCGCCGAGGTACGCGCCGATATGCATCTGAGGCTGACGCCCCGGTACGAGAGCGGCAACGATGTGCTGCACGCGGAGGATCTCTCCAAATCCTTCGGCGGCATCACACTGTTTCGCGGTCTCGGCTTCGATATCAAGAAAGGGGAGCACGTTGCGATCATCGGAGACAACGGGACCGGCAAGACCACGATCTTAAAAATGCTCAACGGTCTGCTCGCACCCGATACGGGCCTGATCCGTCTCGGCGCCAACGTCGAGATCGGCTACTACGATCAGGAACAGCATGTCCTGCATATGGATAAGACGCTGTTTGAAGAGATCTCGGACGACTATCCGACGCTCACGAACACCGAGATACGGAGCGCTCTCGCCGCCTTTCTTTTCACCGGCGAGGACGCATTCAAGCAGATAAGCGCGCTCAGCGGCGGGGAACGCGGGCGCGTATCCCTCGCGAAGCTGATGCTGTCAGAGGCCAATTTCCTCATTCTGGACGAGCCGACGAACCATTTGGATATCGTGTCCAAGGAGATACTGGAGGACGCGCTGAACGCCTACACGGGCACGGTCCTGTATGTCTCCCACGACCGGTACTTCATCAACCGGACCGCTTCCCGGATCCTTGCGCTGAACCGCGGGACACTCACAAACTATCTGGGCAATTACGAATACTATCTGGAAAAGCGCGACGAACAGCTTGCCCTGTCCGACGCTGCAGATACTGCCGCCGCTTCTGCCGCCCGCGACACCACACACGCCGACGGCGCGAAGCAGGACTGGCGCGCGCAGAAAGAGCAGCAGGCGGCACAGCGCAAGAAAGAAAACGAGCGCATACGCTGCGAGGAGCGCATCGAAGCTTTGGAAAAACGCAACGGGGAGATCGACACGCTCATGGCGTCCCCCGAGATCTGCACGGATGTCGCCAGATTACAGGAGCTGAGTCAAGAGCGTGCAGCGAACGACAGCGAACTGACTGAACTGTACGAGAAGTGGGAGCTTCTCTCGGAATGAGAAAAAAGGAGTCCCTCCCGAAACGAGAGGAACTCCTTATGCAGCCTATACTTACAGCGCGTCAAAAGTAGCCCGGATCGCCTGAATAAACTCCAGACTGTTGAGAATGACCGGATCCTTGCATGTGGAGATCAGCGACAGACTCTTCGTCATCTTGCCGTCCTCCACTGTCTTGATGCACGCCCGTTCCAATCTGTCCGCGAAAGCGACAAGTGCATCGATGCCGTCCAGCTCGCCGCGCTTTCTGAGCGCGCCTGTCCACGCAAAGATCGTTGCAATGGAGTTGGTGGAGGTCTCCTCCCCATTCAGATATTTATAGTAATGCCTCTGCACCGTGCCGTGCGCCGCCTCATACTCGTAGACGCCGTCCGGAGACACGAGCACGGAAGTCATCATGGACAGATCGCCGTATGCGGTCGCCACCATATCGCTCATCACATCGCCGTCATAGTTCTTGCACGCCCAGATAAAACCGCCCTCCGAGCGGATCACCCTCGCCACGGCATCGTCGATCAGCGTATAGAAATACGTAATACCGGCGGCCTCAAACTTTTCTTTATACTGCGTATCGTATACCTCTTGGAAAATATCCTTGAAATCATGGTCATATTTTTTGGAGATCGTGTCCTTGGTGGCAAACCACAGATCCTGCTTCGTGTCCAAGGCATAGTTGAAGCACGCCTTTGCAAAACTCGTAATGGACTTATCCGTATTGTGAATGCCCTGAATGATACCGGAACCGGTAAACTCATGGATCGTCTCTCTGATCTGCTTGCCATCCTTCCCTGTAAATACCAGCTCCGCCTTGCCGGCGCCGGGAACCTTGATCTCCACATTCTTGTAGATATCTCCGTAAGCATGACGCGCGATAGTGATCGGTTTCGACCAGTTGTGGACATAAGGCTTGATCCCCTTGATCAGGATAGGCGCACGGAACACCGTGCCGTCCAACGCCGCACGGATCGTACCGTTAGGGCTCTTCCACATCTCTTTCAGGTCGTATTCTTTCACTCTCGCCGCATTGGGCGTGATCGTCGCGCACTTCACCGCAACACCGTATTTCTTGGTCGCCTCCGCCGAATCGATCGTAACCCGGTCATCCGTCTCGTTCCTGTGTACCAGCCCGAGATCATAATACTCCGTTTTCAAGTCGATGTACGGCAGCAGCAGCTCATCCTTGATCATCTGCCAGAGGATCCTCGTCATTTCGTCCCCGTCCATCTCCACAAGCGGTGTCGTCATTTTAATCTTGTCCATGTACCGTGTACCTGCCTTTCTTAAGCCTCTTCGCCGTATATCTCATACAGCCCGTTTTTTACCATATTGTCATAGGCATTCAGCATATGCTGATTCGCAAGCTGCTGCGCCTTCTCGGCGTCGCCGCGCCGTATCGCCTCCATGATCTGCCGATGCTCGTCATTGGACGCCCGCCCTCTCGTATTGTTGGCAAGCGTTTTCTGTCTGACCCGCAGCACATACTGATGATAATCCTTGAGCGTATGCTCTAACATCTTGGAATCGCACGCCTCGTACAGTATCTCATGAAAGCGGTTGTCCAGCTCCGCCATCTGATCCATATGCCCCTTGGAAGCGTGGAATTCCGCCAGATAGATATTTTCCTCCATCTCCTCCAACTGCTCTTTCGTGATCTTGTCCGTCGCCAGCTTCGCGCACAGTCCCTCCAGAAGGGAGCGGATCATGTAGATATCCTTCACGTCCTTCGCGGTGATGCCGGTCACATAAGCGCCCTTGTTGGGCACGATCTGTATCAGCCCCTCCAGCTCCAACTGCCTGAAAGCCTCTCTGACAGGCGTACGGCTGACGCCCAGTTCCTCGCCGATCGCAACCTCCTTCAGTTCCTCGTGCTCCTTGTATCTGCCGCTCAGAATATCCTCCCGCAATTTCTGAAATACCCTGCCCCGCAGGGAATACTTGTCATTCACCTCATGCTTGATGTCATAGTTCGCCATTTCCATACCCCGATCCTTCTACGCAAAATCCCGCTGCATTCAGCTCTGCCCGCCGGAACCCGGAAGCGGAATGCCAAGCTCTGCGCAAGTCTTTTCGATACGCGCCACAAGCTCTTCGTCCGTCAGGACCGTCACACGCCCCGACGCATATTCCTCATCGACCCATGCCTTAAGCGCCCTCACAAGCTCGCAGTTCTTGTCCAGCTGCGCCTCCTCCTTCAGCCTATAGTATGTGTTGATCCAGTGCGCGATCCCGGCCAGCCCCGATGTGTTGGACACGGCGCAGAGCACCGGCCTGTTCAGGAATTTTTCCGTGTCAAAAATATTGTAGATCTCCTCGTTCTTCAACAGCCCGTCCGCATGGATGCCGGCCCTCGTCACATTGAAGTTCTTGCCGACAAAAGGCGTCCTCTCGGGGATATGATAGCCGATCTCCTTCTCGTAGTACTCCGCAAGCTCCGTGATGACCGTCGTGTCCATGCCGTTCAAGCCGCCGCGCAGCTGCGCATACTCGAACACCATCGCTTCAAGGGGCGTGTTGCCGGTCCGCTCTCCGATGCCGAACAGCGACGTATTGATGCCGGAGCAGCCGTACAGCCACGCCGTCGTGGAATTGACCACCGCCTTATAGAAATCGTTGTGCCCGTGCCATTCGATCAGTTCATGCGGCACGCCCGCATGGGTATGTATCGCGTAGATGATGCCCTGCACGCTCCGCGGGATGACCGCTCCCGGATAGTTGACGCCGTATCCCATCGTATCACAGGCACGCACCTTGATCGGGATCTTATACTCGTCCATCAGCTTCATCAGTTCCATGCAGAAAGGCACTACATAGCCGTATATATCGGCTCTCGTGATATCCTCCAGATGACATCTCGGACTGATGCCTTCCTCCAGACAGTCGCGGATCACGCTCAGATAGTGATCCATCGCCTGACGCCTCGTCATCTTAAGTTTCAGGAAGATATGATAATCGGAGCAGCTCACAAGGATACCCGTCTCCTTCATGCCGATCTCCTTGACAAGCTTGAAGTCCTCCTTGCTCGCCCTGATCCAGCTTGTGACTTCCGGATATCGATAGCCTCGCTCCATGCACTTGTACACCGCGTCCCTGTCCTTCTTGCTGTACAGGAAAAACTCGCTGGCGCGGATCATGCCGTTGGGGCCGCCCAATTTGTGCAGATAGTCGTAGATCGTGACGATCTGTTCTGTCGTGTAGGGCGCTCTGGACTGCTGTCCGTCCCGGAACGTCGTGTCCGTGATCCAGATATCCTTCGGCATATTGTGCGGCACCGTCCTGTCATTGAACGGTATCTTCGGCACTTCCGAATAAGGGAACATATTTCGGAACACGTTCGGTTTCTTCACATCGTCCAGTATATACATGTGCTCTTCTATTTCCAGAAGATTGTTTTTGGCATTCATCGTCACCGGGCGATTGGTAAAAGTTCTGTCTTCACTCATGGCATTGCGCCCCCTTTTGTCTTTCAAGGTATTATTGTATACAATTATACCTCACTTGTCAACCGTGCGGCACATTTCTTCCACATTCAACATGCCCCAGCCCTGCTTGTTCCATGCGTCGCCCATATCTCTGGCGCTGTAGATCATCTGCCGCTTGACCTGCTCGTTGTTCATATAGGGATATTTCTGCAGATACAGCGCCGCCGCGCCCGACACAACGGGAGTGGCCATGGAAGTCCCGCTTTTTCTCGTATAGGCATTATGGTATCCTCCCGCCTTCCACAGCCAATGCACGTTGCACGAAATGATGTCCGTTCCCGGCGCGACCACATCCGGTTTCCTCCACAGCATATCCCCGCCTCCGCGTCCGGAATAATTTTCGCACAGATCGTTTCTCGCGCCGAAATAGCCTCCCTCATGACAGCCCACCGTGATGATCTTCCGGCTCGTGCCGAGCGGCGATATGGTTCCCTCCCGCGGGCCGTTGTTTCCGGCCGCGCACACTACCACCACGCCCTGATCCCATATCTCGTCCAACAGCTCCGTCAACTCATGCATCCGCTCCTGATCGCCGCTCGTGCCGATACCGAGCGAGATATTGAGCACACGGATCCGGTATTTGAGCCGGTTTTCTATGACCCACAGAAGACCGCGCCGCATATTGTCGATACTGCCCTCCCCGTTGTAGTCAAGCACCTTGCCGACACAGAGCCCGCACGCGGGCGCGATCCCTCTGTACATACCGCCCGAGACACGACCGTTTCCGCCGACACAGCCGGCGACATGTGTGCCATGCCCGCTGTCATCGTAGCTCCCGTATCTGCCGTCCACAAAATCGGCGAAGGCAAGCACTCTGTCTCCGAAATCAGGGTGCATGCCGATCCCCGTGTCCAAGATCGCCACGGAAACCTTTTCCGTCCGGATATTCTGCTGTATGAGATCGGTGCATGCCACCTGTCTTCTCACGCGGTACAAAAGGATCGCCACCTATACAGAGCAAAAACTCTCGGCTATAGATTTATTCTATGCCGAGAGTTCTGTCGTGTTCTGTATGATATGTGAAATTTGTGTCGCTTTGGCGCGCAGCCTACCCGTCTTCGTTTCTATGATATATTTTTCCTGCCCCTGCGCTTTCCGCCATGATAGAAGAACAGCGCCAGCCCGGTACACGCAAGCCCGATGCACAGGAACCATTTCGGGGAAATGCCGTGATCGCCTGTGTCGGGGGAATCGTCCTTGCTGCCAAGTGAGACAAAGACAGCCTGACCGTCCTTCACGTCTGCAATATTCACACTGTTATCCCCGTAATTGTAGATGCCGTAATAGGAAAAATGCTTCGCGGTAAAGGCGATCGCATCTAACCCGTCGGAAGACACGACCCTGCTCTCCACTTCCTCCAGCTGTCCGTCAGCGTCCAGACAGACCACGTGGAGAGCCTCCGCACCGACGCCCTTAGGGATCGGTATTGTGACTTCCATGCGCTGTTTTCCGAGTCCCGTGATCGGTATGCCCGACGATACCTCGGTCAGTTCCATCTCATATGCACACAGATTATGCGGCAGTTTATTGCCGTATATCTTCTTATATACATCGCCGATCTGCGCCTTGGCTTCCTCGCTGTCCTCGATCGTCAGGATATAACCGCCCTCCGCGCCTTCCATGACCGCGCTGACGATGCCGTCCTGCGGCAGAGAATAACTGTTGACCTGCACACGGATCCCAGAGTCTGTCTCGCTGGCGGGCGCAATGTCTGCAAGCTGCTCCGTACCTTCCTCAAGCACATAGACAGCGCCGTCTATCGTGCAGCTCTCACCGGCCTTCGGGAAATTGGTCCGACCCTGTCTGCCGACGATCTGCAGCACACCGTCCTCGCCGTCCGCCGCCTCCTTCGTCATCTTACAGATCACGCCGGCAAAGCCCGCTCTGCCGTTATCCAGTACCGTACCCGACAAATCGCTCACCCCCGCCGGTATGACGGCGATCCGATTGCCCGAGAGCGCCATTTGGCGATATGTGTCGCGGTACAGCTTTGTGGAAGCCTCCTCATAGGACAACGCCGGCAGCCGTTCCCCATCGAACACGATCACATCGCTTCCTGCCGGTTTGTCTGCCCCCGCGCAGTCAAACGCGCGAAGCCCGATCTTCTCCGTCGAAGCCGGGATATGTACCGTTGCGATCGGACAGCCCGCAAACGCCCTGTCACGGATCTCACGTACCTGACTGCCGCCCTCTATCTCTTTCAGACTGCCGCAATCCTCAAAAGCGCCCTCGCCGATGATCTCTACGCTGTCCGGCAGGATCACCTTCTCAATGCCCGCGCAGTCCCTGAACGCCTCCGCACCGATCCGCTTTACGGTATCCGGTATGGTGACGACACTGTCATTTCCTTTATAGGCCAGCAGGATCCCGTCACCCACAACAAGGAACGGCTCTCCGCCCACATTCTGTTTCCAACTGTCCAGCCACGGCGTCTTTAGGAAAGCCGCCGCCTCGATCTCTTTCACACTTCCCGGGATCGTCACGCCGGTCAGGTCGTTACAGTGGTAAAACGCCGCATAGCCGATCTCCTCCACCCCTTCCGGTATGCTGACGGACGCAAGCCCCGATCTCGCAAAAGCGAACTCGCCTATCCTCTCGATGCCGTCCGGTATCGCAAAAGAAGTCCTGTCGTCGTCATAATACGCCTGTGCCGCGATCACAGTGCCATCCACCACGGTATATTTGGGAAAAGAACCTCCCTTCGCGTCGTCCGATCCCGCAAGCCCCGGCACAGTGTCCGTATATTCTTCCTCTCTCTCCGGCGCACCGCCCAGCACCTCGCCTGTGCCGCCCACATTGACCGAAGCCTGTGCATTGTCGATGAGGATCACGGCTTCGCTGCCGATCACCCTCGACTTGCCCTTGACATTGTCGTCCTCTTCCTCTTCCATCGCATTCATATGGGAGACTTCGTGATAATAGTCCACCGGCGCGGTGATCTGCGGGATCGTATCGTCCCCCGCATCGTTTCCGCTGACACTGGACGGGATCGGCGCTTCCTCGTATTCCGACACGTCGATATCCTCCAACACCAATGTCTGCGCATAGGTATATGCGGCCGAACCCGGTTCCGCCTCGATCTCCAGCTTCGTACAGCCGTCGAACGCTGTGCGGTGGATCGTATTGACAGAGAGCGGGAGCGCGATCTTGCGCAGTCTGACACAGTCCTCAAACGCCTTCATATCGATACTTTTCACAGAATAGGGGACAGACACGTCCTTCAGATTCTTACAGTTGGAAAAAGCGTATGCGGAGATCTCTTTCACGTTGCTGCCGATGTCCACGCTTTCCAGATGATAATCACCCCAAAACGCATAGGGCCTGATCTTGGACACCGTGCTCGGCATCGTGTAGCTTGCGCCCTTCCTGCCCGCCAATACCTGATACAGCGTGTCCCAGCCGTTCTTGTTGTAGATCGCGCCGTCATCGCAGGTAAACTTCGCGTTGCTGCTGCTGATATGCACACTCGGCAGACTGTAGTCTCCGGCGAAAACGCCGTTGCCAAGCGAAGTCAGGCCTGTGCCGACGGATACCTCCTTAAGCGAAGGGCAGCCGCTGAAAGCCGCATTGTCGATCTGCACCACCGAATCCGGAATCGTCACGCTCTCCAGATTCTTGCACTCCGAAAAAGCGCTTGTCCCAATGACCTCAACGGAATCCCCCACCGTCACGTGCCTGACATAGTCATTGCCCGCAAAAGCCTCCGCCTCGATCTTTTTCACATAATTAGAAACAGACACGTCCGCAGCCGTGCCGTTGTACTTCACTAATGTAGTTCCGTCCATCTGGAAATCAGATGCGGAGGAGGTATCCACCGCCTCCGCGTCTGATGCCGGGATCTGCGTGACCGCAACCGCAGTCACGATAAACAAGGCTCCCAGCAGACTCCTGATCTTCTTTCCCATACATTATCCCTTACGTTGTCTTCACCTTAACGCTCTTGTCTTTCTTCATAAACAGGATCACCGACAGGCACGCCAAGCCGATCGACAAAAACCACTTCGGGTGGATCGGATCGCCTGTCTTAGGCGTCGTGTCCAGCATACCCTCCGTGAGGTTGCCTGTATCTACATAGATCGTATAAGGCGAGAAGTGCTCCGCCGTAAACCGGATACAAGGCACGCCGTTGATCGTTGTGAACTTCTCGTTCAGGCTCTCAAGCTGATTGCCGTTTACCACCGCGCCGGCCATGTTATTGCCGCCGTACACCACAAGCGCGTCCGGGATCGGGATCGTGATATCCACGGTAAGCCCCGTCGTATCCGAGATCTTCGTCGTACCCGTAGAATCATACAGACTGATATCCATCGCATAGTAGAGGATATTCTCCAGACTGCCGTACTTGTTCGTCAGCGCCTCGGACACCGCCCGCGTCGCTTCGTCGGTCTCCGTGATCTTCACGATAAAGTTATCCGTCGATCCGTTCACATTCGCCGTCGCCAAGTTCTGATTCGAGATGCCCTGCTTTGTGATATCCACACGCGTGCTGCCGTCGCCGGTATTGTTATTATTGTTCGTATTGCCGCCGTTGTTCGCCGCAGACGCCGTCGTGTACTCCGCCGTGATCGTTACGTTGTTCGCCGGCATGGTAAAGGTTGTCGGCGTGGCGGTCGCGCTGGCAAAGGAAACGCCCTGCGACGTCGTGGTCCACTGCTTGAATACCGAACCCGCCGCCGGCGTGTTCGCCGTGATCTGCACTGTCGCGCCCTGCGCATAACTGCCGCTGCCGCTGCCGCCGTTGACCGTCACCACATACATGCCGATCGTGGAGGCTGTGGTAGAGCCCGTTGAACTTGACGTGTTGCTGGTATTGCTCGTATTGCTTGTATTGCTCGTGTTACTCGTATTATTTGTGCTGCCCGTATTGCCGGAGGTCGTGCCCGGCGTATTCGTGCCGCCGCCGCTGGTCGATACCACCTTGTACTTTAAGACGATAGTCTTCGCCGACTGGATATTCGTATAGGTATCGCTGCAGCCGTCCGCTTCGTAGCCCGCATGGACCGGATGCGCAGGTTCAATGGCATCCTTGCCCGGATCGATGTACTGCGTAGGCCCGACCTTCGTGCCGTCCACACCGTCATAGAACTCCACCGGATACTTGCCGTTCACCATGCCGCTCTCCGAGAAGCCCTGCGCATAGAAGAAGCTGTCCTCATGGATCGGCTTGCTGATATCCACGTTGTTGGAGCCGACCCACCGCTCGAACGTCCAGCCCTCCATCACGGGATCGGCCGGCTCGACTGCACGGTCGCCGTCTTCCACATACTGCGGATTCTCCAGAGGATTGCCCTCCTGATCCTTCAGATCCTCGATCAGCACATAGTTGGGATCATAGAAGGATACCTGCCATACCTCACCCAGAGGATTGACCTCATCCAAGAATAAGTTGTATTCAGTGCCGTGCTGCTTCACATACCGCGCCGCCGCGGAATCCTCATAAGTGCGGACGGTCGTTCTCACCCGCTCGTCCTTACCGCTCATGTCCTTCTCGTTTCTGAACGCCGAGGCCGCTATCTCCACTTCCTTGCCGTAAACCACCAGTTCATTCAAACTGTTTGCACCCACAAAAGCATTGGGTAAGATATTGTTGACCGTCATGGGAAGCGTTACCTTGGATAATTCATTGCAATTCTTAAAGCAGTCCTCCGGGATCTCCCGAAGCCCCGCCGTATCGCTGCTTCCGAAATTCACTTCCGTCAGGAAATCGCAGTCCTCGAAAGCGCCCGGCTTGATAGCGCTCACATTCTTGATCTTCTCGTCAGACAGCACATTGACCGAGCCAGGTCCTACTACCTTTCCTCTGCCCGCCAGACATTCCTCTATCGTGTAGGAGCCGTCTGTATTGTTGGAATAAATAATACCGTTGTCCGTAGTATAATAGTCATTGTTGCTCACATTCTGCAGCGCATAACAGCCCCGGAAAGGCGCAACCCCGATGTCCGCGCAGTCCTCGCCCAACTCCACGATCGCAAGACCCTCGCAGCTGTCAAAAGCATAGTCCGGCAGATACTTCACACTGTGCATGATCACACGATAGATCACATCGTTGCCCCGGTCATACTCCTCTCCAGCGGCAGCCGCTTCGCCATCCGCAAACATGCCGCTGAACAGGCCGGGTACGATATCCACGCCCGCCTCATCTTCACCGTCCTTCGAGTAATACATATCTCTGCTATCATCATTCCAGCGCGAACCGTGCTTGCCCGGATACAGGTAAGTCGCCAGATTCATCTGGTTGCTGTAGGCCACGTTCTCACTCTTCTCACCGTCCGCCGTCAGATTGTTCGCATAACCATAAACGTCGATGGAATCCACGCCCGCCGGAATGTCGATATTCTTCGTGTTGTAGACCAGTTGATCTTCCTCCGGCGTCGTCGGCCAGTACGGATTGTTGGCGTCCACCGCCTTGGTGACGATGAAAGGATACTTCTCATAGTACGGCGCAAGCTGGTCACCAGCCGCATGGGCAACGATAGGCTCAAAGAAGAAATCCGCTATACCGCTTGTCGAAACCTCTTCCCAATAGTTCTTCTCTTCACTCGGATCGCCATTTGAATATTGCCAATCTTTCGGGGCTTCTCCGTTATAGGCATTGAACCATTTCTCGAAACGTCCGTTATCGGCATTCACAAAGCTGCTGAAATCGTCCGTGATCCAAGGCCCGTAACTCTCATCGCTGTACAGCGCCTCTATGGCCTCTTCCTTCCCCTCCGCCTGTTCGGAGGCCGTCTTCCATTTCTGTGCAAAAGCATACCGGTTGCCGTCGTAGGACGGATCATTATACTGCAAATACAAATTATATTGCCGCAATTCATTATAGTTTTTAATCTGAGCAGTTGGATCTTGTTCGTTAACTGCTTTTATTTCATCAGCATACTCTTCATTCAAAAGTTCGTCGATCTCGCTGAACTTCGGATAATCCAACAGTGTCACCATATCCGTGATCGGGTTGTACATCACGGTGAGCAGCGTAGGCGATAGGCTCTTATAGCACACCCGCAGACCGTCCTGCGCATTGATCACATTGTCCGGCGAAGTCGCCCAATCGAAAGGCGCATAGCCTTCCACGATATCGCCGTGGAACGTAAGCTGTTCGCTCTCTGTCTTAAAAGCGTCCTGCCCGATCTGGAACGCCGCATGCCCCGCCGAAGGCGACGCAAACGTAACGTCGATCAGACTCTTGCAGTCCTTGAAGGCATTTGCGCCCACCGAAGCGACGGAATTGCCGATGTAGACCTTCTTCAGCTTCTGCCAGTCTTTCTTGTTATCACCGCCGCCGGCTTGGAACACGCCGTCCCCTATAGATGTAATGGAATCGTCCTCAATTACTAACGACACCACCGCCTCATTCAGATCAGAGTCCGAAAAACAACCGGGTGCGATTCCCGTTACTTTGGTGTTGCCTACTGTGGACGGGATTACGAGTTCCCCGTTCCAGTCTTCCACTTTGGCATCAGGGGCAAGCGTACAACTAGTGAGCATTCCTGTATTGTCGATGCACATCAGATAGAAGCCGTCGCTGACCTCATAATACTCCTTGCCGTCTTTCACATACACATAAGGCACAATATCCGATACCCCTGTCTGAGCCTTCCATGTGGTCTGACGCGGCATAGCCGGATTCTTTTTAAAATCCAGTTCCGGCCCTCTTACATAGAAATCCGGATTGCTGACCGTAGCGCAGAACACCTCGGGATTATAAGCAAGATTGCCGCATGATCCGGCCTTGTCATCGGGGAAAATCACACACGTTAATCCTGTGCAGTTATACAAAAGATCATTTGGCAGCACCGCAGTATCTGAGCGTCCCAGATCAGCCGGCAGGGTGACTTCCTGCAGTGACACGCGGCCGGCCAGCACAAGATCGCCCAGGCCGCTCATCTTTCCTTTCAATTGAGCCTTATCCACTGAACCATACGCGGCCCGTTTTTCCGCTGTGTCCTCTTTCAGGTCGCCCGCATCATGTTTGATATAATCCGCCACTGTATTCAGCGTCTTGGGGAAAGTAAAGGAGGTCAGAGACCCGCCCCCGTTCCCCAATGCGAACGAAGCATAGCCGAGGGTATTGCAAGTCACATTGTCGCCAAAGGTAACGCCGGTCAGGGCTGCATCATTATAAAAAGCATAGTCATAAATATCGATCATTGCGACCTTCGTAAAATCCACTGTCGCCAAATTTTTACAGCTGGCAAACGCCCCCGGCCCTATCTTCTGAATGGAATAGGGGAATGCCACATTGCTGATGCCTGTATTATAAAAAGCCTCGGTACCGATCACCTTCGTACCGTCGCCCATAGAAATCGACGTTAACTGCGTGCAGTTTTTAAAGGCTCTGTTGCCGATCTTCTCCACATTGACAAAAGAAACACTCTTGATAAAAGAACCCTCAAAAGCGCTCTCGCCGATATAGTGGATCTCAGGCGGCAGTTCTATGGTCGATACATTCTGAACATTCTGAAAGGCTTCATCGCCGATAGCCGCGATCGTCGCTTTACCGAGAAGCTTAAACCCGTTCTCGTCAACCTCTCCTGCGGTCTCGACCGCATTATCCTTTTTGCAGGGGATATAGACCTCGTCAGAAACGGCGCCGGCCATCCCGCCTGACGATCTGTCCGTCATCTTCACCAACACATAGCCGGATAAGGGATCGCCTTCTTCGCCCTCTTTTATCTTACCTGTCGATGTGTCCAGCTTTTTGCCGGACTTATGGTCGCAGTAATACTCCAGCTTTTGCTCCGCAGTCAGATTGCCGACCTGTCTGCTTAATTCTGGCTCGTTTCCTTCATTACTGTCCTTCCATTGTTGATAGTCTGCCAGATGTTTCGCATAATCATCAGGGAAATACTTCTCTAAGAATTCCCTTGCATTTTTATTTTCTATCGTAGTGCCACTGGGATCCTTTAAGCTATACGTTTTATTGTCACCGTTTGTCGGATCAGCATAAAAAACATCATATTCGGTGGTGCTGACCGTGTCATACATATAGGTAATGTTATAGGGAAGTTTTACATTGTCCTGCCGGAACTCGTCGTTGTATTTAGAGACAACACCGCTCCTTACCTCATTCTTTTCAACAAAATATTCAAACTGCCAGATCAGTTCCCATGTATTGTCAGAGGTTCTGCGTACAACCAAGGACTTATGTATATCGTCCGAACCCGGAGACACTTTTAACAGACTTGTGCCCGGCTCTTGCGTTTCAGGTTTCGGCTTAGCATCTCCAGTAGTCATGGCTGCATTAAGCCAATAACTCTTTTTAATACCGCCTTCTTGATTATCTTCCTCTCCACTGTTGGCCGGATAAGCATAATCTATACTATGCGGAGGCGCCGCTATCGTCCTAATATCCGGATTACTCGCCCTGTTCTCCGGCACGGGGATCGCCGCCACACCGATCGCCGTGATCATAAGAACAGCCGACAGACTGCGCCTGACGCTTCTCTTTAATCTCCTTCTTGACTTCTTAACCGGTGTTTTCTTAGCCATTACTTTTTCTCCTTTTACTGCGTGAAATCCGTATACCCTTTGTAAAATTCGATCTATAACTTTGTGCGGGCCTGTCAGATGCCCTGCTTTGATACCCACTACATATATATATCGTCCGTTTTGCGCCATAAAATTAGACTTGTATGTATGGGACGATAAAGAATCCACTACACATCAGCATACAGTATAATTTTACTATATCCTGAGATTTATGCAAGTGTTTTGTCAGAATTCCAACTTTTATTTTACACCGAAATCTATCCAAGATTCCCTATAATGCATGCAGGGACCCGCCATTTTATCGACAAGTCCCCTATGTTTTTACATATTCCGTTCAAATTCTTCGATGCTGTTTGCCCGAGCCGCCAGCTTATGCCAGCGGCTTAAGACGGCCGGGTCATCCTGTGTCTCAATCAGTTCCATGACCCGCGGCGGGATCTGTCCCAGATCCCGCAAAAGTTCCGTTATGGCATTGATCATGCCCTGTCCGATCCCTTTTCTGCGCCCAAACTCAATAAATTCCGTTGCCATATCGCTCATATCTACCTTACCGTCCTCTCCGTATTCTTTTACCTTCATCAACTCACTCGCTCCGGTATACTCCACTATCGCCTCATAGGTGTCTGACTCCATGGCCCGATACGCCGGATCGTTCGCCATTAACTGGTATAGTTTCTCCGGCTCCTTTGCATACCGCAGACAGTCGAAAACCTGCTTGACATCCGTTCTAAATACTTCCGTGTTCTCAAATTTCCGCACTTCGCACACATAAATCTTATAGTCATTTACGATGTCCTGCAGTTCAGGCGGAACACCCTCTAAATCCAATATCTCCCGCAGCGTCGTGGCCCCGTCCCAATCCTCGCCGTAATAGAGTACAATCGTCACGCAGGGCGACAGTCTGCTGTCTTTTGTAAAGCCCGACAGAAACTCTGCTTTCGTGACCTCTCCTTTCTTCCTGTTCCGGACTTTCCTCCCGATCTGCACCGCCTGTTTCTCATACTCTGCGGTGTCATAGGACATGCACCGCAACGGCATCAGATAATTTGTATCCTCCTGATTCTCAATGCCGATCACCATGAAGTTCACTCCGAAAGCCGCCCGCCGCAGCAAGTCGCGGTTTCGGTTTTTCAGATTGCCGCTCTTCATTTTATTGGGGCTTCGGCCATTGCTTCCGCCCTCGCTTACACCTTCTCTGCCGCTCCCGCTCTCGCCATAAGCCGCAATAGTAAATTGTCCTGTCTGGCTGTCCAGCTCCGTAAGATCCTCCGCCGCCAGCACCTGTCTGCCCGCGCATACCACGCCATTGACCAGATCGGCGAAGCGTGCCGGATCGTACAGATAGCCTTTCTTCTGCAGGTCTTTCCTTCCCACTCTTCTTCCTCCCTTATTTGATTTTGTGTCCATATAAGGGATTCTCTCAGAACAGAAATTCAGACATGCGTTCAGAACGTTCAGATCTCCCAGATATGTTTGTTTATAAGATAGCACGATCTTGTGCCGGATGCAATATCTTTTTCCAAAAATAATAAACGTTTTGTCGTTTATTGTGTTCAGTCTACTCTCTTTGCTACAACCGCATAAGCATCTGACTCCATTGCCTGATACGCCGGATCGTTCGCCATTAACTCGCATTCATATTCCGTTCAAACTCTTCGATGCTGTTTGCCCGAGCCGCCAGTTTATGCCAACGGCTTAAGACGGCCGGGTCATCCTGTGCCTCGATCAGTTCCATGACCCGCGGCGGAACCTGCCCCAGATCCTCCAGCAACTCCGTTATGGCCTTTTCCATGCCGTTCAAAACTCCTTCTTCTCTTACTTCATCCCATATCCTGCTCATATCGGTCACTCCCTTCTCATCCTCTTTGAAATGTCTCGCTTTCCGTGCCAGTGCCTCATAGTGCATCTCGTCCGGGTCGGTGCAGCAGAAGTCGTGCATCAGTCTGCCGATCGCGTCCTCTCCTCTGTATGCGCCATTCACATACAGGATATGGGAGCCGTCTCCGAACAGCACCCGCTCTTCACCCACGGACATGTACCTCTCGACAGGGTAAAACGCCCTGTCTCCTCTCATCACATCATGCTCTGTGATAAAGATCACATAGCTGTCCGGCAGTGCCTCTGCCGTTTCGCCCGCCCGCAGCATATGCATGTCGAGAAGACTGCTGTTGTACCGCGCCCTCTTTGCTCCCGCGCCGGCATCACAGCGCTGGATCTCCACATCGAACTCCCTGCCTGTGACATCTGCCGCATGGACGTCCAAAACCGCCGAACGCCCGTACAGATTCTTCACAGGCTCCTGCACCCGGACAGACCTGACCCTGACCTCTTCTCCCAAGACGATGCCGAGGATCAGACTCACAGCCTCATGATCGTCCGCCAGACAGAGGGTCATAAATTCATCGTCCATATATCTGAGCGCCCTGATACGCTGCAGATCCTGCCAATACGCCTCTTTCCTTCCCACTCTTTTCCCTCCCTTATTTGATTTTGTGTCCATATAAGGGATTCTCTCAGAACAGAAATTCAGACATGCGTTCAGAACGTTCAGATCTCCCAGATATGTTTGTTTATAAGATAGCACGATCTTGTGCCGGATGCAATATCTTTTTCCAAAAATAATAAACGTTTTGTCGTTTATTGTGTTCAGTCTACTCTCTTTGCTACAACCGCATAAAATTCTTATTTATTTTTACATAAATCTATGTATTCTTCAACTTCCCGCATAGCGCTGTCCATTTCATCCCTATTGTTTGAATTTTTTATAGCGAACATATATGTTTTTCCACTGCTATGGTATATTTTGGTATATAATTCTTTGATGATGTGCATACCTATCAAATTTATACCATTTGTACTATATGACAGCATAATGTCAAAATTTCCAAGTGGCACATTATCTATCACCAAGCCCGTAATCGGATATTTATATCTGACATTTTTTGAATCAAATAACATCTTTCTGTCATCGAGCGTTATATTTCTGTCTATCAAGTTTTCTAATTCATTTTCATTTTTACAGATTTCTTTATAATAATTGATTTTATTTACAAGTTGCTTTATATATTCCAAATCGCTGCCCTTGCTCTCCACTCCGACCCCAATTCCCAAAACAGAGTCTCTATGATATAATATATTGCGTTGTATATCCTCCAAGGATTTTCCATATCTGTTTAAGCTGTTGAAAGATACTAAGCTATGAGAACAACCTGTATCAAATACCGCATCTGCTATGATCTGTGCGCCGCCAAAAGCTTCAAATTGCATTGGAAATCTGAATGAGCCATAGTCTACTTCTCCTATGATAATATCTTTAGTATTCATATTCACAATACTTTTCCCTTTCAAGTGAGTTATTATATACCAAGGTAGAATTTGGTTTTGATAATTCTATATAAGTATCTGAATAACTGTCCAATATCCCCTCTACTGTTGAACTGCCTGTCATATTTTTTATAATTTTAACATCCGTCAAAATGATGTACATATCGAGTATATCTTTTAATTGTCTGGTAGTTACTCTTTTTCCCCTATATGATTGCAAATCGTTGATCGTTAAACGCTTCTCTGCCGCTTTCATATATCCTTGTCTCCTTTCATCAGAATCTAAAGATACATAAGCTCTTTCCTGCTCACTTATAGTATATAGCAAAGCCTGTAAATTTACAAATCGTTATGCTTAATTTAATTTAGCAAAAATAATAAACGTTTTTCGTCTATTATACTCAGGATACTCTCTTTGCCACAACCACAAAACGCCCGTCTGTCTCCGAGTTGTCGCAGGTGGACAGCGTCAGCAGTTCATCTCCGTAGCTCGCCGTAACGCCGGTGTCATACAGGGACAGAGCCGCCATTTCCTGCATGTCTGAGTCAAACTCTTTTGCGGAAGACGCGTCCAAGAATTGGTAATACTTAAATACGACTTCGTCCTCGTTGTAGATTCTGGAGCGAAACACGTACATGACCTCATATGTGCCTTTTTCATATATGGTATCGAATCGGATCGTCGAATGCTCCCTGCAGTAATCTTCGCTGCTGTACAGATTCAAATTGCCGAACATCTTGCCAGACTTCATGTGATGTCCATATATGATGAGGTTCGTGTTCCTATGTACCACATCGCAGTCCTTATCCAGAAAAAGGCTGCCGTTCTTGTCATACTCCTGATCGTAATTGTGATCAAGATAATACTCGTTGTTGACTGTCTGCATGACCGGATAGTCGATGTTGGTATCGTCGATCTTGAGCCAGCCGATCAGGCTTTTATTTTTATTGTAGAGCGTTTGGTATTCCTCGAGCACCTCCAGCTCGACGTCCTCCTCGTCCGTGTAATGGATCGTCACGGTGGAAGGCGCGCCGGACGCCAGCGTCCGGTTTCCCTTGAGATCTGCGAGATCCTCATAGCTCGATTCCGTCCTGTCGGCAAAATAGTAATACACGCCGAAGCAGAGGAAGCTTGCGGCCGCGACGACGGAACAGAGCGCGAGCATGAATCTGCGGCGTCTTTCCCTCTTTTTCAGTTCTGCGAGAATGACCTTCTGCATGTCCTTGTCGTAATCCTGCAGAGAGAGATTCCTGTCTGTCTTCCGGCTGCCGCCGGCTTTCCCGGACTCGGATTTTGCCGCTTTCTTCCCGCCCCTGCGCTCTTTCTTCCCGGCCGGGAGTCTGCTGTCTTTATCATATCCCTGCCGCCGAAACTGCTGCGCCAGTTCATATATCTCATCGTCAAAATCATTTCCCACCACGGTCTCAAAACGATATCTGCCCGTCTGCATATCCGTGTATAACGTGATGACTTCGCCGGGCTGTTCCATATCGACCTGTGCCTTGATCGTATCTATCTTTGCCTGATCCCGCAGCGCCGCGCGATAATCCGCCTCGGTGCGGAACTTCCTGCCTGCAACCTCTAACCCCGCCATGGGGATCGCTCCTTTACCTGCCAGGGGCTCATGTGCCTGCCCCAAGGGCAACTGAAATATATTATAATTTTACTATATTTCGGAATTTATTCAAGTATTTTGTCACCAACCGGCGGCGCCCACATAGGATATACCATAAACAACATTTGGAGGCTTAACAATGAGCGATTTATCAGCAACTCAGTGCGGATGCAACAACAATAACGGCGGCTTTTTCAACAACAATGGCGGCGGATGCTGCACATGGATCTGGCTGCTCCTGCTTTTATCCGCTTGCGGAAATGACAATGACGGCTGCGGCGGCGGATTCAGCCTGTTCAACAACAACGGCGGAAGCTGCTGCAATACGTTGATCTGGCTGCTCATCCTTTCCAGCTGCTGCGGCAACTGATCTTCACAGATGATCCCCTTTACACATCTATTTTTCACATCTGGGGAAATAGGCTCCATATCCAACGGAGCCTATTTCCCGCAAATGAAGCATATACTGTAGGGGAGATCTATCGGCATCGGAAAGGCGTACCCCATGGCAGGAAAAGGTGAAGAAGCGGAGAACGTAATGGCATTTGATGCCTTATATACCACAAATGAGATCCAGAAATGCAAGGTTCTTCTGCCCTACATAGACCCCTCCATGCAAAAGCATCTTGCGGTCTATATCAAATATATGGAACTGCAGTACACGATGAAATATGTGCGCAGACATCCGTCCCAGATCAACGGCTGCAGTATCCCTTCCGATGAAAGACCCGACCTGCGTTCACTGTGCCGCCAGCTGTCTTACTACTCCACGCCGGAGGAGATCAGGCAATTGGAGCAGTTACAGAATATGTTACGAACGATGGAAACGATGCAGGAAATGACGCAGACCATGGCGGCCCTGCAGGAGGCTTTTCCGGATCTGTCCGACGTTATGCCCTTCGGAAACGACGCTGCGTTTTCCGATACGGAAAACGCAGGAACATCGCAGACGGGTACGTCCTCGATCATAGATATGATGATGGGCATGCTCACGCCGGAACAGAAAACGATGTATGAAATGTTCCGGCAGACAGATCCCGACAAGGACTCCAAGTGAGATATCCCGAATTTATCAAGAAAAAACGGAGGTTACAACATGACCACCAACTGGATGGAAGACCCCGCCGTCGCACATATCGACCGGGCAAAACTCGACTTTTTACAGTCTCTCGTCTTTGAGAGCCGTTCTCTCACCAAGGAGCAGATGCTCCCTTTCTTTATGGCTGCCGCCAAGAAAAGCATGGACAGCCATATTTCTTTCAGCAGCGAAGAGGTGTCCGCTATCACCGACACGATACGCAGATACGCGGCGCCGGAAGAACTGGAACGGATCGACAGGCTGATGAGTCTCAGGCGAAAATAGCCGTCACTTCTGCACGATATTCACGATCCGGCCCGGCACATAGATCTCTTTTACGATCGTGCCGGTCAGCTTATCCGCAACGGCCTCTTTTGCCTTGGCGATCACAGCTTCCTTCGGATCGTCCTTGCCGATCGAAAGGGTCGCTCTTATCTTGCCGTTGATCTGCACCGCGATCTCCACGGTGTTTTCAACGGTCTTGGCTTCGTCGAACGCCGGCCACGAGGTCTGGTATACCCTGCCGGGGAAGCCGGCCTTCTCCCACAGCTCCTCCGTAATGTGGGGCGCTACCGGATTCAGCATCGTGATGAGCGTCCTGAACTCGCCCTTCGTCACGCTGTTTTTCTTATAAAATTCATTGATCAGAGACATCATCGCCGCTATGGCGGTGTTGTATTTCAGGTTTTCAAAATCGCTGCTGACTTTCTTGATCGTCTGATGCATCTTCGTTTCAAGATCCGCCGAGTATGCCTCGTCGTCCGTCATGTAGTCCTGCAGCTTCCACACTCTCTCCAAGAACCGACGGCAGCCCTTGACGCCGTCCTCGCTCCAACCGGCGCTCAACTCGAACGCACCGATAAACATCTCATAAGTCCTGAGCGTATCCGCGCCGTACTCCGTCACGATATCGTCGGGATTCACCACATTTCCGAGAGACTTGGACATCTTGACGACAGGATGCTCCGCCATCTCGCCGTACTTCTCCTTGAGCGCTTCTCTTGCAGCCTTCTCGCTGCCGTATTCTTGCAGCAGCTTCTCCTGCTCCCCCGCAGACAGATTCGCAAAATTGTGCGGATTCAATCCGAGGATCATACCGTGGGAAGTCCTCTTGGCATAAGGCTCGGGACACGGCACCACCTTCTGGTCATAGAGGAACTTGTGCCAGAATCTGGAATAGAGGAGATGCAGCGTCGTGTGCTCCATGCCGCCGTTGTACCAGTCTACCGGCATCCAATACTCCAGCGCTTCCCTGCTCGCCAGCGCCTCCGTATTATCCGGGTCGGTATATCTGAGGAAATACCATGAAGATCCCGCCCACTGCGGCATGGTATCCGTCTCACGCTTCGCCGGCCCGCCGCAGCAGGGACAGGTCGTATTTACCCAGTCCGTCATGAGCGCCAACGGCGACTCGCCGTTATCCGTCGGCATATAGCTGTCCACCTCGGGAAGCTCCAAAGGGAGCTCGCTCTCGTCGAGCGGCACATAGCCGCACTTGTCACAGTGTACGATCGGGATCGGCTCTCCCCAGTAGCGCTGTCTGGAGAACACCCAGTCTCGCAGCTTAAAGTTGGTCTTGGCGCAGCCGATGCCTTTATCCTCCAGAAAAGCGATCATCTTCTCTTTCGCCTCCGCAACGCTCAAACCGTTGAGGAAGCCGGAGTTGACAAGCGTGCCTTCGGCCACATCGGTATAGACTTCTTCCTGTACGTTTCTGCCGCCGGCAACCACCTCAACGATCGGCAGTCCGAACTTCTTGGCAAAATCCCAGTCTCTCTCGTCGTGCGCCGGCACCGCCATGATCGCGCCCGTGCCATAACTCATCAGTACATAGTCGGAAATAAAGATCGGTATCTCCTCATCGTTCACGGGATTGACCGCCGTTAGGCCGTCCAGCTTCACGCCGGTCTTATCCTTCGCCAGCTCCGCGCGCTCGAAATCGGATTTGCGGGCCGCCTGTTCGCGGTAAGCCTCGACCTCGCTCCAGTTCTTGATATCGTCCTTATACTTATCCAGAAGCGGGTGCTCGGGAGACATGACCATATAGGTCACACCGAACAGCGTATCGCATCTGGTCGTGTAGATGCGCATTTTGTCTTCCTTGCCCTTGATGACAAAATCAACCTCCGCGCCGTTTGATCTGCCGATCCAGTTCTTCTGCGAAACCTTGACGCGCTCCACGTAATCGACGGTGTCGAGACCCTCGATCAGCTTGTCGGCATATTCCGTGATCTTCAACATCCACTGACTCTTCACCTTGCGGATCACTTCGGAGCCGCATCTCTCACAGACACCGTTGACGACCTCCTCGTTTGCAAGTCCGACTTTGCAGGACGTACACCAGTTGATCGGCATTTCGGATTTATATGCCAAGCCGGCCTTAAACAGCTTGAGGAAGATCCACTGTGTCCACTTATAGTAGCCGGGATCCGTCGTGTTGATCTCTCTGTCCCAGTCAAAAGAATATCCGAGCGCGTGAAGCTGGTCCTTGAAACGTTTCACGTTGTTCTTCGTCACGATCTTCGGGTGAATATGGTTCTGGATCGCGTAGTTCTCCGTCGGAAGGCCGAAAGCGTCCCAGCCCATCGGATACAACACATTGTATCCCTGCATCCTTCTCTTTCTCGCCACGATATCCAGCGCGGTATACGGCCTCGGATGACCTACGTGAAGTCCCTGCCCCGAGGGGTACGGAAATTCTACCAGCGCATAATACTTCGGTTTGGAATAATCGTCGGAAGTCTTAAATGCCTTCTCGTCGTCCCAGATCTTCTGCCATTTCGTCTCTACTTCTCTGTGATTGTACAACTCTGCCATTTTATTGCCCATGCCTTTCCTGAAGCCATTTTATCCATGCTATATATTGTATTATACTTGGCGGATTTGTCAACCTTTTTCACGGCGTATCCGGACACGCCACGCCGCCGTGTCAAAAAATCCCCACACAGAGACAGGACACGGCTGCCCGTGTCCTGTCTCTATCTAAAACCTTCTCTATCATGTATAGCCGGTTACGGCATGCCGCAAAGCAATTCCCCCTATGCCTCGCCGCCGGCCTCCGCTACCTTGCTTGCACGCGCCGCCACTTCTTTCTCCTGCACATCGCCGGGCGCCTGCTCGTATCTTGCGAACTCATATTTATATGTGCCGCGGCCGCCCGTCATGGATCTGAGATCGGTGCAGTATCCGTTCAGACAGGCAACGGGAATATCCGCCTCGACGGTCGTCTTGCCGTCTCCCGCGGGATTCATACCCAATACGCGGCCCCTGCGCTTATTCAGATCGCCCATGATGTCGCCCGTATAGGAATCCGGCACGGTCACCTGAAGGTTGGCGATCGGCTCCAAGAGCACCGGACCGGCCTCCATAAAGCCCTTCTTGAACGCTTGGATCGTCGCCATCTTAAACGCCATCTCGGAGGAATCCACCGGATGATAGGAGCCGTCGTAGAGGACCGCCTTCACGCCCACTACAGGATACGCGGCCATCGGTCCGCCCGCCACCGACTCCTGAAGCCCTTTCTCCACGGCCGGATAATAATTCTTCGGCACAGCGCCGCCCACTACTTCCTGTTCAAACACGTAAGGCGTCTCCAGATCGCCGGACGGTTCAAAGCGCATCTTGACATGGCCGTACTGCCCGTGCCCGCCCGACTGTTTCTTATATTTGTACTCCACATCGGATTTCCCCCGTATCGTCTCCCGGTATGCAATCTTCGGATCTGTCAGCTCAATCTCGGCCTTGTACTCATTGAGCATCCTGCTGGCAACAACGTCCAGATGCAGATCGCCCATGCCGTAGAGGAGCGTCTGCTTATTCTCGGCATCATTGACGATCCACAGCGTCTGATCCTCATGCTTCATCTTCTGCAGCGCCTGTGCCACCTTATCCACATCGCTCTTGTTCTTCGCCCGATAGCGCTTGCAGGTGTACGGTGTGGAGAGCTCCGTCTTGCCGTAGCGGATCACTCTGGCTTTGGTGGACAGCGTATTGCCCGTTCTGGCCGCCGTCAGCTTCGCGATCGCGCCGATATCTCCCGCATGCAGCTCTTTGACCTCAATGGGTCTGCTGCCCTGCAGCACATAGAGCTTACTGATTTTCTCCTCCACCTCTTTCTCGTCGTTGTAGATGGTATCGTCGCTCTTGAATACGCCGGAGCACACCTTGATCAGCGAGTATTTCCCGATGAACGGATCCACGATCGTTTTAAAAATATATGCGGATTTCGCTTTGGAAAAATCATAGTTCGCCTGAAAGATCTCGTTGCTCTTCAGATCAATGCCCGCGATCTCGCGGTTTTCCGGGCTTGGCATGTATTTTACGATATCGTCGAGCAGCGTGTAGATGCCCTGACAAAGTATGTTCGATCCCATGGAAATCGGCACGATGCTGCCGTCCATGACATTGCTGCGAAGCGCCGCCCTGATCTCCGCCTCGGAGAAGCTGTCGCCGTTAAAGTAGCGCTCCATAAGTTCCTCGCTCGTCTCGGCCACCGCTTCCATAAGGGTGTCGCGGCAAAGCTGCAGGTTCGCCTTGCTGTACTCCGGCATCTCGCACTCGACGACTTCCTTGCCTTCCCAGCGGTACGCCTGTTCGGTAATGACATTGATATATCCCACAAACTTCTCATTTTCACGGATCGGCAGATGAAACGGCGCGATCTTCTTGCCGTACATCTCGGTCATCTTCTCGACCACCTGCCGGAAAGAGGCGTTGTCGATATCCATATCCGTGACGAACACAAACCGCGGGAGCTTATATTTCTCGCACAGCTCCCAGGCCTTCTCCGTGCCGACTTCCACGCCGGCTTTGCCGGACACAACGATGATCGCCGCATCGGCCGCGCCGACTGCCTCCTCCACTTCACCGACGAAGTCGAAGAAACCCGGCGTGTCCAATACGTTGATCTTCGTATTCTCCCATTCGATCGGAACAACAGACGTGGCAATGGATATGTGTCTCTTCTGCTCTTCCTTGCCAAAGTCGCTCACCGTGTTGCCGTCGTCCACCTTCCCCATTCTGGAAGTAATTCCGGACAGGTAGGCCATCGCCTCGACCAGGCTGGTCTTACCGCAGCCGCCGTGTCCGAGCAGAGCCACATTGCGAATCCTATCAGTTGTGTAAACATTCATTTCACATGATCCTCCAGTTCTGTTATTCACTCATGATTGGGCAAATTGTCCATTTATGTTATCCCCAAACACAAATCGTAAGTATATTTTACTAAATTCAAGTCAGGTTTTCAATAACTTTTATGCGAAATGTATAAGATTCTCCTCTTGTGGCTGTTTTTTTTAAATGGTATACTGGTTAAGACAAAAGACAGATCAAGAAAGGGGATCGGATCATGCGTATACTTACCTGCGGTTTTATCGGACTGGGACTGATCGGCGGCTCTATCGCCAAGGCCGTCCGCAGCGCCGTTCCCGACGCACACATGCTCGCGTACGACGTAAACGAAGCCTCCCTGAAGCTCGCGCTGGAAGAGAAAGTGATCGACAAGATCTGTCCTGCCATCGACGCTTCTTTTGGTAGCTGCGACTACATATTCCTGTGCGCGCCCGTCTCGCACAATGCCGAGAACCTTCTTGCGCTGAAGGAACACCTGTCCCCGCACACGATCCTGACTGATGTCGGCAGTGTCAAGACGGACATCCACAGACACATCGGAGCGCTCGGTCTGGACAGCAGATTCATCGGCGGACACCCCATGGCGGGCTCGGAGCGTTTCGGCTATCAGAATTCCAAGGCGTCCCTTCTGGAAAATGCCTACTATATACTGACGCCTACAGACAGTGTGCCTGAGGCTGCCCTGAACCGCTTCCGCGATCTCGTGAAGTCGTTTGGCGCGATCCCGCTCGTCTTAAGCTACGAGGAGCACGACTATGTGACCGCCGCCATCTCCCACCTTCCCCATGTCATTGCCGCGTCCTTAGTCAATCTTGTCAGGGAGTCCGACTCCAAGGAAGGCGTGATGAAAATGATCGCCGCCGGCGGTTTCAAGGATATCACGCGGATCGCTTCGTCCTCACCGGCCATGTGGCAGCAGATCTGTCTCACCAACACGGAGAACATCTCCAAGCTGCTGCGCGACTATATCAAATCGCTCACGGACATCTTGGTCTGTCTGGACTATCGGGCCGAAGATGCGCTGTACGACTTTTTCGACAAGGCCAGAAGTTATCGGGAATCCTTTATCGACGCCCCCAGCGGCCCGCTCAAGGCGGAGTATGTTTTTACGGTGGACATCGCAGACAAGCCGGGCGCCATCTCCGCCATCGCGTCCCTGCTCGCGCTCCACAACGTGAGCATCAAGAATATCGGCATCAACCACAACAGGGAATTTGCAGAGGGTGCGCTGCGCATCGAATTCTATGATAAGACTGCGATCGAGAAGGCGATCGAGGTCATGTCGGAGCACGGCTACAAGCTCCACACGAAAAATTAGCTTAGGAGAGAGATACCATGAGTCACAACATGATAAGATTGGAAAAGGCGGCGCATCTGCGCGGGGAGATGACCGTTCCCGGAGACAAATCCATATCCCACCGCGCCGTGATGTTCGGCTCACTCGCCGAGGGTGTCACGGAAGTATCGAATTTTCTGCAGGGCGCGGACTGCCTCTCCACGATCGACTGCTTCCGCAAGCTGGGGATCGAGATAGAGAATACGCCTGAGCGCATCCTGATCCACGGCAGAGGGCTGCACGGGCTGCGTGTTCCCGGCTCCGTGCTGGACGTCGGCAACAGCGGAACTACCACCCGGCTGATCTCCGGCATCCTCGCCGCACAGCCGTTTGAGACTACACTGACAGGCGACGCTTCCATACAGAAGCGCCCCATGCGCCGCATCATAGAGCCGCTGTCCCTGATGGGCGCCGACATCTCCAGCGTCAACGGCAACGACTGCGCGCCGCTGCGCATATGCGGCAGAAAGCTCCACGGCATACACTATCGTTCCAAGATCGCTTCCGCGCAGGTCAAATCCGCGATCCTGCTGGCCGGCCTGTACGCCGACGGCCCGACCGCGGTCACGGAGCCCGCGCTCAGCCGCAACCATACCGAGATCATGCTGAACTATTTCGGCGCCTGCGTCACAAGCGAAGGCACTACCGCCTCCGTAAAGCCCGATCCCGCTCTGCACGGCCAGAAAGTGGTCGTGCCCGGAGACATCTCTTCCGCCGCATTCTTTATCGCCGCGGGGCTGATCGTACCCGGCGCGGAGCTTCTGATCCGCAACGTCGGCATCAATCCTACCCGCGACGGGATCCTCAGAGTCGCGGAAGCTATGGGCGGCAATATCACTTACCTGAACGTCCGGCATGACGGAGAGCCGACTGCCGACCTGTTAGTAAAGCACAGCGCCCTGCACGGCGTCACCGTCGAGGGCGATATCATTCCGACGCTGATCGACGAGCTGCCGATCATCAATATCATGGCCGCGTACGCCGAGGGCACTACCGTCATACGAAACGCCGAGGAGCTGCGCGCAAAAGAATCGAACCGTATCGACGTGATGTCCGAATATCTGAGCGCTATGGGCTGCGACATCACTCCCACGCAGGACGGTATGGTCATCGTCGGCGGCAGACCGCTCCACGGAACCGTGGTCGATCCCCATATGGACCACCGCATCGCCATGAGCTTCGCCATCGCGGCGCTGGCCGCGGAGGGCGTCACACAGATAACGGACGGCGGGATCGTCACCGTCAGCTACCCTGATTTCTATGAGGAGCTCGGCAGACTGACGCGCTGAGATATCGTCTCAAACGAGTTGAAACACGCTTTGCCAGTTGCCCGCGTAAGTCAAATGCCCCGCAGCAAGCTGCGGGGCATGATCCGGTTTTCTTCTATGATGACAATTTGACTAAAAGGCGGTTCAGGAAATAGGACACGACCATACACGTGATCCCCGCCAGACTGCCGTACCAGTTGAGTTTCACGTCGGTCATCTGAAAATGTCTTCCCTCGATAAACTGTTTATAGTATTCCGTATAGTATGCAAGCATATAGCAGACCACGCCCGACAGCAGGATACCGGCAATGCGGAAATATTTCCTGCATATGACCATACTGACAAAGGCCGTGACAAGCCCGACCACAAAAAACAGTGCAAGGTGCGCCCCGTATCGGATCATGAGGCTGACTGCCTCAATCTTCTCCTGCGTAGGCTCCGCAAAAACCTGCGATGCGATCCGGTCCGCCACCTGCATCGTCACGCCCGCGGACTGCGTTCCGTTCTGAAATGAGACGAGCATCACGAAGTACACGAGGAGCACGAGCGCCAGGACCGACGCCGCGATCACGATAAGTTCCAGCCACAGCTTCGTATATTTTCCGTGTTTCATACCGATGCGCTTTTCCTATTCGCCCATATTGTTGATCGTATCATATGTCGCTATCCTGCTTGCGTCCTGCTCGGACATACCGATAAAGATAGCGCCGCATTCAAAAGTGCCGTCTTCCTTCTCCTGCACGCGGATGATCTCCAGAAACGCATGCAGGATCTCCTGTGTCCATATCGTCAGATAAGACTCGTACACGGAACCGATCTCCAGCTTCACCGGACAGGTAAAGCCGATCCCCGTCTTGGACACGTCCGTCACTTCGATATCGACCTGCCTCGGCTCTCCCGCCTGATCCATCCGCTTGATAAAGAGCGTTGAAGCCAGTTCGATGCGCCTGTTCTTTCGTCTCTCTTCCATACCCCGTTTTCCCCTTTTCGATAAATTGATGCCCCGCAAGACCTCCGATTTCATTTTAACCCAACATATGACGACTTAGCAACAAAAAAATCTAATCCGGATCGACAATGAGCATCGCGTCCCCGAAACTGAAGAACCTGTACCTTTCCCGAACAGCCTCCTCGTAGGCGCGAAGCACATTCTCCCGCCCCGCCAGTGCGGAGACGAGCATGATAAGCGTGGATTCCGGAAGATGAAAATTGGTGAGCAGACCGTCCGTCACCTTAAACCGGTAGCCCGGATAGATAAAGATATCTGTATCGCCGCAGCACGCCTCCAGCGTGCCGTCCGCTTTCGCCGCGCTCTCCACCGTGCGGCAGCTCGTTGTTCCCACACAGATCACGCGGTGTCCGGCCGCCTTGGCGCGGTTGATCTTCTGCGCCGCCTCGGCCGTCACCTGATAGTGCTCGGAATGCATGTGATGTTCCAGTATATTGTCCGCCTTGACCGGCCGGAAAGTACCCAGTCCCACGTGCAGCGTCACATAGGCAGTCTCCACGCCCGTCTCCTCTATCTGCCGCAGCAGTTCCTTCGTAAAATGCAGTCCTGCCGTAGGCGCCGCCGCCGAGCCTTCATACCTGGCATACACGGTCTGATAGCGGTCCTTATCCTGCAGCTTGTGCGTTATGTACGGCGGAAGCGGCATCTCGCCGAGCCTGTCCAGCACCTCCTCGAAGATCCCCTCATAGGAAAACTGTATGAGGCGGTTCCCTTCCTCCGCCACAGCCAGCACTTCCGCCTTCAGGCTGCCGTCGCCAAAGCGCAGCTTTGCCCCCGGGCGCATCTTCCTGCCGGGTCTTACGAGCGTCTCCCAGATATCGTTCTCCCTGCGCTTCAAAAGAAGCACCTCCACCGCCGCGCCGGTATCCTCCTTGACGCCCAGCAGTCTGGCCGGAATGACCTTGGTATCATTTAAGACCAGGCAGTCGCCCGGTCTTAAATAATCCGTGATCTCCCTGAACATATGATGTTCCGTCTGTCCGCTGCCCTTTTTCAGCACCAGCAGTCTGGACGCCGAACGGTCCGCAAGAGGATCCTGCGCGATCAGCTCCTCGGGGAGTGCAAAATAAAAATCTGATTTTTTGATCTGTTCCATACGTGCCACCTAGAGGTCTGCGTGCTTCAGAAACGCCACATAGCCGCGCTTCGTCTCATAGAGATCCGCCTTGCTGGTAGCCTCCCACGGCGCATGCATATTGAGGACGGCCACGCCGCTGTCGATCACATTCATGCCATACAGCGCAAGGATATAGGCGATCGTGCCGCCGCCGCCCAGATCTACCTTGCCCAGCTCCGCCGTCTGAAAGTTCACCTTCTCCTTGTCAAAGATAGCCCTGATGTGGCCGAGATATTCCGCATTGGCATCGTTGGAGCCTGATTTGCCCCGCGATCCGGTAAACTTGTTGAATACCATGCCGCAGCCGAGATATGCCACATTCTTCTTGTCGAAGCTCGACGCGTAGGTGGGATCGAACGCGCTGCTCACATCGGAGGAGAGCATGCAGGAATGCGCCAGACATCTGCGCACGTTCAGCTCGCTGTATTCCCCCGTCAGATTCATGACTTCCGCCACCGCGTTCTCAAAAAATCTGGACTGCATACCGGTAGCGCCCACACTGCCGATCTCCTCCTTGTCAACCAAGATGCAGCAGGCGGTGCGATCCGTCTGGCCGATCTCCAGCATGGCCTTCAGAGAGGAGAAAGCGCACACTCTGTCGTCCTGCCCGTAAGCGAGGATCATGCTCCTGTCAAGACCCGCCTCCCGTGCCTTGCCGGCTGGAACGACCTCCAACTCCGCAGAGATGAAATCCTCTTCTTCCATGCCATAGGTGTTTTTCAGGATATCGAGGATCCCTTTTTTCACGGCGTCCTTATCCGCGCCCTGCTCGTCTTTGCCATCCGCGCTTTTGTTCCGTCCCGCCTTGTTGTCGATCACAAGCGGCTTATTGCCGACGATGATGTCAAGCGCTTCCCCTTCGATCACCTTGTTGGCCTTCTTCTCCATCTGCTCCTGCGCGAGATGAATGAGCAGATCGGACACGAAAAATACCGGATCGTCCTCGTTCTCACCCACGTTGATCTCCACGGTAGTGCCGTCCTTCTTCACCGCCACACCGTGGATCGCCAGCGGGATCGTCACCCACTGGTATTTCTTGACGCCGCCGTAATAGTGTGTGTCCAGATAGGCAAACCCGCCGTCCTCATAGAGCGGATTCTGCTTGATGTCCAGACGCGGCGAATCGACGTGCGCGCCTAAGATATTGATCCCTTCCGTCATTTTCTTCTTGCCGATCCGGAACATGACAATGGACTTGTTCATGCAGACGCTGTATACCTTGTCGCCCGTCTTTAACTTCGTCCCCGCCGCCGCGACCGCTTCAAGCTCCCGATATCCCGCCTGTTCGATCTTATTTACGATCTGATCGATGCACTCGCGCTCCGTCTTGCCGTTATCGAGAAAGTCCATATACTCTCTCGCGAAAGCATCTACCTCTTTCAACTGTTTTGCGCTGTAAGTTTCCCATGTGTTCTTGTGTTCCATAATCCCACCTGCTTTCTTATTTATTCTATATACTATATCACATATCAGCTTCTGAGCTCGATCCCCATGCCTTCCAGTCCGTTCAGGATCTTGCGCATCGCGCCGGAGATGTCGGCCTCCTCCAGCGTTCTGTCCTTTGCGCGGAAAGTAATGGAATAAGCCACCGACTTATACCCCTCCCGGATCTGATCGCCCTCATAGATATCGAAAAGGCTGTAATCCTCCAGTATCTTGCCGCCGCGCTGCTCGATGACCGCCTCGATCTGTCCCACCATAATGTCCTTGGGAACGACCATGCTGATATCCCTGGAAACAGCCGGATATTTTGCGATCCCCTCATACTTGCGCTCAAATGTCGCATAGGGGAGCACCGACGGCATATCCAGAACCGCTACATAGGCCCTCGTCTTCATATTGTAGTTGTCGCACACTTCGGGGTGTACTTCGCCCAGACAGCCGAGCAGCGTTCCCTCATAGATGATAGCCGCCTGTCTGCCGGGGTGCAGGTAATTCCTGCCGGCCTTGGGATCGTAGGTGATCTTCTTCTTCATGCCGATGCTGTCAAAGAACTCCTCCACGACGCCCTTCATCGTGAAGAAATCGCAGTTCCCGTACATGCCGAGCGTGAACTGCATCCTCTCGTCCGGCAGTTCAGTGAGCGGCAGCGCTTTCGGGATATAGACATTCCCGAGTTCATAGAGGCGCACTTCCTTATTCCTTCTGTTGTAGTTGGTGGCAAGGCTCGTCAGCATACCGTTCAGGGGAAGCGTCCGCATAATGGAGAAATCCTCTCCCAGCGGATTGGCGATCGTGATCGCCCGACGCGCCGGATCGTCCGCGTCAAGCAGCAGCTTATCAAACACCTTCGGGCTCTCGAAAGAGTAGCACATACCCTGAGAGAAGCCGCAGTATTCCGCGATGTCTCTGGCTTTCTGCTCGATCCGCAGCTTGAAGGGCAGCTTGCCCGCAGTCGCCTCGCCGCTCGGCAGCGTGGTCGGGATCTTGTCATAGCCGTAGAAGCGCGCCACTTCCTCCGCGATGTCGCACTGCCGCAGCAGATCCTGACGGAACGTCGGCATAGTCAGCGTATTGGCTGCCGGATCGTAATCGACCTCTATCATCTTAAAGATATCCAGCATTTCTGCTTTTGATACGTCCGTGCCGAGCAGCTTATTGTATCTGTCCGGCTCAAAGGGAAGCACCACCTTTTCTTTCATATCGCCATGCACATCTGCCATACCGCTTACGACCTCGCCGCAGCCAAGCTCCTCGATCAGCTGGCACGCCCTGTTGATCGCTTCCTCCGCGTTATGGGGATCAAGCCCTTTTTCGAACTTGCCGGAGGCGTCCGTCCTGAGTCCGATCCTCTTGGCGGACTTGCGAATGTTCGCACCGTTGAAGGTCGCGGCCTCGAAGAGCACCGTCTTCACGTCGTCAGTGATCATCGAATTTTCGCCGCCCATGATGCCCGCGATACCGACTTCCTTCTCCGCGTCGCAGATCATCAGCACATCGGCATCCAGCTTCCTGTCCTGCCCGTCCAGTGTGCGGAACACATCGCCGTCCTTGGCGCGGCGCACGATGATCTTATGTCCCGCGATGGTGTCGAGATCGAAAGCGTGCATCGGCTGCCCGTACTCCTCCATCACATAGTTGGTGATATCCACCAGATTATTGATAGGACGTATGCCGCTGGCGGCCAGACGCCGCTGCATCCACTTCGGTGACGGCCCGATCTTGATATTTGTGCATACCCTTGCGCAGTACCGGGGGCACAGCTCCTTGTCCTGCACCTCCACAGAGATATAATCCTCCACCTTCTCCCCGTTCTCTTTCACTTCCACCTTCGGCGGACAGAACGGTTTGCGGAAGGTTGCCGCCGCCTCCCTGGCGATGCCGATCACACTGTAGCAGTCCACACGATTGGAGGTCACCTCGTACTCAAATACCGTGTCGCGCATGCCAAGCGCCTCTATGGCGTCCGAACCGATCTCCACGTCCTCTTTGAACACATAGATCCCCATCTCCGGCGCTTCCGGATACATATTTCTGTCGGAACCGAGTTCCTCGATGGAACACATCATGCCGTTTGACTCTACGCCGCGCAGCTTGCCCGCCTTGATGGCGATGCCGTCCTCCGGCAGCGGCCCGCCGTCATGGCCTCCCGCCACCTTGCCGCCGTCTAAGACGACGGGGACTTTATCTCCCTCTTTTACGTTGGGCGCGCCAGTCACGATCTGAATGACTTCGGAGCCGATATTGACCTGACAGACGATCAGCTTATCCGCGTCCGGGTGTTTTTCAATCTTCTCGATCTGCCCGACCACGATCTTCTCCAAATTTTTGTCCAGTCTGCGGTATCCCTCCACCTTCGTGCCGGACAGCGTCATCGCGTCCATATATTCCTGATCCGTGCATTTAAGATCCGGCACGTATGCTTTGATCCATGATAATGCTGTATTCATAACTCTCTCCTTTCCCCGCTCAGAACTGTTTTAAGAAACGGATATCGTTCTCGTACAACAGTCTCATATCGTCGATCTCGTATTTTAACAGCGCGATGCGCTCCAGGCCGACGCCGAAGGCAAACCCGGTGTACTGTTCGGGATCGATACCGCTCATCTCCAGCACATGCGGGTGTACCATGCCGCAGCCCAATATCTCGATCCAGCCCTCGCCCTTGCAGAAACGGCAGCCCGTGCCGCCGCACTTGAAGCAGGTCACGTCCATCTCCGCGCTGGGTTCCGTGAACGGGAAATGATGCGGCCTGAACTTGACCTTCGTGTCCTCCCCGAACAGTTCCTTCGCAAACTGCGCCAGCGTCCCTTTCAGATCCGCAAACGTGATATTCCTGTCGATGACAAGACCCTCGATCTGGTGGAAGGAGGGGGAGTGCGTCGCGTCCACCTCGTCGGAGCGGAACACTCTGCCCGGCGCGATCATGCGGATCGGCAGCTTCCCTTTCTCCATCTCATGTACCTGCGTGGAGGAGGTCTGTGTCCTGAGCAGAATGTCCCCCGAGATATAGAAGGTGTCCTGCTCGTCCTTCGCCGGGTGATCCGCCGGAATGTTCAGCGCCTCAAAATTGTAATAGTCCCGCTCCACCTCAGGCCCCTCCACAACCTCGTAGCCCATGCCGATGAAGATCCGCTCCACCTCTTCCAGCGCGATCGTGTTGGGGTGGCGGTGCCCGACATTATTCTTCTTCGCCGGAAGCGTCACATCGATGACTTCCTTCTTTAACTTTGCCTCCCTGACGCTCCGCTCCATCTTCTTCACGGAGGTCTCCAGCACCCGCTCGATCTCCGCGCGCGTCTCGTTGACCAGCTGTCCGAATTTCGGTCTGTCCTCCGGTGCGATGTCCTTCATACCCTTCATCACGGCCGTCAGTTCGCCCTTCTTTCCCAGGAAGTTCACCCGCACTTCGTTCAGTTTTTCCAGCGCATCGCTCGCCTCGATCTGCTTAAGCGCCTCCGCCTTGATCTGTTCCAGTCTTTCCTTCATGGCTAACTCCTTTTCTGCTTTCTCTCATTGCTCGTTGGCTCATTGCTCGCGTAACGAGATGAAATATGCCCTGCGCATTTCATCCGTTATCGCGGCATTCGCCAAATTGGTAAGCAATCTTTCCAGCTTGGCTCATTGCTCGCGTAAAAAATCCCATGTGCCAAAAGACACATGGGACGAATTCTATCCGCGGTACCACCCAATTTCCCGGCCGATGAGCCGGACTCTCCTTGCGGCGTAACGTGCCTGCACGTCTCGGAATACTATGTCTCACCCTGTCTTTGAAAAAAACAGGCCGAGACCTTCCTCCAAGCGGCTCCGGCGGGAAATTCAAGACACGTTCTGAACCTGAGGAAGCTTTCAGCCGACGGTTTCCTCTCTCTGACGGAAAAACGTGCTCTACTGACACCTTCACAGCCTTTCGCGATTTCCAAATCTATTGCCATTTTAGTGACTTTTGCGCGACTTGTCAAGCCACCCGAACAGAAATTTATACACCGGGCCGAAATAGCGGTTGATATGCGCGCCGATCAGCAGGATATACATAAGCAGATAGAACCAGAACATCAGGATCACCACCGTGGTCAGACCCCCGTAAGTGCCGAATCCGTTATAGTTATCCACATAGACGGAGAACACGTAGGAAGCTGCGCCCCACAGCGCCGCCGCAAAGGCCGCCCCGGGGAGCTGCTTCTTGAACCGCATCTTGCCGCTGGGTATATAGGCGTATATCATGGCAAAGATAAGCGTCAGCACGATCCACGACAACAGGAAGCGGAAGTGCATGACAAACTGCATCAGGATATGTAAGGGCGGGATATCCGCCAGCACCAGATCCACGATGACGTTGCCGAAGACCATGACGAACAGCGCAAGGATCATCGCCGCCAGCATGATCACCGTGTAGAAACAGGCGATAAGCCGAATGACAAAGTAATTGCGCCGCTCCTCGAAATCGTTCACCTCATTCAGCCCGTAGATCAGCGCCACCATCGCCTTGGACGCCGACCATACCGTCACGATCGCGAATACCGTGATCGTACCTGCCGAGCGGGCATACACATCGGATACCACGCTGACCACAAGTCCGTTCATCGCGTCCGGCGTAAACCGGGTGATCGCGCTGATCAGATTGGCCTCAGTCAGCGCCGTGTGCGGCAGGATCGCGCACAGAGCCATCAGCAGCGGGATCATGGACAGAAAGAGGAAGAAAGCCGTGCTCGCCGCAAAGGCCGAGATGTTCTTCTTCGTCATCTGCCAGCTGAAATCCCGAAATATATAAAAAAGTCTGTAAAGCATTTTCATAAGTCCACCCGATACCGATCCGTTTATCATTCATCCAGCGCAGCGATATACGTAAGTTCGCAGTCCTCGAAGAAAAAATGCAGTATCTCCTCGTAAGACGCGGCTTTTGCGCCGAGCGCTTTCGCACCGTTCTGCGACATTCCGTTGCCGTGCCCGTAACCGCCCCCGATCAACGTATATCCTACCATACTCTTTTCGCTTTTACCAGCTTTCATCACAAAAAATCCGCTGGGCACGAGCGTCTTTGGCGTCACGGTGCTGCCGTCCTGCCGCACCGCCCCGCTTGCGCCGTCGCACAGCACATAGCGGATATTGTACTCTCCGACGATCTTGTATGTGCCTGTCGTTGTCTCGATCACCAGCTCGGCCGCAACGCCGCCCGGCCCTCTCTCCGCGACGCTGATATCGTTCAGCTTCCCCAAGTTTTCAACTGGCTCCGACACATAGTAGCCGCCCTCTGCCTCAGTCAGAACGGAGGCCGGACTCGCGTCGTACCGCTGCCTGATGCGGGCCGCCATTTCGTCCCTGTCGATCGTATCGACCGTGTAAGTCCAGCGATACCAAGGCTCCTCCCATTCCGGATCGCTGTCGTCAACTGAGGTGATAAAACTGCGGAACGTGTCCTCGTCCTTAAGCTCCTCCGGTGTCCTGCCCCCTCTGCCGCATGATGTGGAATAGTAATAGATATCAGCCGTCTGTCCCCCGTCTGTCAGGAGTATGCCGTCCGTTTCCTTGACGGCCGTGGTAGCTGCCGCATTCTCACCGATATTGTGATACACCTGATATGACGTGGTGTCGTCCAGATGTGCGCCAAGCTCCGGAAGACCCGCATGCAGGATATACCGGTAGGCGTACGTCCTCGCGCACACCGCCTGCGCCTTGAGCGCCTCCGCCGGATAAGAGGCCGGCATCTCGCTCGGCACTACCGCATACAGATATTCCTCCAGCGGCAGTTCATTGATCAGGGTCATGCCGTCCTCGTCCCGGCAGCACTCTATCGTTCCCCGATAGGCATCGTCCTCCTTCTGCAGCCCCTGTGCGGATACCGTGATCCTGTCTGTCAGCGCCGCACACCGATAGCTTCTGCGCTCCCCGACCTTCAGGTCGCCGGCCTCGATCCGCACCGTCTCGCCGTCCACCACAAGCTCCACCGCCTCATGATAATTTCCGCCCGTCTCCGTATTCTTCAGAAGCACCCTGATCCTGTCGGCGTCTTCACGCTCCGATACAAGACAGGCGCAGATCCTGCCGCCGTCGATGACATAGTCGGTATCCGCACAGCCGAGCCTGAGATCCGTCTGCTCCAAGGTTTCAAGACTGCCGTACAGCTTATAGACTTCCATGTCCTCGCCGATAGGATAGACGCCGCAGCCCTCGATCTCCAGCTCCTCGTCCGAAAACCACAGTAGTTTTCCGTGTACCTTTTGATCTTTCTGCTCCGCTGTGACCGCCCTGCCGCCCCGAAACGTCAGGTCGGCGACGCTCTCGCGCGCAATCGTCCTGTCCGCCGCCGCGGTAAACGCGACCCCGCGGTAGAAGCATTCCAGTTCACCGTCCGCCGCCTCTGTCACCCAAACGTTCGGCAGCGTGTACGCCGCGTCCGGTTCGTCCACCACCGTCAGCAGATCCTTGTCATGCACGAAGACCTTAAGCCTGTGAAGCGCCTTGTCGCCGAACGCCGAGGACCGGCAGCGATATACCGCCGCGCTCCCGCCGTTCTGGGTGTATGCCTCCCCGCTCTCTGCATCTACTTTCAGCAGAAAGATATCCGTCTCCCAAACGGAGGATCCGTTATCCAGATAGGCGAGCATGATCCGATACGCCTGATACCAGTCCTCTTTCGGCATCGGAGAGTCCTTGGCAAAGCGCCGTCCGTAATCCGGAAGCTGCATAGCGTCGTCCGCTATCGTCCCGCACAGCTCTTCATACTGTCCATATGTAAGATACGCTCCCTCGCCCGCGCTCCTCACGGCTTCGGGTACGGACACGCCGAGCGCCTCCAGGAGGATCGTCACGTCGGCGCAGGTGATCTTTTCCCCCGCCGGCGGTTCCTGCTCTCTCTCCCTTCTTCCGAGCCACACACACAGCAGAAACAGCAGCCCGAAAAAGATCAGCGCCAGTTTTGTGAGTATTCCCGCATCATATTTCATTCTGTCCATGATCCTTACCGCAAATATCGACCGTCATCTCAGGTATCTCCGTCACAACCTCACAACAAAAGCAGCCGCGTGGAACGACTGCTTTTTGTCTTTCGTATTACACCCGAAATGCCGGATCTTGTATTTTGACTCCTAGCTAAGCTAGGTGGGTAACCGCAACCGCACTTTTGTCTTCCCCTGCGCAAGACCCTCGGGCCGGAGGCCTGACATCCATACGGCAATGTAGGAATCCCGTTTAAAGTATCTGTAGGTTCAAAATTACAAGACTTTATCGCACATTTCAGGCTAATTCTATTATATCCGAGACGCCGGCATATTACAACCGCATTTTGCAAATTATATCGCCGGGGCTTATCTGTTCTTTTTCTTCTCTTTCTCCCGATACATAAACGCATCCGCATCACCGGTCAGACGATCAAAGTTCTCCTTGCCCTGATCGGTATGCGCCGCGCCCACGCTGGCGGTGATCCTGCGCAGATGCTCATCCCCCGCGAACGCCTCGTCGAGCTTCGCGCCGATCATCCTGCGTGTCTGCTCGATCTCCTCCGCCGAACGTTCCCCCAGCATGATAACCTCAAATTCGTCCCCGCCGATCCTCGATGTGAGGCCGTCCGGCACGCACTCCTGCAGCGTCTTGGCCGCAAGGACGAGCGCCTTGTCGCCCTCCGCATGACCGTAGATATCGTTAATGCTCTTAAAGTTATCCAGATCGATGCCGAACACCGTAATATGGTTCTGCCCCTCTTCCAGTCCCTCTATGTACTCGTAGACATGCCTTCTGTTGCAGAGTCCCGTCAGCGCGTCCGTATTGGCGTTTTTGATGAGCATCTGTTCATACATCTGCAGCTCCGTCACATCCAGCGCGACGCCCACCGTGCCCATGATGCTGCCGTCCAGATCAAAGAGCGGCGATTTATATGTCTTCAGCTTGCGCATCTCATCGCCGATTTTGATAGTCTCGTCGAAAACACAGGTCTGCCGTTTGTCCATGACCTCGAACTCCGACTCCATACAGATATATTCGCCCTTCGCGTAATCGTCCGGCTTGATATTCCAGATATAGTAATGCCCGCGGCCTTCGATCTGTTCCATCGTCTTGCCGACCGTCCTGCAGAAGAAATCGTTGACTTTCATGTGCGCGCCTGTCTTGTCCTTGTACCAGACCATATGCTCCACGCTGTTGATCGTCGTATCCAGATAATTGCGCGTCTGCCAATAGTCCTTGCTCTCCTTGCAGATCTGCTGCCACCTGGAGAATCGAAACCGCAGCTCCTGCGCCGCGATCGGCGCCGTCCAGATATCCGTCACTTTTTCAAGATCCGCGCCTTGCTCCATGACCTTCTCCGTCTGGTTCTTGCTTAGGATCAGTATGAGCTGCGCGCCCTCTTTCATGTGATATGCCAGCCCGTGCAGCGCCGTCTGCACATTGAAGCCCGTCAGGTCCGCGATGATCAGATCCGCCTTCGGCGTGAGCAGTTCCCTCGGTTCCGCGCTGCTGATAAAATCGTGCTTAAAGTGCTTCAGAGGCTCGATCTCCTGCAGCACGTCGAGCGCCTCCCTTTTCTCCCCGATGACATAGATACACAAATTGCAATGGTACATGCTTTTCCTCCGTATTCCCAATCCCTTACACACGCAGACGCGTTTTTGTTCTGTTCTGTTTCCATTATATCCGCTGCACATGTCAAAATGCAATACAAGTTTTTTGAATTCCCTTCTGGATTTCTGTTGATTTTCTCCGTTTATCATGTATAATAAAAACATATGGGCTGTCGGATGCGGTACACTGTCCGCTTCCCCCAAAACTATAAAGAAAAGAGGTAAAATAAGATGGCACAAATCGATTTAAGCAAGTATGGCATCACCGGAACCACGGAGATCGTGCATAATCCTTCTTATGACATGTTATATGAAGAAGAGATCAAGCCCGATCTGGAAGGCTATGAAAAAGGTCAGGTCAGCGAACTCGGCGCAGTAAACGTTATGACAGGTATCTACACGGGCCGCTCCCCTAAAGATAAGTATATCGTTATGGACGCGAACTCCAAGGATACCGTCTGGTGGACGTCCGACGAGTACAAGAACGACAACCACCCCATGTCGGAGGAGGTCTGGGCGACCGTCAAGGCGCTGGCTCAGAAAGAGCTCTGCAACAAGAGACTGTTCGTGGTGGACGCGTTCTGCGGCGCAAACAAAGACACCCGCATGGCGGTCCGCTTCATCGTAGAAGTTGCATGGCAGGCGCACTTCATCAAGAACATGTTCATCCAGCCTTCCGAGGAAGAGCTTGCAAGCTTCGAGCCTGACTTCGTTGTCTACAACGCTTCCAAGGCAAAGGTCGAGAACTACAAGGAACTGGGATTAAACTCCGAGACATGCGTAGCGTTCAATATCACCAGCCGCGAGCAGGTCATCATCAACACATGGTACGGCGGCGAGATGAAGAAGGGTATGTTCTCCATGATGAACTACTACCTTCCTCTTAAGGGCATCGCTTCCATGCACTGCTCCGCCAACACGGATATGGACGGCAAGAACACAGCGATCTTCTTCGGCCTGTCCGGCACGGGTAAGACGACCCTGTCCACAGATCCCAAGCGTCTGCTGATCGGCGACGACGAGCACGGCTGGGACGACAACGGCGTATTCAACTTCGAGGGCGGCTGCTATGCCAAGGTCATCAACCTTGACAAAGATTCCGAGCCCGACATCTACAATGCGATCAAGCGCAACGCCCTTCTGGAGAACGTAACGCTGGATGCAAACGGCAAGATCGACTTCGACGATAAGAGCGTGACGGAGAACACCCGCGTGTCCTATCCGATCAACCACATCGAGAATATCGTACGCCCCGTTTCCTCCGCTCCGGCAGCCAAGAATGTGATCTTCCTGTCCGCGGACGCTTTCGGCGTACTGCCTCCGGTATCCGTACTGACGCCCGAGCAGACACAGTACTACTTCCTGTCCGGTTTCACGGCTAAGTTAGCCGGTACGGAGCGCGGCATCACGGAGCCCACACCTACCTTCTCCGCATGCTTCGGTCAGGCGTTCCTGGAGCTGCATCCTACCAAGTACGCAGAGGAGCTCGTCAAGAAAATGAAGGTGAGCGGCGCGAAGGCATATCTGGTAAACACAGGCTGGAACGGCACGGGCAAGCGTATCTCCATCAAGGATACCCGCGGCATCATCGACGCGATCTTAAACGGCGACATCGAGAAGGCTTCCACCAAGAAGATCCCTTACTTCAACTTTGAAGTGCCTACGGAACTTCCGGGCGTGGACACCAACATCCTCGATCCCCGCAACACATACGCCGACGCTTCCGAGTGGGAGAATAAGGCAAAAGACCTCGCACAGAGATTCGTCAAGAACTTCTCCAAGTACGAGGGCAACAGCGCGGGCAAGGCTCTTGTTTCCGCAGGTCCTCAGCTCTAAGAGGCCGGCAGTCTCATCTGCCAAATGAGGATACATTTCACAAGTGACAAAATGAGCGGGTGTGGAAATACCATACCCGCTCTTCTTATGCAGCCGTCTCTATCCTTTTAACAGGCCCACCGCTCTGGACGTGCCGATCCGGTCGCAGCCCTCTCTCACGAACGCCTCCAGATCCTCCACGGTGGAGATGCCGCCGGCCGCCTTGATCTTCACGCCCGGGCCGATATGCTTCCGAAACAGGCGCACATCCTCCAGCGTGGCGCCGCCGGTGCCAAACCCCGTGGAGGTCTTGATATAATCCGCTCCCGCATTCGTCACCGCCTCGCACATGGCGATCTTCTCCTCTTCGGTCAGGTAGCAGGTCTCGATGATAACCTTAAGCACCTTATCACCGCAGATCTTTTTCAGGGTACGGATCTCTTCCTCCGCCTCATCATACATACCGTTCTTGACATGGCTGATATTGATCACCATATCGATCTCGTCGGCGCCGTCGGCGAGCGCCTGTCTCGTCTCCGCCGCCTTTGCCTCGGTCACGGAATAGCCTAACGGGAAGCCGACCACCGTACAGATACGGAGCCTGTCACCGTAAGCGTCACGGATCCGCTTGATATAGGTGGGCGGCACACAGACCGAGGCCGTCTCGTTTGCAATCGCCTCATCGCACAGCTTCGTGATGTCCTCCCACGTGGCATATGCCTGTAACTGCGTGTGATCCACGCGGCTTAAGATCTCTCTTCTATCCATTCATGCATCCTCTCTTCCCGTCCGAGTAAGTCCTCTGCCATCCGCCCCCGTTTTCTTCTCCAAAAACAGCAGCCCGAAAGTACCCGGGCCGCAGTTCGCCGAGATGGCCGGGGACGCCTTCTGATAAATGATGTGCTCAAACGGCGCCATCTCCCGCACCTGCGCCGCGATCTCATCCAGCTCGCTGGGGCGTAAGCCCGCATAGGTGAGGAACAAGAGCCGCTTGTCGATACGGCCGGGCGCTTTCAGCGCCGAACGGATATATTTTTTCCAAACGCTATGGCGCATTCCCATATGGATCCCGCCCACCGTCATGCTGCTCTTCTTCAGCACGATCACCGGGTGGAGCATACAGGTCTTGCATATCGTATGCACCTTGGCCGGTATCCTGCCCGATCTCGCCAGATACTCCGTCGTATCGACGACGAAGCTGGTTTTCGTCCGCGCTTTCAGGCTCTCGATCTCCCGCAGCACCTCCTCCGCCGACATGCCGTCAGCCGCCGCCTGTGCGGCGTACAGCACGATCAGGCCCATGCCGCTTGACAGATGCCCCGAGTCCACCACCGTCACATTGTCAAAAGTGGCTGAGGCTTCCAGCGCATTCTGATAGCCTTGGCTGGCATTCTTCGCCATGCTGATATGTATGACATGCTGCGCTCTGGTGAGCTGCTCTGCGAAGAACGCCTCATATTCCGCCGCCTCCGGCGCCTCGGAATGTACGCTCTTGTCGTTCTTCCCCAGATACTCCAGCACGCCGTCCGTCTCGATCTCCTCGCCGTCCAGAAACTCGCCTTTTTCGGTCATCACCCGGTAAGGCTGCACCGCGATCTGATACTTCTGTGTAACCTGCACGGGCAGGTCGCTCACGCTGTCCGTCGTGATCACAAGAAGCTGCTTTTTCTCATGTCCGAGAACCGGCCCGATCACCGCGTCGCCGTTTTCCGACACATTTGTCATTTTTACAAGCTCCCGCGGCAGATGGCGCAGCAGCTCCACTTCCATCTGATTGCCGCCGACCGGCTTTAACAGATAGCCGTCGAAGCCCTCCCTCCGGTACATGGCCTGGTTCTCCCCGCCGGCATTCGCCGTGAGGATGACCACAGGCGTCTCCACGTTCAGGCCGCCCGTCTGGCCGCGGAGCTGGTGCAGACACTCCACGCCGTCCATGCCGGGCATCAGATGATCCATAAAGATGACCTCATACTTTGTCTGCAGCGCTTTCTTCAGGCATTCCTTGCCGCTGGAGGCGGTATCCACCTGTACCTTCGTATCCTGCAGCAGCTTGCTCTCCACCATCAGGTTGGCGTCATTGTCGTCCACGATCAGGACATGCGCCTTGGGCGCCTCAAACAGCGAGCGGTAGTGTTCCCGCTTCCGCATGATATGCTTTGTCTCCAGATCCAGCTCCCCGACCTGCTCTTCGCCGACCGCCTTCTGCGGCAGCGTCACCATGAACGTCGAGCCTTTGGTGTAGACGCTGTTGACCTCGATATCGCCGCCCATCAGCGTCACAAGCTGCTTCACGATGGAAAGTCCCAGCCCCGTTCCCTCGATGTAGCGGTTCTTCTCCTCATCGACGCGCTGGAACGTGGCGAACAGATAAGGCATGCTCTCTTTCTTGATCCCCATGCCGGTATCCACAACGGAATAGGTGACATACACGGTATCGCCCTCTTTTTTCTGACACTGTATCGAGAGCGTGACGGATCCCTCCGGCGTATATTTGACGGCGTTGTTCAACAGGTTGACCAGGATCTGCTTGACGCGGACCTCATCGCCGTACAGCTGTGCGGGAATGCTCTTCTCCACATTGACATGGAAGGCAAGCCCCTTCTCCCTGGCCCGCACCCAGATCATATTGACGATATCGGAGAGCATCGCGCCCGTATCGTAGGTGACGGGCACAATGTCCATCTTGCCCGACTCGATCTTGGACATATCGAGGATATCGTTGATGAGCGACAGGAGCATTCTGCTGGCGTTCTGGATGCTCTGCGCATCCCCCGCCACCTCGTCCGACACATCCTCACGCAGGATCATCTCGTTCAGGCCGATGATCGTGTTGATCGGCGTGCGGATCTCATGGCTCATGCTGGCGAAGAAGCGGTTCTGCGCCTGAATCAACTCCTCGATCTCCCGCTTCTGCCGCTTTGCCACATTGTTCTCCCCGCGGTACATCGTTTTCTGGAACTGCAGCATGACGCAGATCACGACCGAGACGATCGTCAGCGTGGCGACGGAGTCGATATAGGCCATATCTGACGTGTGCTGCGCCACCTTCTCCGGATAGGCATAGGCAATGTAATAACACGTCAGGAAGATCATATAACCGCCGGCGAGCAGCACATACTTGATCCGCCCTTCCACCACGATCATGGCAAGGACAAACCCCAGAATAAACCAGATCGGCGCGCCGCCGTAGATGCCGCCGGCCGTCAGGAAATTCAACGGCAGCACGATGAACATGACAAGCGCGGAGATGATCACGGCGCCCGCCTCGATCCTGCCCGTGCGCAGCGAAAAATATGCGATCGCGGCAAGAATGACCGTCACAGCCAAAATCACGATCTGATTAAAAAGACTCTCGTTGTTCAGTATCCCTACCACCAGACCGAGCAGGAGACCGCAAAGCCCTATCGTCGTAATCAGGCGGAACAGCCTCTCCTGCAGCGAATGACTCTGATCACCCAGCACCGCGCGAATCCTTTTTCCGATATTCATTCCGCCTCACCGCCTTCCACGCGCCCAATCAGCGCCGCCGTCTTATCCGCCGCAGCCTCCAGTTCAAACTCCTCCACATCCCGCTCGATATCCCCGATCAGTTCCCGAACGGGCGTCTCCCGATAACGCATGCCGCGCAGCCTGTCGATCACCTGCTGCGCCCCGTCCGCCTCGTAGGTATCCAGATATCCTTTGAGCTCCCGGAGTGCCTCCGTCAGCCCCTGTGCATCTGTCGGTGTCAGTTCCGCCGCGCTCCCGCCGTCCGCCGGCGCGTGACCTCCCGCATCGGCGTCTGCCCCCAGCGCCTCCGCGATCAGCCGTGCCGTCCCGCGGTATTCCTCCTGAAGTGCCTGATGGTTGGCCTTGATATAGACGTCGTTGCTCTCCTTGGCCGCATCCTCCATCTCCTTTGCCGTCCGGGAGAGCGCGTCCGCGCCGATCATCTTGGCCGTGCTTTTGAGCGCATGCACCTGTATGCGGTAATTTCCGTAGTCCTCCTCCTCATACAGCCTCTCGATCTCCTCCGCCTTATGCGGCGCATCCTGTGCGAATTTCGTCAGAAGCTGCCGATAGAATTCCCTGTCATTCCGGCAGTAATTCAGCCCGGCGTCCGCGTCGATGCCGGCGTTTCGCAGCGCGGAGATCTCATCCGTACCCGCCTGAGAGACAGCCGTCTCCTCTTTCGTCCCGGCATCCGCCCCGTCCTGCGCTGCGCCGTCCGACGTCTGCGGCGCTATGCTGTCTTCATCGGTATACTGTATTTTCGCCTTGGGGAGCACTTTCTTTAACACACGCTCCAGCTCCGTCGTCTCGATCGGCTTGGAGAGGAAATCGTCAAAGCCCTCCCGCAGGAACATCTCCCTGGCGCCGCTGACTGCATTGGCGGTAAACGCGACGGCGGTAAACGCATCCGTGTTCTCCCCTTCCAGTCTGCGGAGCTGTTTTAACGTCTCCACGCCGTCCATTCCCGGCATCATGTGATCGATAAAGAGAACGTCAAACTCCTCTCTCTGGCAGATCTCGATCGCTTCCCTGCCGCCGGACACCGTCACCACGCTCATCTGGTAATCCTTGAACACATTCTCGGCAACCATCAGGTTCATGGGCTCGTCGTCCACCACAAGCACACGCACGCCGGGGCATACCATGCGCGTATCCGGCGAGTCGCCGCTGTCTGCGGTTGACGAATTCAGCACGCCGACGATCGGGAAGCAGTAGAAGGGCTTGGGCAGCAGCCTGACCCGGCTGCCCTCCCGCAGCGCGAATCCCTGATCCGCCACGACGGCCACCACCATATCCCGTCCGAGCTTCTCAAAGTAATCGGGATCCTTTTCATATTCCTCTTTGGCGAGGAACAGATGTGTCAGCCTGTACATGGAGACGAGATGCTCCAGTTCATCCTGCCTGTATGCCCGATGAACCGTGACATCCAGCCCCACGGCGATGTGCGAGATCATCTCGTCATAGAATTTGCGCACTTCGGGAACCTTGTATTTCTCCGGCATCAGATAGCAAGCCAGGCACAGCCCCGCAGGATCGCTGACCGACATGCCGGGAGCTTCCTCCACGATCTTCTGCGGGATACTCACCGTCACCGTCGTGCCCTTATCCAACTGGCTTTCCACATGGACAAATCCCTCCATGGCCGCCACCATGCCGTACACGATGGGCAGACCGAGACCCAGGCCTCCTGCCCGGCGGTCGCGTCCCCCGCTGGACTGATAGAATTTCTCCGTAATCTTCGACAGGCTCTCCGCATCCATGCCGATGCCGGTGTCTTTCACCTGTATGCACAGGTTGATCCCGTATGGCTTGGGAAGCGCATAGAGCCGCACATAGACGCCGCCCTCCTCCGTGAATTTCACGGCATTGTTGACGAGATGTCTGATGATCTTTTTGATCTTCCTGCCGTCTCCGGACAGCACCGCGGGGATTTTCGCCTCCACGTCGAAGATGACCTCCACTCCCGCTTTCTGCTCGATGGCATACTGTTCCGTGATGATATCATTGATCAGGGAAGAGAGCATATAGGTGTCTTCGCTGGCAATGATCCTGCCGGCGTCGATCTCCGTGTAGTCCAGAATATCCTCGATCTGTCCGAACAGCCTGTGCCCCGCCTTCTGCACGGACTGCAGATTCTCCCTCTTATGGCTGTCTGTCTCGCTCTTGAGCATCACGGAGGCGAGCCCCGTGACCGCATTGACGGGTGTTCGCAGCTCATGGGAAACATTGGTCAGAAAATCCTCCGTCCGGCGGCTGGCCTCCTCCATATCCGCGATCCGCTCTTTGGTATTCTTCATCTCGCCGCTTCTCTTGTCGGACAGGAATTTCGTCAGATAGGCTGCCAGACAGACGAGGCCGCCGTGAAGCAGCAGCCTGGAGACGGTAAGGGGCGTAAAATCAAGCGAATCCCGAAAAGCAAACAGCACCCCGTAGAGAAGGACCGCAAAATACACAATGACACAGAGGCGGATCATATCGTATGCCTCCGCGGCAAATTGGACGATGATGATCATGATCATGACCGGCGCCAGATCATACAGACTCGTCAGATGCCCGCCGTAGAAGACAAAGCCCGTCATGCCCAGCACAAAGCAGAGCCACTTCTCCACCGACTCCGGCACCTTGCCCGCAATGTGCAGCACCCAGCACACGACCAGACCGATCCCGATCTCAACGCTCCTCTGCATCTCCCAGCCTAACAGAACGCTTTCCAGAAGCAGGGCTATCGTAAAAAAAGTATAGCTGATCAATATGATCAGATGCGATATCTGTTTTTTCTCCTGTTCGTACATATCCTATCCTACCGCCTATTTTTCTCTCATTTGATAATCCTTGTCCGCATCGATCATGGACAGCATGATGTCCGCAAAGACGGGATCAAACTGCGTTCCCCTGCCCTTTTCCACCTCCGCGCGTATCTGCGTCTGCGGGAGCGCATCGCGGTAGCTCCTGCGCGAGCTCATGGCGTCGTAAGCGTCGGCCACGGCGATAATACGCGCCTCGACAGGGATGTCCGTTCCGGCCAGGCCGTCCGGGTAACCCTTGCCGTCGTATCGCTCATGGTGATATCTTGCGCCGGTCAGCAGCTTGGGAAAATCGGGGATCTTCTTCAATATCTTTTCTCCCAGCACGGGGTGGGACTTGATGATCTCATACTCCGCATCGGTCAGCCTGGAGGTCTTATTGATGATGGCGTTGGGAATGCCGATCTTGCCCACATCGTGCAGCAGACCGATCATATAGATCTCCTCCTGCCCCTCATGGGTATAGCCCGCCAGTCCCGCGATGGTCCGGGAATATTCCGCCACGCGCGACGAGTGGCCGTTGGTATAGGCGTCCTTGGCATCGATGGCGCCGGCCAACGCCATGACGGCCTGGGTGGACAGACGGGAGAGCTTCTTGGTCTGCGCCACCACCTCCCGCGTCTTCACTTCCACCTCGTGCGCCAGATCGGTCTGCAGCCGGGTCAGGTCTATCGCGTGATCGACGCGAAGCAGGAGCACATCCGGCACAAAGGGCTTCTTGATAAAGTCCATGGCGCCGGCCCTCCCCCTCGTCTTCGCGGCAGTGTACTACGATTTTTTCAGTCTGAACTGCGCGACCGTATTCATCAGAGACTGCGCGCACTCGCCGAGACTGGACGAGATCGCGGCATTTTCCTGTGCGCTGGCTGCATTGCTCTCCACCATTCCGCTGATGGAGCGGATGCTGGCCAGGATCTCATCCGCCGAACTCTTCTGCGTATCCACGAAGTTCACGATCTCATCGACCATCGCCGTGCTGTCCGCGGAATGCTCCGCGCTGTCCGCTATGGTCTTATCCACCTTCTCCACCAATTCTTTTCCGCGCTCCACGGACGCAAGCGACTTCGTGATGACGCTGCTGATCTTGGAACTGGATTCCGAGCTGCTGGCCGACAGACTGGAGATCTCGTCCGCCACCACGGCAAAGCCCCTTCCCGACTCTCCTGCTCTCGCCGCCTCGATGGAGGCGTTCAGCGCAAGCAGATTGGTCTGGCTGGCAATGCCGTTGATCTCCGTCACGAAGCCCGCGATCTCGTCGTAGCATGCCACGATCTCGTCCATGGCGTCTACCAGCTCACGCATTTCCGTGTTGCCGACGGACAGATGACTGTTCACGTAATCCGCATTCGACTTAATGGACGCGGCAAATTCTGCGATCTTCTCCATATTGTCGGTCAGCGTTCCCATCTCCTCGGACGCGCTCTGTACGGACGCGCTCTGCGTCGTTGCGGACGTCGCCACGCTCTCGCTCGTGGCGGACAGATCTTTGGAGAAATGCAGCACCATGGCTGCCTGTTCATTGATTTCCGCAAAGCTGTTGTTGAGCGCTTCCATGATATCGACCAGCGCATCTTTGATCTTCGCGTAATCGCCCGCATAGATGCCGTTCACGTCGAAATCCAGATTCTTCTCCGAGATAGCCGTCACGGTGCTTGTGATCTCCGAGATATAGTGCTCTAACTTTTTCATCGTGTCATTCAGGGCGACGGACAGCGCGTTGACCTCCTGCGACTGCTCATCGATCCCGAAATGATAGTTCAGCTCGCCCTCCGATATCTTGCTCACGTTTGCCGCCAGCTCTTCCAGCGGCGTAAACATGGGACTGATGCCCTTTATCAGCTGCCGCTTGACTATGCCGCCCAACGCGAAGCACAGGACCGCCGTCAATATGACGGTGATCGCGATCACGGCAAACACGCTCGAGAGGGATACCACGGCTACGGCATTCCAGCCTGTCGCCTCGACCGGATTGCTGATGGCGAACTTTAAGCCGCCCGTATAATCTCGAATCAGCTTGGTTGACAGGGCCTCCTCACACGCCTTGGCGTACCGGCCGTTCAGCGCTTCCCCTATCGTCGTGCTCTTTTCCGTAGTCAACGCAAACTCCGGATCCGGATGGGTCAGGATCAGACCCTCCTTCGTCGCAAGGAAGACATAGCTGCCGCCGTCGTAGGAGGACTCGATCAGCGTCACCAGATCGTCCATATACATATCCAGCCCGGCGACGCCCACCACGTCCCCGTCCTGGCGGATCGCCTTGGAAAGAGTCACGCAGATGTTGCCGGTCTGCTCGTCCGCGTAGGGCTCGGATACATACACGTCATCTGTGGCTGCCGCTCCCGTATACCATGCCCGCTCGGTCACCAGAAAGTCATCATCCGGCACCCAGCCGCCCGACATATAGGTCATGATGCCGTCCTGATAGATCACGCCGTCCTGTTTCACGCAGACATAGACGGCAGACACGTCGTCATACAACGCCGCCAGCGCATCCACATAACCGTAGTACTCTTCCTCCGACGCACCCAGCGGCGCTCCCGCCGCAACCGCGCCGACCAACGCCGCTTTCTGTTCCATCCGGCTGTTGATCTGCGAGCTGTACAGCTGCACCCGCGCGGTGTTATCTCCTACTGTATAGAAAATATTGACGCCCAGAACGATAAGACCCGCCGCCGCACACAGCCCCGTGATGATCCTGCGCACCGACCTGTTGGCTTTCCTGTTGACGTTGAAGCTTAACTTTTGTAACTGCATCTTCATTCCCTCACTCGTTTTGTTGTACCATGCTGTCGTATCTTTCCCATTGTATCCCCCCCCCGGAGCATTTCTGTCAAATACTCTTTTTGACGGCCGTATCACGCCGCAGACACGGGCGGGGCACACCTTTTACACATTCATCCCAATACTGATCAAATACTAATTTATTATAAAACTTTCTGGTCGTTATGCAATATCATTTATTCTTTTCACTTGTTTTCTTTGTCGAATCACTTGTGTTTTTTTGTTTTACAGGATATACTGGTACACAGGGCCGCGATCCGGCGAATGACAAAAGAACTGTCTGCAGTCTGCAGAGCGAGGATGACTATTATATGAGGAAAGACGACATCATCAAACTCTCGATCCATATCATCACGGAATATTACAAGAACAACCTGGCGCCCTTCTTTGCCTGTATCAGCGACGATGTACTCTGGATCGGCCCGGCCAAGAGACAGCAGATCCGCGGCCGCAAAAATCTGATGCAGACATTCGCCTCGGAGAAGCACGACCTCACCTTTACCATGGGCGACATCAAGGTGATATGCATCTCGCCCTCGCACCGTGTGAAGGAAGTCCTGCTCCACTATGACATCTACACGCACTATCCCAGCGGCGGCACGGATGCACATGACCAGTGTCTGCACTACACCTGGTGCGACAAAAAAGTACAGACCGCCGACGGCCCAAAATATCAGCCGCAGATCGTCAGTCTGCACATCAGCAACGCATGGCCGTATGACGACCGCGACGTGATCTATCCCGTCCACTCCGAGCATATGTTTGCGGCGATGCGCGTCCCGGCGGAATCGGAACAGTATATCACCGTCAAGGCGGCGGACGGCTGCGTACACAGGCTCGCGTTCTCCCACATCCTGTATGTCGATACGCTCAAACACACCGCCAGGCTGCAGATCCACACAGAGAGCGGCACACTCGCCATCCACGGGACGCTGTCGGGATTCGAGGCAAACTATCCGGCTCTCTTTGTGCGCATACACTCAGGCTACCTGCTGAATCCCGCCCATGTGACGAATATCCGCCGCTTTGCCGTAACGCTGTCCGACGGCACGCAGCTTCCCGTTCCGGAGAAGAGATACACGCAGATCAAGAAGCTGTTGCTGTCCGAAAATTGTTAAAACTTTCTTAAATCGCGCATTTCGCTTGTCTCGCGGGATTTCGTCATGCTATAATATATTATATTAAGTGCAGATACGGGACGCCTTCGGCGTCATTTGTTTACGCGGGCAATGAGCCGATTGACAAGCTTGCTTGTCGATTTGGCGAATGACGAGTGAGATGCGCATAGCGTGTTTCATCTCGTTTTCTTATTGGGAGCATATAAATTGATGAGGGGAGGAACTCTATGATAGAACAGAACAACAGTTTTTCCGAGATCACGCCGGAGATCGTAAAGCTCGCATCTCTCAGCGAACAGGCCGGCCTGATCGACAAGGAATTATATACCAAATATGACGTGAAGCGCGGGCTGCGCGACCTGAACGGCAAGGGCGTCCTCGCTGGACTGACCAACATATCCGATGTGCGCGCCAGTAAGATCGTGGACGGCGTGCAGGTGCCGACTCACGGCAGATTGTTCTACCGCGGATACGATGTCAAGGATCTGGTGGAAGGGTTCGCCTCGGAAAACCGATTCGGCTTTGAGGAGATCACCTATCTTCTGCTGTTCAACAAGCTGCCCGACAGAAAAGAGCTGGACGAATTTTCCAAGCTGCTTTCCAGCTACCGCTCCCTGCCGACCAGCTTTGTGCGCGACATCATCATGAAAGCGCCCAGCAACGACATGATGAACACGCTGGCCAGAAGCGTACTGACGCTCTACTCCTACGATGACCGCGCCGACGACACCTCGCTGCCCAACGTGCTGCGCCAGTGTCTGCAGCTGATCGCCCTGTTCCCCATGCTGACGATCTACGGCTATCAGGCATACAGCCATTACCACAACGGGGAGAGTTTGTTCATACACCAGCCCCGTCCGGAGCTGTCCAACGCCGAGAACATATTACATATCCTGCGGGCGGACAGCAAATACACGCCGCTCGAGGCCAAGATACTCGATATCGCCCTGATCCTGCATATGGAGCACGGCGGCGGCAACAATTCCAGCTTCACCACCCGCGTCGTCACCTCTTCCCTGACGGATACCTACTCTGTCATCGCCGCGGCGATCGGTTCCCTGAAGGGTCCCCGTCATGGCGGTGCGAACATCAAGGTAGTGCAGATGTTTGAAGAGATGAAACGGGAGGTGGCCGATTGGACAGACGAAGGACAGGTGGCGGACTATCTGAATAAACTGCTGCACAAGGATGCCTTCGATCACGCGGGACTGATCTACGGTGTGGGTCACGCCGTATATTCCAAGTCGGATCCCCGCGCAGTCATCTTCAAGACATTCGTGGAGAAGCTCTCCGAAGAGAAGGGGCTGCATGACGAATTTGCGCTCTACTCTCTCGTGGAACGGCTCGCGCCGGAGCTGATCGCCAGAGAGCGCCCTATCTACAAGGGCGTCAGCGTCAATGTGGACTTTTATTCCGGTTTCGTGTACGATATGCTGAATCTGCCGATCGAACTGTACACACCGATCTTTGCCATTGCGAGGATCGTCGGCTGGAGCGCCCACCGCATGGAAGAGCTGGCCAGCGCCGGCAAGATCATAAGACCTGCCTACAAGACGGTCTGCACCGACAGAGAATACCGCAAGATCGACGAAAGAGATGCCTGACGGCATCTCTTTTTTGCTCTGTTCCTCTTCTATTTCCTGCGTCTCTGCTTCATCTGCTTCGCGATTTCCTCCTCCAGCTGCCTCTGCTTCTCCTGCCGCTCGACCCAGCGTTTCATGTAACGCCTCTGCCCGTTCCGATAGGCGGTGACATACACAGCGAGACCCGCTATGATCCCCGCGATACCGATCCACGAAAGCAGCGTCGAATGAAAGTAATAGTCATTGGCCAGATGGATCACGCCCGCCGCCATGATCAACAGCCCGGCGAGCAGCAGCTTCTTACACATATAATCCAGGAAGCCTTCCTTGTCCTCGATGTCCTTTTCTTCCATATTTTTGCCGAGCATCACATTCGCCGCAACGCTCTTCTGCCGCTTCGCCATCAGGGCCGAGCCGATCATGTAGCCCCCGCTTGCCAGAAACAGAAAATCTATGATACCGCCCATTCCCATGCCGTTCACTCCTCCGTCTGCCATACCGCTTCGATCCGCTGTAACAATATCTGCGGCTCAAAGGGTTTTCTGATGTAATCGACCGCTCCGAGCGCGATCCCGCGCTCCCTGCTCTCCTCCTCCGCGTCCGCGGTCAGCAGGATCACCGGTATATCCGCAGTCTCAGGATCCGCCTTCATGCGCCGCATCACGTCATAGCCATCCATCTCCTGCATATGGATATCCAGCAGCACAAGGTCGGTCTTCGCGCTTTTCATGCACTGAAGCGCTTCCTCTCCTGATTTCACCATAGTTACTTTATATTTGTTTTTTAAGATCAAGCCTACGCATTTGAGATTGGTGGACACATCATCTACAAACAGGATATGTTTCATGCTATGCGCCGATCCCCAAAAAGCGCTGTACGACCGCTTTCATCTGTGTCTTGTCACACACGGTATCATGCAGGACAGGCGCCGTCCTGATCTCCTCGATCGCTCTCGGCACAGCCACCTTGCCGATTTTGGAAAGCTCGTCCACCAGTTCAAAATCAGACATGGCGTCATATCCGCCGTCGATCGCATTCATCACATAGCGCGTAAATTTGAAGGGACTCGCCGTGGACGCGATGACCGTCACGGTCTTATCCTGCGTGTCCTTCACATACTTTTTGTACACCGCGCTTGCCACCGCCGTGTGCGTATCCAGCACATACCCCGTGTTCTCGTACATTTCCCTGATCCGTGCGGCCGTCTCGCTCTCGTCGGCATAGTTGCCGTAGAAATCCGCAAGCTGCTCTTTCATCCGGTCCGTGATCTCATAGCTTCCGCTCTTTTTCAACGATGCCATCAGCTCTGCATTCTTCGCCGCGTCATTTCCGGCGATCCAATAGATCAGACGCTCCAAGTTGCTGGAGATCAGGATATCCATGGACGGGGAACTGGTGAGCTTAAACTCTCTGTTGCGGTCATATCTGCCCGTCTCAAAGAAATCGTACAATACTTTATTTTCATTGGAGGCGCAGATCAGTCTGCCGATCGGCACACCCATATTCTTCGCGTAGAACGCCGCCAGGATATTGCCGAAATTGCCCGTGGGGACAACGACGTTGATCTTCTCCCCCTCCCGGATCCTGCCCTGCTTCAGAAGCTGCGCATAGGCGTACACATAGTAGACCACCTGCGGCACAAGCCGTCCGATATTGATAGAATTTGCGGAGGAGAACTGCAGTCCGGCCTGTGCCATCTGCGCGGCAAGTTCACGGTCGCCGAACAGCGCCTTGACACCGTTCTGCGCATCGTCAAAATTTCCGCGGATCCCCACCACAAACGTGTTGTCGCCCTTCTGTGTCACCATCTGCTTCTCCTGAATCGGGCTCACGCCGTTCTTGGGATAGAACACGATGATCTTCGTCCCCGCAACGCCCGCAAATCCCGCCAGCGCCGCCTTGCCGGTATCTCCCGATGTGGCGGTGAGGATCACGATCTCGTTCTCCACATGGTTTTTCCTGGCGGCTGTGATCATCAGATGCGGCAAAATGGAGAGCGCCATATCCTTGAAGGCGATCGTAGAGCCGTGAAACAATTCCAGGTAATACGCTCCCTCCGCCTCTTTGACCGGCACGATCTCTTCCGTGTCAAACTTGGCGTCGTACGCCCGCCTGATGCACTCTCGCAGCTCGTCCGCGGTAAAATCCGTCAAAAACAGCCGCATGACCTCATACGCCACTTCCCGATAGGACATATCCGCGAGGGCCGTCATGGGCGCTTCCAGCGCCGGAATGCGCTCCGGCACATACAGACCGCCGTCGTCCGCGAGTCCCTTCAGGATCGCCTGAGAAGCCGTGACCCGGCTGCCGCTGTCTCTTGTACTGCTGTATAATATTTCCATTTTATCCTACCATACCTTTCAGATAGCTCTATAACTGGGTCTATTATACCTTAAACTTATGTGCTCTGCAATCCCAAAAGCGCCGGTGTGCATGTCCTACTGAAAAAATTCATGATTGCCGTACGCAAACAGGCGGGTCAGTTTTCTGTCAAACCACTGCAGGTTGTCTGAATCCGCTTTTTCCCTTGCGCAGAAATACAGGGCGCCCTGCGAGATGTCTTCCCCGTACAATGCCCTCTCAACGGCTTTTTGCGTGTCATCGCTGATCTTGACGCTCTGATATCTTCCGTCCACGGTCGGCGAGAACTGCGCGATCCCCTGCTCTCTCTGCATCACCACCTCCAGCACGGTATCCGGAAATATCTCGCTGTTCACTCTGTTCAACACCACATTGGCGACAAGCAGCTTGCCGTTCTGGTCCTCGCCTCCCGCCTCCGCCTCGACGATGCGCAGAAGCGCATCATGATCCTTGTCCGACAACTGATACTTCATGGTATGTTCCAAGACTTCGTAATCGACTACCCGCTGCCCCGACGAGACGCTTGCAAGCATTTCGACAAAGCTGTGCTTGTCTTCCGCAAGGCTGTCGTCGAGATACTCGATCCTGAAAGCAGGGTCAGCCGCCGTCCGATCGATCCTGAGTTCTTTGGCGCACACCCACGATGTCAGGATCGTCATGCCCGCCAGCACGAAACTCATAATATATTTCCTGTACATTTTTCCTCCATTCCGATACAAAATAGCGACAAAAAATTTTTTCATGTATATATTCTATACAGGAAAAAGGAAAAATATTTCTGAATTTGTTTTTTTTCTCAAAAATGGTACAATCATATAAAAGGAGGAACGGGGAATGAAACAGCGGCTGCCCGGCGTATATACGGCGATCCGCAAGGACCGCACCACATATTTCCGCGCGTCGTTAACTTATCGCGCAAAGCATATCAGCCTGGGAAGCTATGACAGCGCCGAGGACGCCCACCGGGCATATCTGCTCGCCGGTTCACTGCTCTGTGACGCTTCGCTCTCCCTGAAGGATTACCGGGCGGACTCCCTTTTATCCTTTGACAAATGGGTCAGTCTGATCAATTTTCGTGACAACGGCATCTATTTTGCCACGCCGATCTATGTCCGTCCGAAATTTTTTTATTACTTCTTCGGCCCGTCCGACTTCTTCATCTTCGATCTGGAGGATCTGTTCTATTACGCCACACGCAGGATCTCCCGCAGAGGCGGCCACTACTTTGTGGCGGATTACGGTATGCAGGTGAATATCATGAACCGGTACGGCATCAAAAATTACGCCGTGGAAGACAGGGATTTCCGTTTCATCAACGGCAACCGGCAGGATATGCGCTATGAGAATATCGAGATCATCAATCGCTACAACGGCGTCCGTGCGGTGCAGGACAAGGGCGCGGTACGCTATCGGGTGACGATCCATGTCAAGGGCAATATATATGTGGGTACATATGACTCCGAAACGGAGGCGGCGATCGCCTACAACAAGGCGGCGGATATCCTAAAAAAAGCCGGCGTAAACAAGGCTTACACCCCCAATTATATGGAGGGTATGTCGCCCGCCGCTTACGCCGACCTGTACGCTGCCGTCAAAGTTTCCTCCGGCATCAGACACTATCGCTGCGAATAACCGATAAAACAGATATTGAGACCGGCGTCTCCCTTAATACCGTTCAGTACGCCGGTAGAAGTGTACTGCCACATCGCGTATTGGTACGGATAGTCCGGTATCTCCGCGTCCTGCGAGAGCCACACGTCGTAATCCTGCAGTCTGCCGAGATCGACCTCCTTGATCAGCCATTCCTTGTTTCCATAGATCATGGGAACATAGCCGCCCGCCTTCACAGTCTCCAGAAAAGCGGACGCGATCGCCGTCCTGTCATCTCTGTTCAGCCCGTCGATCCTCGCCTTGTCATTGGCGACGAACTCCATATCAAAGGCGACCGGATATTTGATATTTGCGCGGTACGGTTCCAGATTCTGCAGGACGGTGCTTGCCTCCTGCACGGCTTCGTCCTGGCTGACAGCCTGAGAATAAAAATAGACCCCGACGCCCAACCCTTCCGCGATCGCTCCTTCTATGTTCTCCTTGAAATTGGCGTCCAACGCGATCTGCCCCGTACTGTAGCCGCGGCTGCCGAGGCGTATCATCACATAGTCCACGCCGGCGGCTTTCAGGCTGGCAAAATTCACGTTTCCCGTCTCACCGGAGATATTCACGCCCACATAGGACGTCTTCTTTCCGTCCTCCATATAGCGCTTCAGGCCGGCTTTCTCCTCCAGCTTGGTGTAATCGTAAGTATTTTTCGTCAGATATGGGCTGATCAGCACCCACTCTTCCTTGCCGTCCCGCGTGGTGACAAGGGTATGCTTTCCGTCCGTTGCGGGGTCCGCAAGTGCCGCCTGTTCTTCCTTCTCCTGTTCCGCGGCCGCCTTCTGCGAGAAATCGGGCCTGTCCTTCTTCGGCGAAGGCGATGTGTCGCTTTCCGCACCGTCCGAAGCTGCCGGATCCGCGGTCTGTCCTTCCTGCGTCTCTTCCGGATACATATCCCAAAAATCCAGATCCTCCGCGCGCAGCTTCGGCGCTTCCTCCTGCTCTTCCTCCGCTTCCGCGGACGCCTGTTCCTCGGCCTGTTTCTGCTGCATCTCTTTGACATAGTCGCTGCCGCTCTTCTGTCTGCTGTTGCTCTGCATCAGCGCGAACAGCAGGAGCAGCACAAACGCCGATACGCCGACGATCATATAGATAACGGGCAGCCCGGTCCTCCCCGGCCCCTCGTCTCCCGGCAGTCTCATCTGTACACCCTTCTTTCAAAAAGAGAAGCCCGCGCGGATATGCCGCATTGCTTTGGCTTCTCACAAATGCTATACTTATGTTACCATGCCGCGGTCGTTTTGGCAACTTGCACCGCGCCACCGCACGGAGGAAAACTTCACCATGCATCACAATCCGAAACGCAGCCTGCTCGTCATGCTGCTGTGTACCTTGTCTCTGTCCGGCTGCAGTCACAGCGCAGAACCCGTCACACAGACAGGCTTTTATCTCGACACCGTGGTACAGATCACGCTGTACGACACAGGCGATCATGCTTCCTGCACCGAAGACCTCAGTTCATGCTTTGCCCTGATAGATGACTATGAGCATCTGTTCAGCGCCTCCCTGGAAGGCTCGGACATCTGGAACATCAACCATGCACACGGCCGGCCGGTGGCAGTCTCCGACGACACGATCCGGCTGCTGCAGACTGCTCTGCGCTACTGCGAGCTGTCCGGCGGCAAGGTCGATCTCACCGTCCTGCCGCTCAGCGAACTGTGGCATTTCGGCTCTGCGGACACACCCCGCGTCCCTGACGAAGCCGCCGTCGCAGAAGCGCTCACGCACATCGACTACCGCGCGGTAAAGATCGACGGCAGCACCGTGACGCTCACCGACCCCGAAGCCGCCATCGATCCCGGCTTTATCGCCAAGGGCTATATCGCGGACCGCCTGAAGGAATATCTTCTCTCGCAGGGCGTAAAGAGCGCGTGCATCAATCTCGGCGGCAATCTCGTCACGATCGGCAAAAAACCGGACGGACAGCCTTACCGCATCGGGATCCAGAAGCCCTTTGCCGCCGAGGGCGAGACCGTCGCCGTCATCGATGTGGCGGACGCCTCGGTCGTCTCCTCCGGCATCTACGAGCGCTTTTTTCGCGAAAACGGCACGCTGTATCATCATCTGCTCGATACCGCCACCGGCCTTCCGGCAGACAATGACATAGCAGGTGTGACGATCCTCACACCCTCCTCCACAGAGGCGGACGCGCTGTCCACTACCTGCTATTTTCTCGGTCTTGACGACGGCATGGCGCTCATCGAGTCACTGGACGACACGGAGGCGCTCTTTGTCACCAGGGACGGCGAGCTCATCTGTTCCGAGGGCTTCCCGCTGCCGTGAGCCCGGCCGCACCGGTTTGCAAAGTACGCCGCCCGTTCTCTCCGGCTTTCTAAACCTGTACTTCTCCCGCGAGGACCCTCTTGTAGTCCTCAAGATTCTTCTGCAAAAGCGTCGGCGTATCCAGCCCGTAAGGGCACTTGCTCTTACACTGGTTGCAGTGGATACAGTTCTCGATCTTCATCATCATCTCCTGCCCCGAACGGCTCAGATGCCCCGCCGAAGGAGACCTTCTCAGAAGCAGTGACATCCGCGCGCAGGTGTTGATCTCGATCCCCGCCGGACAAGGCATACAGTACCCGCAGCCCCGGCAGAAATCTCCGAGAAGCTCCTCCCTGTCGCGGCGGATCACCTCTTTCAGTTCCTCCGTCATCACAGGCGGGTTGTCGATATAGGACAGGAACTCGTCCAGCTCCGACTCCCGCTGAACGCCCCAGATCGGGAGCACATTGTCGTACTGTGCCAGAAATGCGTAGGCGGCGGCGGAATTCGTGATCAGGCCGCCTGACAGCGCTTTCATGGCGATAAAGCCCATGTCCGCCTGTCTGCATTTCTCCACCAGCTCGATATCCTTATCGGTCGCAAGATAGGAAAAAGGAAACTGCAGCGTCTCGTACAGTCCGCTCTCGACCGCCTCATGCGCTACCGCCAGCCGATGATTCGTGATGCCGATATGGCGGATCCTGCCCTGCTCCTTAGCCTTCTGCGCCGCGTCGTACAGCCCGCTCTCATCGCCCGGCTTCGGGCAGAACGACGGATTGTGGAACTGGTACAGATCGATATGATCCGTCTGCAGATTCGCGAGACTCGTCTCCAGATCCTTCCAAAAATCTTCCGCGTTCTTGGCGCCGGTCTTTGTGGCGATAAAGATCTTATCCCGCATTCCGGCAAATGCCGTTCCCACCTTATGCTCGCTGTCCGTATACCATCTGGCAGTGTCATAGAAGGTGATGCCGTTCTCGTATGCCTTCCGCAGAAGCTGCACCGCCGCTTCCTCTGATATCCTCTGGATCGGCAGCGCACCGAACGCATTCTTATTCACTGTGATCCCGGTTTTCCCCAATGTTACCGTAACTTTCATGTCGTCCTCCGTCAACTTATATTTTTATACAATGATCTTCCTCGGACACTTCTCCTTGCAGGTGCCGCATCCGGTACATTTCTCCTGATCGATGCTCGCGTGGAAATCCTCTATGGTGATCGCATCCGCCGGGCAGTTCTTCTTGCAGAGCTGACAGGCGATACAGCCCACGTCGCATGCCTTGATCGTCACGGGCCCTTTCTCGTTGGAGCTGCACGCCACGACATGCTTGGCATCATAAGGGATCAGCGTGATCAAGCCCTTCGGGCATACCGCAATACATTTTCCGCACGCCTTGCACGCTTCCCTGTCTACCACGGCCACGCCGTTCACGATATGGATCGCGTCAAACTGGCACGCCTTCACGCAGCTTCCGAAGCCGAGACAGCCGTCGTTGCAGGATTTCGGCCCGCCGTTCGGCACGAAAGAGAGCATCCGGCAATCTTCGATACCGCTGTATTCGTAATCCCGCCGCGTGCGGTCCTTATCCCCCATACATCTGACGAAAGCGACCTGTCTCACGCTGTCCTCAGCCTCCACGCCCATGATCTGCGCGACCTGCTTCCCCACCTTCTCTCCGCCCACGGGACAGGCGTTCACCGGCGCTTCTCCCTTGGCGATAGCCGCCGCCAGACCCGAACAGCCGGCATAGCCGCAGCCGCCGCAGTTATTTCCCGGCAGGACGCCCAGAACGGCTTCCTCCCTCTCGTCCACTTCCACTTTAAATTTGATACCCGCAACGCCGAGGAACAGTCCCACAAACAATCCTACCGCTCCCACCGTCAGCGTCGCCACCAATATTCCGGTCATACTCATCTATTTATACCGCCTTTCTGTATCTGTCAGCGCGATTGGATTCCTGCCCAAGCAAGCATCCTTGCTACAGCAGTCCCGAGAAACCGCAGAATGCGATCGCCATCAGTCCCGCCGTTACAAGGACGATAGGCATTCCCCGAAAAGATTCCGGGATATCGTTGTAGGCCATCTTCTCCCGGATCCCCGCCAGGATCACGATAGAGATCGTAAATCCCACCGCCGTCGCGAAACCGTTCACAATACCCGTCAAGATGCCGTAATTTTTCTGCACGTTGGTGAGCGCCACGCCAAGCACCGCGCAGTTGGTCGTGATCAGCGGCAGATATACGCCCAGCGCCTGATACAGGGAAGGGATAAACTTCTTGAGGAACATCTCCACAAACTGCACCAGCGCCGCGATCACAAGGATAAATACGATCGTCTGCAGATAGGTGATATCTAACGGCACGAGCAGGTACTGATAGATCACGCCTGCCACCGCCGAAGCCAGCGTGATGACGAAGATGACCGCCACCCCCATGCCGGCGGCCGTGTTCGTTTTCTTGGACACGCCGAGAAAGGGACACAGCCCCAGAAACTGGCTCAACACGACATTGTTGACCAGCGAAGAAGCGATCAGGATCACAAGCAGTTCTTTAACCATGGTTTTCTTCCTCCTTTATCTCTTCTATCACGATGTCTTCCGTGTCGGCCTTATGCCCCTTATCGGCTGCTTTTTCGTCATACAGCCTGTGTGTGCAGCCCGCGTCCGCGCAGCTCATACAGTCGGAGCCGCAGCCGGACTGTATCTTGGACATATCCCTGCCCTTTCGCTCGCCGTTTATCTTGACCTTGTTCTGGATCGCCGTCAAAAGCGCCAGCACGAAGAACGCTCCCGGCGCCATGATGAAGATGCTGACCGGAACATAGCTGTCCGGCATCACATGGATCCCGAAGATCTCCCCCGCGCCCAGAAGCTCCCTGACCGCGCCGATGCATGTCAGGGCGACCGAGAATCCCAGACCCATACCGATACCGTCAAACAGGGACGGGATCACGGGATTCTTGTATGCATACGCCTCCGCACGCCCCAAGATGATGCAGTTGACGACGATCAGCGGGATATAGATGCCAAGCGCGTCGTACAAAAACGGAAGGAAGCCCTGCAGCAGCAATTCCGCCACCGTCACAAAAGACGCTATGATGACGATAAACGCCGGAATACGCACTTTGTCCGGTATAACGTTCCGCAGCAGAGAGATAAACACATTGCTCAGCGCGAGCACCACCATCGTCGTGAGTCCCATACCCAGACCGTTGATCGCCGAAGTGGTGACGGCCAGTGTCGGACACATGCCAAGGGTCAGTACAAAGGTCGGATTTTCTTTTATAATGCCGTTCACAAGGCGTTCTTTTACACTATTCATCTGCACTGCCTCCTCCCAGCTCTGTCCTGAAATAATACAGCCCCGCATTGACTCCATTGGTCACTGCGTTTGTCGTGATCGTGGCGCCGGAGATCGCATCGATCTGATCCTCCGATACCGCGCCGCTCTTCGTATATTGGAACTGCTCCGATTTCCTGCCGGCGAACTGGGGCTTTAAGACCTCCTCGGCCCGCATGCCGAGCCCCGCCGTCTCCGAAATGGACAGGATCGACATACCGTTCACCGTTCCGTCCGTCCGCACACCCACCGAAAACCGGATATCGCCGCCATAGCCTTCCTTCGTCGTCACCGTTATCACATACCCCAGAAGACTGCCGTTTTCGTCCAATGCGCTCATCACTTCGTCAACGCTCTCCTGCGCATACCCGGCCTCGGCCCATGCCGCCTCATCTATCGCGGCAACCTCCAGCGCCTCAAAGGAGGCTGCGTCCTGAAAGACTTCCTGACACGCTTCCTGCTTTTTCTTAGCTTCCTGCCGTGCGATCGGTTCCTTCGTGATCTGATAGATCGATCCGAGCGCCAGCCCGGCCACTATGGTGATCACCAGCATGATACCCGTGTTCTTCATCATTTCTTTCATGCTTTCTCTCCCCCTTTACCAAACGCTTTCGGAAGAGTGATCTTCTCAATGAGCGGCACGAGCAGATTGCCCAGAATGATCGCGTAGGAAACTCCCTCAGCCGAAGGCCCGAACAGCCGGAAGATACCGGTAAGGATACCTAACAGGATACCGAATAATATCTGTCCGTTCTTGGTGACGGGCCTTGTCACATAATCGGTCGCCATAAAAAATGCGCCCAGCATCAGGCCGCCTCCTGCCAAATGTGCGGAAATATACGCCCAGTCCAGACCGTGTCCGCCAAACAGGCACAGGAAGATCACAAAGCTGACTATGTAACTGCCCGGTATCCGCAGATCGATCACGCCCATCAGGATCAGGAAGCACGCGCCGATCACGATAGCGATCATGGAAGTCTCGCCGATCGTTCCCGCCGTACGCCCGATCACCATATCCAAAATATTGACATCCGCACCGCTCTTTAAGCTGGCAAGCGGCGTCGCGCCCGTGTAAGCATCACAGTCAAAATCCGTCATAATGGACGTGAAAGAGATCAACAGGAAACATCTCGCGCCGAGCGCCGGGTTCATAAAATTCTGCCCGAGTCCGCCAAACAGCATCTTCACGACCAGAATCGCGAATACGCTGCCGACCGCGCCGATCCACCAAGGCGCGGAGACCGGAAGGTTCAGCGCCAGAAGCAGCCCCGTCACCACCGCAGAATAGTCTCCTATCGTTACTTTCTTCTTACATAGCTTCTCAAAAAGATATTCCGTCAGCACGGCAAAAGCCACCGTCACCGCGATCGTGACAAGCGCGCCGATGCCGAAATTATAGATACCGAAACCCGCTGCGGGAAGAAGCGCGATCACGACGGAAAGCATAATGCCGCTTGTCTCTGTCTTTGACCTTATATGCGGATTTGACGATACCTTCATTAAATCACTCATATCCGTATCCTATCTCCTTTCTCCCTACTTTTTTCTCTTCGCGAGCTGTATCTTCCGCATGGATTTGATCGACTGCGTGAGGGATCTCTTGGCCGGACAGACGTAACTGCAGCACCCGCACTCCACGCATTCCATGCCCTCGTGAGAGACGAACGCCTCCTCATCGTAGCGCTCCGCGTAGTCAGCCAGCATACTCGGCACCAGTCTGCTCGGACAGGCCTCCACACAGCGCCCGCAGTTGATGCACGGCCCGGGTTCCATGCGCGATACATCGTCCTGTGTCAGGCAGAGCAGCGCCGACGCCGTTTTCGTCGTTGGCACGTCCAGATCAAAGATGCCGAATCCCATCATCGGCCCGCCGGAAACGATCTTCACGGGCTCTTTCTTGAATCCGCCCGCCTCATCGATCAGTTCATGGTAGTTCGTACCGATGCGCACCATAATATTGCACGGATCCGCCACCGCATCGCCCGTCACCGTCACGATCCGGTGCATCAGCGGTCTGCCCTCACAGACGGCATGATAGATCGCCACAACGGTATCTACATTGTTGACGACACAGCCTGCGTCTGCGGGCAGCATCGAGGAGTTGATCGCTCTTCCCGTCACCGCATAGATGATCTGGCGTTCCGCTCCCTGCGGATACTTGGTCCGCAGCGTCTTTACGCTGATGCGCGGCTCCTCTTTTGTCAGCTTCTTCAATATCTCAATACAGTCGGACTTGTTGTCCTCCACGGCCAGTATCCCGCGCGCGTTCTCAAAAAGCTGCAGGGATACCTTCAGTCCGCCGACCAGCTTCTCCGGCTCTTCTATCATTCTTCTGTAATCGGACGTCAGATAGGGCTCGCACTCCGCGCAGTTGACGATCACATAATCGATCTTGTCCGGCTCTTTCGGAGAGAGCTTTACATGGGTCGGGAATCCCGCGCCGCCCATACCGACAACGCCGGCCTCTCTGATCCGCTCAAGGATCTCTTCCCGCGTCATCTCTGCAAGCGGCTTGACCTTCGGATACTCCACTTCCTCATACAGGCCATCGTTCTCCACGATGATGCTCATCACGCTGTCGCCCGTGACGACGCGCCGCGGTTCGATCGCCTTTACCGTGCCGGACACCGTTGCGTAGATCGGCGCGGATACAAAACCGCCGGCCTCGGCGATCTTCTGTCCGGTCAGGACACGGTCCCCCTTCTCCACGATCGGCTTTGCGGGAGCGCCGATATGCTGGGACAGCGGATAGACCAGATCTCCTTTCGGCAATACCGACCTGATAGGCTTATCTTTGGACAGATCCTTGCCGTCATAGGTGTGGATACCGCCATGAAATGTTAATTTCGCCATTGTCAGCCCCTCTTTCCGGGCAGCGCCATATTACCGGACGCACCCAATATATCCTACTTTATCAATATACTATTTTTCGACGAAAAAAACTACTGCTATTTGAAAAAATATGATAGTATATAGTTAAGTTATTTTTTGTGGGAGTATAATATGCGGACAATCAATGAAACACTGGAAGATTTTGCGATACGTTATCCCTTGGAGCGCATTTCGGCGCCCGAGAAGCTGTTGTTCATCGACATCGAGACGACCGGCTTTACAGCGAAAAATTCCTCTCTCTACCTGATCGGCAGCGCTTACTTTGCCTCCGGCCGCTGGCACATCAGACAGTGGTTTGCGGACAGCTATGACGACGAGCAGACTCTGCTTGCGGATTTTTTCTCCTTTGCCGCAGACTATACCCACCTGATCCACTTCAACGGCAACAATTTTGATCTGCCGTATCTTCTGCAGAAGTGCGAAATGTTTAAGCTGCCGTACAATTTCGACAATTTTGAGGGCATAGACCTGTACAAGCGCATCTCGCCCTACAAGTTTTTCCTGCACACGCCCAACTGCAAGCAGAAAACATTGGAAGAGCTGCTCGGCATCGACAGGGAAGATCTCTGCAGCGGCGGGGATCTGATCGGTCTGTACCACGCATATGTGAAACGACAGGACGACGAGACGCTCCGCCTTCTGCTGCTCCACAACAGCGACGATATGAAAGGCATGCTGCAGCTTCTTCCGCTCCTTGCCTTTTACGATCTTTTTAACGGCCCTCTCACCGCCAAGAAAGTGCAGTCCAACGCCTTCGTCGATTACCACGGCCATGACAGAACGGAGCTTTTGATGAAGCTGGAGCTGCCCGCCGCGCTCCCGTTCACCGTATCGAATCTGTCAAACGGCTGCTATTTCAGCGGCGAGGACCGCGAAGGCATTTTGAAAGTCCCCGTCTATGAAGAGGAGATGAAATATTTCTATTCCAATTATAAGGACTACTATTACCTTCCTGCGGAGGATGCGGCGCTCCACAAATCAGTGGCCTCCTTTGTGGATAAGACGCACCGCGTACAGGCGACGGCCGCCACATGCTATACGCGCAAGTACGCCACTTATCTGCCCCAGTGGGATATTTTTCAGGAGCCGTTCTTCAAGCGGGACTACAAGAGCAGAGAGCTGTTCTTCGAGTTGACGGACGAGATGAAAAAGGATCGTGCATTTTTCTCCCGCTATGCGCAGTACCTGCTCGGCAAAATGGCCAAGACCTACTGACGAAACGATCGATATTTTTGCACACAGAAAAGGACGCTTCTGCAAGCGTCCTGATTTTTTATCTTTTTTCCCGTTCCGCTACATCGGCCTTTGATAGAAGAACGAATTCTTTCTGTCGAAGCCGATCTCCTTGTGATTGATGATCTGCTCCGTGCTGCCGATGAACAGATATCCGCCCGGTTTCAGACTTCTCTGGAACTTGCGGAAGACCTCGTCCTTCGCCTCCTCGGTAAAGTAGATGAGCACGTTGCGGCAGACGATCAGATGATAGTCGGTGGGATATGTATCCTTTAACAGATTGTGTTCCTTGAACTCCACCCGCGACTTCACTTCGTCGGAGATCTGATAGGAAGGCCCTATCTTGGTGAAGAATTTCTTCTTCAGATCATCGGGGACTCCCGCGATGCTCTTCTCCGCATACAGCCCCGCCTTCGCCTTCGCGATCACCTGCTTATCCAGATCGGTCGCATAGATCTTGATCTGATTGAGCGGCAGATGCCTGGAGAGCGCCATAACGAGCGAGTACGGCTCGTCTCCCGTAGAACAGGCAGCGCTCCAGATCTTCAGATTTTTGCCGTAACGCTTGATCAGATCCGGAAAAATATCCTGATCAAGAAGCTTCCACTGATCCGGATTGCGGTAAAATTCGGAAACATTGATCGTAAGATAATTGACAAACTCGTCAAACATATTGTGATCCGCCTTCAAGGCCGCCACATACTTGTCGTAACCGACTATCTTGTTCTTCGCGATCAGCGTGTCGATCCGACGTTTCATCTGCTTTTCTTTATAAGCATTCAGATCGATCTTGGTCAGATCATAAACCGCCTTTTTGAAATACTCGTAGTCATACGCCATATCTTCCACCGCCCGTCATATTCTTATTCCCTTATTCTGCCGGTACGTCCCTTATTCTCCGCTCTCGCCGGAGATCACGGCATCGATATCCACGGATACGACGTCCGCATCATCCTCTTTCGTCTCCTCCGGTTCGGGTGCGAGCAGCGCCTTGATGCTCAGGCTGATCTTCTTATCCGACTCGTTAAAGTCCACGACCTTGGCGGTCACTTCCTCGCCTGTCTTGAGCGCGTCCGAAGGCTTATCTATATGCTCCTTGGATATCTGGGATACATGCAGCAGCGCGTCAATGCCGGGTTCCAGTTCGATGAACGCGCCGAAATCGGTCATACGTGCGACCCTGCCGGTCACCACATTGCCGACCGCATATTTGCCAGCGGCGTCTCTCCAAGGGTTCTCGTCCTCAAACTTAAGGCTGAGCGCGATCTTTTCGCCAGAGATATCCTTGATCAGGACTTTCACAACGTCGCCGACCTTGAACACCTTCTTCGGATTCTCCACTCTGCCCCATGACATCTCGGAGATATGAAGCAGTCCGTCGCAGCCGCCCAGATCGATGAATGCGCCGAAATCCGTCACATTCTTGACCGTGCCTTCCACGGTATCGCCCACCTTGATCGTCTCAAACAGCTTCTTCTGCATCTCGGCTTTCTTCGCAACGATAAGCTGCTTCCTGTCGCCGATGTATCTTCTTCTCTTGGGATTGTACTCGCTGATCACGAACTCGATCTCCTGATCGGCGTATTTCGTCAGATCCTTCTCGTAAGTATCGGACACGAGGCTCGCCGGAATAAAGATCCTGACTTCGTCCACGACAACGCTCAGGCCGCCGTCAAGCACCTGTACGACCTTCGCCGTGAGCACTTCCCTGTTATTATATGCCTCTTCGATCCGTTTATTGCCTCTGTCAGCCGCAAGTCGTTTGTATGTGAGAAGGACTTGTCCTTCACCGTCGTTCACCTTGAGCACTTTCACTTCCATCGTGTCGCCGACCTTCGCCACGGTCGTCAGATCTACGTTCGGCTCGTTCGTATATTCATTTCTGGTAAGGATACCGTCTGACTTATATCCTATGTTGAGAATGATCTCTTCAGGCTTTACGTCGATAACAGTGCCTTCTACAACCTCTCCCGTGTGTATTGTTTTGAATGATTCGTCTAACATTTGTTCAAAAGTTAATTCTGACATAATTTTGAACCTCCTCGATTATATTATTTGGGGTCGAAGCCCCTGCTGTAATACCCACTCGCCGGACAGATTTAGGTAAAGCCAAATGCAAGTCATCCAGTGTCTGTATAAAATACGTGTTCGCACACTCTTGCATGCAGATCTCATATAGCTTCCGTGTATTAGAACTATGTTTGCCACCTATTACTATCATAACATCGACCTCGGCCGCGATCTCCCTCGCCTCAGTCTGCCGCTCTTCCGTAGCATTGCATATAGTATTCACAACACTAACATTGTAACCTTTTTTCATTATAATTTCAACCATATCTTGAAATTTATTGTAGTTAAATGTCGTCTGCGAGACGATACAGATCTCTTCGTCACCCTTACAGGCAAACATTTGCGCCTCTTCCGGCGTTCCGAGCACCTCTGCAGGACCGTGCGTCCAGCCCATGATCCCCTCCACTTCGGGATGCCCCGCATTCCCGATGATCACGATTTTTTTCCCGGCCGCGCTCTCCTTCTCCACGATATTGTGGATGCGTTTCACAAAAGGACACGTGGCGTCGATACAGGTGATCCCCCTCCTGTCCGCCATATCGATGACGGCCTTCGGCACGCCGTGCGCGCGGATCATGACGACGCCCTCCGTCACCTGCGCAAGCTGTTCGGGCGTATCAATGACCCGCACGCCCCGCCTCTCCAGATCTTTCACGACCTCCTCGTTATGTACGATCGGGCCGTATGTATAGAGCGGCCTTCCGGTCTGCGTCTGTTCGTATACCTGATCCACCGCCCGCTTCACGCCGAAACAGAAGCCGGCGTGTTTCGCCAGAATCACTTCCATGCCAATCCAAACCTTTCCGCCGGCTGCGTCTGCCCGCCTGTCACATCAGCGCAATGACCGCATCCGCCACCTCATCGACGGTCATGCGGGAGGAGTCGATCAACACCGCGTCCGCCGCCTGTGTGAGCGGAGAGATCTCCCGTGTCATATCCTGCCTGTCGCGCTCTATGATATCCTTCTCTATCGTGTCAAGCTCGCACAAAACGCCCTTTTCCCGCAGCTCCTTATACCGTCTTTCGGCGCGCACTCTGCTGTCCGCCGTCAGGTAGACCTTGACCTGTGCGTCCGGGAGCACGCACGTGCCGATATCTCTGCCGTCCATGACCACGTCCTTGCTCGCCGCCAGCTTCTGCTGCAATTCCACCAGTTTCTTTCGCACGTCGGGATTGGGACTGCTGGCGGACGCCATGTTCCCGACCTCCTCCGTCCTGATATGACCGTTCACATTCTCGCCGTTTAAATATACGATCTGTTCACCGTTCTCATAGCCGATAGAAATATCCGCCTCCCTGCACCTTGCGCTGATCTGCGCGGCATCGGACGCTGCGACGCCTTCCCTGATAAGATACAGCGCCATAGCGCGGTACATCGCGCCCGTATCCACATAAATATAACCCAGCCTTTTCGCTATCTTCTTGGCTATGGTGCTCTTGCCGGCGCCCGCCGGCCCGTCGATCGCAATATTATAACTCATGACACTCCGCCTTTCTTTACAGTATGCTCTCCGGCGACGCCCTTTGTCAACGCGGTATGCTGTCGCCCGCCAGATGTCCTGTAGACCATGCGATCTGCAGGTTAAAGCCGCCCGTCAGAGCATCCACATCCAGAAGCTCTCCCGCGAAATACAGACCGCCCACATATTTCGACTCCATCGTAGAGGGATCGACTTCCCTGACGGACACGCCGCCCTGCGTGATGACTGCCTCCGCAAAATCTCTAATCCCCGTCACGGACAGCCGCAGATGCTTCGTCAGCTCCGCCAGTCTCCGGCGTTCCTGCCTCGTGATATCGTGTACTTTTCCGTCAGGCGCTATGCCGGAGAGCCCGATCATCACCGGGATCAGTTTGGCGGGATAGAGTCCGCCCAGTGCGTTCCGAAAGCTCTTGTTCTTATTTTCTTCAAAATCCCGCAGAATCCTCTTATCAAGCTGCTCTTCCGTCAGCGCGGGCTTCAAGTCCACCTCGCAGACCACATTCTTCTTATCCTTACACTTACCGTAGTAACCGGAAGCGCTCAGCACAAGCGGGCCGCTGATGCCGAAATGCGTGAACAGCATCTCCCCCAAGCCCTGATAGAGCTTTTTCTTTCCGTCCCACATGGTCAGACCCACATTCCGAAGAGACAGCCCCTGCAGATCGGCACACCATTTATCCGCCACCGTCATCGGCACAAGCGACGGTACGCACTCCTTGACGCTGTGCCCGACGGCCTGTGCCATCCGATGTCCGTCCCCGGTCGAGCCCGTAGCCGGATAAGACAACCCGCCGGTTGCGAGGACCACCGCATCGGCGCTCTCCTGCCCGCCGTCCGCCAGCCGCACACCCGCTATCATCCCGCGAGATCCCGCATCGGCGCCCTCCTGCCCGGCCGCCTCCGGCAGTCTTGCCGTCAACAGGCTTTCCACCTTGGCGTGCAGACGGATCTCCACGCCGTTTTTTTTCAGCAGACGCTGCAGGGCCGCGATCACATCGGAGGCGTGATCCGAAACCGGGAAGACCCGCTCTCCGCGCTCCACCTTAAGTCTGCAGCCCGCCTCCTCCAACAGCTCCATCAGTCTGCCGTTGTCAAAACCGTAGTATGCGCTGAATAAGAATTTGGGGTTCGTCACCACATGCGCAAAGAAAGCGTCGGCATTACAGGCGTTTGTCACGTTGCATCTTCCTTTTCCCGTAATGTACAGCTTCTTACCGAGTTTTTCATTCTGTTCCAGCAGCACGACGCTGTGCCCGACCCTCGCTGCGGCATACGCCGCCATCATACCGGCAGCGCCGCCGCCCACCACGATCACACGGCTCATCTTATATGTCACTCTTCCTTCTTTCGCAGAGGATAGTTTAACATCGGCTCCTCGTCGATAAAGTTGATCTCGTCATTCAGATAGACCTGATAGTTGTTCCACGCTTCCTCCAAGTCCTTCAGGCTCTTCTTCACTTCCTCCGGCCGTTTCAGACATATGGCGACCACAAGCGCGTTGATCACGCTCAGGGGCGCTACCAGAGAATCGACGATAGAGACCATGTCGCTTCTGGCCAGCAGATTGCACGAGGAGTAGAGGTTCATCGGCGAGTGTACGGAGTCCGTGATCGTGATCACCTTGGCGTTCCTGTCGTTGGCAAACTCCATTGCCTTGAGCGTCCTCATGGAATATCGCGGAAAGCTGATGCCGATCATGGCGTCCTGCTCGTCGATGCGCAGCATCTGCTCAAAGGTTTCCGACATGCTCGTGGTCTTTAACAGCACGACGTTTCCCCGCACCATGTTCAGATAAAAATGCAAAAAATCCGCCAGAGGTTCACAACTTCTGACGCCCATGATATAAATATTTTTTGCCTCCAGAATAATATCCACCGCCGTCTCAAAGGCAACCGGATCGAGATTATGTATCGTGTCCTGCAGCTTCTCCATGTCCGCCTCGAGCACAGACGTCAGGATCTCAGACTGCGTGCTCTTGCCGTACTTCGCGCCGATCTTCTGCACGGAATTGATCTTGTTCTGCACCCAGTCCTCCAGATCCCGCTGAAATTCCGGATAGCCGTTATAGCCGATGAACATCGCATAGCGCACGACCGTGGACTCGCTGACGCCCACCGTCTCCCCGAGCTTGGCGGCAGTCATGAATACCGCCTGATCGTAGTGGTCGTAAATAAACGCGGAGATCGCCTTCTGCCCTTTGCTCATCCTGCTGTAATGTTCGTTGATCCTTGTGATAACGTCATAACGATTCTGTATAACCATCTTCTGCCGCAAATACGCCTTTCCCGTTTTCTATACATTCAGAAACGCTCTGTAGGATTCCTCCAGCAGCTTAACGGTATCCTCCTCCTGCAGATCGTAATCCCCCGTCAGCGCCATACACGCCGAGCCATGAATGAAGATCCACATCCGCATGAACATACCGCTGGGATCCTTGCAGCCGTAGAATTTGGCATTGTTGATCTCCTTGACCACCCAGCCGTTCTTGCCGTTCAACAGATCATACAGGCTCCTGCCGTGCCGGTCGTCGGCCATAAAGAGAAGCTTGAAGAGCTGCTGCTCCTCCTGCGCAAACCGGATATACGCAAGCCCCAGATCAACAAAAGGCGTCTCGCTCTTCTTCGGAAAGCCCGCATAATAATCATTGAAAAAGGTGATCGCCTTCTCAAACAGTTCCCCGCCCAGCTCTTCCATGTTCTTATAAACGCGGAAGATCGGCTGTGTGGAGCAGCCCGCCTTTGCCGCCAGCGTTCTGGCGCTCACCTGCCGAAAACCGTTCTCTCTCGTGATCTGGAACGCCGCATTCAGTATCTCGTCCTTTGTGATCGTCTCTTTTCTTGCCATAAGACTCAACCTCTCTCGTATTACTTTTTCGTTATCGTTTGGTAACATATGTTATTATAATATATTATGTAACCCGCGTCAATCCCTTTCTGCAAAAAAATATTGCGATCGTTCCCACATACAAAAAAGGAGGGCATCCCGCCCTATGATCGACCGGATCATAGTTTGGAACGCCCTCCGAAAATATCCTATGAAGCTATACGGGATATGCCGCGTTCTTTGTGTCCGCCACGCTCATATCCACTTTCTCCTGCTGTGCCTGACGGTACTTGAAGAAATCGATCGCCACCTGCGGGAACAGCGCGTAGGACAGCACGTCCTCATCCTGCTGCTTCCATTCCTTCATTTCCGCCTCCAGACCTGCAAGCTCCGGCTCGACATGTCCGGTCGCCTCCGCGGAACGCGCCGTGGAACGTGGCTCGCCGGGAATGACCTTGTCGATCACTTCCTGATTCATGGGCTTGACCGTCTGGCCGTAATTGCCGCGCAGAAGATCCTTGAACTCGCCCGTCGCCATTTTATACCGCTCGCCCATCAGCACATTGAACACCGCCTGTGTGCCGACGATCTGCGAAGAAGGCGTGACCAGAGGCGGCTCGCCGCAGTCCTTGCGGACTCTCGGGATCTCCTCCAGCACCTCCTGATACTTGTCTTCCGCCTTCTGCTCCTTCAACTGGCTCACCATGTTGGAAAGCATACCGCCGGGCACCTGATAGCGCAGCGTGTTGATATTGACGCCCAGCACCTTGGTGCTCATCAGACCGGATTCGATGCACTCCTCGCGGTAAGGGCGGAAATAATCCGCGATCTGCGCCAGGATCTCCTGATCGTAGCCGGTATCGTACTCCGTTCCCTTGAAGGTCTCGACCATGACCTCGGTCGCCGGCTGGGAGGTTCCCAGTGCAAAAGGCGAGATCGCGCAGTCGATGACATCCACGCCGGCCTCGACGGCTTTCAGATATGTCATGGAAGCCACGCCGGACGTATAGTGCGTATGCAGCTGGATCGGAAGCTTGGTATTCTCTTTTAAGGTCTTGACAAGCTCCGACGCACGGTAAGGCACGAGAAGTCCCGCCATATCCTTGATACATATGGAGTCCGCACCCATCTCCTCGATCTTCTTGGCCATGTCCGCCCAATACTCCAGCGTGTAGGCATCGCCAAGCGTATAGGACAGGGCGACCTGAGATTCCCCTCTGCCTTCCTGTTTCTTGATCTTGTTGGTGGCGTCTACCGCCGCCTGCAGGTTGCGGATATCGTTCAGGCAATCGAATATCCTGATGACATCAATGCCGTTTGCAATGGATTTCTCCACGAATGCGTACACCACATCGTCGGCATAGGGTCTGTAGCCCAAAATATTCTGGCCTCTGAACAACATCTGCAGTTTGGTCTTCTTGAAGCCGTCTCTCAATTTCCGCAGTCTGTCCCACGGATCCTCCTTCAGGAAACGAAGAGATGCGTCGAAGGTCGCGCCGCCCCAGCACTCTACCGCGTGGTAGCCGACTTTATCCATCGTCTCTATGATCGGAAGCATTTTCTCGGTGGGCATCCTGGTCGCGATCAGAGATTGATGCGCGTCGCGAAGAACGGTTTCCATGATGCCAACCGGTTTTTTGATCTGTTCTGCCATTTTCTTTCCCTCCTGATATTTTCTACGCCGCAGCCGCATATACGCGCCGCAGCGGCTGATTTATTAGAATACGCCGAACACCGCCATGAATGTGCCCGCTGCGACCGCAGTGCCGATCACGCCGGCCACGTTCGGACCCATCGCGTGCATCAGCAGGAAGTTGGTCGGATCCGCCTCCGCGCCGACTTTCTGCGACACTCTGGCCGCCATGGGAACCGCGGACACGCCCGCAGAACCGATCAGCGGATTTACCTTGCCCTTGGTCAACACGCACATCAGCTTGCCGAACAGCACACCCGCCGCCGTGCCGAAGCAAAAGGCGATCAGGCCGAGCACAACGATCTTGATCGTATCCCAGTTCAGGAAAGCCTGTGCGCTGGTGGTCGCACCGACAGAAGTGCCGAGGATGATGACCACGATGTACATGAGCGCATTGGACGCCGTGTCCGTAAGCTGTCTGACCACGCCGGATTCCCTGAACAGATTGCCCAGCATCAGCATACCTACGAGAGGCGCCGTGGTAGGCAGGATCAAGGATACGACGATCGTCACGATGATCGGGAACAGGATCTTCTCCAGCTTGCTGACGGGACGAAGCTGTCCCATTTTGATCTTGCGCTCCTTCTCCGTCGTGAGCAGCTTCATGATCGGCGGCTGGATGATCGGTACAAGAGACATATAGGAATAAGCCGCCACCGCAATCGGTCCGAGCAGCGCCGTCTGCTGCAGCTTGCCCGCAAGGAAGATAGACGTAGGGCCGTCCGCGCCGCCGATGATAGAGATCGCCGCCGCCGCCTTGTCATTGAAGCCCATTGCGATCGCGCCAAAGTATGCCGCGAAGATACCGAACTGCGCCGCCGCGCCGAGCAGGAAGCTCTTGGGGTTGGCGATCAGCGGGCCGAAGTCCGTCATCGCGCCGACGCCCATGAAGATCAGCGACGGCAGGATCGCCCACTCGTCCAGCTTGTAGAAGTAGTACAGCAGACCGCCGCCGGCGCCGCCCTCTCCGTACTCTGCCATGATATCCGGATAGATATTGACAAGCAGCATACCAAAGGCTATCGGAACAAGAAGCAGAGGCTCAAACTCATGCCGGATAGCCAGATACAGAAATACCAAAGCTACCAGAATCATGATGTAATTGCCGACTTCAAGATTAAAGAATGCCGTCTGGTGGATCAGATTCGATAGCGTAGTTGTAATGTAATCCATTGTTTAACCTCCTGTAGTCATAGTTTCAGGACCGCCCGTCCGGAGCGGAGCCTGACGGTCAGTTCAATGTCGCGAGCAGAGCGCCGGCCTCGACAGCGTCGCCCACAGCCACATTGATACTTGCTACAGTACCGTCCTCGGGAGCTACTACAGGGATCTCCATCTTCATGGCCTCCACGATCACGACGGCATCGCCCTTCTTGACCGCCTGGCCCACGTTCGCCTCGATCTTGAACACCTTGCCAGCCGCGCCGGCCTCAATCTTGATCTTGCCCTGTGCGCCGCTTGCCGCGGGTGCTGCCGCCGGTGCGGGCGCTGCCTTGGGAACTGCCTTAGGTGCCGCGGGCGCTGCCACAGGCGCGCCGTTTGCCGCTCCCTCTTCCACAACTACGTCATATACGCTTCCGTTTACGGTGATTGTATAATTTTTCATCTTGATATCCTCCTATCGTCTTCAGGCATTCTGCCATTTACTCTTATTAGATTTTCTGATGGAACGCACTACGAACCCGTCCGTAGAGCCGCTTCCCTCGTAGGCTGCGACCGCCGCCGCGATGACCGCCACGAGCTCCGCATCGTTGGTAAGCTCCTCTTTCTGCGCGATCTGCTCTACCACGCTGTCAGCCGCCGGCGCGCTCTGCACCGCAGAGTCCGTCTCTTTCTTCGGCTTCTTGGCCCCGATCTTGGAGAACAGCCCGAAGCAGGATATGAGCAGACTGATAAAGATCAGTACGATAAACACCGTTCCCATGCCGAGTATGGTGTTCATCAGCGCCTTCGTCATATTCTCGCCCAGCATGTAGGACACATTCGCAGCGATACCGGTGATGATAGGCTGGGTGGGATCGGAATTGTCCACGACAAATTCCACCACCGCGTCATGGGACGAGCCGTTCACATTGATATCCACGACAAATTCGTCCTCCTTGACCTGTACCGTACCGCCTTCCGTACCGTTAAACTGTCCGATATCCTCCAGCGCGCGCTGCCAGCTGAGCATACCGTTGTAAATGGCTGCATTCGCTCTGTTCTGCGCGATCGCTTCCTCTCCCTGCGCCACAACCAGATCTATGGAAGACAACACCGAACTGCACTGGGTGATCAACGACTCCTTCATGGCAGGATCTATCGTCTCTTCCTCCTGAGCGCACGCGCACAGACCGATCATACAGGTGATCACACCTAATATTGCCAATAATTTTCTCATATTAAGCATCATCCTTTCTAGACCGTACCGTGTTTTCTGTCCGGACGCCCTTCACTCTTCGCAGCCAGCATCTCGAAAGCGCCTATCACATATTTTCTCGTATCCTCCGGCGCAACGATCTGGTCTACATATCCTCTCTTCGCCGCGCTCGTCACATTGTTCTGGAGCGCCGCATACTCTTTTGCACACGCGTCGATGGCATCGGAGCCTTGTCCGTCACAGATGATCTTCGCCGCAAGGTCCGCATCCATCATGCCGATCTCTGCGTCCGGCCATGCGATCGTGATATCCGCGCCGATCGCCTTGGAGTTCATAGCCACATAAGCGCTGCCATACGCTTTGCCGATCACAACGTTCACCTTCGGCACCGTCGCATTGGCGAAAGCGTATGTAAGCCTTCCCGCCGCCTTGGCGATCCTCTTCTCGGAACACTTCGTCGCCGCAAATCCCTTGACGTTCGTCAGGGAGAGCACCGGAATATCAAAAGCATCGCAGAAATTGATGAACTCCGCCGCCTTCTCCGCACCCTCCACGGACAATGCCGCATCGAAGCTCTCCGTCACTTCACCGTTCTCGTCATACACCTCTGTGCGGTTCGCGACAGCGCCGACGGTCGCGCCGTTCAGTCTGATGAAGCCCGCGACCATATCCTTCGCATAATTCTGTTTTATTTCCACGAATATGCCGTCGTCCGCGATCTGGGACAATGCGACGGAAGTGTCGCCCACACAGTTCGCGATCTGTACACATGCCCTGTTCAGGTCGTCCGTACACTCGCCTACCGCGATCTCCGCATTGTTGGCGGGCAGCATAGCGACAAGCTGTCTGATCTGCGCCATGATCGACGCCTCGTCTCCGACCGCGTCCGCCAATCCGCTCTCCCCGCTCTGGTATGCCGCGGAGGAAGTGTCGCATTTGGAGATCTCATTTCCCGCAAGCGCATTGGGGGAATTGACGAACAGCTTCGCCTTCTTGTCCTCCATAAAAGTAAAATCCGTCATCGCGGGGATCAGCGCCAGGCCGCCGCCGCAGCTGCCGAATATGGCGGTGATCTGCGGGATCACACCGGAAGCGAGCGTCTGTTTCATATAGATCTCCCCGAAACCGTTCAGCGCGTCCGTCGCCTCCTGCAGCCTGAGTCCCGCGGAGTCGATCAGTCCGATCACGGGTGCGCCTGTCTTCAGCGCCAGATCATAGAGGCCGGCGATCTTCTTCGCATGCATCTCGCCGACCGTTCCGTTCAGCACGGACGCGTCCTGACTGTACACATACACAAGGTTGCCGTCGATCACCCCGTAGCCGGTCACGACGCCGTCTGAAGGAGTTTCCGTCTGTTTCAGGTTAAAATCGGTTGCCCTCGCCGTCACGAGTGCGCCGATCTCAACGAAACTGTTTTCATCGAGCAAAGCATTGATCCTTTGTCTCGCTTGAGAAGTAGTACTCATTTTTCAGCCCTCCATTTATCATGATAATAAATATAAATAAAACGTTATCATAGGTGTGTATAACACACTATCGTAGTATAACATATATTCGGCAACTAAACCAGTTAATTTTCCAAAAAAATTCAATTAAATTGTCAAAGCCGTACCACGATATGGATCAGGGCAGAAAAATATCCAGAAGATAAGCGCATATCCACGGAAACGTGCGCTCCTCCACTTTTTCCTCCGTAACGATCGGAAAGCGTTTGAGCAGCGTTCCGTTCAGATAGTAGCACACCTCCCCTATCTCCTCCTGCTCTGACAGCGGGGCGCTGAGCACATTGGCAACCTTTGCCCTGACCTCCACCTCGTCCTCATCGCACAGAAGATACGGCAGACTCTGCACGCCGTTGTCAGCCACCCGCACAGACACGTGCGCTTCCGCGTAGGGATCGTTCGACTCCCCGTCAATGCCGTTTATCACGGGAATGTCCTGAAAATCCCTATGCTCATAGATATCCCTGTAGGCATACCGCTCCATGCCGTAGGCGGTCAGCTTCTTCATATCGCTCCACTTATAGTTCCTGTTATTCGGCCAGCCGCAGGCGAGAAGCGCGACGGTGAATATCCGTCCCTCGCTCTCCACGGCCCCGACATAGCAGTATCCCGCGCTGTTGGTGAAGCCGGTCTTGCCGGAGATCGCTTCCTTCATCATGCCCAGAAAAGAGTTGTGGTTACTGCAGTGAAAATGCCGGGTTCCCTCCGCGTCGGTGAAATCATAGTTTAACGTCTGCGTGATCGCAAGGAACCGGTCCTTCGCGGGCGAGTCCGTCACGCAGTATGCCATGATCTTCGCCAGATCCTCCGCGGTGGTGGAGTGGGTCCTGCCGTTTTCGTTCACCACGGCGTCCAGCCCGTTTGGCGTGATGAAATAGGTGTCAAAGCAGCCGAGATCTCGTGCTTTCTGATTCATCATGGCGGCAAAGCCTTCCACGCTGCCGCCGACCGCTTCCGCGATCACCACGGCCGAATCGTTGTGGGACTCCAGCATGAGAGAATAAAGGAGATCTCCGAGCCTGTATGTCTCACCCGTTTTCACGTACAGCTTGACCTTCGGCATACTCGCCGCGTAGGACGACACCGCAACGATATCGTCCGGATCGCCGTACTCCAGCGCCAGAATGCACGTCATGATCTTTGTGGTGCTCGCCATAGGCAGGACATCTTTTTCATTTTTTCCGTACAGGACACGGCCGGAATCCGCATCCATCAGAACGGCCGCCTGCGCATACAGCTGCAGCTCCCCGCTCTCCTCCCCTTCCTTTGCCCGTGCCGATACCCCCGAACAACAAAACAAGGCAACCGCCAGCAATACGGCGGCTGCCCTGCGCATGATCCTCTTCCCTTTTCCGGCTGTCATACCATTTTGATTCCATAAAGTACACATATACAGCCCCTGCTCGTTCATCGTTACAATATATGCGCGCAAAATGTCCGTATGTCACTAAATATCAAGCTGCATCTGCACCTCGGACTCCGCCTGCTGCTTGAACTCCTCGATCTGCACCGCGTTCAGCTCCGGCAGATCTTCCAGCGATCTCACGCCGAAACTCCTCAAAAACTGCTCCGTCGTACCGAAGAGGAGCGGGCGCCCCGGCGCGTCCATGCGCCCCACCTCCGTGATCAGATCGTACTCCAGCAGCTTGTTGACCGCATGGTCGCAGCTCACGCCCCTGACCCTCTCGATCTCCAGTCTCGTGACCGGCTGCTTGTACGCTATGATGGACAGCGTCTCCAACAGCGTATCCGTCAGGATAAATTTTTTGGGCACTTTGGCGATCTTGATCAGATACTCGTACAGTTCGCCCTTGGTACACATCTGCACGGCGTCGTCCAGCATGACCAGACCGATGCCGCGGTCCCCGGCGTCGTACTCTTTCGCCATCTCTTCTATGATGCCCTTCGTCGTCTGCCTGTCCTCCTCTATCACCGTGGCAAGACTGTCGATGCCGACCGAGTCTCCCATGGCAAAAAGGATCGCTTCCAGTACCGCTTTCGCCTTTTCTCTCTCCATATATCCACCTTCTTACACGTATTTCTACTCCGCGACCGATGTGAGCTGCACCGGCGCAGCGTCGCCCGCATCCTTTGTCGTGATGATGATATCCGCAAAAGTGTCCTCCTGCTCGACGCCGATCCTTCCGGTCTTGATCATCTCCAAGATCACCAGAAACGTGACGATCACTTCCATCTTGCTGTTCTGCTTCTCCAACAGCCTTCTGAAGCTGAACGTCTTATGGCTGCGCACATAGGCTTCCACAAAAGTGGTCTTCAGATCCATGTCGATCTCGTCCTTCTCGATCGTGCCGAACGTGCTCCGGACAGGGTCGATCTTGTCCTCCTGCCGTTTCATGACCTGCTTGAAGATCTCGTGCAGCTTCTGCAGTGTCATGTCGCCGATCAGTTCCTCATAATCGACCGGCTGCCTGTAATCCAGCACTTCCTTCGGCAGCGTGGCGTGCTTGTACAGATTGCGCTCCGCGTCCACCATACGATCCCGCAGCTCATAGGACATATACTTGCACATCTTGTATTCCAGCAGCTTCTCCACCAGTTCCGCTCTGGGATCTTCCTCCTCGCCTTCCTCGTTCACTTCTTTCGGAAGGAGCATCCTGCATTTGATGTCGATCAGGGTCGCCGCCATAACGAGAAATTCGCTCATGACGTTCATGTCCTCCGTCTCCATCTGTTTGATATAGTCCAGATACTGCTCCGTGATCTCCACGATCGGTATGTCGTAGATGTCCACTTTGTTCTTGTCGATCAAATGCAAAAGCAGGTCCAACGGGCCTTCAAACACTTCAAGTTTTATCGGAATTGCCATCGTATGCTTGTCCTTTCTGTCCGCGCGCCGGCTTCGGCGTTACGTCGAGCACCACGAGCTCGCCCGGGTTGAAGACCCTGACCGGCGGCGTGTGGGAACTTAACCCTCTGCTCAGGATCATGGTCGTCCTGCCGCTCACATATCTGCCGCCGTCATATTTCGGGAAAAAAGTCATGTTCGGCGAGAGCACACCTCCCAGAAACGGCAGCCTCACGATCCCGCCGTGTACATGGCCCGACACCACCACGTCCGCGCCCCACGCGGCGTACTCCTCAAAATACTCCGGTGTGTGCGCGATCAGGATCTGACAGGCGTCCTTTCGCGGTTCTCCCAACAGCTTCGGCAGGTAACCTGCGTCCATCGGGTACTTTCGGAACCTTCTGTAATAGCGCCTGTCGATCATGGAACCGCAGACGGCGATGTTGTACTCCGGCAGATAAGTGTTCTCATTGATCAAAGGCTCGATCCCCGCCTCCGACAGTCCCGACACATATTCGTCATAGACGGCTCCGTACTGCTCCGGATACAGCTTCAGGCGGTATTCATGGTTGCCCATGCCGTAATAGATCTTATACCGGGCCGCAAGCTGCCGCATCAGGGAGAGCGCCGGTCTGCACGTCTTCCCTCTGGAAGCGGTCAGCATATCCCCCGCCACCAGAATGGCGTCGGGGGATATTTCATCTATCTTAGCCAACAGGCGCTCGTGATCTCTTCCGAATGACTTGTTATGCAGATCCGCCAGCAGGACGAACCGGCACGGCTTAGTCGCCCGATCCGACAGGATCTCATATGTCACCGTGACGAATCGGTTGCTGTCCCACACTGCTATGAGCAGACAAACTATGATCGCTGCCCCCGCAAGGGCAAGAATAACTTCCGCCATTTCCACTCTCCATATGCCGCCGTACCCGAATAACTTATAAAGTATATCACACAACGGCCGTTCTCCGCAATCTGCGAACTCCTGTTCGCACTGTCTGCCTATCTCTTCATCAGATAAAAGATCCACACCTTTTTCAGGTAATCCTGATAGCCGGCCTTATCCACGCCCTTGGCGGCGAGTATGGATACGCTTCCGATCCTCTTTCCGTCGATCTTATACACCGCCTCTCCTATGGCATCTCCCTCCGCAACAGGCGCCTGGACGCTCTCCGGCAGACTGATCTCCTTCTGCACCTGACTTAAATTGCTTCCCTTGGTATCCAGATAGGAGAACGGTCCTTCGTAAGTGAGATAAAGCGTATCTTCAATACCGCCCTCCACTCTCTGTTCCGGCAGGGGATCCGTGTTCTCATCCCGATACATCTGACTGACGCTGTAGCCGTAATTGAGCAGCGCTATCGCGTCCTGAAAACGCGTCTTGCTGTCCGGCGCCCCCATCAGCACCGCGATCAGTTCCATGCCGTCCCGGTCCGCCGTGGCGGACAGACAGTAGAGCGCCTTGGACGTAGAGCCCGTTTTCAGCCCTGTCGCCCACTCATACTGTTTTAACAGCTTGTTGGTGCTCGAGAGCGTGAATGTCGAAGTGCCCGCATTCGTCTTGTGCTCGATATCCTCCATCCAGATCCGCGTGTAGTCAAACACCTCCGGATACTTCGTGATCAGTTCTCTGGACATGACGGCTACGTCCTTGGCGGAGGAATAATGGCCGTCGGATTCCGTCAGCCCGCAGCAGTCCTCAAAATGCGTATTCTGAAGCCCCAGTTCATCGGCTTTCTCGTTCATCAGTTTGACAAATTCGCTCTCGCTTCCCGCTATGTATTCCGCCACCGCCACACTGGCATCATTCCCCGACGAGACAATGATACACTTAAGCATCGTTTCCAGCGTCTGGGACTCTCCCTCCTCCAGAAAAACCTGTGAACCGCCCATTGACTTGGCATAGGCGCTCGTGGTAACGAGATCGTCCAGATGTATCCTGCCGCTCTTAATGTGCTCAAACGTGATGAGTAACGTCATGATCTTTGTAATGCTCGCCGGACTCCTGCGCACATCCGCATCCTGTTCACAGATCACCTGCCCGGTGGACGCTTCCATCACGATGTAAGAAGGCGTGGCAACGTCCGGCGCAGCGCACACATACATCGTCGTTTGCATAAATCCCGCGCTCAGCATGAGGCAGCCCGCCAAAAGCCACGCCGCAATACGCTTTCCCATTCTTCGCAATACTGTCACTCCCACTTCTGCATACTCCGCTGCAGATATTTTTTATTTACTATACATATTGCGGCGGGACAACAGATATGCCGGAAAACCGTATTTTCTTTCCAAACAAAAACAGACCCAAAATCTCTTTTGAGTCTGCCTGTCACATTGCTTAATTGTATTTGCGTTTTCTCGCCGCTTCGGACTTCTTCTTGCGTCTGACGCTGGGCTTCTCGTAATGCTCTCTCTTACGGATCTCCTGCTGGATACCTGCCTTTGCGCAGCTTCTCTTGAAACGGCGCAACGCGCTGTCCAAAGTCTCGTTTTCTTTTACGATTACGTTTGACATTCTCGCACCTGACCTCCCTTCAGTCCCTGACAAGCATTTCGACTGATCGGGTTATTTTCTTCACACACAATACAGATTATACCACAATTTGGCTGTGAGTCAACCACTAATTTTATATCTGCGTAAGACCGGAAACAGCAGAAGACCGCGCCCTGCGTCACACCTGCTCTTTCAGCACCTTCGCCGCCTCTGCGAGCGCCGCGTCGATGCCCGCCGGATTCTTGCCGCCGGCCTGCGCCATATTGGGACGTCCGCCGCCGCCTCCGCCGACCAGCGCAGCAATGCCCTTGATCAGATTGCCGGCATGAGCGCCCTTTGCCATCGCGCCGTCGGTCGCCATAGCGATCATATTTACCTTGCCGTCGTTCTCGGAGATCAGAACGACCACGCCTTCACCGAGTTTCTCCTTCAACTGGTCGCCCAGCTCCCGGAGGCCGTTCATATCCACTCCTGCCACCTTGGACGCCAGCAGCTTCACGCCGCCGACTTCCTGTACCTGATCCATGACATCGCCGAGAGCGTCCTTCGCCAGCTTACTCTTCAACGACTCATTCTCACTCTGCAGCGCCTTCATTTCGGCCATAAGATGCTCACACCGCTCTACCAGACCGGCCGGTGATGTCTTGAGGGTCTTGGCCGCCATATCGAGCTGTTCTTCCAATTTCTGATAGTAAGCGGTCACGTTGCTGCCTGTCACCGCCTCAATACGGCGCACACCCGCCGCCACGCCCGACTCGGACAGTATCTTAAAGGAGCCGATCATGCCTGTTGCCTTGACATGCGTGCCTCCGCACAGCTCTTTGGAGAAATCACCCATCTCCACAACGCGCACCGTCTCGCCGTACTTTTCGCCGAAAAGCGCCATCGCGCCGGATCTTTTTGCTTCCTCTATCGTCATGATGTTCGTCCGGACAGGCAGATTTTCCGCTATCTTCTCATTGACGAGCCTCTCGACCTTCTGCAGCTCCTCCGTCGTCATCGCCGCAGCGTGCGAAAAGTCAAAGCGCGTCCGCTCGCCGTCCTGATAAGAGCCGGCCTGCTCCACATGATTGCCCAACACCTCGCGGAGCGCTTTCTGCAGCAGATGCGTTGCGCTGTGATTCTTACAGGTACTGCTCCTTCTCTCCTTGTCCACAGACAGGGTCACGGTATCTCCCGTCTTGAGCATTCCTCTTGTCACCCTGCCGATGTGTCCGACTTTACCGCCCAGCAGCTTTATGGTATTCTCGACTTTAAACTCGCCCTCCGCGGCAGTGATCACGCCGATATCGCCTTCCTGACCGCCCATCGTGGCATAGAAAGGCGTCTGTTCGACGATCACGGTCCCCACTTCACCGTCCGTCAGAGCCTCCGCCAGCTCCGTCTCCGTCGTGAGCACCGTCACCTTGGAATCATATGTCAGATCGTCATAACCCACAAACTCTGTCGTGACGGAGGGATCGATAGATTCATACACCGTCACGTCCGCGCCCATATAGTTGGTCACTTTTCTCGCTTTGCGCGCCTTGTCTTTCTGCTCCTGCATACACGCCCTGAAGCCGTCCTCATCTACGGTAAATCCTTTTTCCTCCAAGATCTCCTTCGTGAGATCCAGCGGAAAGCCATAGGTGTCATACAGCCGGAACGCCTCCGTGCCGTCAAGCTGTCTGCCGCCGCTCTTGGCAAGATCCTCCTCCATCTCGTTTAAGATGTTTAAGCCCTGATCGATGGTCTTGTTAAATTTATTCTCTTCCTGCGTCAGCACATTGAAGATAAACTCTTTCTTCTCCTCCAGCTCCGGATAACCGTCCTTAGACCCCTCGATCACGGTGTTTGCCAGATCGGACAGGAACGTACCCTGAATGCCGAGTTTTCTGCCCTGACGCGCCGCACGTCTTATGATACGCCGCAGCACATATCCTCTGCCCTCGTTGGAAGGCATGATGCCGTCCGAGATCATGAATGTGGCGGAACGGATATGATCGGTGATGATACGTATGGAAACATCCGTGTCATAATCTTTCTTGTACGCCACGCCCGCGATCTCGCACACCTTCGTGCGCAGCGCCAGGATCGTGTCCACATCAAAGATAGAATCCACATCCTGCACGACGGAGGCCAGTCTTTCCAGTCCCATGCCCGTATCGATATTCTTCTGGGCCAGCTCCGTGTAATTTCCTTTGCCGTCATTGTCAAACTGCGTAAAAACGTTGTTCCAGATCTCCATGTAGCGGTCGCAGTCACAGCCCACCGTACAGCCGGGCTTGCCGCAGCCGTACTTCTCCCCGCGGTCATAGTACACCTCCGAGCAAGGGCCGCAGGGTCCCGAACCGTGCTCCCAGAAGTTGTCTTCCTTGCCGAAACGGTAAATCCGCTCCGGTGCGATGCCGATATCCTTATTCCAGATCTCGAATGCCTCGTCGTCGTCCTCGTAGACAGACGGATAGAGCCTGTCGGGGTCTAAGCCGACCACCTCCGTCAGGAACTCCCAGCACCACGAGATCGCTTCCTTCTTAAAATAATCGCCGAAAGAAAAGTTGCCGAGCATCTCGAAGAACGTGCCGTGTCTCGCCGTCTTGCCCACATTTTCCAGATCGCCCGTCCGAATGCATTTCTGGCATGTGGTGACACGTCTTCTGGGCGGGATCTCCTGCCCCGTAAAATACGGCTTTAACGGCGCCATACCGGAGTTGATCAGCAAAAGACTGTTGTCGTTGTGAGGCACCAGCGAAAAACTCTTCATTTTCAGATGTCCCTTGCTCTCAAAAAAGTCAAGAAACATTTTGCGCAGTTCATTTACACCATACGGTTTCATTTCGTTACTCTGTCCTTTCTGCAATCGTATATCGTCATCAAAAATCAAATTTATCCGCAAAGTATGCGTCAAGTTCCGCGATCGCGACGCGCTCCTGTTCCATGGAATCACGGAATCTGACAGTGACGCAGCCGTCCGTCTCGGAGTCGAAATCGTATGTAACGCAGAACGGCGTGCCGATCTCGTCTTGTCTGCGATAGCGCTTGCCGATGTTTCCTCTGTCGTCGAACTCGCAGTTATACTTCTTGGACAACTGCGTATAGATCTTCTCGGCGCCCTCGTTCAGCTTCTTGGAAAGCGGCAGCACGCCGATCTTGACGGGTGCGATCGCCGGGTGGAAATGCAGTACGGTGCGCACGTCGCCCTCGCCGATCTCCTCCTCGTCGTAGGCCGCGCAGAGAAATGCAAGGACCACCCGGTCAGCGCCGAGCGACGGCTCGATAACGTAAGGCACGTATTTTTCATTCTTCGTATCGTCAAAATACGACATATCCTCTCCGGAAGTATTCTGATGCTGTGTCAGGTCGTAATCCGTTCTGTCGGCGATCCCCCAAAGTTCGCCCCAGCCGAAGGGGAACAGGAACTCGATGTCCGTCGTCCCTTTGGAATAGAAAGCCAGTTCCGCGGGATCATGATCGCGCAGACGCATCTCTTCCTCTTTGATCCCAAGGGAGATGAGCCAGTCGCGGCAGAATCCTCTCCAGTACCGGAACCATTCCAGATCCGTTCCGGGTTCACAGAAAAACTCCAGCTCCATCTGCTCAAATTCCCTTGTGCGGAACGTAAAATTGCCCGGCGTGATCTCATTGCGGAAGGACTTGCCGATCTGTCCGATGCCGAAGGGGATCTTCTTGCGGGAAGTCCGCTGCACGTTCTTGAAATTCACGAAAATGCCCTGCGCCGTCTCAGGCCGCAGATAGACCGTGTTCTTGGCGTCCTCGGTGACACCCTGAAATGTCTTGAACATTAGGTTGAACTGTCTGATATCGGTAAAGTTATGTTTGCCGCAGGTGGGGCAGGGAATGTTATGTTCCTCCACGAAATCCTTCATCTGCTGCTGGCTCCAGCCGTCCACCGACTCCTCAAAGCTGATGCCGTTCTCCGCCGCATAATCCTCGATCAGCTTATCCGCGCGGAATCTCTCATGGCATTCCTTACAGTCCATCAGCGGATCGGAAAACCCGCCCAGATGTCCCGATGCGACCCAAGTCTGCGGATTCATCAGAATGGCGCAGTCCACGCCGACATTGTAGGGATTCTCCGTAATAAACTTCTGCCACCATGCCTTCTTCACATTATTCTTAAGCTCCACGCCCAGATTGCCGTAGTCCCATGTGTTTGCCAATCCGCCGTAGATCTCGGAGCCGGGATACACAAACCCTCTCGCCTTTGCCAAAGCCACTATTTTGTCCATTGTCTTTTCCATAATGATTTCCTCTCTGTCTCTCCCGCCCGACGACGGTTATTTATGATGATCGCCACTGTGATATGGCTTTCCCTCACTCAAATATGATATATGACAGCACGCTCTCCCCCGAGCCCGCGTCCTCCGGATACGATATGCGGACGCTCTTGTTTCCCGCAAAAGACACGTCCAGACCGCTCATCGCGCTCTGGTTGATGTAGAGAACTTTTCCGTAGGTATTCACGATCAGGTCCTCCGAGGGCTTGGTCGCTATGACAGCGATCTTTTTCCTGTCCTGCTCTTCCATGAAGCCGAGTTCCGTCGGTTCGCCGTCCGCCGAGACAAAAGCCACACTTTCCAGCGGATACCCCTGCGCGCCCGCCTCCGTCAGCGGGCCTACGAACAATTCCCTGTGATTGAAGCCGCTGTAGTCCTGATCCGCAGCATACCGGAGCAGTATGGTCACACTGCCGTTCTTCTCTTCCACGGATTCCAGCTCCACACGGTCGTCGCCGTGATCCGCACAGTACGCCGCCACTCTTTCCTCCGCCAGTGTCCTCAGTTCATCCGCCTCGTAATAATCCTGCTCCAGCTCCCCGACGATCTGATGCGTGATCGTCCCGTCCTTACCGAGCGAGACGGAAGAGACCTCCGCTCCTCTGTCCTGTCCGCAGCCGATCAGTCCGAAAGCTGCCGCGAGAATCACAAGAGCCGCTTTCCCTTTTTGCATATGTTTCTCCTCCGGTCAATTCTGGTTCGCTAACATACCGCATTACATTATATTAAAGATTATCCACAATTTCAAGACTTTTAAACGGACGGTCCGTATATCGTCTGCGATACGCATCGGCGATCCGGCCAAGCTGCGCGAGCACTTTCGGCGTCACGGTAAAAGTATACAGCTTCTCAATGCCCGACGTCATAATATAGGAGACCGCGTAGGCAGTTGAGTCTTCCCATTCTCCCTCCGCGGGCATTCCCGGAAATTCGCCGTTCAACACCATCGCTTTCATTTCAAATATGTAACGGACCAGTCTGTTGGGGATCCCCTCATGCAAAAGCGCCCGCAGAGACTGATAGAGCAGCTTCAGCATTTCTTTCTCGTCGTTGTTTTCCCGCGTATAATAATCCATCACTTCCAGAAAATACATGCCGTAGCACGCGCCCTCAAAGTCTTCGCGGAAGCCCTCGAAATAATTGCTGATAGCCGCCTCCGTGACAGTGTACGAGCTTCTTCCGGCATAGATCTTAAATACGCCGAAGGAAAACGGATCGGTCGCCGCCAGCAGTCTGCTGCCCTGTCTGCGCGCCCCTCTCGCAAATGCCGATATCTTTCCCATTTCCGCCGTCAGGATAACGATCCTTCTGTCGTACTCGCCGATCGGTTCAGTCTTTAAAACCATCCCCGTAATCTGTGTAAACTCCTGCATGAGAATGCTCTCCCGAATGTTCTCCCGCTCCCCCGGGATTTCCTAAGCGCTGTGTCTGCGCTTCTTTCGCCGCATTTCTGTATGCCAGAAAATCGTCGATCTTCCCCGTCGTCATAAATCTGTCCCAGTAATTTATCTCATTCATCTTACGCCCCTAATCCTCTCTCATCAGCTCATGATTAGGGTTCGCAGATTTGCCTTTTTCTATTCTGTATCTTTCGGATCGTAGCCGAAATTTTTCAGCAGGTAATCACTGTCCCGCCAGTCCTTTTTCACCTTGACCCAGAGTTTGAGATTGACTTGGTTTTCTACAAGATCTTCTATCTCCGGCCGTGCCAGGGAGCCGATCCTCTTTAACATGCTCCCCTGTCTGCCGATGATGATCCCCTTGTGGGATTCCCGCTCGCAGATGATCGTCGCCTCAATATCGACGATGCGCTTCTTAAACTTCATCATCTCGATCGTCACCGCGATACCGTGAGGCACTTCTTCCTCCAGACATTTCAGCGCTTTCTCCCGGATCAGCTCCGCCACGATCTGGCGCATAGGCTGATCCGTCACCGTGTCCTCATCATAGAACGGCTCGCCGTATGGCAGGTACTTCATGATGCATGAGATCAGCACGTCCAGCCCGTCTCTCTTAAGCGCGGAGACCGGAACGATCTCCGCGAAATCATACTGTTTTCTGTACAGGTCGATATAGGTGAGCAGCAGATCCTTCCGCACGGTATCTATCTTGTTGATGACAAGAATGACCGGTGTGGCGGTCTTTTTAAGCTGTTCGATGATATGCTGCTCCCCCGCGCCGATATAGTCCGTCGGCTCCACCAGCCACACGATCACATCCACCTCGGACATGGTCCGTTCGGCCACGTTCACCATATAAGTCCCCAGCTTGTTCTTGGCCTTATGAATGCCGGGCGTATCCAGAAACACGATCTGGCCCTCCCCGGAAGTGTAGACCGTTTGGATCCTGTTTCTGGTGGTCTGCGGTCTGTTCGAGGTGATCGCGATCTTCTGTCCGATCAGCGCGTTCATCAGCGTCGATTTCCCCACATTGGGTCTGCCGATCAGCGTGGCAAACCCGGATTTGAATGCAGCGTTCTCCATAGATGCCCTTTCTTCTTATTTTTCTTCTGTATCCGCGCCCTTTTGCGCCTGTTTGCTCTCGTTTTCCGCCATGTCCTTATCTTCCCCGATCACGGGCATCTTCCACTCCGCCGCAGCCGTCCGTTCCGCCTTCTTGGACCGGCGTCTTCCGAACCATTTCCACGTCTTCTTTGCGCTGCGCTTTCTGTATAATTTCCACACAAACCGGCAGACGAAGAACAGAATGACGATCACGATCAGCCAGCAGACGATATAGGGCAGATTGATGACAAAGCCGACCAGCGCGTTCTGCAGGTCGATGCCGAGGCGATAGAGATTGTCGGAAAGTCCCTGCCTGATCCTGCCCCAGATACCCTTCTCCTCCGTGGGCGTCAGCCGCTTCACCTCCTGCACGTTCAGGTTGACCGTGCTGTAACTGACCTGATTTTGCAGCGTGCGGAGCTGGGATTCCATACTCTCCAATTCATAGCGCACCTCGGAGAGTCTGGACTCGATCGTGATCAGATCCTCCACCGTCTCCGCCTGTTCAAGAAGCTCCAGAAGACGCTCCTGCTCCGTCGCGAGCGCATTCCTATGACTCTCCAGATCCACATACCGCAGGGTCACATCCTCGACACGCTCCTCCTTATTCACGATGTTGGACACTTCGCCCACCTTGCCGACAAAGCTGTCCAGCCTGTCGGCCGGAATGCGCACCGTCAGATTGCAGCTCCTGCGCTGAAGATCCGTATCCGCATATTGATTGCCGTTATACTGATACCGGTACTCCACATAACCGCCAAGGGCCGTGATCTGCGTTTCCAGCTCGGCGAGCAGATCGTCATACTGCTCCGTTTCCGTGTACAGATCCACCGTCTTGATCAGCTTGCGCGATGCCGTCTGCGCGCTCTCTTCCGTGATCTGCGCGCTGCTGCCCGACGCCGCGTCTGGTTCCGGGGCGCTCCCCGCTTCATACCCTTCCTCAGCGGGCACTTCCGTCACATACGTTCCGTTGTCATACAGACCGTAGTCCGCGCCCGCATAGACAGCGGTATCCATCGCCGCTTCCTGCGTGGCCATAGACTTATCGTAGCTGCTGCCGCAGCCCGCAAGCAGTCCCGCCGCAAGCGCCGCCGCGAGGCAGACCGCCGCCTGTTTTCTCCCTCTCTTCAGCAATCTCCTTTTCATAACCTTTCCTCCCTTGTGTCACTGTGCGGATCTCTCATGCCATAACAGGCCAAAGATACGCCTTCTTCACGGATAATACCTCTCGGCGCGGCAAAAGGTTGCGCCGGTCAGTGAAACAGGTGATCCGTATGCTTAAACAGCCCGCTGTGCGACTTGATATTCTCCTCGTTGCCGACGACGCACAGGCAGTCGTCTTCCATGAAAGCCGCAATATATCCCGCCAATCCTCTGATCGTATCCGCGTCCGCCGCGAGCATCTCATCTCTCTCTTTCTGCAGCGCCTCATAGGGATAGTGCGTCAGGTATCCGGTCAGAGAGTAGACCCCCTTCATCGCCGGCGTCATAGGCATATCCGTCTCGCTCACCGCACCGATAATATACTGTGTCATAGTCCTCTCATCCGCCTCAAACCGCGCGATATAGTCCGCCGCCTTCTCGTACACGTCGATCGTATTCTGCAGGTTCGGATCCCGGTAGGAGACAAAATAGCTGTCCCCGGATTTTGAGAAACCGCACATGCAGCCGTAGGCTCCGCCTTTCACACGCACCTGCGTCCACAGGTAATCGTAGCCCATAAGCACCCGCAGCACCTTAAGCGCGCCGTTGTACTTAAGCCCATGCTTCTCGAAATTACCCGCGCGGCACACATACTGGATCTGAGCGGACGTCATAAAGCCCTCGTTCTTTCTCTCAGGCTTCGGATCGTATCCCGGCTCACGGATCTGATCCGTGTACAAAGTCTTCCCGAAATCCGCTACAAGCGTCTCCAATCCCATAAGCCCTTCGCGCTCCGCCGTATAATCCACCATCAGATTTTCCGGACGGAAGATACAGCGGACGACTCTGTCCAGATTCTTGGTCAGTTCTTCCCTGCCGTCCTCAAATCCGCTTTCCAGACGTTCCAAAAGCCTGTAGAAGGGAATGCCGTTGATGTGCTCCAGCACCGCAGCCGGCTTGGACAAATAGGACAGCGCTCTGCCCGACGCAAGCGTATGCCCCGCGGACATCATATCCGTCTGCATACAGGAGCGCCCCTCCGCGATCAATTCGTACAGCCGCTTCGTATCCGTATAATCGGAGCGCGTCAGTATCTCCTGCGCCAGCGCAAACGCCTGTGGCAGATTTCCGTACAGCACCTTGACTTTCAGGTCGAAGGTAGCCTTGTAGCTGGAGTGGTCCCGCGCGTCCGTGTAGGTGTTTACGGCCGGCGCGATCCCGCCCGTCTGCAGATTGATCTCATTGTACAGCTCGCTGTAGCTGTAGTTCTGCGTACTCACGAGTCCGATCATCATTTTCAAAAGTCCGACGTAAGGGAAAAGTTCTTCCGGCACCTGTCTTAAGTCGAACAGGAAACGCAGATACCCGATGCCGTTGGTGTAGACATCGTGGTAGAGCAGCACCGTGTCTCCCACCCTTTTCTCCTCATTATAATAGGGCGCGGCCTCCCGCTTCATATCGGCTCTGGACAGAAGCGGTATCTTCGCCAGATCCTCCGGGCGGTCGGCTTCCTCCTGATATCGCCTCAGCGCCTCCGTCTCCCGGACGATGCGGGCGATCTCCTCCGCGCTCATGACCGCCTTGCGCTCCGCAAGCTCCTGCGCCAGCTTTCTCTCCTTAACGCCCGTAAGCCCCCGCACCGGCTTTACGACCACCACGCTCTTGTGCGTATTGCCGAGCAGATGCTTGTCGATCAGTTCCTCATAGTAGGCCGTGTCAACCGCCTGTTTCAGTGCCTTGTACACGTCCAAAAGCGCAAGGTTGGCAAAAGGCGCGGCATCGTCGTACAGCCACGTCTCCAACATATTCAGCCCGTATATGAGTCCCTTCGGCCGCGAGCCGAAATCGGCTTCCCGATACCGGAACTCGCTGTTGTTGAGATTGGCAAGGAGCGCCTTTTTATCCAGTCCCTTTTCCACCAGCTTCGACAGGGTCTCCTCCACGATGCGGACAAATTCTCCGCTCTGCTCCTCGTCGGCATTCTTCGCGACGATCGACAGATAGGGCTGCTTGATCCCCGTATCGTACACGCAGCTTATATCCGTGCCGATCCCGGCATCCAGAAGCGCCTGCTTCACCGGCGCGCCGGGCATCATACACAGGATATCGGCGAGCGTGGCAAAACCGTAGCAGAATCGTCTGTCCGGCTGCACGCCGAAGGCAAAATTGTACGCCAGATAAGTATTGTTCCGCTCCGATTCGCTCTCCGTGATCGGGTACTCCCTCTCGACCTTGGCCGTCTCCGAAAACGGCTCCTGCGTCGCAAGTTCGGAATCCACCGCCAGCGCATCGTATTTCGACAGATACTCCTCATCGATCCACTGCAGCTTCTCCGCCATATCCATGTTGCCGTACAGATAGAGATAGCTGTTGGAGGGATGATAGTACTTTTTGTGAAAAGCCAGAAAATCCTCGTAGGACAACTGCGGGATCACATCGGGATCTCCGCCCGACTCCACGGAGTACGCCGTATCCGGGTAGAGAGAGTTCATGATCTCCTGAAACAGCACATCATCGGGCGACGAGTATGCCCCCTTCATCTCACTGTATACCACGCCGTTTATGGTCAGTTCGTCCGTTTCATCTTCCATCTCATAGTGCCAGCCCTCCTGCCTGAAGATCTTCTCCTCACGGTAGATGTTCGGATGAAACACCGCGTCCAGATAAACGTCCATCAGATTCTGAAAATCCTTGTCGTTGCAGCTTGCGACGGGATAGACCGTCTTGTCCGGGTATGTCATCGCATTCAGGAATGTGTTGAGCGACCCCTTGGCCAGTTCGATAAAAGGATCCTTCACCGGAAATTTATCCGAGCCGCACAGGACCGTATGCTCCACGATGTGTGCTGCGCCCGTGCTGTCCTTGGGCGGCGTGCGAAAGCCGATATAAAATACTTTATTCTCGTCGTCATTGGACAAAAGCGCGACTCTTGCCCCCGTTCTGTTGTGCTTCAGCAGATAACCGACCGAGCGGATATCTTTGATCTGCCTTTTCTCCAATACCGTATATGCCTGTAACTGTTCTATCTCCATTGATACGCGGACTCCTTTCCGTTAAATAACTTAGAATCTATTATACCATAATCACAGAAGCTGTAATCCATGGCAACCCAAGGAGAATTGCGCAGCAATTCTCGGGACGCAGATTGCTGAATCTGCGTCTATTATACCATATCAGCAAGAAATCAAGCGCGAGCAAAGCGAGCATTTGATTTCACCTGATATGGTAACGACAGAATCTCTTAGTGCGTCAGCACGACGGCTGCGAAGCAGACGGATTCTGGAGTTATTATACCACCCACACAAAAACTTAGTAAAGTCAAAGTACACAAAAGAACAGGCAGGGATGAAATTATCATCTCTGCCTGTTCAAGGTGTAAAAAGGGAATTTTACTATACACTTTTTTTAAAAAAAGTATATATCCAACAATAACAGATAAGCTGTTATATTGTTGTCGTTTTCGTGCCATTCCTGTCTGGCATTGTCAGTTTATCACATAATTTTTTGATAAGCAATACTATTTTATGATTTGCTTTTGTCATTCATCGCGCTTTTTGACATTTTTTTACTTTTTTCGCGCTTACACGTTAAATGCCATAAGCGCGAGCTTGGAGAGCATCAGCTCCTGCACCGCCACGCCATGCTTTTTCTTCTGTGCAAGATTCATGCCCACAAGCTCGTCCAGCTTCATCGTCCTGTTGACATACGCCGTCCTGACGCCGCCGAAAAATCTCTTCTTCTCCTCGAGGATGCATACCTTGACCCGCGCCTTGAGCTGGACATATGTCCGATACGAAAACTGATCCGGAGTCATATAGTAAAGCTGGCTCTCCAGCGTAGTCTCCGGATCGGTATCCTTAAAGATATAGTGTTCTATGATGCTCTTGTATTTGAAGTTGACCGCTTCCTGCTCCAGTATCTCCCTGTAGCTGAATTTTGCGCCGAGATAGAGAGAACCCGTATCCTGCATATAGTACTTATAGTCATCATTCTGCATGTCCGTCGTCACTGCCATAGCCGTCTCCCTTATCTTAAGTCTCGCGTTCCGCACCGCTCTCCAGATCCTCGATCTTGCCGCCGCTCATGCGGACAGCGTCCTCGATCGCCTTGCGGCTCAGCCCCGACTCCGTCATCACTTCCTCTATCGTCACTTTCCTGCGCAGCTCCTCGGACAGCTCACGGGCCGCCTCCGCCACTTTGTTGACTTTGTCCGCTATCTTCTGATCCTTGTTGCTCTCCGCCGCATTCTCCGCAATATATTCCTCCATCGCGTCCATGATCATCCTGCCAAGCATTCCCTGCGCCTCGGAGGCATGCTCCAGCGCGCCGAGCATGGTGACGCCCGCCGCCACAGCCACGTTGCCCTCCCCGATCAGATCCTCGAGGAACACGCCCTGCCCCGCATAGAGCTTCGCGATCTCCGCCACCTGCGGCAGATACGCCTGTGCAAGTGTGCTCTGCGCATCCGCATCGCCCGCCATCGCCGAAAGCGTGACAGCCTCCAGTTCCCCGGGCGCAGGCTCCGGCAGCGCGCGCAGCTCCTCCAGATAAGTCTCCAGATAATCTCTCTCCTCGTCCGCCAGATACTCGTCGGGATCGACGGGCTCTCCGACGCCGATCCGGTTTCCGTGCAGGTAATCATACACGAGCGTCATCTGTTTCCCGTCCAAGGACAGCGGCGCAAAAGCCTCTTCCACCTGCTCTTTGGAAACACAGCCGCCCTGCGACCTCGCAGTACGCTTTACCTGTTCCAGTGTCTTCGCAAAAAGGATCTCCCTGTCTCTCCCCATACCGTCACCCTCTTTTTACATGCGTGTGCGTGTACAGGTGCTCTTCACAGTACTCGTAATTGCCGTCGCACTTCGAACAGAAACGGAACTGCAGGTTCGGGCTGTCCACCTCCGTCCTGCCGCAGATAGCGCACTTGTGTTTCGTGATCCCCGTATTCTTACGCACATCGCGCTTAAACTCCTGCCGCCTGTGGATCTGCTTCGGATTCATATGCATCATGTTCCGCGAGGTAAAGAAGAACACCACAAAATTCAGAAGCGACGCCGCTATGGCAAACTTACCGTCCACGCCTGTCTGCAGGAACTCAAACAGCAGGAGCACGCCGTAGATGACGCCGAGCCACTTGACCTTGACCGGAATGATGAACATAAGAAGCACCTGCACATCGGGAAAGGTGGCGGCAAACGCAAGGAAGATCGACATATTGATATAGTAGGTGCTGAAATACATACTGGAATAGAGGAAGTATATCTTGGCCCCGTCCGCGCCCATCGCCGCAATACTGTCCGCATGAAAGAGATAGTGATAGCCAAGGAGCAGGAAGCTGCCCGCGATCGTAAAGAGCATTCCCTGCAGCAGATATACATTGTATCGGTAAGTCCCCCACGTCCTCTCCAGCGTCGTGCCGATCGAACAGTAAAAGTACAGCATGATCAGGGTAAAGAAGATATTTCCCGTGGAGGGCGGGATCAGGATCCATGTAAACAGCCGCCACACCTGTCCGTGCAGAATGGCGTACGGATCCAGCGTAAGGTACAGGATCAGCGTGTTGCTTTTGTCAAACATCTGCAGCAGATAGCCGACGGCATAGCACAACACCAGTACAAAAGACAGGTTCTTGATCGCATATCTGCCAAATTTACGTTCAAATGGGCTCATCTTTATTCTCCTCGTTGCAATCGTGTATTTTCTCCCGCAAGGCTGAATACATTTTAACATTCCTGATTTTAAATGTAAACGCCGCCGTGCCGCAAAATCCCCCAAGTCATAAAAATTTAATAAATGGCCGCCGGCTTTCCAGCAATTAGCCGATTGCTTTTTGCAAAATCGTGTCGTATAATGACTAAGTCTGTCAAGGTAATTGTTTTTTTGATCTTTTGTAAAGTAAAACGGAGCGTGATTTCTAAAATGGATGGAATACAGTATACACTCGGTATCGATATCGGTTCTACGACCGTGAAGATCGCTGTATTGGATGAGCAGAAGCAGATCCTCTTTTCCGACTATCAAAGACACTTTGCCAACATAAGGGAGACGCTCGCAGAGCTTCTCCGGAAGGCTTACGAAAAAACAGGGAACGTGACGGTGCATCCGATGATCACCGGATCCGGCGGCCTGACGCTCGCGAATCATCTCGGCGTGCCTTTCGTGCAGGAGGTCATCGCAGTCTCCACTTCCCTGCAGACGCTCGCACCCGCCACGGACGTGGCGATCGAGCTGGGCGGCGAGGACGCCAAGATCATCTACTTCGAGGGCGGCAATGTGGAGCAGCGCATGAACGGCATCTGTGCGGGCGGCACCGGCTCTTTCATCGACCAAATGGCCTCTCTCCTGCAGACCGATGCGTCCGGGCTCAACGAATATGCCAGAAACTATCATTCCCTGTACACCATAGCGGCCAGATGCGGTGTGTTCGCCAAGTCCGACATACAGCCGCTCATCAATGAGGGGGCGACCAAGGAGGATCTTTCCGCCTCTATCTTTCAGGCTGTCGTAAACCAAACGATCAGCGGGCTGGCCTGCGGCAAACCGATCCACGGCCACGTGGCATTCCTCGGCGGCCCGCTCCACTTCCTGTCGGAACTGAAACAGGCATTTATCCGCACGCTGAAATTGGACGAGGAGCACATCATAGACACCGAGAACTCTCATCTGTTCGCAGCCATCGGTTCGGCGCTGAACGCGAAGGCCGACACGGCTTTCACGATGGAAGAAATGGTCGGCAAACTCTCCTCCGAGATCAAAATGGAGTTTGAGGTGGAGCGCATGGCGCCCCTGTTTGTCTCCAAGGAAGACTATGACGCTTTCTGCAGACGGCACAACGCTCATCACGTGAACACCGCGGATCTTGCTTCCTACAAAGGGAACTGCTTCTTAGGCATCGATGCCGGTTCCACCACCACCAAAGTGGCTCTGGTAGGCGAGGACGGCTCCCTGCTCTACTCCTTCTACAGCAGCAACGACGGAAGCCCGCTCAAAACGGCGATCCGCTCTCTCAAAGAGATCTACTCCCTGCTTCCCGAGGGCGTTCGGATCGTGCGTTCCTGCTCCACCGGCTACGGCGAAGCGCTGATGAAAGCCGCATTCCTTCTGGACGACGGTGAGGTGGAGACCGTGGCGCACTACTACGCCGCCGCCTTTTTCGATCCGGATGTGGACTGCATTCTGGACATCGGCGGACAGGACATGAAGTGCATCAAGATCAAAAACCAGACAGTGGACAGCGTGCAGCTCAACGAGGCATGTTCCTCCGGCTGCGGCTCTTTTATAGAAACATTTGCGAAATCCCTGAACTACAGTGTGGAAGAATTTGCCAAGGCCGCGCTTTTCGCCGAGCACCCGATCGATCTCGGCACACGCTGTACGGTATTCATGAATTCCAAGGTAAAACAGGCGCAGAAGGAGGGGGCTTCCGTCTCCGACATCTCTGCGGGACTGGCTTATTCCGTCATTAAAAATGCGCTTTTTAAGGTCATCAAGGTGGCCGATGCCTCCGAGCTCGGCAAAAACATCGTGGTGCAGGGCGGCACATTCTACAACGACGCCGTGCTCAGAAGCTTTGAGAAGATCGCCGACTGCGAGGCGATCCGTCCCGATATCGCGGGCATCATGGGCGCTTTCGGCGCTGCGCTCATCGCCAGAGAACGCTATACCGACGGTGCAAAGACCACGATGCTTACCATCGAGCAGATCACCGGTCTGCAGTTTGAGACAAGCATGGCAAAATGCAAGGGCTGCACGAACAACTGCCGCCTCACCATCAATAAATTCACGGGCGGCCGCCAGTATATCTCCGGCAACCGCTGCGAACGCGGACTCGGCAAGACAAAGAATGAGAACGGCGTGCCGAATCTATACGACTATAAGCTAAAAAGGCTGTTCTCCTGCTACGAGCCATTGTCTGCGGACAAGGCGTACCGGGGCACGGTGGGTATCCCGCGGGTCCTGAATATGTATGAAAATTATCCGTTTTGGTTCACCTTCTTCACGAAGCTGGGCTACCGGGTCGTGCTGTCGCCCAGCTCCAACCGCAAGATCTATGAGCTTGGCATCGAATCCATTCCCAGCGAGTCGGAATGCTATCCCGCGAAGCTGGCCCACGGACATGTGGCATGGCTCATCAGCCAGAAAGTGGATTTCATATTCTATCCGGCGCTGTTCTATGAGCGGGACGAGTTCCATGAGGCAAACAACCACTACAACTGCCCCATCGTCACCTCCTACTCGGAAAACATCAAAAATAACGTGGAAGAGATCGGGCGCGGAGAAGTCGTGTTCCGCAACCCCTTCATGTCCTTCCGCGACCTGCAGACAGTCACGTCGGCTCTCACAAAGGAATTTCAGGGACTTCCCGTCACGGAGGTGATGGGCGCTGCGAAAGCCGCCTGGGAGGAACTGGAGCATGCCAGACAGGATATGCGCGACAAGGGCGAGGAAGTCCTGCGGTACATGGAGGAGAACCACGTACACGGCATCGTGCTCGCAGGAAGGCCGTATCATATCGATCCCGAGATCAATCACGGCATTCCCGAGCTGATCACTTCCTACAATATCGCCGTGCTGACGGAAGACTCCGTCTCCCATCTTGCCAAACCGGAGCGGCCGCTCATCGTGTCCGACCAGTGGATGTACCACTCACGGCTGTACGCGGCTGCAAGTTATGTGAAGACGCGCGACGATCTGGATCTGATCCAGCTCAACTCCTTTGGCTGCGGTCTGGACGCCGTGACAACGGATCAGGTCAACGATATCCTGTCCGGCTCCGGCAAGATCTACACATGCCTCAAGATCGACGAGGTCAATAATCTGGGGGCGGCCAGGATCCGTATCCGCTCTCTGATCTCCGCCATCAAGGTGCGGCAGCAGAAGAACCGGCAGCGCGTGATCCGCTCCAGCGCGATCAACAAGGTGGCGTTCACGGAAGAGATGCGTAAGGAGTACACGATCCTGTGTCCGCAGATGTCGCCGATCCATTTCGAGATCATGCAGGCCGGCTTTGAGGCGTGCGGCTATCATTTTGAGGTGCTTGCCAACGACAACCGCCATGCTGTGGATGTGGGTTTAAAATATGTAAATAATGACGCCTGTTATCCGTCTCTCATGGTGGTCGGACAGATCATGGACGCCCTGCTGTCCGGCAAGTATGACCTGAACAAGGTGGCGCTGATCATGACACAGACGGGCGGCGGCTGCCGCGCCACCAACTATGTGGGCTTCATCAGACGCGCTCTGGAGAAGGCGGGCATGCCGCAGATCCCGGTCATATCGCTGAATCTTGCGGGCATCGAGACGAATCCCGGCTTCCACCTGAACGCCGAGCTTCTCATGCGCGCAGCCTACAGCGCCATTTTCGGAGACATCTTCATGCGCTGCGTGTACCGCATGCGCCCCTATGAGAAGGAGCCCGGCAGCGTGGATGCCCTCCACAGGAAATGGGTCGAAAAGTGCCGCGCGTTTGTCTCGCGAAAGCACATGAACCACTTTACTTTCCAGAGGATGTGCAGGGATATCATACGGGAGTTCGACGATATCCCGATCTATGAGGATATGCGCAAGCCGCGGGTAGGCATCGTGGGCGAGATCCTTGTGAAATACGCGCCCGCCGCGAACAATCATCTGGTCGAGCTGTTGGAGGCAGAAGGCGCCGAGGCGGTCGTGCCCGATCTGCTGGACTTTATGCTCTACTGTTTTTACAATCAGATATACAAGGCAGACTATCTCGGCACCTCCCGCAAGGCGGCGCTCGTCTCCCGCGCGGGCATCTGGGCGCTGGAGAAGCTGCGCGGCCAGGCCGCCAAAGCATTTGCGCAGAGCCGCCATTTTACGCCGCCGGTAAGCATCTATCAGATCGTGGAGTACGCAAGACCGATCGTGAACATCGGCAACCAGACCGGAGAAGGCTGGTTTTTGACGGGCGAGATGGTGGAGCTGATCCACAGCGGCGTAGGCAATATCGTCTGCACACAGCCCTTTGCGTGCCTCCCCAACCACGTGGTCGGCAAGGGCGTCATCAAAGAGCTGCGCAAACGGTTCCCGCTCTCCAATATCGTGGCCATCGACTACGATCCGGGCGCAAGCGAGGTCAATCAGCTCAACCGCATCAAGCTGATGCTCTCCACCGCTCAGAAAAATCTGAAGAAAGAAGCCTGATATAATCTTGCAGAGTTTAATACAAAGCCGAGGAATAATTGAAAAGTGCGCCTTTGCGGTGTAATTTTCGCTTGCGGTGTAAAATGTGTGCCGGATTAATAGCGGTAGATTTATTCACGATTTTGTGGTACGATTTGTTAAGAGACAGACATATTCGCCCGGTAGAACCGTATTTAGCGAGGCCAAGTAAGGAATGGAGTATAAAAACATTTTACAAGTTGATTGCCGCAAATCATTTCGTGAATGGCTCAGCGTTTATTCAGAACAAGAGACAGAATGCTGGGTTAATGTAAAACGTGGAAAGCCTGTTGATGACACCCACTTTTGGTATATTGATGCTGTGGAAGAAGCGCTTTGCTATGGCTGGATAGACAGCACCCACCGAATCATTGACGGAAAGAGGTTGCAGCGCTTTACACCCCGTAAAAAGGGGAGCAAGTGGACAGAACTCAACAAGGAGCGCGTTCGCAGACTGGATGCTTTAGGTCTGATGACTGATGCGGGAAGAGCAGTCCTCCCTGCTATGGGGATTCGCAGTTTTCAAATTGACCCTGATATTGAGGCGGCACTGAAGGCTGCACGGGCATGGTCAAAGTTCAAATCATTTCCGCCCTTATACCAAAGGGTTCGAGCGGGAAATATCGCCTTCTATAAGAAACGAAACCCAGAGATGTACGATCAAATGTTGGCGCACTTAATCGAGGAAACCAGACAAGGTAAAATGTTTGGCGAATGGAATGACTATGGCAGACTGTTAGATTATTAAATTCCCGTTTATCGAAAAGAACAAACAAAAAGCTCCTCACCTCCGAAGTGGAAGTGAGGAGTTGCCCGCTTGTATCAAATTCACTTTATCAAAGATATATCTTGCAGAGTTATACAAAGCCGAAGAAAGCCACAAAGCGCGCCTTTGCGGTGTAATTATTACATAAGGTATAAATTATGTACCGATGGCTGATATATGTTGATTTACCCATATTTTTCAATAAAGATTTATTAAAATCGAGCATATCCGCTCGGCAAATCGTTAATGAGGAGGATAACTAATGGACAGACCGATAACAACTTTATTTTTGTTAATGTCTTTAGACGGGAAGATCAGTACCGGATCCACGGACGAAATGGATGTAGATAAAGACTTTCCAAAAATAGACGGAGTGAAGGAAGGGTTGCATCAGTACTACGAAATTGAGAGGACGACCGATCTCTGGTCATTCAATACCGGCAGAGTTCAGGCAAAAGTAGGCGTAAATCAAAAAGAGATGCCCGAGAAAACCCCGGTATCTTTTGTTCTTTTAGACAACAGCCACCTGACAGCGCATGGAATTCGTTATTTCTGCGCCTTGGCGAAAGAATGTGTATTGATTACTTCCAATAAGGATCATCCCGCGTTTTCCGTTGAGGAAAATAATCTGCATATCATCGCACAGGAGCAGGTATCCCTGCGGGAAGCATTTAAGCGGCTGAAATCTGATTTCGGATGTGAACGGATGACAATACAATCGGGCGGGACTGTAAACGAATTGCTTTTAAGAGAAAAGCTGCTTGATTATGTTGATATTATCGTTGCGCCGATTCTTATCGGCGGAAAAGACACTTCCACGCTGATCGACGGACATTCTTTGACTTGCGAAAGCGAGCTCCCCGGATTGAGCGCACTAAAACTTATCGAATGCACGCCGCTTTGTGATTCGTATGTTCGTATGAGATATAAAGTGATCAGTTGATACGGAAAAATATGATTTCCCCGCCGTATCAAAATCAGCAGGAACATAGAACCGTCTTGCAAAACGGGATACAGAGAAAAAGCAGATGTGGGTCTCCACCTACATCTGCTTTCTTACGATCAGATATTCATTGTCCGACTGATAGAACGAACAGTTGAAATTGCCGCCCTGTAAAAACCGGCTCATATCGTCCTCGTCCAGATCTACCATGCACACATAACACTCATAGTCCTCATCATACTCATAATTGCCGCACGTATCACAAATGCTCATACACGATGCCTCTTTCAATCCGCAGCACGCGTTGTCAATAAAAGGTGCGATCCACCCTGCGGTTGACGAATTTGATCTTGTCTTTTAATTCTTCCGCCAATTCCGCGATAGCCGCGTCCGCCGTCTCCTTCTGCAGCTGATTGACGCAAAAGGTACAAGTGCCGAACTTCTCGTTGGAAAAGAACTTGGGCTTCTCCCATTTTACGAAGTAAGAAACCCTGTTCTTGAGAAGCACCTTCTCGATCCTGTCCTTTGTGTTGATGTCATTCACCTGACACCACTCCAGCTCGTTATGTACTTTTACTTTCTGATATGCCGTTTCCATACCACAGCCCCCTCTGTTGTGCCTAAACCCGCAAGCCTATTAGATTATAAACCATTTTTTACAAATGTGCAAATATTGCAACGCATCATTTTTTATGTTAAGGTATATTGTGATCGTCGGCACCGCACTGTACCAATATCCTTCGGTGCCGGAAAGTCGAGGAACGCATATGCCTATTAAAATACCGGATTCTCTGCCGGCAACTGCCACGCTGGAGAGCGAAAATATATTTGTCATGACGGAATACCGCGCCATACATCAGGATATCCGTCCGCTGAACGTGCTGATCCTCAATCTGATGCCCACCAAGATCGTCACGGAGACACAGCTTTTGCGCAAGCTGTCCAACACGCCTCTGCAGGTCAATGTAGAATTTTTGCAGACGGCCAGCTACACGCCGCAGCATGTGGACGCCAATCATCTGGAGTCCTTCTACACGACCTTCGATCGGGTGAAGGATCTCAAGTACGACGGCATGATCATCACCGGCGCACCCTTGGACTACGTCAGGTTTGAAGATGTCACCTACTGGAACGAACTGTGTACGATCATGGAGTGGGGCAAGACCCATGTACACTGCACCCTGCATCTGTGCTGGGGCGCTTTCGCCGGACTGTACTACCTGTACGGTCTGGAGCGCTACGACATGGACCGGAAGCTGTCGGGCGTATACTCCCACAGGATCCTGAAAAAAAGCTCTCCCCTCTTCCGCGGCTTCGACGATATCTTCTATGCGCCCCAATCGCGCGCGATGGGGATCACCGAGGAAAAAATAGCTTCCGTGCCGGAGCTGGAGCTGATGGCCGTCTCCGACGAGGCGGGCGTCACGATCGTTAAGACCACCGACAGCCGCCATTTCTTCGTCACCTGCCACCCCGAATATGACTCGGACACTCTGGCGCAGGAATATTTCAGGGATCTGGGCAAGGGCCTTGATCCGGACATCCCTGTGAATTATTTTCCCGGTGACGACCCGAAGAATCCGCCCATCGTCAACTGGCGTTCCACCGGACAGCTATTGTATTCCAACTGGCTCAATTATTACGTGTACCAGACGACGCCCTACGATATACGCACGATCTGACAACAAGGCGCAGACTCAGGACAAGTATTCTTCCATGAAAGTCTCCTCCGACACGATGCGGATTCCCAGTTCTTTCGCTTTCTTATTCTTGGAGGACTGCGATGTCAGGTCGTTGTTGATCAGGCATGTCGTCTTGCCGGTGACGCTGCCCGTCACCTTGCCGCCTCTCGATTCTATCTCGTCCTTCAGGGCATTCCGGTTCTCGTAATGTTCCAGACTCCCCGTGATGACAAAGCTCATGCCCGCAAGCGTCTGTACACTCTCGTCCGCCGTCTCCTGCGCGATATGGATCTCCGAGAGAAGATGATCCAGCTTCTCCGTCTGCTCTACATTCCGGAAGAACGCATAGATCCCGGAGGCGATCACCCCGCCGACCCCGTCTATATCGCTCAGCTCTTCCACCGTCGCGTTCCGAAGCGCTTCCAGCGAGAATCGGAAGTGTCTGCACAGCATTTTGGCGTTCGCCACACCGACGTTCTCGATCCCCAATCCATAGATCAGGCGGGGCAGCGTAGTATTTCTGGCGTTCTCTATGCTTTCCGCCAGATTGCGGTACGACTTTTCCCCGAATCCTTCCATCTGCACGATCTCCTGCTCATAACGGTTGAGCCGAAAGACATCGGCGAACTCATGCAAGAATCCCCTCGCCAAAAACTTCTCCAGCGTCGATTCCGACAGGCCGTCCACGTTCATGGCGTCCCTGCTCACGAACAGCGTAAAGGACTTGATCTTCTTCGCGTCGCAGGAAGGGTTGTTACAGTACAGCGACTGCACGTCGCCCACCTGTCTGATCTCGGTCGGCTGCCCGCACACGGGACATACCGCCGGGATCTCCAGCGTATCGCTCTTCGTCAGGTTCTCCGCGATCTGCGGAATGATCATGTTGGCCTTGTAGACCGTGATATGGTCGCCGATCCCCAGCTTCAGTCCCCTCACGATACTGATATTGTGTACCGAGGCCCGGCTGACTGTCGTTCCCTCCAGCTCCACCGGCTCAAAGACCGCCACGGGATTGATCAGGCCCGTGCGGCTCGCGCTCCACTCTATCTCCTGAAGCACGGTCTCCCGCAGCTCGTCCGCCCACTTGAAAGCGATGGAATCCCGCGGGAATTTGGCCGTCCTGCCAAGAGAATGCCCGTAGGCGATATCGTCATAGAGCAGCACCAGCCCGTCCGACGGAATGTCGTAGGTCTGTATCTTTTTCTCGAAATATGCGATATCGTCCATGATCGTATCGGGATCTACCAGCCTGTATTCCACGACGTCAAACCCCAGCTTTGCCATAAATGCAAACTGCTTCACTCTGGAATTTTCAAAATCCACATCGTCCGCTCTCACGAGACTGTAGGCGTAAAACATGACATTCCGCTCCGCCGTGATCTCATTGTTGAGCTGGCGCACCGAGCCGCTGCAGAGGTTCCGCGGATTCTTGTACCTGGCCTCCGCCTCCTCGATCTGGCCGTTGATCTTCTCAAAATCGCTGTAGCTTATGACCGCTTCGCCGCGGACCGTCAACTCTCCCTGATACGGTATCGTCAGGGGAATGTTCTTGAAGACCTTTGCATTGTTGGTGACTACCTCGCCTACTTCGCCGTTGCCTCTCGTGACGGCCTTATAGAGTCTGCCCGCCGCATAGTGCAGCACCACCGTAAGCCCGTCCAGCTTCCATGACAGCAGCGCCTCCCTGCCATTCAGCCAATCGCGCAGCTCTTCCCTGCTCTTTGTCTTGGACAATGACAGCATCGGCTGTTCATGGCGGTCCTTCGGCAGTTCGTCGACCGCCTCGTATCCCACGCTGCCTGTCGGGCTGTTCGCAAGCGTAACGCCCGTTATTTTTTCTAGGCCGACCAACTCATCATACAGGCGATCATATTCCAGATTGCTCATGATCTCCGTGTCCTGCGCATAGTACGCCTTCGCCGCCCGGTTCAGCACCGGGATCAGCTCCTTCATTCGATCGATCTCTTTCTCTCCCATTTGAAAATACCTGCCGCTCTATTGATTCGCTGTAAGCCCGCATATCCGATACAGATCTTTCCTCTCGCCGGCCGACAGTTCCCTGTACTCTCCCGGCCGCAAGCCGCCCAGCTCTATATTCACAACGCGCGTTCTTTTCAGGGACAGGATATGGTATCCCTGCGCCCTGCACATACGCCGGATCTGTCTGTTCAGTCCCTGCGTCAATACCATGCGCACCGTCTTCGGGCCGGTCCGCTCCACCGCGCAGGGGCGCGTGGTGACATCCAGTTCCTCCAGATACACGCCGGCGCGCAGCCTGTGGATCGCTTCCTCGGTCCATGTCTCCCGCACCTTTACAAGATATTCCTTCTCGTGCCGGTTCGCGCCCCGCATCATGGCTTCGATCAGATCGCCGTCGTTCGTCATCAGAAGCAGCCCTTCCGAGTCTTTGTCCAGTCTGCCGGCATAGGTGACTCTGACAGGATAGTGCAGCGCGTCCGTGACGATCTTTTCCGCATGGGCGTCGCGCTCCGTGCAGACGACCCCCACGGGTTTATAATATGCAAGTACGACTTTTTTATCACGCCCCGCGACCTTCCTGCCGCGGACGCTGACCTCGTCTCCTTCCGTGATCTTCATGCCCTGCGAAGCGGTCTTCCCGTTGACCGCAACAAGCCCCTGCTCGATCAGCTTGTCGGCATCCCGTCTGGAACAGATCCCGCAGGAAGCCAGATACTTATTCAGCCGTATCTCTTCCATCGTTCCCGCTCCCCTTCTGCGCTACTTTGTTCTCCACGCCATGCTCCATGAGAAATTCCCGCCATCTGTCATAGTGCTGTGCATACAGATGCACACCGTCAAAGGTCAGCTCGGCATCTAAAAATCCGTCCTCGTCAGTGAACAGCGGATTGGCATCCAGATAAAAGATATCCTTTCCGTTTGCCAGGCTCGCCGCAGCCGCATTCTTGTCGTTGATATTGATATTGTTAAACTCCGTCTCCGTATTATTCTTCTCTTTGCTGACATGAAGGTTTGCCATAATATAGATAACCGCATCGGGCTGCCATTTCCTGATCTGCTCCACCACCTCGCGGTACTTATCCAGATACATCGCCGTGTTGCCGTACCCCAGCTCGTTCATGCCGAGCATGATATAGATCTTGCCGTACCGCTTCTCCTGCAGGACGCGTGAAAGGTCTTCTTTCCTGCCCGTCTTCCGGTAAGTCGCCCCTTCCGGATCCAGAATCTTAAAAATCGTCATGCCGCTGTCGCAGTAGAAGTCCGCCTCGTCCAGTCCGGCATAATCCGAGATCCCCAATGTGCGCGAATCGCCGAGAAAAGCGGCGTCATTAAAATAACTAATGTTTTCTTTGGTGTAGGGGTACGTAGTCGTCAATGCAACTTTTCCTGCATCCGAGTAATACGGCGAATCTGTCTCCACCGGCTCATAACTCACAAATTCCGTCGTCCCGATTATCTCTTTTTCTTGATTTTCGGCGTTTTTATCCGTATATGAAACGTTATCAAAATCGTTTTTCTCTTTTATATCGTTATTTTCGGCCTTGCATTCTCCTGCATTTTCCGTTTCTTCCAAAATATCCCCGGCGATATTGTCTGCCGGAACGGCCGGCTGCTCCTGATCGTCCGCCTTCTCGGACACCAAGATCTTTTCTTCTCCCGCCGCGCTTGCGGCCGCCTTGTCGGACGCCAAAACCGACGCCGGAGCGTCCGCACCCGACACACGTCTCACCACCGCCTGTGCGTCCGCACAGACCGTCCGGATACCGATCTCGTCGGAGCAGAACAGCACCGCCGCGGAAGTCACCAGAAGCGCAAGCAGATAGGGACAGTTATACAACGCCTCCCCGACTTTTTCCAGTCGGCGGCGGCTCGTCGTCTTCTCCCTTTCCGGCTCTCCGGCGGCAGCGCTGTCCTGCGGCTGCGTATGCTTTTGTACTTCCGCTTCCCGGCCCGTTTCCTTTCTGCGGGCCTTTTTCCCACTCTTCATCTTATCGTTCCCCGATCCTAAAACCTGAAATACAAGAACGGATTGTTGCTTCCCACCATGATCTCATGTACCGAAAACCAGAATATCCCCAGCAAAATGACCACCGTAAACCACCTGTCCGCGAACTTGCGGTAAAGCTTTGCGGGATACGGCGTGGCAAACAGGCAGCAGACTATCAATAACACTCCATATTCTTTCAGATAGCGCACAAGCTGCTGCATACCGACCAGTACACCTGCGCCGTATATTCCGAACATATTGCCCAGATACGCCGTAAGCTGTCCAAGATCGGTGACGGCGAACACCACCCATGTGACCGGTATGAGAAGCAGCGTGTAAATATGCCCTATCACCTTGGACCGCTCCATCCACCTGCCGTAACTGTTCTTCTCCACCGTGAGCAGCACGAAAAACAGCAGCCCCCACAGCAGGAAATTCCAGTCCGCACCGTGCCACAGCCCGGTAAACGCCCACACCACAAGCAGGTTCGCCGCGGTCCGCAGCCTTCCCCTGCGGCTTCCGCCCAAGGGGAAATAGACGTACTCGCGAAACCATCTGCCCAGCGTGATATGCCATCTGCGCCAGAATTCCGAGATCGACCGGGATGCGTAGGGACTGTCGAAGTTTTGCGGTATCCTGAAACCGAGCATCTTCCCAAGCCCCATAGCCATCACGGAATATCCCCAGAAATCAAAATAAATCTGAAAGGAATAGGCCGCAGCGCCAAGCCAAGCCACCGCCGCATGCAGATTTCCCGCACCGGCAGACATGATCGTGTTCCAAAGCGTGCCGATCTGGTTCGCCAGCAGCACCTTGAGCCCCAGACCGACCGTAAACAGCTTCAGCCCGCTCTCCAGCTTCCTGACATTGACCCTGCGCTTCCGCATCCGGTCCGCCACTTCCTCGTAGCGCACGATCGGTCCTGCGATCAGCTGCGGGAACATACTCACATAGGCCGCAAAAGGGACAAACCCTGCCGGTTCCCGTATCGTTCCGCGGTAACAGTCGATCTGATAAGACACCATCTGAAACGTGTAGAAGCTGATCCCCAGCGGAAGCGCCAGCATGAGCACAGGGACCGCCTCATGCCCTGCCAGCCCGTTGATCGTACCGGCGGTAAAATCCCAGTACTTGAACACAAAAAGCAGACCGAAGTCTACCGCAAGCGACAACACGAGCGCCCTCTTTCGCCGCCTGACAGCCTTCCCGCTGCGATCCTTCTGCGGAGACGCCGGCTCCCAGAACATATATCTGCTCAGGCCATAATTCACCAGCACGGAAAAAACAAGCAGCAGAACAAAATACGGTTCTCCCGCTCCATAGAAAACAAGGCTTCCCAACAGTAACACGATATTGCGATATTTTGCGGGGACAAGCAGATATAACGCCATAAAGACCGGCAGAAATCCAAATATAAATCCCAAACTGGAAAACAGCATAGATAAGCGCTCCCAAACACAATTTAAGGTATTTTGTCGAAAAAGCGGATCTATATCTAGTATATTCCAGCCGGGATTGTTTGACAAGAGCCTATTTGCGGTAAATCACAAAAGACTGCGCCTCCAGCACGCACGCCCTGCCCTCCGGTCTGCCCGACCCCACCGCGTAGATCCGCTCCGCGCCCGAAACGTCTACGGGGAGCGTCTCCGACCTGCCCGAAGGATTGCACAGCATGATGAGATCTCCCCTCTCATAAGCGAAGCTGCGCGTCTGCTCCTGCGCGGCAAGTATCCGCAGATTGTCGTGCCGGGCAAATGCGCCGTTCTCTCCTCTGAGGCGCAGAAGCCCCTTCACCGTATTGTACAGCGAATCCGGCCGCTTCATCTGCGCTTCCACAGTGGGCGCGTCCTCACTGTTGTCCGTCGGCAGGTAGAGCTTAGACGGATCGGCCTTGGAAAAGCCGTGATTGACACTGCTGTCCCACTGCATGGGCGTCCTCGACCCGGTGCGCGTATAGCCGCCCTCCTTTGTGGATAACGCCCGATATCTCATGCCGATCTCATCTCCGTAGTAGATGTATGGCACGCCCGGCATGGTGAGCAGGAAAGCGTATGCCAGCTTCAGTTCCCTCTCGTCCAGATTGTACGCGGCGCGCACCGTGTCATGATTGCCCGTGATCAGGCAGTAGAAGCCCTTGTCCTTGACCGCCTCATATTTCGGGAGATACTCTTGCAGGAAGTCCGTGATATGCCTTGGGCTGTCCTTCTTAAAGAAACTGTCGTCCCGTCCGGTATCGTCGTAATCCCGCATGAGCAGATTGTAACCGTTGCCCGTCCAGTCGAGAAAGAAATCCATCTGGAAACCGGCCCTGCCGATAGCGGAAACGGGATCGTTCCACTCGGACACGAGAGCCGTTTCCGGATAATCCCTGCGCACCTGCCCGATCATGTCACGCCATACCTCACATGTGCCGCTCTTGTGCCCGTCGTCGTTTTTCACAAGAGAGTCCGCCATATCCACCCGGAAGCCGTCGCAGCCGGCAGCAAGCCAGTAACGCATCACATCTGCGATCGCCGCCCGCGTGGCGAGACAGGCCGGGTGGTCGATCGGCTTCTGCCAGCGCTCCTTCACATGCAGGAAGCCGTAATTCAATGCGGGCTGGCATTTGAAGAAATTGATGATATAGGCGCCGTTCCGCTCCCGCTCTCCCGCGACATAGGCGATCCCGTCCGCCCGTTCCATCCAGCTGTCCGTCCAGATATAGCGGTCGGAATACTCGTTTCTCTCCTCTTTTCCGCTCTCCGCAAACCATGCATGCTCCTCCGATGTGTGGCCCGGCACAAGATCCAGCAGAATGTGCATTCCGCGCGCATGTACCTGCCGGAACAGTTCCTTAAGCTCCTCTATCGTACCGTATCTTTCCGCCACCTTCCGATAATCTCTGACATCGTACCCGGCATCCCGAAAAGGCGAATCATAACACGGGTTCATCCAGATCGCATTACAGCCCAGCTCCCGGATATAGTCCAGCTTCGCCGTAATACCGTTGAAATCTCCGATCCCGTCCCCGTTCGCATCCATAAAAGACTGCGGGTAGATCTCGTAAAACACTGCCGTTTTCAGCCATTCTGCCGCCATTTTCACTTATCCTCCCTTGATTCTTATTTTCTCGGCTCATCTCCGCACACAGCGCCGCGCCTTCCTATACAAACGGCCGGCGCAGACCCTTCGGATAATGGTTCTTCATCTGTCCGCCCGCCGCCTTGCCGAAGCCGATCGAAAATCCCTGCACCGTCAGCAGGTACCAGAACTTCCGCGCCGGATCGACCGCAAAGGTTTCGCCCCGGATATAGGCAGCCGCCTGTTTCGGCGTCATCGCGCAGCTCTTTCGCACATATTCCGGCCGCAGGGCAAGCGCCAGCGCATGGGACGGCCGCAGTCTGTCCTTCTCGCAGAAGCCGATCTGCAGACCCGGCCTCTCGATCCGGAGCCCGTCGAGCGGTATCATGGCGTCCGGCACGAGATAGAGCGCCTCCCCGAAGGGCTGCAGCGTCCGCCCGTCAAACAGCGCCTTCCTTCCCGCCTCGGTCAGCTCCAGTTCTTTGTACAGGAAGTCATCGGCCAACTTTCCCGCTGCCCTGACCGGTTTTCTCCCTTTACGCCCGCTTACGTCCTTCTCTCTGCTCCCGGCATGATCCTTTTCGGACGTTCCTTCGGACGTTCCGCCGATCCTGCGAAACTTCACCGCGAAATGGCCTTCGCCCTCCGCAAGATGCGGCATGAGCCGCAGGGGTTCCCCTTCCATGCGGTATTCCGGACACATGGCAAGGAAATCCTCTGCCGCGTCCTCGTCCTCCGCCTCAGAAAAGGTGCAGGTGGAATATACCAGCACACCGCCCGGGCGCACCGTCTTGGCCGCCTCTCTGAGGATATCCCTCTGTCTGGCTGCGCACAGGGCCACATTTTCCGCGCTCCACTCTGCGATCGCGGTTTCGTCTTTGCGGAACATCCCTTCCCCGGAACACGGCGCGTCCACAAGCACCCGGTCAAAGAAGGCCGGAAAAAGCGCCGCGATGCGTGCCGGCTCTTCCCTGCACACCACACAGTTCGCCACGCCCAGCCTCTCAATGTTCTGCGACAGGACCTTCGCTCTGGAGGGCACGATCTCGTTGGATACGAGCAGCCCCTGTCCCCGCATCCTGCCGGCTATGTGCGTGCTCTTGCCTCCCGGCGCCGCGCACAGATCCAAAATGCGCTCCCCCGGCTGCGGATCCAAAAGCGGCACGACCGCCATGGCGCTCGGTTCCTGAATATAGAAAGCGCCCGCCTCATGCAGCATATGTCTGCCGGGCTGTTCCGACGGCTCATAGTAGAAGCCTTCCTCCGCCCACGGAACGGCCCGCAGCGCAAACGGCGCTTCCCGCAGGAAATCCTCGCGTGACGCTTTGAGCGGGTTGTACCGCAGTCCGTAGGTGCGCTCTTTCTCATAGCTCGCCAGAAACGCATCGTATGCCGCGCCAAGCTGCCTCTGCATTCTTGCAAGAAAAGCCTCCGGCAGTCCTCTTCGTATTTTTTCCGACCCGCATCTATCGTTTTCCATGTACACAGTATAGCATACTTCCGGTGCGGAACAAAGCGCCTTCCGGTTTTTTCGCGCAATTTTCTTGTAATATCCGTCTGTTTTCATTATAATAGTAGCTGTGTGTTTTCCACGGTAATCTACGAATGAGAGGAGTATATGAAAAATGTCACAGATTTGTATTATCATTGCCATTGTTCTCTATCTGGCTGTCATGATCTATGTGGGCGTCCGTTATTCCAAGACTAACGCCAGCGCCTCAGACTTCTATCTGGGCGGCAGAAAGCTCGGCCCGCTGGTGACGGCCATGAGCGCCGAGGCTTCCGATATGAGCAGCTATCTGCTGATGGGGCTGCCCGGTCTTGCTTACCTGTCCGGTCTGGCCGATGTGGGCTGGACTGCCATCGGTCTGGCGGTGGGCACCTACGTCAACTGGCTGATCGTGTCCAAGCGGATACGGCGTTACACCAGCCGTGTACAGGCGCTTACCCTGCCCGACTTCTTCTCCAAGCGTTACGGCGACGACCGGAATATCCTGACCTGTGTGGCGGCAGTCATCATCGTGATCTTCTTTATCCCCTACACCGCCTCCGGCTTTGCCGCCTGCGGCAAGCTGTTCAACACGCTGTTCGGGGTAAACTACATGGCGGCCATGCTGCTCAGTGCGGCGGTCATCGTCCTGTACTGTACGCTGGGCGGATTTCTGGCTGTCAGCACTACGGACTTTATCCAGAGCGTTACCATGACGATAGCGCTGGTCATCGTGATCTTTTTCGGTCTCTCGAGCGCGGGCGGTCTTGACACCGTGATCGAGAATGCCAAGTCTCTGCCCGGCTACTTCAGCATGGTGCAGACGTATGTGGCCGAGACCGGCGAGAGCGCTCCCTACGGCGCGCTCTCTATCGCCTCGATGATGGCCTGGGGACTGGGCTACTTCGGTATGCCCCACATCCTGCTGCGCTTTATGGCGATCGAGGACGAAAACAAACTGAAATTATCCAGAAGGATCGCTTCCGTATGGGTCGTGATCGCCATGGCCGTGGCGGTGTTCATCGGCGTGATCGGCTACAGCATGTCCAAAGCGTCGGTCATCCCCATGCTTCAGGGCAGCGACACCGAGACGGTCATCATACAGATCGCCGCCGTCTTAAGCAAACACAACGTGGCGGCCGCTCTGCTGGCGGGCGTGATCTTGGCGGGCATACTGGCAGCCACCATGTCCACGGCGGATTCCCAGCTTCTGGCCGCGGCTTCCAGCATCTCCCAGAACCTCTTACAGGACTTCGGCGGGAAAAAGCTGGATACCAAGGTTTCTGTAAAAATAGCGCGTGTTACTGTAATCGTGATCTCTCTGTTCGCCGTTGTGCTGGCTTCCGACCCGAACAGCTCTATCTTCAAGATCGTATCCTTTGCATGGGCGGGCTTCGGCGCGGCATTCGGTCCGGTCGTGCTCTGCGCGCTGTTCTGGAAGCGCTCGAATAAGTGGGGCGCGCTCTGCGGCATGATCGCCGGCGGCGCTATGGTATTCATCTGGAAGTACGGCATCGCCAGACTGGGCGGCGCGTTCGCCATCTACGAGCTTCTGCCCTCTTTCTTAGCGGCAGTCATCGTCAATGTGATCGTTTCGCTTCTGACTGCCGCACCTGACGAGGAGATCGTGAAGACTTTTGAGGAAGTGAACGGGAAGAACTGAGAAACTGTTATCGCAGCGAAGCGGATCTTCTTCCCTGCTGACATGACCGTACCCCGCCTCGGCTGTGCAAGCCGTCCGCGGGGTACGGTTTTTATCGTTATGGATATCGTTTATAACGTCTGTGATTTTATCCTTTCTGACGCCCGTGTTTTCGCCTAGCGGAAGTAATTGAAATAATTGCCCCTGCTTCCGTAACTGTCAAACAGGCTGCTGTATGCGCTGCTGGCCTGTGCCTCCATATTTCTCTCCGCGCTGGCGGCCACGGAGTCCGCCCAGCCTGACACGCGGCCCGCGAAACCGCTCTGACCGCCCCACACCTTCTCTAACGTTTCGGCATTGGCCGCCGCGAGCGCCTTCTCGTCTATGGCCAGTGTTCCGTCCGCATTTCTCTTCACGCCGCACGACGCCAGCTCGACGGCGCTCTTACTCGAATAGCCGTTTAGCTGTGTCCTGTACAGGATATCCGTTCTCGTGCCGGATTCCTCGAGGTTCTCCAGCATACTGTTGTACTGGGACACAAATCCCTTGACGGCAGCCACCGCCTCCGCTGTGTCCTGACTCGCTTTCGCCTTGGCAAAGAGCGACTTGTCCCCTGTGGCCGACAGCTTATCCGCATAGTCCGCCACCTGCTCCGCATGGTATTTCATATTGTAGTACAGCTTCTGCGACTGCGCCGCCGTCGCGGTACCGGCCAGCAGCAGCTTTGTCCGATCGTCCGAAGAGCGCAGAAGATCGCTCTTGTGCGTCCGCTTATTTTTGCCGCTCCTGCTCAGCGCGCGCTGCAGCAGGGAATTGACCGTGCTGTCCGACGCCATATGGCTGTTCATATAATTGCGAGGTATCCTCATGTGTATCTGCTCCCTTCCGCTTATCCCTCTTATGACGACAGGCGCGCGGCTGCCCGCTTGCAGCGCCTTGTACCCGTCTATATCTGTTATATCGTCACGCCGCCATGCGCAAACAAGCGTTTTGTCACGAACCATGCGGTTTTCGTCATGAACCGGTTTTCCCCTGCAGCATGAGCGTCAACACAAACCGCTCGTCCCCTGCCTCATACTGCATCGTGCCGTAATATTTCTCCACGCATTTCTGCATATTGTTCATGCCGAGCCCGTGCAGCTCCTCCTCCTCTTTTGCGGTAACCGGCCTTCCGTCCCGAAACCGCATCGCGGCCTTATCGTATGTGTTTTCCACAGTCAGGAAAAACATTCTGCCCTTTATATAACTGTGAAACCGTATCGCGCGCACTTCCTGTCCGTCCTGTCTGCGGCATGCCTCGATCGCGTTGTCCAGCGCATTGTTCAGTACGATACCGAGATCAAAGGCTTCGATCGCAAGGCTGTCCGGATAAAGCAGCTCCCCGTCAAATGCGATCCCTTCCTGTCGGCAGACCTGATACTTGCGGTTTAATATAACATCTGTTACCGGATTGCCGGTGCCAAAGCGCAGAGCAAGGCTGTCCGCCGCGCGCTGCATATTCTGCAGATAACGTGTCGCCTCCTGCCCCGTCTGTTCGGACATCTGTCCGCCGTCTACGCCGCCCGCCAGAAGCTGCTCCATATCGGCCACGCAGTTGTTGATGTCATGGCGCATTCCCCGGATGCCGTCGTAGAGATGCTCCAATTCCCTGACATGCTCGGTCATATCCATAAGCTGCTGTTTGTAAAAGAGCAGCCCATTCTTCTGTTCCTCGGACTGCACCAGCTCCGCATAGATCCTGCGGCTGAACACGATACCCGCCAGACACAGCAGGGAAACGGACGGTATGACGACATACATGCTCATATGCCTGTCATACAAAAACTCTATCTCCGTCCCTTTCTGATAGTAGAACAGGACGCGCCACGCTGCGTCGAGCACCATGCCGATCACAGGGATCAGCATCAGGAACCGCAGTCCCTCCCTGCTGATGTCCGTAACCAGTGTAGTCTGATACCGCCTGAACAGGCGGATGACCACATACATGCACAGGGCGGTGGCCGCGCTGAAGGCAAGCATGCCCCAGAACTGTATCCGATCCGCGTATACCCTATAATCCTCCAACTCCAGTTCGCCCGCAACGGCCTTGTCGGCGAGCCGCAGATAACAGGTGTTTGTGATAAACAGCCATAGGCTGTGCAGCGCGAACCGCACCATTTCCTTGATCGTATGGTAGACGGATATAAGATAGAATTTAGCCGCCCGGCCGCCCTGATACAGGATATCCATGGTCACGAAGCTGCATAAGAAGATAAGGACAAGCCCCAAAATGGAATGGCTGCTGATATTCTGCATATTCTCCGTATCGCGAAACAGCCTGTCGAGCACCTGAAAGTGCGACAGCAGGAAGCTCACCAGAAATGCCTGTAAGAAAAAAAGCATCTTTCCCACGGAACGATACTTTTCTTTTAACAGGATAATATCCCTGCAGAGATATAATAAAAGTGCGGCCCTCACAGAATACTCCGCCAGATCAAGCAGCAATACAGCCATAGCCTATAACCTACTCCTTCAAAAATCTGCAGTACAGCTTCACAAATTCGCCGTACTTCTGCTTTGCCAGATAGATCTTGTCCCCGCCAATGACCGTGATGCTGTCGCGGTCATACTCATTGATTGCGGAAAGCGCCACCAGATATCCTCTGTGACAGCGGTAAAAGCCCTCGCCCAGCACTTCCTCCAGATGATTCATGCGCTCATAGTATTCCAGACGACCGTCCTTCGTGTGCAGAATGACCTTGCGCCCGTTGTTTTCCGCATACAGGATATCGTCGATCGGGATCCGGTAATGGCTTCTCTCGGCCTTCACCAAAAGATACCGCGGCGGCGCGCTCCTCTTCTCCACTTCCTGAAACGCGCGTTTCAGAACATCTGTCATTTTATCTTGATCGATCGGCTTCATCAGATAGTGAAAGGCGCCCACGTCAAAAGCCTGAAATACCTGCTCTTTCACACCCGTCACAAAGATCAGCAGCGCGTCCGTCAGCTTTTTCAGACGTCTCGCCGTCTCCATGCCGTCCATGCCCTCCATCGCGATATCCAACAGCACGATGTCGGGCCGATATCCGTTTTCCACGCTTTTGATCAGCTTCGTCCCTGAATCAAATTCACATGTCTGTGCCTGAGAAAATTCTTTCTCGATTAAGGTCAGAATCCGTTCTCTCCCTCTTACCTCGTCGTCACAAACCGCAATCTTCATGCCCGTCCCTATCCCCAGTCAGTCTATGTTATCTTCCCTTTATGTAATTATATCGGCACGATGCGGGCGCTTTTTCTTTTCCATGTCACGAAATATGCGTTTTTTGTCACGAATAGGCTTCCAGCTTCGCCTCCACGATGCTTCCCTTTAAGTCTTCGTCCAAAAGATTCATCTTATGCAGCATATTTTTAATGTCGGACTGTGCATCCGCCGTTGCGCCGACACCGCCGATCCCGGCATTCATCATGCCGCTCAGGAAATCCTCCTCCAGTCTGGCGCGCTCCTCGGCTTCCCTGCGCGCGTCCTCCTGCTCTTTTCGCTTTGCGCGCGTCTCATCGATCCGCTGCTCCAGCTCCTCGGCCTTCTCCTGCCGCTGTTCGACTTTCTCTTCCTGCTCCGCCTTCTCCTCGGCTTTCTTCTTCGCCTCCTCGACCTGCTCCTCGAACTTCTGATCCACGTACTTCGTCGCCTCGTCCGTCAGCATGCCGACGACCTCCCTGCTCGCAGCCTCCAGCACGATATCCGCCTTCTTTTGGGCCTTTGCCATCTCGTTGTTCTTAAGACGCTCCAGCCTCGTCGAGCGGATGGCAGCGTTGTAAGCCCTGCTCTCCTCGTCGATCCTGGCGTTGCTTCTCTCTAATCCGGCCTGCTGCGCGTCAATGGCCATACACCGCTCCTGATACTCCGTGAGACCATTCTCATGAATCCGGGTAAGCCGCTCTTTCTCCTCCTCGGTGAGAACGGGCCGGCGGCCGTCACGACCGGCGCCGTTTATACAGTCCTGCTCTTTCTCCAACAGCTTCAGATCCTGCTGCTCCCGCGAATCCTCGGCCACGCCGTAGGTCTGACGCAGCTCTTCCTTCCAGCCGTCACGCTTCTCGATCTCTTCCCAGTTGGCTTCTTTCTCCGCTGCAAGCTCCGCCAGCCGATCCCTGTAGCCCGCAATGCTCTTATCGAATCTCCTGTCGATATCCCACGCGTCCTCGATCATCTGAAGCGCCTGCTTCTGTGCGCTCTTCTTTTTCTGCGCAATGAGATCGGTCTGCATACAGAGTCCCAGATCTCCCGCAAAAATGGTCTTGGTATCTCCTTTTTTCTGCGCTTTCTCATCCGTCTGCGCCGCCCGCGTCTCCTGCGTTCCTGACGCGCCGCCGACGCCAAGCGCCGTATTTTGGTTCTCGTTCGTCCCCGCCTGTATCTTCATAAGACAACCTCCTTGTTAAAAACGGCAAAATCCCTTTCGCCATGCGCCTTTTGTGCGTATTTATAGTTCTGTTGATTTTATCGGCCGTTTCCGCCCTTTTCTTTATCATCGGAAGCCGCCTTTTATGACAAAAAAGCCGCCTTTCACGGCAGGGACGGCCGCATCACGCCCTGTCATACGCAAAAACACCCCGTCGCTTCGGACAGGGTGTTTCAATCACGTATGTTATTCTATTTTTATTTTAGTTTACGCCGTTGACCTGCACATACGGATTCGGCCCGCCGCCGTAGGTGATCTCCTTCAGCGCCACATAAAGCTCCGACTGCGTCATGTACAGATACGGATCCACCCAGAAGACAGAGAGTATCCCGCAGGTAAAGACACTCAGAAGGAACCAGCCCAAGAATGACAGCTGCAGCACAAACGCCTTCCACTTGTTGCCCGTCATCATCTGCTTGCTCATGGCGAACGCTTCCTTGGAGTCGATATCCGGATTCTCCGCCAGGATATACGGGATCATCATATACTCATAGGTCTTGATGATACCCGGTATGACGAACAACAACGACCACAGGAACACGTACATCTGCGCCTGAAACATGATCTTGACGATATTCATGTAGGACCTGGAGAAAGCGAAGCCCAGCTCTCCCAGCTCCGCCTTGCGATAGTGGCTCACCACGAAGAAACGCTGCGCGCCGACTATAAGCGGGTTAAAGACGAACCACTGCAGCGCGCCCACGATCAGACAGACGACGATAATGCCCACAAGGATGCCCACCACGACCGCCGTCGTCAGTTTCACGTCCAACGACGTCAGCTGCACAGACGGCACTATACCGATACTGCTGGCTCCGTTCGTTTCCGACGTATTGCCCTGCGAATAGCCGCCGACCGAGACGCCGCCGCCGCTGATGCATGCCATTACCAGCGCCACGAGCACCATTTTCCAGTAATTGTACTTAAAAAATGCCTTCGCGTTATTCTTTAATTCCGCCCTTGTCCACATATTTTCTTCCTCCCTGTCCGCCTTCCGTTCTGCCGATCGCGGACTTATACATATGACTTTAATATATTGTACACGTTTTTGCAATATCCTGTTATCTTTTTTTGTTATTTTCGACAGATTTCCCTCTGCGGAAACGGCACCGCCGCCTGATGCGGCGAATCCGCCTGTACAGCTTTTTGCAGTCGCATGCCGCCTCGTCCGCATAGTACGCCCGATACAGATCCTCCGTCAGCCCGTCGTCGATTTTTGCCGCACCGTGTTCCCGCACCCACGCAAGCTGCTCCTTCAGGGTACGAAGCTTCCGGTACGCCGGATATCTTCTGCCAAGACAGGCATGCAGCCGCCCGTATTCCAGTTTTACCCGCTCCCTGTCCGGCAGTCTGCTCTCCCGATACAGACGGTGCAGATACAGCGCGCACAGGACGGCGAGAAAGACCGCCGCCGCCCCCAGCACCGCATAGCTTACGCTGCCTAACGCGCCCTCCAGATAATCGCCCAGATCGTTCTGCGCCATATCCAGATCCGCGCCGCCGCCGTTCCCGGCCATAAACGCATCCCAGAAGGAAGCCGTCTCCTCCTGTGCGTCCTGCGCCGGCGTGGGATCGACCACCAGCCAGCCCTTTCCCTCCACATAGATCTCCACCCATGCGTGGGCATAGGCATCGGGTATCTCCAGTGTGATCAGCGCCGTCTCCCCGATAGGGGAATAGCCGTCATAATAGTCGCTGTAGGAAGCGCCCTCCACCAGCTCGCCGTTCTCCACCACGCTCAGATAAGAGAAGGCATACCCCTCTACATAGCGCGCGGGGATCCCCAGATGCCGAAACAGCATGGTCGCTGCCGAGGCAAAATGCGCGCAGTATCCCTTTTTGCTCTCCAACAGAAAATGACTGATATAATCGGGATCGCCGAAATAATAGCCGGGCCGCAGGGTGTAGGAATAATTTTCATCAAAAAAACGGACGATCTGTGCCGCGATCTCTTCTTTCGTACCGGCAAATCCGCCTTCCCTGCACACCTCGTCCACCGCCGTAAGACAGCTTTCCGGCACTTGCAGATATTCGTCGGCGACAGTCTGCGGCGGCACTGCGGCGTCCCCGACGGCGGGATAATAGACATAGGTCCGCCGATCCTGTTCCTGCGGCAGCTTCTCCGATTCTTCCGCAGATGTGTAATAAGGGCGGTATTCATAACGGTCGTTTTCGTCCGCCTTCTCCACTTCCATGATACCCCTGCCCTGCACGGACGTCCCGCCGTTCTCGTCTCCTTCATGATAGGCCCGGCGTCTGCTCTCCACACCCGCCGCCATACCGCCGTCGTCCGGCAGACCGTCTTCCGCCTCAGACCACCTGTCGCCCAGATATTCCTTGCCGGTAAAGGCTTTCAGATACACCGGCGCATAATCGTACGGCGTATATCTGACCGTCAGCACAGTCTCGTAAGTCGGCATGAGCGACGCGCTTTTGCTGAGTCTGCCGCCGCTGACGCCCACGCCCGCGCTCCCCTGCCTGAGCATTGCCGACAGACCGTACTGGGCGAACCGCACCATTCCCTCCTCCGAGGCTTCCTTGGCCGCACTTTTCGGCACGATACGCGCATAAGCCGCCTCCGGGACCAAAAACGCCGCCGTCCTGACCGTGAGCGCCGTCACGACCACGGCAAGGGGAAGGACATGCCCGACCATGCCCCGCAGTCTGCCGTGTACATTCCCGCCCTGCAGGATCGCCACAGTCAGATAACCGCCCAACAGAAAGATGACATAGAGCAGCTTCGGTGAACAGTCGAAGTAAAAGGGAATGGCGAACGGCGTCAGGGTAAGCAGCGCCACCCTGCACAGGCTGCATTTATTCTGCAGCATGATATTGAGCAGTATCACACCCACCATGCCGAGAAACAGGACAAACATCGTGACCGTCGCGTATGTCTCCTCCACGGCGAGCGTGTATTCCATACCGCTGTCCACATTCAGGTAATTCCTCGCGACTTCATAGAAGCGGTTCAGGATCGCATAGTAGCCGCTGTTGATGACCCAATAATTCGCGACGGCAATATACAGATAGACCGCCAGAAGACCCAGACTCACCAGATTGATGAGCCACCTTCTGCCGCTCTCATACACGGCGCTTAAAAGAAACGCCATGCCGAACAGCACAAGCATACACAGCCCGCTGTTGCTGTCGATGTCAAAGGCTGACAGGAAGCCGCCTAACGCGCCGTAGATCAGCATAAAGACAAGCAGCGCCTTCGAGAGCGCCGCAAAAAGATCATACTTGCCGCTCTCCTGCATCTGCACGAGAGTGAGCTCGGAAATCTCCTCTTTTTTCGTCCTAGCGAATATACGCACCCTGATACGCTCCTGCCTGAATCAAAATATAACTCTCCTGCGGATGCTGCACGGCCATCTGCGCCTCCGCCCCGCCTTCTCTTCTCAGTCCGCTGTCGCTCAGGATCTCGACAAGCGCATTTTCCAGTTCCCCGGTCTCCGCCGCAAAGTATCCCCGCAGACCGCCGGCCGCTTCCCAGTACAGCTGGAGCGGATAGCCCTTGTCCTGCAAAAGCCGTCCGAGCGCATAGAGCGCCTCCACAAGATCGTCATTGTGCCCTCTGTCCTCCCCGAGCGGCAGAAGGATATTGATCTTCTCTCTTCCCGCCGCAAGGCGTTCCCGCACCATCATGCGCTCCTGCTTGGCCGACAGCTTCCAGTGAATGCTTTTCAGTTCATCGCCCGGAATATACTCCCGCACCTCATAGTCGGGGTTGTAGTCGGCGCCGCGCCTCTTGGTCTCATTCTCGGCAGGAAAGCCCTTGACGCGGCTGCGCACCTCCTCCCCCGCCGTCTCCGCAAACGAAGGCCACACGACGGTATGCGCTTCCGGTCTGTCCGCTCCCCGCAAACTGAATATGTGAAACAGGTCAAAGACCTCAAAGGCTTCGATCCGTACCTCCACTCTCCCCGCATAGCGGCTTTCCATCTGCTGTCTGATCCGGCTGCCGCCTGACGGCGCGATACGGATATGCTGCGTCTTCCGCTCCTCATACTCCGTGAAGACATTGCCGAAGGAATAGGTGACGTCCGCCGTATAAGCCGTAAACCGCCGGGGATTGTGCAGAACGATGTCAAAGGAAAATGCGGTGTTTCTGCCGACTCTGTCCGCCGGCAGCACGACCTGCGCCCGCAGAGTATCTCTGCCGGACCACAGAAGCAGAAAAGAGACGATCAGACTGACCGTCATAAGCGCCAATGCCAGAAACAGCACATAGCTGCGAAAGAAATTCCACAGATACAGCGTAACGCCAAACAGAAGGCAAAACCGCAGGATACCGATCGGGCTGCCGTATATCTTTCTCTTCATCAGACCGCCTGTATCCTTTCCGTGAGCTCCATGATGATATCCGGCACGCCGATCCCTTCCGCGCGTGCTCTGGCATGCAGACGGATCCGATGCCGCCACACGTCCCCGATCACCGACAGCACGTCCTCGGGGATCACATAATCGCCGCCCCGCATGAGCGCCGTCGCCTTCGCCATTTTGAGGAGCGCGATCCCGCCCCGCGGGCTGACGCCGAGCGCGATGCGCGGATCCTGTCTGGTGGCCTCCGTGAGCCGCATCAGATACTCGTAGATATCATCTTCCACATGCAGCGTCTCCGCCTGTTTTCTCAGCTCCAAAAGACGGTCTGCGCCCATCACGCCGCGCACCTGATCGATCCCGCCGCCCGCGCTGTTTTTCAGGATATCTATCGCCGCTTCATGGGAGGGATATCCCATCTGCAGACAGATGAGAAAACGGTCGAGCTGCGATTCCGGCAGAAGCTGCGTGCCGGAGGAGCCAAAGGGATTTTCCGTCGCGATCACCGTAAACGGCTCGGGCAGCGCGTGGGACACGCCGTCCACCGTCACCCGGTTCTCCTCCATGACTTCCAAGAGCGCCGACTGCGTCTTGGAAGAAGTGCGGTTCAGTTCGTCCGCCAGAAACAGGTTGCAGAACACAGCGCCCGCCTTGTACTCAAACTCCCGCGTGCCGCTGTTGTACATGGTAAATCCCACGATATCGCTGGGGAGCACATCCGGCGTGAACTGCATCCTCTTATACTCCAGTTCCAGCGCTCTGCCGAGCGCCATCGCCAGCGTCGTCTTTCCTACGCCCGGAATGTCTTCCAATAATACATGACCGCCGGCCAGCACTGCCGCCAGCACCTTGCGTATCACTCTGTCCTTTCCTTTTACCGCCTTCGCCACTTCACTGACGACCTGTTCCAGTTCCGTATTCATAACGCGTGTTTCCTTTTCCTGATCCTCATGGGCGCGAAAGCTGCGCCCTCTTACAGTTTACCACTTTCACGCGCATTTTCAATACAGAGCTTAAAAAGTGACGGCGATATCCGTGCCCTTGCCCGGCTCGCTTGTCAGGCTGAGCTTTGCATGGTGTGCCTCGACGATGTGTTTCACGATCGCCAGACCCAGGCCCGTGCCGCCCGTAGACTTGGAACGGCTCTTGTCCACCCGGTAAAACCTCTCGAAGATCCTGTCCTGATATTCCCTTGGAATGCCGATGCCCGTATCCCTGACGCGCAGCACCGGTCTGCCCTCCACGCGCTGCACGCTGACCGTCACGCTGCCGCCTATATTATTATAATTGATCGCATTGTCGCACAGATTGTAGATCAGCTCCTCTATCATCTGCCTGTCTCCGGGCATCTTACAGGCGCTGCCCTCCAAAGTGAGCATCACGCTTCGCTCCTCCGCCCGAAGCTGCAGGATCGAGACGCTGTCCTTGGCGATCTCGTACAAGTCCAGCTCCTCAAAGGGAATGTTTCGGTCGATCACGTCCAACTCCGACAGCCGTATGGTGTCGTTGATCAGCGTCAAAAGCCGCCCGGCGCTCTTGTGGATCTCCGCGGCGAACCGGAGCACATCCTGTCCGGACGCCATGCCGTTCTCAATCAGCTCAGAATAGCCGGAGATCACGGCGAGCGGCGACTTCAATTCATGGGAGACATTGGCGCTGAACTCCTGACGCATATCCGCGTTCCTCAGGATCGCGTCATGCTGCTGCCGGATCGTCTCGGCAAAGGGAACAAGCTCCTCATAGATCGCTTTGTCGCCGATGCAGTCCATATCCGCCGCCATCTGTTCGATCGGCGCAAGCAGACTTTTCGTCAGATAATGGGAAAGGAACAGGCACAGCGCCAGAAGTACACAGACGATCGCCAGCATGACCGGCAGGGCCCTGTACAGGATACTCCATATGCTGTGCGCCTCTCGCGCTACGCGCAGCACACTGCCGTCCTCGAGGAGCAGGGTAAAATAAAAGGTATTGCGCCGCATGGTGGAAGAGCGTCTGACGGAGCTGCCCTCCCCCTTCGCAAAAGCCTCTCTCACCTCCGGCCTGTCAGCATGGTTGTCCATTCGGTCCACGTCCGCGTTGCTGTCATAGACCGCCGTCCCTTCCGGGCTGATCACCGTGATCCTCACCGGCTCGTCCGCAGCATCAGATCCGCCGGCGCCGGCATAGAGTTCCTCTTCTATTTTATCTGCGGAAACCGTCCGCCCGTTTCCGGAAAGCATACGGGCATACATGCGCAGGTCGTCCAGCACCTGCCTCTGAAAGATATGGTAAAAGACAGCCGCCATGGACAGCAGTGTGACCACGACCGCCATGGCGGAAATAAACATCAGCTGCCGATTGATCTTCTTTTTCATGTTGTTTCGGCCACCTCGTCACTCTATGATATCATCGAGGAAATATCCCACGTTGCGCACCGTCTTGATCATCGCGCCCGCGGGCCCCAATTTCTGCCGCAGAGACTTGATATGCATATCCAGTGTGCGCGACTCCCCCTGATACGCGTATCCCCATACATGGTTCAGGATCTCCTCGCGGCTGGTCACGATACCTGCCCGCCGGATCAGCATTTTGAGAAGCTCATACTCCTTGTAGGTCAACTCGCAGGGCTTGTTGTTCACATACACCGCATGGCGCTCACTGTCGAGGAATATCCCGCCGATGCACAGACATTTCTCGTCCTGATCCGCCCCGCTCCTGCGGAGCAGGGCCTTGACTCTGGAGATCAGTTCCATTACCCCGAAAGGCTTGGTAATATAGTCGTCCGCTCCCACGTCTAAGCCCTTTACCTTGTCTAACTCCGTCGTCTTGGCGGTCACAAGAATGATCGGTATCTTTTTGGTCAGCGGATCCTTGCGCAGCTTTTCCACGATCACAAGCCCGCTCTCGTCCGGCAGCATGATATCCAGAAGCACCAGACTCGGCACTCTCTTTCTGACGGCTTCCTCGAAATCCGCGGCGTTCTCGTACACCGCCACATCATACCCGCTGTTTTTCAGAGAAAAACTCTCGATCTCGCTGATATTCACATCATCTTCCACAATATAGATCATGCTCATTAGAATCACCTTTCATCTATTGTAGCATACGTCACTGTGGTTTTCACTATCATACCCGTGTAAAAATCATGTAAAGAACAGGTAAAGTCACAGGATACGCACTTTCTCGATATTGCCCGTCTCCTGAAAAAGCTCCCACTCGCCCACGTTCACGGCATGGTCGCCGATCTTCTCCAGATACTTTGCCAGCATGAGCGCGTCGATACAGTCATCCACGCCGGCGGCGTCGCTCTTCAACTGCTTAACGAGATCGTCCTTCACGCAGTTGAACAGGTCGTCCACCTCATCATCTCCCGCTATGACCGCTTTCGCCGCCTCCGTATTGCGGTGCAGGAAAGCCTCGATCGCACTGTGCAGAAGACGCTGCGCCGCTTTCACCATCGGCAGAAGATTGTCCGAAAAGCAGGACAGCTCCTGCATCCGAAGCCGCAGGATCAGCTCCGCCATATCCGTGACGTGAACGCCCACCCGCTGGATATCCGTGACGACCTTCAAGCTCGCGGACACGACCCGCAGATCCCCCGCCAGCGGATGCTGCCTCGTGATCAGCGTCAGGCACTCCGCCTCGATCCGCTTCTCCATGTCCCTCGTCGTATTGTCCTGCGTCAGGATCTCGCGGACTTCCTCCTCCGCTTTCCTGTCCACGGCGGCAAACAGCCTGTCATAGACCGCCTCCACATGAAAACACATCTGTTTCAGGTCTTCTCTCAACTCCGTCAATTCACTCTCGAATCTTGTTCTCGGTGACATATTCCCACCCCTTTCTCTATCCGAACCTTCCGGTAATATAATCCTCCGTCCTCTTGTCCTGCGGTCTGGAAAACAGATCGATCGCAGCGGCAAACTCGATCACCTCGCCCACGAGGAAAAACGCCGTGTCGTCCGAGACGCGCGCGGCCTGCTGCATATTGTGCGTGACGACCACGACCGTATAATCCTTTTTCAGCTCGCTCATCAGCTCCTCCACTTTCAGGGTCGAGATCGGGTCAAGCGCCGAGGTCGGTTCGTCCATAAGCAGCACCTCCGGCTCCACCGCCAGCGCGCGGGCGATGCACAGTCTCTGCTGCTGCCCTCCCGAAAGCCCCAGCGCGGACTTTTGCAGCCGATCCTTCACCTCGTCCCAGATCGCCGCGCCGCGCAGACTCCGCTCCACGATCCCGTCCAGCTCCGCCTTGCTCTTGATGCCGTGGATCCGCGGCCCGTAGGCAATATTGTCATAGATGCTCATGGGAAAAGGATTCGGCTGCTGGAACACCATGCCGACCCGCTTGCGCAGCAGGGTCGCGTCCACCTTCGGCGCGTAGATATCCTCCCCGTCAAGCAAGACCTTTCCCTCGATCCTGACATTGTCGATCAGGTCGTTCATGCGGTTCAGCGTCTTTAAGAAAGTGGATTTGCCGCAGCCGGACGGCCCTATGAACGCCGTGATCGCATTGGCGCGAATGCACATGTCGATATCTTTGAGGGCATGATTGCTGCCATAGTACAAATTCAGTTTTTCCGTTTTTATCTTGATGTGATCCATATTGTCTCCTATCCACGCGACGACACGTCCGGCTTGCCCGCCAGAAGTCTGGTCAGTATATTGATCAAGAGGACGATGCACAAAAGCACCGCCGCAATACCGAAAGCGACGTCGTACTGCGCCTTGGACATGCTCAGATAGAGCTGTATCGTGAGCGTGCCGCCGGACTCCATGATCTTGCGCAATAACCCCATGCCCGGTTTCGGCAACAGATACCCGCTGCCCGCCGTGAACAGAAGCGCCGCGGACTCCCCCACGATACGTCCCACCGCAAGTATAACGCCTGTTATGATCCCGGGCATGGCGGAGGGGATCAGTATGGTGCGTATCATATGCCACTTGGTGGCGCCCATACCGATCGCCCCCGTGCGGTATGTGTCCGGCACAGCTCTGAGCGCCTCCTGCGTATTCCTCGTAATCAACGGCAGTATCATCAGCGTGAGCGTGAGCGCCCCGGTCAGGATCGAGTAGCCGCAGTGCAGCGCCGTCCCGAAAAACACCATGCCGAACAGCCCGAAAATGATAGACGGGATACCCGCAAGCGTCTCCGTCGTAAACTCGATCAGGCGGACCAGCTTACTTTTTCCCGCATACTCATTCAGCCAGATCGCCGACCCGATGCCTATCGGCGTCGCGATGCAAAGCGTCAGCGCCACGATGTAGAGCGTGTTGACAATATTGCCCGCAATGCCCGTCGTGCCCTTGAGCGCGCTCGTCACGGTGGTCAGAAACGACCAACTGATCGAAGAAAATCCCTTCGCAAACACGTAGACCATGATCCCGGCAAGCAGTACCACAGAAAAGAATGCCGCCAGATAGATCAGTCCGAGGACAAGCGCGTCCTTAGATCTTCTAGTCATACTCCGTGTCCCCTTTCTTAAGAATGCCGTTCAACAGCACATTGACGATCATGATAAAGGCAAACAGCACCAGCCCGATCGTGAAAAGCACCTGCCTGTGCAAGCCGCTCGCATACCCCATCTCGCTGACGATCGCCGTGGTAAGAAACCGGACCGACGAGAAGGGCAGCGGGAAATTCACGGAGCTTCCCGATACCAGACTGATCGCCATAGCCTCTCCGACCGCTCTCCCCACGCCCAGCACGATCGCCGTGATGATACCCGGCTTAGCGGCGGGTATCATCACCTGAAAGATCGTCTGCACATGGGAGGCGCCCAACGCAAGCGAGGAAGCCTTCAACTGCGGCGGCAGCGCCTTGAGCGACGACTCGCTGATGTTGATGACCGTGGGGAGGATCATGATCGCCAGCACCAACACCGCCGAAAGCAGGTTCGCCCCGCCCGTAAACTGATGCGTCTCCGATCCCCGGAAAAGCCGCTGCTCCCACTTGTACATAATGGGATTCAGGAGCATAATACCCAAAAGTCCGTATATAACGGAGGGGATACCGGCCAAAAGCTCCACCGCCGGCCGCACGATCGCCGCAAGCCTCCTCGGCGCTACCTCCGCCAGAAAAACCGCCGTCAAAAGCCCTATCGGGACACCGATCAGGATCGCCATCGCCGTGCCGACGACGGAGGTCAGAATGATATAGAGGATCCCGAAGGACGGCTCAGCCGCGGTCGGCTTCCACACCGAGGAAAACAGGATCTCTCTGACCCCTACTTTGAAAAAAGCCGGCACACCGTTTGCTATCATATACAGCGTGATCGAGGCCACTGCGATCACCGCAAAAAAAGCGCACACCGTGAAAATGATCTGCGCGGCGGTTTCCACCGCGCGGATGCGGCCGCGGCCGCTCATATATGTATTACCCATATTTTTCTGTCCCATATCAGTCCGGAATGATCAGGCCCACCGCCTTGATCAGATCCTGCCCCTCCTCCGATTTCAGATAGTCGAACATCGCCTGTACGGCTTCGCTCTGTTTCGCCGCTTCGCCGTTGGTGGCCATGACGAAGGGTCTGCTCAGAAGATAACTGCCCGCCTTGATATTCTCTTCCGTAGGCTCGACGTCGTCCAAAGCGATCGTCTGCACCGTATCGTCCAGAACATCGAGAGAGACATAACCGATCGCGCCGGGAGTGGCCGCGACCTTGGCCATCACCGCGCCCGTGGAATCCAACTCATTGGCATACGCACACCGGTCTTGGATCGCAAGCAGCTCCTCGAACGCGTCACGCGTGCCGCTTCCCGCCTCACGGCCGACTACCACGATCGCGCCGTCCTCGCCGCCGACCTCACTCCAGTTTTTGACCTTGCCCGTATAGATATCCTGCAGCTGCTCCGTGGTCAGCGCCGTCACCGCATTGGCCGGATCCGTGACGACTGCGATGCCGTCGATCGCCACGATGTTCTCCACCGCGCCGGATGCTTTCTCCTCCTCCTTCAGGCTTCTGGAAGAATTGCCGATATCGACGCTGCCGGCCAGCACGGCCTCGATGCCCGCCGAAGATCCCGTAAACTCCGCCGTCACCGTCACGCCCGGATACTTTGCCATAAAACTCTCCGCCAGCGCATTGGCGAACTTCTCCATGGAAGTGGACCCTGCCATCGTGATCGTGCCGCTCAGATCCGCAGCGCCTTCGGAGGACTCTTCCCCGTTCTCCTCCCGCTCTCCGGTCTCGGCCTTCGCAGCTTCATTCTCCTGCTTTACCGCCTGCTGTATACTCTGTGCAGAAGTTCCCTGCCCGCTGCCGCCGCAGCCTGTAAGACTGCCGAGCATGCACACCGCCAGTCCTGCGGCTGCCAACATTTTAGTCACATTATTTTTTTTCATAACAAAATCCTCGCTTCTTCTTTTTCTTAGTATGAATGAAAAGATAAGAGATACTGCCGCGCGACCGCTCATCTCTGTCCTACAGTATAGCCGGGATCTATTTTACAAACTATCCTGCGCGCGTCACGTTGCCGTAAATCTTTCTTTACGCCTTTTTTACAATCTATGCGGCTCCATTTTGTCTCATATACAAAAAAAGCGCCGGAACACGCTCTGCGAGTCCCACGCGCCGTCGCGGCAATAAGCCGCGCTGCTCTTTCTCCCTTCCCCGGCGGACGCCTCGTCCGTATCAGGCGCTCACACGTACCGTTTACCTGCGCCACAAAAACACAGCCCCGCCAAGCCAGCCGATAAAATAGCCGGCGTATCCGATAAAAGACAACGCCCAGCCCACTGTGTCGAGCGCAAAAAAATGCACGACGCCCCACGCCGCGAACCCGATGAGCGCCCAGAACACCGTGTTGAGAAAAAGAAAGCGGCGGACCTTCTTTCGATCGGTATCCCCTTCCCTGTTGACTATGTTCCAGATGATTTCCATAATCTTCCCTGTACCCTCTCGATGATCTGTCTGTGTCAGTATGTGTAAATACAGCGGACATTATCATGGTACATGAGAAAAAAGACGGCTGCTATCGCGCCGGTGTAAGAATTGCATAAAATGTATGTAAAGAAAAATTGCGTCAAAAAGCGGGCTTGTCCGGCCCGCTCCTCACGGCGCTTTCGCGGAAAGGCCGCTCACAAGATACCGCAGAAACGCTTCGCAGCCCTCCCTCACATCCGCATAGGTCACATCGAACTCGCCCGTGTACCACGGGTCTGCGATCGCCCGCGGACTGCCGGCATACTCCAACAGCGCATGTATCTTGTGCTGCGGATCACCGCCCGCGATCCTCGTCATGTTGCGGATATTGGCATCGTCCATGCCGATCAGGTAATCGTACTCCTCGTAGTCGCGTCTCGTCATCTGACGCGCGCGATGCCCCGAACAGGGAATGCGATGTTTCCTGAAAATATCCATTGTCCCGTAGTGTATGCCGTTGCCGATCTCCTCCGTACTGGTGGCCGCGGAGTCGATATAGAATTGTGAAGTCAGGCCACGTTCATCCACCATCTGCTGCAGGACGAACTGCGCCATAGGGGAACGGCAGATGTTGCCGTGGCAGATGAAAAGTATTTTTATCATTTTCCTATAACTCCTTATAAGTCCTGTGTTTCTTCTCAAATGCTTGATTTTGCAGGGTTTGTAAATGATCCTCAAATGACGGCTTTCCAAAGTATTTTCTCAAATCGTCTTATACTTTCTCATATTTGTCCCCGCAAAATTGGTAAATTCATTGGTAAAAGGAAACGCTTTACCAATGAGTTTTTCAGTCGTTTGCTACCCGGCGCAATTCCTCCTTCGCATCATCAAAACTTACATGAGTATAAGTATTCAGCGTTACACTGATGTCTGAATGTCCCATGATGTACTGTAAGGTTTTGGGGTTCATTCCCGACTTCGCCATATTGGAGCAGAAAGTGTGTCTGCATACATGAGGAGTTACCTTCGGCATCTGGATACGATAAATCTTATTATACTTTTCAATGATATGTTCCAGATACTTCTCCCAATGTAGGGCAACCATCGGCATATCATTCTTATCCAGACATAGGAACCGGACATAGCCGTCTACCATAGGCTCCACTTCAGGCGTCTCCCGTTTGGCAATAATCCTGTGAAAACATGCTGCCACTTCCTCCGTCATAGGAACATAGCGAACGCCGCTTTCCGTTTTCGGCTCCTCGATCACATATCTCATCTGTGATGTACGCTGTAACTGGTGGTCTACCTTGATACGCATTTCCTCAAAATCAATATCCGGTATTGTCAATCCGCAGAACTCTGAGATGCGGAGTCCTGTATGAAAGAGAATATAGATTGCGTCATAATATCTGCTGAAATGCTTATCTTCCCTGATAAACCGAAGCAAATCCCGCTCCTGTTTCCGGGTGATCGCTTCTCTTGTTACGGAATCGTTGACGATCACGGATGCCAGTTCAAATCCGAATGGATTCTTACGGATCAGGTCATCATCCACCGCCATCTGAAATGCCGGTCTAAGTACGCCACGGATAGAATGAATGGAGCTGTATCCTCTGCCATCTATCTGCTGAAGCTTTATGAGCCATGCCTTTGCATCTGACAGGCGAACCTTATCGATACGCAGCTTTCCGAAAGCTTCTTTTTTCAGGATATTGATGACTGTTTTATATCCGGCAGCCGTATTATGGCGGACACCTGTTTTCAAAGACACATATTTCTCCACCAGTTCGAGAACTGTATAATTGCCGCCATTAGTTACGATATGATCGAACAGATCCGCTTCAATCTGCTTTTCTTTTTCTCTCAGCGAAAGTTCTCTCTTTTTCCCTTTCGGCATCGGATCATTCCTATCCAAACGCCAGCTGTAGACATTTTTCTCTTTTCCATCTTCGTCAATATAGCGGAATCGATACCTCCCATCTGTACGCTGATACTCGCCCTCACGCAGAATGCGATTGCGGTTATCTCTCCTTTTTTCACTCATCGAATCTCTCCTTTCAAAACAAAAAGGAGAGCCAGACTTGCAATATCATAATATCACAAATTTGACTCTCCGTACAGCTTAATCATAGGATACAGGTAATCTGCCGTTCTTTACCGTTTCCCTGTTTGGAAATTCTTATACAGCAGATGCGTGATCCAGATACTTCTCAAATTTTTCACGCTTAATCAACGCTCTGTTCCCATTCATCACATAAAAATCTTCATTGGGATGCGTATCAATCAGCATCCGCAGCTTCCCTTCACCGATATGATAATATCCGGCCGCTTCCTCAATAGTCAGCGTGTATCTGTGCCAGACCGGAATATCGGAATAATTTTTTTCATCAATATTCATACCATTCCTTTCCGAAATAAAAAGCACCTGCCATTTCTTAAAAAGAAAAGCAAATGCTTTATAGTTCCATATCCTTTTTGGTTGTTAGCTTTATCTTTCCTTCACATTGCATCCGCTCCCGGTTTATCCGGTCTGCCTCTGTTTTTCCCCTTGCAAGCCTTTCCCTAATGGATTCTCTTGCTTTTTCTTTGACTTGTCTGAGATTTTCGTTTTTCTTTTCAGGCTCCTGCAAAGTTTTTGTGATTTTATCCAACCCCTGAAGCAGATTGATACCTTTTGCAGATTTCAAGAGTTTTTCCCTTAGTATCGCCAGGCACTTGACAGCGTAGTTCCGCAGCTTTTTATCATCGATACGTTCCGGTGCAGAAAGCCATTTTGAATAATCATCAAGGATTTTCATGTCCTCTTTCCGTGTCTCTGCCCGGACGGTATCGGCAACGACCTCACAGGCTTTTTCATATGCCTGCTCCGCCACTTCGTCAGCCAGCGTTTCCACCTCTGCAAGTTTCATTGTAACTTCTTCAAGCGCAGAATGTTTTTCCATGATTTCAGCGTTTTTCTCTGCAATCAGCATATCCTGCTTCTCAATCACATTTTCCCTTTGGGATATGGCGTTTTCTGCCTGCCGGAGTTTTTCCTCGCGTTCTTCTATGGCTCGTGCGGTTCCGGCTAGGATTTCCCGTTGTTCAAAGAGTACCTCCTTCTGTTTTTCAATGATAAAATCCTGTTTCTCCAGATATGCTCTGCCGCCATAACTTGGCTCTTTCTGCAAATGAAGATTATTTTTTTCACAAATGCGAAAAAGCATCTTCCTACATTCTGTGTCAAAAGTCTGCTTGCGATTGTTGTTCCTGCCTTTTTTCTTATCTGGATCAGGCAATGGTATTCCCAATTCTTCCAATGCCTTTTCCTGTTGAGGACAAAGTTCCCCATACTTATTTTTACAGTCAAAAACGTGACGCTCATGAATGTGCGGGGTGCCCTCATCAAGATGTAATGCCCAGTCAAGAATATGTACATGTGAACCATATTTTTCTTCCATCTCTGAGAAAAATTCGTTTGCGATTTTGGCAAGAATTTCCCCTGAAACAGATTCGTCAACCGTACCAATTTGATAAATGCTTTCCTCCGGGCAGGTCTTATTGTTTGTAAGCAGATCATCCACTGTCCTGTTACGCTCCGTATGTCTTGTTTTCTCATTTCGTTCATTCTGCGCCTGAATGTGGTCCGCATAATGCTCAAAATAATAGAGCTTTTCGATCTGCTCAAAAGAGTAGTCATTTTCCTTATCCTGTTGCCTTATCAGAGAGGAAGAATAACCCGTGTAACAGTCCCAATAAATATTCTTCTTTGTCCGTTTTTCGTTGATATGCTCACTATTTGCCACATCAAATCTGCGGTCATTGTGTTTTGGATTATAGGCACCATTTTTCCCGGCTCTGCCATTGTGTCTAGTCAGCTTCATTTTTCTCCTTTCTCCCATGTTTCTCCCTGCAAAATGGCTGCTTTGCTGCCAAATCTGCCGGATTTTGCGTCAGATAATACCCAATACGGAGTGTCGCAAGCAACACTCCTACTGGGCGGGGCTGCCGCCCTCGACCTGCAAAACCCCCGGCTCCCGATGACGCTTCCTCAATCCCCTTTTTAGGTATCAGGACATATATGCGGTTCGGTTCGCCAAATCCCTGTTGCCGTACCCTCATGATCAGTCCAACGTTTTCCAATTCATTCAAAGAACGTTTGACTGTCATGTTGCAGCGGGAGAGTGCAGCGGCAAGCTGCTTGACAGGGAAATATACAAATAAAATTCCATTCTCATCCTCCATTCCTCGTGTGAGCATGGCATGAGCCCTTGCTATCTCCTGTATACTTATTTCCAAGAGCATAATTGATTACCACATTGCCGTCTGCAACTTCATAAGCAGTAACTCCATTAACATCCGATATAGATTTTATATTTCCTGTAATTTTGAAACTACCAAAATCTGATGTAGTTTCCCTACTTGATGTGGCAGATGAAAACTCATATTTACTGTCTTTTTCAAACTCATAAAGCTTTCCAGTAATCGATTCTGTTTTATCTTTCGCGCTCACACTTATAGGTGATATACTGGCTACCGAAAGCATCACGCAAAGCACAAAAAACACAACTAAAACGGATTTTCCTTTCCCGGATATAATCTTTCTCATTTGTGTCTCTCTCCTATATAAAAGTCTGAATCTTTATCCCTTGTTTATTATACCAAATACTTCTGTATATCTCTTACTTTGCCTTTGCCATCAACACGCATTTTTTGCGTGTTGTTCTCTCTCCATACCATTTCCTTCAAGCAATTTTATCATCTCATTTGGTGTAACAATAAAATCCCTAATCGGGTAATGCTTCTGATTTCCCGTCACTAAATATGCATCATCATCACGCTTTTCCATAGCTACTTCATAGAAAATCAAATCATCCATATCAACAAGGATTTCTCCTGTAGGCTGTGGAAAAACCTCCATACCGAATTCTTTAACCGCCGTAAGTACCATCTGTATGGACTTCTCTTGAAAATGGAATTTTTCTCTATGAAGCACCTCATCATATTCAGCCAAAATCTCATTATGATACAGCGGTACAATTCTTCCGTCAAGAACCGCCCGAAGCACTTTTACTGTTGCGGCATCGCTATTTTTTGACAAGAGAGCTGCTATGAATACATTTGTGTCTATCACCGCATAACAAATCATGCTGTTACCTCTTTTTTCTTTCTGCTCTTGCCGTCGCTATTTCTGCATTAATTTCTTCCAATGTCATCTCCGGAAGATTACTTGCTTGCGTCCGCAGATCCTCAAAAGCTCTCATTGCCTCAGCTCTTGTAACCGTATTTTCCGGTAGCCTTACATCAAACGGAACACCCTTGACCATTTTACTTTTATTCATAAACATACGCAATGCTGTGGGCAAATCCATCCCAAGAGATTCGTAAATTTCTGTCACTTCCTGTTTTAATGCTTTATCTGCACGAAACTGAATCAATACCTGTTCTGCCATAATATGCCTCCGTTTCACTTCATATAGTAGTTGTTTTGCAGTTGTTTCTAATACTATTATATGCTTGATGCCAAATTTTATCAAGACAAACCACGTCAGCCATTCATTTTTCTACACAAATGTCTCCTGAAAACGAGATAAAAGATTGTGCAAAATACTTTTCCATACAAAATACAATCTTATCGGTAAATGGATATGAAAAAAGACAGACTGCCACAATGGAAAATGCATCTCATATGCGGCGGTCTGTCTTTTTATTCTTTTTTATTTTAACATAGTGTAGGCATGAACTTGGCAAACAAATATAATCCTTGCAAAAATAGGATCTCTTTCAGTTTGCAACAGAGAATATATCGACTCTGCATCTTCTTGCATAATACGAATAGATATTAATCGTTCATATTCTGTCAGTTCTCCCATGCTGCCTCTAATTTCTAATAATTAATCCTGAAGTAATCCAAATACGTTTTATACTTATCCTGTGCCGTCAGGCAGGTATCTGTC
>CANQTF010000002.1 GCA_947626745.1 uncultured Lachnospiraceae bacterium
TTTGAAGAGTACGGCTTCCCGCTTGAGAACGGCGGTATTCCGGCTGCTGATGTAGAGTCTACGATCGATGCTTACTATGCAGCTCTGAATGAGGCTGGTTTCCAGGATGTTTACAACGAGTTCGTATCTCAGTACGACGCTTGGAAAGCTTCTAAATAATTGATTTTTAAAGTCCCTCCTGCTATGATGGCAGGGGGGATTTTCTTGTTTCGTATTGTGCGGCGGCGGCCGCGCATGGTATTGTATAAGATAAGGAGGAGTATCGTATGGAGCGGTCAAAGATTGTGGCGGTGGCCGGAAAGGGCGGGGTAGGCAAGACCTCTATTGCAGCGGTCATGGTCAAGCTGCTGGCGGGAAAATATCCTGACAAGAAGATATTGGCCATCGATGCGGATCCGGCGGTGGGTCTGTCTACGGCATTGGGCGTCGAAGTGACCATGACGATCGACGATATCCGCAAGAAGATCATCGCGTCTGTGGAGGATCATGATACGCGGAGCGTCACGGAACTGCTGGGCGAGGCGAAATATCATATTTTTGACGCTATGGTGGAAACGGATGGATTCTCTTTTATAGCCGTCGGCCGCCCGGAAAGCGCGGGATGCTACTGCAAGATCAATTCTTATCTGAAAGAAGTCATTGCCATACTTGCGGACAGTTTTGATTATATCGTGATCGACGGCGAAGCGGGCATTGAACAGATCAACCGGAGGGTGATGGAGAAAGTTACGCATCTGGTCCTGGTAACGGACGCCAGCCGCAAAGGAACGCAGGTGGTGCAGACCATCAAGAAAGTGGCGGATGAACTGGTGATGTACGAAAAGGCCGGGGTCATCATCAACCGTATACCGGACGAGTCGGTCAGACAGTATATGGATCTGGGGAACCTTGATGTACTGGCCTGCATCGGGCCGGACGAAAAGCTGTCAACTTTTGATATCACCGGGCAGAATGTCTTCTATCTGCCGGAGGATTCGGAGATAGTTCGGGGCGTGGCTGAGGCGCTGGAGAGATTGGAGGAGGGAGGCCGCTGAGTGGCGGCGGCTTTGTGGGGTGCGGTACGCATATGGTGTGCGTACAGATTATAGATACCAACGCAGACACGCTCGCGCTCCGTTTCAGCCGTAGCGGTACTAAGCTCAAGAGTTGCTAAGCAACTCTTTACTTCGCTAAGTACCGACGGCTTCAAAGAATCTGCTTGTGGTATCTGTAATCTGTACGGATACGCAAACGTGCGAAAGGAACCGGGCAGGGTATCTGTAATCTGTACGGATACGCAAAAGTGAGAAAAAGTAAGGAGATCGAGGTTTGAAGGATTTAGCGCATATTTACGAGTTGGAGAAGCTTCTTCAAGATACATACAACGAGGCGGCGCGGAGTGCAAAGGAGAGCGGCCGGTATGCCATTGGCAGCGTGTGCGCCATGATTCCGGAACCGCTGTTAAATCTGGACGGCTGTTTTTCCGTCCGGCTCAGGGCGCCGGGAACGGGTTCTCTGGAAATGGGCACTTATTATATGACGAGCATCATGTGTGAGTGCGCAAGGGCGATTCTGGAGCGGGCGCTTGAAGGCGGTTACGGCTATCTGGACTGTATCTTTGCGCCGGATGCCTGCGCGCAGATGAACCGCTGTGTGGAAAACATCGATAAGCTGAAACTGTGCGACAACGGGCGTTTCTTTGTGACTTATGCGGATGTGCCGATGAAGTCCGATGAAACGGCGCTCAGGCATTATGTCCGTCAGATGAAGCAGTATGTGTTGGAGCCGCTGCATGAGCGTCTGGGAATCGATACGTCCGACGCGGCTCTGGCAGAGGCCGTAAAGCGGCAGAACCGGCTCAATCGGCTGATCATGGAGATCGGCGCTTACCGCAGGGAGGAAAAACCGCGCATTACCGGCTACGAGTTTGCGGTACTGTGCCTGTCCACGTTTGTCTGTCCGAAAGAATATATGATCCCGATATTGGAAGAGACCCTCGATGAGCTGCGGGGAAGGGAGCCGGATGCAGCGAGTCCTTACCGCGCCAGAGTCGTTATGGCAGGCTCCGAGATCGACGACCCGGATTTCATACGTCTGACAGAGGAAGCGGGGGCTTTTGTGGCAGCCGACTGTTACTGTTTAGGCTCCTATCCGGAGCGGACGCCGATCCCGTTTGACGAAAAAGAGGACGCGCTGACGCAGATATGCCGCCATTATATGGAACAGGGCCAATGTCCGAGATTTATGAATACGGAAAAGATACGGCAGCGCCATCAATATGTGGATGCGTTGGCGAAGGAATACAGGGCGGACGGCATCATTTACCAACAGATCAAGTTCTGCGACTACTGGGGTTACGAGAGAGCCTACGCGAGCGAGGTCATGCGCGGAGAGTACGGCTATCCGGTGCTGTCGATCGACAGACCCTACACGGCGGGCAATGCGGGACAGCTGCGCACCCGCGTACAGGCTTTTGTGGAGAGCATCGAGATCAAGAGATTGGGAAAGAAAGGGTCATGATTATGGGAAAAGCCATGGGGAGCGAGCCGCTGGGCAGACTGTACGGCGGTAAAAAGGCAAAGAAGCGCAGGGAATGGCGCGGATGGAAAGACACATGGTACGACTATGTCCATTGGCTGGGCATATGGGGGACGCTGATCGGATTTATGCTGCATCCAAGCAATCTGAAAGCTTTTTTCCGTTATCGGTGGATGGTGAACTATCTGGCGGTGCCGGACTTTTTTGACCGTCACACGGAAGGGATGCGCGGTACGCAGCTGCGGGTGGCGAGAGTCGCGTTGGAACTGGTGGTGCGGGATATGTGCAAAAGTATGGGGATCATGTTCCGCGCCGACCCGGAACTCGGAAATGACAAAGAATTAAATGACAAGCTTGTCGTTTTTGATGAAAACATGATGAGCCAGATCATGAACGGATTTCCGAATCTGAAATGGGTGTCGGTGGAAATCCCTGCTGTCTATACCTGCGCGATGATGGCACAGGACGGCGTGCTCTATTATCTGGACGCGGCGCAGGAGTACGGTATACCGGGTGACGTGTGCCCTATGCCGGCGGCGGAGCTTGGCGTGGCGCTCAAAGGAGATTATCCCAAGATCGGGCGGTGCGCGGTACAGTGCAACACTACCTGCGACGGCAGCCTTATGGGGAATGGTATCATGGCGTCGCGCATGGATATCCCTGCTTTTCAGCTTGCCGTGCCGATCCGGCACAACGAGGACAGCGTACAGCAGTATGCGGCGGAAGAGATACAGAACGCAATCGCTTTTATCGAGGAACAGACGGGCGAAACTTTTGACTGGCAGGCCTTTTTCAAGACGATGAAACGTTTTAACAAAGAAACGGAGCAGCTTCTGGAGTGGTATGATATCTCGCGCACGCCCTATCCGCAGATAACGGGCAACAGCCTGTCTTTGTATCGGTATGCCGTGTATATGGCCGCGGGCGGCAGAGTGGAGGATTTTCTCAAAACGGATCATAAGCTGACCAGACTTGCCATGAAGGGATATGAGAAAAAGGAGCAGCTTGCAAAGGAAGTCCGGCACCGGGCGATCACATGGGGCGTCCAGTCGGCGTACTATACGGCCTTCGGTATCTGGCTGCAGAACTGCTGGGGGATCGTGCCTTTGGTAGATATGCTGACCTTGTGCTCTACACGGATGATCGATACGGAGGATAAGGACAAGGCGGTATACGATCTGGCGTACCTGTATGAAAAGATGATCATGCGCAGCCGCTCCAACGGCGGCTATGAGGTAGGCGTGGCGGATCTGTGGCGTTTCTGCGAAAGCTTTCGTGTGGATATGGTCATTATGTATGCCCATATCGGCTGCAAGTCGATGTCGGGTTATCACGGCCTGTTCGAGGAGGAGGCGCGGGCGCACGGGATCCATCTGGTGTGGGCGACGCATGGGCTGATGGATGCGCGCGGCGCATCCAGAAAAGATATGCGGACGGAGGTAAACCGGTATATGCGTACGGTGCTGCGGGAGGAACCGTTGGACGCAAGTTTGGAAGATATTGACGACGATCTGGCGTGGTAAGGCGCGGCGGATGTGGCGGATGCCTCCGAAACGGGGCGCATCGGATAAGGAGGAAGACATGAGATATTTTGGCGGATGCGATGCCGGAAGCACTTATACGAAATGTGTGATATTGGATGAAAACGGAAAGATTGCCGCGGGCGTGACATTGAAGAGCCGGATCGATCCCGTATTGAGCGCACAGGCGGCGCTGGATGAAGCGGTGACACAAGTGTCAGATTTGAAGGACGCGGGAGAACTGGCTTATCTGGTGGGGACCGGTTACGGCCGGAACAAGGTGCCTTTCGCCGACGAGAATATCTCCGAGATCAGCTGCCACGCCATGGGCGTGCACACGGCCGACCCCACGGTGAAAGCGGTCATAGATATAGGCGGGCAGGACGTAAAAGGGATCTCGATCGATTCGGACGGAACGGTGCTTGATTTTGCCATGAATGACAAATGCGCTGCGGGAACGGGGAGATTTTTTGAAACGATGGCAAACGCTTTTGAAATGCCGCTGTCCGAGTTTTCCAAATTGTCGTTGAAGGCAAAGAATGTGATCCCCATAACGGCCCAGTGCACCGTGTTTGCCGAGAGCGAGGTCATTTCACTGGTGGGCGAGGGCAAGCCGATGGAGGAGATCGCGGCGGGGATCGAGATGTCTGTGGCGAAGAGATGTTTTGTGATGGCCAAGAAAGCCGGGGCCGTGGACTGTGTGGCGCTGACGGGCGGATGCGCCAAGAATGACGGCCTGAAAGACGCGATAGAAAAAGTGCTGAAGATCAAAGTGATCGAACTGGACATTGACCCTCAGCTTATGGGCGCACTGGGGGCGGCTGAGTTCGCAAGGCGGAAAGGAATGAGCGCATGATGTTGAAAGTATTGTTGATCCTTGCTGCCGTGGCGGCCGGGCTGTTCCTGCTGAGTCTGGTCATTTACTTCTTTAATCTGGATATGAAACTGGCGGCGGCGATGATCCCGGTCATGAATAAGATATATGACAGGGGAGCCGTTAAAAGAGAGAAAAAGGCAGCAAAAAAGGCGGAAACACAAGGAAAGAAAGAAAATGACAATAGTGTCATAAATAAAGAGAAAGCGGGCCGGACGGATGGAACTGTATGATGAACTGATCGCCCGGTGCGGTGATATGCTCCGCCCGCTGCCCTGCAGACGGTTTCCTTATGAACCGCCTGCATGGGAACAGGAAACGGAACAGCGCATCCTGTTTAAAAAAGATACGGCGTACGAACTGGGCGGCGGCAGTCTGTCTGCTTACAGCGGCGTGGCTTATACGTCGGACGATTCCGTCCGGGACGAGGTGGTAGTCTGCGGCCCTGACCTGCCGCAGATCAAGACCGACGTTCCCTACGCCGCGCTGACGGTCCTGCGCGTAGACGACAGCGCATGGACGGACCGGGAGCAGGCATACAGGGCGCTGCGGCGTCTGGAGTACACCAGATATCACGTCTTTCCAAAGGGGTTTCTGGCGCGGATATCGGCGGCGGCCCACAGAGAACCTGTCCGGATAGGCCGGGAGGCGATCCGGGAGGGTCTTGATTTCGCAAAAGCGGGAAGGCTGTTCGCCGAGGCTTATCACAGGCACCCGGAGGTTTTGGCGGCGCGCATCGTGTATGTCACGGCCCCGGATTTTCCTTATGAAGAGTTCGGCGAAACGGTGCGGACCATGGATGCCGTCACGGAGTCGCTCAACGAGATCTTCAACGATCTGGTCATGGACTGCGCGTCCTGCCGTTTAAAGCCCGTGTGCGACGAAGTGGAAGGTCTGCGCCAGCTGCATTTCCAGACTTCAGGGTGATAAGCGCTGCGGCGGGCAGCAGGAATGATTAAATAACAGATACAGCGGCGGGCCGCCGGACAGCAGGAACGGCCGGATAGCAGATGCATCGGTCGGCTGTTGGGTGATAAGCCGCCGGATTTATGGTAAATATGTATAAAAACCGGAAACTACTTTTGGCAAATTAGTTTCTTGTTATATGGCATGTAACGTGATAGAATGAAGGAAACTGAAATACAAAAATCAGTTTCCTGTTTTTTTGAGTTTAGCGGGAGGGTCTGATGGACATCGATATAAGGGAGGAGATCCTGAAGGGGACCATAAGGATCTTCAATGAAAAGGGATTGAAATTTACCATGGACGATATCGCCCGGTCCCTGAAGATCAGCAAGAAGACGCTTTATAAAGTGTTCTGCGATAAAGAGGCGCTGTTTCTGGCAATGGTGGATTACATGTTTGACCAGATCAAGGAAAGCGAACGGGCGGTAGTGGAAGACGACAGCCTGAGCACGGTGGATAAAATACACAGGATCCTCGGCGTTCTGCCGGAGGGGTATAAGAATGTGGATCTTCGGCAGCTTTATCTTTTGAAAGACAGATACCCCACCATATACAAACAGGTGGAGCTGCGCTTAGAAACCGGATGGGAAACGACGATCGAGCTTTTGGAGCGCGGCATCGAAGAGGGATGCATCCAGCCGATCCGGATCCCGATCCTTAAGATGATGCTGGAGGCGTCGGTGGAACAGTTTTTCCAGAGGGACATATTGATCCGAAACAGATTATCCTATCAGGACGCTCTTCATGAAGTGGTGGAGATCCTGATGGAGGGGATCAAAGTCCACGGATAACGGCCGGGAAAAGTAAAGTGTGAAAACGGCAGTTGAGGGAAACAAAGTTATACGGAAACGGTTGAGAAAATCAAAATATGCGGACAGCAGTTTAAAGGAGGAAAAGGGATATGAGTGAAAGATCCAAAGTTATTTTCGGAAATCCGATGCCGGATGCGGTCTACCGCAAGGCGGTACAGTCCAAACGCAAATACGCAAAGAAATTCGGGGACGACTCGGCGGCGGACTATCCCGTCAGCGTGGAAAAGAACGGGCATATCGGGGACCTGCTGGGCGTTATGGATGTGCGGCTCGGCGAGGATGGAAGCGCGCCGGATGCGGGCGAGGGCTTCGATATCGAGAAGGGGATCATCGTCGGCAACATCCGCATGGGATTCGGACATTACCGGATCTCCATGGCGATCGCGTCGGCAGCCAACTCCATGGGATACGTTCCCTACTGGATGGATCTGAATTCTTACCGCCATACGACGTGCACCAAAGTTATCAGCGCGCAGAACGATCTCTATTCGCTGGGATCCAGACTTTCGGGCAAAAGCCGGTTGTTCAATAAACTGGTGTGGGAGCCCATGAACTACGAGGGGTTCCGCAAGCTGAGCTACAATGCTTCCGACCAGAAAAATGCGGAGCTCATGGCGGCGGTCTATCGGAACGTGCCGAAGGATATCCCGGTGGTGGCGACCCATGTGTGGCCTGCGCAGGCGGCGGTCCACGCGGGGATGCGGCATGTGGTCAACGCGATACCGGACAACTGGCCCATGGCGCTGCATCTCTCGGAAGGCAGCCTTCACACGGTCCAGACGCATTTCGCCTATCAGGGGTATCGGATCCTCAACGGCATGAAAGGCAAAGAAGTATTGGAGCCGATGCCGGATTCGGATCTGGTATACACCGGCCACTATATCGACCACGAACTGGTAAGCAATATCGAAAACGACTGCGCGCGCAGGATCAGGCGCCGCGAGGAGGAAAAGCCTTTCCGGTTCCTGCTGACGATCGGCGGCGCGGGAGCGCAGAAGGAGATCTTTGCCGCGATCATCAAATATCTGCTTCCGCTCATCCAGAAGGACAAAGCGGCGCTCTATGTCAACGTGGGAGATTACCGCAGCGTATGGGAAGATCTGGAGCGGGAGATACCGGGGCTTAAGGAAGTATCCACGCAGCATTTCAACGACTGGGAAGAAACAAAGAAGTTTGCCGGGGAGGCGCTTGAACAGGATGTGCACGGCGTTCATGCGTTCTGGCATGAAAACATATTTGAGGCGGTCTACTGTACAAACCTGTTGATGCGCAGCTGCGACGTACTGGTCACAAAGCCCAGCGAACTGGCTTTTTATCCGGTTCCGAAGCTGTTCATCAAGCGGGTCGGCGGACACGAACAGTGGGGCGCCATCCACTCGGCGGAGATCGGCGACGGCACGCTGGAGTGCAGGGATATCCCGCACACGCTGCAGATGATCAGGCTGTTTATCAAAGACAGCAGCCTGCTCGCGGATATGTGCGGAAACATTGTCAAAAACAAGGAAGCCGGAATTTACGACGGCGCATATAAGGTAGTGGAACTTGCCAAAAGGAGGACGAACTGATGAAACTGTCATTTAAAGAAAAAGCATCCTACGGACTGGGTGCGGTCGGTAAGGACATGGTCTACATGCTTTCCGCAAGTTATATTTTGTATTACTATCAGGATATTATGGGCGTCAGCGCCGTAGCGATGGGCATCATCCTGATGGCGGCCCGCGTGTTTGACGCTTTCAATGATCCGATCATGGGCGTACTGGTGGCCAAGACCAGAACAAGATGGGGCAAATTCCGCCCGTGGCTGCTGATCGGCACGATCTCCAATGCGGCGGTCCTGTTTATCATGTTTTCCGCCCCGCCTGCGCTGAACGGCAAGGGTCTGGTAGCGTACGCCGCCATTACCTATATTGTATGGGGCGTCACTTATACGATGATGGATATCCCCTATTGGTCCATGATCCCGGCCTTTACAGAGGGCGGCAAGGAGCGCGAGGGGCTTACTACGCTTGCTCGTTCCTGCGCGGGAGTCGGCTCGGCGCTTATCACGATCATCACTATGATCTGCGTCAAAAATATCGGGCAGGGCGACGAGCGTCTGGGCTTTCAGAGATTTGCCCTCATTATCGCGGCGCTCTTCGTGCTGTTCATTGTGATCACCTGTGTCAATATCAAAGAAAAATCCACGGTCGATGTGGAAGCGCCGTCCGTCGGGCAGATGTTCAGGGCGCTGCTGCAGAACGACCAGACGATGATCGTGGTGGCTGCCATTGTGCTGATCAACTGTTCTTTATACATTACTTCCAACCTGCTGATCTATTTCTTTAAATATGATTTCGGCGGCGAAACATGGGAAAACGGCTATACGCTGTTCAATACGTTCGGCGGCGGCATACAGATCCTGTCCATGATGCTTTTCTACCCGCTGCTGCGCAGATTCATCAATTCCCTTCAGGTATTCTATGTGAGCTTCGTCATGGCGATCACGGGGTACGCGGTCCTGTTTGCGCTCATGTGCATGGGATGGACGAACATCTTCCTGCTGTTTATCCCGGCCTTCTTCGTGTTCGCGGCGTTCGGGATGTTGACGGTGCTGACGACGGTCTTTCTGGCAAATACGGTGGATTATGGGGAACTTAAGAACAACAGAAGGGACGAGAGCGTGATCTTTTCCATGCAGACATTTGTGGTAAAGCTTGCCTCCGGCGTCGCGGTTTTGATCGCCGCCGTATGCCTTTCCATCTGTAAGCTGAGCGACGATACGTCGGTGGCGGCGCAGGCTTCCGATTCGTCCATCTTTATCCTGCGCATGACAATGACGGTGATCCCAATCGCCGGTCTGCTGCTTGCGGTATTTCTGTTCCGCAGAAAATATATACTCACAGAGCAGAAGGTAGAGGAGATCGCGGAGCAGATCAAGACAAAACGTGGAACATCGGGTCTTTGAACAGAGAGGGTATGAGATGATTAAAAGATTTGGACAGTGTTTTGTGCTGGAAACACCCGGTACCAGTTATTGCTTCCGGGTCATGAAGACAGGGCATCTTGAGCACTTGTATTACGGACGCAGGATCACGGTCATGGACGACGGGGACGCAGAAGCTTTGGCGGAGCGGCATGCGTTCCTGCCGGGCAATACCAATGCGTACAACAGTGAGTGCTCGGAGTTCTCTCTGGAAGATATCCGTCTGGAGATGTCTTCCTACGGAAAAGGGGACATCCGGGAGCCTTTTATCGAGGCGGTCCATGCGGACGGCAGTTTTACCTCTGATTTTTTGTTTGAAAAAGCCGATATAAGTACAGGAAAAGAAGAATTCAAAACGCTGCCCGGCTCCTATGACGAGGAGGGTAAGACCGGGCATCTGTGCGTCACGCTGCGCGACCGCCAGTACGCTCTTGCTCTTGAACTGCACTATTATGTGTATGAGGACTGTGACGTGATCACGAGGAGCGCCCGGCTGATCAATGAGAGTGAGGAACCGGTCAGGCTGACCCGGCTCATGAGTATGCAGTTGGATCTGGATCCGGCGGAGTATGTCTTCACGACGTTTACGGGCGCGTGGGCGCGGGAAATGAAAAGAAATGACATAAATGTCATATCCGGAAAGAGCGTGAACGCTTCCTATACGGGGACTTCGTCCAGCCGGGCCAACCCGTTTGTCATGTTGAGCAGGCCGGGGACGTCGCAGGATGCGGGCGAAGTTTACGGATTGAATCTCATTTACAGCGGCAATCACTATGAAGCCGTGGAAGTGAGCAGCAGCGGCAAGGTAAGGGTGGTGTCGGGGATCAATCCGCAGTCTTTCTGTTATACGGTCGGCGCGGGTGAGGATTTCGAAGCGCCGGAGGCGGTCATGACGTACTCCTGCGAAGGATATAACGGAATGAGCCGCTGTATGCACCGTTTTGTCAGAGAGCACATCGTGCGCGGGGAGTGGAAGAAGAAAGAGCGCCCGGTCCTGCTGAACAGCTGGGAAGCGGCCTATTTTGACATCAATGAGAGCAGGCTTTTGAAACTTGCCCAAGCGGCCAAAGAAGCGGGCGTCGAACTTTTCGTCATGGACGACGGATGGTTTGGGACAAGGGACGACGACACGCAGTCGCTGGGCGATTGGGAAGTGAACCGTAAAAAGCTGCCGGGCGGTCTGGACGGTCTGGCGCGCAAGATCAACGGAATGGGACTGGATTTCGGCATCTGGGTGGAGCCGGAGATGGTCAACGTCAAGAGCAGGCTGTATGAGGCGCATCCGGACTGGACCCTGCATATCCCCGGAAAACCACATTCGGAGGGCAGGAACCAGAGGATCCTCGATCTGACGCGGAAAGACGTTCAGGACTATATCATAGACGCCATGAGCAGCGTGTTTGCCACCGAGGGGATCTCTTATGTGAAATGGGACATGAACCGGACTTTTACCGATTATTATTCTGCTTCGCTTCCCGCCGACAGGCAGGGTGAAACGGCGCACCGCTATGTCATGGGGCTTTACCGCTGTATGAAGGAACTGACGGAGCGTTTCCCCCACATCCTTTTTGAGGGATGCGCCGCGGGCGGCAACCGTTTCGATCTCGGCATCCTGTGTTATTGTCCGCAGATCTGGGCCAGTGACGACACGGACGCGCTGTGCCGCACGGAGATCCAGACGGGCTGCAGCTACGGCTATCCGATGTCCGTGGTGAGCGCCCATGTTTCTTCCTGCCCGAATCATCAGACGCTGCGCATAACGCCGCTCGAAACGCGTTTTCATGCAGCATGTTTCGGCATCTTCGGATATGAGTGCAATTTCTGCGATATGAAAAAAGAAGAACTGGACGCGGTCCGGGAGCAGATCGCGCTGTATAAGAAGTGGAGAAGCGTCCTGCAGACCGGCACTTTCTACCGCGGACGGACGTTTACGGGAAATGTGTCCGGCGGCGCCGCAGCCAGCTGTCTTGGCCGGTCCGACGGCAATGTGACGGAGTGGACGTGCGTGTCGCAGGACCGCACGAAAGCGGTGGGATTCCTCATGCAGAAACTGGTCGTCCCCAACACGCAGTATGAGTGCTACCGGGCCAGAGGGCTGGATCCTGAGCGGAAGTACCGTTTTTATAACCGCGCGCTCAAATATGATGTGAGGGAGTTCGGCGATCTGGTCAATACCGTGGCCCCGATCCATATCAGGCAGGATTCCCTGATGCACAGGGCCGTCGCAAAGTTTGTCAAGATGGACGGAGAAACGGAAAACGTGCGCGCATACGGAGATACGCTGATGTACGGCGGCGTCCGGCTGAAACAGGCTTTTGCGGCAACGGGATATAACGGCGAAGTGCGGCATTTCCCGGATTTCGCATCGCGGCTCTACTTTATGGAAGCGGAACAGGGGACGGAGAATCCCTGAAAAAGGGATAGAATGGAGATTAGGATGAATCTGAAACTGGGTGCGTTGGAAGCGGGCGGCACTAAGATGGTGTGCGCCATAGGAGATGAAACAGGCAGGATCTTCGAGCAGATCTCGATCCCTACGAGAACGCCGGAGGAAACGATCCCGGAGTTGACCGCTTATTTTAAGGAGCGCGGAGTGGAGGCGCTGGGCATAGGATGTTTCGGGCCCATCGAACTGGACAGAAGATCGCCGAAGTACGGATACATCACATCCACGCCCAAACTGGCATGGCGGGAGTTTGATATGGCGGGCGCTTTTGCGGGTGCGCTGGGGTGTCCGGTCGGTTTTGACACGGATGTCAACGCTTCGGTGCTCGGAGAGGTGACTTTCGGACAGGCAAAAGGACTGTCCTGCGTGATCTATCTGACGGTGGGCACAGGCGTAGGCGGAGGCATATACATAGAAGGCCGCCTGCTCCACGGGATGCTCCACCCGGAAACGGGCCATGTCCTGATCACTCCGAGAAAGGACGATCCGTATGGCGGCAGATGCCCGTATCACAAGAATTGTCTGGAAGGTCTGGCATCCGGCCCCGCCATCGAGGAGAGATGGGGAGATAAGGCGGCAAACCTTGCCGACAGGCCGGAAGTGTGGGAGTTGGAGGCGGACTATATCGCGCAGGCGCTCACAGGATATATCCTGACCCTGTCGCCCCAGATGATCATACTGGGCGGCGGCGTCATGCACCAGACGCAGCTGTTTCCTCTGATCCGCGAAAAGACCGCCCGGCTGCTCGGCGGATACATCCGGACGAAGCGTCTGGACGATATGGAGCGCTATATCGTTCCCGCGAGTCTGGGGGACGATCAGGGGATCATGGGCTGCCTGGAACTGGCGGCGAGAGCGCGCGCGGAATCCTGACGCGGTCTTCCGGAAACGGAGGATCCCGCGGCGGGATCCTTTTTTTGCGTATGAAAAAGCGTGATTTTTGTAAAAATAAGAAAAAATAAATTCAACTCTAAAGTCTTTGGCGAAATAACCGATACAAATAATGTAAAGATTTATCTGGGAAAGGAGAGTTTCTTATGCGTATCGAAGCATATACACAGGTACAGCAGTTATATAACGCAAAGAAGCCTGTTAAGGTTCAGGATAAGGCGAAGACAGCCGGTTCCGACCGCATACAGATTTCCAGTATCGGAAAAGATATTCAGATCGCCAAGAACGCGGTAGCCGCGGCGGACGATATCAGGGAAGAGCTGACCGCTCCCATCAAAGCCGGTATCGCAAACGGCACTTATCAGGTAAGCGGAGAAAGCTTTGCGGAGAAACTGATGAAGAAGTACGAGGAGATCGAAAGCCTGTAGACATAATGAAGGAGATAATCTGACGTGGCAAGTTTAATGGAAGTATTGATCGATGTATTGGAGAAGGAGAGCAGGGAATACGGGCTCCTTTACGATCTGTCGCTGAAGAAGACTCCTGTCATTGTGTCGGAGGACTTGGAAGAATTAACAAAAATCACGGATGAAGAGCAGATCATAGTAAGCAGGATAAACCATCTGGACAACCAGAGGATCGAAGCTGTCGATGATATTGCGAATGTACTTAACAAGGATGTTGACAATTTAAAAATCGTAGATTTGATCAAGATGTTGGCGTCAAGGCCGGAAGAACAGGCGAAGCTGGCGGCTGTCTATGACAAGCTTCAGGAGAATGTGCGGAACGTGAAGCGGGTCAACGAGCAGAACCGCGAACTGCTTCAGCAGGCCTTGGAATTGGTACAGTTCAATATGAACGTCCTCCAGTCGATGAACAAAGCGCCTGAAACGGCTAATTACAACAAAGGCGCGTACAATACCGGAGATGTGATCGGACTGGGAAGCAAGGCTTTTGACGCGAAACAGTAATTGTTGAGGACGGTAGCGTTATGTCATTAATGGGTAGCTTTTGGGTAGGCGTATCGGGCTTACAAACTTCAAATAATGCGCTGAACACGACGGCGCACAACATGTCTAATCTGGACACCACAGGATATACCAGACAGCAGGTTTCCCAAGGAACAAGGTCGTATGCGACGACTTATAAGGGAAGACCGAACTGGCATCAGATCGGCCGTGGCGTCAACTATACCCTCACAAGACAAGAAAGAGATGTATTTCTGGACAAAAACTATCGCCGGGAATCGGGACGGAGCGCGTTTTATGATGTTTCGGCGGGAGCTTTGGAAGAGATTGAATATATATTGGGTGAAACGGAAGGCGGCGGTTCCATCGAGGGTCATGAATTCTCCGAAGCGCTGTCCAATCTGTGGGTTTCGGTTCAGGAGCTGAGCAAAGACCCCACGAGCGCGGTCAATCAGAACCTGTTCGTGACCCGTTCTTACGAATTTATCACAAAGGCGTCAGCCGTATACACCAGTCTGGGACAGTATCAGGATAACCTGAATGAGTCTATCGTCAAAGACGTGAACAACATCAACAGCTACGCGCAGCAGATAGAGGAGCTGAATGAGCGGATCACAGCGATAGAGGCGGGACAGGAACATGCCAACGACCTTCGCGACCGCCGCAATTATCTTCTGGACGAACTGGCGAAACTGGCGAATATTTCCTTCAGCGAGGATATAACGGGCTATGTGAATGTAAGACTGGAAGACGTGGATCTTGTAAAAGGCGGCCTTGTCAACAAGGTGGAACTTTATACGGATCCCAAGACCGGTTTCTACACGCCGTACTGGGCGATGCTTGCAAGCTATACATACGATGAAGACGGCAAGAAGATCGTTTCACCGCAGAGCGTTAAGGCTGCGCAGGTCTTTGACCTGACCAGGACGGTATCTTCCGATCTGAATACGGATATCGGCTCCCTGAAAAGTATGCTGCTCGCCAGAGGCGATCACAGAGCGACTTACCGGGAACTCCAGAATATCAATCTGGACGGCCAATACGAAGCCGGATGGTACGACAAACAGATCTCCCAGTCGGTCGTCATGAATGTGGAGGCGGAGTTCGATCAGCTGATCCATGCCGTAACCACCAAGATCAACGGGATCCTTGAATGGGAGGCGAACCGCGTCGATCCGGATAACGAAACGGGATATCTGAGGGACGAGAACGGCGATCCTTTACAGATGTTCAAGAAGCTGAACGAACACGACGACTGGACCGTTTCCAATATGACGATCAATCAGGTCCTGCGGCAGAACCCTTCGCTTTTAAAATTCCGATTGGATGAACACTCGGAAGACAATCCGGCGATGGAGATGCTGAAAACAGCTTTTGAAGAGCAGATCTATACGCTGAACCCGAATGTACAGACGCCGCTTTCTTTTACGGATTATTATAAAAATCTGGTATCTCAGGTAGCAAACAGCGGATCGGTCATGCGGGGCGTTCAGGTGACGCAGACCGTGGCGACGGATTCCCTGCTCAACGCGAGAGAGCAGGTGGTGGGCGTTTCCTCCGACGAGGAACTGACCAACATGATCAGATACCAAAATGCGTACAATGCATCGAGCCGTTATATCAATGTGATCAGCGAGATGCTTGAACATATCTTGACGACTCTCGGACGATAAGGTCCGGTTCCTGAGAAAAGGGAAGGAGTGAGTTTATGCCATCTACATTTTTTGGCTTGGAAATTGCATCATCGGGTCTGAGGGCTTCCAATGCGGCACTCAACACGACGGCCAACAATATCAGCAATACGAACACGGAAGGGTACAGCAGGCAGGAAGTCAAGCAGGAGGCCATGAATCCTCTCCGGGTATTCTCTACATACGGCTGCGCGGGCGCGGGCGTCAACACGCTGGCGATCGAGCGTATCCGCGATCAGTTCTACGATGCCAAGTTCCGTCAGAACGAAACCAAACTGGGAGAATTTGACACGAAAGCGTATTACTGCAAGATGGTCGAGGACTATCTGGAAGACGACGGCAAGACCGGGTTTACCTCTATTTTCGATCAGGTTGCCATATCGCTCCAGAATCTGGCCAACGATCCGAACAACGATTCGATCAAGCGGTCCTTTATATCCACCGTCAAGAGCCTGACCGATTATTTCAACAATATGTACGGCGACCTGCAGAACCTTCAGGCCGATGTAAACGACGAGATCAAGATCCGTGTGGATCATATCAATTCGATCGCGCAGGATATCGCGACGGTCAATAAACAGATCAACACCATTGAAATGACAGGCGCAACCGCCAACGAACTGCGGGACAAGAGAGATGCTCTGGTCGATGAACTGTCCGCCGTGGTGGATGTCGATATCGAGGAATCGCCGATCTACGATCAGTGGGGCAACGACACGGGTGCGACAAGATATATCGTAAGGATCGCCGGTGGACAGACGCTGGTTGATATGAACGATTATAACCAGCTTATGTGCGTGGCGCGCAGCGAAGAGGAAAAAGTGAATCAGACCGATATGGACGGCCTGTACGATATCCGTTGGACAAACGGGAACGATTTCGGATTATACAACGAGTCGATGGGCGGCGAGCTGAAAGGCCTGATCCAGATACGCGACGGCAACAACGGAGAGTATTTCAACGGTACGGCCACCAATATCCGCTACAACGGCGATACGTCCAAAGTGACCATAACCGCCACGGAATCTTATCTCCAGAGCATGATACAGTGTAAACTGTCCGATACGGGCGGCGTTATCAATATAGGCGATCAGCTTTATTATTTCAGCGACTGGACTTTTGACGGCGAAGGGCAGTATACGTTTACGATCGATAACCAAAAGAGCGATCAGGCGCTTACCGCGGTCAAGACGGGCAGAAGGGCTTCGATAGGGCACGAGGCGGACTATCAGGGCGTTCCCTATTATATGACCCAGATGAACGAGTGGATCCGCGATTTTATCCATAAAGTGAATGATATATTTACCGACGGACTCACGGGCGACGGGGAAGACGCGGGCATACTTTTCACCGGCACTTATCCGGACAACAGCGGTCAGTATCGGGAAGACGAACTGAATGATTCCAGACATAACGGGAAAGGTTATTACTATATAACGGCAGGCAACGTTACGGTCACGGAAGAACTGATGAAGAACGCGAGGCTGCTCGGTACGAGAGAGAACGTGGACGACGAAACGACAGACGGCACGGAGCAGGACGGCGTCGAGCAGAACAATCAGGTGCGCAAGGTGATCTCCATGATCAACGACACCAACCAGTTCAGTTTCCGGGGCAGGAACGCAGGCGGTTTTCTGGAGTGCGTATTGTCCGACGCCATGCTCAATTCCAGCAACTCCGAAACATTTTACGCGACCTACTTAAGTCTGGAGAGCAATATCGATAACCAGAGATTATCGATATCGGGCGTTGACGAGGACGAGGAGGCCATCAGCCTGATCAAATATCAAAATTCCTACACACTGGCGTCTAAGATGATCTCGGTGTTGACGGAAGTATATGACAGGCTGATCTTGGAAACCGGCGTATAAGGATATGACATATACCGGGCGGTTCCGGAACCGGCATAGGAAGATAAAGCATATGACGGTCCGATGTTGTAAGTTGTAGAAGAGAGGATGATAGGCTATGAGAATCACAAATAAGATCATGCGGAACAATTCGCTGTATAATCTCAATCAGAATAAGCTTTTGGAAGATAAGCTGTCCAATCAAATGACCACCCAGAGCAAGATCGCCAGACCCTCGGACGATCCGGTAGTGGCCATCCGCGCTCTGCGTTTAAGGAGCAATGTGACGTATGTGACGCAGTATTATGAGAAGAACGCCGCAGACGCGGATAACTGGATGACGGTGACAGAGGATTCGCTCAATACGCTCGGCACGATCTTAAAGAACCTGTATGAGGAGGCGGCAAGCGCCGCCAACAAGGATCTTACTTCGGACGATCTGAACATCATCCTGACTCAGATGAAGTCCCTGACCAAAGAATTTTATTCCAGCGGCAACGTGGACTATGCCGGACGTTATATCTTCTCCGGTTTCCGGACCGATACGGCGATTACTTTCTCGGCGGAAGACATTGCCGAGATGAAAGAACATCCGACGTCCTACAACATTACGGAACAGTTGGATTTCTCCGATATCGATTCCTTCAACTACACGGATTACAGCGTCATAGACGCCGGCGGCATGGGACCGGACGGCATGAATCCCGACGGGTCGGGAGAAAGCTACGAGCAGGGGATCACGCGCGAGAAGATCTATCGCTTCCGGCTCTCCTACGATGATCTGACCAAGGCGGATGGCGGTCCTTCCCACCTGACTTTTAAAGACAGTATGGGAAACGACGTGGCCTTTCATGATGCGGCAGGCAATGCGGTCACGATGCAGGAAGTGGAATTGGCCGAAGACGCCTATAAGGAGGCTGCTGCTGCCAAAGAACGCGGGGAGGCGTATTGCGCGTATGTTCCCGCCACAGGCGAGATCGTCTTCAACGAACTGTTTTACGAAGCGAACTTCAGCGAGGGCGACAGCTTCAAGGTGTCCTATGACAAGGGCGACTGGGAAGAAGGAGATATCCATCCGGCGCACTATTTCGAGTGCAGAGAAACAAAGGACATGGGGGACGGCAATGTAAAGACGACGGTCTATAACACCGAGGCGACCACCCTTCCTCAGGATATCTACTATGATGTTGGATTCAATCAGAAGATCCAAGTCAATACGCAGGCGGAAGAAGTGTTTACCCATGATGTCAAGCGGGATATGGACGATTTCCAGCGCTGCTTCAATATGCTGCAGGATATCGAAACAACGATCAGCGATATCACGAAGAAACGGGCGGAGTTCCCGGAAGACAGCGATGAATACAAGGATTGGACCAGAAAACTGGAAGCTGCCGAGAGAGCGCAGAGTTATATCCGTGAAGACATCCATACCCAGTTTGAAAATCAGATCAGCAAGTATCAGAAATATATGGACGACAACAACATCGCCATCACCAACAACGCATCCAGAAGAAGCAGACTGGATCTGATTTCCAACCGTTTGATGGGGCAGCAGGAAACCTTTAAGGAACTGCAGACAGACAACGAGAGTATTGATGTGACGCAGGTGGCGACAGAACTGTCCAGTTCGGAACTTACCTATGAAGCGGCGCTGATGGCAACCGGCAAGATCATGCAGACCAATCTGATGAACTATATCTAATAAAGAAAGGCGGTTACGGATATGGAAATCACGACAAAAGTATTTGGCACAATCACGATCGATGATGATAAGATCATACAATTTCCGAACGGTATCATCGGCTTTCCGGATCTGACGGAGTTTACGCTCGTACATGACGAGGAGAAAGGAACGGAGTCTATCCACTGGCTTCAATCCCTTCAGGAACCTGCTTTTGCCATGCCTGTCATGGATCCGCTGATCGTCTGCCCGGACTACAATCCTGAGGTGGACGACGAACTGCTCAAAGTGATCGGCGAGATCATTCCTGAGGAACTTTTGGTTCTGGTCACAGTCACGGTTCCCAAGGATCTGACGAAAATGTCGGTCAATCTGAGAGGCCCCGTAGTCATTAATGCGGCGGAGAAGAAAGCGATCCAGATCATCGTCGAAGGCGACGAATATCCGGTGAAATTTCCAATCTATGATATTTTAAACAATAACAAACAGAAAGCAGGTGAGTAGATGTTAGCTTTATCCAGAAAGAAGAATGAAGCGCTTGTGATCAACAATAATGTTGAAGTCACGGTGTTAGAGATCAAAGGCGAACAGGTAAAGCTGGGCATCAGCGCACCGAGAGAGGTACCTGTCTACCGCAAAGAAGTATATGTTCAGATCCAAGATTCCAACAAGGAAGCCGTCAACGTAGACGGAATGGAAGCATTAAAAGGACTGTTGGGTTAAACAAGAAGTTTGATCATCTGCGCTATCCGCATTTCATATGTGTGATAGCGCATTGTTTTTTCATAACCGTTTATCGCGATCTCCACCCGTTCCTCTTCGTGGGTCAGATAATACTGCACTTTCTGTTCCAGTTCTTCTATGGACTGATACGTTTCCACATCCCTGCCGATCTCGAAATATTCCGGGATCTCCGCCTGATAGTTCGTCAGAAGGAAACCGCCGCAGCCGAGGATGTCCCAGACGCGCAGGGACAGTCCCGTTTCGATGGGACGCATCGTCATATTCAGATTGATCTTACTGGCATGGAAGATCTTGGGCATTTCGGTCAAGGTATCCGCCGCGCCCCTGACGTCCACCCCCTTAAGCGGCGACGGGTCGCTTTGCGTGTAGAGGGCCACGGAAAAATGCCGGGCCAGACGGTTCAGCGTTCGGATCCTCTCTACGGCCGCCAGTTTCATGCCGATATACTGATGCGCGGCCAGATAGCGCCCGGTGTCGGCGTAAGTGTCGCCCCCGTCGTAGAAATCAGGGTCTGCGTCGGAGATCTCCTTGATAACGCGGCCTGTCAGGTTGTCGTAGATCAGATTGCAGCCGTACACTTTAAGCTGCGCCTCGATCAGTCCGTCCACAAACCCCTGCGTGTAGGAACTGAGCCCCGACAGACGGTCATATCTGCACTTCTCGGTATAGAGAGAGCCGACAAAACTTACGTCCGCGCCATACCGCCCGAAATCTTCCTCCGTCATGCCAAGGATCACATCCTCCCAGCGTCTGCCGTTGGTGGCGAGTGGAAGATAGAAGATGTGATCGGGATTGACCGGACGGAAGAAATCGTACTGCGATCGGTCGAACAGGAAAATGCGGTTCCATTCGTTTTTCAGTGCATTGGAAAAAAGTTCCGGCACGGGCGAATCCACACTCCAGCATACATAAGGCACTTTAAAATGATTGCATGTGTAGGAAATGGCCGGATAGAAATTGATGCTGAAGACGAAGGCGATCGGATGTGCGGCGAGCCATTCGGTTATAAGGGCGGAGCACTGGCGCGGCGTGATGTGTTTGTCCGTGATCTCCGCTTCTTCCGTATGGACCGTGATGCCCAAGCCGGTAAAGACCTGAATGATATCGGGTTCACATATGCTGTTGTAGCGGTAAAATAAGATCTCCATAAAGCGCAAGTTCTCCTGTTTCCAACTTTGAGCAAAAAACTTTCACAAGATAATTTAAAGACAGTATAATAAAAAATAATTATGAAGTAAAGAAAAATCATGGATGCCCGATATATTATAAAAGCGATAAGCAAAGGGAAAAGGGAGGAAAAGTTAATTATGAGGATTCTGTTTGTTGAGAGCAGGACACAGCAATGTCCAAGTATTTTGATGGCGCTTGACAGAATGGGACATGAGGTTGCCGATTATCCTAAGACGGTTGAAAATATTATGGAGAATGAGCAGGAACAGCAGATGCTTGAAGAGTTCCTGCGTTTAAATAATGTGGATGTTCTTTTGACAAATCTGTTTGTGGCAGTTCTGGCTCAGATCACGAATCAGCTTGATATCAAATTAGCTGCGTGGTGCATGGATTCACCCGCTTATTATTCGTGGTGCACGGAGGCTGAATACGATAATTGCTATTTGTTTTATTTCGATCACAAAGAATATGAATTGAGGCGGCAGAGCGGGCAGAGCAATGTATATTATCTGCCGCTTGCGGCAGATACTGCGTGGGCAGCAGATTTGGTAATCACGGATGAAGAGATCAAACGGTATGGTTGTGATATATCTTTCGTAGGAAGCTTATATACGCATAATCTGTATAATTCGGTCATAGAGAATTTTACGCCCAAAGAACAGGAAATGTTTATGAAATTCATCGGGCAGAGCGCGTTCCGATGGGACGGGCAGGACAGACCTCATATCCCCGATGAAATAACGAGGATTATACAAAGCCGCTGCCCGGAATTATTTGACCGTCCATATATTATGCCGGACGAGTATTATCTGAGAACCTTTTTTATAGGACGTAAACAGACCAATGTAGAGAGAACGTCCTTGTTGGAGATGCTGTCACAACAGTATATGCTTCATCTGTATACGCGGGAAGGCGAATATGTGCCAGATGGGATCATGAGATTTGGAGAAGTAGACGGTGCCTCGGATGCTCTGCGTGTTTATTATTCCAGTAAGATTAATTTGAATATTACGCTTCGGAGTATCGCTAGCGGCGTACCGGAAAGAGTTTATGACGTGATGAGTGTGGGAGGATTTGTACTGTCCAATTGGCAGGAGGAAATACCGGATCTGTTTGTGGAAGATAAGGAGATTGTAACTTACAGAACACCTGAAGAACTGCTTGATAAAACGGACTATTATCTGAAACATGAAGCCGAGAGGCTTAAGATTGCTGTAAACGGTTATCAGAAAGTAAAAAGATATTATACCTATGATAAACAATTACAAAAACTGCTTGATATGATAAAATAATACATAAATATGGAAATTGAGGCAGATCGGTTATGAAGATATTGTTTGTAGCAAGTGAAAAACAGCAGATGCCGGGCATTATTATTGCGTTGGCGCGTATGGGACATGAAGTCGAGATGTATGAAACGCCTGTGGAGAAAATAGAAAATCATGAGGAAGAGGAAGATGCGATAGATCGGTATTTACATAAAATGAAGCCGGATTTCGTGCTGTCCAATGTCTTTACGAGGGAAGTGGCGAGGGCGTCTAACCGTCTGGAGATCAAGTATGCGGTTTGGTGCATGGACTCTCCCAGTTTTCCCGCCTATGTGCCGGAGGCGGAATATGATAATTGTTATCTGTTTTATTTTGATTACAGGGAGTGTGAACGAAAGAGGCGTCAAGGACAGCGCAGAGCATATCACATGCCGTTGGCGGCGGATATGGTGCAAAATGAAAAACTCAGGATTACAGATGAAGAGATCCGAAGATACGCGTGCGATATGTCTTTCGTAGGCGGAATGTACACGAATAATATGTATGATCGGGCTATAGAAGTATTTTCTCCGCAGGTTCGGAACGCGGTCAGCGATATTATTGAACAGGGAGCATTTCTTTGGGACGGACAAGACCGGCTGCAGGTTTCGGAGGAACTGCTTATGGCGGTGCGCCGGGATTGCCCCAGCGTTTTTAATTATCCCTGCGTCATGTCGGAGGAATTCTTTTTTAAGACGTGCTATGTGGCACGGAAGATGACTAATGTGGAGCGGGTGCTGATGATGGATCTGCTGGCGAAGCAGTTTGACATTCATCTGTATACATGGGATACAGAAGAGGTGCCGGAAGGCGTCAGAAGGTTTCCGGAGGTTTCTGCAGCTGACGGAGCTCTGAAGGTCTATTGCTCCAGCAAGATCAATCTGAATATTACGCTGCGCAGTATTTTGAGCGGTGTGCCGGAGAGGATATTCGATGTGATGAGCATGGGCGGTTTTGTGCTGTCCAACTGGCAGGAGGAGATACCGGAGCTGTTCGTGGAGGATAAAGAGATCGTGACTTATAAAACGCCGGAAGAACTTGTGGACAAGGCGGATTATTATCTGAAACATGAAGAGCAGAGAAAACAGATAGCAGCAAACGGGTATCTCAAAGTCAAAGAACACTTCACATGGGAAAAACAGCTGGAGAAAATTATTGATGTTTTATACCCGAAACACTAAATATATTTTATTTTTTTCCGATATATATATCAAAGATTACGCGGAGTTTCTCTGCCATTATGCGGAAAAGAACTATTTTTCCACACGGCGGAGAGCGGACGCGCTGTCATAAGACGATTCTACCAATTATTAAAATCACATGGAGGTGAGTGACGATGGCTATTGAACCATTAAACAGTGCTATGACTTATCAGGCACAGACGGTTGCAAAACCGCAGACAGTAACACCAGTGAACACGGAAGTTCCTGAAGATGGACAGACAGTGAATGTTGATGAAACTACGGCCGCAGTAGCACAGACTCAGGCACAGGATGAAAAAGGCAGCAGCGACGGAAGCACGAGTCAGCAGCAGCAGACGGCTAAAAATTCACAGGCAACTCCCGATCAGCTTAAGAAGATGATCGAGGAGATGAACAAAAAGATCAACAACAGCAATGAAGTGGCTATGTTTGGCATCCATGAAGAAACGAATCGTATCATGATCAAGATCATGGACAAAGATACGAAGGAAGTCATCAAGGAATTTCCGCCGGAGAAGACGCTTGACATGATAGCAAAACTCTGGGAGATGGCAGGCATCCTTGTGGATGAAAGACGTTAGTTTATACAGTGGGAGGTAAAGAATATGCCAATTAGGATCACAGGTATGTATTCCGGTCTGGATACAGAGGCTATTATCAGCGAACTGGTTTCGGCGCAGAGCGTTAAGAAGAGCAAGTACGTTAAAGATCAGACGAAGCTGAGCTGGAAGATGGACGCATGGAAGGCTCTGAACACCAAGATCTATAATTTCTATACGAATACGCTTGACAACATGCGTTTTCAGGCGACTTACATGAAGAAAGCGGTCAAGGTTTCCGATCCCAATGCGATCAGCGTTACGGCGGGCAGCAATGCAGTCAACGGCGTGCAGAGCGTCAAGGTGGATCAGCTTGCCCAGGGCGGCAGGCTCACCGGGCGGGATCTGAGCCTGAACGGCGCCAATGTGACGTCTTCCTCCAAACTGAGTGAACTCGGCATATCGGGAGATGCAAGCTTTGACGTGACGGTGGGCGGCAAGACGACCACTATCAAAGTAAACGGAGATATGAAGATCAGCGATCTGGTCAAACAGATGAAGGACGCGGGTCTTAATGCGAGTTTCGACGATGAAAACCACAGATTTTTCATCAGTTCCAAGGAAACGGGAGCGGCGGCGGATTTTGCCATCACGGCCAACAACGAGTCGGCTCTGAACGCACTGGAGTCGCTGGGGCTTCTTGCCAAGGAAGATCTCCAGAGTGAAGAATATAAGAAATGGGCAAGTTACAAGACCGATCTGGACGCCAAACAGAAAGCCATTGAGGCAGAGGTCGCAAAGCGTGCGGCGAAATACAAAGCAGATAATGATGCTCTTTTGAAGCAGAATGAATCTTTGCAGAAAGAGATCGATAAGCTGAAAGAAGATCCCGGCTATGCAAAAGATGCGGACGGCAACGGCATATCGGCAGCAAAACTGCAGGAGCAGTCCGACAGTCTGCAGCAGGAACTGGACAGCGCCAAAACAACGCTGGAAGAGGCGGTCAAGAAGAGGGATGAAGGCAATGCGGAGGATTCCGGGCTGAGCGAGGAAGAGAAACAGGCCCTTCAGGATGCCGTAGACGCTGCCCAAAAGACGGCGGATGAAAAACAGGCGGAGCTTAACGAAGTAAAGGGCCAACATTCGATCGCAAAAGCAATTGAAGACAAGGAAGCGCAGATCACAGCCAACAGCACTACCATCAGCGACAATGAAAAATACTATACGGTATCGTCGGAAGTTGACGCAGAGGGCAATGCGACTGAAAAAATAACGGGCACGGCTCAGCTCAGCGGGGATGTGGAGGCTGATTTTGATACAAAGATCGCACTTGCCGATGAGATCGTGAATTCAGGCACGTATGACAGCCGGAGTTTTGCAACCAGAGTCGTAGGACAGGATGCCGTTATCCATGTGGACGGCGCGGAGTTTACCTCGTCCGACAATGAATTTAACATCAATGGCCTTACGATCAATGTATATGCGCCTACGGATAAAGAAGTGACGGTCACCACCAGTAACGACACAGACGGCATCTATGACATGGTCAAGAACTTCTTTACCGAGTACAATAAGCTTATCAACGAGATGGATTCGCTGTACAATGCCGATTCCTCCAAGGGTTATGAGCCTCTTACCTCCGAGGAGAAGGCGGAGATGGCGGATTCCGAGATCGAGGAATGGGAGAAGAAGATCAAGGATTCTCTGCTCCGCCGGGACAGCACCTTGGGAGAGCTGACGGATGCGATGAAGAGCGTAATGCTTCAGGGCGCTTCGGTCAACGGAAAGACCATGTATCTGTCTGATTTCGGGATCAATACGCTGGGATATTGGAGCGCGTCGGACAATGAGCGCGGCGCATATCATATCAACGGCGATCCGGACGATGCAAGCACAAAGGGAGAAGTGGATACGCTGCGCGCCATGATCTCCGAGGATCCTGACGCGGTGATGAATTTCTTCTCCGGTCTGGCGGGAAATCTGTATAATAAGCTGTCAGAAAAAATGACGGCGGTCAAAGATACAAGAAGCATGTTTACCGTATACAATGATAAGCAGATGCAGTCGGAGTATGAGGATTATAAGGAGAGGATCTCCAAAGAAGAGGATAAGCTGAACGCGCTGATGGATAAGTGGTATACCAAGTTCTCGCAGATGGAGACCGCTATGGCTAAGATGCAGTCCAAGAATAACGCCGTATCCGGTATGCTCGGCGGCGGCTGATTGAAAGAAAAGGCAAGATAAGCATGCTCAAGGAGGAACCGACTTATGCCTGTACAGAATCCTTATGAACAGTATCAGATCAACAAGATCATGACAGCTTCACCGGCGGAGATAACGCTGATGCTGTACGAAGGGGCCATTAAATTCTGTAATATCGCTATTATGGCGATCGACCAGAAGGATATGGAGAAGGCGCATACGAATATTATGAAGACGCAGCGCATCATCGAGGAATTCCGCAACACGCTGGATCGCAAGTACGCAGTGGCGGAAGATTTCGACAGGATCTATGTCTATGTGTTGAAACGGCTGTTTGAAGCGAATGTCAACAAGGACAAAGAGATCCTGGAAGAAGTGAACACGCATATGCGCAGTCTTCGGGATACCTGGAAGGAAGTCATGAAGCGCTGCAATAAGGCATAGAGAGGTATGAGTATGGAACAGAGCGGAGCGCAGATCTTGCTGCAGAGCCTGGAAAAGAAGAACAGTCTGCTCGACAAAATGATCGCGCAGAACGGCGTTCAGGAAGAGCTCTTGAAACAGGAGGAGTTCGACATGGATGCTTTTGATGCGGCGATCGATAAACAGAGCAGCTATGTGGAACAGCTGGAGCGTCTGGATCAGGGGTTTGAGTCCGTGTACGACAGATTCCGCGAGGAGCTGATCGGCAACAAGGAACGGTATCGGGAAGAGATCCGCCGTATGCAAGAGCAGATCCAGCAGATCACCGACAAAGTCGTGACGGTCAATGCGGGAAATATGCGCAATAAGATGCTGGCGGAAAACCAGTTTAAGAAGAAGCGTCAGGCGATCGGACAGGGCGCGTCCAAGAACAGGGCGGCGAGAAACTATTATAACAATATGAATAACTTAAACTATGTGTCGCCGCAGTTCTATGACAATAAGAAATAGTCGTTACAGATATTTGACATCGGATATATGTCAGAGGTAACATGTGTCATAACTGATACCACCGTATATACGGTGGTATCAGTGTTTCAGGAGGTTTATGATCAGTGCGGATCAGGGATACGTGTTTTGTCCGGCATAAACACTCCCAAACAGAGGATTCATATGATGGAAACGGATAACAGCATGATAGCGAAGGAACGGGAAGCTTACAGCGCTTTTCGCGCAGGACTTAATGAGGCGGCAGACGGGGCGGAAACGCTGGATGCTCTGCTGCAGCTGGAGGATATACTGTATGATATTATAGAAGAGGAATTTCAGATCAATTATATGCTGGATCAATTTTTAAAGAAACAGGGGGAAGGTTCATGAATATTATGATATCCATCAACCGCGAATTTATTCCCTGTGCCTGCGTTATGCTGATGTCTTTGAAAGAGCATCATGAAGATACGGAATTGTCGGTCTATGTGCTTCACCATGAACTGACACAGCAGGATCTCCTGGAAATGGATCAGGTGATTGGATCGGATGGCATTGCACTGATACCGGTCTATATTCCGGAAGGAACGGTCGGGGATTTTCGTATGGGAAAATGGCCGGAGGAGGCCGCATACCGCCTTTTGGCGACGGATCTGTTCGCCAGAGATATGGACCGCATCCTGCATCTGGATACGGATATGCTGATCACGGGAAGCCTGCTTGACTTTTATAACACTTCCTTTGACGGCAATTACCTTGTGGCTTGCGAAGATTTTATGTCAAAAGAGCAGAGAAAGAAAAAATGCAGGGATTTTGCAAAAGACGAGGACGCCCTGTTCTTTAATTCGGGGGTGCTTCTTTTTAACCTGTCAAAACTCGCGGAGGACGGTTTTTATTATGCGGTCTATGCAGATATCCTGCAAAAGTATCCGGCGATCAGGATAGAATTTCCGGACCAGGATATGCTCAATCTTCTCTTTGGCGGAAAGACTAAGTATATGGACAGGATCCGTTATAATTATGCGCCGTATTATTACAGGATCTATGACGGAGAACGCTATTACGATACGCGGGAACAGTTAATAAGCAACTGTAATGTACTGCATATGATATGGATGTCTAAGCCGTGGGAGAGTCCGGTCAGGATGGAGGCCAATGAGCTCTGGTGGGAATATGCAGGGCGCACGCCGTATTATGAGGCAATGAAGAGGCGTCATGTGCAGAATATGCTGGAGCAGGAGCGTAAAATGAATGATATGCTCCGGGATAAAGCAGACCGTATCACGGCAGAGCCGTCAGATGGACAGCTCATAGATAGCGCCTCCGGCGCGCAATTGTTAGATGAAATGTGCAGACGGGAGCAGCGGTTTGCGGACATGTTAATAAAAAAATAAAAAAAATTTGAAATACCCCTAAAGTAAATCGGATGTCATCCGATATATATTACAAGTAAAGTAAAACAAATTTACTTACGCAACAGTAACGGAACCGAAGGCAGCGTACGAGCCGGAGGAGCCGTTACAAACAAAAACTAGCAGCATGGAAGCTGCATTAAATTCAAGGAGGAATATATTATGGTAGTACAACACAACATTACAGCAATGAACTCTAACAGAATGCTTGGTTTAACAACCAGCGCACAGGCTAAGTCCACTGAGAAGTTATCTTCCGGTTACAAGATCAACCGTGCAGCAGATGATGCAGCAGGTCTGGCGATTTCCGAGAAAATGAGAAGACAGATCAGAGGTCTTACACAGGCTTCCGCTAACGCACAGGATGGTATCTCCTGCGTACAGACAGCTGAAGGTGCTTTGAACGAAGTTCATGATATGTTACAGCGTATCAATGAACTGGCAGTTAAGGGTGAAACGGCTACATTGACATCTACCGACCGTTCTTACATCCAGACCGAGGTTCAGCAGCTGATGTCCGAGATCGACCGTGTACGCAGCACGACCACATTCAATGAGCAGAACCTGTTGACAGGTGATTTTACAGGCAAGGCTCTTCAGGTTGGCGCAGAAGCTGGTCAGCATATCTCTATTACCATTCAGAATATGAGTGTGGATGGCTTGGCAGCTCTTGTAACACAGAACTCTACGAAGAAGTATAGTGCAGATGGTAAGACAGACCAAAATGTTAAGGATGTTGCCACTGACGTTGTTAAGAAGTTCTACAAAGACTTCCACAAAGACGAAATCAGCACTGTTGCAGTTGAGCATGACTTTGCAAGCTTGAACGCATTTGTTAAAGCGGCATTACAGGAAGTTTCCAAACAGCGTTCCGATCTTGGTGCAGTTCAGAACAGACTTGAGCACACCATCAACAACTTGGATAACATTGTTGAGAACACGACTTCCGCAGAGGCAGAGATCCGTGATACCGATATCGCTACAGAGATGGTTAAGTACGCTAACAACAACATCCTGCAGCAGGCTGGTACATCGATGCTGTCACAGGCTAATCAGACCAACCAGTTGGCACTGTCCTTACTTGGCTAATCGATTGGCAGTTAGCAGTAGAGATTGCGTAACGACTACCAAGGAGCCACCCTTTTGGGTGGCTCCTTTTATCGTGGGGAAAATATTTTCCGAATGGTCTGCGGGATGGCGTATACGGTTCGGCTCCGGTCATTTTGTCAGTTCGGCGATCTTTTCAAGCGCCATAGGGAAATCTCCGCATTTTCTGTAATGCATGAGGGCCGCTTCTGTGTCCCCCATCATCTCATTGATCAGCCCGATGTTATAGGATGGTATATAGCTGTTGGCGCCGGATACATGCGCCGTCGGACAGGAGAGGGCTTTGACAAATTCCAATAACGCTTTCATATACTGGCCGTTCCTGAGATAGATCAGCCCCATGAGATCAAGGAAATCCGCCGATACGGCAAACGCATCGTATACGGCGCAGAGCCCTAACGCTTCTTCGGCGCGGTCAAGGTGGAGCAGCGCGTAGCCGTAGCCGATCACCATCATCTGTACATATTCCGCAGCTGGATCCAGTTCATAGGTAAGCCCTCTGCCGTAATAGATACAGGCGTTTTCATCATCGTGGATCATATTGTACGCCTGACCGATCTGAAAATAAGTATAAGGATCGTCAGGATCGGTTTCTAAGTCTTTCTCCAGAAGAGTAATATTGCGGACAGCTTTTTCCCGCAAGGCTTCTTCGCTTCCATTATAGCCGGAATGATCCACGTTCAGGGGGATCTGGTAAGTGCTGCCGTCCGCTCCCGGCTGTGCCGCCGGGCGTACCTGTTCGTGGATGATGCCTTCATAATGATAATACCTGCGGGAGAACAGCCTTTCGACGAGATCGGCATATACGCTGTCCGTTCCGTTCATTTGGTAATGGTTCTGTCTGGATAGAAGCCCTATGGAGCAGGGGTGTGTCTTTATCAGATCTATGACTGCATCGATATCGATCTCGGTCAGATACTCGTCACAGTCGATCACAAGGATCATATCGTTGGACGCCTGCGCTATGGAATAGTTCCTTGCGGCGGAAAAATCGCCGCACCAGACATAATCCAATACTTTGTCCGCATAGGCGGCAGCGATTTCTTTGGTCCGGTCTGTGGAACCGGTGTCCACGACAAGGATCTCCCAATCGTAAGCGCGGAGCGGTTTCAGGCATTTTTCAATATTCTCTTCTTCGTTTTTGGCAATGATGCATACGGAAATCGGAAGCATAGATCTCTCCTTTATATGGCTGGATGCCGGACGGCTTCTGGGTATAGAACAGGATTGCCTGCTATTTTACATGATAGCAGCGTTCGAGCGATTCCAATATGGTATCGACACAGTTTGCCCATGTATAGTCCGCCGCAGTTTTGGCATAAGCGTTTTCCAACAATTCTTTCGCCTGATCGGGATGGGAAAGCCAATATTCCGCGATCTGCGGCAGTTGGTCTAAACGGTTGAGATCATACAGTACGATATCCTTTCCGTCCTGAAAGTGTTCGTTTATCCATATACTGGGATTCGTCAGACAGATCGAACGGCGCAGCATGGTGTTGAAGATCCTGTCGTGCGTGCCTTCTTTGAACCATGGCATGACATTCAGATTGATGCGTGCATCTCTCATATAGTCGAAAGTTTCCGCCAGACCGATGCGGTCGCTCAGGATATGGAGATTGGCCGATGAAGCTGACGGATGATTCTCCCAGCCGCGCCCCAGAACATGTACGGGGAGTCCGGCGTCGACCAGAACCTGTACCGCCTTGCCGCGGTAGTACATGCGGACCATCCAATCGATGGGTGTCATGTTGCGCATGATCGTTTTCACGGCGCTGTCGCTTAACGGCATATGGTTGGCGTCGAGGACATCCAGTACGGACTGGATCAGGGGTTTATCGGTATGCGCGGTCAGATCGCTGCCTATCTGCATATAGATCCCATACATGGGGGAACTTTTGGGAAATACCTTTTCCAGATCAGAGAACATGCTTTCCGGCACATAATATGTCCCGGAGAAAAGGATATCATATTTTTTATCTTCATACGGAATGACGGGCTTAACGTCGGGAGTGCCCGCATGTGCCAGAAACTCGATGTTTTTGATATGGGGAAAATATTTCTGCACATACCGGACGTGTTCTTCGTCAGGGCAGAATTGGATATACCGCTGTGGTGTATGCTCCATGGTAGGATGGAAACGGAGAGGGTGGTCCATCAGGATATGGACGGCAACGGTTCCCAGACTATCCCAGAGCTGAATAAACGTGTCGTTATGTATGCTCGCCCGGTCGAAACATATCGCCGCATCCGGTTTCTGTGCGCAGAAGGTCATGAAATCATTCAAGGAGTGGGACGGGTGGGACGGGTCGATCAAATCCAGAATAAACGTATCGTGCCCGCGTCCGGACAGTTCCTTTGCTATTTCATCGGTGAAATAATTGAATGACTCCGTTGCTTCGTAGAATAATACAAACCGCATTTAAGTTTCCTCCTTACAATAGCGGATCAGTTCGTCCAGATCGGTGCTGCGGTCCAACAGAGAAGGACGTCCGTTCTTTTCATCCTCCAGACAGCGGCGGATAATACGCAGTATGACCGCCAGTTCCTGATCGAAATCAGAGCCCGGCAGCATTACGTCCGGCCTTGTTTTCATGGTATCCAGAAAGAGCGTATAAGCTTTTTCGATCTCGCGTTTACGGAAGAGATCGGACAGCTGCTCCTTTAGGGCAAGTGTTTCGGCCTTTTCTTGTGTAAAACCGATGGGAGTTTCGTAGAACGTCAGGCCGCGCCAGCGCACCCACACATACACAAGCTGTTCTGACAGAAAACCGTAGACTCTCTTATGGTAATCGTCGTAACTGCTGACGTCGATCTGCTTTCCCGCTTCGTCGAAGATGGAAAAAAGCCATTTGGCATATTCGTCAAACAGGGCCTTAGTGGTCACAAAAAGATTGCCGCAGTAAAGCTTATACCCTTCTAAAACTTCCTGAAAGATCGGCAGACAATCCGGATAGAGCAGGGCGATAGCGTCCCCCACGGCATTGAGATCGTGAAGATTGTGCGCCTCGGCATAGCTGTCGCGGTAGCATTGGGAAGAAGTGACGGGCTGTGACAGAATAACGTCATATTTTGCAAGGATCGGCATAAAGTCCGCTCTGGACATGATGTGCCCGTCCTTGTCAAGGAAGTATCTGCGATAGTGGCACAGCCCGATATATTCCGTGTTCCGCACGTTTTTCCATGCCCAGTACAGCCCCGTCAGTTCGCCGTAGTAATGATTCAAATGAGAAATATTGTCGCCGGTATCGTCACCCGGATAGCCGAGATCTTTTCCGCGGGCGCGTCCTACATGCAGCGGATGATAGATTGGATCGCCCGGCGCGTTGAAAGCGACATGGGTGCAGACATAGATCTGCAGTACGCCCTTGCTGTAGTGCGCGGCGACAGCACCGCAGATGGCGGCAAAATCCGACTCGCTGATCGGGAGATCGAGAAGATGCAGAAGCATCTGATTCAGTTCGGTCACATAGTCTTTGATATATGGATTGTCATGGTAGTTCGGAACTCTTTTGAGAGTTTCCTCTTTTAACTCCGTAAAAAAGTCGTAGGGTATATGAGTCAGCCTCAGACTGATCATCTTCATGGAGGCCAGATAGCACAGCGTAAGGAACTGGTATTCCAATTCTTTGCGGTAATCGGCCAGAAAGCCGCGTTCGGAACACTCGTCCCACATCATTTTGTCCACGGTCAGCATATCGAAGTGGTGGGAGGCGTCGGGAGAGAGCACCGTCGATCTTGGATTGATGTAATAATGGTAGAGCCTCTCTTCCAAGATGTAGACGCGGACCGCATAGAAGTACAGAAGAGTGGAGAAGAAATGATCTTCATACGCCACCCCTTCCGGGAAAAAAATATGGTTATCCACCAGAAGATCACGGGTAAAAAGCTTGTCCCATACGCCGTAACCGATAGAACCGCAGGCAAGGAATGTCCGGCGCTTCTCTGTGCTGTCGATCACCAACAGGCGGTCCTCACAGCCGGTCAGTCTGGGTTCGAGGATCTGAGCGGGTAGCGCGCTGTCACGCCAGTTCTGGCACATGACGATATCGCAGCTGAAACGCTGCATCTTATCATAGAGTTTCTCATACATGTCCGGTTCGATCCAGTCGTCGGAATCCACATATCCGATATAAGGAGCCGACGCATACTGCAGGCCGATGTTTCTGGCCCGGCCCTGATGGCCGTTTACGTCACAGTGGATGATCGTTACGGATTCCGGACAGGATGCCTCGATGGCGGTAAGCCTGTCCCATGTGCCGTCTGTAGAGCAGTCGTCCACCAAGATGATTTCGAGCCGGTCGATGCCGATCGTCTGGCGGCATAGGGAATCGAAACATCGGTCGATATATTTCTCCACGTTGTAGCAGGGAATAATGATACTGATCAGTTTGTCCATGTCAATTTCCATTCCGGTGAAAAATCAGCACGTCGGTGTGATTTTTCACATGATCCTCTCTGCGATGGATTACAGATCCTCACAAATATTTTAGGAGTTCTTCGGCGCGGCGCCGCCATGTGTGGCATGCGGCCGCCGCTGCATAGCCGCTGTCTGCGATGCGCTGCATCCGGCCGGGATCCTGAAGAAGAGCGGCCGCCGTTTTGGAAAGTCCGTCGAGATCGGCCGTTGAATAGAACACGATCTGATCGCCGTCCGTAAACTGTTCCTGAAGATAGATGCTGTCGTCCGTCAGGCATACCGCGCCCTGAAGCATGGCGTTGAAGATCCTCTCGCAGCAGCCGTCCTTGAACCGTGACAGATGATTTAAAACGATCCTGCTGTTTTCCATCAACGCGATGCCGTCCGTAAAAGCTATGGCAGGATGCAGATCAAAGTTCGGATGGCCATAGAGGTCCGTAGATTCCCAACCCTCGCCGTAGACCGATACCGTGATCCCGCTCTCTGTAAGAGCGCGGAGAACTTCAAGCCGGTATATGGAGTTCAGATTCAGATCCGTAAAGCGGCGGCGGTAGATGATCTGCCTCAGCTCCTCATCGGATATGCCGGGCTGCGTGGTTTTCAGACAGTCTTCCACAGCCTGTTCAAAGGTGCTGTACGGATTGGCGGACAGGTACTTTGCTGCTGCCTTGTCTAAGGAGTCCAAAGAATATCCGGGGTTGTATTTGTAACTGCCGATAAAGAGCACATCGATGGAGCGGTCGCAGATCGGCAGCTTGGGATGCTGCGGGTGCAGTTCTTCCCCTCCCGCCGGAAGAAAAAGAGCGTTTTTTACTTCGGGGAAAAACCGTTTGAGAAATTGTACCTGCGTCCTGTCTTCACAGACAGGAATACCCTGTGCCGGACTCGTTTCCAATATCGGAGTGTAATACAGCGGGTGATCGAACAGCAGGTTGAAACACGGGACATTCCACTTGTCCCACAGCGGCGGCTCGTCTTTTAAGGAAAAGCTGTATCCGAAATTATTAAAGGTTATCACGGCATCGATCCCTTTGGATTGAAACGCGGCCAGATCCTGCATGGCCTGCATAAACAGATCCGGATCGGAGGATCTCTCAAAGACAAAAACTTCACAGCCCATATCTTTGAGCGCGCCGATGTATTGATCCGCGATATATTGAAGAATATAAAGATCGCATCGGAACACGACAATACGTCTGGGGCGCCTCGCCGCCGACTGCTGGGAGATCCGGTCAGCTTTCTCTGATGCTGGCGGATAATCTCCGCATTTTCGATAAAATGCCAGAGCGTTGTCCATATCGCCGACTTTTTCGCAGATCAGCCCAATGTGATAATAGGCAAGAAAACTGTTGGCGCCGTTGAATCTGCATGTTTCATAGGAGGTCGCCTTATGGAACTGTTCGACAGCCTGCGGGTACATTTCGTTGGCCATATAGATGCGTCCCATCAGATACACGAAATCGGCGCTGACGGCAAATTCATCGTAGATCTGTTCAAAACCAAGCGCCGTTTCGCTCTGCCCTGTCAGCAGCAGGGTATTACCGTACGATACGACCATGGCCTGAACGTATGCCAAGGCCGGATCCACATCGAAGTACAGACCCTTGCCATAGTATCCGCAGGCTGATTCATAGTCTTGGATGATTTCATAGCCCTTTCCAAGCTGATAATAGACATAAGGATTTTCCGGATCCTGTTCCAACTGTTTGTGAAGCAGCGACAGATTGCGGTGCCCCTTGGCGATGCGCTGCTTTTCCGTCATATCATAGCCGGTATGCTCTATCGTAGTGTGCAGCAGCAGACAGGGAAGATCATTGCCGAAAACGGGAGTCAGCTGCTCATGGATGATGCCGGTATAGCGGTACAGTTTCCGGTTAAAGAAGCGCTCGGTATGATCGGTATTGTTTAAGACGTACTGTCCGTTCTGTGTCACGAGATTTTCCCGCGATACCGCGCCGACGCTTTCCGGATGATGCTTGCGGAAATAGTCCAGCTCTTCCACATCGATCTTTTTGATCCACTCGTCACAGTCCATCATGAAGATCCAGTTATTGGAGGCTTCCCGCAGAGAGTAATTGCGGGCGGCGGAGAAATCGTCGCACCAGTCAAAATCCAATACCTTGTCCGCATAGCGGGATGCGATCTCTTTCGTGCGGTCGGTTGAACCGGTATCCACCACAACGATCTCAAAACCGCAGGGCTTGATGGAGGAAAGGCATTTCTCAATGCGGGATTCTTCGTTTTTTGCTATGATACATACAGATATCGGGTGCATAAATTCGTTTTTCATGTTATTATAATATCATATCCTGCCGAATAAATCCATGAGAAGTAGTTGATCGCGGCGGCCGATAGGATGCAAAGGAGAATATTTATGAATCAGGGGCAGAAAGTCAGTGTTATCATACCCACATATAACCGGGAAAAGCTTGTGCCGAGAGCCATTCAAAGCGTTCTGGACCAGACGTGGCAGAATTTTGAGTTGATTGTCGTAGATGACGGCTCTACGGATCGTACCGAGCAGGTTGTCAGCGGATTTACAGACGACAGGATCCGCTATGTGCGTCTGGATAAAAACAGCGGGGTTTCCCATGCGAGAAATATCGGCATTGAATCAGCTCAGTGTGAGTATATTGCTTTTCAGGACAGTGATGATGAATGGCTGCCTGAGAAACTGGAAAAACAGATGCAGGTGATGCTTCAGGCGCCGGAAACCGTTGGAATGGTCTATTGCCGCATGGAAGGAAATGATCAGGACGACGAGAGATGGATCTGCCCGCGGCAGGACCAAGAGGCAGATGAACTGCAGGGAGATATGCTGCTGACGCTTTTGATTCAAAACGTAGTTGGAACGCCTGCGATGCTGATACGGCGCGCGTGCCTTGAACAGGTTGGCGGTTTCGATGAAGGACTGCGCTGTCTTGAAGATTGGGAACTGGTTCTGCGTATAGCCGAAAAATATGAACTTGGGTTTGTGGAGGATATTTTGGTAAGGGCGCATTATTCAGAAGGAAGCGTTTCTTCGGAATACAAGGGTTATATCGAAACGAGGTGTTACATGATAGCGAAGTACTGGAAGGTAATGGCAGACAATAATATTCTGGATGAAGTAATGAAAGATCTGTTGGTTACAGCACATCACATTGGGCAGTATGAGGAAGCCAAGCAGTTATTGTCTGCGGCATTTGGTCTGTGACGGAGCTGCATTATGAGATTACTGCTGTATTCATGGGGCGCAAATAATGAACAGATACTGGCCCGCAATCTGGAAAGACTGGGGTTTGAAGTCGTGCCGTTTGACAAACCGTGCAGACACTATACGCGCGATATGGAATTGGCGTTGGAGATGATACCTTTTATCCACAGAGAAAACGTTGAAGCCGTCATTTCCTTCAATTATTTTCCGATCCTATCCATGATCTGCGATACCTGCGGACTGCCATATTATGCGTGGGTCTATGACTGTCCTCATGATACGCTGTATGCCAGACATGCTATGCTTTCCTGTAATCATATCGGAGTCTTTGACGCGGATGTGGTGAAGCGGCTGAGAGAGCATGGGGTGCCATCCGTGCGGCATGTTCCTCTCTCCGTGGATTCGGAATGTTTTGAAAAGGTCGTTCAGGACGCTGCGCCGGAGCAAAGAGATACCTTCCGAAGCGACGTTTCCTTTGTGGGGTCATTGTATACGGACGAACATAATTATTATGATCAGCTGTTGGGGGACCGAGAACGGTCGATGCTGGATCCTTTCATTGAACGACAGTGTTTCTGCTATGATGCGGACATACTGGAAGAGCCGGTCAGGGAAGGGATCTTGGAATCAGCCGGTATTCAGGCCAGAATGGAAGAAAAAGGACTGATGCTGGGCGAAGATTATTTTGCGGATCCGAAGGAACTAATCAAGGCGGTCGTTCTGGAGAAAAAAGTAACGGTAGAAGAGCGCACAAAGCTGTTGGAAGAGCTCGTAAAAAGGTATGGAGGAAAATACCGCTTGGCGCTGTATACGGGATCCGATCTGCGGCGGCATCCGCTGCTTGGAAAATACCATAAAGGGATCGTGGATTATCATACCCAGATGCCTCTTGTCTTTGCCGAAAGCAGGATCAACCTGAACATTACGCTGCGCTCGATCCATTCAGGGATCCCGCTGCGGGTGCTCGATATCATGGCATGCGGCGGATTCGTGCTGACGAACAGACAGCCGGAGATGGAAGAGTTTTTTGAAGAAGGCAGAGAGTTCGCCGGTTTCAGTAATTTAGAGGAATGTATGGACAAGATATCGTACTATCTGGATCACGAAGAGGAACGGGAGAGTATTGCGCGCGAAGGGCACCGCGCTGTGCGCGGGCGGTTTGGATATCGTCAGGGACTTATGAAACTATTTGATATACAAGAAAGTGGACAATGAGGAGGAGGCTATGAAGAAAATAAGCGTAGTGGTTCCCTGCTATAACGCAGCAGATTGTCTGCATCATTGTATGGATCATCTGGTCGGGCAGACGATAGGAATAGATAATATAGAAATCATATTGGTTGACGATGCCTCTACGGACAACGGTGCAACATGGCAGGTAATCATGCAGTATGAAAACCAATATCCGGAAAGCGTTATAGCAATATCACTGGAGGAGAATCTGCGGCAGGGCGGCGCAAGAAATGTGGGCATTTCCTATGCCAGCGGCGAGTATCTGGTATTTTGTGATTCGGATGACTGGCTTCGTGTGGAAGCGTTGGAATTGTTGTATAGTATCATAAAACATGAGAACGCAGATGTAGTCGAGTATCGATACAAGAAAGTATATACATATGAAGAAGCCGATTCTCCAATAAAATATGGCGATGCAAGCTGTGAAATTATCATGGATAATGAAGAAAAACGCAGAAAACAGATACTTGTTTCCACAGATGAATTAACGTTAGGCTGCATGAATAAAATATACAGGCTGTCGTTGGTCCGGGATCATGAGATCAAATTTGCAGAACGCCTGATCTATGAGGAACTGTCTTTTATGCTTCCAGTAAGACTGTATACAACGAAGCATATATTTATAGATGTTGTTTTGTATTATTATTATCAGAATCCGGTGGGAACCATGCATGGAGATCAGGTGGGAGGAGCCCGTAGACTCGATAATGCTAATGTTTGGATTGGATTATATGAGGATCTTCAAGCGAGAGGATTGATTGACAGGTTCCCTGCGGAACTGCAGTATATGTTCTGGAGTTGGGGCGTGGGTCTGAGTGTAAATGCGATTTTACATAAAAAACAAATGTTAAAAGCCGGGGAATTATTTTTTTTAAAAGAAATGACGTTGAAATATTGTCCGGATATACGCAAAAATACTTATATTACAAAACTGGCGCCTGAGTGGAATGAGATATTGCTGAATATTCTGACAATGGAATTTACTCAGGATAATATTTTGCTTTTGAACGCAGGTTTGATGCAGTATCTGTTGGACAATATGTGATGGCATTCTGCACCGGGGAATAACAATAAGTTACACTACCACCTGATTCTTTCCGTTCTTTTTCGCTTGGTAGAGCGCAGCGTCCGCTTTCTCAAAGAAAACGCTTGCGTTCGCGTATTCCTCGTCATAGACGGCGGCACCGATGCTGAGGGTGAAGTGCTTTACGCCTTCGGAAGTTTGGAAATCATACGCTTCAAAATCGGAGCGTATTTTTTCTGCTGTCATGACAGGATCGGCGTCCGGAATGATCATGGCAAATTCCTCGCCGCCGTACCGGGCGCTGAAACCGCCTTTTTTTTCATGGAGCAGGAAGAGTTTGGACACCTGCTTTATCACTTCATCTCCAAATGCGTGGCCGTATGTATCGTTGACTTTTTTGAAATTATCGATATCAGCGATGATAATGGAAAAAGCCGAGCCTTTTTGTTTGTGATCCCGTATATAGCAGTTCAATTCCTCATAGAAATTTTCATGGTTGAACAGATGCGTCAGAGAATCTCTTCTGGAACGCTCCTCATTCAGCAGAAGCGATTCATTGACCCGCGCGAGCAGGATATATGCAGCCCCTGTCCCGCCGATGAAGACCAGTGTGTCCGTGACGGGAGAAAAAGGCGTGGACGGCAGGATGTAAGGGCTGTTCGGCGTAAAGTAGAAGCGGTTGGCGATATACAGCAGAACCACCAGCACAGCCTGCAGCAGGGTCATTGCCCGGTCTTTATATAGAGGAGTCAGGATCATGGGCAGAAGCAGCATCGCGGGCAGCATACTTACACTGGTGTGCACGCAGACGGTGATACCGGCAAAAGAACTGGTGAGGATAATGGTGTATAAGGAAACAACTCTCCTATTATGGGAGGGGAACAGCTTTGTGAACAGCAGCTGAACGACCAACAGCACCAATCCCTCCAGACCGCTCGGAAGCAGGATGAAGTGCAGAAAATAAGCGCTGCTGCTCAGAAGACTTTCGCTTGGATCGAACGTGAGGAACAGAAGCAGTTCCACGCCGAGCGTGATCAGCCATAGCTGGCGGAAAAGCTTAAAGACAGCCCGATTCCAATCGAGCCACTGGTTATCATCTAAAGTACGGGAACTTGCCGTAGGCTGAAACAGGTTCATTGCATATCTCCTCAAACTTTTTGATCATGGGCCGTTTTATGCGGCGTTTATGAAAACATTTCCCTGACTCTGTGACGGAAAGTGTGCGCGGCGGCGGCCTTGGCATGTCCGTTTGCCGCGATGGCGGCACGCTCGTCTTCGTGAGTCAGATAATAATCGATCTTGCGGAGCAGGTCTTCCTTGCTGTCGTAATAGTCGAAATCTTCTCCGGGAACAAAGTCGTCCAGAAAGTCGGCCTGAAAATTGCTCAGCAGAAAGCCGCCGCTTCCTAAGATATCAAAAGCGCGCAGCGGGATACCGCTCTTAATGCTGCGGAGCGATATGTTCAGGTTGATCCGGCTGCGTCTGAAAACAACGGGCATCTGGCGGTAATAATCAACCATACCGTGGTTGGTCAGGTTGGGCAGCGCATAATCGCGGTTTGGCGTAAAGAGATCGAACGAAAAACGCTCTGCGGCAGCGCGGATCAATTCCTGCCGCTCCAGACCCGTGATCTTACGGTTGATCACATACTGCGCATACAGATATTCTTTGGACTCGACACCGTCAGGATTAGGATCCAACGGGAGAGCGTGGTATAAGTCGTCCATAATGGGAGAGAGCAGCTCCTGTATAAAGTTATATCCCTGTATTTTCATCTGGGCTGCCATGACCGCATCCAGATATCCTTTGGTATAATCCGACAGCGTCGTCATACGGTCAAAAAAGTTGTGTTCCTCCGTGTAGAGAGAGCCCACGAAAGAAACGTTGTACAGATAGGGCTGCGGCCCGCCGGAAGCATTTCCTGATCCTGCCGCTTGGCCGGAAGCGCCGGTTTCCCACAGCTTGTCCAGACGCTGCGTATTGACCGCCATCGGCAGATAGCGGACGGTCGTTATCCCGGCTTTATGAAACTCCATATAGAGTTCTTTGTCAAAAACGTAAATAGTGTTGCACGGATTGATAACGGTATAAGAATAGAGCATCACATAGGGGCTGTCATAGATCCATGAGATATAACGGATGTCCTCTTTTTTGCATACGTGGGAAATGACGGGAAAATAGTTAAAAGAGAAGACCGCATCCGGCGATTCCCTGTGCATGGCGTCTGCCAGTTCCCGTTCGATCTCTTCTCCGCGCCGGGGAGCCTCGTTGGAAAAGGGAAAGACTGCGACGGCGTGCCCCTCTAAGGCAAGTGCCTCTTTCATATCGGCGTTTCCGAAGCTGTTCCATTCAATAAATAATATCTTCATGCATATCCCCTGTCACAGATTGTCTTTGGTGAATGTTTCGGCATGTTTCATGATCCTTGCAAAAGTTTCTTCGCTCAGATCATGCTCGATCTTGCAGGCGTCTTGGGCGGCAACCTTCTCGCTCACGCCCAATGCCACAAAGAAATTGGTCAGCACCTTATGCCGGTTGTATATGGTGGATGCGATCTGCTCTCCGGCGTCCGTGAGCGTGATGAAACCGTCGCGGTCTACAAGGATATAGCCGTTTTCCCGAAGCTTTTTCATAGCCACGCTGATGCTCGGCTTGGTATAGTTCATCTCCGTGGCGATATCGATCGAACGGACCTGCCCAAGACGTCCCCTCAGAATCAATATGGTTTCCAAATAATCTTCCGCTGACTCATGTATCTCCATCGTGATCTCCGTTCTGAAGAGATTTGCTTGATGATCTCTCCCATAATGACATGCTATGACAACAGTTTTAATCTTTTTAATGCCGGTTCATATGCCCCGCATCTGCGGTAAGCGGCCTTTGCTTCCTGCGTGTTTCCGGTACATTCATAGATGACGCCGATGTTGTAATGGGCTTTATAGCTGTTGACGCCGTCTACGGCAAACTCTTCTATTGTGGCAGCTTTTGCAAACTCTTGTACGGCCTGCTCAAACAGCCCGTTGTTCATGTATATCAGACCCATCAGGAATACAAAATCGGCTCTCTTGGAAAATACATCGTATACGCCGAGCAGGTTCAAAGCATCCTGGCTGCGCTTGAGATCCAGAAGCGTATAGCCGTAGGATTCCACCATGGTCTGAACATAGTCCAGAGCAGGATCCACATCCATGGCAAGGCCCAAATCAAAGTATTGGAGCGCTTTTTCATAATCGTGCAGCTTGCGGAAACTCTGTCCAAGCTGATAGTAGATATAGGGATCCGCGCCGTGGCGGTTCAGTTCTTTTTCCAAAAGAGCGATGTTGCGTTTGGACTTCGCCGCCATTTCCTCTTCCGTGCCGGAGTATCCCACATGGAGGACCGTAATGGGGGCGGAGTACACATATTTGAGGTTCGCCGCCGGGCCGGACGTTGGACGCTCCGAGTCCGCCGCGCTGCAGGCAGAATCTGACGGGGCTGCGCCGATCGGGACAAGCTGTTCATGTATGGCGCCCTCAAAATGGAAACAGCGCCGGTTGGCAAAGCGGCTTACGCGCACCTGTTCGCAGGCAGCCTGCCCGTTCTCGACAAAGCGGTTCCGGATCAGGATGCGTCCTGCGGCCGTGGGATGTGATCTCTGACACGCGGCCAGAGCAGGCAGATCTACCGACTCGATATATTCGTCACAATCGAGAGAAAGTATCCAGTCGTGGGAGGCTTTCTCCAACGCAAAATTTTTGGCTGCGGCAAAATCGTCACACCATTTAAAAGAATAGATGCGATCGGTGTATTTCCGGGCCAATTCTATGGTCCGGTCAGTGGAACCGGTATCCGCCAGCACGATTTCAAATCCGTATGGGAGGATGCGTTTACAACATTCCTCGATGTGCTGTTCCTCGTTCTTTGCGATTATGCAGACCGATATGGGATAACTCATGACGCAGTCAACTCCTTAAGTCTTCTGGCTGCCGGTGCGTAATCACCGCATTTCTTATAATATGTACAGGCGTCGCCGGGCCGCCCTATCGATTCATAGATGGATGCGATATTGTAATTGGCGCGGTAGCTGTTGACCCCTTTTCTGGAACATGTGGTCAGAGTGGTCGCCTTCTCAAACGCTTCAATGGCCTTATCGAAGATCCCCTTTTTCATATAGATCACGCCAAGCAGATAGGTAAAGTCGGCGCGGTAGGACAGCTGGGAGTATCTGCGGTGCAGTTCCATCGCAAGGTCGTAATTGGCCAGTTCGATCAGACAGTAGCCGTAAGTTTCTATCATATTCTGCACAAAAGCGGAATCGGTATCGACATTTTGCTCCAGTCCTTTTTGAAAATAGAGCGCCGCCTTGTTCAGGTCGCTCAGCGATATATAGTTCTGTCCAAGCTGAAAATAGATGTAAGGATTCGGCCCCTTGACCTCCAGATCGTGCAGCAGCATTTCCAGATTACGGGTGGCGCGCATACGTTTGTCGGATTCGGATACATATCCTTCGTGATAAAACGTGAGCGGGATCTGGAACGAACCGGGCTCTTTGCCGTCCAAAGTGCGCACCTGCTCGTGGATGGCCCCTTCGTAATGGCAGTACCGGCGGTTGAACAATCGTCCGATCCGTTCGGACATAACAGAGCGCACGCCCTGTATGCTGTACGGGTTGTTCCGCACGAGCATACCGACGGAGCGGCTGTTTGGCTCCAAAGACTGTTCGAGTTCCCACAGATTGACGTTTTCCAGATATTCATCGCAGTCGATGATCAGCACCCAGTCGTTGGAAGCCTGCTCGATGGAGAAGTTTCTTGCGGCGGAGAAGTCGCTGCACCATGCAAAATGAAAAACCTTATCGGCGTATTTCTGAGAGATCTCCACGGTCCTGTCCACAGAGCCGGTATCTACGACAATGATCTCAAATTTACAGGGTCTTAATCTTTTCAGACATTCTTCTATATGATTATCTTCGTTTTTGGCAATCATACAGACCGAAATGGGAAGCATTTTTATCACCTCTTGGAACGTTTCTTCGCATGAACGAGCGCCCGCGGCGCCGTCTGCTTTTCTTCATATTATCTATCTTATCATTTTCTTCATGGGACGACAATAATATATTTTTTTTCGATAATTGCAAAAAAGATTTTGATACAGTACTAAGGTACTAGACTATTTGTACAAAAAGCGAATGGAAAAAATCGACAATATGCCAGTTTTGACGATATATCGTTAAAAATATGGATTTGCAGTTACTTTTCCCGCCGGTTTATGGTATACTGCTGACTAAGCAGTATAAATTCAGAGTATGCACAAAAGGAGGGCTAATATGACGAAGGCAGAAATTCTAAAAGCAGAGATCTTAAAACAGTACAAGAGCGTCAGGCAGTTCGCGATCGAGATGGGAATTCCATATTCGACCTTAGTCACCGCTTTAGACAGAGGCATCGAGGGTATGGCATATGGCACTGTGATCCGAATGTGTGACAGACTGAATTTGAATCCGGTTGACTTCACGCCGCTCAATCAGAAAAGTGTGCTTGGTAATAAGATCATGGAAAACCGCGTGATGCAGTATTACATCAAGCTGAACAAGACCGGGCGGAAGAAAGCGCTGGAGCTGATGGAGGATTATGCGCAGCTAGAAAAGTACAGGGCAGTTGAGGAAGAGTGATGCGGTACGATTATCTGGTGGTAGGCGCCGGGCTGTTCGGAGCGGTTTTTGCACGGGAGATGAAGCAAAAAGGCAGAAAAGTGCTTGTGATCGATAAAAGGCAGCATGTCGCCGGAAACATATATACGGAATCTGTGATGGGAATCCATGTGCATAAGTATGGCGCGCATATTTTCCATACTTCCGATAAGAAGATATGGGATTATGTGAATGGATTTACGCAGTTCAACCATTACATAAATTCCCCGATCGCATATTATAAGGGAGAGTTGTACAATCTCCCTTTTAATATGAATACGTTCAGCAGAATGTGGGGCGTGGTGACACCGGCCGAGGCGAAGGCTAAGATCGAAGAGCAGATCGCGCAGCTTTCTATCACATCACCGCAGAATCTTGAAGAGCAGGCGCTTTCCCTTGTCGGGACGGACGTGTATGAGAAACTGGTCAAAGGCTATACGGAGAAACAGTGGGGCAGGGACTGTAAAGATCTTCCGGCTTTCATTATCCGCAGGCTCCCGCTCCGGTTCACGTTTGACAACAATTATTTTAACGATCCCTATCAGGGGATACCGATCGGCGGATATACCGCTATGGTGGATAAAATACTTCAGGGGATCGAGGTCCGGACGGGCACTTCCTACAGAGAGTTTGTGACGGAACGGGAAACGGATCAGGGGATCGAAGCCGTTGACGCGGCGGGCAATACCTACCGCAAAGTGGTCTATACGGGTATGATCGATGAATATTTTGATTATCGGTTAGGCCATCTGGAATACCGTTCGCTTAAGTTTGAAACACAGGAACTTGCAGACTGCGATAATTATCAGGGCAACGCCGTGGTCAACTATACGGAGAGAGAAGTGCCCTATACGCGCATTATCGAACACAAACATTTCGAGTTCGGCACGCAGAAAGGAACCGTGATCACCCGCGAGTATCCGGCCGAGTGGCATGAGGGCGATGAACCCTATTATCCCATGAACGATGCACACAACAATGCGTTGTACGAACAGTATCGGGAACTGGCAAAGAGCAGGCCGCATCTTATTTTCGGCGGCCGTCTGGGACAGTATAAATATTACGATATGGACAAGGTGATCGCTGCGGCGCTTCAGGCGGCAGAGGCGGAGTGACAAGATGTAAACCATCGGCGGCAGACCCGCCAGAGCGAATAAGCCTGCCTGGACAGAGAGGATCAGGCGGGACAGTCCAGAGCAAATGAGCCTATCAGGACAGAAAGAATCGGGCGTGGTATTGACAAAGTGCACAGTACCACGCTTTCTTTATTTTATAATATATTTGATGCAAAGTTCTGTTTTGATTCTCATTAATAAATTGGTAAAAAAGGGAGCTGCTGCTCCATAGATGATTCATTGATATGCTCCCTTTTATATTTCATAATTCCTTTATTGTAAATAAGAGTATTTTTTAGTATAATCTAAGTATAGTATGAGAGATGCGATATTTTATGGCATAGTTTTGGAAATTGAGGTGATACGGTGTCGGAAGACATGAAGCAGACACAGGAAATTAAGGCAAAACGTACCGCAAAGAACAGTGTGTTCCTTGATCTTTTTCAGGATAAAAAGAATCTGTTAAAGCTGTATCAGACATTACACCCGGAAGATACGGAGGCGACGGAGGATTCGCTGGATATTGTAACGATAGACAATGTTCTGACAGATAATTTATATAATGATCTGGGCATAATGGTAGGTGACAACAGACTGCTTTTGCTTTTGGAGGCGCAAACCAGTTGGACGGTAAATATTCTGGTCAGAATACTGTTGTATTTGGCACAAAGCTATCATGAATATTTTGAGCGGACCAGTCAGAGTTTATATAAGAGCAAAAAAGTGAAAATGCCAAAGCCGGAATTATATGTGATATATACAGGCACACAAGGCAGAAAGCCAGATATAATCTCCTTATCGCAGGAATTTTTTGGTGGCGAGGACGTAGATATTGAAATAAAAGCCAAAGTTATATATGAGAGCGATAAGGATAATATAATCAATCAGTATATTGTTTTCTGTAAAGTGTTTAACGAGCAGATCAAAGAGTATGGAATGACAAAACAGGCAGTTACGGAAACAATCCGTATCTGCAAAGACAGAAATATTCTGAAACAGTATTTAAGCAGCAAAGAAGTGGAGGTTGTAACGATTATGATGAGTTTGTTTGATGATGAGCAGATCATGAGGACTTATGCGAAGGATCTGGCAAAAGAAAAATTAATGGAAAAAGCGATACTTATGTTAAAAAAAGGAAAAATGAATATGAATGAAATCGGCGAATATTTTCCTGAGTTATTGGAAAGCGATATCAAGGAAATAGAAGCCGAGATCATGCAAATGGCATGACTGCGGCTGGGGACTATCTGCAGGACAATGTGTCCGGGGAAGACATCCGCAAAGCTGCAGGAGCTATATGAAAAGTACGGAGCAGAAGTGCCCCTAGGCTTAGGCCGGGGCACTTTTTTGCGTTCGCCGTGTACACGAACCCGTCCGCCTTGGTCTACCCGCCCGATCCGCTGCCCCATATGCTTGACAAAAAAGGTTGGGGGGGGGTTATACTGGGAACGGCTTGAAGACATAAGAAGTCCAAAATAAAAATACGGGAGTGTAGACCAATGAAAAAAAGACTACTGACACTGTTGACCGCCGCGATGCTCTGCGGCGTGGTAAGCGGCTGCTGCGTAAGCCACGACTGGCAGGAGGCCACCTGCACCGCACCCAAGACCTGTGCAAAGTGCGGCGAGACGGAGGGCGAGCCTTTACCGCATACATGGGTGGAGGCGACCTGTACGGAGGCGAAGCACTGCAGCGTCTGCGGTACGACGGAGGGAGAACCGCTGCCCCATGAGTGGGTGGAGGCCACCTACGAGACGCCCAAGACCTGTTCCGTCTGCGGCGCGACAGAGGGCGAGCCGAAAGAGTTCACGGTGGAGGATGCAAACCAGAGATTTGTTCAGGCAATCGATGTGTATCAGAAAAATTGGATCAACTTCACCGATGAACAAATGCAGGATCCTGAGTACATAATTCGCAATGAAATAATAATGTGTCTGTTAAATATCGTACCACAAACTGCTAATATAGATTCAATCGAAAGTTTTGATATCAAAACAAAAGATGGAGTAGAATTATTTCATAAATTAGATGAAAATGATACAGATGAGATAAAACATTACCAATTTTTTGTTAGATTTCAATTATTTTCTCATCTTATGTCAGAAGCATGTGAAGAAGGTAAAGACATTTCAGTCATTGATTACATAGAAAGTCATAATGCCGATGAAATTATAAATGAAGATCAAATTAATGCATGTTTTAATAATGGAATGTATATGCCAGCTTACACGCAATTCCCATTCTTGTATGATTATTTAATGGAAAATGAAGTAGATAAACCTGAAGCTATTTCAATTGAAGAAATAACTAATGGTGGTAAAGATTGTAATGGACGTGAAGTAAATTATAATGTGACATTTAATTGTAATTTATATGATCCTAATTTATTTGAAGATGCAGAATTAGCAAAGATACTTTCATTTGATCGGAATGGATATATAATGAATTAGGATTTTATCATTTACACCTCTCATATGGCCTTGGTTGTATTAAAAATCAGGGCCACGTTTCATCAACTTAAAGTATGAGCAGAGAAGCAGTCAGCCGAAACAGGCCGGCTGCTTTTTTACGCGGGCAATGAGCCAAGCTGACAAGCAAGTTTGTCAATTTGGCGAATGCCGTGATAACGAGTGAAACCCGCAAAGCGTGTTTCATCTCGTCTACGCGAGCAATGAGCCAAAACGTTACGCATACATCAGGCGGCCTTTGGGTTGAGGAATTTCTCTCCCGGTTTCCCGTGCTGTTTCCAACCACTCTGCTATAATGATTTCTGCATTTTGCAATGCTTGCTCCGCCGTTTCTCCGTCTGCCATGCATCCGGGGAGCTCCGGAACCTCAACAATAAATTTTTCGTCATTCTCAGACCAATATATAATCCGTTCATATTTATACATCTTTCATTTCTCCCATCATATATTTTAATATAAGAGTTCTTATCTGCTTAACTTGATATGCTTTTGCTTTATTTCCCTCCGGCTGGATATTTATAATTTCTGCGATCCCTTTTTTATAGTATATAAAATGATCGCCTTTTATTCTGCATTCAAATCCCAGTGTTTCCAATAAATTTTGCAATTCAGTAAATCGGATATTTCTGTCTTTTGTTCCGCACATTACTTCCTGCAGAATTTTGTCATATGGCGGCATTGCAACACCTCTCATTTCTTTATATCTGTTGATGTTATTATACACAATTCTCTGAAACACGGCAACATATTTGCCGACTGCTTTTTTACGCGAGCAATGAGCCAAGCTGACAAGCATGTTTGTCAATTTGGCGAATGCCGTGATAACGAGTGAAACCCGCAAAGCGTGTTTCATCTCGTCTACGCGAGCAATGAGCCAAGCTGACAAGCTGTCTTATAAAATATCTGCGAAATAGGTTGACAAGTGTCTACTTATTGCGTAAGATGAAAGCATAAGAGTAGACACATGTATACTAAATGCGGAAAATGAGGGAGGCTAAGCGAAAATGGTCGGTTTATCGGACGGAGAGTGGAAGATCATGAATTACCTGTGGGAAAGTCAGGGCGGCACGATCGCGGAGATCACGGCGGCGCTGCTGGAAGAGACGGCGTGGGACAGGCACAGCATCATCACCATGCTGAGCCGCATGGAGAAGAAGGGCGCGGTGGCTCACAGGCAGGGAAGCCGCGCCAAAGTCTTCTATCCTATCGTACCCCGCAGCGAGGTTTCCATGCAGGAGACGCGGGGATTCCTGCAGAAGGTGTACCGCGGCAGTCTGGGCATGATGATCAATGCCATGGTGGAGGATCAGGCGCTGTCGCAGGAGGAGATACAGGAATTGTACGATATTCTCGAACAGGCGAAGCACAGGGACAGATAGCATGGAGGTCAAATTTTTATGAAAGACGTCATCATTACATCTTCGGTGTTGATACTTTGCATCATGTTTATCAGGAAGATTTTTCGGGGTAAGATCAGCAGCCGGCTGCAGTACGCCCTCTGGCTTTTGGCGGCGCTTCGGCTGCTGCTGCCGATGTCGGCGATCCCCGTGGCGATCGGTTCACTGGAATCGTTCCGCGCGGTGGATCTGGCGCAGGAGCTGGAAAAGCAGACGGGAGACATAGAGACATTGCTGGATCGTCCCGTCCAATTCGCGGTATCGCTGTCCGTGCCGATCGACAGAACGGGGCCGACCTCCGTATTTTTGGCGGGAAAGACCGGATTGACCTGGCTTGGCATACTGCGCGGCTTCTGGCGGGGCGGCATGGCCGTCATGGCGCTGTGGATCGCGGGCGCCAATATCCTGTTTGCGCGCAGACTGCGCCGGGACAGAAAGGAGTATGTGTGGGCCGCGGCAGACGACGGGGCGAAACGGGCTGTCGGCAGGACAAGGCTGTATACCGTATGCGGATTAAAGTCGCCCTGCCTGTATGGGCTGCCGTTCCGGGAGGCGGTCTATTTTCCGCCGGATATCGCCGCGGACGAAACGCGGCTGCGCCATGTGCTGATGCATGAGATATGTCATAAGCGGCACGGCGACGGGTTTTGGTCGCTGCTGCGGAATCTGCTGCTCATCGTGTACTGGTTCGACCCGTTCGTGTGGGCCGCGGCGTTTATGTCTAAGCGGGACTGCGAGCTGGCGTGCGACGAGTCTGCGATCAGGGCGCTCGGTGAGGAGGAGAGGATATCCTATGGGGAGACGCTGCTCTCCATTATCACGCGGCGGGGCGGTCTGTCAGATGTCGTCTGCACGGCGACGACCATGACGGGAAACGGAAAGAACATGAAGGAGCGGATCCGCTTTATCACAGAGAGGCCCCGCGTATTTGGCGCTGCGGCGGTATTGGCGGCGGCGATCGCAGCTGTGGCTGCGGTGATCGTGTTCACGAGAGATCCCTCGTTTCAAGGCGTCACCTGGGAGGGCGAGGCTTTTGTGAAGCTGCCTCTCACGGCCGGCAGCATACAGATCGCGCTGCCTGAGACCATAGAGGGCATCAGCGGCTATGCGGCCGACGGGCAGGGGAAGCTGACGCTGTATCAGATCTCCTCCGGGGAAGAGGTCGGGAGCTTCTGTGAGTTGTCCTACGGGGAGGCGGTAGTTCTTTGGGAGCAGGGAAGGGAGCTCGTCCCTGTGAGCGATTACGGACAGAATCGGTATCTGCAAGAATATATCGACAGGCAAAGCCACGGCGATACGGAGGTTACGTATCACAGCTATGGCGATGTGTCAAGCCCGCCGGAAGCAGGTACGCCGTATTCGGAGGAAGGAGTATCCGGAACGGACAGTAATCGTGAAGAGACGACCTACATCATCATAGAAGACGGCGGAGGCGAGACGGGAAAAGCGGCAAAAGAGACCACGGCGCAGGACTATCGGCCGGAGGAGGGCACGGAGGACGGCGCAGACATCGAATATCTGCCGGACGAGAAGATCACGACGACCTACACACCGGCGAAGACGGGAAACTGCTATGTCTATGTGAAAGCCGACTATGACGGCATAGAGGAGCGATATCTGGAGGAAATGGAATTTATCAACAGTGAGCTGACGGCCGCCCTGGGGCGGGCGGCGCTGTCAGGCCGATAGAGAGATATTGCGGATCGTGTCTTTCAGGGGCAGCAGCGCGTTCGGCGCAACGCTGAGCGCGTCTACCCCCATAGAGAGGAAGGCTTTCGTCAGCGTCAGATCCGCGCCGGATTCACCGCAGATGCAGACGGGGATGCCGTGCCGGTGCGCGGCGTCCACGGTCATGCGGATCAGCGCTAAGAGCGCCGGGTGATGCGGGTCGTAGAACGTGTGGACGCGCGCGTTGTTGCGGTCCAGCGCAAGTGTGTACTGCGCCAGATCGTTGGTGCCGATACTGAAGAAATCCACTTCTTTTGCCAGCTCGTCCGCGATCAGCGCGGCGGCGGGCGTCTCGATCATGACGCCGAGAACGGGGTTGCCGCAGGGCAGCCCTTTTTCCTGCAATTCCTCTCTGCAGGTTTCCAACAGTTCTTTGATCGCCCGTATCTCCCGCAGGGAGACGATCATGGGGAACATGACGTGAAGCTCGCCGCAGGCGGCGGCGCGCAGCAGTGCGCGGAGCTGTACCTTGAACAGCTCCGGCTGGCTTAAGCAGATGCGGATAGCGCGGTAGCCGAGCGCCGGATTGCTCTCGGGCTCTAAGGCGAGATAAGGGCTCTTTTTGTCCGTGCCGAGATCCAGTGTGCGGATCACGGTGTGTTTCCCCGCCGTTTTCTCCAGAACGTCGCGATAGATGCCGTACTGCACTTCCTCGTCCGGATATTCGTTCTTGTTCAGATACAGAAATTCGGAGCGGAACAGGCCGATGCCTTCCGCGCCCGCTTCCGTGGCGGCGGTCAGATCCGCCGGCGTGTTGATGTTGGCGTACAGGCTTATGCGGCGGCCGTCCGACGTGACGGCGGGCAGATCCCTGAGCCGTGACAGCTCTTCCCGCCTTTTTTTGCCGGAGTTGATCTTAAGCTGGTATTCCTGCACCAGAGCGTCGTCGGGATCGATGTAGAGGCAGTGCTTTTCGCCGTCGATAATGGCGAGATGCCCGTCCCACGACTCGTCGATGTCGATAGACATGAGCGCGGGAACGCCCATGGTCTTGGCGAGGATCGCCGTGTGGCTGTAGGGGCTGCCCTGATGCGTGATGAAGCCGAGCAGCTTGTCGGAGTTCATCTGTACGGTCTCGCTGGGCGTCAGATCCTCCGCCATAAGGATAAAAGGCTCCAGGATATGATCCAAGGCGATCTCCGTCTTGCCGGACAGTGCAAATAAGAGTCGGTTCATGATATCCTGAATATCCGCGCCCCGCGCCCGCAGATAGGGATCGTCCATTGCCGTAAAGTATTCGCACAGCTTCTGCCCCACGCTGTAGACCGCATATTCGGCGGTCCTGCCGTCCTCTATAATGGCGGACTCTATGGCGTGGTGAAAGCGGTTGTCGGAGAGGAGCATACGGTGCATCTCGAAAATATCGGCCTCCGCCGAACTGAGCTGCTCCAGCGTTTTGTTATAGAGATTCTGCAGCTGTTCCATGCTGGTCTGGTAGGCTGCCCGATAGCGTGTCAGCTCCATATTGGGATTGGCCGCGATAGCGTCTCCTATGATGTTCCTGATCTGCCGATAGAATCGGATCGTGCCGACGGCAAGCTCGGAAGAGATCGACTGTCCTGTGATTTTCTGCATAGATCTTCCATATCCTTTCTGTTTTTACTTTAATATATCGACCTGTAAAAGTAAAGGCAAAACCGTGCCTGTCCGGGGGAATTTACACGATGTCCGGCGAATCGGGCGTCTTGCAACTATTCGCGTTTAATGGTACAATACAAATAACTATGCACGATATTTGTTGGCCTTTACAACAAGAGGACGGAGAAGAGCACATGGAAGACAATAAGAATATCGTATTGGAACAGACGAATGAGATCTCGAACAGGAAGCATATCCTTATCGTCGATGATGATCTGAATACGCTGAAAACGCTGCGCTATTATTTACAGGACGCCTATAGAGTGACCGTGATCAATTCCGGCAAGACCGCGGTGGATTTTCTGTTGAAGTACAGACCGGATCTGATCCTGTTGGATTATATGATGCCTATGTACAATGGGGCCGCGGTGCTCAAGATCATCAAGAGCAGAGAGGCCACGAGGGATATTCCGGTCTTTTTCCTGACGGGACAGACGGACAGGACGACGGTCATGGAATGCCTTTCTTTGAAGCCGGCGGGTTATATCATCAAGCCCGTGGCGAAAGATGCGCTGCTTGACAAGATGGCGAAGGCGCTCGCGAACTAAGGGGAAACGCGGCTGCGCGCGGAGAGGATTGCTATATGGGAAAAGACGGGAAAAACAATGTTCCGCGGTATTTGTTCGGGGCCTTTTGTTTCTATTCTCTATATTTTATCAGTATTGTTCTCTACCTGAATACGGCCAGGAAATGGCTTGCCGTACCCGTGGTATGCCTTTTGTGCAGCCTTTTGGCGGAGCGGTTTTTCAAGGACAGGATAGAGGTACGGGCCTACACGATCACGGTCCTGACTTTTGTCAATATATCTGCATACAGCGCGATGCTTCATGAATTTACGGAGGTCTTTACCGTATTCTGTGCGGCGGTCTGCCTGATTTCTTTTTATCATCTTCCCAAAGCGAATTATCTTATGGCGGTGTTTGTCACGATCTACATCGGGTACAAGCTGACCGTGCAGGGCGAATGGGCCAAGGCGATCGCCCGCGACAGCTCCGTTGCGGTCACGATCCGTATTTTCAGCGTATATCTGGTGCAGTTTCTGTTGATCATGCTCATCAGGCGGCAGCAGAAAATGCAGGCTGCCGTGGAGGAAAAGGCGCGGGAGGCCGAACTGGCCGCACAGGCGAAGGAGGATTTTCTGGCAAATATGAGCCATGAGATCAGGACGCCGATGAACGCGATCGCGGGTATGGTGGAGCTGGCGCTGAGCAACGATGCGCTGCCGGAGCAGGAGAAAGAATATCTGCACAATATCAGGACGGCCGGAGAGGAGCTTGTCACCATTATCGACAATATCCTCGACGTCACCAAGGCGGGCTCCGGCGTGCTCGAGATCACCGAGGTCGAATATGAGATCACGTCGCTTGTGCATGACGTGGTCAATGCGATACAGCTCATGATCGGAGAAAAACAGGTCGCGCTTCTGGTGGATATCAATCCGAAGATCCCTTCAAGGCTGCGCGGCGACGACGTGCGCATCAAGCAGGTCATGATGAATCTGCTGAGCAATGCCGCCAAGTATACCGAGAAGGGAACGATTCATCTGGAGGTGGACTACACGCCGTTTGGCGGGCAGGATCAGGAGATCGAACTGAAGGTCAGCGTGACGGACACCGGCATCGGCATAGAGAAGGAGCAGATGAAGGATCTGTTCACCAAGTTCAGACAGGCGGACAGCAGCAGGAACCGCGCCAAGGGAGGCAGCGGACTCGGGCTGGCTATCTCCAAGAAGCTGATCGATCTGATGCGGGGCTCGATCCTGGCAAAGAGCGAACCGGGCAAGGGCTCCGAGTTCTCGTTTACGGTGGTGCAGGGAGTCGTAGATGCCAGACCGTGTATCGAGACGGATCCGCAGACGGTGCTGCAGCCGTCCTACAAGCAGGAAAGCAGATCCGCATCGAGAGCCGGCAAACACGGCAAGGAGAACCGCTATACCACTTTCACGGCGCCGGAAGCGCGCGTGCTGCTTGTGGACGATAACAAGGTAAACCTAAAGGTGGCGGAAGGGCTGTTACGCCCCTATCAGATGCACCTCGAGACCGCGGACAGCGGTATGATGGCTATTGAGATGTTGAAGAACAGGGAGTACGATCTGATCTTTATGGATCACATGATGCCGCAGATGGACGGCGTGGAGACGACCCGGATCATACGGGCTATGGAGGAGGAGCGTTTTCATGCAGTGCCTATCATCGCGCTGTCTGCCAACGCGGTGCGGGGCGCGCGGGAACTGTTTCTGGAAGCGGGCATGAACGATTTCGTTCCGAAGCCCATTGAGATGCGCGTGATGGACAGGACGCTCAGACAGTGGCTTCCCGACGCCAAGATCCTGTCGAACAGGAACGCCGAAGAAGAGACGGGCGGGGAGGAGGCGTCGGAAGAGGCCGGCGCGCTGTCGTGGCATATGGAAGGCATAGATGCGGCGGTCGGCATGAAGTATTCCGGAGACGACGAAAATCTGTACCGGGAAGTGCTGTCCGACTATATGGATACCATAGAGGAGAAGGCCAATATCATTGAGAAAGCGGTTGCGGACGGCGATCTTGAGACATATACGATAGAGGTACACTCTCTAAAGAGCATCTCCAAATCCATAGGCGCGCTGGAATTGTCCGATCTTGCCAAGGATCTGGAGTCTAACGGCAAAAACAGCGAGTGGGGGCCGATCATCGCGAGGACGCCCACGCTGCTCAACATGTATCGTAACCTGTATCAGGTTATTTTGCCCTACCACACCAAGCCGGAGGCGGAAGAAGCGGACAGAAGACCCTTTGACGCGGGGGAAGTCAAGGCGCTGCTGGAGCAGCTTATCGAGAGCGCCGACACCTTTGATTCCATTCGCGGGGAGGAGATCGTCGCACAGCTCTCCCGATACGATTTCTCAGGCGGCTGGGAAGAGCAGATGAAGGGCGTAACCGATGCCGTGAACCGGTTGGATTATGCGGGATATAAGGAGCGGGCAAGCCAGTGGCTTGGCAGATTGGAGGAGACGGAATGACGATTCAGGAGAATATCGGGAAACTGGTGCAGTACGGACTGCAGACCGGGCTGATCGCGAAGGAGGATAAGATATACACGACGAACAGACTGTTGGAGCTGTTTCGATTGGACGAAGCGGAAGAGACCGATGCGGCTGTTACGATGTGCGTCGACGAGCTGGAGACGGTCCTCTCTGAAATGACGGATCATGCGTATGCGCAGGGCATCATAACGGAGAACAGCATCGTGTACCGTGATCTGTTCGACACGAAGATCATGGGTATGCTCGTGCCGCGGCCGAGCGAGGTGATCAGGACCTTTCGTGAACTGTATGAGAAAGAGTCGCCGCAGGCGGCCACGGACTATTTCTATAAACTGAGTCAGGACACGGATTATATCCGAAGATACCGTATCCGGAAAGACCAGAAATGGACGGCGGATACCAAGTACGGAAAGCTGGATATCACGATCAATCTTTCCAAGCCGGAGAAAGATCCGAAGGCGATCGCGGCGGCCAAGACCGCAAAACAGAGCGGCTACCCGAAATGTCTCCTGTGCATCGAGAACGAAGGCTACGCGGGGCGCGTCAATCATCCCGCAAGACAGAATCACAGGATCATTCCGGTGACGATCAACGGAAGCGAGTGGGGATTCCAGTACTCTCCCTATGTGTACTATAACGAGCACTGCATCGTGTTCAATTCCAAACATATCCCGATGAAGATCGAGCACGATACGTTCTGCAAGCTGTTCGATTTCGTAAAGCAGTTCCCGCACTATTTTGTGGGCTCTAACGCGGATCTCCCGATCGTGGGCGGCTCTATCCTGAGCCATGACCATTTTCAGGGCGGCCATTATGAGTTCGCCATGGCGCGGGCGCAGGTGGAGAGGACCTTTACCGTCAAAGGCTTCGAGGACGTGGAGGCGGGTATCGTAAACTGGCCGATGTCCGTGATCCGTATTGTATCGGAGGACACCCAGAGGCTGATCGCGCTGGCCGATATGATTCTGAACGCGTGGAGAGGTTACACGGACGAGGCCGCATTCATCTATGCGGAGACGGACGGCGAGCCGCACAATACGATCACGCCGATCGCCAGAAAACGCGGCGGCAGATTTGAACTGGATCTGGTGCTGCGCAACAATATCACGACGAAAGAGCATCCGCTCGGCGTCTATCACCCCCACGCAGACCTGCATCATATTAAGAAAGAAAACATCGGGCTGATCGAGGTGATGGGACTGGCGGTCCTGCCCGCCAGACTGAAAGAGGAGATGGAACGCCTCGGCGAGGCTGTCATTGCCGGCCGGGATATCAGGCAGGACGAAGCGCTTGCGAAGCATGCCGACTGGGTGGAAGAGTTCCTGCCGCGGTACGAGGCCGTCACGAAAGACAATGTCACGGAGATCCTGCATAAAGAGATCGGCAACGTGTTTATGCGGGTGCTGGAGGACGCCGGCGTGTACAAGAGGACGCCGGAGGGACAGGCGGCGTTCGACAGATTTACAGAAAGCATAAACAACTAAAGCTGCAGAAAGAAAAGGAGGCGGAATGTTGGATCCGCCTCCTTTGAGACACGCCGCACATACAGTGAGGGCGCATAGATCAGATTGGACAGAAGGGTAGTGTGATCTTACATACAGGGTGGTCTGTCAATCTGCAGAAATGCTGTATTGTCATGAAACCTGTGATTCGGAAGTCTCGTCACCGTCCAGTATACTGCGAACAAAAGTATAGCAGGCACGTTGTTGTTTGGGAGTCATTCGCTGATATAAGGAAATAAGATGTTGATATTTCTTGAGAAGGTGAAGATTATCCGCAAGAAGTGAATCTGCGCTCAGACGCTGTTCAGACAGATATAAGATATAATCCGTTGATACGTGAAAGAAGCGGGATAAACGTATGAGAAGCGTGGCGTCGGGTATGACTGACTCGTTTTCCAGTTTGCTTACCGTAGCTTGATTGATGTCCAGACAATTCGCAAGAGATTCTTGTGTTAATTTTTTTTCCAATCGAAGTTCCTTAATCCGTGTTTTCATGTGTACTTCCTTCTTGTATTGTAGTTCAATATGATCTGCAAAATATTCCAATTTATCATAAGAATATTCTGAGCAGAATATTTGCGGAAAATGTTCTCTGAAATGTAGTGCAGAAGCGGATTTAGAAATATATATTGTGGATATGTCATTTTCCGTCTACAATATATTGTGTATTACACGTTTTCTAAAATATTAGGGCACACAAGCGCTGATAATTGACAATACGTGAAATATGCCGCGGATATATGCGGAAAACCGCGCAGAAGAGGATAAATGCGAAAAACAGGAATGGAGAGCGTATGACGGATTCGTATGTTTGTATCGATCTGGAGACGACGGGTCTAAACCCCAAGACGGATAAGATCATCGAGATCGGGGCTGTCAGGGTGGAACACGACCGTATTACGGAAGAATGGGAGACGCTGGTGGATCCGGGCAGAGCGCTGGAAGAGCGCATTACGGAATTGACGGGGATACGGGACGAGGATCTTTCGTCCGCGCCGGACATTGCAGAGGTGCTGCCGCAGCTGCTTGCTATGACGGCGGGATCCGCACTGCTGGGTCACAGCGTGCTGTTCGACTATTCTTTTGTCAAGAAGGCGGCGGTCGATCAGCGGCTGTCCTTTGAGAGAGAGGGGATCGACACCTTGAAGATCGCCCGCAAGTATCTGCCGGAGCTGGAGAGCCGGAGTCTTCCTTTTCTGTGCAGATATTACGGGATCGCCCACAGCGCCCACAGAGCGCTTCAGGATGCGAGGGCTGCCGTGGAATTGTACCGGCATCTCGCGCGGCAGTTTGGCGAGAGGGAGGAGCAGGAGGGCGGAAAAAGCCTGTTTCGCCCCAGAAGACTGTGCTATCAGGCAAAGCGCGATACGCCTGTCACCATACCGCAGAAAGAGCAGTTATATAAACTGGCGGACAGGCATAAACTGATATTGGATTACGATATTGAGAAGCTGACCAGAAGCGAGGCTAGCCGTCAGATCGCTCGGCTTCTTGCAGAATACGGACGATAGGCTTCTGCATCGCGGAATTGAGCACCTCCACAATGGGGTAGAGCGCCCCTATCTTTTCGGGGGTATCCTGCTCACGGTAGATCCGGCATAGAAGGCGGTAAGTGCCGCTCACGTCCGTACCCGTGGAGACCGCAAACTCCAGCATCCACTTGGCTTCTTCGACATGTCCCGCGTCGTAGAGCATCTGCGCCCACTGCTGCAGGGTGCGCACGAGGAGCGTATAGTTCTGATCGTAGGAGATCAGCAGGTCAATGTTGGGAGCGCCGTAGCGCAGTTTCAGTTCCGTGTTGCTGATGCCTGTGAAATTGACGATAGGAAGCTCGTTCAGGGAGCGGATGATCTGCTTGTAATCTTCCGCTTTGGGAACATCGTCAAGCAGGGTCATCGGGAACTTTTCCATAGGCAGACGGATATAGTCCAGATCGTCCAGAGACTTGCGTCTCGTGCTGTTTGCGGCGCGCTCCCTCTCCCAGAAGTCTTCCTGCGCGCTGCCGTCGGTTTTGCCGGTCTTTCTCATATACAGGAAGAAAGCTGCGGAAAGTATCAGAACGCTTGCATTTATCAAAAAAAACATATATAATATCCTTTCAGAAAGCGGGGGAGGATCACTTTATGCTTAACCGAAGAAAGAAGAAGCTCATTTCTTCCATTATCATCATCGTTCTCGTACTTGCAATGATAGTTCCGCTGGTGCTTTCGGTGTTGTAGGCGGGTTCTGGAGTTATTATACCAATTATATCATAGATTCCCCGCAGGGGCAATTCCGTGCGGGAGAAAGGGCGGGTTTCCATGAAGAAGATATCGCTGGCGGCTGCATTCATGCTGGCGGCTTTGGCGGCGGCCGTGATGCCGGCCAACGCCGAGGGAAATAAAATAGAGGCAGGGATCTACGCAGACGAGATGGACCTGTCCGGTATGACGGCCGGGGAAGCCGCGGACGAGATCAGGGCATACGTGGATTCATACGGCGGCGCGGTGATCACGCTGAATGCGGTGGACGGCGGCACGATCGTCACGACGGCTTCCGAGCTCGGCCTGAAGTGGGGCAATGAGACGATGCTGGACGAGGTCACGCATCTCGGGTGGGACGGCGATATCCTGCAGTGCTATAAAGAACTGAAGGATCTGCAATATAAGAATAAAATATATAAAGTCAGCTTTGATTTTGATAAAGAGAAGATCCGGGCGCTTATCGAGGAGAATGCCGCCCAGTACAACAAGGAGGCGGTCAACGCATCGCTTGTCAAGACCGAGAGCGGGTTTGAGATCACGGAGGGACAGACGGGCGTCGTCGTCGATACGGATGCTTCCACGGATACCGTGTACGACTATCTGACCGGCACATGGGACGGTTCGGATTGCGCGCTCGATCTGGTGATCGCCGTGGAAGAGCCGGAAGGCAGGACTGAGGATCTGGCCCAAGTCAAAGATGTGCTGGGAACTTTTACGACAAGCTATTCCACTTCCGGCAGATCCAGAAGCGCCAATGTGGCGAACGGCTGCAGTCTGATCGACGGCACGACGCTGTATCCCGGTGAAGAGTTTTCCGCATACGAGGCGGTGTCGCCTTTTACCGAGGCGAACGGTTATTATATGGCCGGCTCTTATCTGAACGGGCAGGTGGTGGACAGCCTGGGCGGCGGGATCTGTCAGGTATCGACGACCCTCTACAATGCGGTGCTCAGGGCCGAACTGGAAGTGACGGAGCGTTACAACCATTCCATGATCGTCACTTATGTGGATCCGTCCGCCGATGCGGCGATCGCGGAATCCTCGGGGAAGGATTTTAAATTCAAGAACAATACGGAGTATCCAATCTATATCGAGGGCACGACCACGCCGGATAAGCAGATCACGTTCACGATATACGGTGTGGAGACGCGGGACAGCGATCGCGAGGTAAGCTACGAGAGCGTTGTCCTGGAGAGAAATGTGCCCGAGGAGGAAGTCATCTACGCGGACGAGGGGCAGCCTGTCGGGTACTGCGTGGTGCAGTCGGCGCATATCGGTTACAAGGCGCAGCTCTGGAAGGTGGTTCGGGAAGGCGGCGTGGAAGTCAGCCGCGAACAGGTCAACAGCAGCACATACATGAAGGTTCCCAGAAGCGCGACCGTGGGTGTCGCCACGGCGGACGAAGGCGCGCGGAACGCCATTATGGCAGCCATTGCCACGAATAGTATAGATCAGGTCAAGGCGGTGGCGGGTTCTTACAAAGCGGCGGCGGACGCGGCAGCGGCTCAGGCGGCAGCAGATGCGGCGGCGCAGCCGGCACAGCCGCAGGAGACACCACCTGAGCAGTAAACCATAGAGTAGTCAGGCGCAGAGTCATGAGAACAGGGAAAATATCGGAGAGCGTTCTGAAACGCTCCGTTTTACAGAAAATAGACGTACATAGACAAGAAGTGATAAGCGGCGCAGGTGTGGGGACAGACTGTGCCGTTCTGTCGTTTGGGGACGGGTATGATATGGCGCTGTCCACCGCGCCCGTGACCGCCCCTGTTTCGGATATCGGCGTTTACGCGATACCGGCGGCGCTGAACAACGTAGCGGCGGCGGGGGCAGAGCCGGTGGGCGTCATGCTCTCGGTGCTCTTTCCGGAGGGCGTCGAGGAAGCGCAGCTGCGGCACATGATAGAGCAGATGCGCGACCTATGCCGTGCGGGAAACGTGCAGATCATCGGCGGCCATACGGAAGTTATCCCCGCTATCGCGCAGCCGGTGGTGACCGTGACCGGTGTGGGGAAGAAGGCTGCCGCCCGCGTCATGCAGGGCGTGGGGCCGGATCAGGATATCGTCGTCAGCAAATGGATCGGGCTGGAGGGAACGGTACGGCTCGCAAGGGAACGGCGGCGGGAGTTAAGCGCCCGCTATCCGGCGCGTATGCTGGACGAGGCCGCCGCCTATGACAGATATCTGTCTGTGATACCGGAGGCCGCTACCGCCGTGAAGTCCGGCGTCTGCGGAATGCATGACGTTTCCAAAGGAGGCATATTTGCAGCCTTGTGGGAGCTGGCTGAGAGAGCGGGTGTCGGACTGAAGATCGATTTAAAGAAAATTCCCGTGAAACAGGAAACCATAGAGATCTGTGAGTTTTTTGCGCTGAATCCGTACGAGCTTTTGTCGGGAGGCTGTCTTCTCATGACGGCGCAAAACGGCGATGCGCTCGCAGCTGCGCTGGAGCAGGAGGATATCCCTGCCGTCTGCATCGGGAGGACGACGGACGGCAATGACCGCGTCATCTTCAATGACGACGAGAAGCGCTATCTGGATAAACCGAAAGCGGATCAGATCTATTCTGTGAGAAACCATAAAGAAAATCAATAGAGAACGGAGGATCATCATGAGAGAGGAATTGTTAGCGATCGTTGAGAAAAACAGCCGCATTGACTTAAAAGAGCTGGCGGTCATACTGGGTGTGGAGGAGATAGACGTTGTCAATGAACTGGCGGCGCTGGAGGCCGAGGGCATCATCTGCGGGTATCACACGATGATCGACTGGGAAAAGACTTCCATTGAGAAGGTCTCCGCCCTCATCGAGGTGCGTGTGACGCCGCAGCGCGGACAGGGGTTCGACAATATTGCGGAGAGGATCTATAAATATCCGGAAGTGACTTCCGTGTACCTGATCTCCGGCGGCTATGATCTGCTTGTCACACTGGAGGGCAAGTCCTTAAAAGAGATCTCCGGCTTTGTGTCCGACAAGCTGTCCACGCTCGATTCCGTCCTGAGCACGGCGACCCATTTTATCCTGAAGAAATATAAGGATCACGGTACGATCCTTGCCAAAAAATATGAAGATACAAGAGAGAAGGTGACACCGTGAAAAAGATGTTGTCAGATCAGATCGTAGCGTTGAAGCCATCCGGTATCCGTAAGTTTTTCGATATCGTCAGCGAGATGGACGACGCGATCTCGCTGGGCGTCGGCGAGCCGGATTTCGACACGCCGTGGCACATTCGGGACGAGGGTATCTATTCTTTGGAAAAAGGGCGCACTTTCTATACCTCCAATGCCGGACTCAAGGAATTAAAGGAAGAGATCAGCAAATATCACAAAAGGAAACAGGGCGTTACATACGATCCGGCAAATGAAGTGCTCGTTACGGTGGGAGGCTCCGAGGCGATCGACATCGGTCTGCGCGCCGTCATCAATCCGGGCGACGAGGTACTGATCCCGCAGCCGAGCTTCGTGTCCTATGAGCCGTGTGCGATCATGGCGGGCGGTGTGCCGGTCATCATTGAGCTGAAAGCGGAGAACGAGTTCCGTCTGACGGCGCAGGAGCTGGAGGACGCGATCACGGAAAGGACGAAAGTGCTCGTGCTGCCCTTCCCCAACAATCCGACGGGCGCGATCATGGAGCGGGCGGATCTGGAAGCGGTCGCCGAGGTGATCAGAAAGCACGATATCCTCGTGATGTCCGATGAGATCTACGCGGAGCTTACCTATAAGGAAAAACATGTGTCTATCGTGGAGATCGAGGGCATGCGGGAGAGGACGATCCTCATTAACGGCTTCTCCAAGGCGTATGCCATGACCGGCTGGCGTCTCGGTTACGCGTGCGGGCCGAAGGAGATCATTCAGCAGATGACCAAGATCCACCAGTTTGCGATCATGTGCGCGCCGACCACGAGCCAGTACGCGGCGGTGGAGGCGCTCAGAAACGGAGAGTCGGACGTGCAGGAGATGCGGGCGGCGTACAACCAGAGGAGACGCTATCTGATGAATGCTTTCCGCGAGATGAAGCTGGAATGCTTTGAACCCTTCGGCGCCTTCTATGTGTTCCCGTGCATCAAGGAATTTGGAATGACGAGCGAGGAGTTCGCGGAGAGATTTCTGGCCGAGGAGAAGGTGGCCGTCGTGCCGGGCACGGCGTTCGGCGACTGCGGCGAAGGCTATCTCAGGATATCCTACGCCTACTCCCTCGACAATCTGAAGGTGGCGATCGGCAAGCTGGCGGATTTCGTGGAGAAGCTGCGCGCCGAGAAGAAATAGCGCACAACGGCGCGGAGGATCGACATGCATATCGTACTGCATCAGCCGGAGATCCCGGCAAATACAGGAAATATCGGCCGTACCTGTGTCGCCACGGGTACGAGCCTCCACCTGATCGAACCGCTCGGATTCCGGCTGGACGAAAAGTCGATCAGGCGTTCCGGCATGGATTACTGGGAGCAGCTTGACGTCACGCGGTATATCAATTATGCCGCATTTCAGGAGAAGCATCCGGATGTCAGGATCTGGTACGCGACCACGAAGGCCAGACGCACATACACGGAGGCGTCCTTCGGGCCGGACGATTATATCATGTTCGGCAAAGAGAGCGGCGGTATTCCCGAAGAGATACTGGTGGAAAATGAAGAGACCTGTATCCGGATCCCTATGCTGGACCGGATCAGGTCCTTAAATCTGTCAAATGCGGTGGCGATCGTCCTGTACGAAGCGCTCAGACAGAATCATTTCGACGGTATGCAGACACAGGGCGAACTGCACCGATTACAGTGGCGCGGTTAGTCGTCGTCCTCTATGTCGGACTTGGGCAGGGAGAAGATAAATTCCGTCCCGACGCCCTCGGTGCTGATCACGTTGATGTTCTCTCCGTGGGCGCGGATGATCTCTTTCGTGATGGACAGGCCGAGCCCCGTCCCCTTTTTGTCTTTCCCGCGGGACAGGTCGGATTTGTAGAAGCGCTCCCAGATCAGCTTCAGATCGTCCTTCGGGATACCGATGCCGGAATCCTTGACACTGACGAAGACCTTGTTGTGTTTTTCCGTCGTTTCTATCTTGATGACAGAGTTGTGGTGGCTGAACTTAATGGCATTGTCCAAGAGGTTGTAGAGCACCTGCTGGATCTTGTCCACATCTGCCACCACATACATCTCCTCGCCCGTCAGCACCAGCTCGATAGCGATCGTCTTGGCACGGCACGTGCCCTCAAAAGAAGCCGCGACACTGCGGATCGTCTTGTTGATGTCGAAATCCGTTTTGTTTAACATGATACCGTCGGTATTCAGATTGTTCAGGGTCAGGAGACTGTTGGTCAGTTTGCGCAGCCGTTCCGTCTCGTTCAGGACGATGGTAAGATATTTTTCATGCATCTCGGGCGGGATCGTGCCGTCGATCATCGCTTCCAGATACCCCTTGATAGAAGTGAGGGGAGAGCGGAAGTCGTGGGAGACGTTTGCGACGAACTTCTTCTGGTCGTCCTCGGAGCGGGCGATCTCGCTGGCCATGTAAGACAGGGTCGCGGCCAGATACCCCATTTCGTCCTCGCTCTCCACGCTGAATTCATAGTGCATATTGCCGCTGGCATACTGCTCTGTGGCGAGCGTGATCCTGCGGAGGGGGATATAGACGATCTCCGTAAAAAAGATCAGTATGATCAGGGACAGCAGGAACAGGATGACCAGTGTGATGTACGAGATGTTGAGCAGATTGTCGGTCTCTGTGTGGAGGCTCTGCATGGAGCTGTGAATGACCACATATCCTTTTACCTTAAAGTCGGAAGTGATAGGCGCGAAGACGCTCAGCATCTCCTCGTCAAAGGTGTGGAAAAAGTTTCCGGTCGTGTAGTAAGAGCCCTCGGTTATCGTCGGGTCGAAATTCTCGATCACGATCTCATTCTCCACATCTAAAGGCGAGGAAGAATCCAAGATCATACGGCCCGAAGGGTTGATGATCCACAGCGTGGCGTTCAGGTACGCGTCCAGAGCGTCGAGCTGCGACTTCACGGCTTCCAGAGAGATCTCGTTATTGTAGAGCCCGCTCGCGTAGGTGTTGGCAATCAGGACGGCCTCCCGATAAAGAGAGTCCGCCCGCTCCTTTTTCAGATGATCGAAGGTCATGTTGGACACGAAAGTGGCCACCACCACGAAACCGAACAGGCCGAAGATGATATAGGCGAGTATTAGTTTGAGATACAGCGTTTTCCTCATAGCGTTCCCTATCTTGACTCAAATTTGTATCCGATGCCCCAGATCGTCGCAATACGCCATTTCTCATGGTCGTTGATCTTCTCGCGCAGCCGCTTGATATGTACGTCCACGGTGCGCGTGTCCCCGATATATTCATAGCCCCATATCTGATCCAAAAGCTGCTCTCTCGTAAAGACGTGGTTGGGCGAGGAAGCCAGAAAATAAAGCAGTTCCAGTTCCTTGGGCGGCATTTCGATCGTCTTGCCCATATAGATCACGGAGTAATTGGTCTGGTTGATGATCAGGTCGGGGTATTCCACGCACTTGACGTCGGGAGCCTTCGACTCCGGGGCGGCGGGCTTGTAGCGGCGGAGGACCGCCTTGACTCTCGCCACAAGTTCTTTGGAGTCAAAGGGTTTCTCTATATAGTCGTCGGCCCCCAGCTCCAACCCCAGCACCTTGTCGAACACCTCGCCCTTGGCGGAGAGCATGATGATAGGCAGACTGGATTTCGAGCGGACCTCGCGGCAGACCTGATAGCCGTCGATGCCCGGAAGCATCAGATCGAGGAGCATCAGGTTCGGCTCGAAGCTGTCCACTGCCGTGAGCGCCGACTCGCCGTCGCTTGCGATCATCGTCTCGAAGCATTCCTTTGTCAGGTAGAGGGAGATCAGTTCCGCAATGTTGTTGTCGTCGTCTACGATCAATATTTTCTGTTTGCTTACCATAGTTTGATACCTCTTTCTTTTCTATGCATAGATCAGGCGGTCTGCAGCTCAGTCCTTGAATTCAGCGATCGTCACGCCGGCGTCGCCCTCGCCGAACTCCCCGAGCCGATAGCTCTTGATGAGTTTGCTGCGGCGCAGATAGTTTTGCACGGCGTTTCGCAGCGCGCCTGTGCCCTTGCCGTGGACGATGCGCACGCTTGGCAGATGCGCCAGATATGCGTCGTCCAAATATTTGTCCAGATCGGAGAGGGCCTCGTCCACCGTCTTGCCGAGCAGATTGATCTCCGTGGAGACGGCGTAGGACTTGGACATTTTGAGTCTGCCGGAGGAAGTGCGCTGCAGCCGGTCGGTCTTGATCGTCTCCTCCTCGGCCGGCACCAGATCGTCCAAGGATACCTGCGAGCGGATGATGCCGCACTGGACAAAAAGTCTGCCGTTTTTGTCGGGCAGGGAGCTGACGATGCCCTTGAGTCCCATGGAGACGATCTTCACACTGTCGCCGCGCTTGATCTGATCCGGCCTGAGAGTCTTGTGGGTGGGCTTGCCGCTGCCGAGCGTCAGTTTGTCATTTTTCTCGGAGATCTTGTCGCGCACCTTCTGACGGGATCTCTCCAGCTCCTTCATGGAGGCGTTCGCACCGGCCTTCTGGAAAGTGCGGATCGTCTCGTCCGCCACTTCTTTGGCGTTCTGCAGGATCTGGCGGGCCTCCTCGTTGGCCTCGCGCAGTATCCGCTCCTTCGACTGATCGAGTTTCTCCTGCTTGGCTTCCAACTGTTGCCGGAGCGTTTGGATCTCCTGCTTATGCGACGCGATCTCCGCCTGTTCCTTCTCGATCATACGGCGGCTGTTCTCCAAGTCGGCGAGCAGATCCTCGAAGCTCTCCTTGTCCTCTGTGATGTGGCGCTTGGCATCCTCGATGATGTGATCGGGAAGACCGAGTTTGGCGGATATCGCGAAAGCGTTGCTCTTGCCGGGGATACCGATCAGGAGACGGTAGGTGGGGCGGAGCGTCTCGACGTCAAATTCACAACAGGCGTTTTCCACGAAATCCGTGGACAGCGCATAGACCTTCAGTTCGCTGTAGTGCGTGGTCGCCATTGTCCGGATACCGCGGCCGTGCAGATAGTCCAGAATAGAAATGGCGAGCGCCGCGCCCTCCGTGGGATCCGTTCCCGCCCCAAGCTCGTCAAACAGACAGAGCGAGTCGGTATCCGCCGCCTGCAAAACAGATACGATATTTGTCATGTGGGATGAAAAAGTGCTGAGACTCTGCTCAATACTCTGCTCATCACCGATATCCGCATACACTTCGCGGAAAACGGACAGTTCGGAGCGGTCCGCCGCAGGAATGTGAAGGCCCGCCTGTCCCATTAAGGTGAGCAGACCGATCGTTTTCAGGGAGACGGTCTTGCCGCCCGTGTTGGGCCCCGTTACGATCAGCAGATCAAAATCCACGCCCAGAGAAATGTCTATGGGGACGACGCTCTTTTTGTCCAAAAGAGGGTGACGGCCCTGACGGATCCGGATCTGCCGCTGGGTGTTGAATATAGGCATCGCGGCGTTCTGCTCCATGGCGAGAGAGGCTTTGGCGAAGATGAAGTCCAGTGCGGTCATCGCCTTCTGATTTTGTGTCAGGGCTTCTGTATGCTCGCCGGCCTGTGTACTGAGATCCGCGAGGATCACGCCGATCTCCTCCTGTTCCCGGAGCTCCAGCTCCCGCAGCTCATTGTTCAGATTCACGACGGCAGCGGGCTCGATAAAGAAAGTAGAGCCGGTGGAAGACTGGTCGTGTACCATGCCCGGCACCTGCCCTTTGTATTCCGCCTTTACGGGAATGCAGTACCGGTTGTCGCGCATCGTCACAACGGCGTCCTGCAGATAGGTGCGGTACGAGCCGTTGATCATGGACGTAAGCTGTGTGTGGATGCGGTCATTGGTAATGGCCATGCTGCGCCTGATATGTTTGAGCGTCGGGCTGGCATCGTCTGCGATCTCCTCCTCGGACAGAATGCATCTACGGATCTCGTTTGCCAGCGGCGTAAGCGGTTCCAGCGCATGGAAATGCACATCCAGCGAATCGGCGGGAGAATCTTCCCGATCCTTCCTGCCGTAGGCTTTGATGCGGCTGACATTCTCCAGAAAAGCCGCGATGCGTAGAAGCTCGGGTACGGACAGGACGCTGCCCACCTCGAGGGAGCGGATGCACATGCCGAGATCCTTGTTGCCGCCAAAGGAAGTGGAACCCTTGCGGAACAGAAGGCTGAGCGCATCGGCGGTTTCCGTCTGCGCCTTCATGATCTTTGAGACGTCCGTCATGGGAAGGAGCGCGGCGGCCAGCTTTTTGCCCTGCTCGGAGGTCGCCTTGTCCGTCAGCCTGTCGATGATTTTATTGTATTCCAGAACACGAAGCGCTTTTTCGTTCATGGTGATCCCTCTGCTCAAACGGAAACGATGCCCTGTCATCATGCATCATATACCAATAGTCTACCATAAATCGGAGGAAATTGCCACGGGTAGTGGGAGGCTTACATGATTAAAATTCTGCAGAACGGCTTGATAGTGCAGGAAAACGAAAGTACTTTTATAATCTTAAAAGGGTGTGATATAATAAATAACATTAGAAACATTGTGAGTGATGAAGGCTAGGAGGGGAGATACACGTGAGTAAGCTGTATATTGTGAAATATCATTATGTGCGGGATTTAGGGCATAGCCGCTATTCCCGCATTAATGGGCTTGACATCGGATTGTTTCGTCAGCAGATAGATTTTCTGAAAGAGCAATTCTCTGTTGTCACAATGGAAGAAGTCATCTCTGTCGTAGGGGGGGGGTATAACCTACCGGACAATGCCGTGTTATTGACATTTGACGACGGTTATATTGATAATTATACCTATGTCTTTCCTGCTTTGGAAGAAGCAGGAATACAGGGGAGTTTTTTTATTCCAGGGCAAACTTTTGCCGCACATCGCCTACTGGACGTAAATAAAATTCATTATATTCTGGCTAGCGCCGATTCTCAAAAACTTTTGACAGATGTATATGAAAGAATGGATTTTTATCGAGGATCGGAATACAAATACCCATCTAATAAAGAGTTATTTGACGAATACGCAAAGGAAAACCGTTTTGATACGAAGGAGATAATTTTCATCAAACGTATATTGCAGACTGCCCTGCCAGAGGCAGTTAGGAATCAGATTTGCAGTGATTTGTTCAAGAAGTATGTGGGCGTGACGGAAGAACAGTTGGCATACGAACTATATATGTCAGAAGAACAGATCAGGACAATGAAACGGCATGGGATGTATATTGGCCTTCACGGATATGATCATTATTGGCTCGGAAATTTACCAGAGGAACAGATGAAGAGAGACATTACACAGGCATTGGAGGTTATGGATGAGTTCATAGACAGAAAGCGGTGGGTGATGAATTATCCGTATGGAAGTTATAATGACGAAGTACTGCAGTTCGTCAAAGGCCAGGGAGCAGTTCTCGGATTGACAATCAGAGCGGCGGTGGCAAATTTAGAAACGGACAGTCTGCTAGAATTGCCGAGACTTGACTGTAATGATTTTCCGCCAAAAAGCGAGCACTACAGAGAGATATGCAGATAACGGAAATAAAATACAGTAATATGGTAAACTTGTTTTGTTGCTGTGTTCCATACGCCATCTTTACAAGGAATCAGAAAAAAGATATACTTAAAAAGCAGTAGGAAGGCTGCCGGAGTTATGGAAGAGCAGGAAAAACAACAACAGGAAATAAAGCAGGACGAGGTCAAGGAACAGGCGGAGTACACACCGCCCGTCCAGCCGGATTTCCTGCGGGAAACGATCAAGCAGAAGCCGGTCAATAAGAAAAAGCTCCTGCGGAGGACACTGATCACGGTGGCGATGGCGGTGGTCTTCGGGCTGGTCGCGTGTTTTACGTTCCTCGTGCTGGAGCCGGTCATCAGCAACCGCCTCTATCCGGAAGAAGAGGCGGAGGAAGTGCGGTTTCCGGAGGAGACGGCGACGGAGGAAATGAAACCGGAAGATATGATCGTCGAGGAAGAGGCGGATACAACGGAAAACGCGCCGCCGGAGCTGGAAGATGAGCAGATCAAGGAGCTGCTGTCCCAAGTGCGGTTTGGGCTGAGCGATTACCGGATCCTCTATGAAGAGCTGGAGGAGCTTGCGCGGAGCGCAGAACGGTCCGTCGTCACGGTCACGAGCGTTGTGTCGGATGTGGACTGGTTTAACGATATCTATGAGAACGAGGCGTCGGCTTCGGGCATTATCGTGGCGAATAACAGCAAGTCCATTCTGATCCTTGTCAGCGCGGGTATGCTGGACGACGCGGACAGCATCATTGTGACCTTCTGCGACCAGACAAGGGTGAACGCGGAACTGGTGCAGAAGGATGCGGCCACGCAGCTGGCGATCCTGTCCGTGCCGCTTGTCGATATAGAGGAGGAGACGCTGGACGTTATACAGATCGCGAGTCTGGGAAGTTCCAACAACGACAATCTGCTGGCCACTCCCGTGATGGCGCTCGGGAGCCCGATGGGAACAAGCGGCTCCGTGTGTTACGGCATGGTGACTTCCGTGGGCGCGGTGGTCGATCAGGCGGACGCCGCATATAAGACGATCGTGACGGATATCTACGGCAGCAGCAACGCGACGGGCGTGCTCATCAATATGGACGGCATGGTCATCGGTATCATCGACAACGTCCTTTCGAGCGGCGACAAGGGCAATCTTCTGACCGCATACGGGATATCGGAGCTGAAGCGGACGATCGAGAAGATGTCCAACGATAAAAAAAGAGCCTACCTCGGCATACACGGCGCGGACGTACCCTGGGAGATCCGGGAGGAACTTGATATTCCCGAGGGCGTGTATGTCAGGGAAGTGGAGATGGATTCGCCCGCGATGGCGGCAGGTATCCAGAACGGCGACGTGGTCATACGCATAGGGGACACCCCCATTCTGACATACAACGGGCTGTTGGATATTTTGTATAACGCCGAGCCGGAGGACACATTGGAATTTGTGCTGATGCGTCAGGGGCAGGAAATGCATGCGAGCGTGGTGCTGGGAGTCAGATAACGATTCGAAAAGGTGATGCTGGGAGTCGCGAGAGCGCTCCGGAAAGGTGATGCAAATGAAATATATCAAAGACTACAAAGAGGGCGACAGAGTATTCGACATCTATCTGTGCAAGCACAAACAGTCGGCAGTCACGAAGAACGGCAAGCCCTACGACAATGTTATCCTGCAGGACAAGACAGGAACAGTGGACGCCAAAATATGGGATCCCAACAATGCGGGCATCGAGGATTTCGATTCTTTGGATTATATAGAGGTGTACGGCGACGTCACCAGTTTTCAGGGCGCAAACCAGATCAATGTGAAGCGCATCCGCAAGTGCCGTGAAGGAGAGTATGATCCCGCGGATTATCTGCCGGTCAGCAGCTTCCCTATAGACGATATGATGCGGGAGCTGACGGGCTTTATCGACAGTATCAGGAATCCGTATCTCAGGAAACTGCTGCAGGCGTTCTTCGTTCAGGATCAGGAGTTCATCAAGGCTTTTCGACAGTCCTCCGCCGCGAAGACCGTACACCACGGATTTGTGGGCGGGCTGCTGCAGCACACGCTGGCGGTCACGAAGCTGTGCGACTTTTTCTGCACACAGTATCCTGTGCTGAACCGGGATCTGCTGCTGAGCGCGGCAATCTGTCATGACATCGGCAAGACAAAAGAGCTGTCGCTTTTTCCGCAGAACGATTACACGGACGACGGACAGTTCCTCGGGCATATCGTGATCGGCAGCGAGATGGTGGGCGAGAAGATCAAAGCGATAGAAGGATTTCCGCCGCTGCTGGCCGGTGAACTGAAGCATTGTATCTTAGCGCATCACGGCGAGTACGAATTCGGTTCGCCCAAGAAGCCCGCGATCGTGGAGGCGGTGGCGCTGACATTTGCGGACAACACCGACGCCAAGATGGAGACATTCACAGAACTTCTGGAGAACAGCGCCGATACGGGCTGGCTGGGGTACAACAGACTGTTTGAGTCCAATGTGAGAGCAACGAAGACAGAGTAACATACGGAGCTTGCACAGACGATCACAGGAGAAGCACAGACAACTTATATAGACAGGAACACGGACAGGCGGGGCGCAGCGGTATGGTGAACGGCACGTATCAAAAAAATGACATCGTTACAGTTAGGATTGACGATATCGGAAACGACGGAGAAGGGATCGGCAAAGCCAATGGCTATACACTGTTTGTCAAAGATGCGGTCATTGGCGATACCGTGGAGGCACGGATCACGAAATGCAGGAAAACATACGGATATGCGAGAGTGGAGAAGGTGGTGACGCCTTCTTCTTTTCGTGCTGAGCCGAAATGCAGCCTATACAGACAGTGCGGCGGCTGTCAGATCCAGGCGATGCGCTATGACAGACAGCTTGCCTTTAAACAGGATAAGGTCAGGAATAACCTGATCCGCATCGGCAGGTTTGACGCGGAATATATCGACGCGGTCATGGAGCCTATCGTCGGTATGGACGAGCCGTGGCATTACCGCAACAAGGCGCAGTATCCGGTGGGATATGACAGGAACGGCAACCTTATCGCCGGCTTCTATGCGGGCAGGACGCACGACATCATCGCCAACACCGACTGCGCGCTGGGGGCGGAGGAAAACAAAGAGATTCTGGAGGCAGTGCTCTCCTATATGCGGGAAAATCAAGTGACGGCATACCGCGAGACAGACGGCAGCGGACTTGTCAGACATGTGTTGATCCGCACGGGATTCGCCTCCGGTCAGATCATGGTCTGCCTTGTCATCAACGGAAAAAAGCTGCCGGCGGAAGACAAGCTGGTGGAGAAGCTGCGGAGTCTGTCCTTCGGAAAATGCGGCGTACAGGGCGAGGACGGAACGGGAAACGAAAACGTCCCGAAAACGACAGGTGAGGTCACGGACGATGAAAACAGGGGCGGCGCGGCGGCAAGAAGGATCGTCAGCATCGCTGTCAGCGTCAATGAAGAACGCACCAACGTGATCATGGGAAAAGAGATCCGGGTACTCTGGGGAAGCGCGTATATCGAGGACAGCATCAGAATCCTGCAGACCGGCGAAAGGGTACACTTTCGAATCTCGCCGCTCTCCTTCTATCAGGTCAATCCCCTGCAGACAGAAAAGCTGTACAGTATTGCGCTCGACTATGCGGGACTGACCGGCAGAGAGACTGTGTGGGATCTGTACTGTGGCATCGGGACGATCTCTCTCTTCCTGGCAAAGAAGGCAAAACAAGTCTACGGCGTGGAAGTGATCCCGCAAGCCATTGAGGATGCCGAGGAAAACACGCGCATCAACCGGATCGGCAACGCCAAGTTCTATGTCGGAAAGGCAGAGGAAGTGCTGCCCGCGTTCTATGAGGACGCTGGGAAGGCGGCAGAAGAAAATGATCTCGGCACAGCGCCGGATATGCGGCATCCCGATGTGATCGTGGTCGATCCGCCGCGCAAGGGCTGCGACGAAAAGTGTCTGGAGACGATGCTTGCCATGAAGCCCGCGCGGATCGTGTATGTGAGCTGTGACTCCGCCACACTGGCGAGGGATCTGAAAACGCTGGCAGTAGGCGGGTATGCGTTGCAGAAGATCAGGGCGGTGGACCAATTCGGGCAGAGCGTGCATGTGGAGACTGTCTGCTTATTGTCCAAACTCAATGTCGAGCATCATATTGAAGTGGAACTAAATTTGGATGAGATGGATTTGACGGCGGCGGAGAGTAAGGCCAGCTATGAGGAAATCAAGGCGTATGTGCTGGAGCATAGCGGACTAAAGGTAAGTAATCTTTATATTGCGCAGGTTAAGAGGAAATGCGGGATTATTGAGAGGGAGAATTACAATAAGGAGAAGGCAGAAGGCGTGAAAGTGCCCAAGTGTCCGGAGGAAAAGGAGAGGGAAATCAGGGAGGCGTTGAAACATTTTAGGATGATTTGATAATAGTATTGGATGAAATAATTACTTTTTAGTTTTTGTCACAATATTATAACCGAATTTTAAAATTAAAAATTTTTTACAGTTTTACAGTAATTACTATTTATTAGTCATTAGCTATAATTTTTGCAAAATATACTTTTAAGAGTTATAATATTTTATAGTTTTATGTGCAAGATATTCTAAATGATATGGGTAGTATGCTAAAAGATATTTCATAGTTACGAGTATATGATTTTTATAAATAAAGTTCTTTTCGGAATTGTGGGTCTAACCAAGGCTTTATCCATTTTGGATAGTACCACAATAGGCATAACTGGTTTTATTTAAGATTTTCAAATTTTTTCAGTAGCTAAAATTAAGTGAAGTGTACAAAACATAGTATTGTTGTGGTATTTAAGTGGCGTTGTAGAAGTAGGGACACTTTTCCCAATAGGAATTAAATTAACGGGTGGTTTGATTTCCTTAGAGTAATTACGAGATTATTGAATGGAGGGGAAAATGCAGACTATTAGCTTTGACCAGTTTTTAAGATCTATGAAACAAAATATGGATACTCCTCATGCTTTGCTATTAGGTGCAGGTGCTTCAGTAGAGTCCGGTGTTCCATCAGCAGTAGATTGTATTTGGGATTGGAAAAAAGAGATTTTTTTATCTCAAAACCCTGCATTAGTTGAGAATTATTATAATATAAAACTTGACAGCGTCCGATTTGCAATTCAAAAATGGTTGGATGCTCAAAAAATATACCCAATTTTAAATTCGGATGCAGAATATTCGTTTTATGCAGAGAATGCATATCCAATTCCTGATGACCGTAGAAAATATTTTCAGCATTTGTTTGAGGGAAAAAATCCTAGTTTAGGTTATCATCTAGTAGCCATGCTTGCAGAAAAGGAATTGTTTAAAAGTGTATGGACAACGAATTTTGATGGCCTTATGGTAAAATGTGCATATCAATATAGCATAACACCAATAGAAATTACCTTGGAATCGGTAGAACGTATATATCGTAATGATGTAAAAGGTGAACTATTGTGTATTGCACTGCATGGAGATTATAAATATGGAGAGTTAAAAAATACAAATGAAGAATTAGATACTCAGAATGAGGTTTTTTCTCGTGTAATAAGTTATGAGTTAGTTGATCATGATTTGATTGTGTTAGGATATAGTGGACGTGACAAATCATTGATGGGTGCTTTGAAAAAGGCATATGAAAATAAGGGAACAGGAAAATTGTTTTGGTGTGGATATGGGAGCAACCCAAATAAAGAAGTTCAGGAATTAGTTGAATATGTAAATGAGGTAGGACGTATAGCTTATTATGTTCCTACAGATGGTTTCGACAAGACACTATATAGCCTGGCTCGGCATTGCATGAGCGAGGATAAGGATTTTATTCAAAATATAGAGAAACTAAAGCAAAAATTGGGCTCAGAAGTTAGTCTTTCAACAAAAGACTTTGTTTCTTGTTGCAATGTGATAGATAAAATAGTAGATACAAATATTTTTCCGATAGCATTTCCCAAAAGTTGCTTTCAGCTAGAAATTTCGTATAATAATGATGAAAAACCTTGGGAATATTGCAAAATGCTCTTTGAAAATAATATTATGGCAGTGCCTTATAATGGCTGTTTATATGTGTGGGGGAAAAAAGAGCAAATTCAACATATTTGTGGTAATAAGGTAAAAAGTGGAATAGTAGTGACACCATTTACTAGAGATGCACTTATTATCAGAAGTCAGTTTAAAGAACTTTTAATAAAAACTTTAACGGCATTATTAGGGCAAACACATTCGCTCATGTATTATAAGAACAAAGTATGGGATAAAAAACAGCAGATGACCGTACCAATTGGAGATAGGGCAATAACTATTTATAAAGGAGTCAGTTTCTCTTTGTTGTTTGACAATAAATATAGTTATATTACATTAATTCCAGAATTTGTGGCAGATAAGAATATAGACTTAACGCATGATGAAAAAAAGCAATTGGCAGACGCTTTTAGTTCTAATATTAATTCGGGACAACCTAACTACAATATCCATGCATATATTAAGGATTGGGCAGATAGATTATTTGGAACATCAGGCATAGAGTTTTCATATCCATTAAATAGTACAACAGGTTTTGTTTTCAAAATAATAAGAAATACTGCTGTTATAGGGATTAATTCTGGTGCTAAAATGCAGATTAAGTTGCCATCTGCAATTTCAAAGGAAAGAATTATATTTAATGGAGTTGAATGTCACGACGCAGAGTTAATATTTTTTAATTCTAGGCAGAATCAAATGGTAAAAGATTTTCATCCAATGCGTGGATTGATAAATAATTTCCCATTTGATTATTTATTAAATGAAAAGGTACTGAAGTCATTTATTTCATTAGGAGTTATATGTCCTAATGGTTATGAGAATCAATTTTACGACTTTTTAAATCAATTAAATTGTAAGCAAAGTGTAAAGTATAATGCTGATTTTGTTATTCCGTTTCCAGGATTTTCACAGGCATTTAAGGCAGGGATAGATATTCCTACCTCTACTGAAAATAGGTGGATAAGTTTTCAATTAAAAAACACTATGAGTATTAAACAGGATGCTAAAGAATTAGGGCATATCTTGGCTCAAAAATTAGACCAATTAAATGCGACTGGAGTTGACGTGGTACTTATATATATTCCTAAAGAATATGAAATTTTTACTGGATATTCTGAAGTGGATGAGAAATATGACCTTCATGACTTTATTAAAGCATATGCAGCTCAAAGAAATATAGCCACTCAATTTATACGTGAGAAAACTATTGAAAGTGATATGTGTTGCCAAATTATGTGGGCTGTTTCACTAGCAATATACGTGAAATCTGGTCGAGTTCCTTGGACTATTTCAGGAGTACAAAAAGATACAGCATTTGCAGGAATTGGATATAGTGTAAATGAGCGCATGCATGGAGACAGTATTGTTGTTGGATGTAGCCATGTATATTCATCTGATGGACAAGGAATGAAATATAAACTTTCAAAAATTGATGAGATTACCTTTGATAGAAAAAGGAATCCATTTCTTTCTGAAAATGAGGCGTTTAGGCTTGGATTAAATATTAAAGAGTTGTTTTATAAATCCTTTACTGAATTGCCTAAAAGGGTTGTTATTCATAAAAGGACACCATTTAAATACGAAGAAATAAAAGGAATTACCGAAAGTCTTGCTAGTTCTGGAATACGGGATATTGAGCTTTTAGAAATAACGTATGCGGATGAAGTTCGATGTTTTGAATTTAATAAAAAAATGACAGATATTGATGGGTTCCCTGTCCGCAGAGGTTTATGCTTTCCGCTAAATAGAAATACGATGTATATATTTACGCATGGCATTTCATCATCAATAAGAAATCCTCATTATAAATATATACAAGGCGGAAAAACAATTCCATTGCCACTTAAGATAGTGAAGCATTACGGAAATGGAACATTGACACAGATTGCAACAGAAATTTTAGGATTGTCAAAAATGAATTGGAATAGCTTTGGCTTATATTCTAAGTTGCCCTGTACTATTGAGTCTTCAAATGAAATAGCCCGAATTGGTTGGTCGTTATCACAATATGAAGGGGCAGTTTATGATTACAGATATTTTATGTAAGGGCATATTGTTATAAATATTTATACGGGAAGATATAGTTATGGCTAAGGTGTTTGTATCGTATTCATGGGATTCAGAAGAATATAAAAAGCAAATCAAACAGTTTGTACAACGATTAAAACAACGTGGAATAGACATCATTTTTGATGGGGATGCACATCTTGGGGAACGTTTACCTGATTTTATGGAAACAAACATAAATATGTGTGATTATGTTTTAATGTGTTGCACTCCTTTATATAAGGAAAAAGCTGACGCAAGATTACAAACTAATAAGCAACTTAGTGGGGTGGGGTATGAAAATACTATTATAACTGCTGAAATATATAATAAAAATAATCAATGCAAATTTATTCCTATTTTATTTAAAGGAACTTGGGAGACATCTGTACCGCAATGGGCCACATCAAAACTAGGAATTGATTTGACGAAAGATAATGAAGAAGAATTTGAGCGATTAGTTCAAACATTAGTTAGTAAAGAGAAAGAGGTATTAGTTGATAAAGCAGAAGAAGGCTTATCTGATATAATATCAGATAAGCCTAAGAAACCAAAAAATCAAAAAAACTTTGCTACTATTATTGCCATTGTTGCTGCAATAGCTACTATTATGGTTGCATTGTTTGGAGATGTCGGGAAGTTTGATATTGAAGTAGTGAGCGAGGCGGTCAGGGAGCACTATTACCTTTTATCAGGTGATTTTGAACATATTCAGGGCATTGTTGATGCTCCTTTTCTTGCAATGAACGGTGTGATCTATTTTAATGAGTGGGTAAAAGAGGACAGGAGGGCGGCAAGTAAGAAAATGATCGCACATTTAAGGAATCAGGGAAATCTGCTGTACTTTCTGGAAGGGACATGGAACTTGTCTCCCAATCTGCCGGTGCTGCCATGTTACTGGGGCATCATAGATGTTGCCCGAGAAGGCGGCGCTGTAATCATACCGATAGCTGCAGAACAATATGGAAAACATTTTGTTATCAATATCGGAAAAAATTTTAATGTGGCAAAATATGAACCGACTACGGAAGGAAAATCAGGTGCGATAGCCGCGCTGCGGGATGTTCTGGCAACGCTTAAATGGGAGATCTGGGAACATGAACCGATCGTGGAACGTAGCCGTATCAGGGAAGGAGAGTGGAAACAGTATGTGGAGGACCGGCTTCATGAATGGCCGTATTTTACCATGGACTACATAGACAGCATGACCTATTCTCCCAAGAACGTGGCGAGACCGCAGGATGTCTTTGCATCGGTCATGGAATTGAAATGGAAAAAAGAAACGGCATTTCTGTTTGAAAAAGACTAGAAAATGCTGAAAAAGCAGCCGGTCATAGAACAGTAAATGTAGTCTGCAAATTAAAATTCTGCCATTTTAGAATTGGCAGATGTGACATGAAAAATGCTACCGGCGGCAGCGGGCGGATCATGCCTTGAAGATACCGGAATCTTACAGCGAGAGTGCAGGAGGGAGATCATTATGTGGAACAGAAGAAAGATACGAACTTACCTTCCCGCGTGGAAGCGGCGGACAGGGATGCTGATCTGCAGAAGTTTGCCGATTTTTTGTCGGAGATGATAGCAAGACATGCAGTATTGTGGAAAAGAGAAGAAAAAGTAAGTTTTTGTTACTGTTTCATGCCTTGCAAAAGAACTTTCGCCTTCTATTGATAATATTTCGGTATGCCGATATAATATATAGAAGAGGAAGAGGCAATGATAGAAAGGTTATTAAAGAAACAGAACATGACAAAATACCGACTTGCGGTAGAAGCGGGTATTCCTCACGCTACACTGAATGACATATGCAGCGGAAAAACCAGACTGGAAAAATGTAGTGCAGAAACGGTATATAAATTAGCAAAGGTATTGGGTGTTTCTATGGAGATGCTGACAATTACAGCAATACAGAATGCAGAAAGAGAACGTGCTTACGAGCATGGTCTGCCGGAATATCTGCAGCATGATTTAGATGCCTACAAGGAAGGCCTGAAAAGTAAATCTGATTTACTGGACTGTTTGTGGGGAGAATTGTACGGAAGCATTAACATAGCAGAAATTAATGATGGAGCAATTACGAAAGAACATGCAGAATTCTTGCGAAACAAATATCTTTTCGGAGGAAAACATGACAGGAACGATTGATTTTACAAACTGCAGGAAGATTTTAGGAAGGGCATGGGTTGAAATTTTTCGTCTTAATTATTGTACAAACATGGATTTTTGCGTATACTAAGGTTAAGAAAAGAAAAAGGAAGTGAGCGTATGTTAGCTGCAAAGGCACAAAATACGGCAGAAGTGGATGATACAGCGAAACTGGAGTTTTACAGGCTGATCGGAGAAGGCTATAAAGCAATGCAGGATGGACGCACAAGTACAATAGAAGAAGTAAGAGAAAAAATAGACCAAAGGAGAAAAGGCCGGCGTGGCTAATGTAGTGTTTACTGAACCGGCAGAGTATGACCTGCTGGATATAGAATACTATATTTTTGTTGATCTTAACAATCCACAGGCATCTGAAAGAATAATAGATGGCATATTGGACGCGGCAGAAAGTCTGAAAGATTTCCCGGGAGACCATCCGCTATTGGACGATGAGTTATTGTGTCGTATGGGATTACGGATGACGCGCTTTGATAATTACAACATTTTTTACTATTACAATGAGCAGCAGGATATAGTGTACATAATCAGAGTTTTATATAATAAAGCAGACTGGAAGAATATCCTAAAAAGGGAAATATAGTTTTTATAATATGACGCGAAAATGTCTCCAAGTCAAGAGTGTGATTTGGGGGCGTTCTTATATCAGCCTCAATATACGAGTCACTTGAAAGAAAGTATACAATGGGCAATGCAGACTGGTTATGGCTGGTGAATGAGAAAAGATTTTACAATTCTTATCTTTTCTGTGGAAGGTGCATCTTTATTGCACACCCAAGGCATGTAGAGACGGTAGTATTGATGTCACATCGAGGCCCTTGAAAATAAAGAAATTTTTGGTAACATCCAAATGAGACACTCGTTCCAAAGTGTGTTTTATTATAATGAGGAAACATATTAATCACAACAATGTAAAGAAGATTGGGTTAGTGATATAAATGATAAGAGTTGCGAGGGAAAAAAGATGATTACAGAATCCAATTTCAAAAAATTACTGTTCTTTCTAGGCTTCACAGTTAACGGTGAACTTTACGAGAAAAAGTTCCCGCATTTTGGAACATCTATGAGTGTGGATTTTTCAAATTCAAAAAAGAAACTTTATTATCCGGATGCTATAAAGGGAAAAGAACGGAATGACAGATTTGATGCTCCTGAGAATTTTGTTGTTTTTGAATGTGTAAATCGTCTTCTTGAAAAAGGCTATCGTCCAGAACATATCGAGTTGGAGAGAGAATGGCATCTGGGGCATGATGCAAAAAGTGGACGTGCTGATATTTGCGTAACGGATGAAAAAGGCTCTATGCTTTTTATCGTTGAATGCAAGACTTGGGGCAGAGAGTTTGATAAGGCGTTAAGCGATATGAAAAATGACGGTGCGCAACTATTCTCATATTGGCAGCAGGAGCAATCGTGTAAATGGCTTGTTTTGTATGCATCAGACTTAAAGAGTGATGTCATTGAATATAAGGCGCCGACCATTGACTGTTCGGATGACGAAAATATTCTCCTTCTTGCAAAGAAAGATAACTCCATAAAACTCTACCGTGATGCACATACTGCGCCAGAAAAGCACGAGGCGTGGAAGGAAACCTATGCCAGTCAAATTCATGATGATCTGATTTTCTCTGAAGATTCTATTGCATATAAAATTGGTGTTAAACCGCTGCTGAAAAAGAAACTGCGCGATTTTACGCCGGATGATAAGATTGTAAATAGATTTGAAGAAATATTGCGACATAACAATGTCAGCGATAAAGAAAATGCCTTTAACCGTTTAATTGCTTTATTCATATGCAAACTTGTTGACGAAAGCACGAAAGGTAAAGATGACGAGGTTGAATTCCAGTATAAACAGGGAACGGATACATACGAAACTTTGCAGGATCGTCTCCAGCGTTTACATCGTGACGGCATGGAGACATTCATGCGTGAAGAGATATATTATGTGTCTGCAGATTATCCTGAGTGGCTGTTTTCAACCTATACCGGATCAAAGAGGAAAAAGGCCATAGAGGACTTACAGAATACGATTCGTATTTTAAAGTTCTATTCTAACAATGATTTTGCATTTAAAGATGTCCATAATGAGGAATTGTTTTATCAGAATGGGAAAATACTCGTTGAAATGGTGCAGCTCTTCGAAAAGTACAGAATAGTTTATCCATCAAAGCATCAGGTTCTTGGAGATTTATTTGAACAGCTTTTGAATAAAGGATTTAAGCAGAATGAGGGACAATTCTTTACACCGATACCGATTACCCGTTTTATCTGGGATAGTTTGCCGATAGACCGTATGGTGAAATCTGAAAGAGGCACAGTATACCCAAAAGTGATAGATTATGCTTGTGGTGCGGGACATTTTTTAACTGAGGCTATTGAAGCTATCAATTACTTTGTACAGTCGGATGGTAATAACGCGTGGGCCAGAGATCATATTTACGGTATTGAAAAAGACTATCGTCTCGCCCGAGTAGCAAAAATATCTCTGTTTATGAACGGTGCCGGAGAAGGAAACATCATTTTCGGCGACGGCTTAGAAAATGCCCCTGACAAGGGAATAGAAAACGGAAAATTTGATATTTTGGTTGCCAATCCGCCCTATTCGGTAAAGGACTTCAAACAACATTTACAGTTAAAGAATAACAGTTTTAAACTCCTTGATTGTATCGGATTGAACGGTGGAGAAATTGAAACGTTGTTTGTGGAGCGTATTGCGCAGCTTTTGAAGCCGAAAGGGATTGCTGCTGTAATTCTTCCAAGTTCTATTCTCTCTAACGATAGCGCAAGCTATACCGGAGCACGGGAACAAATTTTAGAGAATTTCTATATCCGTGGGATTACGGCTTTTGGCTCTAAAACTTTTGGCGCGACGGGAACAAATACTGTCGTGATGTTTTTGGAAAAATTCAATGAACCACCAAGACAGATTGATTTGTCTTTCGATTCCGTAGCGGCTATCCTCAGTGGGGCCGAGCTTACGGAATGGAAAGATAAGGAAATACTTGAAGATTACCTTGCGCAGATTGGAGTAGATGAGGACGTATACGGCGCGTTTTTAAATAAATGTTATTCTTTGGCTGAACTGAATGATATAGATTATTTCAAAATGTATGTTAGTGCATTTGAGGCTTCTGCGGCTGCCAAAAACCTGCAAAAAACGAAAACATATAAAAACAAGGGTGCTAGTGAGCAAGCTGCTGCATATCTTGAGAGATTTTATAATTATGCGCTCTCTATTGAGGAAGAAAAATTATTTTATTTCTCCTTGGTATATCGCCAGACAACCGTTATCATAACTGCTCCGGCAGATAACAAGGCGCAAAAAGATTTTCTCGGATATGACTGGTCTAACCGAAAAGGCAATGAAGGTATTCAGATAATCAGGCCTGGCGGGAAAATGTACAATGATTCCGATCGCTCGGCGGTTGGGACTCTTGCTAATGCTATCAAACAATCTTTCAACGGAATTGTTCCATTGTTTAACGAAGAACAAAAAGCATACGGGGCGGTGGTAAACACAAAAGATATGCTTGACTTTTCTCATGTGAGTTTTAATAAGGCATTGAGGATTAATAGAGAATTGTCAAAGAAAACAGTAAGCAAGTATTCTGTTCAAAGTTTGGAGAGTTTACTTGTTCCAATATTTGGGAGCACCACAAAAATTTCCAAAGAGGATATTTTGGATAGCGGAGAAATCCCTGTAATTACGCAAGAAAGAGAAAAATATATTTCAGGATATATAAATGTATCAAACCCTATTGAAGACTTGCCATTAATTGTGTTTGGTGATCATACTTGTGTATTTAAATATGTGGATTTTAAATTTGTGAGAGGTGCTGATGGAACTCAGTTATTGAAATTTGATGATTCTGTTATCAAGGCGAAATATTCCTATTATTATTTGAAAACTATACAGATAACGAATCAAGATAAATATGAAAGACATATGAAGTATATAAAGAATATACAGATCCCCGTGCCACCTTTTGCAGTGCAACAACAACTCATTGATGAATGTGAAAAAATCGATGCTGAATATAACGCTACTCGTATGTCTATTGAAGCCTATAAACAGAGAATTGAAAGGCTGTTTGTCGAGTTAGATATTGTTAACTCTGGGGATGGAAAATAAAATGTAATAACTAGCATGAACAATAATAGTATTAGAAGATCTCTTAGAGTTTTTGGGATCATGGAAGGCATTGCACAATCCCAATTTTAAACGTATCGAATTCGGTACATTTAAACAGGATGCCAGTTCAAACGCTTATGTGTTTTCTGTGCGGTAAAAGCAGAGATGGACAGGCTCTGGAAAGTGCAGATATGCCATGAAAAATGCTACCGGCGGCAGCGGGTGCATCATGCCTTGAAGACAACGGAATCAAATTTTTTTGAGTTGATCGCATTATTTGAAGCTGATGCGGATCGATAATGTATGTAATAGAAAAGTGCAACGGCCGTGGCACAATTAGAGAGGATGGAGCGGAGTTCGCCCGTATGATGAAAGATATCAATAGACGATGATACAGATACTGGAAAAACAGAAGTATGGGTATATGTATCCTATCGGGTTTTAATCTAGCTTCCGGCCATGCCCTTCTCGTCTAATAGACTTTTCAGATTTTCCCTATTCCATGAACACAAATCTACCCTGTATTTCAACGATGATCACATAAATAAAATTATTTCCGTAGTTTATTTTTTAAACAGCAGGGATTATAATTGATATAAAGAAATATGAAGCAATAAACTTATTCACAGAACTAAAGGAGGATACAATGGACAAAAAAACAGAATTACAATGTGGTACAAACGGACAAACGCTGTGTTATCAGGCATGTAATGTGCAGTCTGCCGCTTCTTACAGAGAGTACAAAGAAAAACTCCGGCAGTATAAGGCAGCGGATGCAGCGAAAAACATGGCGGCGGACATTACGCTGAATGCGGCGGAGAAGAGACTCGATGAACGCATGAACCGCCTTAGAGAGCAGATGATGAACAATAAGTATGTATATGCGGTCAGGGACGCATCTGTGCAGCCGCTGTACTATCCTCCGATCCATCCGTTTTATGACGCCAAGCGACATCTTTTGGCGAATAAGAATGCGCCGGAGTATAAACTGTTTGACCTGTTCTCCCAAATGCCAAAGGGCGGCAACCTTCACATTCATACATCGGCGACCTTAAGTGTGGAAGCCTTTGTACAGCTTTTGGAGGAGTTTGACACCGGAAAGTTCTCCGATAACGGCGTACATGATTGGGCGGTTTATGTCCTGCAGAAGAATCAGGACAGCGCGGTGAAAAATACGCTGTATCTTGCAGACAGCCATGAACAGCCGATCCCCGTATCTGCGGCTTATAAAAGATATTCTCAGTTGAGCAGTCGTGAGAAGGCGGATCTGATGTCCGATCTGTGTTTTATGGACGAGAGAAAGGTAACAGATACGAAATATATATGGGATGCGTTCAATGACTGCTTTTCAAGGGTCAGTGCCATACTGAACGTGAGGGCATTCTATTTTGAATATTACGTCAGATCGTTCAAGGAACTGATACGGGATAACATTGATTATGCGGAAGTGCGGTGCGGAATTCCGCATTTTGTTGACAATAACAACAGCAGGTTCCTGCCGGGGCAGGAAGATGAGCAGACGGCCGCGGAGGACTATCCGTTCCGGCTGATCTATGATGCCTATCAGGAAGCGAAACGTATCCGCCCGGACTTTACGGCGAAGCTGATCATCTCCGGCAGCAGAAAGAAGACGCCGGAGATTGTGAAAGACGAGGTAAAGAATGTAAGATCATGGATGCAGACTTCGCCGGAAGATATACCGAAAAATTTTATCGTCGGATACGATCTGGTGAGTGAAGAAGACAGAGGATACAAGACTGATGAGTATGCGGAGGCTCTGTATGGCTCCGGCTGTGTGGGAAGCGTACCGTTTTATTTCCATGATGGAGAGAGCTGCTGGGCAGATGATGATAACATCTATTCTGCGTTTACCCTCGGTACAAGACGGATCGGACACGGCCTCAATCTATTCCGCTTTCCGTCTATGGTTGACCAAATGGAGAAGAAGGGTGTGGCGCTGGAGGTGTGCCCCATCAGCAACCAGCTTCTCCGCTATACGTCCGATCTTCGTATGCATCTGATCGGAGAGTATATCAATCGCGGGATTCCGTGCGTGATATGCTCTGATGACCCGATGATCCTTGGAAATCCCGGATTGGCATATGATTTTTGGGAAATATATCTTGGCGGTCTTCTCGGATTGCGGGAGATAAAAAAGCTGATCTTAAATTCCTATCTTTACAGCGGGATGACGGAGGAAGAAAAACAGCTTAAGATAAATGTATGGAGTCTTAAGTGGGATAGATTTGTTTCAGGGGCGGCCCAGGCAACGCCGGACGATGTTTAGAGTGTCTGCTGCCTGACATATTCGTTCCTAAGTATAGGAGAAAATCTGTCCGTAATCCATTCTTGAAGTGACGGCGGCTAACTATTATAATTATATAGTAGGATCGTACATGAGATGAGATCCGTGATGCAGCCAAAGACTTGGGATTACGAGGATAGGACAAATGACCTTAACGATCGCATTACTCCAACTCCTTCCGGGGAAAGATACGGAGCAGCAGTTACAGATCGGCACGGACGCCTGTGTGCGGGCGAAAGAAATGGGCGCGGATATCGCTTTATTTCCGGAGATGTGGAGCGACGGATACGCCATACCGCAGGACGCGGCGCTGCTTGACCGGTTGGCGGTCGCGAATGACAGCGATTTTGTGCGGCGGTTTGGAGAGCTGTCTGCCCAGCTGCAGATGGCGATAGGGATCACTTTTCTGGAAAAGCACGACCCGAAGCCGCGCAATTCCATCGTGCTGTTTGACAGACACGGAGAGCGGAAGCTGCACTATTCCAAGGTGCATACCTGTGACTTTGATGCGGAGAGGATGCTTTCGCCGGGAGAGGACTTTCAAGTGGCAGACTTGGATATCGGCGCGGGCACGGTCAGGGTCGGGAGCATGATCTGTTTTGACAGGGAATTTCCGGAGAGCGCAAGGATCCTCATGCTCAAAGGGGCGGAGGTGATCCTTGCGCCAAACGCCTGTCCGATGGAGATCAATCGTCTCGCCGCGCTGCGCACCAGAGCATACGAAAATAAGCTCGCCGTCGTTACCTGCAATTATCCCAAAGGACAGCCGGACTGCAACGGACACTCTACGGTGTTCGACGGCGTTGCGTGGCTTCGGGATGAGCCGTGTACACGCGATATGTGTATATTGGAGGCGCCGGAGCAAGAAGGGATCTTTTTGGCAAAGATCGACTTGGATATGCTGCGGGAATACCGGCGGCACGAGGTGATGGGAGACACGTACCGCCACCCGGAAAAGTATGCGATATTGGCGGCAAAACGATCGGAGTGATTTTTTCTATGTATAGGGAGGAACGAAATGTTATTTGTATGGTACCCGAAATGCACCACATGCCAGAAGGCGAAGAAATGGCTGGAGGAGAATGGATTTTCTTTCGAGGAGCGGCACATCAAGGAGGAGAACCCGACGGCCGATGAATTGAGGGAGTGGCACAGGCTGAGCGGTGTGCCGTTGAAACGATTCTTTAACACGAACGGTCTGCGGTACAAGGAACTGCAGCTGAAGGACAGGCTTTCCGCCATGAGCGAGGAGGAGCAGTATGCGCTTCTGGCATCGGACGGGCTTTTGGTAAAGCGGCCGATCTTGGTCGGCCCTGCGTATGCGCTTGTCGGGTTTAAAGAGGACGAGTGGAAGAGAGCGTGCGGCGTACTTTCTTAGGATAATGCGGCGGAGTAAAGACGATAACCATGAGAGACATGACGACAGGCAGCGCGTGGGGACATTTATGGCGTTACGCAGTGCCGATCCTTTTGGGAAATTGGCTGCAGCTGGCATATAACGCGATAGATTCTATGATCGCGGGCCGTTTTATCGGCAAAGAAGCGCTGGCTGCGGAAGGCATCGCCGGACCGTTGATGAATCTGGTGATTCTGGCGATCACCGGGCTGTGCATCGGGACGGGCGTGCTGATGAGCGAGTTTTTCGGCGCGGGAGATCTTGTGCGCTATCGGCAGAGTTTGGGAACAACGATAAGTATCGGGACGGCGGCAAGCGTCTCGCTGATGGGCTTCTGTATTCTCCTCACACCGTTTATGCTGAAGCTGATGGCCGTTCCGCCGGAGATCTATGATATCACGACCCGGTATCTGCAGATCATCTTTGCGGGCATGCCGTTTACTTTTATCTACAATGCGCTGGCGTCGGGGCTCAAGAGCGCGGGGGATTCCAAGACGCCCCTCAAATTTCTGGCGTTTTCCTCTGTCTTGAACGCCGGCCTTGATCTGGTCTTTCTCGGGGTGTTACATTTCGGCATCGTGTGCAGCGCGGTGACGACCGTGGCGGCGGAGGCGGTCTCTGCGCTTATGGTTACGGTCTATCTGCGCAGGAGATTCCCGGCGCTTTTTCCGGGTAAGGCGGAACTGCGGGCGGACAGGGCTCTTCTGCATCAGATCATGCGGTATGGCGGGCCCACCGCCTTCCAACAGGCCGTGCAGCCGATCGGCAAGATCCTGATACAAGGACAGGTAAATGCGCTGGGCGTGACGACGATCGCCGCTTTTAACGCGGTGACACGGGTGGACGAGTTCGCCTTTATTCCGGAACAGGGGATCGCGGCGGCTATCGCCACTTTTATCGCGCAGAACAGGGGCGCAGGGAAAGAGGAGCGCATTCGGCCGGGCTTTCGCGCGGGGCTTCGGCTGGAGGTGTGCTATTGGGTCATGATCGGGACGGCCACGCTATTTTTGCGTGTGCCTGTCATGAGCCTTTTCGTGTCGGGGGAAGGCGCCGGGGAGGTCGTGCGGACAGGGAGCCGGTATCTGGGACTTATGGCGCTCTTTTATCTGTATCCGGCGTTTACCAACGGTTTTCAGGGATTTTACCGAGGTATGGGGAAGATGTATACGACGATATTGGGCACGGCGATCCAGATTTCCGTGCGGACGCTTGGCACTTTTATCATGGCGCCGCATATGGGGATCGTCGGTATTGCCTATGCATGTGTCGCCGGGTGGACGGCTATGATGCTGTTTGAAGCGCCGTATTATTTCCGTACCGTGCGGAAGCGGGCGCTGCCGCGGACGTTTCCCCGGAGAAAAAATTTGGCCGATATGTGGTGACGGTCTCCGAGATATGGTATCATTTTCATAGAAAAATAAACGGCGGGACAAAAGCCCGTTCGGGAGGTGCCGGTATGAAGGCTGCTCTGGTCGCCTGCTCCGATCCCATGCTGTTATATCGGCGGGAAGATGTGGAGCGGTTGGAATCACTGTTGGAAAAAGAGAATGTCAGGGTCGTCCGCAGTCCGCATCTGTTTGACCGCATGGAGGATATTTCCGAAAAGGAAAAAGCCGACGATCTGACGGGCTATTTCCGCGATCCGGAAATGGATCTTATTTTTGATATCTCCGGCGGCGATATCGCCAATGGGATCCTGCCGGAGCTGGATTATGAGGCAATCCGCGAAAGCAGGGCGGTGTTCTGCGGGTACAGCGATCTCACCACAGTGCTGAATGCGATCTATGCGAAGACGGGGCGCAGTACGATCAATTATCAGATCCGGAATCTGCTGTACGATCATGCCGATGCCGCGAAGATATATTTTAAGGAGCATATTCTGACGGGGGATATCGGCGCGCGTGATCTGGCATGTCGTTTTCTGCGCGGAAACGCCATGAGCGGCAGGGTGCTTGCGGGCAATATACGCTGCTTTTTAAAGCTTGCGGGAACGCCTTATTTTCCCGATCTCACCGGAGCGATCCTTCTTCTGGAGGCGTGCAGCGGCACACCCATGAAGATGACGACTTATCTGCATCAGCTGAAGCAGCTTGGCGTATTTGAGAAGATAAACGGGATACTGCTCGGCAGGTTCTCCGAGATGGAGAAGAAGGGATATACGCCAACAGTGCAGGAACTTGTCGAAAAGATCGTCCCGCCGGAGATCCCGATCGCGGTGACGCCCTATGTGGGACACGAGGCGGATGCGAGAGCCGTCTGCATTGGGCGGGAGTATTCCCTGAAGGAGGGCTGACATATGAAGCATATGGGGACAAGCGAACTGGAGACCGACCGATTGCGCCTCAGAAGGTTCACGGCGGAAGATGCGCCCCTGATGTACCGGAATTGGGCGTCTGATGAAAATGTCACCAAATATCTGACATGGCCGGCCCACAAGAGCATCGACGTGACGCGGGGCGTCTTGGAGAGTTGGATCTCCGGATACAGCGAGCCGGATGTTTATAACTGGTGTATCGAGTTAAAGGAGATCGGCGAGCCCATCGGAAATCTGGCTGTGGTCTCGCACGATGACGCGACGGATTCCGCCACCATGGGTTGGTGCATGGGCGCGCGCTGGTGGGGACGGGGCATCATGCCGGAGGCGGGAAGAGCCGTTCTGCAATATCTGTTTGCGGAGGTGGGTTTTAACAGGATCGTGGCGAAACATGATGCAGAGAACCGCAAGTCGGGCAGGGTCATGCAGAAGCTGGGCATGGTGCAGGAGGGAACCTTCCGCCGAAGCGGCAGGAACAACCGCGGCATTGTGGATGAGGTGGTTTATTCGATCCTGCGGGAAGATTATGAGAAAACGCAGTCACAGTCCGTACAGTTGACGTGGAGACGGAGAATTACATAAAGTTTATTGTGGACGAGATCAAAAGGTCGCTCTGTCATCCGGCGGATGGCAGGGTGGAATTTTTATCATGATCAAAGGAGGGATATGGTATGATCTACACAGAATTTCAGGGAAAGAGATTGTCTGCGCTCGGCATGGGGAATATGCGTCTGCCGGTGCTGGACGGGGACGATGCCAGGATCGATGTCAAGGCGGTCGAAGAAATGTTTGACTGCGCCATGAAGGCGGGCATCAATTACTATGATACGGCGTACGGATATCACGGCGGCAATTCGGAAACGGTGGTCGGTGAGACGCTGCGGAAATATCCGCGGGACAGCTTTTATCTGGCGTCTAAATTTCCGGGTTACGATCTGGCCAACATGCCGAAGGTGAAAGAGATATTTGAGGAACAGCTCAAAAATGTCAGGTGGAATATTTTGACTTCTATTTATTCCATAACGTGTGTGAGATGAACGTGGACGCATATCTGGATCCGCAGTACGGGATATATGAATATCTGACGGCGCAGAAGAAGAACGGCCGTATCAGGCATCTCGGCTTCTCCGCGCACGGCGATATCGACTGCATGAAAAAGTTCCTGAACGCATACGGAAAGGACATGGAGTTCTGCCAGATCGAACTGAATTACTTCGATTATAAATTCCAGAACGCCAAGGGCAAGGTGGAACTTTTGAACGAGTGGAACATACCGATCTGGGTCATGGAGCCGGTCCGCGGCGGACAGCTTGCGTCGCTCTCCGATGAGTTTACGGCAAAGCTCAAAGAGGCCAGGCCGGACGAAAAAGTGCCGGCATGGGCTTTCCGCTTCCTGCAGTCGATCCCGAATGTGGTCGTGACCTTGTCAGGCATGTCGGATATGCAGCAGCTTAAGGACAACATTGCCACTTATGAAGAAAAGAAGCCGCTGAATGAAAAGGAAATGGAGCTGATCCTCAGTGTGGCGGACGATATGATCGCCAAGACGACGGTCCCCTGTACGGGCTGCCATTACTGCGTGAGCCACTGTCCCAAGAAGCTGGACATTCCGTTCCTGTTAAAACTCTACAATGAGGCCGTAGTCGCAGGGTCGGGCGATTTCATCGCGCCCATGGGGCTTTCCTCCGTAGAGGCGGACAAACAGCCTGAGTGCTGCATCGGCTGCCATAGCTGCGCAAAAGTGTGCCCGCAGACGATACAGATCCCGGAAGCGCTGCATCGTTTCGCGGAGAGGATGGGAAGGGTGTGATCACCCTTCCTTATTCTTTGTCCCGAATCTCCGCATGCAGCGTCTGCAGAGACTTCACATCGCTGTCCCCGTGTGTCCTGACATACTGAATACCGCTTGCGGAGGCTCTGGCCGCCGCGATCGTCGTCATATAAGGGATCTTCGCCTTGATGGCAGCCTTACGCAGATAACTGTCGTCGTGGATACTGTCTTTTCCCACAGGGGAGTTGACGATCAGATCGATCTTGCCGTTGGTGATCAGGTCGAGGATATTCGGTCTGCCTTCGTACAGCTTGTTGACCTTTTCCGCAGGAATGCCGGCCGCGGTGATCAGCTCGTATGTCGTGCCCGTCGCTATGATATGGAAGCCGCAGTCCGCAAACTGCTTCGCAACCTCCACCACTTCTTCCTTGTCCTTGCGGTTGACGGAGATGAGGACCGTTCCCGCAAGCGGCAGCTTGGATTGAGTCGCTTCCTGTGCTTTGTAGAATGCTTCGCCGTAAGAACGTGACAGTCCGAGCACCTCGCCGGTGGAACGCATCTCAGGCCCGAGGATAGGGTCTACCTCCTGAAACATATTGAAAGGGAACACGGATTCCTTCACACCGTAGTTGGGAATGTCTTTTTCTTTCAGCGACGGTACGGGAGAAGGGCGGCCGGTCAGCTCCGTAGTGACGATCTCCGTTGCCAGAGGCACCATGCGGATATTGCAGACCTTGGATACAAGAGGAACGGTGCGGGACGCGCGGGGGTTCGCCTCGAGCACGAACACCTTGCCGTTCTCGATCGCATACTGCATATTCATCAAACCCTTGACATGCATCTCCTCGGCGATCCTGCGGGTATATTCTTTGATGGTCTCCACGTTCTCGTCGGAGATGTGGACGGACGGAATGATGCAGGCGGAGTCGCCTGAGTGGATACCGGCCAGCTCTATGTGTTCCATCACGGCGGGCACGAAAGCGTGCGTGCCGTCGCTGATGGCGTCCGCCTCGCATTCCAGCGCGTGATTGAGGAAACGGTCGATCAGGATAGGACGGTCCGGTGTCACGCCGACCGCCGCTTTCATGTACTCGGTCATGCTTTCATCGTCGTATACCACTTCCATGCCGCGGCCGCCCAATACATAGGAGGGGCGTACCATGACCGGATAGCCGATCTTGGCGGCGATCGACAGGGCGTCCTCCACCGTGGCCGCCATGCCGGATTCCGGCATGGGGATATGCAGTTTCTCCATCATGGCGCGGAAACGGTCGCGGTCCTCCGCCAGATCGATGACGGACGGGGAAGTGCCGAGAATCTTTACGCCGTTTTTCTCTAAATCAGCCGCGAGATTCAGGGGCGTCTGTCCGCCGAACTGGGCGATGACGCCGAGCGGCTTTTCTTTCTGATAGATGCTCAGAACGTCCTCCAATGTCAGAGGTTCAAAATAGAGCTTGTCCGAGGTATCATAATCCGTGGAGACCGTTTCGGGGTTACAGTTTACGATGATCGTTTCAAATCCCAGTTTTTTCAGGGCAAGAGAGGCGTGGACGCAGCAGTAGTCGAACTCGATGCCCTGCCCGATGCGGTTCGGTCCGCCGCCGAGGATCATGATCTTCGGCTTGTCGTTGACGGGGTTTTTGTCCGCCGCATTGTAGGTGGAGAAGTAGTAGGCGCTGTCCTGCGTGCCGCTCACGTGAACGCCCTCCCAAGCCTCCTCCACACCGAGACTGATGCGGCGTGTACGGATATCCGCCTCCGGCACTTCAAGTATCTGACTCAGGTATTTGTCGGAAAAGCCGTCCTTTTTCGCCGCGGTCAGAAGCTCGTCGGCGGGCAGAGAGCCTTTGGAGCGCAGCAGCGCTTCTTCCTCTTCCACCAATTCCTTCATCTGTTCGATAAACCATTTCTTGACATGGGTGATCTCATGGATCTCATCTACGGCCGCGCCCTTGCGCAGCGCCTCATACATCACAAAATGGCGTTCGCTAGACGGCGTGATCAGCATTTTGAGAAGGTCTTCTTTGGATAAAGTGTCAAAGTTCTTGGCATGTCCAAGGCCGTAGCGGCCGGTTTCAAGGGAGCGTATCGCTTTTTGAAAAGCCTCCTTGTAAGTCTTGCCGATACTCATGACCTCGCCGACGGCGCGCATCTGCGTTCCCAGCTTATCCTCCACGCCCTTGAATTTCTCGAAGGCCCAGCGGGCAAACTTGATTACTACGTAGTCGCCGTCCGGCACATACTTATCCAGCGTGCCGTATTTGCCGCAGGGGATCTCGTTCAGGGTGAGGCCGGAGGCAAGCATCGCTGATACCAGCGCGATCGGGAATCCGGTCGCCTTAGAAGCCAGCGCCGAGGAGCGGGAAGTACGGGGATTGATCTCAATGACCACGATGCGGTCGGTCTTCGGATCATGTGCGAACTGCACGTTTGTGCCGCCGATGACCTGCACCGATTCCACGATGCGGTAGGCTTGTTTCTGCAGCCGCTTCTGCGTCTCTTCGGAGATCGTCAGCATGGGGGCGGCGCAGAATGAGTCGCCTGTGTGTACGCCCATCGGATCGATATTTTCAATAAAGCATACGGTTATCATATTGCCGTCCGCGTCGCGGACGACCTCCAGCTCCAGCTCTTCCCAGCCGAGCACGGACTCCTCCACAAGCACCTGGCCGACCAGACTTGCCTGCAGACCTCTGGCGCAGACGGTCTTAAGTTCGTCGCGGTTGTACACCAGTCCGCCGCCGGCGCCGCCCATCGTATATGCGGGGCGGAGCACTACCGGATATCCGAGCTGATCGGCGATCGCGAGCGCTTCGTCTATGCTGTAGGCGACTTCGCTCTTTGCCATCTCGATGCCGAGCGCGTTCATGGCATTTTTGAACTCAATGCGGTCCTCGCCTCTCTCGATGGCGTCAGCCTGTACGCCGATCACTTTTACATGATATTTGTCAAGAATGCCTTCCTTATTCAGCTCCGCGCACAGATTCAGGCCGGACTGGCCGCCCAGATTCGGCAGGAGAGCGTCCGGACGCTCTTTGGCGATGATCTGTTCCAGCCTGTGTACATTGAGCGGTTCGATGTAGGTGACATCGGCGATCTCCGGATCGGTCATGATCGTGGCGGGGTTGGAATTGACCAGCACGATCTCGTAACCTAATTTGCGGAGCGCCTTACACGCCTGTGTGCCGGAATAGTCGAACTCGCACGCCTGTCCTATGATGATCGGACCGGAGCCGATGATAAGTACCTTGTGAATGTCTTCTCTTTTTGGCATTTGTTTCCTCCTGAGTCTTAAATTGAGATTGGCAGAAATATTGCAGAAAGGCAAAACCGCTCACCTTGTCTATAATTATATAGAAAAATAAGAAAATCACAAGGAAAAATAATGCAGAAAAAAGAAGTAGTAATAGATTTTTAGATTCTGCCGATATATAATTAAGATAAGCGAGTTTATAGGATAAAAGCATGGAGTGCTGGAATTGTTGCATGGAGGCAGAATAGAAAACGGTAAGGGCCGCCACTGCATAGATTGCAGCGGCGGTTTTTTTGATACATTACAGGCAAGAGGTATTTGGTTTTATGCGCAAATATCATAAACAGCAGATATTAGACGTTTTTCAGAGTCTTCATACGCTGCACGGCCAGATCCGGGACAAGCTGAACGCCCACGGTTATGAAGCGGTTCAGGCGGCGTTGGCGGACTGTCAGGCGGCAGCCATTCAGGTAGGCGAGACGATAGAGCAGATCGAAGGCGAAGGAACGGACGCCGTGGCATATCTGGAGCAGTATTGCGAGAATGTGTATCAGGTCAACGTGCGGGCGGAGGAGATCAACGGCCAGAAAGCCTGTAAGCTTCTGGAAAACAGTCTGCTTAAAGCGGAAAATGCCGTAAAGCATATGTCCGAAAGAGTGGAGGCCGTATTCCTGCCTTATAAGGTGAGCATGTGGGACTCTCTGGAAAGTGTCTGGATGGCGGCAAACGACGATCCAAACTGCGATGCCTATGTGATACCTATTCCGTACTATGACAGAGAGCCCGACGGCAGTTTGGGCGCCATGCACTATGAAGGAGACCGTTACCCTGATTATGTGCCGGTCACACATTATGAAGCATATGATTTCCGCAATCGTCATCCGGATATGATCTTCTTTCATAATCCCTATGACCAGTTCAACAATGTGACAAGCGTGCATCCGTTTTTCTATTCCAAGAATCTGAAGGGATTTACAGACTGCTTGGTGTATATACCTTATTATTGTACGTCCGGCGGGATGTTGGAAGCGCAGGGATATGCGCTGGCGTATTATTACGCCGATTATATCGTGGTACAGGCGGAATCCTTCATTCCTTATTTTGATCCGAACCTGCCCCGGGAAAAATTCCTGCCGCTCGGCTCTCCGAAGTTTGATAAAGTGGTCAGGCTGTGCCAGAATCCGCCGGAGATACCGGCAGCCTGGAAGGACAAGATGTATTGCGCGGACGGCACAAAACGGAAGGTGTATTTCTACAATACCAGTATCAACGGCATGCTGGACAACACGGAGATCTTTTTAAAAAAAATGGCATATGTCTTTCAGTGCTTTGCGGAGCATCCGGACGCGTGCCTGTTGTGGCGGCCGCACCCGCTGCTGGAGTCTACGCTTGATTCCATGCGCAAGTCCTACAGGCCGGTATATGACAAACTGAAACAGTACTTTTTTGAAAGCAATCTTGGTATCTATGATGATACGCCCGAGATCGAGACGACGATCGCGCTGTGCGATGCGTATATCGGGGACTCTGGAACTTCCGTAACGTCGCTGTTCGGTGTGGCGGGCAAGCCGGTGTTCATCCTGAATAACCGGATCGACAGCAAGCCGGAGAAGGATGATTGGAGAGGGGAGATCATTAAAGAGATTCCGCAGCCCATGTATGGAGATTGCAGGTGGATGGTTACGCAAGGAAACTGCCTGTACCATTCCCCTGAAAATGATTTCCGTTATCGGTATTATTGCGATCTGCCGGGAAGAGTACTTGAATGCGATTATTCTTCGGTTCTGCATATTAACGGCAAAGACTATGTGTGTCCTGCGCGGGCGCAAAAGATTCTGGTCGTCGCGGACGGCGGTATACGACAGATGATCGAACTGGAACAGCATGCCGAGTGCCATTGGGCGTTTCGTGCGGCTGCCGCATGCGGGAAGTATCTGTTCCTGATTCCCAATGATTATCCGGCGCTTGTCCGATATGACACGGAGAACGGGCAGCTTCTGTATCTGCGGGAGCATATGGATATTGGCAGACAGCAGACGAACGAGGGCTGGAAAATCGGAGGCGTCTGTGTCTTGGCTGATCGTCTCTATCTGGCCTCTCCTACAGATGACCGCATCGTTGTGGTCGATGCAGAGACGGGAGTCATGTCTGTGGCGAAAATCGGAGGCGAGAGTTATAGGGGCTGTTATATCATTGTGCCGTATCAAGAGGAGCTCTGGCTTCTGCCCGATGAAGGGTACGTGGTCGGCCGCTGGGATCCGCAAAGCGGCGCGATGCGGGAATACCGGATCGACATAGAGGGGCTGATCTGTAGGGATCCGATCCATAATGTCTTATGTGACCGGTATCCGTTTAGCTATCCGGCGTTTTCGGAAGAATATATATATCTGCCGCCCGGTTGGGGCAATCAATTTGTCCGTCTCCATAGGGAGAGCGGACAAATACAGAAATGGCAGCCGACCGTCACATGGACGGCCGATGTGCCAAACGGCTATTACGACGCCGTGGCGGGTATGTACTTTATTCCGACGGCTGCAGACCCGAACGGGGAAGTACAGACGGCAGCCCCTTATCTGCTGTTTTCCAATACGGATCGTAAGCTGTACCGGGGAGATCCGGCGCAGAACCGATGGGAAGAGCTGCCTGTCGACTTTGTGGAGGAAGAGCTGCGGCAGCACATTCAGGGATTTACGGAGGCCGCATCATTTCTGCGCTATGCGTGTATGGAGGATTCCCGGAACACGCTGGCAGATCTCTTGGAAGACGGAATCACAGGGGGCGCTTTCAGACGGGAAGACGAACTGGAGGCGTACGGGCAGATCGCGGCGAATATTGACGGCACATGTGGTGAACAGGTTTATCATTTTGTAAGCAATCGATTATAAGGATATGGAAATACGGCTATGACGAAAGTGATCACTTACGGGACCTTCGATCTGTTTCACGAAGGGCATTACAGATTATTACAGAGAGCAAAAGCGCTGGGCGATTATCTGATCGTGGGCGTTACCACGGAAGCCTTTGACAGGACCAGAGGAAAGTTAAATGTGGTGGATTCCCTGTTGACGAGGATCGAGAATGTAAAGAAGACCGGATTCGTAGATGAGATCGTCATTGAGGAATCGTTTGGGCAGAAGGTCAGCGATATCAAAAAATATCAGGTGGATATCTTTACGGTAGGCTCAGACTGGATCGGTCAGTTTGACTATCTGAAAGAATATTGTCAGGTGATATATCTGGAGAGGACTAAAAATATCTCCAGCACGATGCTGCGCGAGCAGAACAGGAAGATCCAGAGGATTGGCATCATCGGTACCGGACGGATCGCTCATCGGTTCGTACCGGAAGCCAAACTGGTCAGCGGCGTCAATACACAGGCGGTATACAATCCGCATGTGGAGAGCGCGATGCGGTTTGCCAAAGAATGGGAGTTGGATTCTTATGAAGGGCTTGAAGATTTCTTCGCGGCGGTAGATTCCGTGTATATCGCATCGCCCCATGAAACCCATTACGGTTATATCAAAGCCGCCTTGGAGCATGGCAAGCATGTGCTGTGTGAAAAGCCCATGGTGTTGCGGAAAGCGCAGACGGAAGAAGTGTTCCGCATGGCGAAGGAGAAAAACCTGATCCTGATGGAAGGGATCAAGACGGCATACTGTCCGGGTTTTAACCAACTGCTGGGAGTCGCAGGAAGCGGCATGATCGGCAGTATCAGAAATATTGAAGCGTGTTTTACCAAGCTGGAGAAGAAGGAGAACAGGGAACTGACCGATATGCAATATGGAGGCAGCTTTCTGGAACTCGGGAGTTATTGTATGCTGCCTGTCATGAAATTGTTCGGTGGCGACTATGCAGATGTCCGCTTTGACACGATCTGTGGGGATAACGGTCTGGATCTTTTCACCAAAGCGTCGTTTACTTATCCGAACGGTATCGCGACGGTAACCTGCGGATTGGGAGTCAAGTCGGAGGGCCGGCTGCTGATTGCCGGAACCAAGGGCTATATCGTGGCGGAAGCGCCTTGGTGGAAGACCACTTATTTTGAGGTACACCACGAGGATCCGGGTGAGGTGGAAAAATACTCCGACCGTTTTCTGGGAGACGGTCTGCGGTACGAGATCAGCGATTTCCTGTCTATGATCAACGGCAGCAGTAAAAGTGAGTTCAAATTGACGCGCAGCGAATCGGTTGCTTTTGCGGATGTGATGGAGCGGTTTCTTAAGGAGAATCGGGGTCTTGCGGTTTGACAGGCAGGGCATCTACCGGGATATAACGAGGCATCATGCCATAAGGAAGGTAGAACATTATCATGAAGATATGGGCGCACAGAGGATGCAGTCAGAGGTATCCGGAAAATACGCTGTTGGCCTTTGAAAAGGCATTGGAGATCAAGGGGCTGGCGGGAATCGAGTTTGATATTCAGCTGACGAAGGATAGGCACATGGTCGTCCTTCATGATGAAAGAGTGGACAGAACCACAGAGAGTATCGGCTATGTCAGAGATTATACACTGACGGAGTTAAAGAAGCTGCATATCTATGCGGATGTCCATCCGACGCAGCAGATCCCAACGATAGAAGAAGTGCTGGATCTGATAGAGTCTGCCATGAGGTCGGGACTGAAGCTGAACATCGAACTGAAAAACAGTGTGTATCCGTATGAAGGAATGGAAGATCAGATCGTAGATCTGATCCATGCAAGAGGACTGCAGGAGCAGGTGATTTATTCATCATTCAGTGCGCTCTCCCTGCAAAGAATAAGGGAATTGGATCCCGTGACGGAAATTGGAATCTTGGATACGAAGGTTTCAGACTGCCTTTATAAATTAGCGGGCGGCTGCGGCGCGAATGCGCTGCACCCTTATTGGCGAGGGATCGATCTGCAGCCGGAACGGCTGCGAGACTACACGGTCAGGGCATGGCTGTCGGGGCATCTGTATCCGGAGAAGCCGACCGGAACAAAATTGGATCTGGCTGCGTTGGAAAATCGGGGGATTACAGATGCGTTTTTAAATGAGCCGGAAGTGTATCTGTAATAATATTTTGGGGTAAGCGGCTTTGACTAATGAGTGGATATGTGGATACATAGTTACGATGTAATGCCCAATATTAGTTTTCCAACCAAATTTTTGACTATATTAAATGAAACGGGAGTTTGAATATTAGGAGGAGAAAAGCGATGTGTTCTAAAATTTATTTTTGGGGGACAGGCAGATTAGCTGGAAAAGTTATTGGAAAGTATATTGCAATCGAAGCGATTGAAGCGTTTATTGATAATGATACATCAAAGCAAGAGTATATGGAGAAGCCGGTGATTACACCGGTAGCATTGACTACACGAGAATACGATGCCATTCTGGTGGCAACATTGTATCGGAAACAGATTTATGAGCAATGTATTGCGCTTGACATTGATGTAAATAAAGTCATATTCTTATATGCTAACTTTGAGCTTGTGGATGTCAATAAAAATTATGCTCTGGCTGAGCGGGTACTTGGGAAAGAATATGTTCAAACTATAAAAAACAGATATCATGTTATCAGAGGCGTAGAGGCATTTGATAAACCGTTCGAATACTGTGAGGGCTGCTCGCAAGGGGGGGTATCAACACAGTGATTATGTACGGACGGAGAGTTTTGAACTGGTTGTAAAAGAAATTTATAAAAAAGGGATAAAGGGCAATACGGCAGAACTTGGTGTATTCAGAGGCGAGTTTGCACAATATATTAATGCGGCATTTCCAGACCGTAAGTGTTATTTGTTTGACACCTTTGATGGTTTTGATGCCAATGAGGCATTACGTGAACTGAAAAGCGGGAACTGCACGGATGCGTTTGTACAGGCATATAAACAAACAAACCTTGTTGCGGTAATGAAACGTATGCGTTATTTGGACAATATTGTCATTAAACAGGGATATTTTCCGAAATCATTGGAAGGACTGGAAGAAACATTTTGTTTTGTATCATTAGATGTGGATTTTGAAGATTCGATTTATGAAGGATTGAAATACTTTTATCCGCGTATGGAACAGGGGGGATATATCTTTGTACATGATTATAATAGCGATTTGCGCGGTGTAGAGAAAGCAGTGGACAGATATGAGGTGGATATTGGGAAAGCGCTGTATAGGATGCCACTCTGTGATGCGAATGGAACATTAGTTATTATAAAGGGATAAAAATGATACAACTGGATGAAAAAACGTTACGGCAAGTACAACTGATACAGCTTGAAATGCTTGTCGAGGTTGACAGGATATGCAGAAAATGCGGGATACGATATAACATTATAGCGGGGACATTGCTTGGCGCTGTTCGTCACGGCGGATATATACCGTGGGATGACGATGCGGATGTAGCGTTGCTTAGACCTGAATATGAGAAATTCCGAAAGGCGTGCAGGAAGGAACTGGATAAAAGCAGATTTTTATTTCAAGATCACAGGAACACAAAGGGGTATCGTTGGGGATATGGAAAGCTTCGCAGAAAAGGCACACTTTTTATGCGGGAACATCAGGAGCATATGCCATACATGCAAGGGGTATTTATTGATATTTTTCCACTTGATAATGTGCCTGATAATTATATGACGAGAAGTCTGCAGAATCTTGAATGTTTTTGTGTGCGCAAGATCCTGTGGGCGAGAGTAGGAAAAATTGCGGAGGATAACTTCTGGAGAAGGCAGATATACAAGCTCTTAGACAAGATACCGGAAAAGGCTGTTTTTGCATATTATCATAAGATGATATGCAGAGCAAACAGGAAACAGACAAGAATGGTAAGGATATTGACATTTCCGACGCCGAACAATGAGTATGGGTATTATCGGTGTTGGTATGAAAACAGCACAGATACGGTATTTGAAGGCAGGATATTTCAGGGAATCAAGGATTATGACAGCTATTTAAGTTTTAAATTTGGAAATTATATGGAATTGCCGCCGGTCGAGAAGAGAAAAATACATCCGGTGAGCAGACTGCAGCTGTAAGAGCTGCAAAGAGAAAAGCACCTTGATAAGTTCATACTTTATATCAGGAATCAAATGATTTTTGCGCCATAAACCGCTTGTAATTCATATGCGTATCTGCTATAGTGTTACTATCGGTAGCGGTCTTGCTGCCGGAAATCTTTTGGCACATGGATAGTTCTCATATTCGAGAGCAGATATCCCAACGAAAGAAACAGACAACAGTATAGCAGAGCGTGGGATGGATTTTGTTTCTTCCTGACAGGATGAAGGTATCTTTCCTATGCGGAAAGAGAGGAAGGATTGACACAAAAGAAACGAAAAACCATTGTAAAAACCCCGGAGGCAGAATATAATAAAAGCAGACAGGGAAGCGCGGAACCGAAACCGTTCGAGGAGTTGACGCTGGCAGACCGCTTCATCTTCTACAAGGTGATGCGGGATAAGGAACTGTGTAAGCGGCTTCTGGAGATCATCCTGCATGTGGAGATCGAGCGCATCGAGTATCCGGAGGGTGAGAAGACCATCGAGGTCAAGAACGATGCCAAGGGTATCCGACTGGATATCTATGTGAAGGATGAGGAAGCAACGATCTACAATGTGGAGATGCAGACGGTACACACGGCGAACCTGCCCCAGAGGAGCCGGTATTATCAGAATCTGATCGATGTGAACCTGCTCGGTCGGGGTGAGGATTACCGAACGCTCAATCGGAGCTTTGTGATTTTCATTTGTATGGAGGATATCTTCCGCAAAGGCAGACACATCTATACCTTTGAGAATCGGTGCAGGGAGGATACAGATCTTGTGCTTGGCGACGGAACGGTAAAGCTCTTCCTGAATCCCTGTTCTGAGATGAATGACGTTACGCCGGAGCTTAAGAACTTCCTGACGTATCTGGCGGAAAGAATAACGGCGGATGAGTATACGAGAAAGGTGGAGGAAGCAGTGGAGACAGCGAAGAGAGACCCGAGACTGAGGGTGGAATATATGTCGTACTACGCGGATCAGGCAGATCATAGAGCGGAACTTGAGGAAAGCCATGCGAAAGGGTTTGAAGAGGGAAGAGAAGAAAGTAGAGAAGAAGGGCTTTTGGCTCTTGTGGAAACTTTGAAGCCGATACTTCCGGATTTCGAGGCGGTATACGCCGCCGTTATTAAGAATGAGGTGTATGCCGGATGCAGCCGCGAGGAAATCATGAAATATTATGAGAGTGCAGTGTAGGACTCTCTGAATTGAAAAGCAGTGCAGAGGCTGGAATGATTTGATGAGTAATCGACCGTAGATAATGGCGGTTGGGAAAATGCAAGCAGCTAGATATAGAATTTTTGAAACTCCTGATATAAAGTGTGGAATCGGCTTTATATGGGGAGTTTTGTTGTGATGTTATGATTTGGAGAGTACAATATAAAAAAGCAGAAAAAATGATGATGAAAATTAATGCTGTGAATAGGTATTTGACCAGATTGGAGTGTGTACGATGAAAGAGACACGCTGTAACCCAAAGATATCGGTTATTGTGCCAATCTATAATGCTGACCGTTATCTTGAAAAGTGTATAGGAAGTATTATAAATCAAACATATAAGAATCTGGAAATTATTTTAATTGATGACGGTTCGACGGATCAGTCAAGTGAAATCGCCGAGTTATATGCACAAGAGGATTCAAGAATTATTTTGAAACGGCAAGTCAATGGCGGTGAGAGTGCGGCGCGTAACAGTGGTTTAAAATTAGCGACAGGAGAGTACATTGCTTTTGCAGATTGTGATGACTGGATAGAGCCTGATATGTATGAGAGTCTTGTGCGAGAAGCGGTAAAAGAAAGAGCAGATATTGTTATCAGTGGCTGGTACAAGGATACAGAGTATCAAAGCAACAAAATAAGAAATGAAAAAAAAGTAAGAGAAAAAGTTTTTTCTGGAGAAACATTGCTGAGGTATCTGTATGAGCGAGATTCATACCGTGAGTTTGCGTACATGTGGGACAAGCTGTATAAAAGAGAATTGTTTTATGATGAAGACGGTGAAATGATACTGTTTGATATGGATTTAAAACTTGGCGGAGATGTACTTTGCCTTGGTAGAGTTGCTTTGAGAGTTAAAAGGGCTGTATATGTAGATGAGGCATTTTATCATTATGTACAAAGAAAAGAATCAGGCTGTCATACAGAAGATATAAGTCGACGGCTGGACTGGTTACAGGCCTATATTCGGCTTATAGCGATATTTTATGAAAAAAGGATAAACGAAGAAATCATTGATTTGTTAAAGCGTTTTTTAGTATACCACAGTGCTGTGGTAGCAGATATGGCATATAATCAGAAAGATCAGGCAGCATTGCTTTATTGCAAAGAGATCATTGTAAAATACAGGCAGGAATATGAAAGATTAAATATGGAAAAGCCTGAGAGAATTGAATGGTTGAGCAAAATATTGGGATATAAACTAAAAGAGGGGATAGATATATGAAGTGGAAAAATCGCGGACATGAATATGATGAAATGTATTGCAATATAGAACAGAAAAATATCTTTTATCTATTTGGAGCGGGCGATTATGGCAAGCAATTTTATCAAATATTCAAAGATGAGATCAATATAGCCGGCTATATAGACAATAATAGTGAAAAGCAAGGAAGATTAATGGAGGGTAAGCCGTGTTGCGCATTAAATAAAATAAATGTCAGCCGGGATGTTGGGATTATTGTTACGATGTCCCAAATCGCCAGAGTAATGCCGATAGAACAACTGAAAACAGCAGGATATAAATATGGAGAAAATTTCTTCTTGATTGAAGAGTTTTTGTCTGTATATTACTTGTATAAGTATAGTAAAGTTTATTTTTCGAGTATTTCATTTTTGCCAAGCACGGCATGTAATTTAAACTGTAGGAACTGTTTGAACTTTAATCCTTTTGCAAAGCAGTTTTATGTAAGAGAGTGGAATGATTTAAAGAAAGATGTTGATTTATTTTTCTCCTGTGTAGATCGTATTATGCTGTTCCATGTGAGTGGGGGAGAACCAATGCTGTATAAGCATATAGCGGATTTGATAGAGTATATCAGCAAGAATTATGGAGATCGAATCGATACTCTGCGAACGGTAACTAACGGAACGGTTGTGCCTGAAGATGAAGTGTTGGAAAAACTTTCTCAAAGCGGAATTGAAATTACCGTGGATGACTATAGAGAGAGCGTACCATATTTTGATGAAAAATTTGATGAGTTGATTCGGAAATTAGAAGCGTATCATATCAAGTATTATATTAATAAGGCAGATAGCTGGATCGACTTGGCACCTGAAAGGACGGATTACTCAGGACTGTCCGATGAACAGTTGGAAAGACATAGAACAGACTGCAATCAATCATGGCAGGAGCTGCGAAACGGAAAGCTGTATAGTTGCAATTACGCCGCATATGCTACGGTAGCGGGGATCGGGGGAGGAAAACAGGATGTAGAAGAAGCGTATGACTTGAGAGAATATACTCCAGAAAAGGCAAAAGAGTTGGTGGAGTTCAGATTAGGATATACGACAAAAGGATATACAGAATTTTGTAAAAAGTGTAGAGGTTTTACTGCTGAAAATCGTTTATATATAAAACCGGCTGAACAAATGAAATCATAAAAAAGCGCAGATTTGAAAATAAAGATATTAGACTAATGAGGTGATAATTTTGTCGGAAGAACGAATTAATTTTCCATATGTGGACGATATGAAAAATGATAGCATCAACCTTAAGAGTATAAGAACGATCTATGAAAAAATGGCAGATGATATTTCAAAAGACATTTATGTGTCCAGATTGTTATTAAGTTTAACGGGTAATCAAACGTATATGAAGAAAGCACTGAGTTATACGAAGGGGGGGGGCAAATTAATAGATATTGTTGATTCGAATCAAAACCGTACATACATTTATGGAGCGGGTATTCGGGGGAAAAGAATTGCAGAAACTTTTCCGGATTGTAAATGGGGCGGTTTTATTGACCAAAATAGTAAGGACAGTTCTTATCGCGATATTCGCATTTTTAGTTTAAAAGAATTCTTAACACGGTATCGTTCGGGCGATATTGTCATTGTATCAAATATGCTTGATACAGAAAAAATTGTATCAGACTTGTGCAGTAAGATGGACAAAAAGAATATATATATTTTAAATGATTTAGACAAAGAAAGCATGCAGGATATTTATTTTTCAATTGATGAAATAAGGCGGGGCATTCATGAGGATAGTATTTTTGTTGATGTAGGGTGTTTTGATGGAAAGGATGCTTTGAAATATCTTGAATGGATTGGAAATAAAAACGCGACGGTATTTGCTTTTGAACCAGATGAGGATAATTATAAAGTTTGTGAAAATAATTTGCGAAAATATACTAATATAAGATTATGGAATGTTGGGTTAGATGATAAAGAGGAGCATGTGGGCATTAGCGGGAGTGGGGAAATGGCTCATTTTGAAAAGGAGGGGGATAAATATGTGAAGACACGTATTTTGGATAATATTGTAGTCGATGAACAGATTGGATATATAAAAATGGACGTAGAAGGATTTGAAGAGCATGTTTTGCGTGGGGCTGAGCGTATTATTAAAATACAACATCCCGCACTTGCCATATCTGTTTATCATAAAATATCGGATGTTTGGAAACTGCCAAATCTTATATTAGAATTATATGGCGGCTATCGCTTTTATATGAGGCATTATAGTGCAACGAACAGTGATACTGTGTTATATGCAATTGCAAGTGATTGAGAGGTAATAATTGAATGAAGAAAGTTGTCATTTGGGGAGCGGGTGAATGGGGAAAACTGGCATATCATTATTATTGTAACAATTGTGAAATTGTCAATTATGTAGATAATGATATTAATGTATGGAACACTGAGATTCATGGAATTTCGGTATGTTCTCCGGATATTTTGAAAAAACAGAAATATACGGTAATTATTGCTTGCAAATGGTATGAAGAAGAGATAAAAAAACAACTGGTAGAATCATACGGTATTGATGAAGTAATCAGTTTTCGGATTGTTGAAAAAATGCAGAAAATACCAATAGGTGCGAACAGTGATATCGGAGAAAATGAGGTGATAGTTTCTTTTTGCGATGGATTGGGAAATCAAATGTTCCAGTATGCTTTATATAGAATTTTTCAGAAGCAGAAAAAAAATGTAACAGCAGATTTGTCTGCATATTTAAGACCGGATATGAGACCGTTTATATTGCCAAAGGTATTTGAAAACATTGCATTACATGAATGTACACCTGAAAAAAAGGAATTGTATTTATCGCAGGGAAAAGTGTATATTGATGAACCGCCAAAAGATGAGATAAAACAGACATTTAATCCAAATTTAATAGATTTTAATTATGGCTATATTGAAGGATGGCATTGTTCGTATCGATATCCTCAAATAGTGAGAGACGAATTGTTATATGATTTTCAGTTTCAACATATAAAAGATGAAAAACTTCGAGAGTTAGCAGAATTACTTGAACATGAAGAGTTTGTAGGAGTACAGGTTAGGAGAGGAGATTTCCTGATACCTAAATATAAAAGAGAATTAGGGGTTATTTGTGACGGTAATTATTATAAAAAGGCGTTTCAGTATATAAAGCGTATGGCTCCGAGAGCGGCTTTTTGCTTTTTTTCGGATGATATAGAATGGGTAAAAAATAACATGGAGGAAGAGAATGCTATATATATCGAGGTGCAAATGTTTGACACGTATTTTGATTGGTATGATATGTATTTAATGAGTTTGTGCAAGTATAATATAATTCCTAACAGTACGTTTGGCTGGTGGGGAGCGTGGCTGAATCGCAATCCAAATAAAATAGTAATAGCGCCAAAAAAATGGAGAGAAAACTGGAAAGCAAGTGACTGGTGCCCTCCGGAATGGATTAGATTATAAGGAGTAAATGCAAAGTGTATCAAATATTAATTTGGGGAACGGGAACAATTGCGAGACATTTTTTAAAAAATGGCATTAATGGGTGTGTGATGGGGTTTGTGGAAACACACAAAACCGTGGATTCATATATGGATCTGCCTTTATATGGCATAGATGAGTTGCCGGACGGATACGATTATATTGTTGTGGCAAATGTGCATACTAATGAAATATATCGGACATGCCTTCAAAAAGGAATTGATTTGGAGAAAGTCATTTTTCTGAGAGGGGTAAAGAGCAACGTAGGGTTTCAGGATCTGACGGTAATTCATGATATTTTGGGTGAAAAAAATTATACCAATTACTGTGCAGAATACAGCTTGATGGAGGCTTCTTTTTTTCAAAAGGATAAGGAACGGTATGAGGCGTTAAACACGAGAGAGCACTTTCAAATTGAAGAGCACTTTATGTGGCCTATTATAAAGGATAAATATGACAGTGCAGGCACAGCGAATAATTATTTTTGGCAGGATCTGTGGGCAGCGAAACTGATTCATCAGAGTGGGGTTAAAACCCATTTTGATATTGGTTCCAGAGTAGATGGATTCATAGCACATTTGTTGGCTATGGATATTGAAGTGACTCTGATTGATATCAGAGAATTTCCGGCGGAAGTTGAGCATTTACATACGTTGGTAGACGACGCGACAAGTTTGCGGCAGGTGGAAGACGGGAGCATTGACAGTCTGTCTGCGCTTTGTTCTTTGGAGCATTTTGGTCTTGGGCGTTACGGCGACCCGATAGATCCTGAGGCATGCTTTAAATGCTTTGCGGAAATACAGAAAAAAATAAAGGAGGAGGGTCATCTGTATATAGCAGTTCCGATAGGTAAAGAGCGGGTCGAATTTAACGCACATAGAGTCTTTTATGCGGAAACGATCATAAGGGAGTTTGACCGAATGAAACTATTAGAGTATTCCTGTACGGCTGATGGGAAAATGGAATACGATGTTGATATTCATAAATACGATGAGGACAAGCATAACGGAAATTATCGATATGGATTGTTTCATTTTATAAAATAGTTATTTTTTAGGATTATTAGAGATACAGTTTTGCTGAGTTAATGTATGGGAGGAGTTAAGTGTGAAACAATTTATTATCTATGGAGTAGGCAGCTGTGGAAGAAAATGTTTTGAGTTTCTTGAATGGAAAGGAATAGAAGACATTTATATCAGTGCATTTTGTGACAAAAAGTACAATAAAATAAGAGAAGTTTATAGCAGAAGATGCATATCGTATTCTGAGGCGATAAGTTTGAATATCCCCTTTTTGATTGCTTTGGTTGATGAAAAATCAGGCAATGAAGTTTTACATATGATAGAAAGTGATGGTGGGGAAGGATATTTATATAGTGATTTTTATAAAATACTGGGCTGGGAGCAGCATGTATATTATAGAGAATATTGTGCATTTATTCATGCAAAATACAATGATAAATGGTTTGATGATGCTGAACAAAAGGAAGCAGTCGATATATTTTGGAGTGATAATTCAAAGTTTTACCAGCATTTTAAACGATTAGACTTGAGTAATGTAATCGAACTTGCCTGTGGACATGGAAGACATGTGCCATATTATATAGACTCAGCTGAAAAGGTTACATTGGTAGATATATTGGAAGAAAATATGGAGATTTGCAGAGAGAGATTTAAGGATTATGACAAAATAGAATATTACCAAAACAATGGCTACAATCTGGAGAGGCTTCCTGATGATAATTATACAGCATTATTTACATATGACTCTATGGTTCATTTTGAGTTAATGGATATTTATGAATACTTGAAAGATATTTATAGAGTATTGTTAGAGGGAGGATATGCACTTTTTCATCATTCTAACTATGCATCTGATTATAAAACTAATTTTACCAATTCACCTCATGCGAGATGTTTTATGAGTAAAGATATTTTTGCGTATCTGGCATATAGGACAGGCTTTAAAGTAGTTGATCAAAGTGTTATAGATTGGTATGGAACAAAAGGATTAGATTGTATTACTCTATTGAAGAAATAGTGCTGTTAATGGAAAACTGCAAAGTGACTATAAGAATTAAGTTTGTGGTTGTTATGCCTATAGAATATATATTTTCCTCAAAACAGGGGGGGGGAGGCATAGAAATATGGAACATATATTATGGCTAAGCTGTATTGTATTGCCGGATTATGCACAGGAATTCGGGATTAGCCGGAATAGCCGTGCGGGCTGGATCAGCGGTATGCTGGCAGAACTGGATAGGAAAAAAGACTTTCAAATTGATTTGTGTTTCCCAATCTATGACAGTTTCCGCATGAAAGATGGGAAGTGTAATGGGCACAGATATTATACATTTCATTGTAAAAGCATAGAAACCTATGATGAAGAAATGATTGAGGAATTGGAACACATTTTAGAGTCTAGCAACCCAGATCTTGTACATATTTGGGGAGTAGAATTTTCTTTTGCAGCAGCGATGCTGCATGCCTGTCATCGTAAGGGATTGTTAAATCATGCTGTCGCCAGTATACAGGGGCTGACGTCAAATTATGTAAGACATTTTTATGCTGATATACCGGAAAAATATAGAAATATGCAGTGTGCCAATGCAAGAACAATAGAGCAGGATTGTGCGGCATATGAACGTCGCGGCCGATGTGAAATAGAGGCTATAGGCATGTTACGGCATATTATGGGAAGAACAGATTGGGATCAAGCTATTGCGTTGGCGATTAATCCCGATATTCATTATTATTTCTGTGATGAGATTTTGCGGCCTGTTTTTTATGAAAATGCAGGGCGATGGAACTATGGAAGATGTCAGAAATATCGTATTTTTTTAAGTCAGGCCGGATATTCTGTTAAGGGTTTTCACTACTTACTGCAAGCGTTGCCTGTTGTGCTTAAAAAGTATCCTAATACGCATGTGTATGTGGCGGGGAAAAATATTATAGATACAGAAGAAAAAATACCATATGCATGTTACTTGAATGAATTACTTGATGAAAACAATCTACGGGAACATGTTATTTTTATTGGAAACCAGGATGCGGAACAGATGATAACTCAATATCTTCAGGCAAATGTGTTTGTTTCGGCTTCAAGTATTGAAAATTCTTGTAATTCACTTAATGAAGCTATGCTGATAGGAGTCCCATCTATTGCATCTTATGTAGGAGGCACAAATAATAGATTGACTACGGAGATAGAAGGTTTTTTATACCCGCATGACGAACCAGTTTTGTTGGCATTCTATATTTGCAAAATATTTCAAAATGAAAATCAGCTGTGTGACCATCTTTCTGTTAATGCTGTTAGAAAAATGTCGAGCCTTATTGATCGGGAAGTAAATGTGAACAGAATGCGGGAGATATATAAGAAAATTATAGCGGATATAATATAAGAATGTAGTAGAAGAAAGCAGATGGAGATTATCTGAAAAGGAAATTAGGAAGAATGAAGATTGGAACCGTATTATTCACGTGGCATAGAAGTGAGCATACACAAAAAGTGTTAGATGCTTTGGAACATAATACCGTAATGCCAGATAGATTATATATATTTCAAGACGGAATAAGCGAACGGACAAATTGTGAAGAATGGCATAAGGTTAATCGGATGATTCAAGATGTCGATTTTTGCAATACTACAGTAATTGTTTCAGATGTTAATAAAGGGTGTCGCAATTCAATTGTATCAGGCTTGAATTTGGTTTTGTCGGAATGTGATGCAGCGATTGTCTTGGAAGATGACTGCGTGCCGGAAAGTCAGTTTATCAATTTTATGACAACAGCACTCGAAGCTTATCAAAACAGTGATAAAGTTTATTCGGTTAGCGGATATGCATGGGATGTTGTGTTGCAAGGTCAAGAGGATGATGCATATTTTAATGGTAGAAGTTGTTCGTGGGGGTGGGGTACTTGGAAGGATAAATGGGCGGCTTATGAAGAAAATTATAATATTGTAAATGAGATTAAGGCGGATCCTATTGCAGTGGAACGACTGCGTATATGGGGAAATGATTTAGAAGAGATGTTGGCGGGGAATATACATGGAACTTGCGATGCATGGGATGTTTTTTGGGGTTTAAATATCATTAAAAGAAGTGGCTACTGCCTGAGCCCATATAAAACTTTAGTTCGAAATATAGGGTTTGATGGTTCCGGACTGCATTGCGGTTCAAGTGAATATTTTCAAGATTTGATTCAGACGCAGAAAACGGAAAATAAGGATAATTTTAAATTTCCTATGAGAATAGAGACTACAAAAGAATGCGAAGAGGAATTTCGCTTTCTATATGGCGGAAAGAGAGGAAAAGAAAAAGAAAGATATTACCGCAATTTGTTTGCCCGTTGGATTCAAATGAAACAGGCGGGAAAACAGATAAAATTTTTAGATGAATGGAATGGCAGGGTGGCTGTTTGGGGTAAAAATGATGTATTTGACTTGTTGCTGGGAGAGTATGACGTGCTGCAAGAGCATGTTGCCTGTATTATGGAAAGTCGTCCCCGAGATTTAACATATAAGAATATACCTATTGTTACGCTGGACAAACTCCCAAACAACATTAAAAACATAATTGTAATACCGTTTTTTGATATAGATGTCATTGCACCGAGAGTACATAAGATCAGGCCAGACATTAAACTGTGGGGAATTGACGAGTTGATTGGTTAAACAGAGAGGAGATTGTAGATGTATTGTAATAATGATGTTGACTATTTGCATTTCTTGCAGGACAAACAAGTATATATTTTTGGCGCTGGTATCGTTGGAAGACGGTTGTGCGCAGGCATAGAAAAGGCTGGTTGCAATGTGGCAGCTTTTATTGATAACAAAAAAAGTGGTACTTATTGTGACAAACCTGTCATAAGACTGGAGCAATACCAAGAACGGACTGAGGAGAATGCCTTTATTGTAATAAGCAGCAATAAGTATGAAAGCACAATCAAAATGCAGTTGTTGAATCAGAAGATATATAATTTTATCTCTGTCTCTCAGATTGATTTCGGGGGGGGGAAAATTATTATGACGAAGCATATTTTGCCTTCCAAAAACCGCTTGGCGAGTTTGGTGGGAAGGTATCCGCCAGATTATTTTCACAGTATGTTGCGGAAGATGATGTGCTGGTGGAGTTTGGCTCGGGCGGAGGCTATCTGCTTAGAGAACTGCGAGCAAAAGAAAAAGTAGGGATAGAGATTAATGATTTTGCACGTCAAAATGCAGAAATGCTGGGGGTTTCAAGTGTAAAACATATTTGTGATATACCGTGCGAGTATGCAGATACAATTATATCTACAAATGTTTTGGAACATGTTGAAAATCCGTTGGGAATCTTGCGGGATTTACACCACAGATTAAAAGAAGGTGGCAAGGCAGTGTTCGTGGTGCCGAATGAATCTTGCGAAACAGAGTATACAAGAAGTGAAATTAATAATCATTTATATACATGGAATTGTCTAAATATTGGAAATCTTTTTAAAGCGGCAGGATATTTTGTACATAGTGTCAGCCGGATTCAGGAAGTATGGCCATCTAATTATATAAAAATCGCAGAAGAAGTATCTCCAACTATGTTTGATCTGCTGGCGGAATTGGGCGGTGCTGCATGTAATGAAAGCAGATGTCTGATCGTTGCTTATAAGTAGTATGTATGGCTAGCATTGTGGAGAAGTATAAGGAGTTAAGATGAAAGTTATTACGATGTATCTGCCTCAATTTCACCGTGTGAAAGAAAATGACGAATGGTGGGGAGAGGATTTCACGGAATGGACGGCGGTAAAAGGAGCAGAACCTCTTTTTGAAGGACATGATCAGCCACGTGTACCGCTACATGAGAATTACTATGACTTGTTGGATAAACGGACTATGCAATGGCAGACAGATCTGATGAAACAATATGGGATAGATGGACAATGCATTTACCATTATTGGTTCAAAGACGGACGGAAAATATTAGAAAAGCCGGCGGAGAATTTGCTGCAATGGAAAGATATAGATATGCCATTTTGTTTCTGTTGGGCGAATGAATCATGGGCACGCACATGGAGTAAATTAAGACCTGCTAATGTTTGGATGGTAACAGATAATAAAAAGGAAAATGATGAACAAAAAGCGGCTAAGGCTGAACTCTTGATAGAGCAGGCCTATGGTGATGAAAAACAATGGCGACTTCACTTTGACTATTTACTTCCGTTTTTTAAGGATGACAGATATATTCGAATAGAAAACAAACCTGTTTTTGTCATATATCAATCGGCGCAGATATCATGTTTGGGAGAAATGATAGATTGTTGGAACAGATGGAGCCGAGAAGCGGGAATGGAGGGAATATATATAATCGGAGCAAACAGTGATGTCAGAAGCAATCGTTGGCTAGATGGTTTGCTGCAGCATGAACCACAGTTTTCTATTAGACAAGTTGCAAACTGCAAATGGGGCGACTTGGTGAAAACAGATTATGATAGAATATGGAAAGCATTGTTGGAACGATATTCATATGTACCCACAACTTTTTATGGTGGGTTTGTTGGATATGACAGTACGCCTAGATGTGGTGACAAGGGAATCATAATAGAAAATGATAATCCCATAAAGTTTAGAAATTATTTGTCTGAATTATTGGCCAAGAATGCGACAAGCGGTAGGAATATAGTCTTTGTAAATGCATGGAATGAATGGGGAGAAGGCATGTATCTGGAACCAGATAAAAAATATGAATATGGATATTTGGAAGCTGTTCCCTACGCAAAAGAGCATTACAAAGAATATATGACTAAATATAAAAAAGATACTGAAAAAGAGAATCAATATTTAAAAAGGGAATTAGAAATCATTGCTGAAAAGACCATGCGTTATCAGGAATACTGGGAAATTATGGACGCATGGATGACACTGAAAGAAAATGATATACCAATTATAGATTTTTTTCGCATAAACCATATAAAATCCATTAATATATATGGCATTGGTATGTTGGGTCAACATTTGATAAAAGAACTGGAAAATCAAGATATAGAAATTGTTGGACTTATTGACCGTAATGCACAAAGAGCTGCTAAGTTAATAAGGGCAGGAGTTTATTTGCCGGAAGACCAATTACCTGAAAGCGATATGATTGTAGTCACGGTGGATTATGCATATGAAGATATTAGAAGGCAACTTCATGAGAAAGGGTATAGAAATATTATATCTTTAAGGCAAGTTATTGAAAAATTAGGTGAAAAACTTTGTGATATGTAATGGTACAGTATTTTTTAGGGTAGGCTAATGATAGGAATAACTAGATCAGATAGATTATACAGAAGGCGATACCATCATGGAAAATATTTATACAATCAGAGATAAAAAACAACATATATATATATTGTCAGAAGCAGAAAATAATGGGCACACAATAAGTTGGGATGATAGAGTAACCGTAATTATTAATTTATATTACATTGATCAGTTGGAAGATAATATGCGATTTATAGAAGGATTGGATGAATGCAGCATTAAGATGATTTTGATATCATCGAATCCTGATATTATAGAATATTTAGAAGATTATAAGGTTACAAAGCAAAAAGGAAGTTGGGTGGTAGTATCCAAAAAAAACCGTGGCAGAGATATTAGTGCGTTGTTGGTTGCAGGGAGGATGTGGATAGAGAACAGTACCTACATATGCTTTGTACATGATAAAAAAGCGCATAGTGAGCAACTCAAGGAGGAAACAGCATTTTGGCATAAAAATCTTTGGATGAATATGATAGGCAGCAAAAACTATATTCAAAATGTTATGGAGATTTTTGCTAAACATCCGGAAATAGGGATACTGACAACTCCGGAGCCAATAGGAAGGGATATCAATGCATGGTATTGCAATGCGTGGGGTGATGACTATAAAGCGGTATGTGCTTTAGCCAAAGAGTTAGGGATAAATGTGCCGATTACTGACGAGTATCCACCGGCGACAATTGGCACGGCATTTTGGTGCAGAACAGATGCAATTAGGGATGTGTTAAAAAAACAATGGAAATATGAAGACTTTGATGAGGAGCCGCTGGCTGATGATGGCACGATAAGTCATGCAATTGAAAGAATTTGGGCTTATGCAGTACAAAATGCAGGTTATGAAATGGGTACGGTCATGCACACTGATTATGCCAGAGAAAGCTATATTGTGATACAGGATCTGGTGAGGGAAACTTACAAGTATTTGGACAGGATGGGAATGGGAAATTTTCGTTTATTGGAGTTGATGATAAAGCGAATGGATTGTATTCGTGAAATTTGTTCTTCTTATGAAAAAGTATATTTATATGGGGCGGGAAAAATCGGACGTATATGTCTGCATATTATGCAAAATCTAGGCCATACACCGGCGGCTTTTATTGAAACAATTAAAAGTGATGATTATTGTCAGGGAATACCGATTATAGGGTTGGAAGATATGGCAGATCGGTCCGCGTGCATTATTATTTCCGTGGGAGCGAAAGATCAGAGTAAACTGGCGGAAAATTTAGAGAAACGAAATCTTATGAATTACAGAAAGATTCCGGTGTAGATTATATAAGTGTGGAGGAATATTGTAATATATGTAACGATTAGTAATAATGGTTATATATTAGATTTATTTGATTATACAGATCAAAGAAAGAGTAAGAAGAAAAGGTAGCGCTTGTGAGATACATTATTTTTGGAACAGGACGGTTTTATCATAACCGAAAAGAAAAAATAAAGATATATGATGAGAAAAGCGAAACAGTTTTTTTCTTCGATAATGCGGCGATAGAGCAACAAGAGCTGGAAGGCGTTCCGGTCATCAGGCCGGTTTACATTGTTAGAGAGCAATATGATAAAATATTGCTGATGAGTTTAAAAGCGCATGAGATGTGGGAACAGCTTTTGCTGCTTGGATTTGTTCAGGAAGATATATGGAGTTGGCAGGATTTCCAGAATCATTTTATGCTAGGGCTTTTTATTGGTAGCCGCCGTCGGCGGTCTTATCGAAGAAGGATCCTGCTTATCACTACAGATATGGGATATAACGGGGGAACATTGGCCATAACCTATGCGGCTAGGGCGCTGAACGAGGAGAATGAGGTGCTGATTATGACGCCCGGTATAGATGCAAAGCTGGCAGCAGAGTTGGTCACAGACGGTTTGAATATTATGGTTTGCCCGTCGTTGCCTTTTATCAGTTCCAAAGAAGAATATATTATTTGCGGATTTGATGCGGTGATTGTCAACGTGTTTCAGATGCTTCCGGCAGTATTTCGGATTGCCGCTTTTCAATCGGTAGTATGGTGGATTCATGAATATAAAGAACTGTATGCGGAAATTATGTCAAAATACGGATATATGGTTGATGATTCGGTTATGGGCAATATTTATGCTTATGCAGTGAGCGATATTCCGAGAAAGTATTTTAATCGGATTTTTCCTGATAAGATTAGGAAGACATTACCGTATGGTATACCAGATTGGCGAGAGAAGAATTTGATGTTTCGGACAAAGCAAAAAAAGATTTTTGCTGTTGTAGGTTATGTATCGGAACTCAAGGGTCAGGACATATTTGCACAGGCAGTTGAAAGGCTGTGTACAAAATGGACATTAGAACAGGCAGAATTTTGGCTTATTGGAAGTGTGGGAAAGGATGCATATTTAAAAGAGATTTTACGATTATCCGGAGGCAATATTGAAGTGAAAGGGGCTATGAACAGAAAGCAAATTATGTCGGCTTATCAGGAGATCGATGTGGTTGTCTGCCCTTCTAGAGAAGATTCTTTGCCTATCGTGATGACAGAAGGTATGATGTATGGAAAAGTGTGCATTGCTTCGGACAGAACGGGAACGGCGGATCTGATCCGGGAGAAAGAAAACGGACTGGTCTGCCGCGCTGAGGATGTTGACAGTCTGGCGGATGCTATGGAATGGGTGCTGACGCATCCGGAGGAATGTGTAGCGATCGGAAAAAAAGCAAGAGAAACCTACGAAAGTATTTTTACGATGGATGCTTTTAGAGAGCGATTGGAAGACGCGATAGAAAAAGCCCTCGGATCGGATGGAGGCAGGATACATGGGGTATAAGGTATCGGTGATCGTGACAGTACATAATGCGGAACGAACGCTGCGGCGGTGTATGGATAGTCTGCTGGCACAGAAATTTCCAGAGATGGAGATCTTATGTATAGATGGAGGAAGCACGGATGCAAGCCCGGATATTCTGCGCGAGTATGAGAAAAAGGATCAGAGGATCCGCATCATCAATGATCCCAACTGTAGCTACGGGCACAAGATCAATCGCGGTATTGCGGAAGCACAGGGGGAATATATTGCGATATTAGAGTCGGATGACCGGATGAAAGAGAATATGATAGAAACCTTATACGGATATGCTGAAACGTATCAGGCTGATTATGTGGATGCTGATTATGAGGCGGTTTGTCAGGTTGAAACCGCTTATGGTAAGATTCCGATACGAAAATATGGAAGCGATGAGTGTTATGAGAAGGTGATTCCCTATGAGGAACGGGGAAAACTGCTGTTGTGTGCAACGGGAGCCATTTGGACAGGCTTATACCGTACGGCTTTTCTGAAGGAACATCAGATATGGATGTATGAATCTCCCGGTGCGTCGTTTCAGGATACATCGTTTCGTTTTCTGGTGGCAATGTATGCTCGGAAGAGTTATCACAGTCATGATCTTGTATATGAATATACGATGGATAATCCGGGGTCTTCTATCCGTGATCCCGGCAAGATCTATGCCATGCCGAAGGAGTATGAATTTCTGTATCATGAATTAACCAAACGACAGGCGGGGGATAAAGAATGGAAAGCCTATTGGAAATGGAAGTACGAAGGGTATTACTGGAACGCCTCCCGGCTTACAGGGCAGACAAGGGATGAGTTTCTTGCGTATTATAAGAAGGAGTTGAGAAAAGATATCCAAGGGGAAAAATTTTGCCGGGAGCAGACAGACGGCATGCTGTATCAGACCACGTTCTTTTTTATAGAAAAAGAGAGTGATTTTTTAATGTGTATACAGGGAAAATATGAGCGCGGCAATCTGAATGTCAATGTGATAGCTGATTTTTTAAAGACGGCAGTCGATCGCAGGATCGTGGTGTTTGGAAGCGGAGTCAGGGGTCAGAATTTTATGAAACAATTTAAAAACTCTAATATACAGATCGCCGGGATTTGTGACAACGATCCGGATAAGAATGGCAGTGCGCTGATGGGGATACCGATATGTTCTCCGGCGGAGACCCTGGAGCAGATACCGGGCGCATTGTATGTGATACCGGAAGGAAAGTATGCGGATGCGATGGAGAGCCAGCTTAGAGAACTGGGTGTAAAAACGGATAATATTTTCAAATTTTCCGCATGAAGACACGCTGCAAGGTGTTTTTTGTGAAGAAGGATTAAGGACGGATGTAAAGAGGTATGGAGCAAAAGATCGATAAGGAGAAAGAAGCGGCGCTGCTTAAAGAGCTGCCGGAGGCGCTGACGGGGTGGTATCCTGTTATCGGCGTAAAAAGGGTGCTTCAAAGCAGGGAGGAGTTGGCGGATTTTCTGGAAGGTGATGAAATCTGCGGTACGGTGCTGCTCACTTCTTTTATAGAGAAAGAACAGGATATCGGCAAGATCATAGAAAACGTGTACGCGAAGCTCCCGGCTGACGGGAAAATGCTGCTTGCGCTCAATAACCGTCTGGGAATCCGTTATTTCTGCGGGGACAGGGATCCTTATACGGAGAGGAATTTTGATTCGGTTGAAGATTATCGAAGGGTTTATTCCAAAGAGCAGGACCGGTTTGACGGTAGGCTGTATTCTTATGCGCAGATCAAAGAGATGCTTACTGACGCCGGCGTTCATGCGTTTCAGTTTTTTTCGGTATTTTCAGATCTGTCAAATCCTTTTTTGATCTATGCGGAGGATTATGATCCCAGAGAAAATCTGACGACACGTGCGGTTCCTTCTTACCATTATCCGGACACGGTATTTCTGGAAGAAGAGTTCCTTTACAGCGGGCTGATCGCCAACGGGTTGTTCCACCGGATGGCCAACGCGTTTCTGGTAGAATGCGCCAGGGACGGTAAGCTGTCGGATGTGCAGCATGTGACGGCCTCTGTGGAGCGGGGGCATGAGAACGGCATATACACGCTCATACATAGAACGGGGATGGTAGAGAAACGGGCTATTTATCCGGAAGGCAGAGAGCGCCTTCGGAATTTGGCCGAGAATACCGTGGCTCTGCAGACACGGGGGATCCGGGTAGTGGAGGGCAGTATGCGTGAAGATGCCTATTGGATGCCGTATGTAGAAGCGCCGGTGGGTCAGGTATATCTGCTGGATCTGCTGCGCAAGGATAAGGAAGCGTTCTTGGAAGCCTTGGATCATTTTCGGGATCTGATCCTGCAGTCCTCTGAAATAAAAGAAGATGAGGAATACGGACAGGTATTTAGCAAGGCCTATGTGGATATGGTACCTTTAAACAGTTTTTATATAGATGGGGAATTTGTATTCTTTGATCAGGAGTTTGTGCTTCCGGACTATCCGGTGAAGGTAGTGCTGTATCGGATGATATGTACGCTTTTGGCGGGTGGTGATGTGGTGGGTATTATCGATTCGGATGAGCTGTATGAAAGGTACGGACTGAAAGAGGAGCTTAAGAAATGGGTAGGGCTGGAACGTGAATTTATGATCCGGCTGCGCAATGAAGATCAATTGCGTATTTATCATGAGAAAATACGGCGCAATGATACAGTGCTTAACAATAACAGGCAGCGCCTGAATTTTTCCGAAGAGGAATTTAGGCGGCGATTTGTCGATATCTTTCATAACCTGCAGGGGAAGAAGCTGATCGTATTCGGCTCCGGACGGTTTGCGGAGCATTTCATGGAGTGGTATGGCAAGGATCATCCGGTGGCGGCGATCGTGGATAACAATGAGAAGGCATGGGGGAAGGAGCTGCATGGGATCAAAGTCACTTCTCCGCAAATGCTGTCGGCTGTTGACAGGGGAGAATACCGCGTGGTCGTTTGTATCAAGAATTATCTGTCGGTGATGAAGCAGCTACAGGATATGGGCATAGACGATTATGTCTTTTATGATATGAACAAATTGTATGACACGGCTCCACGTATTGTCGTGGCAGCGGGAACGGCTGATGAAGCGGGAAACGGTATTACAGCGGCTCTCCGGAATGATGCTTCAGAGAAAAAATACCATGTGGGATATGTGGCGGGAGTTTTCGACATGTTTCATGTAGGACATCTAAATCTGTTAAAGAAAGCTAAGAGCATGTGCGACTATCTGATCGTGGGGGTCGTGTCGGACGAGGGGGTATATCGGCAGAAACAGAAGTATCCCATGGTTTCTTGCGCAGATCGATGCGAAATAATCCGTGCTTGCCGCTATGCGGATCAGGTGGAGGAATTGCCGCCGAAATATGACGGAATCAGGGACGCATACAGGAGATATCGGTTTGACGTGCAGTTTTCCGGAGACGATCACAGCGACAGCGTAGAATGGCAAGCTACCAGAGAGTTTTTGAAAAAGAATGGGGCGGACATTGTCTTTTTCCCATATACGCAGGGGGTCAGCTCGACAATGCTGCGGGCGAAACGGGAGAATATGGACTGAGAAAGTTTTTGGGTATGAAGTATAAGTTCGTATTGTGACAAGCAGAGGAGGATATATGAGAGATTTTGACAGAACAGCAGAAGAGATCATGCAGCGATCCGTGGAAATAAAGGGCGCGATGCTTGCAAAGATCCAGGGGAAAGGTGCGCCGGTCATCTTCGGGGCAGGAAACTGCGGCCACAGAATATATGATCTGCTTCGGGAATACCATATTGAGGTGGGGGCTTTCTGTGATAACAGGATGGCAGGGAATACCGATCAGGCGACAGGGCGCAAGATCGTAAGTCCTGAAGAACTGCGGGATGCGTTTGCTGCGTCTCCGATATTGCTCTGTGTGGATAATGAAGAAGCCTGTCGGGCCATAGAAGGACAACTGCAGCAGCTGGGCGTTGACATTTCACGTCTTCATCGGATGCACAGGTTTTTTTATTGGAAGACGGAACAGTACTTTGCGGCGAACAGAGAGCGGTACAGGAACGTATACGGAATGCTGGAGGATGAACGGTCCAGACAGGTATACTTGAAAAAGCTTGAGAAAACTTTTTTGCTGCGGAGTATGGGGGACGCGGTCAGTTCGGCGGAAGAAGAATATTTTGATGAAAAAGTAGCGCTGACGGATCAGGAGGTCTTCATCGACTGCGGAGGCTATGACGGAGATACTTCGGTCAGCTTTATCAAGCATTGCAAGGGAAGATACAGGGACATCGTGATCTTCGAGCCAGAGTCCTGCAAGAAAGAGAAGATTGCAGGGAACATGGGAGAACATCCGTATACGCTGTGTCAGTACGGCGTGTGGAGCGGTCATCAGAAGCTCTCTTTCAGCGCTTTTGGTACGGCAGCTTCCCAGATATCGGAGCACGGGACCGGCGGGAGTGTGATCGAGACAGTCTCTCTCGACGAGACGGTCTATGACAGGCAGCCGACTTATATTAAGATGGATATAGAAGGCGCGGAGCAGGAGGCTCTGAAAGGGGCGGACAAGATCATACGGGATTACAGGCCGAAGCTGGCGGTCTGTATTTATCACAAGCCCGAGGATATGTTTGTGATTCCGGAAATGGTCAAAGCGCTCAACCCGGACTACAGACTGTATGTGCGGCAGTACACGGACGCCTGGTACGATACGGTCCTGTATGCGCTGTAAGGAAAGTGACGGTTTAAGCCGCAGAAAGGATATTGGCAATGCAGATCATCAGTATCATCCGCTCTATAATCGATCCGAACCGTCCAAGACAGGGAATAACGGATCTTCTCCGATCCGGCTGTGACAACGCCCTGCTGGATTTTGCGGCAGTCTGCCCGCCCGACATATTGGAAAAAGTGGGAAAGTCTGATTTTAAGAGCACGCGTTACACGGCCGCTGCAGAAGATCCGAAGCAGTTGGGCGGGCTCATGAGGGGGCTGACGGAGCAGGGCAGGGCGGCAGGACTGACTTTTCCCATTGCCAAAGCGCCGTATACGGCAGTCGATACGAAGCGTAACGATCTGACGGACAGGCTGTTGGCACTGGCGTTGGAATGCATTAAGATCTGCGGCGCGCAAGGCTGCAGTTATCTGATCGTCAGGCCGCCTATGGCGGCTGTCGGGCCTACAGCAAAAGAGGGCAGCGATGATCCGTTAGAGGATGCTTATAGCGGATTCTACCTCACCCTTGCCCGGACCGCCCGCGAGAACCGTGTCACGATCCTTCTGGAAAATCAGTGCAGGGATATAGGCGGACATCTGGTGCGTGGATTCTGCGCGGAAGAACGGGAAGCGGCGGTTCTGGTGGACGAATTGAATCGCTTGGCAGCGGAGCGGTATGGCTCTTGGACCGGACAGCAGGACGACTATTTCGGCTTCTGCATGAATGTGGGCATCTGCAATCTCTGCGGACAAAATATGTATGATTTTGCCACAGCTTTGGGCGATCGGATCAAGGCAGTCATATTGCGCGACTGCGACGGCAGCAGCGATGCATCTCAACTCTCCTTTACATGTGTGAAAAAGGGCCAGCCGCAGACAGACTGGCTGAATCTGATCCGCGGACTTAGGCGGATCCGGTTTGACGGCTGTCTGATCATGGATTACGCGGATACGGCGGCGGCCTGTTCGCCGATCCTCAAGCCGCAGCTGCTTGCTCTGGCAAAAGCACAGGGAGATTATTTCGCATGGCAGATCGGCATGGAGCGGATGCTTGCACAATACTCTTCCCGGGTGCTCTTCGGCGCGGGGAATATGTGCCGAAATTATATGAAAAATTATGGGGAGGCCTATCCGCCGCTTTTTACTTGCGATAATAATAAATCTTTGTGGGATACAGATTTTTGCGGCCTGACGGTCAGATCGCCGGAGGCGCTTAGGAGTCTGCCGTCTGATTGCGCGATCTTTATTTGTAATATTTATTACAGGGAGATAGAAGCGCAGTTGAAGGATATGGGGCTTCCGAATCCGATCGTATATTTTAATGACGAGTATATGCCGACTTTTTATGTGGACAGGCTTGATGCGGTGACGAGAAAGTACGATGGGCAGGTATGACGCCTGATATCGATTGAAGGATGCGCATTTCTGTCCGGATCCGGAGCGGGCGATGCGCGCCAAATGCGGAAAACATGGGAAAAGAGGACATGGCGGATGACAGGGATCGGCGTACAGACCAAAAATGTGATAAGCGATGAGAACCCACAGGACGGATTCCGGCTGCTGAAACAGGCGGGTTTTTCCGACGTTGATTTCAGCCTGAACGGATACCTTCTGAATACGGACTTATATCGCAATTCGTTAAACCAATTTTTTGACAGAAGCGCTGCAGAGCTGGAGGCGTATTTTACACCGCACAAACGGGCGGCCAAGGAGGCCGGTATCTCGATCAGCCAGATGCATATGCCGTATCCGGCCTATATCCCTACGGCGAAAAAAGAGGTCAATGAATACCTGTGGAATGAGGTGGCGCCTAAGAGTATGCAGGTCTGTCATTTTTTAGAGTGTCCCTATATCGTGATACACGGCTTCAAGCTGGCCAGATATCTTGGCTCGGAGGATGCGGAATGGGAGCGGACGGAGAGGTTCTTGGATCATCTTGCGCCGACGGCTAAAGAAATGGGGATCACGGTCTGTATCGAGAATTTATATGACAATGTCGGCGGTCATCTGGTGGAAGGGCCTTGCTGCAATGTGCATAAGGCTGTGGCCAGGATAGACGGTTTCAATGAGCGATACGGTGCGGAGGTCCTCGGGTTCTGTTTTGATACCGGGCACGCGAATCTGGTGGGGATCGACTTTGAACGGTTCCTCAACGGGCTGGGTCCTCGGTTGAAGGTGCTTCATATCCATGATAACGATGGTATCTCCGATTTGCACCAGATCCCTTTTACATTCACGAAGACAAGGGAAAACCGTCCCTCTACCGATTGGGAAGGCTTCATAAGAGGGCTGAGGAGCATCGGCTATCAGGGAACGCTCAGTTTTGAGACTGCGCCCGTGCTCTCCGCTTTTCCGGAATCCATGAAGCCGGAGGTTCTGGGTTTTATCGCGCGGATCGGACAGTATTTTGCGGACGCGATATAGACCTTGCGGCCTTGCTGTCTGGCATGCGGCGGCTATCTCTCTGCATAACGGAAGCTGTCTCTCAGAAGATATCCATAACAAACAGATATCCCACCGTCACCAGCAGACCCACGCAGAACAGCAGCAGCCCGAAGGACATACTGCGCGAGATCATAGCGGTATTCTCGCTCCATTCCTCGTGAGACATCGCAAACCTGTGATCGTAATCCGTCGTCTTGGGCCGTTTCCTGCGCCATGTGCGGTTGCCGATCCGCTGTACGGCCGAGGCGATACAGGCAGCCATATGCGTGAGCGGCGTTCCCTCGGGGAGCTCCTGCGGCAGCTTGCTGTCGCGGTAGAGGGTCTTGCGCAGAACGACAATGACGGTGTCCACGAAGCTGTCGCATACGCGGCAGAGGAGGCCGCACACAAAGGGAAGCGCTCCGAGGAGTATGGGGCGGTATACATAGTCTTCCAAGTCAAAATACCGATACCAGCGATTGACGTATCGACCGTCTTTTATCATCCACAGCCGCACGATCACGAGATAGACGAACACACCGATTGCCAGTGAGATCGCGGCGCCTTTTAGATTTTCAAAAGAGAAATAGGCGGTCTTTTCGGCGGCGTTGGCGGCCGGGAGCGTCTGCATAAAACCCTGTCCCGCATCTGCGATCCTGTCCATAACGATATGCGGCAGGAAGCCCATGAGGGGCAGCAGGGTGGCGCTCAGGGTCAGGGCCGCAGCGCTGACACGATTCATATATCTTCCGTTCAGGGCGTCGAACTGTTGCTGCACGGCGGCATCCGCATTTTTTTCCACAAAGACTGCCACATACAGCTTGGTCATATAGGCGACCGTCAGACCGCCGCTGATCAAGAAGAGCCATTCCACAGCTTTCATAACGTCCGGATTGAGATACAGCGCCGTGCCGGAGAGAAAGGCGGAGGTGGCCAAAAGCTGTTCGGTATATGCCACGATGCTTTCATGGATCAGGGTCTTACTGATATAACCGTTCCAAAGGGGAATGCCGCCGATGCCGAACGCGCCCATCAGGAAAATATAGTTGAGCAGCGGTTTGCGGCGTCCGAAACCGCGGATATCGTTAAGATTCAGTTTGTGTACGTTCATGAAGATCACGCCGGCCGCCATGAAGAGCACCAGCTTGATCAGGGAGTGATTGACCATGTGAAGCAGACTGCCGCGGACGGCGGTCAGATCATCGGCTGTCCGGTATCCGAGCGTTACGCGGTTGGCGGTCAAAAGCCCGGACATGCCGACGCCCACCAGAATGAATCCGATCTGAGAGACGGAAGAGCATGCGAGCGTCCGTTTCAGGTCTACGGAGAAGAGCGCCAGCACCGCGCCGACTACCATGGTACACACGCCAAGCAGCAGGATCAGGCTGCCCCATGCGGCGCTGCCGAAGAAGATGTATGCCGTCAGAATCAGGATACCGTACATGCCCGCTTTGGTCAGGATACCGGACAGCAGGGCGGAAGCCGGCGCGGGCGCTACGGGGTGCGCTTTCGGGAGCCAGATATGGAGCGGGAATGCGCCCGCTTTCGCGCCGAATCCGAACAACAGGCACAGACCCGCGATCATGAGCTGTGTGCTGTCGGCGGACTGCGAGGAGAGAAGGCCGTAGGCCAGATAGGTGCCGGTCAGATCGTCGAAGAACAGTGTCCCGGTCACATCATACAGCAGGAAGAGCCCCATCAGCATCACGAGGCCGCCGATCACCGCCACGGCAAGATAAGTCGCCGCCGCGCGCAGAGAGGCCGGTTTTTCGTCTTGGGCAACCCACACGTAGGACGTAAGGGACATGATTTCGAAGAAAATAAAGGTCGTATAAAAATCCGCGGAGAGGAACACGCCTTCCGTCGCGCCAAGGGTGAGCAACAGGAACAGATAATACCTGTTGCGGTTGCGGTAATGCGCAAAATATTCCTTGGAGAAAAGCGTGCTCATGAACCACATGAAGGAGGCGACCGCAGCGTACAGCGCGCGGAATCCGTCCGTCGTAAAGTGCAGCCCCATGCCGCAGATGTAGGGGATCTCGACAAGAGACTTCTTTCCGGAAGAGGCAAGGAGGTCTGTCGTCGCGCCCGTATCCGCAGACATTGTCAGAAGAAACAGGCATACGGACAGGGCGAAGGTGAGTCCCGTTACGATATCCGCAAACCTGCTGCGGGCGCTCTTGCCGGATCGCCCGATCATATAGCTGAGGATGGCGGCTGCCATCGGTCCGAATACGACCATGCATATCAATTCATTCATAATCATAAGCCCTGCCTTTCCGGGTGTACACGACCCGATCTAACGCGTGATGCTCAGCCCATAGCCACCGAGTACAAGAAGTCCACAAGCGGCTGGGAGTAAATGCCGAAAAGTATGATGAAGAAAGTAAATACAAAAAGCGGCGCCAGCATCTTCCAGTTTGGATCTTTGATTCCGTCCAGTGCGCTGTAGTCAAAATCCCTGCCGGGAAAGAACGCGCGCACCACGACCGTCAGCATGTAGATGGCTGTGAGGAGCGCCGAGATCAGCAGACAGACGATTCCGCAATAAGCGATCGCGCCGCCGCTGTCTATCGCTGCCGCGGCGAGATTCCATTTGCTGATGAAGCCCGCCAGTCCGGGCACACCCATCAGCGCGAGGGCGGATACGGTAAAGACGCCGAAGACGCAGGGCATCTTATATCCCATGCCGTCCAGCTCATGCACATAATTGCGCCCGGTCTGATGTATGACCGCACCCGCGCAGAAGAAGGAAGCGATTTTCATGACTGCGTGGAACACCAAATGCGACAGCGCCGCGGCCATGCCGAAGGGCGTCATGAGCGCTGCCCCGAACAGGATGTAAGACAGATTGCTGATCGTGGAGTAGGCAAGCCGCCTTTTGAAATGCGTTTCCTTGACCGCGCGGCTGCAGCCGTACACAATGGTAAACATGGTGATCAGCAGCACGACGGTCTGCGCCCAAGTGCCCCGCAGGAAATCCGTGCCGAAGCTGTAGTATGTCAGTCTTATAATGGCAAACGCGCCGGATTTGACGACGGCGACGGCGTGAAGGAGTGCGGTGACCGGCGTAGGGGCGACACTCGCCTGCGGGAGCCATGAGTTGAAAGGGCAGACTGCGGCTTTCACGCCGAAGCCCATAAAGGCGAGCACATAGATCAGCAGCAGTATATCGGTGCGCCCGCCGATCTTATCCGGATCGAGGACGCCGCCGAGCACGAAGTCGGTGGTATGCCCGTACACGATGATCATGATCAGCCCGATAAAGGCGAATGCCGCGCCGCCCAGCGAATAATACAGGTATTTCCGGCTGGCGAGGATCGCTTCCCTCGTTAGTGTGTGCATAACCAGCGGTACGGTCACAAGGGTGAGCAGCTCATAGAAGAAATACATCGTCAGCAGATTGGCCGCCAGCGCTATGCCGAGCGTGACGCCGTAGGTCATCGTGTAGAACAGGAAAAATATTTTCTCGTGCTCCTCTTTTGTCATATATTCAAACGCATACAGCGTGGCTAGAGGCCACAGCGCGGAAACAAGGCCCGAGAAGACCATGCCGGGGCCGTCCACCATAAAGCTGATAGACAGATCGCCTGTAAAGTGCGCCAGCAGGAAAGCGCCGTCGGCGTGATGAAGCAGCAGATACCATACCAGAATGCTGTTCAGTATAACGGCGCATTCCAGAAAGATCTCCCAGTGGCGTCTTTTGCGAAAAGGGATCCATACGGAGAGGATCCCGGCTATGAAAGGAATCAAAATTACCGATAAAATCATTTTTTCCTCCGTCCTGAAGCGTTATGCCGCTTTGCTTTTCGTTAGATGATCCTGTCCGCCAGGCGCATGAGCCAGTCCGTAAGCTGCGCGGGAAACAGCCCGAGCAGGACGGACAGGACGGTTACGACGGTGATCGGAACTGTCATGAGAGGAGACGGTTCCCGCTTCCGGCATTGTCCGTAGTCATAATCCGCGCCCGGCAGGAAGCCCTGCACGGTAAGGGGCAGCAGATAGCCGGCCGTCAGGAGCGCGCTGACGAGCAGGACGGCCGGGCCGAGCCAGCGGAATACAGGCAGGGCATCGGCGAGACTTCCCACCGCCAAGTGCCATTTGCTGACAAAACCGCCGGTAGGCGGAATGCCGATCAGTCCCAGAGACGCTATGGTATAGCACCACAGGGTAAGCGGCATTTCTTTGCCGATGCCGCGCAGCTCGTCCACCCGTGTCTTCCCGGTCGTGTAGATGATCGCGCCGGCGCAGAGGAACAGAGCCGTTTTGATCAGGCCGTGGGCAAGCACGTGCAGCAGCGAGCCCGTCACGGCTTCCGCGCCCATCGTCGCAAGTCCGAACAGGATATAGGAGAGCTGGCTCACGGTAGAGTAAGCCAGTCTTTTCTTCAGAACAGGTTCGCGGTAGGCCAGCATGGAGCCCATAAATACGGTGATCAGCGTCAATATGAGCCAGGCGGTCTGCACCCATGTGCCCCGCAGGAAATCCGTGCCGAAAATATAGTAGACGGTGCGGATGATCGCCAATACCCCCGCCTTGACGATGACGGCGGAAAGTACTGCCGATGCGGGAGCCGGCGCGACCGGGTGGGCGGTCGGCAGCCATGCGTGCAGCGGAAACATACCGGCCTTGACGCCGAAGCCGACAATCATGCCGAACGCCGCGATCAGCAGTATGCCCGTGTGGGAAGCGGCCGCCCCGCTCAGTACGCCGCCGGCGGTGAAGGTAAGCGTACTGCAGTTTTGGCTGATCAGGAAAACGCCGAACAGTGCCATGTACGCCCCGCACATGGAAAAGAATAAGTATTTTAATCCCGCCATGATCGCTTCATGGCTGCCGTTATGCAGCACAAGCGGCATGGAGGTAAGCGTCAGCATCTCGAAGAAGAGATAGAAGGTCAGAAGGTTCCCCGCAAAGCACAGGGCGTTCAGCACGCCGAACACGATCAGGTAGAAGCCGTAATAACGCTTCTCTTTCGTCTCATGCTTCATGTACGCAAAGGAAAATACGCCGGCGCAGATCAGCACGATGAGCACGATGCAGGAGAACAGGACGCTCATTTCATCGACGGCAAAGACAATGGGGAGCGTCTCTGTCAGATAAAATAAGGTAAAGGATGTCCCGTAAGCAGTTGTGAGCGCAGCGGCGGCAAATATGCCTGTCAGCGCGAAGCCGACGCCGGTGACGGCCAGAAGCCGGCGCCGGTCTGCATACTCTTTTCGGACAAGAAGCAGGATCCCCATGAGGATCGGTACGAAAACGGACAAAAGTATGAGATACATATCGTCACCTCCTTACGCAAACATGGCGAGTCCCTGTTGTATCATGTCAACAACGGGCTGCGAGCTGATGCCGAGCGTCACATTCAATAAGATGAACGCCACCAGAACGACGGCGTACAGGCGCATATCCTTGAAAGAGACGCTCGGATAAGCGGTCTCGTCCACCGGTGTGTATATGCGGATCACGGTCTTCATAAAATAGATCGCGTTCAGTATCGTGCTGATGCCGAGTACGATGAGCGCGGGCAGCATTTTCGCATGATTCTGTACGGCTGCCTGCGAAAACAGCAGCTTGCTGATAAAGCCGGAGAACAGCGGAACGCCGACCATGGAGAGAGAGCCGACCGTGAAGGCCACGCCCGCCCAGCGGTTTCGATAGCCGGCGCCGGTCAGCTCGACAAACTGGCGGTTTCTGCCGGATACGTCCGTCAGCCCTACCGCCGCGATGAACAGAAGCGATTTGGTCGCCGCGTGGGACAGTATGTGAAAGACGCTGGCAGTCATGCCGGCCTCCGTACCCATGCCGAAGCCCATGTAGATGTAGCCGATCTGCGCCACGGAAGAAAATGCGATCATCCGGCGGATATCATTTTCCCGGATGGCGCTCAGCGAGCCGAAGATCATTCCCATCAGGCCGAACACAAACAGGATGTCGATGATGCGGGTGCTGCGGTATATGTCAAAACCGATCACGCGGTATATGATCTTGATCAGCAGGAAAATATACCCCTTCGACACCAGACTGGACAGTATGGCGGCGGAGGAGACGGTAGAATATCCGTAAGCGTCCGGCAGCCACGCATGGAACGGGAACAGCGCGCTCTTGATGCAGAGGCCGACGGACATGAGCACGATCGACACGATCAGCGGGATCGTGTACTCTCCCTCCGCCACGATCAGCGCCACGGACTCCTTGAGATTGCTCATCAGCAGATGCCCCGTCAGATCGTAGAGCATACATAAGCCGAGCAGCAGCATACCGGAACCGAGCAGACTCATGATCATGTATCTGACGGCGGCCTCGATAGTGCGCCCGTTCTGACGTATCATGATCAGACCGCAGGCGGATATGGTGTTGATCTCCACAAACACATATGCGGTAAACATATCGTTGGTGTAGACGAGCGCCAGAAGGGAGCTGAGCAGCAGGTCCATCAGCACATAGTAGAGATAGACCTTGCCCTTTTCCACGCCCTGCAGGAGCTTATGTCTGCCGCCGAACAGGGAGAGCAGCATGATGATGCAGAAGAAGAGCGCCATCAGCGCCTCCAGCACGCCGGCGCGGATCTCATTTCCCCAAGGCGCCGGGAACTGCCCCATTACGTAGACGAAAGCCTCTCCGGTCGAGAGAGTGTAGAGCAGCGTACAGGCGCTGAGCACCGTGTTGATCAGGAGAAGTCCCGTATTGACCAGCATGGCCGCTCTGTCGCGGAGGCCCGAACTGATGATGCCCGCAAACAGGCACAGCATGATAGAGATACAGGGGAAATTTTGCACAAACTCCATCACAGCCCCTCCTTCCGCAAGCGCTTGGAGATCTCGTCCAGATCCAGCGTGTGGTAACGCCTGTAGAGCCGGATCGTGAGAGCCAGCATCAGCGCGGACACGGATACGGACACGACAATGCCGGTCAGCACCAGACCGCTCGGGATCGGGTTGATGTACGCTTCCATGCTCTGGACGCCGTTTGCCACAATGGGAGCCACACGGCCTTTAATGTAGCCTTTTTCCGCCAGAAAAAGGTAGATCGCGGTGTCCATGATATTCAGGCCGATGATCTTTTTGATCAGGTTGGGCTGCAGGAGCAGATTGCCGAAACCGATGCCGAAAAGGATCATGGCCACAGCTTCCCCGTAATTTACCAACAGATTCGTTCCCATATCACAGCCCTCCTCTTCTGAACAGCGCATAGAAAGCATACATGGTACACGCGACCTCCAGACCGACGCAGACATTGATCGGCAGGATGATGCCGCTGCTCAGGATATGCCCCGGAATGCCGAGCGGTATGTGGTTGTCCATGCCGTTTGCGCCCGTCATATAGAAATAAGTGCCGATCAGGCCGTACATGCACAGAGCGGTGATCTTGGCGATCTTGTATACATGCTCGTCGAAGAAGCGCTGCGTCTTCTTGAAGCCGAAGGCGGCCACATATAAGATCAGGCCGGAGCCTATGACGGCGCCGCCCGAAAAGCCGCCGCCCGGCGACAGATGTCCGTTCAGAATGATGTAGATGCCGAAGATAAAGATGATCGGGCACAGAACGAAAGCAACGCCCTGCAGGATCGTATCGTTTTTCGGCTCATAGCGCCGATCGTTCATGACGGCCTGTTTCTTTAAGACGGCATCGTCCAGCATGAGCAGGATCATGACACAGCAGGTGGCGATGAACAGCACATTCGTCTCGCCGAACGTATCGAATGCCCTGTAGGTCAGGATCATGCCGGATACAATGTTGAGCGCGCCGGTCTCCTGCAGCCCGGACTCGATGTAGCGCTCGGAGACTTCGTTGTTGACAGGATTTGAGGCGCTGCCGTTGGGAGGCAGACAGGACACGGTCAACAGCAGGACGCCGACCAGCGCGATGCAGAAAAATATGGCCACCGCGACATAGATTTTGTGGAATGTCCGTGCCGCCCTGTTCTTTTTCTCGTCGTAGACCTTATCGCGGATCATTTCCGATTCGCGCATCCGTTCCGTGATCGTTTCTTCGGGGATCACGGTCTCCTGCTGCACCTGCATTTCCACCTTGCCTATATAGGGATCCTTGCTGCCGGACAGCCAGCGAAAAAAGCGGAAAGCAAAAGTTTTCTCATATTCGTCCTTTGATCGTTGTCTACTCATGCTCCTCGGCCTCCTTCTTCGGCTGCTCTTTTTCGATACTGATCGCTTGGATCTTTTTTAACGTGGCAAAGAACAGGATGCTTGTCACGCCGGCGCCCACGGCGGCCTCCGTGATCGCCAGATCGGGGGACTCCAAGCACATCCACAGTATGGCCATCACCAGACTGTAGGACATGTAGATCAGAACGGAGTTCAGAAGATTCTTGGAAAAGCTGACGGAGATCGCGCACACGATCAAAAATCCCATCAGCAGACATTGAAACAGTGTCATACCGCACCGCCTTTCTCCTCTGAGGGCTGTAAGCCGCTGTCGGACATATCCGCTGTATCCGATTCCTCCTCCAGCGCTTTCAGGTCCGTATAGACCGCGCAGTGGCTTTCCAGATTTTCGTTCGTGGAGATCTCCAGCCTTGACAGTACATGGGACGATACCGGAGAGGCAAACCAGAGGAATATGATGATCAACAGCAGCTTGAGGGAGGTAAAATTAAATCCCGAAAAAATGATCAGGCCGAACAGGCATGCGCCGATGCCGAGCGTGTCGCCCATCGCGGCGGCGTGCATTCTGTTCAGCACGTAGTGAAAACGGAACAGTCCGAACAGCTCCGTAAAAAAGATAAAGATGCCTCCGGCCAGAAATGCGCAGCCGGCGATCAGTCTGATCCACTCAACAGCTCCCATCGGACAGCCCTCCTTTGTCTTGGTCTTCATTGTCGTCCGGATCCTGCGTCTTGTGCAGCCGTTCCTCGTAGACGCCGATGTAGACTTTGGATAGGATGACGACGGCGAGGAAGCTGATCATGGCATAGATCAGGCAGACGTCTACCAGATAGCCCTCGTTCAGCATCAGGGCCAATACGGCGATGATGACCATGACCATGGTTCCCATCATGTTGACGGCCACGATGCGGTCCGCCACGCGGGGGCCCCTGACGGCGCGGATCAGACATGCAAACAGCATAACTGACAGTATGATAAGGATCGTGACGTAGATGTAGTGATATATCATGGCGGGCCTTCTTTCTGTCTATTTCACATTTTCGATCCGTTCCAGCAGTCTTACAAATACGGAAGAGTCGATGCCGCGCGCCAGCTCTTTGTCCAGACAGTGTACGACGTATTCGTCATCTTTGAGGCTCACGGTGATCGTGCCGGGGGTCAGTGTGATAGAATTGGCGAGAAGGACTCTGGCAAACCGGGACTTCAGGGGAGCCGTAAAACGGATAATGGCCGGCTCAGGCTCGTATCTTGCGGAATAGATCAGCTTGAAGACAGCCGCGTTTGCCTTGAGGATCTCTTTCAGAAGCACAAATATATAGTGAAAGATCAGAAAAGATCTTTTGTACATGATCAGGTCGTTTCGGGGAGCATAGTCCAAGAACCTGCAGATAAACCAGTACATGACCCCTGCGATCACCAGACCGAAGGCGGCGATCTCAAACGTAAACTGTCCGTTGAAGATGATCCAGATCAGAAAAAATATAAGGTACATATCCTGTTTCCCCCTCACAAAAGAGTCTTCTTATTCTAATGATGCGGAAACTTATTATCATAACCGTTGCAATTATATAACTTTAGCGAAAAAAGTCAAGTTCTTAAAGAAAAGAATTTTACGAAAATTACATGCCGTGACGGGCAGGGGTATCCCTTGTCAAACGGAGTTCATATTGGTATAATGAATATACTTTATGTTCATTTGGAGCATCTATATATACATGAAAGGATCAAACACGGAATGCAAAAATCTTTTTTTTCTCATGCAGCACGATTGTTCTGTATTTCTGCGGCGCTCCTGATGCTGGGAGGCTGCGGCAGCAGCCCGCAGAACGTCCGGCTGGATCCCGATAATCCCACGCAGATCTCGATATGGCATTATTACAACGGCTCGCAGCAGGCGGCCTTCGATCAGCTTGTGGAGGAGTTCAATCGTACCGAAGGCAAAAAGCTGGGGATCTATGTGACCGCCAACAGCCAAGGCAATGTGAGCGATCTGGAGACCAGCGTGCTCGCAGCGTTCAACAAGGAAGTAGGCAGCAGTGAGCCGCCGGATATCTTTTCTTCCTATGCGGACACCGCCTATTCGATCGACAAGCTGGGTATGCTGGTGGATCTGGAGACGTACATGACCGAGGAAGAACTGGAAGCTTATGTGGATTCTTTCATAGAGGAAGGGCGCATCGGCGCGGACGGTGAGCTGCGCATCTTCCCGACGGCCAAGTCCAGTGAGATCTTTATGATGAGCAAGACGGACTGGGAGCCTTTCGCGGAGGCGACGGGCGCTTCGCTGGAGGATCTGGCCACTGTGGAGGGCGTCACGGCTGTCGCACAGACCTATTATGAGTGGACGGACGCACAGACCCCGGACATCGAGGGGGACGGCAAGGCGTTCTACGGCAGGGACGCGCTGGCGAACCTGTTCTTGGTCGGCTCCATGCAGCTTGGCACGGAACTGTTCAAGGTCGAGAACGGCAGTGTTACCATACAGGCGGACGAGGCGATCATGCGCAAGATCTGGGATAACTATTATGTGCCTTATGTAAAAGGTTATTTTTCTTCTTACGGCCGGTTCCGCTCGGACGATGTCAAGATCGGCGAGATCATCGCCTATACGGGCTCGACCTCTTCCGCCAACTATTTCCCGGATGAGATCGAGACGGCGGACGGCACGAAGACCATTGATTATATCACCCTGCCGGCGCCCGTATTTGAGGGCGGCGAGGCGTATGCGGTGCAGCAGGGCGCGGGCATGGTCGTGACCAAGAGCACACCGGAGCGGGAGTACGCGGCGGTCACATTCTTAAAGTGGTTTACCAATGAGGAGAACAATCTGCTCTTTGGCTGTACTTCCGGCTATATGCCCGTGAAAAAGTCCGCTTTTTCCGTGCAGATGCTGGATCAGACGATCGCGGATAACGGTCTGAACGTGCCGGGCAAGACGTATGAGGCGCTGACCTCCTGTTTCGATACGGTGCAGAACACGACCTTGTATACCAACAAAGCCTTTGACCACGGCGCCGACGCCCGCAATGTGCTTGAATACGATCTGGCGGACAAAGCCGCTGCGGACCGCGAGACTGTCGTCGCGCGCATGGAGCAGGGGAGTTCGCTGGAGGAGGCCTGTGCCGATCTGACGGACGATCAGGCTTTTGAAAACTGGTATACCTCTTTTGTTGCAGCTTTAAATGAGGCTGTCGCACAGTGAAGAACTGAGATCGGAAGGAGATCATAGGATTTGAGCGTGAAGCCTACACATACCGCAAGACCGAGGCGTATATTCTGGCTGTTTTTGGTGCCGCTGCTGTGTCTGATCATCATGCAGGCGGCTCTTTCCTTTGGGACAGTGCTTCTCGGCGGCGCCTTCAGCACGGTCAGAAACTATACGCTGGATCGTCTCAGACAGGTCACAGAGACGCGCGGCATCATTCTGGAAAACGATATGACGCAGCGCTGGACGGCGTTGGAAGAAGAATATGAGATCGCAGGACAGATGCTGACGGAGCGGCTTGCCGCGAGCGGGCTGTCTCTGGAAGAATTTCTGCGGGATCCCGATGCACAGGCCGCTTATTTTACGGATCTTTTTCCGACCTGGGGATATATGCTGCGCAAAAATTCCACCACCGGCGCGTTTATTATTCTGGGGCAGCCGGACGAGCAAAACGGCGGCAGCTTGAATGCGCTCTATATACGGGACAGCGATCCGGATACCAATCCCGCCGATTACTCCGATCTGCTCCTGACTGTCGGGCCTTCGCAGATCACCAAAGATTACAGAGTGCCTTTTGATATTTATTGGAGGACCAATCTGAGTCTGCAGCCTTACGGCGCTTCCGAGGCAGATGATTTCTTCTATGCTCCCTACAGGGTGGCCCTGCAGAATCGCTCCGGACGTGTGGAGGACTGCTGTTACTGGAGCGATCCTTTCTGTCTGGAGGGAAAGAAAGACTCGGATCCCTATCAGATGATAACCTACTCGATCCCGATGATTACGGAAGACGGGACGGTGTACGGCGTCATGGGGATCGAGATCTCCCTGTCCCGGCTGGCCTCTTGTCTTCCCTATATGGAAGTAAACTCCGACCATGAGGGCGGCTATATCCTTCTGCGCAAACAGGAGGAGAGCGGCGGCTATCGGGTGATATGTGCCACCGGCTTGTATTCTCAGGATTCCGTTGACGGCAAGAAGCATATCGCCCTGTCAGGCACATCCCAGACAGATCTGTTCCGTCTGGAAGAGTCCGGCAGACAGGAGCCCGTATACCTGACGCCAAAACCGTTGACACTTTACAATTCCAACACGCCGTTTTACGAACGGGGCTGGTATCTGGCGGGCATGGAGACGCACGATGCGCTGTTTGGCAGCAGTTACCGGCTCTTGGGTATTTTTATCGCTGCGACGCTTTTTGCGCTGGCGGTGGCGATCTTCTGCTCCTATCTGCTGGTGCGGTATATCACCAATCCGATCCGCCGTCTCTCCGAGTGCATCCGGACCAGCCCGGAGAACGAGCTGAAGCATTTCGCGAAAGGCAAGATCACGGAGATCGATGAGCTGTACGACACGATCTTCAATCTGACGAACCGGCAGAAAAAGATCGAGTGGGATCTGCTTGAGGAGAGAGAACGCTATCGTCTGGCGCTGCAGAACAATTCCGATATTCTGGTGACCTACGATCCGGAGCAGGATCTGGCAGTCTTCTATAACCTTGATAACAGCAATACCGAGACGCATGTGGAACATCTTATGCAGAAGCTGGAGCAGGGAGATTATATCCATTCGTTCGACAAGCGTGTGGTGCTGGCCCGTATGCGGAACGTACAGACGGAGATCTCCGTTTCCTTCCGCACCAACTGGAGGACGGAAGACCACACCTACAGGTGGTTTGAACTGACGGGGCGCTTCCTGCCGAACGCCGACGGAAAGCATAAGACGTTCATCGGCTCGATGCATAACATACACGATCAAAAGGTACAGGAGCTGGCGGAGCGCGAATCCCTGCACAGGGATTCCCTGACAGGTCTGTATCTGCGCGCTTCGGGCGAGGATATCGTGCGGAGCATGATACGCAGCGGACATGGCGGCTGTCTGCTGCTCGCGGACGTGCGCGGTTTCCTGCAGATCAATGAAGAGTACGGCATGGTGGCCGGGGATATGATCTTGGAAGAGCTGGGAAGACAGCTTCTCGACTGGAAACAGCAGAGCGGCGAATCCCAGAATGTGCTGATCCGTTTCGGCGGCGATGAGATCATGCTGTGGCTGGATGATTATTCCGGCGATAAGGCAGAGAAAGCCGCACAGGCATTCTGTGATATGGCTTCGCAGCTCTATGCGGACGGAGAACTGAAGCTGGAGTTGACCTGCGGCGGCGTACTGTGCTATGAGACGGATTATGATAAGCTGCTGACACAGGCCCGCAGAGCCCTTTCCTATGCTGCCGCACACAATATCCCGTGTGTGTTTTACCATGAGCTGCAGGCCGACAGCCAGATCGTGCTGAATCATATAACGCCGGTGGAGCACAGCGGCGCGGATATGCAGAGCATCATGCCGCTCACGTTCAGCCTGTTTGACAAGAGCAATAAGATCGAAGATATCCTGACGATCCTTCTGCCGAAGCTGGGGCGGTATTTTGAGGCGGAGGATGTGGCTGTCATCACGGTCAACAGGGAATTTTCCACGGTCAAGACCACGCATCGCTGGAGCGACCGCTCCGCTGCGGCTTCGGATCATGAGCTGATCCACTTTACACCGCAGGAGTTTGGCGAGACGGACCGGGCGCTCTGGGAAGAGAGGCCGCCGTATCTGCCGACGCGGCAGCTCACCGACAGGATGCGCTATTTCCTGCGGGTCGAAGAGGGGAAGGAGGGCTATGTCTTCCCGCTCTACGACAACAACAACTATACCGGCGCGCTCCTGTTTCTGCGGGCGGCGGATGCGCCCTCGTGGACGCAGGAACAGGCAGAGGCGATCTTGGAGGTCGTCAAGATCATCGAGGTCAATATCAACAGACAGCGGTATGATGCCGCCAACCGCGCAAAGAGCGATTTCCTCTCGCGCATGAGCCACGAGATCCGCACGCCGATGAATGCGATCATCGGTATGGCTTATATCGCCCAGACGCATACGGAGGATCCGGATAAGGTCGCCGAGGATCTCGGCAAGATCAGCCAGTCGTCGCAATATCTGCTGGGCCTGATCAACGATATCCTGGATATGTCGAGGATCGAGAGCGGCAAACTGAAGCTGGAGCAGACGGACTTTAATCTGAACGATATGATCGACAATATCACCACCCTGATCAGGCCGCAGGCACAGGCCAAGGCTATCGCCTATGAAACGGACATCTCTTTGGTATGCCCTTATGTGCGGGGTGACTCTCTGCATCTGAATCAGGTGCTGATCAACCTGCTTGGCAATGCGATCAAATTTACGCCGGCCGAGGGCAGCGTCACCCTGACGATCCGGCAGGAGGCGGACGGGAAGACGCTGTTCTCTGTCCGCGACACCGGCATCGGCGTGAGCCCGGAGAACCAGACGCGTATCTTTGAATCCTTTGAACAGGCGGAGGGGAGCACTACCAGAAAATACGGCGGTACGGGGCTTGGGCTTGCTATCAGCAGCCGTCTGGTGCAGATGATGGGCGGCAGCATCAGTCTGAACAGCGAGCTTGGCAAAGGCAGCGATTTCTACTTTACAGTCACCCTGCCCGTCGATATGCTGCAGGCGCAGAGCGCATCGCAGGAGCAGAGCGAGCCGCAGGAGACCGTTTCGGCTGCGGGGATGCATATCCTGCTCGTGGAGGACAACGATCTGAATATTGAGATCGCAAAGACGATCTTGGAGATGCAGGGGGCGGTAGTGGATCTGGCGCACAACGGCAGGGAGGCGGTGGATAGCTTCCTCACCGGCGAACCGGATCGCTATGACCTGATCCTGATGGATATCCAGATGCCGGTTATGGACGGACTGGAGGCGACCCGCATCATTCGGCGATCCGATCATCCGAGGGCGGCGACGATCCCCATTATCGCCATGACGGCCAACGCATTTGATGAGGATATGAAAAAATCAGTGGAGAGCGGTATGAACGGGCATCTGTCCAAACCGATCGACATAGACAGATTTCTGCAGACGGTATCGGCGTTTGTAAAAAAATAGGCAAAAGAAAGGCGTAATCATGGAATATCTGGTGATCGGCGCGGGCGGCACAGGCGGCAGCATCGGCGCATATATGACGGAGGCCGGCAAGGACGTGACGCTTATTGCCCGCGGCAGACATTTAAGGCAGATGCAGGAACACGGGCTTCGCATGGAGACGACCAAGAAGGGGAACTATGTCGTGGACCCTGTCAGGGCGACGGACATGGAGCATTATCACGGGCAGCCGGATATCATTTTTGTCTGTGTGAAAGGCTACTCTCTGGAAGAGACGATCCCCTTTATCCGGCGGGTCGCAAAGAAGAGCACGATCGTGATCCCGATCCTGAACATCTATGGGACAGGCGGCAGACTGCAGGAGAAACTGCCCGATCTGTTGGTGACGGACGGCTGTATCTATATCGCGGGGGAGATCAAGGAGCCGGGGACGATCCTGATGTTGGGCGATATCTTTCGCATCGTGTACGGTGTCCGTGACCCGCAGGACATCAGGCCGGAACTGTTCGAGGTGGCGAAGGATCTGAAGGACAGCGGTATCGAGGGCGTGCTGTCGGACAATATCAGGCGGGACGCGCTGCAGAAATTCGCCTATGTGTCCCCGATGGCGGCGTGCGGGCTGTACTACCATGTCTCGGCGGGAGAGGTGCAGGTGACAGGCGAGCCGAGGGATACTTTTGTGAAGCTGATGAGAGAGATCGACGCGCTGGCGGAGGCGATGGGCGTGCCGTTCCTCGCGGATATCGTGACGACCAATCTGCGGATACTGGACACGCTGGATCCGGAGGCGAGTACGTCTATGCAGCGCGATATCTATGCGGGAAAAGCGTCCGAGATCGACGGGCTTATCTATGAGGTCGTGCGTATGGGAGAGCGCTGGGGCGTACCGGTGCCTACTTACCGTATGATAGCGGACAAAGCACGGGCGGAGGGATTGAAGTAATATGCAGACGGAAAATACCACAAGATTTAAAGAGAGATATCTGGCGGGCGAGATTGCCTTCGAGGCGATCGACGACTACAGTCAGGAATGGGGCTTCAGCGATACTGCCGTGACGCTTCGGGAGTATCTGGGGCTGAACGCCGAGGAGGAGGACGCTTGGGTGAGCGTCGGAGACGAGGCGCTCAAGGAAATGTTGGACAGACAGAGGACAGGAAACGGATAGCATATTGCATCGCGCTGTGTTACACTGAGGGTATCAACAAGGATCAGGCTTCGGAAAAAAGAGAATGGAACGGGTATAGGAGGGCTTATCATGACGGCAGACAAGATCAAAGGATTGGTGGCGCAGATGACGCTGGAGGAGAAGGCGGCGATGTGCTCGGGCGCTGACTTCTGGCATACGGAGGCAGTGGAACGGCTGGGGATCCCGGCCAGCATGGTGTCGGACGGACCTCACGGACTGCGCAAGCAGGAACAGGAGGGCGATCATCTCGGCGTAAATGACAGCATCAAGGCGGTGTGTTTCCCGGCGGGCTGTGGTACGGCGGCTTCTTTTAATAGGGAACTGATCGCCGAGATGGGAGAGACTCTCGGCAATGAATGTCAGGCGGAGGGCGTCAGCGTCATTCTCGGACCGGCCGTCAACATCAAGCGGTCGCCGCTGTGCGGACGCAACTTTGAATACTATTCGGAAGATCCGCTCGTGGCGAGCGAGATGGCGGGCGCGCTGATTTGCGGTGTGCAGAGTAAGAACGTCGGCACAAGCATCAAACATTTTCTTGCCAACAATCAGGAGACGAGAAGAATGTCCTGTGACTCCCGCGTGGACGAGAGGACGCTGCACGAAATATATCTGGCGGCTTTTGAGGGCGCGGTGAAAAAGGCGAAGCCGTGGACGGTCATGTGTTCCTACAATAAGATCAACGGCACATACGCCGCGCAGAATCATCAGTATCTGACAGAGACGCTGCGCGACCGGTGGGGATTTGACGGCTATGTGATGAGCGACTGGGGCGCAGTCAACAACCGTGTGGAGGATCTGAAGGCTGGACTTGACTTGGAGATGCCGGGATCGTTCGGCGTGAACGACAAGATGATCGTGGGCGCCGTGCTCAGCGGAGAATTGGAGGAGAGCGTTCTGGACGCGGCTGTGGAGCATATCCTGAACATTGTGTTCCGCTATGAGGAAAACCGCGATAAGACGGCGGTATTTGACAGAGACAAAGACCATGAAATGGCGCGCAGGGTAGCCGAAGAGACGATCGTCCTGCTGAAAAACAACGGTCTTCTTCCGCTGTCGCAGAAGCAGAAGGTCGCATTTATCGGCAAATATGCCAAGACGCCCCGCTATCAGGGCGGCGGCAGCTCTCATATCAACAGCCACAAGGTCACGTCCGCACTGGACGCGGCGTCGGGTGTCTATGATGTGGTCTATGCACAGGGCTTTGACGATGTGCAGGACGAGACGGACGCGCAGCTTCTGGCGGAGGCGGTAGAGACGGCGAAGAACGCTGAAGCTGCCGTCATCTTCGCGGGATTGCCGGATAAGTTCGAGTCCGAGGGCTATGACAGAAAACATATGTCCATGCCGGACTGCCAGAATGAGCTGATCGAACAGGTTGCCGCCGTGCAGCCCAACACGATCGTTGTCCTGCACAACGGCTCGCCCGTGGAGATGCCGTGGATCGACAAGGTAGCGGGCGTCGTGGAGGCATACTTGGGCGGTCAGGCGGTAGGCGGCGCGGTGTGCGATATCCTTTTCGGCAAGGTGAATCCCAGCGCGAAGCTTCCGGAGACATTTCCGCTTAAACTGGAGGATAACCCGTCCTATCTGTCCTATATCGGCGAAGGCGATATGGTGGAGTACAGAGAAGGCATCTTTGTGGGCTATCGCTACTACGATAAGAAAAAGATGGACGTTCTGTTCCCGTTCGGCTATGGGCTGTCCTACACGACTTTTGACTACGCCGATCTGACGGTGGACAGGGACAGGATAAAAGATACGGACACGCTGCGCGTGTCTGTCGATGTGACCAACACGGGCAGTATGGCCGGTAAAGAGGTAGTGCAGCTCTATGTGGCCGACAGGGAGAGCACGGTGATACGCCCCGTTAAGGAGCTGCGCGATTTTGCGAAGGTGGAGCTTGCGCCCGGCGAGACGAAGACCGTCACCTTCACGCTGGATAAGAGGGCGTTTGCCTATTACAGCGTAAGGATCCATGACTGGCATGTGGAGACGGGAGAATTTGACATCCTGATCGGCAGATCGTCCCGCGATATCGTACTGTCCAAGACGGTGACGGTGGAGTCCACGGTGAAGCTGCCTTTCGTCTACACCACGGATACCACGATGGGCGATGTGAAGAAGGATCCGAAAGCCATGGCGGTCGTGGAGAGTATGATGAAATCATTTATGCCGGACTTGGAGCCGGAGCAGCAGGAGAGCGATGCGGCCAAAGAAGCCATGTCGCAGGAGATGGCGGATTCCATGCTGGAGTATATGCCGCTCCGCGGCCCGATCAGCTTCGGCGGGCATGTGACGATGGCGGATATACAGGCGCTTGTGGATAAATTGAACGCATTGGAAGAGTGAGGGTGGAGAGAAAAGCATGAAAAGAAAAGCTCTGTTGCACGGTATGCAAAAAGCGGCCGCTGCCGCCGTCTGCCTGACATTGGTGTGCGGTGTCTGCGCCTGTGGCGGCGGTGCGCCGGACGAACTTTCGGACGCCGGACAGGAGGCCCCGCAGGAGCCGGAGGAGTCTTCCGCGGACGGCGCGGGGACAGCCGGAGACGCGGAGAACGAAGCGGCAAAAGCACAGACGGAGGAAACGGCCGATGCGCCGCAGCGCTCTGCGGACGGTCTGCTGGATCAGGTGGCAGACGCGGATGTGCCGCAGCTTGACGGCTATAAGCTGCTGTGGCACGACGAATTCAACGGCACACAGATGAATGAGGACATTTGGAGCTACGAGCCCCACGCGCCCGGCTGGACGAACGCGGAACTGCAGGAGTACACGGAGTCCACGGACAATGTGTTCGTCTGGGACGGCAAGATGACGATCAAGGCGATCAAGACGCAGGACGAGAAGGGGAAGGACTACTATACTTCAGGAAAAGTCACCACCAAGGGCAAGCAGGATTTCCTCTACGGCAAGGTGACGGCGCGCGTCAAAGTGCCGGAAGGCAAGGGCCTGTGGCCGGCATTCTGGATGATGCCCACCAAACAGAGCCTGTACGGCAACTGGCCGCGGTGCGGCGAGATCGACATCATGGAAATATTGGGCGACGATGTGCAGACCGCCTACGGCACGATCCACTACGGCAAGCCCCATGCCGAGCAGCAGGGGAAATATGTCCTGACGGACGGCAGCTTTGCGGACGGCTTCCATGACTTTTCCGTGGAGTGGGAACCCGGCGAGATGCGCTTCTACGTCGATGATCAGTTGTACCAGACCGTGAACGACTGGTTCTCCGGCGACGTGGGGATCGACGATCGGCCTTACCCCGCACCCTTTGATCAGGATTTTTATGTACAGCTCAATCTGGCGGTAGGCGGCACCTGGCCCGGCGATCCCGACGAGACGACAGATTTCGACAGGGCGGAGTTCGAGATCGATTATGTAAGGGTGTACCAGAAGGAGCATTACGACACGAACGTGACCAAACCGGAGAAAGTCTACCGGGAGGCTGCGGAGGACGGCAATTATATCTATAACGGTGATTTCGCCGACGGCACGGCGCTGGACAATGAGGAAGAGTGGGTCTTTATGACGGCGGAGGGCGGCGAAGCCGAAGCTGTCGTGCAGGACGGCACGGTGGCGATAGAAACCGGCAGGGCCGGTACGGCGGATTATTCCGTGCAGCTGGTACAGGCGCATCTGCCGATGATAAAGGGAGACACTTACCGCCTGACTTTCGAGGCGCGCGCCGAGGCTGCGAGGACGATGAACGTGTGCGTGTCCGCGCCGACGGCCGGCTGGGGACGCTATCTGCCGGATACTGCCGTGGAGCTGACCACAGACTGGCAGACTTATTCCTATGATTTCAAGATGAAGGACAGGGATGACAATAACGGCCGGCTGGAATTTAATCTCGGCGGAACGGCTTCCGCGGACACGGTCTATATCCGCGGCGTTCGGATCGAGAAGATCGAAGAAAAATAAAATTGCTATCCTTGATAGTCGCCGTTTAGGAGATTTTGCACTTTATCAATCCGCGCCAGAAGATGAGGAACCTTCTGTAACTCACGAATTCCACTGATGTTTTCGCCGAAAGGATAAAACACGAGTGTAAGTCCCTTAATCTGATTTGCAAGAGAAAAAATATCAACCGGCGAATTGGCATCTTCTCCCAACAATTCCCTTAGTTCCTGTGCTTTTGTACTAAGCTCCAATTTATCCAACATTCGATTCCTCCAGTGCCTTCGCCATAAATCTGCTATTGATTGCAATCTTTCCTATATCGGCAATGATACGCAGATCTTCCTGGCTGACATCCTGTGCTCTAAAAGCAAATTGAATCGGCTGGGTCACTGTCCCTGCCGTAGCATAAAAAGGCAAAGGTAAAAGTCAAGACAAATTTAATGGAATTGTGGGTGCGCTTGTGGTAGAATAAGCATAATGTAGATTTATACTTGCCCTGGCGGAGCGAGAGATTACAGCAGAGAATAAAAAATCAAAAAATGTAAACAGAAAAAGGAGAAGATCAGTTATGAAAAATTTTAAGAGTTACACACCAGAAAAGTATTCTTCGCCGGATTTTAAGCAGATTGAGGAAGGAATTTACAGGACAAAAGATCCATATGGGGACGAGGATATATTTGTCACTTCACTTTCGTTTGAAATGGAGACGGAGTGTTACGGTGAAGAAGAAGGTTCTCCCCAAAATATCAGTCAGACACCGTTTGAGGATCTTCTGGACGAGTTTAATGTGTATGTTACCGATTTTTACGACGAACTGAACGAGCAGAGTGAAACGACGTGCTATCAGGAATTTGGCTCCGATGAAATAGAGGATATCCGAAATCTGAGGACGATCATAGGGAAACGTTTTTATGCCGTTTTAGACACAAATGAAGGCAATGACGAAGAATATCATGTAACAATCGAATAAAGGCCGATAGAAAAACGGTTTTAATAGAATTTCGTAAAGCTGTGAGCGTAAAACAAAAAGCCGAAGCGATGAGTGCCGCCCTAAATGAAAGCTGCGTTTCCGTGTATTTGCGAAAACGCAGCTTTTTGTCTGCCTATGTCAGGACGATCTATTTGTTTTTATAGTCCAGCGCCGCTTTCACGAAGCCCTTGAACAGGGGGTGCGGTCTGTTGGGGCGGGATTTCAGCTCCGGATGCGCCTGTGTCGCCACAAAGAACGGGTGATCCGGCAGCTCGCACATCTCCACGATCCGTCCGTCGGGGGACAGACCGGACAGCTTCATGCCGTTTTCCGTGAGTACCGCGCGATAGTCGTTGTTGACTTCGTAGCGATGCCGGTGCCGCTCATGGATCGTCTCGGTCCCGTACAGCTCGTACGCTTTGGAATTCTTGTCCAACACGCAGGGATAAGAGCCGAGGCGGAGCGTGCCGCCGATATCCTCCACGCCGTTCTGGTCGGGCATCAGCGCGATCACGGGATGGGTCGTGGACGGATTCAGTTCTATGCTGTGCGCGTCATTGTAGCCGAGCACGTTTCTGGCATATTCCACAATGGCGAGCTGCATACCGAGACAAAGGCCGAGATAAGGGATCTTGTTGGTCCTCGCGTAAGTGATAGCGTGGATCTTGCCCTCGATGCCGCGGTCGCCGAAACCGCCGGGAACCAACACGCCGCTGACGCCGTTCAGAAGTTCGGCGACATTATCCGCCGTCACGGTCTCGGAGTCCACCCACCGGATATTGACGACGCAGCGGTTGGAGATACCGCCGTGTTTCAACGCTTCCACAACGCTGATGTAAGCATCGTGGAGCTGTGTATATTTGCCGACCAACGCTACCGTCACCTCGTCCACTGGGCTGCGTAAGGCGTCCACCACCGCTTTCCAGTCCGACAGATCCGGCTCGGGGCAGTCCAGCTTCAGACAGTCACAGGCGACCTGTGCCAGCTGTTCCTTTTCCATGGCGAGAGGCGCTTCGTAGAGGTGTTCCACGTCGAGGTTCTGCAGCACACGATGACTCGGCACGTTGCAGAACAGGGCGATCTTGTCTTTCAGGGTCTGATCCAGAGGGCGCTCGCTGCGGCACACGATGATGTCCGGCTGCAGTCCCATACCCTGCAGCTCTTTGACGCTCGCCTGTGTGGGCTTCGTCTTCATTTCCTGCGATGCGCTCAGATAAGGGATCAGCGTCACATGGATCAGGATCGCATTTTCCCGGCCGACTTCATGCTGGAACTGACGGATAGATTCGAGGAAAGGCTGGCTTTCGATATCGCCCACCGTGCCGCCCACTTCGATGATCGCGATGCGCGTCTCCTCATCGGTGAAATTGCGGTAGAAACGGCTCTTGATCTCGTTGGTGATGTGCGGGATGACCTGAACCGTGCCGCCGCCGTAATCGCCGCGGCGCTCTTTCTGCAGAACGGACCAGTAGACCTTTCCCGTCGTCACGTTGGAGTTCTTGTCCAGATTTTCATCAATAAAGCGTTCGTAATGGCCCAGATCCAGATCGGTCTCCGTGCCGTCCTCCGTGACAAACACCTCCCCGTGCTGGATAGGGTTCATCGTTCCGGGATCAATGTTGATATAGGGGTCGAATTTCTGCATTGTGACCTTGTACCCGCGGGCTTTCAGCAGCCTTCCGAGTGAGGCCGCCGTGATGCCCTTGCCGAGGCCGGACACGACGCCGCCGGTTACAAATACGTATTTTACTGCCATGTTTTCTCCATACCTTTCCGTAATGAAAAATAACTGCGCAACAATTTGTGCCCTGCAGTTACACGCGAAACAAAATATAGATTATTATACAATGGAAACAGAGGAAAAATCTACTGTTATCGTTAAAAAAAGTAAAAAAGTTTAGAATTCTTTCATACTTGTGTCCGGAAATTCATAATTCCGATATTGATTTATGATTTTTCCTTATATATACTAATCATAGTTGGCAAAATGTGAAGAGAATATAATCTGAAAACAGGAAAACAGACGAAAGCGAGGACGCCTTATGGCTGATAATTATAATCCGTATGAAAATGGACCGGGCCGCGGACCGGGAGGACCGGGCGGGCCGAACAACAACCAGAACCGCGGACCGGGAGGAAACGGTAACGACCCGCGCAGACAGAGTCTGATCATGCTCGTGATCGCCGCGCTTGTCACATTGTTGTGCATCAGTATGTTCATGCGTATGTTCACCGATGCGAGCAATCAGGAGATCACTTACAATGCTTTTATCGATATGGTGGAGAACGAGGAAGTTGAGAGCGTCACGGTCGAGTCCGACAGGATCACTATCTATCCGAAGGCGCAGGAGACATCGTCGCCGTTTGCGTTTGCGTACGGCCTCGGCACGATGACTTACTATACAGGCAAGATGGAGGACGACGATACGCTGACGCAGCGTCTTCTGGAGCATGATATCGACGTCAACAAGCAGACCTCCGACAGCTCCAGCGTCATCATGACGGTGCTTCTCTACTATATCCTGCCGATCCTGCTGATGTGGGGGCTGCTGAGTCTTCTGTTCCGCCGTATGGGCGGCAAAGGCGGCCCGATGGGTGTCGGCAAGAGCACGGCGAAAGCGTACGTGCAGAAGGAGACGGGGATCACTTTTCAGGATGTGGCGGGAGAAGACGAGGCGAAGGAGTCTCTGGTGGAGGTCGTGGATTTCCTCCACAATCCCGGCAAGTATGCGAAGATCGGCGCCAGACTGCCGAAGGGCGCGCTGTTGGTCGGCCCTCCCGGCACAGGTAAGACGCTGCTCGCCAAAGCGGTTGCGGGAGAGGCGCATGTGCCGTTCTTCTCGCTGTCCGGTTCGGACTTTATTGAGTTGTATGTGGGCGTGGGCGCTTCCCGTGTGCGGGATCTGTTCAAAGAAGCGGAGAAGAACGCCCCCTGTATCGTATTTATAGATGAGATCGACGCTATCGGCAGAAGCAGGGATTCCAAGTACGGCGGCGGCAACGAGGAGCGGGAGCAGACGTTGAACCAGCTTTTGTCGGAGATGGACGGCTTCGACGGCAGAAAGGGCATCATTATCCTTGCGGCGACCAACCGGCCGGAGATCTTGGACAAGGCGCTGCTGCGCCCGGGACGTTTTGACAGAAGGATCATAGTGGACAAACCCGATCTGAAGGGCCGTGTGGAGATCCTGAAGGTACACTCCAAGGATGTGCGGATGGACGAGACGGTGGATCTGAACGAGATCGCGCTGGCGACCTCCGGGGCGGTGGGATCGGATCTTGCCAACATGATCAACGAGGCCGCTATCAATGCCGTCAAGACGGGCAGGGAGTATGTGAGCCAGAAGGATCTGTTTGACGCCGTAGAGCAGGTGCTTGTAGGCAAGGAAAAGAAAGACCGCATCATGAGCAAGGAGGAGCGCAAGATCGTCTCCTACCACGAGGTGGGACATGCACTGATCAGCGCTCTCCAGAAAAATTCCGAGCCGGTGCAGAAGATCACCATTGTGCCGAGGACGATGGGCGCTTTGGGCTATGTCATGCATGTGCCTGAGGAGGAAAAATATCTGGATACCGAATCGGAGCTGCGGGATCGGCTGGTCGGTCTGCTGGGCGGACGCGCGGCGGAAGAGATCGTTTTTGACACCGTCACCACGGGTGCGGCAAACGATATCGAACAGGCGACCAGCATCGCCCGCAACATGATCACCCGTTTCGGTATGAGCAAGAAGTTCGGACTTATGGGTCTTGCGACCGTGGAGAGCCAGTATCTGGAAGGAAGGGCCTCTCTGACCTGTTCCGATGTGACGGCGGCGGATATCGACACCGAAGTGATGAAGATGCTGCGCGACAGCTATAAACAGGCCAAAAAACTGTTGAAAGAGAATCGGGAGATCATGGATAAGCTGGCGGCATATCTGATCGAGAAAGAGACGATCACCGGCAAGGAGTTCATGAAGATCTTCCGCAGGGAGAAGGGGATTCCCGAACCCGAGGAGACGGAAGAAGAACAGAGCACACAGCACCCGGCGGAGGCAGCCAAAACAGAGATACCGCCGGTACAGCAACAGCAGCCTGTGCCTCCGCAGCCGCAAGCAGGGCAGCAGCCGATGCCGCAACAGCCGACACCACAGCAGCAACAGCCGTATCCTCAGTGGGGAGCGCCCTATCGGCAGCCACAAGCGCCGCAGACAGGACAGCAGCCGGTACCGCCACAGCAGCCGATGCCGCCGCAGCCGGCACCACAGCAGCAGCCTGTGCCGCCGATACAGCAGCAGCCGATACCGGAGCAGCCACAGGAGACCGGCCACGATCAATAGGGGATCGCTATGTTTGATTTTGAAGAGGAACTCAGGAAACTGCCCAATGCGCCCGGCGTCTATCTGATGCATGACGCCGCGGACACCATTATATATGTAGGCAAGGCGGTCAATCTGCACAACCGCGTCCGCTCTTACTTTCGCAAGATCGTCGGGCGCGGGCCGCAGATCGACAAGATGGTACAGCAGATCGCACGGTTTGAGTACATCGTCACGGATTCGGAGCTGGAGGCGCTGGTGCTGGAGAACAACCTGATCAAGGAGTACAGCCCCAAGTACAACACCATGCTCAAGGACGACAAGACGTATCCCTATATTAAGGTGACTATGGGCGAAGAGTATCCGCGGATCCTTTTTTCCAGAGAGATGAAAAAAGACCGCTCCAAATATTTCGGGCCGTACACGAGCGCAGCTGCGGTCAAGGACACGATAGATCTGATCAACAAGCTCTATCAGCTTAAGACCTGCAGCCGCAAACTGCCGCGCGATATCGGTCTGGAGCGGCCATGTCTGAATTATCACATCAAACAATGTCTGGCGCCTTGTCAGGATTATATCAGCAAAGAAGCATACCGGGAACGGGTCGAACAGGCATTGGATTTCCTGAACGGCAACTATAAGCCGATCCTGCGGGATCTGGAGCAGAAGATGATGCAGGCCTCCGAAAACATGGAATACGAGGAGGCTATCCGCTATCGCGACTTGTACAACAGCGTCAAGAGCGTCGCGCAGAAACAGAAGATCACGGACAGTGACGGGGAGGACAAAGATATCCTCGCGTTGGCAAAGGACGAGACGGACGCGGTAGTGCAGGTCTTTTTTGTGCGCGACGGCAAGCTGATTGGCAGAGAGCATTTCTATATGACGCATGTACAGGGCTGCGATACCGCACAGATCCTTCTGGATTTTGTCAAGCAGTTCTATGCGGGGACGCCCTTTATTCCGCGGGAGCTGATGCTGCAGGAGGAGATCGCCGATGTCGATATCTTGGAGAAGTGGCTCAGCGGGCGCAAGGGCAGCAGGGTCTATATCCGTGTTCCGAAAAAGGGGGCAAAAGAGAAGCTGGTGGAGCTGGCGGCGCAGAACGCGCAGCTCGTGCTGCGTCAGGATAAGGAGCGCATCAAGCGTGAGGAAGGCAGGACGATCGGTGCGGTCAAAGAAATAGCGGCCTTGTTGGGCTTAGGACATATCAGCCGCATGGAGGCGTACGATATCTCCAATATCAGCGGCTTTGCCAATGTCGGTTCCATGGTAGTGTTTGAGAAGGGCAAGGCAAAACGCAGCGATTACCGAAAGTTCCGGATCCAGTCCGTCTCAGGGCCGGACGATTATGCCTGCATGAAGGAAGTGCTCACGAGGCGGTTCTTACACGGCATGGAAGAGAAGGAGGAGCTGGAACGCAAACAGATCGGCCACGAGTTTGGCAGCTTTACGAAATTTCCCGATCTGCTTCTGATGGACGGCGGCAAGGGACAGGTGAACATCGCCCTGCAGGTGTTGAAGGAGCTGGGGCTGGATATTCCGGTCTGCGGTATGGTGAAGGACGACAACCACAGGACCAGAGGGCTGTATTATCATAATGCGGAGATCCCGATCGACACCCGCTCGGAGGGGTTTAAGCTGGTCACGAGAATACAGGACGAGGCGCACAGGTTTGCTATAGAGTATCACCGCTCCCTGCGTTCCAAGGCACAGGTCAAGTCCGTGCTGGACGAGATACCGGGCGTCGGCCCGGCCCGGCGCAAGGCGCTGATGAAGCATTTCGGCTCGATCGACGAGATCAGAGAGGCGCCGGTCGAGAAGCTGTGCGAAGTGCAGGAGATACCGGAGCATATCGCGGTACAGATCCGCGAATATTTTGCGGAACAAAAAAGCGCGGAGTAGGCGGCGATTGCGAACCGCCCCCGTTTATGATAAAATAGACGCAGGTTCAGCGGTCATGCAAAAAATAGTCATGGGTATAAGGAGAGAGATATGGCGAGCATCAGTTTATCAAAAGTGATTGACAAATTTAAGTTGGAGAATCTTACGCCGGAGATCGATATTTCCAAGATCAAGGTGACGCAGCCGGACATCAACAGGCCGGCTCTGCAGATTGCCGGATACTTTGAACATTTCGAGGCGACCCGTCTGCAGATCGTGGGCTTTGTGGAGTACTCTTATATGAATAAGCTGGAGCGCGGAACGCAGATCGAGATTTTTGAAAAGCTGCTCAACAATCCGATCCCCGGCGTCGTGTTCTGTCGGGAGTTGCAGCCAAACGACCTGTTCAGGGAGATCGCGGTCAAATACGGCGTCCCGCTGTTGATGAGCCGACAGGCGACATCGACCTGTATGGCGGAGATCATCAGATGGCTGAATGTCCAGCTTGCCCCCTGTATCTCGGTACACGGTGTTTTGGTAGACGTGTACGGCGAAGGCGTCCTGATCACGGGCGAAAGCGGTATCGGTAAGTCGGAGGCGGCGCTGGAACTGATCAAGAGGGGGCACCGGCTTGTCACCGACGATGTGGTGGAACTCAGACGTGTCAGCGAGGATACGCTTGTCGGCTCCGCGCCGGACATCACCAGACATTTTATCGAACTGCGCGGCATCGGCATCATTGACGTGAAAGCGCTCTACGGTGCGTCGAGCGTCAAGGACACGCAGTCCGTCGATCTGGTCATCAAGCTGGAGGACTGGGATAAGGATAAAGAGTATGACCGCCTCGGCCTGGAGGAGGAGTACACGGAATATCTCGGCAACAAGTTGGTGTGCCATAATATTCCGATCAGACCGGGCCGGAACTTAGCTATCATCTGTGAGGCGGCGGCAGTCAACCACCGCCAGAAGAAAATGGGCTACAATGCCGCACAGGAGTTGTATAAGCGCGTGCAGGCCTCTCTTGCGGGCAAGCACGACGACGATGAAGATTAAAGGATCGGGGGAATCAGGATGGCAGACTATGTATTCGGAGTGGATATAGGCGGTACGACCGTCAAATTAGGATTGTTTGACGTAAAAGGAAATGTGCTGGACAAGTGGGAGATCCCCACGAGAACGGAAAACGGCGGCGCAGATATTTTGCCGGACATCGCGGACAGCGTGCGGGATAAGATGCGGGAGAAGTCTATCGGCAAGGAAGCTGTGGCCGGTGTCGGCGTCGGCGCACCCGGTCCGGTGGACGGGAACGGCATCATTCACAAGGCCGTCAATCTCGGCTGGGGTGAGATGAATCTGAGAGAAGAGCTGAGCAGACTGCTCGACGGCATGAGAGTAGAGGGCGGCAACGACGCAAACGTGGCGGCGCTCGGAGAGATGTGGAAGGGCGGCGGACAGGGATACCGAAATCTTGTGGCGGTCACGCTGGGCACCGGCGTAGGCGGCGGTATCATCATCAACGGGAAGATCCTGACGGGCGCCACGGGATCGGGCGGCGAGATCGGCCATATCCATGTGGAAGATCATGAGAGTGAGGCTTGCGGCTGCGGCAATTACGGCTGTCTGGAGGAATATGCGTCTGCGACAGGCATTACAAGGCTTGCAAACCGCAGATTGCGGGAGAGCGATAAGGACAGCGTGCTGCGGCAGGGCGAAGTGTCCGCCAAGACCGTGTTCGATGCGGTCAAGGCAGGGGACGCTCTGGCCGTCGAGATAGCGGAACGGTTCGGTGAGTATCTCGGCAAAGGGCTTGCCGTGATCGCAGGGGTCGTCAATCCGGAGATCTTCGTGATCGGCGGCGGCGTGTCGAAGGCGGGTGAAGTGCTGTTCGAGTATATCCGCCCCGCATTTGACAGGACCGTATTTCACGGCTGCCGGGATACGAAGTTCGCGCTCGCGACGCTCGGAAATGATGCCGGCATCTACGGCGCGGCCAAGATGGTATTGGATTGAGCGGAAGTGCGATACATAATTTGTGCCGGAACAGTATATGATGAATAGTAGCGGCAACTCTGTGAAACGGACGGTATAGGACTTGAGTGCATCAATGTATGATTATGTGAAAACGGTAATTCCGGAGGAGAGGATCTTATTCCACCGGCAGATGAAAGATTATACGACGTTTCGCGTAGGCGGCGAAGCGGAGTGCATCATTCTCATACAGCGGGAGGAGGAGCTGGCTAAGATCGTTTCCTATTTGAACTGCATCGAGCAGGAGTATTTTATTCTGGGAAACGGCAGCAACCTTCTCGTGGGTGACAAGGGCTACAGCGGCATCGTGCTGAAATTTGACGGACCGATGGAACAGATCGAGGTGGACGGCACACGTGTCGCGGCAAAGGCCGGTGCGCTGCTGTCGCAGGTGGCGGTTGCCGCCAGGGAGCACGGCCTGACAGGATTGGAGTTCGCTGCGGGCATACCGGGCAGCATCGGCGGCGGCGTCGTGATGAATGCCGGCGCATACGAAGGCGAGATGAAACAGGTGGTCGAGGCTGTCCGTGTGATGGACCGCGACGGGCAGATCACCACGCTTGACAACGACACTATGGAGTTCGGTTATCGTACCAGCATCATCAAGAACAGGGCCTTCATCGTGCTGGAGGTGATCATGCGCCTTGCGCCGGGCGACAAGGCACAGATCGGCGCGAAGATGGAAAAGCTTGCGGCGCTTCGCAGAAGTAAGCAGCCGCTTGAATATCCGAGCGCGGGCAGCACATTCAAGCGGCCCGACGGATACTATGCCGGCAAACTGATCATGGAAGCGGGGATGCGCGGCTACCGCATCGGCGATGCGCAGGTGGCGGATAAGCACTGCGGTTTTGTTGTAAATATGGGGAAGGCTACGGCGGCGGACATCCGGGAAGTGATCGAGGAAGTACAAGAACGCGTCAGGGAGAGATTTCACGTCTTTCTCGAGCCGGAAATTGTTTTTCTGGGAGATTTTTAGGAGACATACGCGATGAGATTTGTTGTAGTGACGGGCATGAGCGGCGCGGGTAAGAGGACCGCCATGAAAATGCTGGAGGATGTGGGCTTTTACTGCGTGGACAATCTTCCCGTTCCGCTGATCGAGAAGTTTGTGGAGCTTGTCGCAGCGCCCAACGGCGAGATCAGCAAGGTGGCGCTTGGCTTGGATGTGCGCGCAGACCAGCCCTTTGGCGACGCGCAGGACATATTGGACAAGCTGCGGGAAAACGGTTATCTGTTTGAGATATTGTTTCTGGAGGCCAGCGATCCGGTACTGCTTAAGAGATACAAGGAGACAAGGAGGCTGCATCCGCTTTCGCCCGAGGGAAGAGTGGAGGAGGGCGTACACAAGGAACGCGAGATCCTGCAGGGCATCAAGCAGAAAGCCGACTACGTGATCGACACCTCCAATCTTTTGACAAGAGAGCTGAAGGAGGAGATCGACCACATTTTTGTGCGCAATGAAGAGTACAATTCCCTGATGGTCACGATCCTGTCTTTTGGCTTCAAGAACGGTATCCCGGCGGACGCCGATCTGGTGTTTGACGTCAGATTCCTGCCGAACCCATTCTATATTGATGAGCTTAAGCATAAGACTGGTAATGATAAAGAAGTGCAGGAATATGTGATGAGTTTCCCGGAGGCTTCCGTTTTTTTGGAGAAGCTGTCGGATATGTTGGATTTTCTGATCCCCAATTATGTCAAGGAAGGGAAGCATCAACTGGTGATCGGCATCGGCTGTACGGGCGGAAAGCACAGGAGCGTTACGCTGGCGAACGAACTGTATGCCAGGATGAAAGACCACGGCAACTATGGCACGAAGCTCTACCATAGGGATATCAGGCAGGGAGTGTAATATGTCTTTTTCCGGAACAGTGAAAGAAGAGCTTGCGGCGCAGATCAGTCCCGCAAGACATTGTCAGCTTGCGGAGCTGGCGGCTCTGCTCCATTTCGAGGGCGGCGTCTGCGAGGACGGGAGACATCTGTGCCTGAATACGGAAAATGAGGCAGTCGCGAAAAAGTGCTTTACATTATTCAAAAAAGCATTTAATATAGATAATGTTGTGACCGGTGTCAGAGGCAGATTGCTGCCGGACGAAGACGCAGAGCGGAAAGTGATACAGGCGCTGCATCTCGGCGGTGAGGAGAATGCGCCGATCGCGCTGCATACGCCTGTCAGTTCGCTGCTAATCAAAAATTCCTGCTGTGCCCGCGCATACCTGAGAGGGGCGTTTCTGAGCGTCGGCTCGATGAGCGATCCGGAGAAAAGCTATCATCTCGAGTTTGTATGTGATGCGAGGGCGCAGGCCGAGCAGCTTCAAAACATCATTCAGGGATTTGAGATAGAGGCTAAGATCATAAAGCGCAAAAAGTATGATGTCGTTTATCTGAAAGAAAGTTCCGGCATCGTCGATCTTCTCAACGTCATGGGCGCGCATGTCTCTCTGATGAATCTGGAGAATCTGCGGATCGTCAAGGGAATGCGCAATTCCATTAACAGGCGGGTGAACTGCGAGGCGGCGAACATCTCCAAAACCGTCACGGCGGCGACCAAACAGATAGAAGACATTCTTTTGATCAGAGACAGGTACGGATTTGAGAAGCTGCCGGACAATCTGCGGCAGATGGCGGAGATCAGGCTGGAATATCCGGACGCCGCGCTGAAAGAGCTGGGCGGGTATCTTGAGCCGGCCGTAGGGAAATCGGGCGTAAATCACAGACTGCGCAGACTGAGTGAGATTGCTGATGATATCAGGTCATAGAAGGAGGAGAATATTATGATTCAAAAAGCGATCCAGATTAAACTGGAGACGGGCCTGGAAGCGAGACCGGTTGCGATGCTTGTACAGGTTGCGAGCCAGTTTGACAGTTCCGTGTACATCAATGTGGACGACAGAAAAGTGAATGCCAAGAGTATCATGGGCATGATGAGTCTCGGACTTGCCAGCGGTGAACAGATCAATGTCACTGCGGACGGGAAGGACGAAGCGGCGGCCATTGAGGGGATCGAGAAATTTCTGAGTGGCAGATAGGATCGTTTGCAGACATTTTGATAAGGCAGAAGGCAAGGGGCATATCAGCGGTGATATGCTCTTTTTTTGCCGTTTTGCCGGATACCGTATTGCTTACCGCGCATGGCGGTGATAAAATATGGTAAACACGGAGGCGGTGTCAGATATGAATCAAAAGATGCTTTTTATCTACAATCCGAGAGCGGGCAAAGCACAGATCCGAAGCAATCTGCTGGATATCATAGATATTTTTGTGAAGGCGGGTTACGAAGTGACCGCATATCCGACACAGGCGGCGGGCGATGCGGTCAAGGCGGTTAAGGAGCGGCATGCGGGGTATGACATCGTGGCATGCAGCGGCGGCGACGGCACGCTGGACGAAGTGGTGACCGGTATGATGCAGTGCGATGAGAAGATCCCTATCGGCTACGTTCCGGCGGGGAGCACGAACGATTTCGCCAACAGTCTGGGGATCCCCAAGAGTATGCTGAAAGCGGCGGGCGTTGTCGTGAACGGCAGGGATTTTGCCTGTGATATCGGAAAATTCAACGACTATGATTTCATCTATGTGGCGGCGTTCGGCATATTTACGGACGTATCCTACGAGACGAAGCAGGATGTCAAAAATGTTCTCGGACATGCGGCGTATCTGTTGGAGGGCGTCAAAAGGCTTCCGGCGGTCCGCTCTTATCCGCTGAAGGTCTCTCATGAAGATCAGGTGATCGAAGGCGATTTCATCTACGGCATGATCACCAACTCGCATTCCGTCGGCGGGTTCAGGGGCATCACGGGGAAGGAAGTCCTGCTGGACGACGGGCTGTTTGAGGTGACGCTGATCCGCCGGCCTTCCAATCCGATGGATCTGAACAATATCATCATGGCGCTCGTGGACAAACGTGTGAAGTCGGAACATATCTATACATTTAAGACACCGCGCCTGATCGTGGAAAGCGAGGAGGCTCTGTCTTGGACGCTGGACGGAGAGTTCGGCGGCGAACATACGAAGGCCGTTATCGAGAACAGACGGAAGATGCTGAAGATCCGTGTGCCCAACGATCGGCTTTAAACAGAAACTGTGATCATTTTCGTAGATTATGTTTGCGTCGGGTCAGGCTTTGCGTTATAATAAAAAGCGAAAGTTATTGTCCGGTCTGCCGGCCGGGCAAACTGATCATAAAATTAAGAAAGGTGGTAAGAACAATGCCATTAGTAACAACAACCGAAATGTTCAAGAAAGCGTACAATGGCGGCTATGCCGTTGGTGCATTTAACGTGAACAACATGGAGATCGTTCAGGGTATCACAGAGGCGGCAGGAGAACTGAACAGCCCCGTTATCCTTCAGGTTTCCAAGGGAGCGCGCGCATACGCGAACCATACTTATCTGGTGAAGCTGGTTGAGGCGGCGGTTGAGGAGAATCCGCAGATCCCGATCGCACTTCATCTGGATCACGGCGATACGTTTGAACTGTGCAAATCCTGTATCGACGGCGGTTTCACTTCTGTTATGATCGATGCGTCCTCCAAGTCTTTCGAGGATAATATCGCGCTGACCAAGCAGGTCGTAGAGTACGCGCACGCGAACGGCGTAGTGGTTGAGGCAGAGTTAGGCACGCTGGCGGGCGTGGAAGACGAAGTAAAGGTCGAGGCCGGCAAAGAGATGTACACACGTCCCGAGGAAGTGGAAGAGTTCGTTTCCAGAACGGGCTGTGATTCCCTTGCGATCGCGATTGGTACTTCCCACGGCGCATACAAATTTACGGCTGCACAGTGTACGAGAAATGCCGACGGCGTTCTTGTTCCGCCGCCGCTTCGCTTTGACGTACTGGAGGAGTGCATCAAGCGTCTCCCCGGCTTCCCGATCGTTCTGCACGGTTCCTCTTCCGTTCCGCAGGAGTTCGTCAAGATGGTAAACCAGTACGGCGGCAATATGCCGGACGCTGTAGGCATTCCGGAGGAGCAGCTTCGTAAGGCTGCGGAGCTTGCCGTATGTAAGATCAATATCGACTCCGATATCCGTCTTGCCATGACGGGTAATATCCGTAAATATTTCGCGGAGCATCCGGATCACTTCGATCCCCGTCAGTATCTGAAGCCGGCGCGTCAGGCCGTCAAGGACATGGTTGCGCACAAGATCAAGAACGTGCTCGGCTCCGACGGCAAAGCGTAAGAGTAAGGAGAATGTATCAGAGAACCCCTTCCGGTCGGAGGGGGTTCGTTTTTCGGCAGGAAAACATTGCCCCGCAGGGCTTAGCGCAAATAGGATCAGATACGGAACAGAGGATCGCTGCATGAATATATACTTACTTCGTCACGGCGAGACGGATTGGAATCGCGAGAGACGTATTCAAGGGCATACGGATATACAGATGAATGATACGGGGAGGATGCAGATCAGGCATGTGGCGGCTGTTCTTGCCGACTTGCCTGTAAATATCGAAGTGATCCTGTCGAGTCCTCTGTCAAGGGCGCGCGAGAGCGCACAGATCGTCGCGGAGAGATTGTCTTATCGGCAGGAGGATATCGTGGTGGAGCCGCTGCTGATAGAGCGCTGCTTCGGGGCGGGCGAGGGCCTGACGGAAGAAGAGAGGAACGCGAGATTCGAGAATACGCCGTTCGGTCATCTCTATCCCGGCATGGAGACGCTGGAGGAAGTGCTGGCGCGCGGACGCAGCGCTTTTGACAAGATCGTGGAGACATATCACGATAAAGAGAATGTGCTGGCGGTCTGCCACGGCGCGATCCTGTTTGCGATCATGTCCGCCGCCACGGACGGAGGGATCGTCTACTGGGGCGACCAGATCACATTGAGGCAGGGCAATATCCACCGGCTCACCTATCGGGACGGCAAGGTGGAGGCGGCGCAGTACACTGAGGCGGAGCCGTTCTTTAAGAAGGTTGATTTAGGTGGTGCGATCTGATTTTATTCGTCGTTCAGGAGCCGATGACTTATATCCGAAGCGCCATACAGCACTCTTGTGACAATAACCCGATTCTCTTTAATGACATAGAAGACCAGAAAGTTATCTATCGGGAGTTGACGGAATCCAAGCGTGTGTTCCGGTTCTGAAGTCATAAGCTGCACACGTTCCGGAAAAGTGTCAAGACTTTCAATCGTTTCCGCGATGCGGTTATATTGTCCCATAGCGTTTTCGGGTGCGTGTAATTGCTCCGCAATATAGGTATATATTTCTTCCATATCGGCGAGTGCCTGATCGGTGATCTGCACTTTGTACTTTTTCATATCAGTGTTCTTTCCTGAATTTTGCGAATGCTGATGTGGCGTTTTGTACCTTGCCGGCGGATATGTCATCATAACCTGTCTGCAATGCGGCGTGCAGTTCTTCGGCACTCATAAGGTCGGCGTTGACAGAGCGGGGCGCTTTGGGAAGCGTCACATTAAAGGGTATGCCGCCGGTCAAGGAAATCTGGTTCAGATACATATCAATAGCGGTTGACATGGGGATTCCCAGTTGTGCCAACACGTCCTCTGCTTTCTGCTTGACGACGGGATTTACTCTCAGATTTAAGGTCGCTGTTTTTTCCATGTTCATCATCTCCCATGTATGATTGTAACGCCGATGTCGTTACTTATCAATATATTTTGTGAACATATTTTGGAAATCATACCATTATGTAAAATTCAACAGAAAATTATAGTAAGCGCATCTTGGGCAATATACAGGAAAACTTACATTGTTCCGTTATAAACTTCCGCTTATTTTGCAGGGATCTCCTTGTCCGCGCGAAGGATATGGTTGACTAACCAGCCGAGCAGAAACTCCACGAGGCTTTCCAGATATTCCTTGGGCTCGCCGTTGATGTCTTCCGTGTCGATCTCATTCAGACGGGCGATAAACGCTTCATGAGCCCGCTTCTGCGCTTCATATCCCTCGTAACGGATACTCTGCATATATTCCTCCTCGTCCGCAAAATGGAGCCTGGTGTAATCCTTTAACTCTGTCAGTATCGCCGAGATCTTCTCATAACCGTCCCCGGGGACATAGGAGCGTACCAGATGATAAGTCCGCTCCGCGATCTCAAATAAGATCCGATGCTCTTTGTCTATAATGTCAATCCCGGTTTCATATTCCGGCACAAACTCGCAGGGGTTTTCCCGCAGCATCCACTCTTCCAAAGGCGGCAGCTTCCCGATCATGCTGTCGCTCCCGATAATATGCTGATAGAGCCATTTTGCGAGAAAATTGATCAACTCTTCTATCGCTTCTATCTGCGAGTCAAATTCATCAATATTTTTTACGTCAAGTTCTAATATTTTTTCCCGGAACATCATGTGCTGCGGGCGCTGCAGGATCAGCTCCGGATCCCGGATCTGCTGCATATAGGCTTCTTCATAGGCAAAATGCCGATCCGCATACGCCTCCAGCTCCGCAAGCAGTTCCTTAATGGCATAATACTGATCGCCCCCGTATTGATTTTGCAGAAGGTACAGACCTTTGTTCAGAAGCTCAAACAGATGCCTGTGCTCATTGTCGATCTCCTCGATCCCGATAAGACAATCTTCCGTAAACAGAAACATACGCTACCCTCCCATTGCTATCTATTTCCAGTTTTTTAATTATAACATATTTCGAAATAAAGTTGGGATATAAATTTATCTTTTCTGCTATATTATCTTTCAATTGCCCAGCGCTTTTTTGCCGTAAAGATATTAAGGGACATATTCTGCGAGGAATGCATGTATCGTTCCGTAATATGTCTCCGGCGCTTTGTCCTGCGGTTGCCCGTGCCCTGCGCCGTCTATGATGAGCAGCTTTTTGGGGCAGGACGCGGCCTCGTACAGTTCCTCGGACATATGCGCCGGGATCATGACATCGTCCGCGCCATGGATAAAAAGCGTCGGCGTATGGCTCCTTGCGACAGCGTCGATCGCGGAGGCGTCCGAGAGATCGTATCCGCCCCGCATAAGCAGCGCAAGGCGCGCGGAGTCCACCAGCGGGAATGTCGGCAGACCGAACCAGTCTTCTATCTTATCGCCGAACATGGAATAGGCATCCGTGTAGGAGCTGTCGGAAATGACGGCGGCGATATGTACCGATGCGTCTTTTTCACCTGTCATCATCAGTGCGGTGGCGGCGCCCATAGATTGACCGTGTATCACGATCTTTGCGTCGGTATCCTGACGCAGTATGTAGTCGATCCACAGATCGCAGTCGAAATGATCCGTCCAGCCCATGCCGATAAAATCGCCTTCGCTCTCACCCTGACAGCGCAGATCGGGAACGATCACATGATATCCCTGCGCCTGATACCAACGGGCGAAGGGATACATCTCTTCTTTCCAGCCCGTATAGCCGTGCAGGACGAGAGCCCACCTGTGGCTGTCGGAATCCGGCTCGATCTGCGCGATAGCAGATATTTCCGGCGGATCAAACTCCGTGGCGGCAAGCGTATAGCCGTCTGGAGTCACAGCTTGGAGCGTTCTGCTTTCCGCTGTGGCAAGCCATTCTTCGGTCGCGTTCAGCGCCAGTTGGCGGTTCACCTGAATGTCCGAGGTCTGCATCTGCGCGGCGTAGCTCTCATCTGTGATCCGCTGGAAGGCGTCCAGTCTGCGCATAAAGGAGGGAACGAGCGCTGCGCTCACAAGAAGATTCACCAGAATAACGTACAAGACGGCTGACAGTAAGACTGCGGCAGCCAGTATTCTAAAGACTCTGCGTTTTCGTTTCACTTGCGTCATTTCCTTTGTACCAAAACTCTGTCTTTATTTTACTATGCCGCGGCCTTTTCTGCCAGCCGTATTGTATTGTCAGTTATGTTATTTTTTTACAGATCCAAGTTGTGCGGCTGTTTGTCATATGCCGTATGCGCGTGTCGGATCGTCGGTCTATTCCGCGTGATCGGCATTGATATCCGGAAAAACGGAGAGCATCGGCTCCACGTCCGTCTTCTTGCGTATGATACGATCCACATAGTTCTTCGTGATCTTCATGACGAGAGGAGACAGGCAGAGCACGCCGACCAGGTTCGGCATCGCCATCAGCCCGTTAAACGTATCGGAGAGATCCCACGCAAGACTCAGCTTCATGGTCGCGCCTATGAAAATAATGATGATGAACACGATGCGGTATGCGATCGTGGACGCCGTGCCGAAGAGATACTCCCACGCCTTTGTGCCGTAGTGGCTCCAGCCGAGCACCGTGGAGAACGCGAAAAGCAGGATAGCGACCGCGATGAACATCGGTCCGAACGAGCCGAACACCGTGGCGAAAGCCTGACCTACCAGCGCGGAGTCAGACACGTCGCTGAGCACCGCACCCGTCTCCAGATCGATCAGGCCGGAGGAGAGCACGGAGAACGCCGTCAGCGTGCAGACTACCATTGTGTCCGCGAACACCTCGAAGATGCCCCACATGCCTTGACGGACAGGCTCCTTGACGTTGGAGTTGGAGTGTACCATAACGGAGGAACCGAGACCTGCCTCGTTGGAGAAGACGCCTCGCTTCATACCCCATGTGAGCGCCATTCTGACGCCGGAGCCGACGATACCGCCGCCCACAGCTTTCAGACCGAACGCGCCTTTGAAGATCGCGCCGAACACTGCGCCGACATGACCGATGTTTGCGAAGAAGATCACCAGTGTGCCGATGATGTACAGGATAGCCATGAAAGGAACCAGCTTCTCGGTAACTGCGGCGATCCGCTTAAGGCCGCCAAGGATCACCAACGCCGCAAGAATCATCAGCACTATGCCCGTCACCTGTGTGGGAACGGAGAAGGCCGCCTGCATGTTGGCTGAAATGGAGTTGATCTGACTCATATTGCCGATGCCGAAAGAAGCCAACAGACAGAAGACAGAAAAGAGTACCGCCAGCACCGCACCGATCTGCTTACAGCCCTTAAAAGAACCAAGACCGTCTTTCAGATAGTACATGGCGCCTCCGCACCACTCGCCCTTGGAGTTCTTGCGGCGGTAATAGATACCGAGCACGTTCTCGGAGTAGTTTGTCATCATGCCGAAGAAAGCGACGACCCACATCCAGAAGATCGCGCCGGGACCGCCCGCGATGAGCGCGCTGGCGACACCTACGATATTACCCGTGCCGATGGTTGCTGCGAGTGCCGTACACAGGGACTGGAACTGGGAAATGGCTTTATCGTCCTTGCCCGTATGTCGTGTTACGTGTCTGTCGCTGAAGATGCCGCCGATCGTATTTTTCCACCAGTGTCCGATATGTGACAACTGGAAGAATTTGGTCAGGACGGTCATCAGGATACCTGTACCGACAAGCAGGATCAGCATGGGAATACCCCAGACAAAACTGTTGACGGCGCCGTTGACCTTAGTGATCATGTCTACTAGTCCGTTCATAATCATTTCCTCCCTCTTTTCCGAAAAAAAGCGCAGACACCAAAACTATGTCCACGCTGACATTCAGAATCTTTTCTTTTTATAATGTATGCTTACGTTTTTTAGAGTATAGCACACAAGAAAACATACTGCAAGGAAAAAATCCCCTATAAAAGGGAGGATGCCAAGTAAAGAGGCTCTTTACTTGGCATTTATTATGAAAAAGTTTTTAATTGATCAGTCAACTCGTAAAGTCATTTCTGCTGTGTTGCTATGGTTTTAGTATACGCAAGAGAAATGTCTAAAAAATGATTCGCACATGAAGTTTTTTTAAATTAAATATGAACAAATCATGAACACGACGTCGACGTGTGCGGATAGGCGCGGCTCAAATTTTAGGAGATCATGAGGTCTGCCGTCACAGCTTCTCCGGTTCCGGATAATCTACACCGAAGGTCTCCACCGTCACGGTCTTGATCTTCTGTTCCTGCAACGGCCGGTCGGAGTAGTCCGTCTCCGTTTCCGCGATCTTATTCACATTCTCCATGCCCTCCGTGACCTTGCCGAACGCAGCGTAGGAGCCGTCCAGATGAGGCGCATTCTTGTGCATGATGAAAAACTGGCTGCCCGCGGAATTGGGATGCATGCTTCGCGCCATAGAGAGGACGCCCGCCGTGTGCTTTAAGTCGTTGGGATAGCCGTTCTGCGCAAACTCGCCGCGGATCGAGTAGCCCGGGCCTCCCATTCCCGTGCCTTCCGGATCTCCGCCCTGAATCATGAAGCCCTTGATGACCCTGTGAAAGATCAGCCCGTCATAGAAGCCCTGTTTGATCAGGCTGATAAAGTTATTGACGGATATGGGAGCGATGTCCGGATAAAGCTCCGCTTTGATCACATCGCCGTTCTCCATTGTGAAAGTAACCATAGGATTTTGTGCCATTTTGTCCTCCGTTCCGAAATCAAATGCTCGCTTTGCTCGCGCTTGATTTCCTGCTGATATGGAATTATAACTCCAGAATCCGTCTGCTGCGCAGCCGTCGTGCTGACGCACTCAAAGATTCTGTCGCTATCATATCAGATGAAATCAAATGCTCGCTTTGCTCGCGCTTGATTTCCTGCTGATATGATATATTATATATAGAAAAACTGAAGGAATGCAAGGGAAAGTGTTGACGCATATTGTACTATATAGTACTATCCTATATGGGAGGTGAGGACGATCGATACAAGAGGAGGTTTCTTGATCTCGCAGATCAAGCAGATTCAGGGACGTATCTTTGGGAGATTGCTGGACAGAGCCGGGATCGATGAATTCAACGGCGCACAGGGACATATTCTCTATGTTTTATGGCAGGAGGATAATCTGCCTATCGTGGAGCTTGCCAGAAGAACGGGGCTGGCGAAGACAACGCTGACAGGTATGCTTGACCGAATGGAAGATCTGGGACATATCACAAGATGTTACGATCCCAAAGACCGTAGACAGATCCGTATCCGCCTCACGGAAAACGCGCGCGGACTGGAGGGCAAATATAAAGAAGTCTCCGATGAAATGAGCCGTCTGTTTTATAAAGGTTTTACCGACGAAGAGATTTTGAGGCTGGATGCGGGACTGGAAAAGATACTGAAAAATCTTGAAGAGGAGGAGAAAAAGATATGACACTGAAAGAAATCGACCGTTTGATCAGAGAAGCCGGATTTGCCACACTTGGTTTCTTGGACGAAGACGGAAATCCGAGTGTCAGGAAGGTATTCAGCACCTGGCACAAGGGTCTGGGCGGGCATTTGATCTCCACCAATACGTCTTCCCAACACGTTCAGGCGCTGTTGAAGGATGCTCGGGCATGTCTGTATTTCGATGACTGCAGGACTTTTGAGGGCGTGTGCCTGACGGGGACAGCTGTCTTGCATTTCGATCACGGGCATAAAGCCCTGTTATGGAATGAAGGCGATGAAAAATATTATCCCAAGGGAGTAGATGACGAAGATTATTGTATCCTTGAATTTCGGGCGGAGCATGGCCGTTATTACAGATATGACGGCAAGGGAGATATCTCCGCAGCTGAGCTGGCAGAATACGACAGCGGGGCAGAGTTTGTCAAGTACGACGCTTGACTTCAGCAAACGGGAAACAGGTTATGCTTGGGAAAGTATTTTTATATCTGGAAAAGAATAGGATGCGGGCGGCAGGGCCGCTCGTCGATGATCTGCGGGAACACGGAATCGCTGTCGCCTCGGTATTTTATACAAGGAGTGACGAAAAGCTGCAGTACGTGGAAGGATATGAGGCGGCGCACGGTACGGCGGAATCGGACGAAGACAGCGAAAATGCGGAGAAATGGACCGACGCCCTGTACATCACGGATTCCGAGGAAGCGTACCGCGCGCTGTGTAAGCAGGGCGGTCATGTGCTGCCGTATCGGCATGAAGAGAATGGGGACGCGGATTTCGCGGGCGCGCTCTATGTGATCGAACGGATAGAAGAGCTTGGCTACGAAGAGATCGACATGGCGTATCGGCGTCTGGCAGGACTGCCGTGGGAGATTCTTACAACAAAACGTTGTATCATCCGCGAGACGACGGAGGAGGACGCGGACAGCTTTTACAGGATCTATGCGGAGCCGGAGATCACGGCTTACATGGAGGATCTGTATGCCGACCGCGAAGCGGAACTGGCTTATATCCGGGAGTATCGGGAGAAGGTATACGGCTTTTACGGGTACGGCATGTGGACGGTGCTGACGAAGGACGGCACGGTGATTGGGCGCGCGGGGATAAGCTGGCGGGAAGGGTATGCTATGCCGGAGTTGGGCTTTGTGATCGGTGTGCCGTGGCAGCGGCAGGGCTATGCCTATGAGGTGTGCAGCGCGATCCTCGGCTATGCGGCGGCGGAGCTTGGTCTGACACAGGTGCAGGCACTGGTGATGACGGGGAACGAGAGATCAAGTGCGCTTTGCCGTAAGCTGGGTTTCCGGTTTCGGGAGAAGGTCGTCATCGAGGGAAAAGAATATGCGCGAATGGTATGGCACGGCTAAAATTCCCTATTGTTTTTTGGACGGATAGATGATATATTCACTATAATGCAGTTTTTTTGATTGCATGCCACAAATGAATGAGTATGGGGAAAAGGAGAAAGTGAGAATGAACGGAAATGCATGGACAGTCACGGACGCTAACGGCATAGCGCATCAGCTTGGGTGTGCGGTCAAGACCTTCGGCGGACCGGAGATCACGGTAGACGGCAATACCTACAAGGTAAAATCCAGCAATTTTTTGGTAAATGTAGTGGACTATTCGGTGGATTTTCCCGGCGTCAACTGCCATATCGTAATGGTCGGCAAGAAAGCAAGGCTTGTGGTAAACGGTGTGTACGATGACGACAAGACGCCGTATGAGCCGGTAGCTTCTATCCCGGCATGGGTGTGGGTCATGGTCGTTTTCAGCATCATCGGCGGCTGGCTCATCTGCGGTCTGCTCTGCGGCGTGATCGGTATTGCGATGAGTACGGTTTATATTACTGCGGCGCTGCAGAGGAACACGAAGAAGATCATCGGCGCATTCGTGATCTATCTTGTTATTTTTGCGGGGTTTTTCGCGTTGGGATTCTGGCTCGGCGCGTCGGGCGCGTTAGGCTAGGCTGACAACGCTGTGTGATTGAGAACGGAGGAAAAAATGGACAGCAATTTCGATAATCAGGAACAGAACCAAAACTGGCAGGAAGCAGATCGGAGCCGGTCCGAGCAGGGCTGGCAGGACCCGAATCAGGGCTGGCAGAACCAGAACTGGCAGAATCAGGGCGCCAATCCCTATTACGGCGAATATAACGGCGGCTATGGCAATAACGGATACAATAACAACAACGGGCAGCCGAACGGCGGTTATCCGAACGGAAATGTGTACCCGAACGGCGGCTATCCGAATCCGAATATGCCGAATCAGGGCTATGCGCCGAATGGCGGTTATAACAGCTATACGCCCAACGGCTACAGCGGGCCGATCGTTGTCTCCAATGCCGTTCCGGCCAAGACCGGCGGACCGGCGGTGGGCAGTCTGGTGTGCGGTATTATCTCCATTATCTGTTTCTGGTCGATCGTCACGATCATCGCCGCGGTCGTCGGCCTTGTGCTCGGCATTGTGAATATTGCACAGGATCAGCCGAACAAGGGCCTGGCAGTTGCGGGTATCGTCACGAACTGCCTGGCGATCCTGCTCACGATAGCGTTTATTTTCTTCTTGGCGGCGCTATAGGCCGGACAGATACATAGGGATCGGCTGTTAAAATTTCTTTGGGAATTTTTGTAAAAAGCTATTGACAGGAAGATTTGACGGTGATAGAATCCGTTTCAGAGAGAGCAAAGGTGCTGTGACTTGAGTCGCAGCATCTTTTTTTCTCAAAATATATTGTAAAAGGTACGGAGCAATGGGGCTTTGGGAAAGGCGCATTGTATCCGTATTTTTTATGTGAGGAGGAAAAGTTATGAGTGAAGAGATTTTGAGCGCCATAACAGGCGAAGTGTACGGCGTCTGGTTTCTGATCGGCGCCGCGCTGGTGTTCTGGATGCAGGCGGGCTTCGCTATGGTGGAGACAGGTTTTACCAGAGCGAAGAATGCGGGTAATATCCTGATGAAAAACCTGATGGACTTCTGCATCGGTACGGTGGTCTTTATCCTGATCGGGTTTGGCCTGTTCTTGGGAGAGGATTTGGTCGGCTTTATCGGTAAGCCGGGATTCGACATTTTTACCGACTATGCAGCGTTCGACTGGTCGAACTTCGTATTTAACTTAGTGTTCTGTGCGACGACCGCGACGATCGTATCCGGCGCGATGGCCGAGAGAACGAAATTCTTATCCTACTGTGTTTATTCAGCCGTGATTTCGGCTGTGATCTATCCGATCGAGGCACACTGGACATGGGGCGGCGGCTGGCTTGCACAGATGGGCTTCCACGATTTCGCCGGTTCCAACTGTATCCATATGGTAGGCGGTATCAGCGCCCTGATCGGCGCGGCGATGCTTGGGCCTCGTATCGGCAAGTTCGTGAAAGACAAATCCGGCAAGATCACGAAGGTGAATGCCTTTCCGGGACACAACCTTCCGATCGGCTGCCTCGGCGTATTTATCCTGTGGCTCGGCTGGTACGGCTTCAACGGCGCGGCTGCCACATCGGTCGAAGAGCTTGGCTCTATCTTCGTGACGACGACGATCGCTCCGGCGGTTGCGACGGTAGTATGTATGGTATTCACATGGGTGAAATACGGCAAGCCCGATGTCTCCATGTGCCTGAACGCATCTCTGGCAGGTCTGGTGGCGATCACCGCGCCCTGTGATGTGTGCGACGCGTTCGGTGCGATCGTCATCGGTGCGGTTGCCGGTGTACTGGTGGTATTCGGCGTATGGCTTCTCGATTATAAGCTGCGCATCGACGATCCCGTGGGCGCGGTTGCGGTACACTGCCTGAACGGTATCTGGGGCACTATCGCAGTCGGTCTGTTTGCCACGGATACGGCGCCCGCATTTGCGAGAGGCTACGGCGACGGCGTGAACTTTGGCGCAAACCAGATCGCGGCAGAAGGCTTGTTCTACGGCGGCGGCTTCAAACAACTCGGTCTGCAGCTTCTGGGCATGGGCGCGACGATCCTGTGGACGGCGGTCACGATCACGATCACTTTCCTTGTGATCAAGGCGATCTTCGGACTGCGCGCTTCCGAGGAGGAGGAGATCATCGGTCTGGACGCTACAGAGCACGGCCTTGCTTCCGCATACTCGGGCTTCAGCATTATGGACGTGTCCAACACGATGTCTATGGACGTCAACGAGAATACGAGTCTCGGCGTAGAGGATTACGAGAAGGCATCGGAAGTGCAGAAGAATGCGGCCGTCAAAGTGGCGCAGGTTCCTGTGCCCTCTGCAACGGGTATGTATAAGGTAAGCATTATTGCGAAGCTGTCCAGATACGATCATTTGAGAAAAGCGATGAACGATCTGGGCGTAACGGGCATGACCGTAACGCAGGTTATGGGCTGCGGCATACAGAAGGGCGCGGGCGAGATGTACCGCGGCGTCGAGATGGACGCGACGCTGCTGCCTAAGGTCAAGGTCGAGGTCGTTGTCAGCAAGATCCCGGTAGCGGACGTGATCGAGGCAGCCAAGAAGGCGCTCTATACCGGCCATATCGGAGACGGCAAGATCTTTGTCTACAATGTTGACAAGGTCGTTAAGGTCCGCACGGGCGAAGAGGACTTCGCCGCATTGCAGGACGTTGAGTAAGCGTATACCTATATCCCTTAGTTTGTATATATAAAACGGGCTCCCGGTGCTTCCACCGCCGGGAGCTCGTTTTATTTACGCGGGCACTGAACCAAGCGGATAAGTCTGCCTGTCGATCTGGCAAATGCCGTGATGACGATTCCTCATGTTTTTGCTATCAAAGATTGATGATTCCCTCATGTTTTGTTGCTTTAAGCAAATAATTCGCTCATATTTTTGCGGTTATAGCCTGACAATTCGCTCATGTTTTTGCAATCACTGCCACGTAATTCCCTCATTTTTTTGTAAAAGCATTGTATTTCTGCGGGAAATTGCATATACTAGAAGAGGGGACAGAAAGGAGCCAATGGGATGTATCTGGCAAGAAAGATCGACCGTGTACTGGAAGAGTGGAAAAAAGATGCGCAGAGAAAGCCGATGATTGTCAAAGGGCCGCGGCAGGTGGGCAAGACGGAATCCATCAGGCGGTTTGCAAAGCAAAATTATGAGAGCGTCATAGAGATCAATTTCGTGGAAGAGCCGAAGTACAGGATGATCACGGCGGACGGATATAAGGCGGAGGAAATTGTCAAGAATATCTCGCTGCTTGATCCTGAGAAGAAGTTTGCCGAAGGGAAAACATTACTTTTCTTCGATGAACTGCAGGCGTTTCCGGAGATCGCCACCGCACTCAAGTTTTTTCAGATCGACGGGCGGTTTGATGTGATCTGCAGCGGCTCGCTGCTCGGGATACAGTATCAGCGGATCGAGAGCAACAGTGTCGGTTATAAGACTGATTACGAGATGTATTCGCTGGACTTTGAAGAATTTCTGTGGGCCAAGGGGTACGACGATTCTTTTACGGAAGAGCTGCTTACGCATATGCTGGAGCAAAAGCCGCTCGGTGATGTCACGATGTCCGTGTGCGGGAGTCTTTTTTTGGATTACTGTATTCTGGGCGGTATGCCGGCTGTCGTTCGGGAGTATATCGAGAGAGGAACGTTCGAGGGATCGCTGGAGATACAGAGACAGCTTCTGGCCGATTATAAAGAGGATATCCGAAAATACGCCGAGGGTCTGGATCAGACGAGGATATTGAATGTGTTTGAGCAGATCCCTGTGCAGCTGGCGAAAGACAATAAGAAGTTCCAGATCTCCAAGGTGGCGTCCGGCGCAAGGTTCAAGGATTATCGGGGCTGTATTGAGTGGCTTGCCGACGCGGGCATCATCAATCCGTGCTATTGTCTGAGAAGCCCGGAACTGCCGCTCAAAGGGAATTATGAGGAAAATAAATACAAGATCTATTTTGCCGACAGCGGTCTTCTGGTGGCGATGCTGGACGACGAGGCGCAGGACGATCTGCGCGCCAACAGGAATCTGGGCGTCTATAAAGGCGCACTGTACGAGAATATTGTCGGGGAGGCGCTCGTAAAGAGCGGCTATGGTCTCTACTATTATAAAAAAGAAAACTCCACGCTGGAGGAAGATTTCTTCGTGCGGACGGCGTCGGAACTGATTCCGATTGAGGTGAAGGCGACCAACGGCAGGGCGAAGTCGCTTCGCAGCCTGATCGACGGGGACAAATATGAGGACATCCGTTACGGCATCAAGTTCGCGGCCGCCAACATCGGTTACAGCGACGGCATCTATACGTTTCCTTATTTCTGCGCTTTTCTGCTGAAGAGGTATCTGCGGGAGAAGGACAGGGAGAAGCAGGCAAAATAATTTTTGCAAAACCTATTGACAACCGGAAAAGTCGGGCATATAATCAGCAATATAATAAAACATATAATTCCTATGTAATAAGTAGGAAATAAAAGAAAGGCGGAGGACACTGATATGAGCAAGATCAAAGAGAGCGCACTGGAACTGATCGGCGGGACGCCGATCCTGAAACTGAACGGCTACACTAAGAAGGCGGGCGTGACGAATGCCACGATCCTTGCGAAGCTGGAGTACCTGAATCCGGCCGGATCCGTGAAGGACCGTATCGCGCTGGCGATGATCGAAGATGCGGAGAAGAAGGGACTTCTGAAAGAGGGCGCGACGATCATCGAGCCCACGAGCGGCAACACCGGCATCGGTCTTGCGGCGGTGGCGGCGGCAAAGGGATACAGGGCGATCCTGACCCTGCCCGACACGATGAGCGTGGAGAGAAGGAATCTGTTGAAGGCGTACGGCGCGGAGCTGGTGCTCACCGAGGGCGCAAAGGGAATGAAAGGCGCGATCGCCAAGGCGGAAGAGCTGAAGAATGAGATCGAAGGCTCCGTGATTCTGGGCCAGTTTGTGAATCCCGCGAATCCCGCGGTACACAAGGCGACGACAGGGCCGGAGATCTGGGACCAGACGGACGGCAAGGTAGATATCTTTGTGGCCGGTGTGGGTACGGGCGGCACGATCACGGGCGTGGGCGAGTACCTGAAAGAGAAGAATCCGAATGTGAAAGTCGTTGCGGTGGAGCCGGCGACCAGTCCCGTGCTCTCGAAGGGTACGCCCGGGGCGCACAAGATTCAGGGTATCGGCGCGGGATTTGTGCCCGATGTGCTGAACACGAAGATATACGATGAGATCATTCCGATCGAGAATGAAGATGCGTTTGCGGAAGGAAAAGCCTTTGCGGTGAGCGAGGGTATCCTTGTGGGCATCTCCTCGGGCGCTGCGTTGAAGGCGGCGACGATCCTCGCAAACAGGCCGGAGAACAAGGACAAGACCATTGTGGCGCTGCTGCCTGATTCCGGCGACAGATATCTGTCCACACCGCTGTTTGGCGGCAACTAAAAGGACAGCGCCAGACTCACCACAGGCAGCGTGACCAGGCTGAGCAGCGTGGAGAGGATGATGCCCTGCGAGATCGTCTCGCCGTCCGCGTGAAGCTGTTTGGAGAGCATCAGCGGCAGATTCCCGGCGGGCACTGCCAGCATCAATGTCAGTGTGCCGACGACCAGCGTATTGTCGATGACAGGGCGGAGCAGCATGACAAAGCCGATAGGTATCAGAACCTGACGGAGCAGTATGAAACCGTACAGCTTCGGGTGGGTGAAGATATCTTTCGGCTTCATTTGTGCCAGTGAGATGCCTAACACCAGCATGGAGAGCAGCGTTGTGGACTGTCCCATATAGGTCAGGGTAGAAGGTACGATGGACGGCACGGGGAAGTCGCCCACATAGAAAAAAATAGTCGCCGCGGCAGAGATCGTTCCCGCGTTGATCAGTTTCCGCCACAGGGGCGTGTCCACGGCCTCCTGTGCCGCCCGGCTTTCTTCGCCTCTGCCGGCGGCCTGTCTTGCGGCGGCTCTGCGCAGCAGGGAGATGCCGAAGGTATAGATCAGCACATTGTAGATCAGGTTGTAAATGGACACGAAGATCAGGGATTCCGTGCCGAGTACCGCAGACGCCAGCGGTATCCCGATGAAGCCCACGTTGCCGAAGATCGTCAGGAGCTGATAGGGGTAGCGTTCCCCGTCGGGCACGCGCAGGATACGGGGGATCAGAAACGCGGCGGCGATCAGGAGCGCATAGACGATCAAAAAGACGACCAGCGCGGCGCCCAGTTCCCGCAGAGACATCTTCGGGCCGTCGCTGAAGGCGGAGCAGATCAAAAGCGCGGGGTTCGTCACGTGGACGATCAGCCCCGATAGCTGCTGTGAAGACGATTCGTTCAGAATATTCTTTTTGTATAAAAGCAGACCGACCCCGATCAGTATGAAGATCATAATCATCTGTTCGATCACTACCGTGATATTCATGGCAAATTCCATCCTTTATGTATCATATTCAATACGGCCTTGCCGCCGCCCTGCCCGCAGGAATTTCTGCGGCTGCAACACGGACTATTTTATCACAGTTTATGGCAAATAAAAATACTTTCTGCATTTTTGCACAGGCATTTCCTGCATGCGCATTTTCGGAGGCGGACGCAATTTTTTCTTCCCATTAAAATCAGATGTTACTATAATAAGACGTGACAGGTAGGCAAAGCTGTGAATATCAAATATCACATACAATGAACGAAACAGAGTGTTTAAACTGGATACGGCGCACACGAACTACTGCCTCCGCATTCATGGATTTGATCTTGATGGCGGAATAACAGAACGGAGCCGCTAATATATTTATAGGAAAGGCAGGATTTGCAATTATGATCGTACAGAAGTATAAGGATATGTTGCAGGGGAAATCGGTGATCCGGCAGCTCTCGGAATTTGCCACGGCGAGAGGAAAGGAGATTGGCTATGAGAATGTGTTCGACTACAGTCTCGGCAATCCGTCCGTTCCGACCCCGCAGAAGTTCACCGACACGATGATCGAGCTGCTGCAGCACAGGGATCCCATGGAGCTGCACGGCTACAGCCAGAGCCTCGGTATCCCGGCCGTGCGCGATCAGATTGCGGCATCGTTAAACAAACGTTTCGGGATGTCGTATACGGGCAATCATATCTTTATGGCGACGGGAGCGGCGGGCGCGATCGCCCATGCGGTGCGCTGTGTCAGCGAGCCGGGGGATGAGATCCTGACGTTCGCACCCTATTTTCCGGAATATGGGCCGTATATCGATCTGACGGGCGCGGCGCTCAAGGTCGTTCCCGCCGACACGGAGAGTTTTCAGGTCAACTTTGAAGCGTTCGAGGAGATGCTGACGGAGAAGGTCGCGGCGGTCCTGATCAATACGCCGAACAATCCGTCCGGCACGGTCTATTCGACGGAGACGATACGCACGCTCGCGGAGATCATGACGCGCAAACAGGAACAATACGGCCACGATATCTTCCTGATATCCGACGAGCCATACAGAGAGATCGTCTTTGAAGGCGTAGACTCGCCCTATCCGTCCAAGTTTTACGCAAACACGCTGTCCTGCTATTCCTTCTCGAAGTCGCTGTCCCTGCCGGGAGAGCGCATAGGCTATGTGGCGGTGAATCCCGCCTGTACGGATGGGGATCTGATCGCCACGATGTGCAGTCAGATATCCAGAGGCATCGGGCACAACTGCCCGCCGTCGATCATTCAGCTCGCGGTGGCGCAGGTGCTGGATCTCACCGCCGATCTGTCCGTCTACGAGACGAATATGAATATCCTGTACAGGGAACTCACAGACCTCGGCTTCGAGTGCGTGAAGCCGGGCGGGACCTTTTACATCTTCCCGAAAGCGTTGGAGGAGGATGCGATTGCTTTCAGCGAGAAGGCGAAGAAGTACGACCTGATACTCGTGCCGAGCGATACCTTCGGCGTCAAGGGCTATGTCCGTCTCGCCTACTGTATCGACACGGAGAAAGTGGAGCGGTCGCTTGACGCGCTGCGCAGATTTGTGAAGAGTGAATATCCGCGATAGCAATAAACCGCGCAAATCCATCGTCCGAAGAAAACGGCTGCTCGCAGACGTTTCTGTCAGACGATGGATTTATAGGGCGCGAGCCCGCGACCGAGGAAATGCGAAGCATTTTCGAGGAGCCGCGGTTTAAGCTGAATTATTATATTATGGAGGAAATGAGTATGATAGAAATTTTAAAGGCAATTTTATTCGGTGTCGTCGAGGGCGTCACGGAGTGGCTTCCGATCAGCAGCACGGGGCACATGATCCTCTTAAATGAATTTGTAACGCTGGATGTCTCACCGGAATTCTGGGAGATGTTTCTCGTGGTGATACAGCTTGGCGCTATCATGGCGGTGGTGCTCCTGTTTTGGAACAAGATATTTCCCTTTCGGTTCGGCAGGAAGCCGGTGGTACGCAAAGATGTTTTTTCGCTCTGGTTTAAGATATTGACGGCGTGCATTCCGGCGGCGGTGATCGGTCTTGCGTTTGACGATGTGCTGGACGCGCTGTTTTACAATCCGTGGTGCGTCGCCGTTGCGCTGATCGTTTTCGGCATCGCTTTTATCGTGATCGAGAACAGGAATAAGAACGCTTCCCCGAAGATCACGGAGCTTAGCGGCATCACTTACCAAACGGCGCTTATGATCGGCGTTTTCCAACTCCTTGCGGCGGTGTTCCCCGGAACGTCGCGCTCGGGCGCGACCATTGTGGGAGCGCTTATGATCGGCGTTTCCAGAACGGTGGCGGCGGAGTTTACTTTTTTTCTGGCGATCCCCGTCATGCTGGGCGCAAGTCTTCTCAAGATCGTGAAGTTCGGTTTTGCGTTTACGGGGGAGGAAGCGGCGATACTGTTAGTCGGTATGGCGTCGGCGTTCCTTGTCTCGGTGATCGTCATACGCTTTTTGCTGAGTTATATCAGAAAGCATGATTTTAAAGCTTTCGGCTGGTATCGGATCGCGCTGGGCGCGCTGGTGCTGCTCTACTTCGCTGTTGCCTGATACGGGCGGACTGCAATGGCGGAAAGTGTAAATGCGGCATTTTTTGTGTAATTTCGCATAGAATGGGAAAAAGAACGGCAACGATTTGTTACAGATGTTCATTGACAGTAGATTTATATTGCGTTAAAATTGGCATAAAGTCCAAGAGTGCAGGGCTAGGGAAGATGAAAAAGTAAAAATGACACGAGATGATCGGACAGTTCCGGTTGTGTGAAAGGAGAAGCGTTATGGCAGAGACAAAGAAAACGGTTAGTGTGACGCCGGCTGCGAAAGCGGTAGCGGCGAAGGCAGCAGATACAAAGACAGTAGAAGCAAAGACAGCGCCGGCGGCATCTGTAGCAGCACCCCAGCAGGAGGCAAAGAAGGAAGAGCCGAAGAAGACTCCTGCAAAGAAGGCGGCAGCCAAGAAGACTGCAGCCAAGAAAGCGCCCGCTAAGAAAGCGGCGGCAGCTAAGAAGACTACGGCTAAGACGACCACTAAGGCGGCGAAGGCTCCTGCGAAGAAGGCGGCGGTGAAGGCTGCGATGACACTGCAGTTTGCCGGCAAGGAGTACACGACGGATGATCTTGTAAAGATCGCGAAAGAAGTGTGGAAGCATGATCTGAACCGCAAGGTCGGCGATTTCAAGTCTGTTGAGTTGTATGTAAAGCCGGAAGAGAGCAAGGTCTACTATGTTATCAACGGCGAAGTGGCGGGCGATTTCGCTATCTGAGTATCGGAAGGATACCGCGGGAACTACATATGATATGACGGTCAAGAGCAGTCGGTTTGAGTAAAAACTCGAATCGGCTGTTTTTTTCTGCGGATAATAATCTTAATAGTTTTTTTATAAATTTTTTGCAGGGAAATGTTGACAAGAAAAATCTTAAGTGATAATTTACTACTAGAAGATGTTAGCACTCTAATCAATCGAGTGCTAACAACGGGAGAAATGGTATGCAGTTAGATGAAAGAAAATATACAATATTGCAAGCCATCATTCGCAACTATTTAGAGACGGGAGAACCGGTAGGAAGCAGGACCATATCCAAGTATACAGATTTAAATCTGAGTTCGGCGACCATTCGGAATGAAATGGCCGATCTGGAGGAACTGGGGTACATCCTGCAGCCGCACACTTCCGCCGGCCGCATTCCCTCTGACAAGGGTTATCGCCTGTACGTGGATAAGATGATGGAGGAGAAGGAGCGGGAAGTCGAGGAGATGAAGGAGACGCTTCTTGAAAAAGAAGGCAAGATGGATCATCTCCTGAAGAAAGCGGCCAAAATGCTCGCGGCCAACACGGATTACGCCGCTATGGTATCCGCGCCGCAGTATCACGGCAACAAACTGAAATTCATTCAGCTTTCCCGCGTAGATGCCAATCAGATCCTTGCAGTCATCGTAGTGGAAGGCAATATGATCAAGAATACGATGCTTACGGTGGACGAGGCGCTGAACGACGAGACGCTCTTAAAGCTGAATATCCTGTTGAACACGCACCTGAACGGGCTGTCGTTAGATGAGATCAACTTGGGAATGATCTCTGCGATGAAGCAGCAGGCGGGCATACACAGCGATATCATCGCCAACGTGATAGACGCGGTCGCCGAGGCGATCAAGGCGGACGAAGATCTGGAGATCTACACCAGCGGAACAAGGAATCTATTCAAATATCCGGAGCTGACGGACAACGAACGGGCGAGCGAGCTGATCACGACCTTCGAGGAAAAACAGCTCTTAAGCGAGCTGGTGCAGGACAATCTGGCTGACGAGGGCAATACCGGCATACAGGTCTATATCGGCAGCGAGATGCCGGTACAGGGCATGAAAGACTGCAGTATCGTGACTGCGACTTATGAGCTGGACGAAGGGATGAAAGGCACTATCGGCATCATCGGTCCGAAGAGGATGGACTATGAAAAGGTAGTCAAGAACCTGAAACTGCTTAAGAGCCAGCTCGATGATCTATATAGGAAGTAAAAGCAGAAAGGAATGAGAGGCGTGGCAGAGGAAAAAGATAAGATGCAGGAAGAAGCTCTGACCGAGGAGGCTGCTCAGGAAACGCCAGAGGGCAAAGAGCCGGAGGAGACCGCGGAAGAGACGGCAAAAGAAGCGGAGCCGGAGACGGTCCAAGAGGAGCCTAAGGAAGACAAGAAGGAAAAGAAAAAGAAAGAAAAGACAGACAAAAAGCAGGATGCCCTGAAAGAAAAGATCGAGGAACTCGAGGACAGAGTCAAGAGGCAGATGGCTGAGTTCGAGAATTTCCGCAAGCGGACCGAGAAAGAAAAGACGATGATGTTCGAGACGGGCGCGAAGAGTGTGATCGAGAAGATCCTCCCAGTGGTGGATAATTTTGAGAGAGGGCTGGCAACAATACCGGAGGAAGAGAAAGACGGCGCTTTCGCACAGGGGATGCAGATGATATACAAGCAGCTCTTGACGGAACTTGAAAACATGGACGTCAAACCGATTCCGGCGGTCGGCGAAGAGTTCAATCCCGATTTCCACAACGCGGTGATGCAGGTCGAGAGCGAAGAGTACGAGTCCGGCGTGATCGCACAGGAACTGCAGAAGGGATATACCTACCGTGACAGTGTCGTAAGACACAGTATGGTTGCGGTGGTTAGCTAATAAAAATAAAAATGAAATGATATAGTAGGAGGAAACGGAAATGAGCAAGATTATTGGTATCGACTTAGGAACAACCAACAGCTGTGTGGCGGTTATGGAGGGCGGCAAGCCTACCGTTATTGCCAACACGGAAGGCGCGAGGACGACACCCTCGGTCGTAGCGTTCACCAAGACGGGCGAGAGGCTTGTAGGTGAGCCGGCAAAGCGTCAGGCGGTCACCAACGCTGAGAAGACGATCTCTTCCATTAAGAGAGATATGGGAACGGACAGGGGACGCACGATCGACGGCAAGAAATATTCTCCGCAGCAGATATCTGCGATGATCCTGCAGAAGCTGAAAGCGGACGCGGAGAGTTATCTGGGCGAGAAGGTTACGGAGGCTGTTATCACGGTTCCCGCATACTTCAACGACGCGCAGCGTCAGGCGACCAAGGACGCCGGCAAGATCGCCGGCCTTGATGTAAAGCGTATCATCAACGAGCCTACGGCTGCGGCGCTGGCATACGGCCTTGACAATGAGAAAGAGCAGAAGATCATGGTATACGACCTCGGCGGCGGTACATTCGATGTATCCATTATCGAGATCGGCGACGGCGTGATCGAAGTGCTTGCGACCAACGGTGATACACACCTCGGCGGCGACGATTTCGACCAGAAGATCATCGACTGGATGCTGTCCGAGTTTAAGGCACAGGAGGGCGTTGACCTCTCGGGCGATAAAATGGCGATGCAGAGACTGAAAGAGGCGGCCGAGAAAGCGAAGAAGGAACTCTCCTCCGCTACGACGACCAACATCAATATGCCTTTCATCACGGCGACGGCGGAAGGGCCGAAGCATTTGGATATGAATCTTTCCAGAGCGAAGTTTGACGAGCTGACCCGTGATCTGGTAGAGAAGACGGCCGTTCCGGTACAGAATGCGATGAAGGATGCCGGACTGACCAACGCGGATCTCGGTCAGGTGCTTTTGGTCGGCGGTTCTACACGTATTCCCGCCGTACAGGATAAGGTAAGGCAGTTGACCGGCAAAGAGCCGAGCAAGAATCTGAATCCCGATGAGTGTGTAGCGCTGGGCGCTTCCATTCAGGGCGGTAAACTTGCGGGCGATGCGGGCGCAGGTGAGATCCTGCTCCTCGATGTTACGCCGCTGTCTCTTTCTATCGAGACAATGGGCGGTGTGGCTACCAGACTGATTGAGAGAAATACGACGATCCCGACCAAGAAGAGCCAGATATTCTCCACGGCTGCGGATAACCAGACGGCGGTCGATATCAACGTGGTACAGGGCGAGAGACAGTTCGCGAAGGACAATAAGTCGCTCGGCCAGTTCAGACTGGACGGTATCCCGCCGGCAATGCGCGGCGTTCCGCAGATCGAGGTTACTTTTGATATCGATGCCAACGGTATCGTCAACGTATCCGCAAAGGATCTTGGCACAGGCAAGGAGCAGCATATCACTATCACCGCCGGCTCCAATATGTCCGACGACGAGATCGAGAAGGCGGTAAAAGAAGCCGCAGAGTATGAGGCGCAGGATAAGAAGAGAAAAGAAGCGATCGACACGAGAAACGACGCAGACGCTTTCGTGTTCCAGACGGAGAAGGCATTGAGCGAAGTCGGCGATAAGATCGACGCTTCCCAGAAGGAAGGCGTGGAGGCCGATCTGCAGGCGGTCAAGGATATTCTGGAGAAGACGAAAGATCAGGAGATGTCCGACAGCCAAATAGATGAACTGAAAGCGGCCAAGGAGAAGCTGACAAATTCCGCACAGGCTCTCTTCACCAAGATGTACGAGAATATGCAGCAGGCACAGGGCGGTCCAGACATGAGCAATATGGGCGGTGCGGCGTCCGATGACGGTACACAGTCAGGCCCGGCCGATGACGTAGTAGACGGAGACTACAGAGAGGTCTAAACAATTCAGCCGAATCGAATCTGACGGTCAAATCATGCTTGCATGAATTTGGCTGTCAGATGACGATTCGAGGGAACGCCCTCGATGTGAGCAAAAAGGAGCTGCAAGGCAGCGGAGAGTGCTGAAAGCACGATTTTGCGAATAGAGAGGGTGTGGCTGAATTGTTGAATTAGGGTCGCAACAGAGCGATTTGAGAGAGTTTACTGATTCTCAGGGAAGGAACCAGTCATGGCAGAACAGAAACGAGATTACTATGAGGTGCTCGGCATTGACAAAAATGCCGACGACGCCGCCATTAAAAAGGCATATAGGGCTCTGGCCAAGAAGTACCATCCGGACATGAATCCCGGCGACGCGGAAGCGGAGAAGAAGTTTAAAGAAGCCTCTGAGGCTTATGCGATCCTGAGCGATCCCGAGAAGAGAAGGCAGTATGACCAGTATGGTCATGCTGCTTTCGACGGCGCGGGAGGACCGGGCGGATTCGGCGGCTTTGATTTTAACAGCGCTGATTTCAGTGATATCTTCGGCGATATCTTCGGTGATATCTTCGGCGGCGGCCGACGCGGCAGCAGGGGAACGGGGCCTATGAAGGGCGCGAACCTCCGCACGAGCGTACGCATTACCTTTGAGGAAGCCGTTTTCGGCGTGGATAAAGATATAGAGCTTACGCTGAAAGATGAGTGTACGGCGTGCCACGGAACGGGGGCAAAGCCCGGCACAAGCCCGGAAACCTGTACGAAGTGCGGCGGCAAGGGACAGGTGGTTTTCACGCAGCAGTCCTTCTTCGGTACGGTCAGGAATGTGCAGACGTGTCCGGACTGCCACGGAACGGGCAAAGTGATCAGGGACAAATGTCCTGACTGCAGAGGCACGGGCTATATTGCCAGCAAAAAGAAGATTCAGGTCTCGATCCCGGCGGGTATCGACAACGGACAGTGCGTCCGCATCCGTGACAAGGGTGAGCCGGGTACAAACGGCGGTCCGAGAGGCGACCTTCTGGTGGAAGTAGTGGTGGGCAGACATCCAATCTTCCAGCGGCAGGATGAGAACATATACTCCACCGTTCCGATGTCGTTTGCGGTCGCGGCGCTCGGCGGTGAGATCGTGATCGACACCGTGGACGGCAAGGTGATATACGATGTCAAGGCGGGAACGCCGACCGACACGAAGGTGCGCCTGAAAGGCAAAGGTGTGCCGTCGCTGCGCAACAAGAGCATCCGGGGCGATCATTATGTCACATTGGTGGTGCAGGTGCCGGATAAACTGTCTCACGAGGCGCGGGAACTCTTGAAGAGATTTGACGAGGAGACGGGCGATACCCTGAATACCGCGAAGAATGTCACTTCGGGCGGCGGGGAAGATACCGGAAGCAAAAACAAAAAGAAATTCAGGAAGTAATAAGGTTTGTGAGAGACCTCTTTCAGCGGATCCTGTCCGATGAAAGAGGTTTTTTTGTAATTTGCGGTATCAGTGTCCCAGAATGTGATATAATAAACTCCAGAATCCGTCTGCTACGCAGCCGTCGTGCTGACGCACTAAAAGATTCTGTCGTTACCATATCAGGTGAAATCAAATGCTCGCTTTGCTCGCGCTTGATTTCCTGCTGATATGGTATAATAACGAGGAAAGTGTGTAATTACAATACGAAAGAGAGGGAAATATGTATCGGAGGAAAGCAGCTTTATTTACCTTTATACTGTGTACGGCAGTCTGCTTTGGCGGCTGCGGCATCAAGGAAGAGCCTGTGCCTGAGCCTGAGCCGGAGGTGACGCAGGAGGAAGAACCCGCCGCAGAGGAAGAGGTCGTCGAAGAGCCGGAGACGGGCACGCCGGTCATCGAGGAGCGGGCGGTGAGGGGCGGCAAGATCCAGAGCTATCTGACCGGACAGTGGACAAGCACGGAACAGGCGCTCAGAAGACCTATCGCAGTCATGATCCCGAACAACAGACCCGCTATGCCGCAGTATGGACTTTCCAAGGCGGGCATCATCTATGAAGCGCCGGTGGAAGGGCGTATTACAAGGCTCATGGCGGTGTTTGAGGATTTTGATGATCTGGACCGGATCGGGCCGGTGCGCAGCAGCCGTGACTATTTTGTATATGTGGCTATGGGCTATGAGGCGATCTACTGCAACTGGGGCTTGGCGAGGCCGTATGTCGAGGAATTGATCAACAGGCCCGATTATTATAATGTCAGCGCGGGCGTGGCGGGTATCCATAATCCCGCGGACGAGGCGTTTGGCAGGGTACGTCGTCCGGGATATGCCACGGAGTTCACCGGTTACCTGATGACGGATGGGCTGTTCAAAGCCGTGGAGCGTCTCGGCTATGAGTGGAAATATGATGACAGCTATGTGCCGCCGTTTACGTTTGCGGCGGACGGCGCGGTTTCGGCGTATGAGGAATGCGATGAAGCGAACCTGCTCTATCCGGGCGGCGCGTCGGGGGATAACTCCGGAGGCTACGGCACGTATCACCCCTATTTTGAGTATCATGAAGATGACGGTCTGTACTATCGTTATCAGGACGGCAAGGAGCAGATCGACGAGTACAACGGTGAGCAGCTTGCCGTCAGCAATGTGGTGTTTCAGTACTGCCACGGCGAAGTGCGTGACGACCATGATTATCTGGCATTCGGCGTACACGGCGAGGGAGATGCCATTGTCTTCACGAACGGCAGGGTGATACCGGGAACATGGGAGCGTTATGACGGAGACTTTACGCCCGCAAGGTTCTATGATGAAAACGGCGATGAGATCATATTTAACCAAGGAAAAACGTGGGTGTGCAATATATGGCAGGAGTACGGCGAATATGTGCGTTACGGGGCGGATGAGACGCATCTGGTCATGCCCGATGTGCCGTCCGCCCGAAGCGCCGCCGCAGACAAGACAGATGAGGATGCCGCGGCGATAGCCGAGGCCGCAGACAGGGCAGAATCCGACGATTAGAGGGAACGATTATGAAATGGGTAAAATTCAGGATCAAGACGGTTACGGAGGCGGAGGATATCATTGTCAGCACGCTCTATGATATAGGGCTGGAAGGCGCGCAGATCGAGGATAAGATCCCGCTGACTGCACTGGAGAAGGAGCAGATGTTTGTGGATATCCTGCCGGACGGGCCGGAAGACGACGGCATCGCGTATCTGAGTTTTTTTGTGGAAGAGAAGGAGGACGGCAGTCTTGCGGTGAACGGTATGCCGTCCGACAGGGAGACGATCGTTGCGCAGATCGAGGAAGAGCTTGACGGACTGCGGCCGTTTATGGACATCGGCGAGGGCAGCATCACGGTGACGGAGACGGAGGATATCGACTGGATCAATAACTGGAAGCAGTATTTTCATCAGTTCTACATAGACGATCTGCTCGTCATTCCCTCGTGGGAAGAGGTCAAAGAGGAGGATCGGAATAAAAAGATACTGCACATCGATCCGGGTACGGCCTTCGGAACGGGTATGCACGAGACGACGCAGCTCTGTATCCGTCAGATCAAAAAGTATCTCACGCCTCAGACCCGGCTTCTGGATGTGGGAACGGGAAGCGGCATATTGGCGATCCTTGCCCTGATGTACGGCGCGGAGCACGCGGTCGGGACGGACTTGGATCCGTGTGCCGTGGAGGCGGTTGCACAGAATATGGAGGCCAACGGTATCGCGGGCAGCTCTTTTCAGATGATGATAGGCAATATCATCACGGATCAGGCGATTCAGGACAGCGTGGGATACGAATGCTATGATATCGTGGTCGCGAATATCTTGGCGGACGTGCTTGTGCAGCTTACGCCGGTCATCGTGCATCACATGAAAAAGGGCGGCATCTATATTACGTCCGGCATCATCAACACAAAAGAGGAGACGGTCAGGGAAGCGGTCGAGGCGGCGGGACTTAAGCTTCTGGAAGTAACTTATCAGGGAGAGTGGGTGTCTGTCACGGCGCGCAGGGAGCAGTAAACGCATGGATACGAATAGCAAAATAAAGCGGGTACGCATCAGAAGTACGATAGCGGGTATATTGGCGCTCATATGGATGTGCGTGATCTTTGCATTTTCCGCACAGACCAAGGAAGAATCCGGCGCTGTCAGTGAAGGGTTCAGTTACCGACTGTTAAACACCACGGATCGGTTTCTGCATCTGCATATCGACGAGGAGGAGCTGCGCGCGATAGCGAAAGCTATCGACTATGTTGTCAGGAAAGGCGCGCACATGACGGAGTACGCGATCCTTGCGATCCTGCTCTGTCTGTGGCTTGGCAGATGGCAGATGTCACGGCTGCGCACCGCATGTACGGCGGCTTTTCTGGCGATCCTATACGCCTGCAGCGACGAGTTTCATCAGTTGTTTGTGGCGGGACGCGCCGGCAGGGTGAGCGATGTTTTTGTGGACAGCGCGGGCGCTTTGGCGGGACTGGCGGTTTTCCTTCTGATCGGCGCGATCGTGAGAAAGGTGTGGTAGCAGAGGTGTATCGTTTTTTTGTAGAGCCGGCGCAGATACAGGGCAGGAGGATCGTTATCACAGGCGGCGATTATAATCATATCAAAAATGTGCTGCGTATGCGGCCCGGCGAGGAGATCGCGGTCAGCAACGGGATAGACGGCAGGGAATACCGCTGCGGTATTGAGGAGTACACGGAGCGGGAGGTGGTGTGTACTCTGCGGTTCATCAAGGAAGAGGGTGTGGAGCTGCCGGCGAAGCTTTATCTTTTTCAGGGGCTGCCGAAGGCGGACAAGATGGAACTCATCATTCAGAAGGCGGTGGAGCTGGGCGTGTACGAGGTGATCCCTGTTGCGGCCAAGAGATGTGTGGTAAAGCTCGACGACAAGAAGGCGGCCGCCAAGGTGAGCAGGTGGCAGGGGATAGCGGAGGCAGCGGCGAAACAGAGCAGACGCGGTGTGATCCCGGCCGTGCATGACGTCATGGACATGCGGGAGGCGATCGGGTATGCGCGCGGCATGGACGTGAAGCTTATTCCTTATGAGCTGGCGGAGGATAAACGCCGTACCAAGGAGGTCGTGGAGTCAGTCGCGGCGGGGGAGAGCGTCGCCGTGTTCATCGGCCCCGAGGGAGGCTTTGAGGAGAGCGAGATACAGGCGGCGCTTGCGGCCGGCATAGAGCCGGTGACCCTCGGGCGGCGTATCCTGAGAACGGAGACGGCAGGGCTGACGGTACTGTCATGGCTGATGTATCAATTGGAATTTTAGCGGCATATGATGATATAGGCGTATAAGAAAATGAGATACGGCATGATTCCGCTGATGATAAGTTGAGAGAAAGGAATGACAGTCATGGAAGTGTATTTGGACAATTCTGCGACGACCCGCTGTTTTGACGAGGTCGCGCAGTTGATGCACAAAGTCATGTGCGAGGATTACGGCAATCCTTCCAGCATGCACCACAAAGGAGTAGAGGCGGAGCGGTACTTAAGATATGCCGGAGACACTCTGGCGAAGTTGTTGAAAGTAAACGGAAAAGAGATCCTGTTCACCTCCGGCGGAACGGAATCTGACAATATTGCGCTGATAGGCGCGGCGATGGCCAATCACAGAAGAGGAAGGCATCTGATCACGACGATGATCGAACACCCTGCGATCCTGCAGACGATGGCCTATCTTGAAAACCAAGGATTCCGAGTGACGTATCTGCCGGTGGACCGGGAGGGCAGGATCTCGCTGCAGGATCTGGAACGCGCCGTCAGACCGGACACGATCCTCGTGTCGATCATGCACACCAACAATGAGATCGGCAGCGTGCAGCCGATAGAGGAGGCGGGCGCGCTGATCAAGCGGATCGATCCGGCGATACTGTTTCACGTAGATGCGGTGCAGGGATTCGGGAAGTTCCGCCTATACCCTGCCAGAATGCATGTGGATATGCTGTCTGTCAGCGGCCACAAGATCCACGGGCCGAAGGGCGTCGGATTCCTCTACATCAGGGAGGGGGCGAAAGTCAATCCGATCCTGTACGGCGGCGGGCAGCAGAGGGGTATGCGCTCCGGCACGGAGAACGTACCCGGTATTGCGGGGCTTGCCAAGGCGGCGGAGATGATCTATGCGGATCTGGACAATGATATGGCGAGAATGTACGGGTTGCGCACGATGTTTGTCAAAGGCGTCTCGGGTATCGATCAGGTCAAGGTCAACGGCTGTCCGGACGGAGAGGGCGCGGCCCATATCGTGAGCCTTTCGGTGCGCGGCGTGCGGAGCGAGGTGCTCCTTCACGCGCTGGAAGAGAGAGGCATCTATGTGTCCGCCGGAAGCGCATGCTCGTCCAACAAGCCGCAGACCTCGGCGACGCTGAAGGCGATCGGTGTGGAGAAGGATCTGTTGGATTCCACGATACGTTTCAGTTTTTCCGTCTTTACAACCGAGGAGGAAATCCGATATACTATACAGGCATTGTCCGAGATGATCCCGATGCTGCGGCGATATACCCGGCGGTGACTTGCGGAAAGGCACAGGTAAGTGATATGTTTACGGCTTTTTTGATAAAATATGCGGAGATCGGCGTGAAGGGCAGGAACAGATATCTGTTTGAAGACGCGCTGGTGCAGCAGATCAAGTACGCTTTGAAGAAATGCGACGGCGATTATACCGTGCGCAAGACGGACGGGCGCATCTATGTGGATGCGGTCACCGATTTTGACTATGATGAGACGGTGGCGGCGCTTAAGCGCGTTTTCGGGATATCCGGCATCTGCCCGATGATCTATGTGGAAGATGAAGGGTTCGAGAAGCTGGGGCAGGATGTGGTCGCATATATCGGCAGGGTATATCCCGACAGGCACAGATCGTTCAAGGTGTCTGCGAGACGCGCGAGAAAGAATTATCCCTTAAATTCTATGGAGATGAATGCGGAGCTGGGCGGCCTGATCCTCGACGCTTATCCGGAAATGCATGTTGACGTACACAAGCCGGACATTCTGCTGAATGTGGAAGTGCGCGATAAGATATATATCTACTCCGAGACGATCCCCGGGCCGGGCGGTATGCCGGTGGGAACGGGCGGCAAAGCGATGCTGCTCCTCTCGGGCGGCATCGACTCTCCGGTGGCGGGCTGGATGATCGCCAAGCGGGGCGTCAAGATCGACGCGGTATATTTCCACGCGCCGCCCTACACGAGCGAGCGCGCGAAACAGAAGGTAGTGGACTTGGCGGGGAAGGTGGCCGCCTACGCGGGGCCGATCTATCTGCATGTGATCAATTTCACGGAGATACAGTTATATATTTATGAGAAATGTCCTCACGACGAGCTGACGATCATCATGCGCCGCTATATGATGCGCATCGCGGAACATATCGCCAGGGAAACGGAATGTCTCGGACTTATCACCGGCGAGAGCATAGGACAGGTGGCGTCGCAGACGATGCACAGCCTGATGGCGACCAACGAGGTCTGTACGCTGCCTGTCTACCGTCCGCTGATCGGCTTTGACAAGATGGATATCGTGGATATCGCGGAGAAGATCGATACCTACGAGACGTCTATCCAGCCGTATGAGGACTGCTGCACGATCTTTGTGGCAAAGCACCCGGTGACAAAGCCGAATCTGAACGTGATCAGGGGACATGAACATGCTCTTGCAGAGAAGATTGACGAGCTGGTGCAGACGGCGTTGGATACCGATGAGGTGATCGTCGTCAGATAGGCTGCGCAGACGGAGATGCGCATAAAAAGAGCAAGCCCACAGGCTTGCTCTGACTCTTGCGGTATGTAGATCACATGATGTACGGTTTCAAGGCCGCGATAACTTCGTCTGCGCCGTCTTCCGCATGGATATTTAAGTCGATAGGCTTGGATAAATCTAAGCTGAAGATACCCATGATGGATTTTGCATCGATCACGTATCTTCCGGATACTAAATCGAAGTCATAGTCAAACTTTGTGATATCGTTTACAAAAGACTTAACCTTATCGATGGAATTTAAAGAAATCTGTACTGTTTTCATTCCGGATCAACCTCCTTTGGTTTTCATACCTTCTGCTATAATACTAAAGGCTGGGCGCACAAAAGTCAATGATAAATCAACACAAAAAATGCGGAGATTACTATGAAAAGTGTAGCATTACATAATCTTGGGTGCAAGGTCAACGGATACGAGATGGACGTTATGCAACAAAGACTGCAGGAAAACGGATATAAAATTGTACCATTTGATGAGCCTGCCGATATCTATATCGTCAACACGTGTACGGTGACTAACATCGCGGACAGAAAGAGCAGACAGATGCTGCACCGCGCCAAGAAGCAGAATCCCGATGCCGTGGTCGTTGCGGTGGGCTGTTATGTGCAGGTCAGCGAGGCGGCGGTGCGGGCGGACGATGCGGTGGATCTCGTGATCGGCAACGACCGCAAGAAGGATCTGGTCGCTATTTTGGAAGCTTACCTTGCCGGGCAGGAATGCAGACAAACAGTCATTGACATCAACCATACGGCGGCATATGAGGAGATGACCCTGACGAAGACGGCGGAGCACACGAGGGCCTACATCAAGATTCAGGACGGCTGCAACCAGTTCTGCTCCTACTGCATCATTCCGTACGCCAGAGGAAGGGTCAGGAGCCGCGGGCAGGAGGACGTGCTGCGCGAGGTGCGCGGCATCGTGGACGCCGGCTATCAGGAGATCGTGCTGACCGGGATCCATATCAGTTCCTACGGCATGGAAAGCGGCGAGGCGCAGCTTGCGGAGCTGCTCGAAAAGCTGCAAGCCGTGGACGGACTCAAACGCATACGTCTGGGCTCTCTGGAGCCGCGTATCGTCACCGAGGGCTTTGTCGAGCGGCTCCGTTCGATGCCGAAGATATGCCCGCATTTTCACTTGTCGCTGCAGAGCGGGAGCGATACGGTGTTAGCCAGAATGAATAGACACTACACAAGCGGGGAATACTTTCGGACAACAGAGATCATCAGGAAATATTATCCAGCTCCGGCAATCACCACGGATGTCATCGTGGGATTTCCGGGGGAGACGGAAGAGGAGTTCGCCGAGACGCTCCGCTTCGTGCAGGACGTCCGTTTCTACGAAATGCATATTTTCAAGTATTCCAGAAGAAAAGGAACGCCCGCGGCGAAAATGGAGGGGCAGCTCACGGAGGCCCAAAAGAGCGGACGCGCCGCGATACTGGCGAAGGCGGAGAGAGAGATGTCTTACGCCTATCGGACAGGCTTTGCGGGGAGAGAGGCCGAAGTGCTCTTCGAGGAAGAGAAGGAGATCGACAGGAAGCGGTACTGGATCGGCCATACGCCGGAGTACATCATGGCCGCCGTACCCGCGGAGCATGCCCCGAACCTCAGGAATCGGATAGTCACGGGAACGCTTGACGGATTTTTGAAAGAGGATATCATGATTTTAAAATATTGAATTTTGTGTGTCGATAAGGTATTATGGTAATATCAAAATTAGCAACGGATAAGGGCGTGAAACTATGCAGGATTTGGAAAACACACAATTTTTTACCGTAGAGAGCGAGCCGGAGACAGGCGTGAAGCTCGTGCTGTCCACCGTATATGAGGCATTGACGGAGAAGGGCTACAATCCGGTGAATCAGATCGTGGGTTACATTATGTCGGGCGATCCTACTTATATCACTAGCCACAAAAACGCGCGCAGCCTGATCATGAGGGTCGAGCGGGACGAGCTGGTGGAAGAGATGCTGGTAGAGTACATCAAAAATTCCCTGAAGTAGAAGACGGCGGAAGAACGTATGAGGATCATGGGTTTGGATTTCGGCTCGAAGACGGTCGGCGTGGCGGTCAGCGACCCGCTGCTCATCACGGCGCAGGGGATCGAGATCATCAGGAGAAAAGACGAGAATAAGCTGCGCCGGACCTTGGCGCGCATTGAGGAACTGATCGAGGAGTATAAGGTGACGCAGATCGTGCTCGGTCTGCCGAAGAATATGAACGACACGATCGGCGAGCAGGCACAGCTGGCGCTGGAATTTCGGGAGAAGCTGGAGAGAAGGACGGGATTGCCCGTAACGATGTGGGACGAGCGTCTCACCACGGTGGCTGCGGATCAGGCGATGACGGAGGCGGGGATCCGGGGTGAGCGCCGCAGGGAATATGTGGACAAGATCGCGGCGGTATTGATCCTGCAGGGATATCTGGATTACCGCGCGGGCAAGGAGACGGAGTAAGTGGATAAGATCGTTTTTACACCGGATGGCGGCGAACCCGTCCGGTTCTATGTGTTGGAACAGACCAGATTGGGAGGCGTCGATTATATACTTGTGACGGATTCCGAGGAAGGGGACGGGGAAGCGCTGATCCTGCGCGATACTTCCGCGCCGGACGAGAGCGAGGCAGTGTACGAGATCGTAGAGGACGATGAGGAACTGAATGCAGTGGCGGCTGTATTTGAAAATATGTTGGACGACATTGAACTGAAGTGATTATTTTTTGTATGGAGGATTTTTGATTGAGAAAAAATGAACACGGGAGATCGGCTCCCAGGCTGAAAGTGATCCCTTTAGGCGGCTTGGAGCAGATCGGGCTTAATATTACTGCCTTTGAGTACGAGGACAGTATTATCGTGGTGGACTGCGGCCTGTCTTTTCCGGAAGATGAGATGCTGGGAATAGACTTGGTCATTCCGGACATCACTTATCTGAAGGATCATGCGGACAAAGTAAAGGGCTTTGTCATCACGCACGGGCACGAGGATCATATCGGCGCGCTGCCGTACGTTTTGAAGGAACTGAACGTGCCGCTCTTTGCGACGCGTCTGACCATGGGGATCATCGAGAACAAGCTGAGCGAGCATGATCTGCTCGGCACGACGGAAAGAAGCGTCGTCAGCTTCGGCGAGAGCATTACGCTTGGGCAGTTCAAGATCGAATTTATCAGGACAAACCACAGCATCGTGGACGCGGCGGCGCTCGCGATCTACTCGCCGGCGGGCGTCGTCATACACACCGGGGACTTTAAGGTGGATTATACGCCGGTGTTCGGTGACGCCATTGATCTGCAGCGCTTTGCGGAGCTGGGACGCAAGGGCGTCATGGCCCTTATGTGCGACTCCACCAATGCGGAGCGTTTGGGCTTCACGGCCTCCGAGAAGACAGTGGGAAGGACGTTCGACAGCCTTTTTGCCGAGCACAAGGACACGCGGATCATCATCGCCACGTTCGCGTCGAATGTGGACCGCGTGCAGCAGATCATCAACTCTGCGTACAAATTCGGCCGCAAGGTAGTGGTGGAAGGCAGGAGCATGGTGAACATCATCGAGACGGCCTCCGCGCTGGAATGTCTGCACATACCGAAGAATACGCTGATCGATATAGAGCAGCTGAAGGACTACCCGAACGACAAGACGGTCATCATCACCACCGGCAGTCAGGGCGAGAGCATGGCGGCCCTGAGCCGTATGGCCAGCGATAACCACAAGAAGATATCCATATTGCCGGGCGACACGGTGATCTTCTCTTCTCATCCGATACCGGGCAACGAGAAGGCGGTCACCAACGTCATAAATGAACTCCAGATGAAGGGCGCGGATGTGATATTCCAAGATGTCCATGTATCCGGGCACGCCTGTCAGGAGGAGATCAAGCTGATCTACAGTCTGGTGAAGCCGACCTATGCGATACCGATCCACGGTGAGTACAAGCACCGGAAGGCACAGGCCAAGATCGCGGAGGAGCTGGGTATACCGAAGGATCATATCTTTATGCTGCAGTCCGGCGATGTGCTGGAGATGAGCCGGAAGAAGGCGGAAGTGACCGGCAAGGTGCCGGTGGGAGCGATCCTTGTGGACGGCCTCGGCGTCGGGGACGTGGGCAACGTGGTGCTCCGCGACAGGCAGCATCTGGCGGAGGACGGTATCCTGATCGCGGTTCTTGCGCTGGATTCCTACAGCGACCAACTGGTGTCCGGGCCGGACATCGTCTCGAGAGGCTTCGTCTATGTGAAGGAGTCCGATGAACTGTTGGATGAGGCCAGGCTTTTGGTGACGGAGGCGGTGCAGAACTGTCTTGACAGGCGGCAGACCGATTGGGGCAAGCTGAAGGCTACGATCAAGGACGTCCTGAGCGAGTTTGTCTGGAAGAAGACAAAGAGGCGGCCCATGATACTGCCGATCATTATGGAAGTGTAGCGGCTGCGGCCTGAGGATGCGGCGGGCAAGCTGCCGTTCGGGAGAAAGGCGATATTATATACTAAGGGAGGAATGGCGCAATGTCAGACGAACAGATCGAGGAGGCGGCCAAAAAATTTGCCGCCTATATTCAGGAGTCCGATACCTACAAGGAGTATCGGCGCCAGCGTGAAAAATTAAAGAAACAGCCGGACTTATACGAGAAGGTGAACGAGTACCGGCAGAGAAATTTTGACCTGCAGAATGAGACGGACAGTGAGGATCTGTTTGACAGGATGGAAGCGTTTGAGCGGGAATACGCGAAGTTCCGCGAGAATCCGTTGGTGGAGGATTTCCTGCGGGCGGAGCTTGCATTCTGCAGACTGATGCAGGATATCAATGTGTTGCTTACGGCAGAGATCGACTTTGAATAACGGTCGGATCGGAGAAAATTATGAAACTGAAGTATATTATCGGAGCGACAGCTCAACTCATCGTCAAAGTGGTTTTGTTCGTGTTTATCATCATGTACATCATCAGGGCGGCGACAGCGGCGTACGATTACGGCTACCGTGTGTTCACCGAGCCGCCGATGTCTTTCGGCGACGGCAGGATCATCAGCGTCTATGTGGAGGATAACGCCTCGGCGCTGGAGGTTGGCAAGATGCTGCAGGAGAAAGGGCTGATCCGCGACGGCAGACTTTTTATGATACAGGAATTGCTGTCGGAGCAGCACGACAAGATCCGGCCGGGCGTATATGACCTGAACACGAACATGACTGCGCAGGAGATCTTGGAAGTGATCGCGCCGGAGGAAGAGGAAGAGACGGAAGAATAGGAGCGGATTTTGATGATAACAGACGAGCGCATGAGCGCGTTTATCGATTCTCTGGATACCGGCAACACGCCGCTCCTGAATGAAATAGAGCGAGAAGCCAGACAAACCAATGTGCCCATTATCCGAACACAGACGCAGAGCCTGATCAGGCTGCTGCTTGCCGTCGGCAGACCGACGGCCATTCTGGAGGTCGGATGCGCCATTGGTTTTTCTGCGCTGCTGATGAGCGAATACGCGCCCGAGGGCTGCCATATTACGACGATCGAGAAGTATGACAAAAGGATCCCGATCGCCAGGGAGAATTTCAAAAGAGCGGGCCGGGAAGACAGGATTACGCTTCTCGAGGGAGATGCCGCCGATATCCTGCGGGATATGGACGGTGCTTTTGATTTTATCTTCATGGACGCGGCGAAGGGACAGTACATTCACTTTCTGCCGGACGTGCTGCGGCTGCTCTCCACAGGCGGCATACTCCTGTCGGACAATGTGCTGCAGGACGGCGATATACTGGAATCCCGCTTTGCGGTGACCAGACGGAACCGCACCATACACGGCCGCATGCGGGAATATCTGTACGCATTAAAGCATGACCCCGCGCTGGAGACGGTGATCCTGCCGGTGGGAGACGGTGTGACGATAAGCGTAAAAAAGGACGGAAAGCTATGAAAAGACCGGAGTTGCTCGTTCCGGCGAGCAGTTTGGAAGTGCTGAAGACCGCCGTGATGTTCGGAGCGGACGCAGTCTATATAGGCGGCGAGGCCTATGGCCTTCGCGCCAAGGCCAAAAACTTTACGGCGGAGGAGATGGCGGAGGGGATCGCTTTCGCACATGCGCATGGCGTGCGCGTACATGTGACGGCCAACATTCTGGCTCACAACGACGACTTTGCAGGGGCGGAGCGCTACTTCGGCGAGCTGAAGGAATGTAAGCCGGATGCGCTCATCATTGCCGACCCGGGCATGTTTATGCTGGCGAGGAAGCTCTGCCCCGAGATCGACATACACATCTCCACACAGGCAAACAATACCAACTATATGACCTATCGTTTCTGGCATGAGCAGGGCGCGAAGCGGGTCGTGTCCGCCAGAGAACTGTCTCTTGCGGAGATCCGGCAGATCAGGGAGCGGATCCCTGCGTCGCTGGAGATCGAGAGCTTTGTGCATGGCGCCATGTGCATCTCCTATTCCGGCAGGTGTCTGCTCAGCAGTTATTTCACGGGGCGCGACGCCAATCGGGGCGCGTGTACGCATCCCTGCAGATGGAAATATGCGGTGGTGGAGGAGAAACGTCCGGGCGAGTATCTTCCCGTCTACGAGAACGAGCGTGGGACCTATATCTTTAATTCCAAAGATCTGTGCATGATAGGACACATTCCGGAGATGATCGAGGCGGGGATCGACAGCTTCAAGATCGAAGGGCGCATGAAGGCGGCCCTCTATGTGGCGACGGTGGCGCGCACCTACCGCAGGGCGATCGACGACTGTCTGGAATCGCCGGAGAGATACCGCGCCAACATGGATCGATACATGGAGGAGATCGGGAAGTGTACACACCGCCCGTTCACCACGGGCTTCTACTTCGGCAGGGCCGATGAGAACGCACAGGTCTATGACAACAGCACCTATGTGAACGAATCCGTGTATCTGGGCACGGTGGGACGGATCGTGCAGAGGAACGGCAGACAGTGTACCCGCATAGAACAGCGCAACAAGTTTTGCGTGGGCGATGAGATCGAAATCATGAAGCCGAACGGCGAGGACGTGCCGGTGAAGGTGGAGGCCATGTACGACGAACAGGGGCAGCCTGTGGAATCCTGCCCGCATGCCGGACAGATCATAGATGTGTGCCTGTCCGCAGCGCCGGAAGTATATGATATCCTGCGCACGGGTACGCGGGAGGCATAAATTTAAAAAAATTTATCTCCGCCTCTTGCATTTTTGAAAAAAGTAAGGTATCTTAGAAAAAGGGATAAAGACAGACATAACGGTATCTTGAACAAAGGTGTTCCAAAAGGCTTATTTTTGGAACATTTTTTTATGTCGGCCCCAAAGAGGAGAGGAAAGGAAGATGAAAAAATGAGTGAAGTTTTCAATGTGGAAGAAATCTTCGGACAGAACGTGTTTACGCTTGGCAAGATGAAAGAGCGTCTGCCGAAGAACGTGTACAAAGAAGTAGTCAGGGTCATGGATCAGGGCGGAGAGCTCTCCATGGAGGCGGCGAATGTTGTCGCTATGGCGATGAAAGAGTGGGCGGTCGAAAACGGAGCGACACATTACACCCACTGGTTTCAGCCTCTTACGGGCATCACGGCGGAGAAGCATGATTCGTTCGTTGCACATCCCGACGAGATGGGTAAGATGCTCACGGAGTTTTCCGGCAAGGAACTGATCAAGGGCGAGCCGGACGCGTCTTCTTTCCCCTCGGGCGGCCTTCGCGCTACCTTCGAGGCGAGAGGCTATACGGCTTGGGATATCACATCGCCCGCTTTCTTAAAAGAATCCGGCTGCGGCGTGACCCTTTGCATTCCCACCGCATTCTGCTCCTACACGGGCGAGGCGCTGGATAAGAAGACACCGCTCCTGCGTTCCATGGAAGCGCTGAGCGAACAGGCGCTCCGTATCGTAAGACTGTTCGGCAATACCGAGGCGACCAAGGTGACCGCTTCCGTCGGCCCTGAGCAGGAATACTTCTTGGTAGACGAGAAGCTGTACCGCCAGAGGACCGACCTGATGTTTGCGGGCCGCACACTGTTCGGTGCGCCTGCACCGAAAGGGCAGGAGATGGAGGATCACTATTTCGGCGTTATCAGAGAGCGTGTCGGCGCTTATATGAAGGATCTGAACGAAGAGCTGTGGAAACTGGGCGTCACCGCCAAGACGCAGCACAATGAGGTGGCTCCCGCACAGCACGAGCTGGCGCCGATCTATGAGACGGCGAATATTGCCGTAGACCACAACCAGCTTGTCATGGAGGCGATGAAGAGAGTTGCCGTACATCACGGCATGAGATGTCTGCTGCATGAGAAGCCTTATGCGGGCGTCAACGGTTCCGGTAAGCATAACAACTGGTCTATCACGACGGACAACGGTGTGAACCTGCTCGATCCCGGCGATACGCCGAACGAGAACATTCAGTTCCTGCTGGTTCTGGCGTGTATCCTGAAAGCGGTAGACACCCATGCGGATCTGCTCCGCCAGTCCGCTTCCGATGTGGGCAACGACCACAGACTCGGTGCAAACGAGGCGCCGCCGGCTATCATCTCCGTATTCCTCGGCGAACAGCTTGAAGATGTGGTGAGACAGCTCATTGAGACGGGTGCGGCGACCAGCGTAAAGGAAGGCGGCAAACTCTTGACAGGCGTTAAGACGCTGCCTGATTTTCAGAAGGATGCGACCGACAGAAACAGGACTTCACCGTTTGCGTTCACGGGAAATAAATTCGAGTTCCGTATGGTGGGCAGCGCGGATTCTATCGCAAGCCCGAACACGACGCTGAATGCGATCGTCGCGGAAGCGTTCTGCGAGGCGGCGGATCGGTTGGAGAAGGCGGAAGATGTAGATCTCGCCGTACACGATCTGATCAAAGAATACCTGACCGAGCACCAGAGGATCATCTTCAACGGCGACGGCTATTCCGATGAGTGGCTGGCAGAGGCTGAAAAGAGAGGGCTGCCGAACATCAAATCCATGATCGAGGCGGCAAGCACGATCACGACGGATAAGGCCGTAAAGCTGTTCGAGAGATTCGGCATCTTTACAAAGGTCGAGTTGGAGTCCCGCGAGGAGATCATCTACGAGACTTATGCAAAGACGATCAATATCGAGGCGCTTGCGATGATCGATATGGCGGGCAAACAGATCATTCCCGCAGTAGTAAAATACTCCAAGGCGCTGGCGGATACCGTCAATACCGTGAAGGCGGCCGGCGCCGATACTTCGGTGCAGACGGCGCTTTTGAAGGAAGTGAGCGAGAACCTTGCGGCGATGCAGACGGCCCTTGCCAAGCTGAAGAAGGTAGAGGCAGATGCTTCCGCGATAGAAGATGTGAAGGCACAGGCTTTCTTCTACAAGGATACGGTCAAGGCCGCTATGGATGAGCTGCGCACGCCGGCCGACAGGCTTGAAATGATCGTCGATAAGGACATCTGGCCGATCCCGACCTACGGCGAGCTGATGTTTGAGATCTGATACGGTCTGAGCAAAAGATAAAATGACCCTCCGTGCGGCTGCGGTTTATCCGCAGCGCAGGGAGGGCTTTTATGTCTTACGGCGTTATTGATAGATTTCGATGATGACTTTTTCGGCGGCAAATTCTTCTCCGTCGAAATATCCTTCTGCTTCCAGTCCGCTGCCTACCGCAAGATCGGAGAAAGCGGCCTCGGACGTCTCAATGCCGGCGCCGCCGCCCTGTATCTTCCAGAGCTCAAACACCGTGGAATCCGTACACCGGATCGTCACCAGCTCTTCGTCGGGGCTGCCCGCCTCCGGCATCTTGACATAGCCCTCCTCATCTATCAGTGTGCGGCTGATGACAAAATTGTCTGTGTCGATGCTTCGCACTTTGCCGCCGATGATCTCTGCAGCCGCTCCGCTGTCAGCGGGAGTGTTTTCCGTGTCGGTTTGAGAACTGCCGGTGTCTGCGGTGTCCGCGTCCTGATCTGGGCTGTTCTCTGTGCCGGGCGTTTGCGCGTCTGCGCCTAATGCCAATGTCTTTACGGGGGTGACGGCGTCCGCCTCGCTGTCCTGCGTGTCGGCGCAGCCTGTCACGGACAGCGCCCAGACGATACCGATCCCCGCCAGCAATACCTGTTTTTTTGTGATCATTTTTCTGCACCTCACTTTCAGGGTTGTGCAATCGTGTGATCATGAGCCGGTTTACAGGTATTATTGTAGCAGTCGGTTCTCTAAACTGTCTCTAAGGCATCGTTTTGCTCTTTCTGAAAATTTTTTGCGGGAATAGTGAAAATAAGACTTGCAAATGCACATAATATATTGTATAATTCCAAAATGTAATGTTAATGGGCTATCGCCAAACGGTAAGGCAACGGACTCTGACTCCGTCATTTCAAGGTTCGAATCCTTGTAGCCCAGCTTACAGGACTCAGTTGAGAGATCAGCTGAGTCTTTTTACGCGGGCAATGAGCCGGGCAAATGCCGCGATAACGAGCGAAGCGTGTTTCGGCTCGTTTGAGAGAAGAAAGAGGACGAGGCTATGTATACGTTTGACAGCAGGGTGCGCTACAGCGAGGTGGGCGTGGACGGCAATCTCACGATCGAGGCGCTGATCGACTATTTTCAGGACTGCTCCACGTTTCACTCGGAGGATATCGGGATCGGCGTGGATTATCTCAAAGAATTTCACTTGGTATGGATGCTGTCGTCATGGCAGATCTGCGTGAACCGCTATCCGCGTCTGTGCGAGCGGATCGTGATCGGCACAGCCCCCTATGAGTTCAGGGGCTTTATCGGCTGCCGTAACTTTGAGATGAAGACGGCGGAAGGGGAAGTCTTAGCGTATGCCAATTCTATCTGGAGCCTGATGGATATACAGAAAATGGCGCCCGCGAAGCCAAGTGAAAAGATGCTTCGGGGTTACGTGCTGGAAGAGAAGTATCCGATGGAGTATGCGCCGCGCAAGATCGCTGTGCCGGAGGGCGGCAGAGCGCTGGAGACTTTTACGGTCAAGCAGCATCATCTGGATACCAACAATCATGTGAACAACGGCCAGTATGTGCGTATGGCTATGGACTGTATCCCGAAGGATTTTCATATCAGCCAGCTCCGCGTGGAGTATAAGAGTCAGGCGAAGCTGCACGATGTGATCTGTCCGGTTGTGGCAAAGAGCGCGGACGGCGGACAGTATACGGTGTCGCTGAACAATGAAGAGGGCAAGCCTTACAGCATTGTGGAGATGACCGGAGGTGCGGCATGATCAGGCTGGGAACGATGCAGACTTTGCGGGTCGTCAAGAAGGTAGAGTTCGGTGTGTATCTGAGCGACAGCGACAAGGCGGAGAGCAGGGTGCTGCTGCCGAAGAAGCAGGTGCCGGAACAGGCCGGGGTGGGCGACGAGATATCGGTGTTCGTGTACCGCGATTCCGAGGATCGTCTGATCGCAACGACCGTCAGGCCGAAGCTGACCCTGCATGAAGTCGCCAGAGTGCGGGTCGCACAGGTCGGCAAGGTCGGCGCGTTTTTGGACTGGGGCTTGGACAAGGATCTGCTGCTTCCGTATAAGGAACAGAACAGACGGGTGTCGGAAGGAGAGGAATGCCTTGTGGCGCTCTATATTGACAAGAGTGACAGGCTGTGCGCCACTATGAATGTGTATCCCTATCTGTCTTCCGACAGCCCCTATCATGCGGAGGACAGAGTCAGCGGAACGGTCTATGAGATCAGTGATAACTTCGGCGCGTTTGTCGCGGTGGACGACCGATATTCCGGTCTGATCCCGAAGAAAGAGCTGTACGGGAGCGTACATGTGGGGGATACCGTACAGGCTCGTGTCACAAAGGTGAAAGAGGACGGGCGGCTGGATCTGAGTATCCGCGAGAAGGCGTATCTGCAGATGGACACGGATGCAAAAAGGCTTCTGGATATCATAGGCAGTTTTGACGGTGTCCTGCCTTTTACGGACAAAGCGTCTCCCGAGGTGATCAAGCGGGAGACACAGATGAGCAAAAACGAATTTAAACGCGCGGTGGGAAGACTTCTGAAAGAAGGCAGAATACAGATCACGGAGAAAGCGATCCGGCTGACCGGCCGGTAGATCCGCGCAATATAAAAGTCAGGCATGATGCCTGACTTTTATATTGAGATATCAATATTGGCGCCGACATACGGGTTCACGGACAACTCCATGGCCGCGGCGTCCATCATCTCTACGATCTGGCCGCCGGTGGAGGAAGCCTGATCGAGCGATTTGCTCAGCATGGCTACGCCGTAAGCGCTCTGCGTGTTCGTAAGCGACATCGCCATCGATAATCCTGCAATGTCCATTGTGTACCCTCCTTTCTGTCTATGGTTTTAGTATATCACAAACTTTCCCGGGTGGCGAGTTTTTTTATATCGGAAACCGCATTTTTTTGTTTGTGTAAAATGCCTAATACGCCTAAATGATAAAAAAATATATTTACAATAAAAAATACACAAAAAAATCATGATTAGAGGTAGATTTTTTTGTGTATATAGATTAAAATGGATACTGGATGTTGCAATTTGATGAATTTAGCGATTTGTTACTTTGTATAATTTGCTAAAAGGAAAAGTAAGAGGTGGGGTTATGATTTCAAATCAAATTTTGCAAAACACGATCGAGGGGTTGAAATCCATCGCACGAGTGGAACTGTGCGTGATGGACATCGACGGCAAGCCCGTGGCCATGACGTCGGACGAAATGGAACGGTGCGGCAGACCCGCCGCTGAGTTTGCCAAGTCTCCGGCGGATTCGCAGGAGATACAGGGGTATCAGTATTTTAAGATCTTTGACGAGCAGCAGCTCGAATATATCCTGATCGCGGGAGGCGTCGGCGAAGATGTCTATATGGTAGGCAAGATGGTCGCCTTCCAGATCCAGAATCTGCTGGTGGCATATAAGGAGCGGTTTGACAAGGATAATTTTATCAAGAACCTTCTGTTAGACAATCTGCTCTTGGTGGATATCTACGGGCGCGCCAAGAAGTTACATATCCAGACGGACGAGAAGCGCGTGGCGCTGATCGTTGAGACGGAGAATGTCAAGGACAGCAATGTACTGGAACTGATGCGCACCTATTTTGGCAGCAACAATAAGGATTTCATTACGGCGGTCGATGAGAACAGCGTGATCGTGGTCAAGGATCTGTCCGCGGGGGACAGCGTGAAGGAGATCGAGAAGACCGCCGATAATATCGCCGCTTTTCTGGCGAAGGAGAACTTTAAGAATGTCAGGATCGCTTACGGCACGATCGTCAATGAGTTAAAGGAAGTGAGCCGTTCTTACAAGGAAGCGAAGATGGCGTTGGACGTCGGCAAGATCTTTTTCGGAGAGAGAGACATCATCGCGTACAGCGAGCTGGGTATCGGACGGCTGATCTATCAACTCCCGATCCCGCTGTGCAAGATGTTCATCAAGGAGATATTTGATGTCAAGAGCCCTGACGATTTCGACGAGGAGACGCTTACCACGATCAACAAGTTTTTTGAGAATTCCCTGAATGTGTCGGAGACTTCCAGACAGCTCTTTATTCACAGGAATACGCTTGTGTATCGTCTGGATAAGCTCCAAAAGAGCACGGGGCTGGATCTGCGTGTCTTTGAGGATGCCATTACCTTTAAGATCGCGCTTATGGTCGTGAAGTACATGAAATATATGGAAACCTTTGAATACTAAAAGATTATGGGAGTGAACAAGGTGGCAGCAAAGAAAAGGAAGAAAAGTACGGCGGCGGAAAACGAGATCATCAACCTGACGAATGTCTGCAAGGCATACTCTACCGGTGCGCCCGCGCTGAAGGACGTGAATCTGCGCATCAACAGGGGAGAGTTTGTTTTTATCGTGGGCGACAGCGGCTCGGGAAAGTCAACACTGATCAAACTGCTGCTCAGAGAGCTGACGATCACGAGCGGGTACATCAACGTCATGGGATATGACCTCTCCAAGATCAAACACAGGAAGATCCCGAAATTCAGAAGGAATCTGGGCGTCGTGTTTCAGGATTTCAGGCTCTTGAAGGATCGCAACGTATATGAGAACGTTGCTTTTGCACAGAGGATCATCCAGAAGTCCAACAAGGAGATCAAGCGGAACGTGCCGAGCATCCTGTCGGTGGTGGGTCTGGCCGGCAAGTACAAGGCAAAGCCCAGACAGCTCTCCGGCGGCGAGCAGCAGAGAGTCGCGCTGGCGAGGGCGCTGGTCAACCAGCCTACAGTCCTCCTGGCGGACGAGCCGACAGGTAATCTCGATCCGAAGAATTCCTGGGAGATCATGAAGCTGTTGGAGCAGATCAATGAGAACGGAACGACCGTCATTGTCGTGACCCATAACCGGGAGATCGTCAACGCGATGCAGAAGCGCGTCGTGACACTGAAAAAAGGCGTTATCATAAGCGACGAGGAGAAGGGAGGGTACATAGATGAGGATTAGCAGTTTTTTCTATACGCTCAAACAGGGTTTCCGCAACCTTTTCCGCAATAAGTGGTTCACGCTTGCCTCTATCGCGACGATCAGCGCCTGTCTGTTTCTGTTCGGCCTGTTTTACGCGATCGTCACCAACTTTGCGCACATCGTGAAGACCGCGCAGGAGGGAGTGGCAGTCTCCGTATTCTTTGACGACGGCCTAGAGGAGAGCAGGATGCAGGAGATAGGCGAACTGATCCTGAAGAGGCCGGAGGTGTCCGATGTCCGTTTCGTCTCTGCGGAGGAGGCGTGGGAGTCCTTCAAGGCGGAATATCTGGGCGACTATGCGGACGGCTTTACGGAGAATCCGCTGGCGGACTCCGCCCACTATGAGGTATATCTGAACGATGTGTCCATGCAGTCGGCGCTCGTGACCTATCTGGAATCTTTGGACGGCGTCCGGATGGTCAACCGCTCGGAGATCGTGGCGACCACCTTGACCGGCGTGAATGCGCTGATCGCCTATGTGTCCGTGGGGATCATCATCATCCTGTTTGCCGTGTCGGTATTCCTGATCAGCAATACGGTCATGATCGGCATCTCCGTCCGCAAGGAGGAGATCAATATCATGAAATACATCGGCGCGACGGATTTTTTCGTGCGCTCGCCTTTCGTGATAGAGGGTATACTGATCGGCCTGATCGGGGCTTCGATCCCGCTCGGCGTGATCTATGGCATGTACAATGTGGTGATGGATTACGTGACGACGAGATTTACCATGCTGTCTACGCTGCTCAGCTTCCTGACTGTAGATGAGGTCTTTCGCGTATTGATCCCGGTCTCTCTCGGCATCGGCGTGGGCATCGGTTTTTTGGGCAGCGTTGCCACGGTAAGAAGACATTTGAGAGTATAGTAGGGATCACATATGAGACATTGGAAGAAAACGATATGTGTTACGCTCAGCGCTGCCATTGTGTTTACCTGCACATATTCCGAGCCGGTACACGCAGTTACGAGTGAGAGCATCAGAGAAAAAGAGGATCAGATCGCCGCGGCGCGGGAACAGGTCAAAGGACTGAAATCCAATCTCACCGACATAGAGGCTTTGAAGAAGGAGCTGGAGAAGTCCAAGGACGACCTGACGGCGTATGTGGCGCAGCTTGACGGCAAACTGAGCGACATACAGGACAAGATCGCGCAATATAATACACTGATCACCGAAAAAGAAAGGGATATCGAGGAGACCAACGCGGAACTGGACGAGGCTATCAGGCAGCAGGAAGACCAGTATGAAGCGATGAAGAAGCGTATCCGGTTCATGTATGAAAAAGGTGACACTTTTTACTTGGAACTGATCTTTACGTCGAGCAGCTTTTCCGATATGACGAATAAGGCCGACTATATCGAGGCGCTGTCCCGCTACGACAAGGATAAGCTGGACGAGTACGTGGCGACGAAAGAGATGGTGCAGCTCTGCAAGGAGCAGCTGGAGGCCGACAAGGCGGTGTTGGACGAGGCCAAAGCCGCCGTGGTGGAGGAAGAGGCCAGTGTGAACTCGCTTCTGCAGGAAAAGAATAACCAGTTGTATGCGGTCAACGGCGATATCTCTGCGAAGGAGGCGGCGATCAAGGAGTACGAGGCGCAGATCGCGCAGGAGAATGAAGAGATCGCGGCGCTGGAAAAGGCGGTGGCGGAGGAGAAGGCAAGGCTTGCGCAGGAGAACGCGAGGATATACAACGGCGGTATGTTCGCATGGCCCTGTCCTTCCTATAAGCGGATATCCGACGAGTACGGAAACCGGATGCACCCGACGCTGGGGGTAGAGAAGTTCCACAACGGGCTGGATATGGCAGCTCCCGGCGGGTCGGCGATCCTCGCGGCTTATGACGGGGACGTGGTCGCCGCGGATTACAGCAGTTCCATGGGCAATTATATCATGATCGATCACGGCAGCGGCCTGTACACGATCTATATGCATTGCTCAGCGCTGTATGTGTCCAAAGGACAGTCGGTCACCAAGGGCCAGAATATCGCGGCGGTCGGCAGTACGGGCCGTTCCACGGGCAATCACCTGCATTTCGGTGTGCGCCTGAACGGCAGCTACGTCAATCCGTGGAATTATCTTGGATAGAAGGGCCGATGTGCGGCAGTGCAAGGCAGACGGCTTTCCGTGAAAGAAGAAACAGATGGAGATGAATCAGATTGCAGTATAACGGAGAAAATAATTATTATGATCCGGCCCCGGTCCCGGCCCCGTCGCCCGGCGGGCAGAACAACAAGGGCGGCGTCTTTGCGCTGGGGCTTTTGACAGGCGTTATCGTCATGACGCTGGTGGGCAGCATCGCGTATGTGGGTACGAAGATATACCGGCTTGCCGAGGATAAGGCCGCGTCGGCACAGGCTGACGAGGCGGCCGCAGACAGCCTGATCAACGACACGACGATCGAAAAGCTGAACATGCTGGAAGAGATCGTGGACGATTATTATTACAGAGACGAAGACATCGACACCGACGCGATGATCGAGGGCATGTATGCCGGTGTGATCGATTCGCTGGGAGATCCTTATTCTGTCTACTATACCGCGGAGGAGTGGCAGGCGCTGATCGCGGACACGCAGGGGATCTACGACGGGATCGGTGCGATGGTCAGCCTTGACGTCACTATCGGTCTGCCAAAGATCAGCGGCGTGATCGCGGGAACGCCGGCCGAGGAGGCGGGGCTGCGCGAGAACGATATCATCTATATGGTGGACGGAGAGATAACGCGGGGCTATGAACTGACCGAGGTGACGGCCATGATCAAGGGTGAGGCGGGAACGACCGTACACCTGACGATCTACCGGCAAGGGGAGGACGATTATCTGGAAATGGACGTGGTGAGGCGCAAGATCGAATCCCCCACGGTCAATTATGAGATGTATGACAACGATATCGGTTATATCCAGATCACCGAGTTCGATGAGGTGACGGCGGATCAGTTTACGGAAGCGCTCGCCGTCGTGAAGGGATCGGGCGCGAAGGGGCTGATTCTTGACCTGCGCGGCAATCCGGGCGGCAGTCTGCCGATCGTGGTGGACATCGCGAGAGAGATCCTGCCGGAGGGGCTGATCGTATACACGGAAGATAAGTACGGCCAGAAAGAGGAGTATAGCTGTGACGGGAAGCATGAGCTGGACATTCCTCTGGTCATTCTGATCAACGGCAATTCGGCCAGCGCCTCGGAGATATTGGCGGGCGCGGTCAAGGACTACGGCAAGGGCACGCTGATCGGCACGACCACATTCGGCAAAGGCATCGTGCAGAGAGTGCTCCCGCTGACGGACGGCACGGCCCTGAAACTGACGATCAGCTCTTACTATACGCCCAATGGCAATAACATTCACGGTATCGGCATCGAGCCGGATATCGAGTGTGAGTTCGACAGCGACGCTTATTATAATGAGGGCGTGGACAATCAGCTGGAACGCGCGATAGAGGAGATCGAGCGGAAGATACAATGAGCGTTAATGAGGGAGAGTACGCATGAATATCGTATTGTTATCGGGCGGATCGGGCAAACGTCTGTGGCCGCTCTCCAATGACACACGATCGAAACAGTTCATCAAGATCTTTAAGAGCGGAAATGACGGATATGAGTCTATGGTCCAGCGGGTGTACCGCCAGATCCTGTCCGTTGACGGCGGCGCGGAGGTGACGATTGCCACGTCCAAATCGCAGGTGTCTGCGATCCACAATCAGTTGGGCGCCGATGTCGGCATCAGTGTAGAGCCGTGCAGAAGGGACACTTTTCCGGCGATCGCGCTGGCAGCGGCTTATCTGCATGACGTGCGCGGCGTGTCCGAGGAGGAAGCGGTGGTCGTGTGCCCGGTAGACCCCTATGTGGAGGAAGACTATTTTGAGGCGCTGCAGAGACTGGGCGACCGCGCCGCCGTGAGCGAGGCCAATCTGGTGCTGATGGGGATCGAACCGACCTATCCCAGCGCCAAGTACGGCTATATTATCCCGGAGAGCGAGGAGGAGACCAGCCGCGTCTCCATGTTCAAGGAAAAGCCCACGGAGGAGAAGGCGCAGGAGTATATCGCGCAGGGAGCGCTCTGGAACGGCGGCGTGTTTGCCTTCCGGCTGGGGTATGTGCTCGGACGGGCGCATGAGCTGTTGGATTTTGACGGCTATGAGGATCTTTTTCAGAAATATGACACGCTCACCAAGATCAGCTTTGACTATGCAGTGGTGGAACATGAAGAGCGGATCGAGGTGATGCGCTTCGCCGGTATGTGGAAGGACATCGGAACGTGGAACACATTGACGGAGGCGATGGAGAGCGACAGCATCGGCAAGGCTATCCTGAACGACACCTGCCGTAACGTGCATGTCGTCAACGAGCTGAATGTTCCGGTCCTCTGCATGGGTCTGGAGGATGCGGTGGTGGCCGCAAGCCCGGAGGGGATCCTCGTATCGGATCTGAACCAGTCCAGCTACATCAAGCCGTATGTAGATGCGATCGATCAGCAGATCATGTTTGCGGAAAAGTCATGGGGCAGTTTTCAGGTGATCGATATCGAGGAAGACAGCATGACGATCAAGGTAACGCTGAACGCGGGACACGGTATGAATTATCACAGCCATGAGCACCGCGACGAGGTGTGGACGGTGATCAGCGGACAGGGAAGGGCGATCGTGAACGGCGAGGAGCGCCGGGTGACTGTGGGCGATGTGGTGCGGATGCCCGCGGGCGTGCCGCACACGATCATGGCGGACACGAAGCTGCAGGTGATCGAGGCGCAGCTGGGACGGGATATCAGCGTACATGATAAGAGGAAGCTGGAACTGCCGGCCGGTCAATAATATACCGAAAGCGAGACAGCAGAAACAGAACAAAAGTTCGATTTCTGCTGTACTTTTATGTGGGACTGTGCTATACTGTTTGGCGAAAGCAGGGAGCTTACTATGAACTTTAAACTACATTCCGAATATGCGCCCACCGGCGATCAGCCGCGGGCCATAGCCGAGTTGGTGGAAGGGTTCCGCAAGGGAAATCAGTTTCAGACGCTGTTGGGCGTGACCGGATCGGGCAAGACTTTCACGATGGCGAATATCATACAGGCGCTCAACAAGCCGACGCTTGTCATCGCGCACAACAAGACGCTGGCGGGACAGCTTTACGGCGAATTTAAGGAATTTTTCCCGGAGAACGCGGTAGAATATTTCGTGAGTTATTATGACTATTATCAGCCGGAAGCCTATGTGCCTTCAACGGACACCTATATTGCGAAGGACTCTTCCATTAACGACGAGATAGACAAGCTGAGGCTGTCGGCGACCGCTTCCCTGACGGAGCGCAGAGATGTGGTCGTGGTCGCCAGCGTATCCTGTATCTACGGTCTGGGAAGCCCGGAGGAATATGCCGGCATGAGCATGTCGCTGCGGCCGGGCATGCAGCGCGACCGCGACGATGTGATACGAGGGCTGATAGATATGCAATACGAGCGCAACGACATGAATCTGGAACGCTGCTGCTTCCGCGTGCGGGGCGATGTGGTGGAGATCTATCCGGCACAGAGCGACGACTATCTGATCCGCGTGGAATTTTTCGGCGACGAGATCGACCGCATCGCGCAGACGGATATACTGACCGGGCAGGTACATGCAACGCTGGAGCACGTTATGATCTATCCGGCTTCCCATTATGTGGTGCCGCAGGAGAAGATCAACGCCGGCTGCAGGGAGATCGAGAAGGAGCTGGAGGAACGCGTCAGGTACTTCAAGAGTGAGGACAAGCTTTTGGAGGCGCAGCGCATTGCGGAGAGAACGAATTTCGATATCGAAATGCTGCGGGAGACGGGCTTCTGCTCGGGCATAGAGAATTACTCGCGTCATCTCAACGGTATGGCGGCGGGCGAACCGCCCTTTACCCTGTTGGATTATTTTACCGACGATTTCCTGATCATCATAGACGAGTCGCACATGACGATACCGCAGATCCGCGGTATGTATGCCGGAGACAGGTCGCGCAAGACGACGCTGGTCGATTACGGCTTCCGGCTGCCGTCCGCGCTGGATAACAGACCGCTCAACTTTCAGGAGTTTGAGGGGCATATCGACCAGATGCTCTTCGTGTCGGCAACGCCTTCCGACTATGAGGCGGCGCACGAGCTGTTCCGCACGGAGCAGATCATCAGGCCGACAGGGCTGTTGGATCCGGAGGTGTCGGTGCGGCCGGTGGAAGGGCAGATCGACGATCTGATCTCGGAAGTCAACAGGGAAGTTGCGAAGCACAACAAGGTCTTGGTGACGACGCTGACCAAACGCATGGCGGAGGATCTGACCGACTACATGAAGGAGGTCGATATCCGTGTGAAATATCTGCACTCCGACATTGACACGCTGGAGCGGGCCGAGATCATCAGGGATATGAGGCTCGACGTGTTCGACGTGCTGGTGGGGATCAACCTGCTGCGCGAGGGGCTGGATATCCCGGAGATATCTCTGGTGGCTATTCTGGATGCGGATAAGGAAGGCTTCCTGCGGTCAGAGACGTCTCTGATCCAGACGATCGGGCGCGCGGCGCGCAACGTGGACGGTCATGTGATCATGTATGCGGATACCGTGACGGACTCCATGCGGGCGGCGATCGACGAGACGAACCGGAGACGGGAGATCCAGCAGAAATACAATGAGGAGCACAACATTACGCCGCAGTCGATCAGAAAGGCGGTTCGCGACCTGATCAGTATTTCCAAGACGATCGAGAAGGAAGAGCTGCGGTTTGAGAAAGACCCCGAGTCCATGAGCAGACAGGAGCTGGAGAAGCTGATCAAGGATGTGGAGAAGCAGATGAAGAAGGCCGCGGCGGATCTGAATTTCGAGGCGGCGGCGGAGCTGCGTGACCGCATGAAGGATCTGAAAGGCAGACTGCGGGATTTTGACCGGACATAGGAGCCGCGGACAAGATGGGCGCGGAGACTTCCGGCAGGATATTGAAGATAACGGAGAGATGATCATGGCAGATACGACAGATACAGTAAAGATGCGCCCGCGGGAGTACATTAAGATACGCGGGGCGAACGAACATAACCTTAAGAATCTGAATGTGGACGTGCCGCGGAACGAGTTCGTGGTATTTACCGGGCTGTCAGGCTCGGGGAAGTCTTCCCTTGCCTTTGATACGATCTACGCGGAGGGGCAGAGGAGATACATGGAGTCGCTGTCCTCCTACGCGAGGCAGTTCCTGGGACAGATGGAAAAACCCGATGTGGAGAGGATAGAAGGACTGTCTCCGGCTATCTCTATCGACCAGAAATCGACGAACAGGAATCCCCGCTCCACGGTGGGGACCGTGACCGAGATATACGATTATTTCAGGCTTCTGTATGCGAGGATCGGTATTCCGCACTGTCCGAAGTGCGGCAGGGAGATCCGGAAACAGACCGTGGATCAGATCGTGGATCAGATCCTGACGATGCCGGAGGGATCCAAGATACAGCTTCTCGCCCCGGTGGTGCGCGGCAGGAAGGGCGAACATGCCAAAGTGTTTGAGAGGGCCAAGAGAAGCGGCTATGTGCGGGTGCGGGTAGACGGCAATCTGTATGATCTGTCCGAGGATATCCCGATGGAAAAAAATATCAAGCACAATATAGAGATCATCGTTGACCGTCTGGTGGTGAAGCCGGGGATCGAGAGACGTCTGACCGACTCTATCGAGAGCGTTTTTGCATTGGCGGAAGGCATGATGATACTGGACGTGATCGACGGAGAGTCCTATAATTTCAGCCAGAATTTTGCATGTCCGGACTGCGGTATCAGTATCGGTGAGATCGAGCCCAGAAGCTTTTCCTTCAATAACCCGTTCGGCGCGTGTCCGGAATGTTTCGGGCTGGGCTACAAAATGGAGTTTGACGTGGATCTGATGATACCCGATAAGAGCCTCAGCCTGAACGAAGGCGCGATCAGCGTGATCGGCTGGCAGTCCAGCGGGGACAAGGGCAGTTTTACCAACGCGATGCTGCAGGCGCTTGCCCGGGAATTCAAATTCAGTATGGACACGCCCTTTGAACAGCTTACGAAGGAAGTGCAGGACGTGATCTGCTACGGCACGGACAGGAAAGTGGATGTCTATTATGAAGGACAGCGGGGCAAGGGCGTGTATCCGATCGCATTCGAGGGACTGATCCGGAACGTGGAGCGCAGATACCGTGAGACGGCCTCCGATCTGACGAAACAGGAGTACGAGACATTCATGCGCATCACGCCGTGCAAAGAGTGCGGCGGTATGCGACTGAAAAAAGAGTCTCTCGCCGTGACGGTGTGCGACAGGAATATATATGAGATCACGTCCATGTCTATCAAAAAGCTGTATGACTTTATCGGCGGCATGGAGCTGACACCGCAGCAGCAGTTGATCGGCAGCCGGATCCTGAAAGAGATCCGTGCGCGCGTGGGCTTTCTGGTGGAGGTGGGGTTGGAATACCTGTCGCTGTCGAGAGCCACGGGAACGCTGTCCGGCGGCGAAGCGCAGCGCATCAGGCTGGCGACACAGATCGGCTCGGGTCTGGTGGGCGTGTGCTATATACTGGACGAACCCAGTATCGGACTGCACCAGCGCGACAACGACAAGCTGATCGCGGCGCTTAAGAATCTGAAGGATATGGGAAATACCTTGATCGTTGTGGAGCATGACGAGGACACGATGCTGGCGGCGGATCATATCGTGGACATCGGGCCGGGGGCGGGTTCCCACGGCGGCGAAGTGGTCGCGCAGGGAACGGCGCAGGAGATCATGCAGGTGGAGGAATCCGTTACGGGCCAGTATCTGAGCGGCAAGCTGCAGATCCCCGTTCCGGAGGTCCGCAAGAAACCGACGGGATATCTGACGGTCAGGGGAGCGGAGGAGAACAACCTGAAGAAGATAGATGTCAAGATACCGCTCGGTATTTTGACATGTGTGACAGGCGTGTCCGGCTCCGGCAAGAGCTCTCTCGTGAATGAGATCCTGTACAAGCGGCTTGCCAGGGATCTGAACAGGGCGCGCTGCATTCCGGGCAGACATACGAAGATCGAGGGGATCAGGCAGTTAGACAAGGTGATCAATATCGACCAGTCTCCTATCGGCAGGACGCCCAGATCCAACCCGGCCACCTATACGGGGGTGTTCGACCAGATCAGGGATCTCTTTGCCTCAACGCAGGACGCCAAGGCGAGAGGGTACAAGAAGGGACGCTTCAGCTTCAACGTGAAGGGAGGACGCTGCGAGGCGTGCAGCGGCGACGGCATCATCAAGATCGAGATGCATTTTCTGCCGGACGTCTACGTGCCCTGCGAGGTGTGCGGCGGCAAGCGGTACAACCGCGAGACGCTGGAAGTAAAGTATAAGGGAAAGAGCATTTTTGACGTATTGGACATGACGGTGGAGGAGGCGCTGCCTTTCTTTGAGAATCTCCCGTCTATCCGGCGCAAGATCGAGACGCTCTATGACGTGGGCCTTTCCTACGTGAAGCTGGGGCAGCCCTCCACCACCCTCTCCGGCGGCGAGGCGCAGCGCATCAAGCTGGCGACGGAACTGAGCAAGCGCGGAACGGGCAGGACGATCTATATCTTGGACGAGCCGACTACGGGACTGCACTTTGCGGACGTACACAAGCTTGTGAATATCCTGCACAAGCTGACGGAGGGCGGCAACACGGTGGTGGTCATAGAGCATAATCTGGATGTCATCAAGACCGCCGATTACATCATAGATATGGGGCCAGAGGGCGGCGACGGCGGCGGCACCGTGATCGCGCAGGGAACGCCCGAACAGGTCGCGGAGGATCCTGCTTCTTACACGGGGATCTACGTGAAGAAGATGCTGGAACGGTATCGGGAGAGCCGACGGAAAAAGAAATGATTTTTTCCGGCAGGGGTTAAGAAATACAGAAGATGCGCCGATATAAACAACGTAAGGCACGGATGCCAAAAACAGAGCGAAAGGAATCGTTCTGTTTTTGGTGTTTTTTAATTTTTTCAAAAAAATAAATAAACCCCTTTGAAAAACCAATTCTTTAGGTTATAATATATCCTGCACCGATAGACCGTAGGAAAGGGGATCAAAGGCATATGCAGTACACAGATATTGGAATCGATTTGGGAACGGCTAGCATATTGGTCTACATCAGGGGCAAGGGCGTTGTGCTGAAAGAGCCTTCTGTTGTGGCATTCGATAGAGATACAAACAAGATCAAAGCGATCGGCGAGGACGCCAGACTGATGCTCGGAAGGACGCCGGGCAACATTGTGGCGGTCAGGCCGCTGAGACAGGGCGTTATTTCCGATTATCAGGTCACCGAGAAAATGATGAAATATTTTATCCAGAAAGCGCTGGGAAAGAAGACTTTCCGCAAGCCCCGCATCGCGGTATGCGTGCCGAGCGGCGTCACGGAGGTTGAGAAGAAGGCGGTTGAGGATGCGACCTATCAGGCGGGCGCCAGAGAGGTGTCCATTATTGAAGAGCCTATTGCGGCGGCGATCGGAGCGGGTATCGACATCTCCAAGCCCTGCGGCAACATGATCGTGGATATCGGCGGCGGTACTTCCGATATCGCCGTGATCTCTCTCGGCGGCACGGTGGTCAGCGCATCGATCAAGATCGCAGGAGACGATTTTGACGAGGCGATCGTCCGCTACATGCGTAAGAAACACAATCTGCTGATCGGTGAGCGGACGGCAGAGGATCTGAAGATCAAGATCGGCTCCGCCTTCAAGAGAGCCGAGGTCGATTATATGGACGTCAGGGGACGTAATCTGGTGACGGGTCTGCCGCGCACCGTCAAGGTATCCTCCGAGGAGACGGAGGAAGCGCTGCACGAGACCACGGTACAGATCGTAGAGACGATCCACAGCGTTCTGGAGAAGACGCCTCCGGAGCTGGCGGCCGATATCGCCGACCGGGGGATCGTGCTCACGGGCGGCGGAAGTCTGCTGCGCGGTCTGGAGGATCTGATCGCGGACAAGACCGGCATCAATACGATGACGGCGGAAGATCCCATGACGGCGGTTGCTATCGGCACGGGCAAATACGTAGAGTTCCTTGCGGGGTATCGCGAGGACTAGGAGAGGCAGGATACTATGCTTAAAGGATTGTACACGGCGTACACGGCAATGGTCAATGAGCAGCACAGAATGGATGTCATGACGAACAATCTGGCGAACGCGACCACTATCGGCTATAAGAAGGAAGGCTCTACGAGCCAGGCGTTTGACAGTATGCTGGCGTATAAGATCAAGGATCTGTCCGAGGCGGCCAATCTGCCGCGGCTGATCAGCACATCGAAGTCGGTTGACGAATACGAGAGCAACAACGAGGCGAATCCCGATTACATGCAGAACCGCGTCAGAAGGGTCGGCATGAACATGGGCGTCAAGATCGGCGAGAACTATGTGGATTTCTCGGAGGGGCCGATCAAGGAGACGGGGAACACCTTTGACCTTGCGATCTCCGACAGAGGTTTCTTTGCGGTAGAGTACACCAATAAGGCGGGCGAGACGTCGGTGAAGTATACGCGGGACGGCAACTTCACCATGGACAGACAGGGATATCTCGTGACGCAGGACGGCGATTTCGTGTTGGACGAACGCGGACGCCATATCAGAATGAACACGGCGCTGCCCGTGAGTATCGATCGGAGCGGCAATATCACGCAGGACGGCAATTTCGTTGCGACGATCGGGCTGACGGACTTTGAGGATTACAATTATCTGGAACACTTTGGCGAGAATTTCTTTGAGCCGGTGGAGGGAGCAACGGAGATCGAGACCGAGTCGCAGATCCATTCCGGCTATCTGGAGATGTCCAATATGTCCACGGTGACGGAGATGGTCAATATGATCGCCATTCAGCGTCATTACGACAGCAACCAGAAGGTCATCACTACATACGACGAGACACTGGATATTGCGGTAAACCAGTTGGGTAAAGTATAAGAGAAAACACATAATGGGAGGCGTTAAGCATGGTTAGGAGTTTGTGGTCGGCAGCGACCGGTATGAATGCACAGCAGGTCAGCCTGGACACGATCGCCAACAATCTGGCGAATGTCAACTCGGTGGGTTATAAGACGCAGGTGGCGCAGTTTAAGTCGCTTCTGTATCAGAATCTGCAGTCCGTCACCACTACGGCGAACGGCGATCCGAAGCCCACTTCGTCACAGGTCGGGCTGGGCGTCAGGACTTCTTCGATCAACTCGGTCTTCAGGCAGGGCCCGCTGCTCGATGCGGACAGCGATACGGCGTTTGCGATCGAGGGCAACGGCTTCTTCGCGGTACGCGGCGAGGACGGTGTCACCTATTATACCAGAAACGGTGATTTCACATGGGCGCTGAGTGCGAACGGCGGCATGACGCTGACAAACGCGGACGGTCTTCCGGTGCTGGACAGCAACAACCGGCCGATCGCGCTGAACCGCAGCTACATCGCGAGCAAGCTTTCTATCACGGAGGACGGCCAGATCTGTTATCCTGACGGCCAGAACAATCCGCAGCCTATCGGGATCACGATCGGCACATATCAGTTCAGCAATCCGGGCGGTCTGCAGAGGGTCGGCGATACGCTTTTTGCGGTGACGGATGCCAGCGGACGTGCGCTCAATGAAGATACGACTGCCGAGGTGTCGAAGAGCCGGATCGTACAGGGCTATCTGGAAGGCTCCAACGTGGAGGTTGCCAATGAGATGGTCAACATGATCGTCACACAGCGTGCCTACGAGATGAACTCCAAGGCGATCATTACGTCCGACGCCATGATGGAGGTTGCCAATAACCTGAAGAGATAACTGCGCGGCGCAGGAAGAGGGAAAGGATAGCCGCCCACGTACGGCAGGGGCGGCGCGGTAGAAGAGATGAGCATGGATCTGACCGGTGCGGGATTGTATACGGATTATATGACAGACGCCGAGAGAGTGGCCACTGAAAAACTGCAGAGCCGGCTGGAAAATACGGCCAAGACGGAGAACGCCGACGATGACGCGCTCTTTGATGCCTGTAAACAGTTTGAGGCGTATCTCTGGGAACAGGTCTACAAGGAGATGGAGAAGACCACCAAGCTTTTTGATGACGACGACAAAGACGAGAGCACTTACGCGGCCAATATGACCGATTATTTCAAAGACATGATGGTTCAGCAGATCTCTGAGCAGACAGCTTCCGAAAGCTCCAATTCTCTGGCGCGCATGCTCTACGAACAGGCAAAGCGCAACTATAATCTGTAAATGTTATCATAGGATATACGAGTGCAAACGGGCTGCTTGGCAAGGCGGCCCGTTGCTTTTTCCAACGGAAAGAAACGGAAAGTATCACGGACATATGGAAAAGATCAAGGGCTTTATAGAACATATCATATTCCGAAACGCGGGCAACGGCTATACGGTGCTGAATCTCATAAGCGGCGAGGAAGAGATCACCTGTGTCGGCTTTTTCAAAACCATGGATCAGGGAGAGACGATAGAGGCCGAGGGAGATTACACAACCCACCCGGTATACGGCGAGCAGTTTAAGATAGAGAACTACCGGATCGTGCCGCCGGAGGATGAGCTGAGCATAGAGCGGTATCTGGGCTCCGGCGCTGTCAAAGGTGTGGGCGCCGCGCTTGCGGCACGGATCGTCAAACGGTTCGGGGCAGACACATACCGCATCATAGAGGAGGAGCCGGAGCGTCTTGCCGAGATCAAGGGCATCAGTGAGCGCAAGGCGCGGGAGATCGCTGCCGCCGTGTACGAGAAACGGGATGCGAGAGAGGCGATGACATTCCTGCAGCAGTACGGCGTATCCAATACGCTGGCGATCCGTATCTACGAGCATTACGGGCCGCGTCTGTACGGCGTCCTGAAGGAGAATCCGTATCAGATGGCAGAAGATATTCAGGGGATCGGATTCCGGATCGCCGATGAGATCGCAGCGCGCGCCGGGGTGCATACCGATTCCGACTATCGGATCAGGAGCGGCGTCCTCTATGCGCTCATGCTGGCGGGGGCGGAGGGGCACTGTTATCTGCCACAGAATATCCTTCTGCGCAAGGCGGGGGAACTGCTGCAGCTTGAACCCGCGGTCATAGAGCCGCAGCTTGCGAATCTCGCCATGGACAAGAAGCTGGTCATCAAACGTTCGCCGGATCCGGAGGAGGTCTGCCGGGTCTATGCGTCCGCCTATTACTATGCGGAACTGAACTGTGCCAAGATGCTGCATGACCTGAACGTATCCGTGGAAAAAGAGCTTCTGCCGGCGGAAGAGGCCGGCATCGACGCCAAGATCGGAGTGCTGCAGAAAGAACTGGATATCGAACTGGACGATCTGCAGAGGCGGTCGGTGGCGGAGAGCGTGAAGAACGGTATCTTCATTCTTTCGGGCGGTCCGGGTACGGGCAAGACCACGACGATCAATTCGATCATACGGTATTTTCTGTCGGAGGGCATGGATATCTGTCTGGCCGCGCCGACGGGACGGGCGGCGAAGCGGATGACGGAGGCGACGGGGTATGAGGCCAAGACGATCCACCGCCTTCTGGAACTGAACGGCGCGCTCTCGGGAGAGACCGGCTCCGCCAGATTTGAGCGGAATGAAGAGAATCCGCTGGAGGCGGACGTGATCATTGTGGACGAGATGTCTATGGTCGATATTTTCCTGTTTCAGGCGCTTCTCAAGGCCATTACGGTCGGGACGCGGCTCATCATGGTCGGAGATGTCAACCAGCTTCCCTCGGTGGGCGCCGGTCAGGTGCTTCACGATATCATGGAAAGCGAACGTTTTCCGATGGTGGTGCTTGAAAGGATATTCCGACAGGCGGGCGAGAGCGATATCGTCCGGAACGCTCATCGGATCCATGCCGGAGAACCGCTTTCGCTGGACAATAAGAGCAGGGATTTCTTTTTCTTAGAGCGGAGCGACGTAAATGTGATCTACAAACATATGATACAGCTCATCACAGAGAAGCTCCCTGCCTATGTGGGCGCGCAGCCGTACGACATTCAGGTGCTGACGCCGATGCGCAAGGGCAGCTTGGGCGTGGAGACGCTGAACGGTATCTTACAGCGGTACCTGAATCCGCCCTCCGAGACCAAGAGGGAATATACGACCGGCAGCGTTCTTTTGCGGGAGCAGGACAAGGTCATGCAGATCAGGAACAATTATCAGCTGGAGTGGGAGATCGTCAGCAAGTATGGCATTCCCATTGACAAGGGCGTCGGGATCTTCAACGGCGATATCGGCACGATCCTGCAGATCAACGAACACGCCGGGGAGGTGGTGGTCGAGTATGACGAGCACAGGCGGGTCACCTATCCTTTTGCACAGCTTGATGAGATCGAGCTTGCCTATGCGGTGACGATACACAAATCGCAGGGCAGCGAGTATCCGGCGGTCGTCATGCCGCTGCTGTCCGGGCCGCGCATGCTCTTCAACCGTAACCTGCTGTATACGGGCGTGACGCGCGCCAAGAACTGTGTGACGATCCTCGGCAGCAGAGATACGCTGCAGGAAATGATAGACAACAATTTTCAAAACCGCCGGTACACCGGACTGGCGGATCGGATCAGGGAACTGATACCGTGACCATAAGGAGCACATCTATGAAAAAAACATTTCTCGGGACATTGACGGATCTTCTCTATCCGCGACGCTGTCCTGTCTGCGACAAGGCTGTCATGCCTTTCGGGAGTCTCGTCTGTGAGACATGCGGCGGGAAGACCGCCTATATCAAAGAACCGTACTGTATGAAGTGCGGCAAGGAGCTGGCGGAGACGGAGGCCGAGTACTGCGGCGACTGTATGCGGCATCGGCATCTGTTTGACAGGGGACGCGCGGTTTTTGCATATAAAAGCATATCGGATTCACTCTATCGGTTCAAGTATCGGGGCCGGCAGGAATATGCGGCATATTACGCCGCGTGTATGGCGGACCGTCTGGGCGAGTGGATACTGCAGTGCAGACCGGACGCGCTCGTGCCCGTTCCGATACACCCCTCCAAGCGCAGGGCGAGGGGCTATAATCAGGCGGAGGCGCTCGCGAGAGAGTTGGGAGAACTGCTGCATATCGCCGTCGATACCGGATTGATCAAAAGAGTGCGCAAAACGACTCCCATGAAAGAATTATCCGCGTCCGAGAGACAAAATAATTTGAAAAGGGCTTTCAAAATCTGTCGTAATGATGTAAAATTAAATACGATTATAATTATCGACGACATCTACACGACCGGCAGCACGATAGATGCGATGAGTCGTGAGCTTCGCAGGGCGGGCGTGAAGAGGATCTATTTCGCGGCGCTTGCGATCGGCAGGGGGTTTTGACATAACAAAAGTATAGGAGGGTAATGGCATGAACGCGAGGAATTGCAGAAAATGTGGACGGTTGTTTAACTATGTGTCGGGGCCGCCGCTCTGTATGGCATGCAGAGAGGCGCTGGAGGCTAAGTTTCAGGAGGTCAAGGAGTATATTCGGGAGCACGGGCATGTGACGATCGCGGAGGTAGCGGAGGCGTGTGACGTGTCGCAGAATCAGATCCAGGCATGGCTGAAGGACGAGCGTCTGGAGCTCGCGGAAGGCTCCGGGATCGAGCTGGAGTGCGAGAAGTGCGGCAAGCCGATCACCAGCGGACGTTTCTGTGAGCAGTGCAAGAACAGTATGGCAAATCAGCTCAGCCACAGCATTGAGAAGCCGCAGGCGCCGAAGCCTGCCGAGCACAAGAAGGATGTGCGCGACAACCCGAAGATGCGTTTCTTGGGTTAGGAGATCTGTATGTTAAATGAAAAAAGAATAATCCTGATGACGAAAATGGCTTCCTATGAGGCGAACGAGGGCAGGAAGAACGTTGCGATAGGAAGCTATTTCCGCAGTGATTATATAGGCTGGCAGGTGCTGAAGTCCATTATAAGTGCAAGCATTGCATTTGTAGTGGTCTTTGGCATGTACATTTTTTATGACTTTGAAGTGTTCATGACAGACATCTATAAGATGGATCTGTTGGAGTTTGCCAAGTATATACTCAAACAGTATCTGTGGACGGTCGGTGTGTATGCGGTGATTTCCTATATCGTCTATACGCTGCGCTACGGCAGGGCAGTCAAAAGTCTCAGGCTGTATCAGATGAACCTGCGCAGACTGTCGGAAATGTATAAGCAGTAAAAATATGTAGGTGTACGGAAACGAAAGGATAAATGATGACTACCTTACTTGTAACAAAGCAGATTTTAATGACTCTATACAGCAGATATGAGGTATACATCACACCGATCTTGAAGTTTATGCTGGCTCTGATCTCGCTGCTGTTCATCAATTCCCGCATCGGGTATATGGAGAGCATTGACAAGCTGACGTTGGTTTTGATCGTCGCGCTGATGTGTTCGTTCATGCCGATGAACTTTATCATCGTTATGTCGGCGCTGTTTACGGTGCTGCACCTGTACGCTTTCAGCCTGGAATGCGCGGCGGTGGTCGGCGCGGGATTTTTGCTCATGTTTTTGCTGTATCTGCGGTTTTCGCCCAAGGATACGATCGTTGTCGTGCTCCTTCCGGTCTGCTTTCTGCTCAGGATACCTTATGTGATACCGCTCGCTATGGGCCTGATCGGAACACCTGCTTCCGCGGTGTCGGTGGCGTGCGGCGTCATCGCATACTACATGATCCACTATGTGGCGCAGAACGTGTCTGTCATCGCATCGATGGCTGACGAGGAGACAGCGGCCAAATTCCGGTTTATCATTGACGGTATCATCAAAAACAGAGAGATGGCGGTCGTGATCGCGGCGTTTGCGGCCACGGTGATCGTCGTTTATCTGCTCAGAAGATTGAGCATCGACTATGCGTGGACGATCGCGATGGTCGCAGGTGTTGTTGTGGATATCATGGTGCTTCTGATCGGCGATCTGATGTTTGACATCAATATCGGCCTGTTCGGCGTGATCTTCGGAAATATCGTTGCGTTCCTGTTTGCTCTCGTGCTGCAGTTCTTCGTATTCAATGTGGATTACAGCAGAACGGAGAAGGTGCAGTTTGAGGACGACGAGTATTATTATTATGTCAAGGCAGTGCCGAAGGTCGTGGTGTCCAAACCCGAGAAGAAGGTGAAGCAGATCAACAGCCAGAAAGCGAGAACGGTGCAGAAAACAAGAAGTACGCATTAAAAAAACATATTTGTAATAAGGATATAAACGGGATATTTTCCGTATCGGCAAAATCGGAAGGCGGTGAGGCGTGCAATGGAGCAACTGAATAGATGGATCGCGACATATTTTGTCAATTTGCATATGCCCACCATTCATTGGACCGATGTCGTAGAGATCATCATTTTGACCTTTCTTGCCTACCACATTTTAGTATGGGTCAAAAATACGAGAGCGTGGGCGCTCTTAAAGGGTGTTGCGGTGATCGCGGTCTTTATTTTGATCGCGGCTGTTTTCAGAATGAACACGATCCTGTGGATCGTGACGAACGTATTCAGTATTGCGGCGATCGCCATTGTCGTCATGCTGCAGCCGGAGCTGCGCAAGGCGATGGAAGAACTGGGACAGAAAAATCTGTTTTCCTCCATACTGCCGTTTGATTCGAGCAGATCCGAGGAGGGACGCTTTTCCGACAGGACGATCAACGAGATCGTCAAGGCTTCCGTTGAGATGAGCAAGGTGAAGACCGGAGCGCTGATCGTGATCGAGCAGGAGCAGCCTCTGGGCGAGTACGAGAGGACCGGTATTGCCGTGGACGGAATCGTGTCCAGCCAGCTTCTGATCAATATCTTTGAGCACAATACGCCGCTGCATGACGGCGCCGTGATCGTGCGGGGCAACCGCATCGTATCGGCGACCTGTTATCTGCCGTTGTCCGACAATATGACGCTCAGCAAGGAGCTGGGCACAAGGCACAGGGCGGGCGTGGGCATATCGGAAGTGACGGATTCGCTGACGGTGATCGTCTCGGAGGAGACGGGTAAGATCAGCGTCGCCCATAACGGGCAGCTGGAAAGCGGGCTGGACGCCGACAGGCTGCGCGAGCGGCTGGCGGATATCCAGAATAAGCCGGTGGAAGAGAGCAAGCGCAAATTATGGAAAGGCAGGTCCAGAAATGAGAAGTAAGCTGACGAAAAACTGGGGACTGAAACTTGGCTCTTTCCTGTTTGCCGTGACGCTGTGGATCGTCGTTACCAACATCAACGACCCGGTCAGTTCCGTGCGATTCTCGGATGTGCCCGTGACGATCAAGAACGCGGACCTGATCACGGAAAGAGGGCAGGTCTTTGAGGTGTTGGACCACACGGACGTGATCGATACCGTGACGATCTACGCGCCGCGCTCTATTCTGGATACGCTGAATGAAAACAATGTGATCGCAACGGCCGATGTGGCGGAGCTGTCCAGTCTGGACACGATCGCCATCAGGCTGTCCACCAATAAATATAACGATGCGCTGGAGAGTATCAGCGGCAATATCGACAACGTGAAGCTGAAGATCGAGGAGAAGCAGACCAGATCGCTGCCGATCAAGGCAAACGTTTCCGGAGAAGTCCGTGAAGGATATATTCTGGGAAACGTGTCCACGGAGCAGAATCTGCTGCGGATATCCGGGCCGAAATCGGTCGTTTCGCAGATCGCAGCGGTACAGGCGGATGTGGATGTGTCCGGCTTCACGAGCAACATCGGAACGGACGCGGATCTGCGCCTGTACGACGCGGACGGAGTGGAGATCGACGCCTCCGGTCTGGAACGCAATATCACCAAGGTGCGCGTCAACATAGAGATCCTGGAGATGAAGACCGTGCCTGTCAGCTATACCGTGTCCGGAGAACCCGCGGACGGATACCGCGTGACCGGAGAGACAAGGAGCACCAAGGAGACTGTCGCCATAGCGGGGCGGTCGGCGCTCATGCAGCATATTGATGCCGTGGAGATCCCGGAGGGCGTGATCGATGTCACGGGAGTCGTGGACGACGTGACGGTGGCGGTCGATCTGAACGATTATCTGCCGGAGGGAACGGTATTGGCAGAAGAAGGGTTTGACGGGCTGACGGAGATCACGGTATTCGTAGGTGCGGAAGTGCGCAGGACGCAGCCTGTCCGCACGGAAGATATCCGCATCACCGGCCTTCCGGACGGATATGAGGCGGCGGTTTCGGAGACGGCGGATCATCTCAACGTCGTTTTCAGAGGGCTGATACAGGAATTTCAGGAGATCAGTCTCAACACCGTGCCTGTGACCGTCGATGTGGCGGCATGGATGGAGGAGAGAGGGATCGAGACGCTTCAGGACGATTATTACCGGATCCCGATCACGGTCGGTCTTCCCGAAGACTCCGGGATCACGTGGGAAGAGCAGGAAGTGCTGGTACACATTTCGCAGAGAGATTAAGACAGGAAAGGAATAGGTATCATTATGGGCAGGTTATTCGGTACGGACGGTGTCAGGGGGATCGCAAACGAGGAATTGACGCCGCAGCTCGCGATGCAGCTCGGGCAGGCAGGCGCGTATGTTCTCACCAAGGAGCATGCGCACAAGCCGACCATTATGGTCGGCTGCGACACGCGGATCTCGGGCGACATGCTTGCGAATGCCCTGATGGCGGGCGCGTGTTCCGTCGGCGCGAATGCGGTGTATGTCGGCATCGTGCCTACGCCGGCTGTGGCGTATCTTACAAGAAAATATAAAGTGGACGCGGGTGTTGTCATCTCCGCCTCCCATAACGCGGTGGAGTTCAACGGCATCAAATTTTTCGACGGCGACGGCTATAAACTGCCGGATTCGCTGGAAGACGAGATAGAAGCGCTGATCAGAAGCGGTATGCAGGGCGTGAAATTCCCGACGGGCGCCGGCGTCGGCAAGGTCAAGTACCGGACGGACGCCAAGGAAGAATATATCAATCATGCGATGAAAGCGGTCAATGTTGACCTGCGGGGCATGAAGATCGTGCTGGACTGCGCGGAAGGCGCCGCTTTCTACACATCGGTGGAAACGATGAAGGAGCTGGGTGCGGAGGTCGTGGCGATCCACAACAATCCGGACGGAACGAATATCAACGCAAACTGCGGTTCTACACATATGGAAGAACTGCAGGCGCGCGTGGTCTATGAGAAGGCCAACGTGGGTCTGGCGTTCGACGGCGATGCCGACAGGCTGCTGGCGGTAGATGAGCTTGGCAATCTCGTGGACGGCGATCAGATCATGGCGCTGGTCGGCAATTATATGAAGCAGAACGGCAAGCTGAACAAGGATACGATCGTCGCTACGGTCATGAGCAATCTCGGCTTTTTCCTGATGGGGGAGCGCAACGGCATTCATATCGAGCAGACGAAGGTGGGAGACAGGTATGTTTTAGAGCGGATGCGGGAGATCGGTGCGAGTCTGGGCGGTGAACAGTCGGGGCACGTCATTTTTTTGGATGAAAATACGACCGGCGACGGACTTCTCAGCGCGCTGCATCTGCTGCAGGTGATCGTGGAGACGGGAAAGCCCCTGTCGGAGTTGAAGAACATCATGGAAGTGATGCCGCAGGCGCTCGTGAATGCCAAAGTGCCGAATCACAAAAAAGAGAACTACATGGATTATCCGGAGATCGCAGAGGCGATCACGGCGCTGAACGAAAAGTTTGCGGGGGAGGGCCGTGTGCTCATCAGACCTTCCGGCACAGAGCCTCTTGTCAGGGTCATGATAGAGGGTAAGGATCAGAAGATGATCGAAACGGAAGCAAAAAAATTGGCGGAACTTATTCAGAATATTATGTTATAACACTTGTGATATGTTGAAAAAAATGATATAGTTATCTGTAGGCTGTGATTGGATGGGGGAAATGAGCGGCCAGAATCAGAGTTGGAGGATGAGGGTATGGTAAGCCAAAAGGTAGTCATCAAGAACCCGACCGGGCTGCATCTAAGACCTGCAGGCATTCTATGCAAGGAAGCGATGCAGTTCAAATCGTTGATAACTTTTACATTTCGGGATAATACAGCGAATGCCAAAAGTGTGTTGAGCGTGCTTGGCGCTTGTGTCAAGTGTGGCGATGAGATCGAGTTTATGTGTGATGGCGAAGACGAGGAAGAGGCATTGAAGGCATTGGTCGATGCGATCGAGAGCGGACTCGGGGAATAGCGCTGATCTGAATTGTTTGGCCCGTTGTGTACAACGGGCTTTTCTTTTTTCGGTGTTCCTGACGGATCATCATATACAAATCAAAGGTGGAGGATAGAAAATGTTAAACTACAAACGTTACCGCAGAAACCCGGTGGTGGATTACCCGGAGAGAGAATGGCCGAATAAGGAGATCGAGAAAGCGCCCGTCTGGTGCAGCGTGGATCTGCGCGACGGCAATCAGGCGTTGATCGATCCGATGATCGTCTCGGAAAAGATCGAGTTCTTTAATTATCTGATCAAGCTGGGCTTTAAGGAGATCGAGATCGGCTTCCCCGCAGCGAGCCAGATTGAATTTGATTTTCTGCGGCAGCTGATCGACCGCAAGCTGATCCCCGACGACGTGGTGGTGCAGGTGCTGACGCAGTGCCGCGAGGAGCTTGTCGCGAGGACATTTGAGTCTATTCAGGGCTGTAAACAGGCGATCGTGCATATCTATAATTCCACCTCGACCCTGCAGCGCGACGTGGTGTTCAATATGAACCGTGAACAGATCATAGGCATCGCCGTGGAAGGCACGAAAATGGTGAAACGGTATGCCAAGGACTTTCCCGGCAAGATCATACTGGAGTATTCGCCGGAAAGCTTTACGGGTACGGAGCTTGATTTTGCACTGGAGATCTGTACGGCTGTGCAGGAGGAATGGGGGCCTACCAAGGAAGATCCCATGATCATCAATCTGCCTTCCACCGTCGAGATGAACACGCCGAATGTGTATGCGGATCAGATCGAGTGGATGAACAAGCACTTTAAAAACAGGGAGAGCATCATCTTAAGCGTACACCCTCACAATGACCGTGGCACCGGCGTGGCCAGCGCGGAACTGGCGCTGCTTGCGGGCGCGGAGCGCGTGGAGGGAACGCTGTTCGGCAACGGCGAGAGGACAGGCAACGTGGATATCATGAATCTGGCATACAATATGTTCTCGCAGGGGATCGACCCCAAGCTGGCTATCGAACATGTCAACGAGAGCATCGAGATCTATGAGAGGTGCTGCAAGATACCGATCCACCCCAGACACCCCTATGCGGGCAAGCTGGTGTTCACCGCTTTCTCCGGTTCTCATCAGGATGCGATCAACAAGGGCGTCAAGGCGCTGAAGGAGAGAGGCAGCGAGATATGGCAGGTGCCGTATCTGCCGATCGATCCTGCGGATATCGGCAGGGAGTACGAGCCGATCGTGCGCATCAACTCGCAGTCTGGCAAGGGCGGCGTGGCGTTCATCATGGACACATACTTTGGATTTAAGCTGCCGAAAGGCATGCACAAGGAGTTTGCCAATGTGATTCAGGATATCTCCGAGAAGCAGGGCGAGGTGTCTCCGGATCAGATCATGGAGAACTTCCGCCAGCAGTATTTGGAACAGAAAGAGCCGTTCCATTTCCGCAAGCTGCGTGTAGATGATCTGAGCGGGGAGACAAAGTCGGAATTTGACACGAAGGTTACGATCACTTATACGGACCACGGCGTCGAGAAGACCTTTGAGGCGGTCGGCAACGGCCCTATCGATGCGGCGAAGCGCGGGCTTCAGGAGGAACTGGACATCGACATCAAGATCCTCGATTACGAGGAGCATGCGCTGCAGAGCGGATCGAACTCACAGGCGGCCGCCTATATCCATCTGCTGGACGTGGAGAGCGGAAGTGTCACCTACGGTGTGGGCGTAAGCTCCAACATAACGCGCGCATCTGTGCGGGCGATCTTCTCGGCGATCAACAGACTGGGTCTGGGGCAGCACAAATAGACGATGACGACAGTAATAGGAGGTGCGGTGTATGGAAGAACTTGAACAGCTTCGCCGGTGGGTGAAGGAAAGTAACAATATCGTGTTTTTCGGCGGCGCGGGTGTGTCCACCGAGAGCGGGATACCGGATTTCAGAAGCGTGGACGGTCTGTACCACCAGCAGTACGACTATCCGCCGGAGACGATCCTGAGTCATACGTTCTACCGAAAGAAGACAGAGGAATTCTATCGCTTCTACCGCGCGAAGATGTTATGTCTCGACGCGAAGCCGAACGCAGCGCACCTGAAACTGGCGCAGTGGGAGCGTGAGGGAAAACTCAAGGCCGTAGTCACGCAGAACATCGACGGGCTGCATCAGGCGGCCGGGAGCAAGGTCGTGCTGGAGCTGCACGGTTCGGTACTGCGCAACTACTGTGAACAGTGCGGAGCGTCCTATGATGCGGCGTATATCCTGCATTCGGAGGGCGTGCCGAAATGCAGCGCCTGCGGCGGCAGCATCAAGCCCGACGTGGTGCTGTACGAGGAGGGGCTGAACCAGAAGACGCTGTCTGACGCCATACGGTATATCAGCGAGGCCGACGTGCTTATCGTGGGCGGCACTTCTCTTGCGGTCTATCCGGCGGCGGGACTGTTGGATTATTACACCGGAAACAAGCTGGTGCTGGTGAACAAGACACCGACGCCGAAGGACAGCATGGCGGATCTGATCGTGCAGGGCAGTATCGGCGAGATCTTCTCTCAGCTTGACTGACGGCGGAGGCGCGTATGGATATTCAGGTGGGCGATATTTTAAAGATGAAGAAGCAGCACCCCTGCGGTTCACAGGAGTGGGAGGTACTGCGTGTCGGCGCGGACTTCCGTTTGAAGTGCATGGGCTGCGGTCATCAGATCATGATCGCGCGCAGACAGGCGGAGAAGAACATCAAAGCGGTCATCGGCAGAATCGGAGGAATTTCTGAAAAACCACTTGCAGATCATTCCTGACTGTGTTATGATAAAGACTCGTGATATACTAATATTTTGGCTGAAAAGCCAACTATCCTTGCTCCTTTTTCGGAAGGGGCCAGAGACCAAAAGGAGGGAAACAGCATGAACAAATACGAGTTAGCCGTTGTTGTTAGTGCAAAGATCGAAGATGACGAAAGAGCCGCTACCTTGGAGAAGGCCAAAGCTCTCGTAGAGAGATTCGGCGGCCAGATCACCAATGTAGATGACTGGGGCAAGAAGAAGTTAGCTTACGAGATCCAGAAGATGAAAGAAGCTTACTATTACTTTATCCAGTTTGAAGCAGAGAGCAGCGCTCCGGCCGAGATCGAGAGCCGTATCCGCATCATGGATAACGTCATCAGATATCTGTGCGTCAGACAAGACGAGAAATAGAAAGAGGTTTATATGAATAAAGTAATACTTATGGGGCGTTTGACGAGAGATCCCGAAGTGAGATACTCTCAGGGCGAGAACGCTACGGCAGTTGCGAGATATACACTGGCTGTAGACCGCAGATTCAGTCGTAACAATGATGAGCAGACCGCAGACTTTATCAGCTGTGTCGCTTTCGGCAGAGCGGGCGAGTTCGCGGAGAAGTATCTTCACAAAGGAACGAAGATCGCGATCACGGGGCGTATCCAGACAGGCAGCTATACGAACAAGGATGGCGTCAAGGTGTATACGACGGATATCGTGGTGGAAGATCAGGAGTTTGCCGAGAGCAAGAACAGTGCCGGAGGAAACGGCGACGGAGGCTTTGCTCCCGCAAACAGACCCGCACCGGCGGCAGCCGGCGACGGTTTTATGAATATCCCCGACGGGATCGACGAGGAACTGCCGTTCAACTAACAGTTGGATTTTAGAAGGAGGCAATGACCATGGCATTTAATAAAACAGACAAGCCGGATTTCCCTGCTAAGAAGAAAGGCGGGATGCGCAGAAGAAAGAAAGTGTGCGTCTTCTGCGGTAAAGATAATGTGATCGATTACAAGGATACCAACAAACTCAAGAGATACGTATCCGAGAGAGGTAAGATCCTTCCCAGAAGGATCACCGGCAACTGTGCGAAGCATCAGCGTGCCTTGACGGTAGCGATCAAGCGCGCGAGACACTTGGCGCTTATGCCTTACGTTCAGGACTAAACGATATGCGAGACCCGGCCGTGATGCGGTCGGGTCTTTGTTTTTCCATACTATATCATGTCATTTTTTCATGAAAAAAATCTATATATTGGAGTGGCATGAATCGGTAAAAAATGCTATACTTATACTGTTGTGTAAGCACAGGATCGTCTGATCCATACGATGCGGATTGGAAAAAATATGATGAAAAACAGCGTTAAGCTAAAAGGAAGATTGAAGACTTATATGCAGTCTTCTTTATATCTTGGGCTGCTGCTGGTCGCCGTAGATATCCTTATCTATATGATAGACTACAGAGCGGGACTGGTACTCAGCGGATTTATTATATTTTATATTGCCATTATTCTGTCCATGATGTTCTACAACAAACCGGTCATCATGAATGAGCTGGTCAGTTTTGCCACACAGTACGGACAGATCCAGAGAAGGCTCTTGCGGGATCTGGAGCTGCCGCACGCATTGTTGGATGATGCGGGTAAGATCATTTGGACGAACATAGCGTTTGAGAAAGTCGTACATCAGGAAAAAGGATACCGCAAATCCGTTACGTCACTGTTCCCGTCTATCACGAAGGACAAGCTGCCGGGCATGAACGGGGAAGACGAAGTCGAGTTTGATCTGGAATACGAGTCCGGCAATTACGTCGCGAAGCTGAAGAAGATCTCCCTGAAGGAAATGGCGGAGAATAGTGATATCATTGAGGCGAAGGGATATAACGGTTATCTTATCGCCCTATACCTGTTTGACGAGACGGCGCTGAAGATCGCGCTGAAAGAGGTTGACGACCAGTCGCTTGCGGTGGGGCTGATCTATCTGGATAATTATGACGAGGCGCTGGAGAGCGTGGAGGAGGTAAGGCGTTCTCTGCTGATCGCACTGATAGACCGTAAAGTCAACAAGTACATCGCGTCCATGGACGGTATCTGCAAGAAGCTGGAAAAAGACAAATATTTTGTGATCATGCGCAAGGAGGCGGCGCTCCAGCTTCAGGAAAACCGCTTTGATCTGCTGGAGGACGTCAAGACCGTCAACATCGGTAATGAAATGGCTGTCACGCTCAGTATCGGTATGGGATTGGACGGACTCAGCTATACGCAGAATTATGAGTTTGCGCGCAACGCGATAGATATCGCGCTCGGCCGCGGCGGCGATCAGGCGGTCGTCAAGATGCCCGTGAATGTTGTGTACTACGGCGGCAAGAGCCAGCAGGTAGAGAAGAGCACGCGCGTCAAGGCGAGAGTGAAAGCCCATGCGCTGAAGGAGATCATCTCCGTCAAAGATGAAGTGTACGTTATGGGCCACCGCCTCGGAGATGTGGACAGCTTCGGCGCGTCGGTGGGGATCTACAGGGTCGCCAAAGCGCTGGATAAGAAAGCGCACATCATATTGAATGACGTGACCTCGTCCATGCAGCCTATGGTGGAGATGTTCAGGCATAACGACGAGTATGAGGACGACATGATCATCAGCAACGCGCAGGCGCTGGAAATGGCGGGCAGCAACGCGGTCCTTGTGGTGGTGGACGTCAATAAACCGAGCATTACGGAATGTCCCGAACTTTTGAAACGGTGTAAATCCGTAGTCGTTCTGGATCATCACAGACAGGGCGCGGAGATCATTGAGAATGCGACGCTGTCCTATATCGAAGCGTATGCGTCCTCGGCCTGTGAAATGGTATCGGAGATCCTGCAGTACATCAGCGACAACCTGAAGCTGCGGCCGGAAGAGGCCGATTGTATGTATTCCGGCATCATGATAGACACGAACAATTTCATGACGAAAACCGGCGTCAGGACCTTTGAGGCGGCAGCATTTCTCAGGAGAAACGGCGCGGACGTGACCCGCGTCAGGAAACTGTTTCGGGACGATGCGGCAGAATATAAGGCAAAGGCCGATGCGGTCAGTCAGGCGGAGATCTACAGAGAGGCGTATGCGATCTCCGTGTGTACGGGCGAAGATGTGGCGAGTCCTACCGTGGTCGGCGCACAGGCGGCTAATGAACTGCTGAACATCAAAGGGATCAAGGCAAGCTTTATCCTGACGCCGTACAACGGCATCATCTATATCAGTGCGCGCTCTATTGACGAAGTAAACGTACAGGTCATCATGGAGCGGATGGGCGGCGGCGGACATCTGAATATCGCAGGCGCCCAGATAGAGAACGGCTCTGTCGAGGAAGGCATTGTTGCGATCAAGAGGACGTTAGATGCGATGATAGAGGAAGGCGAATTGGAGGCATAAGCAAGTATGAAAGTGATTCTTTTGGAAGACGTTAAGTCCTTGGGAAAAAAGGGCGAGATCGTGAATGTGAGCGACGGATATGCCAGAAACTATGTCTTGCCAAAAAAGATAGGCGTAGAGGCCAACTCCGCCAACATGAACGATCTGAAGCTGCAGAAGCAGAATGCGGATAAAGTGGCGCAGGAACAGCTCGAGGCAGCCAGACAGCTTGCCGAGGCGCTGGAGACTAAGGAGGTCGTACTCAAAATGCGCTCCGGCGAGGGAGGACGCGCTTTCGGCTCCATTTCATCGAAAGAGATTGCCGCCGCAGCCAAGCAGCAGTGCGCGCTGGAGCTGGATAAAAAGAAGATCCAACTGCCGGAAGCGATCAAAGCGCTGGGAGTCTATGAGGTGAGCATTAAGCTGCACCCGAAGGTGACCGGCAAGCTGCGGGTGAAGGTAGTGGAAGAAAACTAGATTCCGGGAGAGTGGGTGGCAGATTTGGAGGAAGCGTTACTGAAGAGAATATTGCCGCACAGCATCGAGGCGGAGCAGTCTGTCATCGGGTCTATGATCATGGATCGGGAGGCGATCGTGATCGCTTCGGAGATCGTTCTCGCGGAGGATTTCTATAACAAGCAGTACGGCGTGCTTTTTGACACGATGGTGGAGCTGAATGACGAGGGCAAGCCGGTGGATCTGGTCACATTGCAGGATCGGCTGAAAGAGAAAGACGTGCCGCCCGAGGTGAGCAGTCTGGAATTTATACGGGATCTGATCACGGCGGTGCCGACGTCGGCAAACGTAAAGTATTATGCAAACATCGTGGCGGAGAAAGCGACGCTGCGCAGACTGATACGCATCAATGAGGAGATCGCCAACGCCTGTTATGTCGGCAAAGACAGTCTGGAGGATATTCTGGCCGATACGGAAAAGCGCGTTTTCGATTTGATCCAGCGCAAAAATACGGGAGAGTTTGTACCGATCCGGCAGATCGTTATGGACGTTATGGACACGATCGAGAGAGCGTCTCACAACAAAGGAAATGTGACCGGCGTTGCGACGGGCTTTCTGGATCTGGACTACAAGACGGCGGGACTGCAGCCCTCCGACCTCATTTTGGTGGCGGCGAGGCCGTCAATGGGCAAGACGGCGTTCGTGCTGAACATAGCCGAATACGTGGCGTTTAAACAGGGGCAGACGGTGGCGATCTTCAGTTTGGAAATGTCGAAGGAGCAGTTGGTGAACCGTCTGTTCTCTATGGAATCCAAAGTGGATTCGCAGCATCTTAGGACGGGAAATCTGTCTGACGCGGAGTGGGAGAAGCTGATCGAGAGCGCCGGCATCATCGGCAAGTCCAATCTCATCATAGACGACACACCCGGCATCGGCATCTCGGAGCTGCGTTCCAAATGCCGAAAGTACAAGCTGGAGCACGATCTGCAGATGATCATTATCGACTACTTGCAGTTGATGTCCGGCAGCGGGCGTTCTACGGATTCCAGACAGCAGGAGATATCCGACATCTCCCGTTCCCTGAAAGCGCTGGCGAGAGAACTGCGCGTGCCGGTGGTGGCGCTGTCGCAGCTCAGCCGTGCGGTGGAACAGCGGCCGGATCATAGACCGATGCTGTCGGATCTGCGTGAGTCCGGCGCGATCGAGCAGGACGCGGACGTGGTGATGTTCATCTACAGAGACGATTACTATAATAAGGATACGGAGCGAAAAGGCGTCGCGGAGATCATTATCGCGAAGCAGAGGAACGGCCCTATCGGCACGGTGGAATTGGTGTGGCTGCCGGATTATACCAAATTTGCCAATATCGACCTGCGCAGATAGACGACAAACGATCTACCAAAGTGAATTACGGACAAGACACGAAAGAGACGATCCTGAGAGGACTGTCTCTTTTTTTGTAAAATATGAAGATCCGGGAGGGAAGCTGCATGGAACAGGAATCAATCTACTACATATCGGAGGCTGCCAAGAAGGTGCAGGTGGAAAGCCATGTGCTGCGCTATTGGGAAGAGGAGCTGCAGCTTCCCATCAAACGCAACGAGATGGGGCACCGCTGCTATACGGACGATGACATACGCAGACTCAGAGAGATCAAAGCGCTTAAGGAACAGGGATTGCAGTTGAAAGCGATCCGCACGATCCTATTTAAAATGCCGGCAGAAGAACAGGAATGCCGAGCGGAAGGGCAGGAACAGCAGGAGCAGGGAAATCATACGCAGACCGGGAGGGACAGGCTCATGGAGATGGTAAGAGAACGTGTGGGAGACAAGGTCAAGGAAAAAGAGGAAATGCTCATGAACAGGCCGCACAAATATGTGGTGGAGCTGACCGGAGACACCAAAGAAGTGACTGTGCAGGAGCAGACGGATATAGATATGGACGTGGCGAAAGACCAAAAGGCAGCAAGGCTGCAATATCTGCTTCAGCACATGATCACGGAGGCGGTGCGGACAGCGAACCAAGAGCTGTGTGACGATGTGAAGAACAGCATATTAAAAGAACTGGACTATCAGTTCCGTATGCAGGAGGAGCGGGACGAACAGCACCGTAAACAGGAGGAAGAGCATTACCGCAGGATAGACGAGATGATCAGAGAGCGGCATAAACCGAAAGAGAGATTTGTCATCAACAAAAAGAAATCATAGAGAGCCGTTAGCCAAAATAAGAGAACCACATCATGCGGTTCTCTTATTGTATGCTTATTGTCCTTATGTCCCTACAAGATCAGCCCTGTGAGATAGAACCTGTCGGGCAGACACCCGCGCAGGAACCGCACTCGATGCACTTGTCGGGATCGATCTCGAACTTGCCGTCGCCCATGCTGATCGCGCCGACAGGACACTGTGCCTCGCAAGCGCCGCATGCCACACAAGCGTCACTGATTACATATGCCATAACTGTTATCCTCCTTATATTATGAGACTATGTTTGATTGATTGAGCTTCAATCTGCTATTTTTTATTGTAATATAAAAAGCGCTAAGATACAAGGGTAAAGTGTCATTATTTCCGCGGCCGCGCGCCGCTTCTTTGCGGCCGGACAGATTTAACTTCCGGTTAAAAAATTTAAGTATTTATTAAAAACGGCTCAATTGTATGAGCGCCGCCGCTCTGCTATGATGAATACAGACAGGGGCCGCTGTTATCGTATGGAAGATTCTTATATGATGCTAATACAATGAAACGGAGGTAACAGTATATATGCAGATCGGACAAGTGATTCACGAATACAGAAAGAGATCGGGACTGACGCAGGAACAGATGGCGGAGCGGCTGGGAGTGACGACACCGGCGGTAAATAAGTGGGAGAACGGCGTATCCAATCCTGACATAGAGTTGCTCGCACCTATCGCAAGACTGCTCGGCATATCCACGGACACTCTGCTGTCCTATCGAAAAGATCTGACGGCGGCTGAGATCGAAGATATCATCTGCGAGCTGGATGGCAGATTGAACAGTATGCCCTACGATCAGGTATTTGCATGGGCGGAGGAGATTGCCGGAAGATATCCGAATTGCGGTCGGCTCATATGGCAGATGGCGCTCATCCTGGATGTCAGGCGGATAACGGATCAAGTGACCGAAGCAGGACAGTATGACGACAAGATCCTGAAATGGTATGAGGCTGTCCTTGCAGAAGACGGCAAGGAACTGCGCGCGAAAGCGGCGGATTCGTTGTTTCAGTTCTGGATGCGCAAAGAGCGGTACGAGGAAGCGGAAAAATATCTGGTGCATTTCGCTGAGAGCGACCGCGTCGGACAGATAAACAGAGCGCGGCTCAGCCAGGCGAAGGGCGATACGGAGGAAGCGTTCCGGATCTATGAGAGGCTGCTTTTTGACAGTTGGCAGACCTGTAACATGACGATCTCCATGATGTCGGCGCTGGCGGTTCGGGCACAGGACGCGGATGCGGCGCAGTATTACAGAAACAAGCATGAGGAGTTCGCACATGCCTATGAAGTGGGCCGGTACACCGAAATCTCCGGCATGCTGGAGCTTACCTGCGCAGAGAAGGATGTGGAGGAGACTCTGCGTGTCGCGCGGGAGCTTCTGCAGAATATCGACACGGTGGATGATTTTCAGCGATCCGGGCTGTACCGGCATTTGGAATTTCAGGCAATAGACGGTAAGACGTACGGGAAACTTAAAGCCACACTTCTCAATGCCTTCAGGAATGAGGAATCGCTTGCTTTTATGCGCGGGAACGCAGAGTGGGAGGCAATGCTTGCGGAAAAAGTTTGATTCAGGACTGCCTTATGTGCCACGAATATCAGAATTGGCAAAGCACGGGTTTATGATATAATTAGTCTGTCTAAAGAGATTACCATGCCAATATTTAAGCGGAGGCAATTTATTATGTTAAAAAGAATAAATAATATCTTAAACATAATGATCGGCGTATGTTTTGGAGTTTTTACCGGATATGGAGTAGCTGTATTTCTGGATTATAAGACGCATCCTGATTTATATGTTATGCGATCTGCCCCGTGGTACACAGGCATTTTGCTTCATGGGATAGTCGCGGCTGCTGTTTTGGTCGTGCTCATTATCATAAAATTTATCATTCGTCTCAAGTATTGGGGACACATTTCCGAAAAGGGAGAAGAAAAGATTTAGGGAAGAAAAACGGGCGCTGATCATTCAGCGCCCGACTCTTTTCGTCTTGCACGGATACCGTTTAAGATGACTTCCTTTTTCTTAAGCAGTTCGTTTTTGTCCATCGGCTCCACACCCTCCAGCTTGTATTTCATGCCGAGCTTTTCGTACTTGGGCTTACCCATAGTGTGATAGGGGAGCGCGTCCAGCGCTTTTAAGTTGGACAGGCCGCCGATGAAGTAGCCGAGCTTGTACAAGTATTCGTCGTCATCCGTGATACCCGGTACGACCACATGGCGGATCCATACATCGACGTGTTTTTCGTCCAAGTATTCCGCGAAAGCAAGGATACCGTCGTTGGGCTGCGAGGTCAGTTCTTTGTGTTTCTCGGGATCGATATGCTTGATGTCAAGCATGACCAGATCCGTCAGCTCCATCAGATGATCCAGCTTGGCCAGCCACTCGGGGTTGGCGTTCTTCTTGTAGGCGATGCCGGAAGTGTCGATACAGGTGTGTACATTGTGCTCTTTTGCGATCGTAAACAGGTCGATCAGAAAATCCACCTGCATGAGCGGTTCGCCGCCCGTGACGGTAATGCCGCCGTTTTTGTAGAAGTCCTGATTGCGCAGATACTGCTCAAAGATGTCGGCGGGCTCCATCATCGTGCCGCCGTTCATGTCCCAAGTGTCGGGATTGTGGCAGTATGCGCATCGCATGGGACAGCCCTGCACGAACACGACGAAGCGCGTGCCCGGCCCGTCCACAGTGCCAAAACTTTCTAATGAATGAATCCGTCCCTGCATAGTGTGTGCTCCTTTATCCGTTATACTTGTTTTCAGCCCCTGCCGGAAAAGCAGAGGAAAATGTCCGCCGCCGCGGCTTTGTTTTCCTTACAATATGATTTGAGTATAACACATGGGAGGGTGGAATACAATCATTCGCCGGTTGCTATAGCTCAATATTTTTCATGTAAATTTAATGATAACTTTTCGACATATTATTATGAATAACTTGTTTGTTCATAACATGGGATATATAATTTAGATGCAGTGTGGTTCATGAGAGCATTCCCCGCAACGACAGCATAGGCATAGTGGCCGTTCTTGCTTATGGCTTATAGGCGTAGACTGATGTAGATATTACCATGCAACAGTCATCGGATCTTTCCGGTGGCACGCAGGAAATGATTGTTGATTTTCTCTATTACAGTCATTATACTGATCGTACAGAGAAACACAGGAATATCAGGGAGAGAACGCATGAACAGTAACTCTTTTGATTCGGCAAGGATCGCAGACGGCTATGCAAAAAGGCCGTGGCTGCACAAGAATGCTATCGAGCGGGCGGTACGGGACTGCGGCATAACAGGGATGTTTCGCAACGGTCTGGACGTGGGCTGCGGCGCGGGTCTTTCTGCCAAGGCGCTGCGCTTGATCTGCGAGCGCGTGACGGGAACCGATATTTCCGAGGCGATGATTCGGGTCTGCCGGGCTCTGTATCAGGAAGAGTCCTACCGTTTCTGTGCGGCGAAGGCGGAGGAGACGCCTGTACCGTCAGAGCCTTATGATATTGTAACGGCGGCGGGCGTGGTGAACTGGGTTGAACGGGATAAGTTTCTGACCCGTATGGCAGAAGTGATGCGCAAAAACGGTCTGCTGCTCGTCTATGATTTCCGGATAACTGACAGGATAACGGGCGAGTCGGCGAAAGGGGCGAACGGCGGCCGTTATACGAACTGGTATCGAAATGAATATCTGCGCCGTTTCCCTAAGCCGAAACGCGACGAAAAGGTGTGGACACAGGAAGACTTGGGAACGTATTTTGATATGGAAAAGCAGACGATCTATGAAACGGCTTATCCTTTTGGACAGGAAGAGTTTATTGACTTTATGATGATACAGTCCAACGTCAACGAGGCGGTGGAGAGCGGCGGAGCAGACGAACGAGAGATAAGGGAGTGGATGCGTTTCACACTTGCGCCGATCTTCGAAACAGGCGGCATAGAGGCGGTGTTTGAAGGATATAATTGGTATCTGCGGAAAGCGTAGAAAACGGAAAATAAGCGGAAAATGGGGACAATCAAAAAAGCGGCACATGAATCTCATGCGCCGCTTTTCTTACCGTTTACTGTTTCGGATCAAGCGTTACCGCCGCTTGACGGGAACCATCTGTTTAGATGGACTCGTGGAACGTACGGGAGATAACGTCTGCCTGCTGCTCCGGTGTGAGTTTGATAAAGTTTACTGCGTAACCGGAAACACGGATCGTCAACTGCGGATAGTTCTCGGGATGCTTCTGAGCGTCCAGAAGAGTATCTCTGTTGAGTACGTTGACGTTGAGGTGATGACCGCCCTTTGTTGCGTAGCCATCTAATAAAGAAACTAAGTTATCTACCTGTGAGGTTGATGCTGCCATAATAAAATCCTCCTTTTAATATATTATTTTGTATATGCGCCGTTTACTCGCAAGCTCGCTGCTTGCTCATATAGCGCATCGCGCCGTTACTCGCAAGCTGTTGCTTGCTCATATAGCGCATCGTGCCGTTATACTCGCAAGCCCGCTGCTGCGCAGCTTTCGCTTGCTCGTTTACGGGCTGTCGCCCTATGGATTTACGCCGCTTCATCTCTTCGTGAGCAAGCTCCCGAGAGCTGCCGCGTCATAAATCGCTATACTGCGCCGTGCGCACTCGCAAGCTGTTGCTTGCTCGTTTACGGGCTGTCGCCCTATGGATTTACGCCGCTTCATCTCTTCGTGAGCAAGCTCCCGAGAGCTGTCGCGTCCTAAATCCGCTATACTGCGCCGTGCGCACTCGCAAGTTTTCGCTTGCTCATATAGCGCATCGCGCCGTTATACTCGCAAGCCCGCTGCTGCGCAGCTTTCGCTTGCTCGTTTACGGGCTGTCGCCCTATGGATTTATGCCGCTTCATCTCTTCGTGAGCAAGCTCCCGAGAGCTGTCGCGTCATAAATCGCTATACTGCGCCGTGCGCACTCGCAAGCTTTCGCTTGCTCGTTTACGGGCTGTCGCCCTATGGATTCATGCCACGTCATCTCTTCGTGAGCAAGCTCCCGAGAGCTGTCGCGTCCTAAATCCGCACGGCTCGATGCTATTTAAAATCGTCCAGACCCTCGTGGAGAGTCGGTACGCTGCAGGCCAAGGGGGTCCGGGAACAATCCGTACACCCCATGGTCTCTACATTCTTGGAAGCGGTGGAGCTGTCATCGACGTCTACATTTACATGTCCGACGCCCTGCGCCATACCGGAATCCATCATTTTGACAAAATCCTCGATCATCTGATCGTTATCCATATATTTCTTTCCCTCCTTCAATAACGTTATCTCCGGAAAAAAATCTGTCATATATGGATTTTTTTCCGACCTTCGTAAGAAAGTCAAATTATTTGTTCAGATCCAACTCGATATCGCCCGCGAATACCTTATCTTCTTTGCCGAGAGCGCCCGGAATGATGGTGAAGGTATTGGAGATACCGTCCTGCGCATCATTGAACGGAAGCTTGGATACGGAAGACAGGGAAGCGACTGCACCGTGCGTATCACGTCCGTGCATCGGGTTAGCGCCCGGAGCAAACGGCTGTCCTTTCTTACGTCCGTCAGGCGTGTTGCCGGTAGCCTTACCGTATGTTACGTTGGAAGTAATGGTAAGGATAGACGTTGTAGGAATACCGTTTCTGTAGGTGTGATGTCTTCTTACTGCCGTCATGAACTTGTGTACGATCATCTGTGCGATCTCGTCTACGCGGTCGTCGTCGTTGCCGTATTTCGGGAAGTCGCCGGTCGTCTTGAAGTCAACGATGACGCCGTCCTCGTCTCTGATCGGCTCAACCTTAGCGTACTTGATCGCTGACAGGGAATCCGCCACAATGGAAAGACCTGCAACACCCGTCGCGAAGTAGCGCTTAACGTCTCTGTCATGAAGAGCCATCTCTGCTCTCTCATAGCAGTATTTATCATGCATATAGTGGATGATGTTCAGTGTATTTACATACACGTCTGCCTGCCATTCCATCATGTCGATGAACTTATCCATAACGTCGTCGTAATCGAGGACATCGCCGGTAACCGGACGGTACTTCGGGCCAACCTGTTTCTTGGTAACTTCGTCGATACCGCCGTTCAGTGCGTACAACAGGCACTTTGCAAGGTTCGCACGTGCGCCGAAGAACTGCATCTCCTTGCCGACAACCATGGAGGATACGCAGCAAGCGATCGCATAGTCATCACCGTGTACGACTCTCATCAGGTCGTCGTTCTCATACTGGATAGAAGAGGTCTGGATAGACATCTTAGCGCAGTATTTCTTCCAGTTCTCGGGAAGTCTTGTGGACCAGAGAACCGTCAGGTTCGGCTCGGGAGAAGGACCAAGGTTCTCCAGAGTGTGCAGATAACGGAAGCTCATCTTTGTAACCATGTGACGGCCGTCAACGCCTACACCGCCGAGGGACTCCGTTACCCATACCGGATCGCCGGCAAAGATCTGGTTGTACTCAGGTGTGCGGGCGAATTTAACACATCTTAATTTCATGATGAAGTGATCGACGAACTCCTGGATCTCTTCCTCTGTAAACGTGCCGTTGGCAAGGTCTCTCTCGGCATAGATGTCGAGGAAAGTAGATGTACGTCCGAGGGACATCGCAGCGCCGTTCTGCTCTTTGACGGAGCAAAGGTAACCGAAGTAAGTAGCCTGGATAGCTTCCTGCACGTTGGTTGCCGGTTTGGAGATATCGCAGCCGTAAGATGCAGCCATCTCTTTCATCAGCTTCAGAGCCGTCATCTGCTCGGAAAGCTCCTCGCGAAGGCGGATCACATCGTCTGTCATAACGCGGCCCGTGGAATCCTTCTGATCCTGTTTGTCCTCGATCAGTCTGTCGATACCGTACAGGGCTACACGTCTGTAGTCGCCGATGATACGGCCGCGGCCGTATGCATCCGGAAGACCCGTGATGATATGAGCGGAACGGCAGGCTCTCATCTCCTGATTGTATGCGTCGAAGCAGCCGGCGTTGTGAGTCTTTCTGTGTACGGTAAAGAACTCACTGATCTCGGGATCTACTTCATAACCGTTGTCGGAACATGCCTTCTCAGCCATTCTGATACCGCCGTAGGGCTGTAAGGAACGCTTGAAGGGCTTATCTGTCTGGAAACCTACGATCTTCTCTTTGCTCTTGTCAAGATAGCCGGGACCGTGGGATGTGATCGTGGATACTACCTTCGTATCCATATCAAGCACGCCGCCGGCCTCACGCTCCTGCTTCTGCAGGTCCAGCACCTGTGCCCACAAGTCTTTCGTGTTCTGCGTAGCTTTCGCAAGGAAGGATTCGTCGCCATCATAAGGATGGTAGTTTCTCTGGATAAAATCGCGGACGTTGATCTCTTTGTCCCACTTGCCGCCTACAAAATCTTTCCATTCTGGTCTCATTTTGAAAAGCCTCCTATTATATTATTTTGTGAATTTTGTGACATTTTTACTAAAATGTCCAAAAATACTTATTCAGTACACATATTATATGTTAGATCGAGCATAAGAGTCAAGTCGGGCTTTGTACTTTTTCGCATACAAAACCTAAAAAATTTTTGAAAAAATTGTGAAAATTGTATGTAAAATATATGCAACACAAAATACAAGGAAAAGAAAAGCGTGATGGCGCATAGTTTGCGGGCTTCGGCGGGAAAAACGGCGCATGGGCTTGCGCGATCGGAAATTTGGGATTATACTATTGAACCATAGAGGTATGCGGCGCGCCGCATACGGGCAATATAAGAATGACATGAACGCTCGGCGCGTGCGGAGCGGATGAACGGAGGTATAAGAGCATGGCAGATATCACGAAGGATATGACGATCGGTGAAGCGCTCAACGCAAATCCCGAGATCGCCCCGGTGCTGATGGGGATCGGTATGCACTGCTTGGGCTGCCCTTCCGCGCAGGGAGAGACTCTGGAGGAAGCGGCGATGGTACACGGCATCGACGTGGAAGAACTGATGCAGCAGATCGCGGCGGTCTAGGCCGTCGGCGTGATAAAGCCCCGCATCCATATGAGGTGCGGGGCTTTTCCTTTGCCTTGTTATATTGCCGGTCAGATCCGGGCCAGCGCTTCCATGGCATGTTCCCTGATCAGCGGCTCGCAGTGTTCTTCCAGATATGCCTTGGCAAGAAGAACGGCCTTTTCTGGTCTGCCGTATTCCGAGAGCAGATTGCAGATGCGGTTAAAGTCCGCGGGGCTCTGGTTTGCGGAGCTGATCAGCAGAAGATAGCTGCCGTTGGCCTCGTCCTTATACAAAGTGCTCACGCCTCTGTAGGAGGCAGCGGTCATATGGGAGATCCTGGTCACGTCATGCAGCGTCGCGAATGAGAAAAGCCTGATCGCCGGCTGCACGGAAGCGGTTTCCCTGGCGGGTGTTTTGGCGGCCGGCGCTTCCGGGGAGGAGACCCTTGTCTCGGAAGGCGTCTCGTCGGCTTCGGCGTCGCTCATTTGACGGAGCATGTTCAGCACTTCGTCCGCGCCGTCCGAGAGGATATCCACGGTGTCTTCTTCCATATCGTCATCATAACCGTCCTCGTCCTCGTGGACCGACGGCGCGAATTTGGAAAATCGGGTATCCAGCTCTTCGGGATCTTCCACCTTGGTGATGATCAGTACGATGCATTCCGAGTTGAGCGGGATCGCCTCGATCATCAGCGGGATATCTTCCGCCTCAAAACCGCACTCGTACGCTGCCTGACGCATCATGTCGCGGAATAAGGTCTTTGCCTTTTCCGTGCCGTAGGCGAGTTCACTGATCTTCAGCTCCCTGTTCGCAAGATCCTCTCTTGTAAGTGTGCAGCGGATCTGCTGCTCGTTTACTTTTTCTATTTTCATGAGATGTTCACGTCCTTTTTGGTCACAATTATTCCCTGATCCGTGTTCGCAATTTCGCGCAGATCGTACTCTGCCATGCTTATTTTACCTGTATCTTATACTTTGTGTCAATTTTAGTCAATAGTGTGCATAAAGTATTTAAAAAAATTTAATTATTTTAGAAATTCCTTGCTTTTTTGTCACATTGTGGATATAATCAAACTACAAGATGTCTCCGGCAATCGGCAGCGAAAGGAGGCAGTTGATAAACTTCATATAATAACATCTTTTTCTCCGTGTTGCTGATCTGTAAGCGGAGAGAGTCTTATAGGCGAAGTGCCTGATCGTAGACCGGATCTTGTTTCTTTCTATATTTCACAAATTATAATTCACAAGGAATGAGCAGGTTATACAGTTATTTTTTGTTTATTTGCATGCCGGAGAATCTTGGAAACTATTTAGCGTCTTATAATATCTTATGCCATTAGTATATCACGAAACTCTTTTTGGCAAACTAAAATTTAGGATCGTGCCGGGTCGAGCGCAAGTTATGGAAAAACATATGTGGAAAGCGATGATTTTATACGCAAAACGCAGAACGCCAAGGCTCTTTGACAAGTTCCCGCCACGGCGCCGCAGCGCGAAATCCGGCGGTCATGAGAAGTAAGGCGCACCTTTTGGGAAATTTTGCTTGAAAATTGCGGTAAAACAGACGCGGCTGCGTTTGTGACGAAAAATGACAAAAAGTAATGACTGAAAGGAAATAGTTTGTTATAATGAGGACGGTCAGAAAGGAGCTGGAAGTATGAAGAAGGTTATTCCGGTGCTAATCGCGATCGTCCTTATTATCGTGGTTGGAGCTATAGGTTTTGGAGCAAAGCTGGTGGAGAAATATTCCTATTCCAAAGAGAGAGCGGATCTGGAGGAATATTTTGACGTTCAGGGCAGCGACGATGTGCCGATCATCCTGCAGGACGAGAGGATCGAGGAGCACGCGAAGCGTTGGGACGGCGTCTGCTATTTTGACCTTGCGACAGTGCATAAGTATTTTAATGATAGATTTTATGAGGATAAGAAAGAAGACCTTCTTATATATACGCTTCCGGATGCCGTGATCAGTACGCCGATCGGCACTTCGTCCCTGACGGTGGGCGACGATGCCAGGGAGCGCGATTATGTGATCGCCCGGTATGAGGGCGACACGCTGTATATCGCGGCGGATTTTGTGAAGGAATATACGAATTTTTCCTACGAGCTGTATGGGGAGCCATACCATATGCAGGTATATACGGAGTGGAATGAGCGGCAGGTGGCGACCGTCAAGAAAGACACGCAGGTGCGCTATCAGGGCGGCATTAAGAGCGATATCCTGACAGATGTCTCCAAGGGCGACAAGGTGATCGTGCTGGAGGAGATGGAGACGTGGACGAAAGTGAAGACGCAGGACGCGTTCATCGGCTATGTGGAGAATAAGAGGCTTCAGGACCAGACGACGGAGACGCCGACGCCGGTGACCGACTATGCGGAGCCGGAGTATACGTCGAACACGAGGGACCACAAGATCAATCTGGCGTGGCACGTAGTCGGCGGGATGTCGGGAAACGAATCGCTCGGCGAGGTAATGGCATCGACGAAAGGCGTCAACGTCATATCGCCTACGTGGTTTTCCCTGTGTACCGATCAGGGTGATTTCGTCAGTCTTGCATCGGCGGATTATGTGTCTAAAGCCCATGATATGGGTCTGGAGGTCTGGGCGGTCATAGATAACTTTAACGGCGGAGAGGTGGACACTTATGAAGTCCTTGCCGGGACAAGCACCCGGCGCTCCCTCATCGACCGTTTGATAGCGGAAGCGCTGGAATACGATCTGGACGGCATCAATGTTGACTTTGAGAACATCAGTCTGGACGCGGGCGAGCCCTTTGTGGAATTTATCAGGGAGCTGTCTATCCCGTGCCGGGAGCATGGCATCGTGCTGTCGGTCGACAACTACGTGCCGATGGGCTACACCGATCATTATAATAGGAAAGAACAGGGGATCGTGGCGGATTATGTCATTGTCATGGGCTATGACGAACACTACCCCGGCAGCCCGGAGGCGGGCTCGGTCGCATCGATCGATTTCGTGGAAAAGGGCATAGCGGACACCGTGGCGCAGGTGCCCGCCGAGAAAGTAATCAACGCGATCCCTTTTTACACCCGGATATGGGAGCTGCAGGGCACGCAGCTAAGCAGTCAGGCGGTGGGCATGGAACTTGCGGGGCAGTTTATAGCCGATCACGATATTGCTACCGTGTGGGACGAGACGACCTGCCAGAACTACGGCGAGTGTCAGTCGGGCGACAGCTATTTTCAGGTATGGCTGGAGGATGCGGAATCTATCGGCGTCAAGCTGAACATCATGGATAAGTATGGCATTGCCGGCGTCGCGGAATGGCGGCTCGGCTTTGAGACGGCTGATGTCTGGGACGTGATCGAAGGGTATATGAACCGATAGAAGGAATGAGACGGTCAAACAGGCGGCGGCATTTTTCACAAAGCTTCTTCATATGCATTTATAAAGGCAGGAATGTTAGGAACGGATATGAAGAAGGAAAAACAGAGGGACCGTGAGGCGCTTGTCAGGACGGCGCTGCTCTTACTGATGCTTGTGGCGGCCGGCCTTATCGTGCGCGGCGGCAGACGGCTGATGACGGCGGTCTCGTCGGACAGAGTGGAGGCGCCGGACGCCGGGCCGTGTGTGGTGATCGACGCCGGACACGGCGGAAATGATCCCGGCAAAGTGGGGATAGACGGCAGCCTGGAGAAGGATATCAACCTGCAGATCGCGCTGAAGCTGCAGAAATTTCTGCAGATGCAGGACGTCGAAGTGATACTGACGCGGGATTCCGACAGAGGGCTGTACGATGAGGGCGCGTCCAACAAGAAAGTGCAGGACATGAAAAACCGTGTGGCGCTCATCGAAAAACATCAGCCGGATCTGGTGGTGAGCATACATCAGAACAGCTATCATGAAGAGTATGTACACGGTGCGCAGGTCTTCTACTATGCGACCAGCAATCGGAGCAAGGAGCTGGCCGAGTGCATTCAGCGGGTCATAGCGGCAAAGCTGGACAGAGACAATGCCAGACAGGCCAAAGCAAACGACAGCTACTATCTGCTCAAGAAGACCTCGGTGCCGACTGTGATCGTGGAGTGCGGATTCCTGTCGAATTATGAGGAGGCGCAGAAGCTGTCGTCGGAGTTTTATCAGGAGAAAGCCGCATGGGCGATCCACCTGGCTGTCCTGCAGTGGCTGAACGGCAGCGCGGAATAAGAGAGGATGCGGATGTGAAGACAAAACTGCTCCGAATAGATGAACATCATATTGACCCGGCGCTTGTGCGGGAGGCCGGAGCCGTGATCAAAGCGGGCGGCCTTGTGGCTTTTCCGACGGAGACGGTGTACGGTCTGGGCGGAGATGCGCTGAATGCCGAGTCCTCGGCCAAGATCTACAGGGCAAAAGGGCGGCCTTCGGATAATCCGCTTATCGTGCATATAGCGGACATGGAGGCGCTTGCCGCCATTGTGCGGGACATTCCGGAGAGCGCGGTGAAGCTGGCGGAGCGGTTCTGGCCCGGCCCGCTCACCATGATACTGTGGAAGGCGGATATCGTGCCTTGTGAGACTACGGGCGGTCTTGACACGGTGGCGGTGCGTATGCCGGCAGATCCCGTCGCGAGGGAACTGATCCGGGCGTCGGGCGGTTATGTGGCCGCTCCCAGTGCAAACCGCTCCGGCAGACCGAGTCCGACGCTCGCCAAGTATGTTATGGAGGATATGGACGGCAGGATCGAGATGGTCGTGGACGGCGGCGCTGTGGAGATCGGACTGGAATCGACGATCGTTGATCTGACGGTGACGCCGCCGGTCATACTCCGACCGGGATATGTGACGAGGCAGATGCTGGAAGAGGTACTCGGCGAGGTCTTGGAGGACAACACGATGATGCGGGCCGATTCCGGACAGGCCCCGAAAGCGCCGGGCATGAAGTATCGGCATTATGCGCCCAAGGGCGAGTTGACGATTGTGGACGGCGCAGCGCAAAGTGTGGTAGAATATATTAACGGTCATATCGAACGGCATCGGCTGGAGCATAAAAAAACGGGTGTGATAGGCACCGATGCGAGCGTGAGGCAGTACGGGGCCGATGTGTGTAAAAGCGTCGGGAGCAGAGATGATGATGACATGATCGCGCGGGAGCTGTACCGTATCCTGCGGGAGTTTGACGATGAGGATGTGGAAGTCATCTATGCCGAGTCATTCGACACCGACGGCATTGGACAGGCTATTATGAACAGATTGCTGAAGGCGGCCGGACACAGGGTCGTCCATGTATCGTGACGAAAACGGAGGGATAGCGATGATAGCAATAGGAAGCGATCACGGCGGATTTGATTTGAAGGAAGCGGTCATTGCGCATTTGAAGGAACAGGGCATCGCGTATAAGGATTACGGGTGTTATGATAAAAAATCCTGCGATTATCCGATTTACGGCCGCGCCGTTGCCGAGGCGGTGGCTAAGGGAGAGTGCGAGAAGGGCATCGTCATCTGCACCACGGGCATCGGGATCTCCATTACAGCCAATAAGATAAAAGGTATCCGGTGCGCGCTGTGCGCGGACACGCTCTCGGCGAAGATGACGAGACTGCACAATGATGCGAACGTGCTCGCTATGGGCGGCGGCATCGTAGGACCGAATCTCGGCGTCAGCATCGTGGACGCTTTCCTGAATACGGAATTTTCCGCGGAGGAAAAGCATCAAAGAAGAGTGGGAATGATCGAGTAGCGGTATCACAAATACGGAGGATGTCTATGAAAGGCAGGCGAATAACGGTTGTCGCGCTTGCGCTGGTCCTGCTGTTTGGGCTCACGGCCGTCCCCGTGCAGGCGACGGAGGAGACGCGCCGGCAGCTGGAACAGGCGGAAGAGGAGAAGAAGGATACGGAATCCGCGCTGGAGGGAACAAAGGAGGATCTGAACACGCTGAACGAGCAGAAGGATTCTCTGGAGGGCGCGCTGACAACGTTGAATACGGAGCTTTCTCAGGTGAGCAATAACCTGAGCGATCTGGAAGATAAGATCGCGGCCAAAGAGTCGGAGATCGAAACGATGAACGCCAATATCGAACAGGTGCAGAGCGAGCTGGAGGAGGCGATCCGGCTCAAAGATGAGCAGTATGCGACGATGAAGAAGCAGATACGGTTCATGTACGAGAAGAGCGACTATCTGTATCTGGAACTGTTTTTCTCCGCGGGCAGTTTTTCGGATTTCCTGAACAAGAATAACTACATCGAGCAGTTGTCTTCTTATCAGCAGAAAGTGCTGCAGGACTATAAGGACGCGCAGAAGAAGATGGAAGAGAAGGAAGCGGAGCTGGAGCTTGACATGGCGCAGCTCGAGGCGGATAAGAAGGAGCTGGACGACTATAAGATACAGGTCGTGGCGGAGCAGAACCGCGTGTCGGGCTTGGTCAGCAAGACATCGCAGTCTATCGATGCGACGGCAGGGCAGATATCGGCCGCGGAGGCGCAGGCGCTGGCTTACGAACAGCAGATCAAGGAGCAGGAGGAGAACATTTCGGTGCTGCGGGAGAAGCTGGCGGAGGAGATCCGTATGGCGGAGCTGGCTGCGCAGTCAAGCTGGAGAGATATTTCCGAGGTGTCTTTTGCCGACGGCGACAGATATCTTCTGGCAAATCTGATCTACTGCGAAGCGGGCGGTGAGCCTTATGTCGGCCAGGTGGCGGTAGGCTCGGTCGTCATGAACAGGGTGCTCAGTTCGGTCTATCCCGATACGGTCACGGGCGTGATCTATCAGTCCGGGCAGTTCTCGCCGGTGGCGAGCGGCAGACTGGCGCTGGCGCTGGCGGAAGGCCGGGCGACGGCAAGCTGCTATCAGGCGGCGGACGAGGTCATGAGCGGCACGACCACCGTGGGAAACTGCGTCTATTTCAGGACGCCCATAGACGGTGTGACGCCGAAGTACACCATAGGCGGGCATATCTTCTATTAAACCCGATTCTTATGATGAAATTGGTGAAATGATAAACAGGGCAGCCGCATAAATGCGTCCGCCCTGTCTGTATGTCTGCGTTAGCGTTCGTTTTCGATGAGTCGTTCGATCGGAGACTGGAGTCTGTCAAAGTCTCCCGCGTAGATGATCTCCAACAGGCTGTTGAGACTGCGCAGGGAGGCTTTCAGGGTATCCTCGGAGATCAGCTTGTCATTCAGTGCAGTGACGAGTTCGTCGAGATCCACCACTTTGACGAAGCCGTCGGGGTACACGATCACGTCCGCTAACAGATCGGTCACGATATAGGTGTCTGTGGCCGCCTCGTGATCGTAGGAGACGATGTCGCAGTACCAGTACAGAAGAGAGCCGTCCTCTCTGTAGAATTTGCTGACTTTAAAGCCCTCGTGCAGATAGTAGCAGGAATATCCGTGGTGCAGATCCTTGCGCGGCTTGATAGTGTGCCAGCCGGTAATGATCTTATCGCTGTCCCGCAGCAGGATACGGTCGTCTTTCAACAGAATGCATTCTTCGGGGATCAGTCTTTTGCGGTAAAGGATCGGATCTGCCATAATACCTCCTAGGGATCGTGCCGTATGGATATTTCTGCCTGTTCTTATACGTTACGTTACACTGCCGATAGTGAAAAGTCAATGTAAAATGTGAAGAAATATTCAGTTTTTTATCTATTTTTCACAATAATGCTGGACATAAGTACCAGAAATGGTTATAATTTTAGTCGTAGGCTGTCTGTGTCATGATATGCCTGTCATGGGCGGCGGCAGTCGCTGCAGGAAAGGGACAAGGGTGAAATACAATAAGGAAGTATACCACGCGCTTGCGATGATAAGCCAGTTCGGTATCAATATGCTCGTTCCCATTTTCATCTGTTCTTTTGCCGGAATGTTCCTTGATCGGCACTTCGGCGTTTCTTATTGGACGGTAGCGCTGTTTTTTGTCGGTGCGCTGGCAGGTTTTACCAACGTATTCCGATTTGCCAAGAAGATATATGACACGCCGGCGGCATCCCGCAGACGCGGCACGCGGACACGGGACGGTAAGAGAGAGAAGAGTATACATGAAAAAGAAGATAGATCCGACGTTATTTGATCTGTGTCTGGGGATCCTTTTATACGGCATCGTGTTTCAGGCCGTGCTGCTGTGTTTTTCACGAAAACCGGCATACAGCTTCGGCCTGTGGATCGGCGTCCTGCTTGCCATAGCCGGCGCGGTACATATGTGGTGGTCGATAGACAAGGGCATGGATCAGGCGGCGAAACAGGCGGCGAAGACGGTCGGCACGAACAATCTCATCCGGTATTTTACGCTTGTGATCGTCATGCTTGTATTGATCTATACGGATTTTGCCAATCCGATCTTCACGTTTTGCGGTTATATGGGTATGAAGGTATCGGCGTACCTGAATCCGTGGCTTGGCAGGATCCGTTCCAAAATAATCAAAATATAGAATGGAGGAGGTGATAGCATGGGGCAAGGTGTTCTTCTGACTGCGGGCGCCGACATCGACTTTATGGTCCACGGCGTTTTTTCCTATGAACTGTTCGGGCAGACCGTGTGGATCACGACGACGCATGTGTGCGTGCTGATCGTCATGCTTTTGATCATCGGCTTCTGCATAGCGGCGAACCGTGCTGTCAAACATGCGACGGATGTTCCGGGAACGTTCCAGAATATTGCCGAACTTGTTGTGGAGATGCTTGACAACATGATCGGCGGGGTAATGGGCAGGTTCAGTCCGAAGTTCCGCAACTATGTGGGCACGATCTTTATCTTTATCCTGCTCAGCAATATTTCCGGTCTGTTCGGGCTCAGACCACCGACGGCGGATTACGGTGTGACGCTGGCGCTGGGACTTATGACGTTTACGCTGATCCATTTCAACAAGTTCAGGTACAAGAAAGTCAAGGGGGTCGTCGCAGAGCTTTGCGACCCGTGGCCGTTCTGGGCGCCGATCAATATCATTGGCTGGGTGGCAGTGCCGATCTCATTGTCTCTCCGTCTGTTTGCCAATGTCTTATCCGGGACCGTCATGATGGCGCTTATATACGGACTGCTCGCCAAGATAGCGATCGTTTGGCCGGCGGCGCTCCACGTATATTTCGACTTGTTCTCCGGAGCGATCCAGACCTACGTGTTCTGTATGCTGACGATGACGTACATCAGCGATGCATGCACGACGGATTGACGGGCGTATGCAGCAACATGAAAATACCATTTTTTAATTTATAAGACAAAAAGGAGGAAATAAAAATGGGAGAATTTAACACAAACTTTATTTTAGGATGTTCCGCGATCGGTGCGGGTCTTGCGGTTATCGCAGGTATCGGCCCCGGTGTAGGACAGGGTATCGCGGCAGGTCATGCGGCGGCGGCAGTCGGCAGAAATCCGGGCGCTAAATCCGACGTTACCTCTACCATGCTCTTGGGTCAGGCGGTTGCCGAGACGACGGGTCTTTACGGTCTGCTGATCGCGATGCTGCTCTTATTCGTTAAGCCTTTAGTACCGTAAGACAACGGGGAGTGTGTTTTAGGACGATAGAAAGGAGGATAAGGGCTTGAGTACGTTAGCGACACAGATGGTGTTGGCGTCTGCGCAGATGGAACCGAGACTGTTTGATCTGGATTTTCAGTTGTTACACGATGCGGTTTTGATGATCATTGCCGTATTCGCCCTGTTTTTGATCGCATCGCACTTCCTGTTCAATCCGGTCAGGAACATGATGCAGAGCAGACAGGACAGGATCAAGAATGAACTCGACAGCGCTGCGGCTGACATGGAAGACGCGCGTGCGTTGAAGGAAGAGTACGAAGCGAAGCTGAAAAATATCGACAAAGAAGCCGAGGCTATTCTGAGCGAAGCGCGGAGCAAGGCGCTTGCCAACGAGAATAAGATCGTGGCACAGGCGAAGGAAGAGGCCGCAAGGATCATCGAGAGAGCCGGCGTGGAAGCTGAACTCGAGAAGAGCAAGGCCGTCGATGAAGTGAAGCGCGAGATGGTGGTTCTGGCGTCTCTGATAGCGGGCAAGGTCGTAAATGCGGCGATCGACACGACCGTTCAGGACAGTCTGGTTGAAGAAACTTTGAAAGAAATAGGTGAGGGCACATGGCTAAGCTAGTTTCAAAGACATACGGTGACGCGCTGTTTGAACTTGCGGTTGAGAAAGATAAAGTCGATGTGCTGCTGGAGGAGACCGAACAGCTTAAGCAGGTGCTTTGCGAAAATGATGAGTTTGGCAGGTTGATGAATCACCCGAAGATCATCAAGGAAGAGAAGCTGCAGATCGCAAAGAATGTATTTGAAGGAAGAGTGTCCGATGAGCTGTTGGGCTTTCTCACGATCATCATCTCCAAAGACCGTTATCGGGACATCGATGCGATCCTTGATTACTTTGTCGCGGAGGTCAAGCGGTATAAGGGGATCGGCATCGCTACGGTGACTACGGCCGCTCCGCTCAGGGAAGAACAGCGCAGGAGGATAGAACAGAAACTGTTGGATACGACGCAGTACACGAAGATGGAGATGCATTATTGTCTGGATGAGACTCTGATCGGCGGCATGATCGTCCGCATCGGCGACAGGGTCGTGGACAGCAGTATCAAGACAAAGCTGAGTGAGCTGCAGAAGGAATTACTGAAAGTTCAGCTCTGAGAAGATCCGGAGGGGTCGGGATCTGAACTTGCGATCAAATAATTTAGAAGAAAGGTGCGTATGATCCATGAATTTAAGACCAGAAGAGATCAGTTCAGTCATTAAGGATCAAATAAAGAGATATGCGTCCGATCTGGAAGTGTCCGACGTCGGTACTGTCATTCAGGTCGCTGACGGTATCGCGCGTGTACACGGGCTTGAGAATGCCATGCAGGGCGAGCTGCTGGAATTCCCCGGCGAAGTCTACGGTATGATACTGAACCTTGAGGAAGACAATGTGGGTGCGGTCCTGCTCGGAAGCCAGCACAGCATCAACGAGGGCGATATCGTAAAGACCACCGGCCGCGTCGTGGAGGTGCCCGTAGGCGATTGTATGCTCGGACGTGTCGTGAACGCGCTCGGACTGCCGATCGACGGCAAAGGGCCGATCCAGACTGATAAATATCGAAAGATTGAGAGAGTTGCTTCCGGCGTTATCACAAGAAAATCCGTTGATACGCCGTTACAGACAGGTATCAAGGCGATCGACGCGATGGTGCCGATCGGGAGAGGCCAGCGTGAGCTTATCATCGGCGACAGGCAGACCGGTAAGACGGCTATCGCCATTGACACGATCATCAACCAGAAGGGACAGGGCGTGAAATGTATCTATGTCGCCATAGGACAGAAGGCGTCCACCGTCGCTTCCATTGTCAAGACGCTCACAGAGTACGGCGCAATGGCGTACACGACCGTAGTAGCGGCGACGGCGAGCGAGCTTGCACCGCTGCAGTACATAGCGCCGTATTCCGGCTGCGCGATCGGTGAGGAATGGATGGAGAACGGCGAGGATGTGCTCGTGATCTACGACGATCTGAGCAAGCACGCCGCTGCATACCGTACACTCTCCCTGCTGCTCAGAAGACCGCCCGGACGTGAGGCATACCCCGGCGACGTTTTCTATCTGCATTCCAGACTTTTGGAGCGCGCGGCGAGAATGAACGAGGAGTACGGCGGCGGTTCGCTGACGGCCCTGCCGATCATCGAGACGCAGGCGGGCGACGTATCCGCCTATATCCCTACCAATGTTATCTCGATCACAGACGGACAGATCTATCTGGAGACGGAAATGTTCAACTCCGGCTTCAGGCCGGCGGTAAATGCGGGACTTTCCGTATCCCGTGTGGGCGGATCGGCGCAGATCAAGGCGATGAAGAAGATCGCGGCGCCTATCCGTACGGAGCTTGCGCAGTACCGCGAGCTGGCGGCATTTTCACAGTTCGGTTCCGAGTTGGATGCGGACACGAAGGAGAAGCTGGCACAGGGCGAGAGGATCAAGGAGATCCTCAAACAGCCGCAGTACCAGCCGATGCCGGTGCAGTATCAGGTCATCATCATCTTCGTGGCGACGAACAAGTATCTGTTGGACGTTCCGGTAGAGGATATCACGAGATTTGAGAAAGAGTTTTTCGAGTTCATAGATACCAAGTATCCCGAAGTGCCGAGCGCGATCGCGCAGAACAAGGAGATATCCGACGAGACGGATGCAAAGCTTAGAAAAGCGGTCGAAGAGTTCAAGGCGCAGTTTAAGTAGAGAGAAGTAGAAAGAAGAAGGTGACGCTATGGCCTCAATGAGAGACATTAAAAGGCGTAAAGGCAGTATACAGAGTACGCAGCAGATAACCAAAGCCATGAAACTTGTTTCTACCGTTAAACTGCAGAGGGCGAAACAGCGCGCGGAGCAGTCGAAGGCATACTTTAACTGTATGTATGAGACGGTGACCTCTATGCTGGCAAAAGCCGGCGGCCTGAATCATCCGTACCTGAAAGCCGGAGCCTCGGAGAAAAAGGCAGTCGTTGTGATCACCTCCAACAGAGGACTGGCCGGCGGCTACAATTCCAACGTGGTCAAACTGATCACCAAGGGCGATTTCAAAAAAGAGGATCTGGAGATCTATGCTATCGGCAAGAAAGGGAAGGATACCCTGCAGCGGCATGGCTATATGATCAAGGAGGACGATCCGGACATCATCGAAGAGCCGTCCTATGTCGATGCAATGGCGATCAGCCGCAAGCTGCTCGCGTCCTATGCCGCGGGGGAGATTGGGGAGATCTATCTGGCGTATACGAGATTTAAGAACACCGTGGTGCATGAGCCTACGCTGCTTAAGCTTCTGCCCGTAGAGGCGTCTGAGGCGAAAGCTGACGCGCAGGAGACGGGCAGCAAAGCGATGATGAATTTTGAGCCTGAGGATGACGAGGCGCTGGATATGATCATTCCGAAATATGTTACCAGCCTGATCTACGGCGGCTTGGTAGAGGCGTGCGCGAGCGAAAACGGCGCGAGAATGCAGGCTATGGATTCTGCGACGACGAATGCAGAGGAAATGATAGACCACCTGTCGCTGATGTACAACAGAGCGCGTCAGGGATCTATTACGCAGGAATTAACAGAAATTATTGCAGGCGCAAACGCGATCTCATAGCGAGGGAGCGGTTTGCACACGAATAAACGTGAGTGAAAGGAAGAAGAGATGGCAGAAGTAAAAACAGGTGAAAACCTCGGAAAAATCACTCAGATCATTGGCGCGGTGCTTGACATCAAATTTCCGGCGGGCAATCTGCCGGAGATCAACGACGCGATCGATATTCCGCTCAAAGGAGAGGGCAGACTGGTCGTGGAAGTGGCACAGCATCTGGGTGACGATACCGTCAGATGTATCGCGATGGGTTCTACCGACGGCCTTGTGAGAGGCATGGACGCGGTAGCGACGGGCGCGCCGATCACCGTTCCCGTCGGTGAGAACACGCTGGGACGGATATTCAACGTTCTCGGTGAGCCGATCGACAACAAACCGGCGCCGGCTGATGTAACGTATGAGCCGATCCACAGGCCGGCTCCTGCATTTGAGGAACAGTCCACGGCGACAGAGCTTTTGGAGACGGGTATCAAGGTCGTTGACCTTTTGTGTCCCTACCAGAAGGGCGGTAAGATCGGCCTGTTCGGCGGCGCTGGCGTAGGCAAGACCGTATTGATTCAGGAACTGATCCGCAATATCGCGACGGAGCATAGCGGTTACTCCGTATTTACCGGCGTGGGCGAGCGTACCAGAGAAGGTAACGATCTGTACCATGAGATGGAGGAATCGGGCGTTATCGATAAGACCACGATGGTGTTCGGGCAGATGAACGAGCCGCCCGGAGCAAGAATGAGAGTAGGTCTGACGGGACTGACAATGGCGGAGTATTTCCGTGATAAGGGCGGCAAGGACGTGCTGCTGTTCATTGACAATATCTTCCGTTTCACACAGGCGGGTTCTGAGGTGTCCGCGCTGCTCGGGCGTATGCCGTCAGCCGTTGGCTATCAGCCCACGCTGCAGACGGAAATGGGCGCTCTGCAGGAGCGTATCACTTCCACCAAGAGCGGTTCCATTACCTCCGTACAGGCGGTATATGTACCTGCGGACGACTTGACGGATCCCGCACCTGCGACGACCTTCGCCCATTTGGACGCGACGACGACCCTGTCCCGTTCTATTGCGGAGCTGGGTATCTATCCTGCGGTCGATCCGCTGGATTCCACGTCAAGGATCCTCGACCCGAGGATCGTCGGGCAGGAGCATTACGAGGTGGCCAGAGGCGTGCAGGAGATTCTGCAGAGATACAAAGAGCTGCAGGATATCATCGCTATCCTCGGTATGGACGAACTTTCCGAGGAAGATAAGCTGGTCGTTTCCCGTGCGAGAAAAGTGCAGAGATTCCTGTCTCAGCCGTTCTTCGTCGCAGGGCAGTTTACCGGCCTGGAGGGCAAGTATGTTCCGATCGCCGAGACAATCCGCGGATTTAAGGAGATCCTGGAAGGCAGACATGACGACATTCCGGAGAGTTATTTCCTGAACGCGGGAAGCATCGACGATGTGGTCGCCCGTACCAACAAGGCGTGAGACAGGCGGTTTCGTAAGGGAGCAGTAGCATATGGCTGATGATAACAGAAATTTTACTTTAAAGATCATTACACCGGACAGGGTCTTCTATGAGGATGAGGTATCCATGGTGGAGTTCAATACGGTGGAGGGCGAAGTCGGCATCTACAAGGATCATATTCCGATGACGATGATCATCGCCCCCGGTATCCTGACGATCACCAGAGGAGACGAGGTGAAGGAAGCCGCGCTCCATGCGGGTTTCACGGAGGTCCTGCCGGATAAGGTCACGATCCTCGCCGAGATCATAGAATGGCCGGCAGAGATTGATGTGGCGCGTGCCGAGGAAGCTAGATCGCGCGCCGAGGAAAGGATCAGAGAGCACGCGCCGGGAACGGATATGGCCAGAGCGGAACTGGCGCTGAAGCGTGCCGTGGCAAGGATCGAGAGCGTTCGGGAATAATACAGACAGGCAAGAAGAGGGGCGGTTCACAATCCGCCCCTTTTTTCATATGATAGGATAAAAAGGCACAAAGCGGGGTGCGGTATGAATCAGTCCAGAATCTTGCCGTTCTATATGGCATATCCTTTGCCTCTATACTATCAGCAGGAAGACAGCGTTACGAGGGATCTGGAATATCTGCAGCAGCTGTATCCGGTACAGGCGAAAAAGTATCAGAAGATCATAGCGGAGACGCTGGACCATATGGATTACGAGGGCAGCATGATCTATGATGAATACCCTGACAGATGGCAGCTCTACCGGTTGACGCAGATCATCACGGACAGGATCAGGGACGCGGAAGGCGGAGCTGATGATGCGGACGACGCGCAGATGAACGAATTCATACAGATCCTCATATTCTATGAGATCTACAGGAAACGACATACGAACCGCAGAGGGATCTTAAAATTTTAGTTGTGGTTTTACCGCAATCTTATTAAAATAGAGTCAGGGCGCAGACGGTGCGGCTAAGATCATTGTTTCGGGGCGAGGTACAAAATGCAAGCAGAGCTTACGCTGCAGACGCTTTTGCAGGAAACTGTGAACGAGGGACTCTATCAGATCATTCTCAGCAATCCGAGAGCAAAGGACAAAGTATGCAAGATAAAGATCAGACCCGTCATGGTAAAGGGCGGACTTCTCTTTCAGAAGACCGCATACGAAGGTACGCAGGTGTTTCATGAAAATCTGAAACAGAGCGAGATCATCAGGCAGACACAGGAGCTGCTTGCGCATGATTTCCGGCAGGGCGAGATCGAACACAGGCAGTGTAAGGCAATCGTTATGGTCAGCAAAAAGGGAAAGACCACGATCAAAAGAAGACAGACGGAAAATGCCGGAGCGGGATCGGAGACGGAGCAAACAGTGCAGTTTTCCCATAACAGGATCAAACGGCATATTCTGGAAGAGGGCATTCCGGTTCCGTTTCTGATCGATCTGGGCGTGCAGACGACGGAAGGCCGGATCGTCCGCTCCCGCTATGACAAATTTAAACAGATCAACCGTTTTCTGGAATTTATTGAGGATATTCTGCCAACACTCTCAAAGGAGAGGACCGTCCGTATCATAGATTTTGGCTGCGGAAAGTCCTACCTGATCTTTGCCATATACTACTATCTGCATGAGTTGAAGGGCTACGATGTGGATATCACGGGGCTGGATCTCAAGGCGGCTGTCATCGAGGACTGTAACCGCCTGTGCGAAAAGTACGGATATGAGAAGCTCCGCTTTGTCCTAGGCGATATTGCGGCATATGACAGCGAGAGCGCGGTGGATATGGTCGTGACACTGCACGCGTACGATACGGCCACGGATCATGCATTGGCGAAGGCCGTCCAATGGGGCGCCAAAGTCATTTTGTCCGTACCCTGCTGTCAGCATGAGGTAAACCGCCAGATTCACAGCGACGAGCTGGAGCCGCTTCTTCGATACGGCATCATCAAGGAGAGAATGGCGGCGCTTATCACGGATGCCATGCGGGCAAATCTGCTCGACGCATCGGGATATGAGACAAGCATCCTTGAATTTATCGATATGGAACATACGCCGAAGAATCTGCTGATCCGCGCGGTAAAACGACAAGAGGGCGACGAGCGGAGGCAGAGGGAGACGCGGCGGAAGGCCGATGCGGTTGCGGAATTTCTGCATATCGATCCGGCTCTGAAGAGGTTATTATGAAAAAAGCGATCATAAAAGGGGTTATCCTTGGCGGCGTCTTTGCGTTGGCGCTTGCGCTGATCAGCAGGATCATGAATCAGGGAAACACCGATATGACAACTGAAATGAGCGAGCCGACTTATCCGATCTTATCTCTGTTCGCGGAGGGGCATCTCGTCAACAGTCTGCACGGCTATGCGGACAGTATGGATACCGCGCATCTGCGGGATACGATACAGCCGGTGGGAAGCGACAGGAAGATTGAAGCGCGGATCGAGACGTACGGTGACGCTATCGGCAGTATTGCCTTTGAGGTCAGGAGCATCAACGGGGAGCGGCTTGTGGAGAGCACCGAAGTGGAGGAATACGAGCAGGAGGACTCCGCGGTTCATTTCAGCATTACGCTGAAGGATCTGATCGACAGCGATACAGAGTATATGCTCGTCTTTCTTGTGACACCGGAAGGGCGGTCGCCGATACGCTACTATACCCGCATCGTGCTGAGCGATTCGCTCCATGTGCGGGACAAACTGGATTATATCGTGGACTTTCACCAACGCACATTTGACAAAGAAGCGGCCAAGACATTGACCAAATATCTGGAATCCAATGCCGAGGGGGATAACACGACCTTTCATAAGGTGACGATACACAGCAGCTTTGACCAGATCACCTGGGGGACGCTGCGCGTCAATGAGATCACGGAGCCGAGCATCGCCATTAAGGAACTGACCGACCAGATGGGGACGTTCGTGATAGAATACCTTGCCTCCGTCCGGGACGGACAGGAGGAAAACTACTATAAGATAAGAGAGTATTACCGGATACGGTACACGCCGGACAGGATGTATCTGCTCGACTATGAGCGGACGATGGATCAGATCTTTGACGAGACGGCGGACGGCTATGTCAACGATAAGATGATGCTGGGGATCGTCGGCGAGGACGTGGAGCTGGTGGAGAGCGACGGCGGCAACGTGTTTGCCTACACGGTATCCGATAAGCTGTATGCCTACAACGTGACCGACAATAAGCTGGCCAGACTCTTCAGCTTCTATGGCAATACGGAGGGCTTGTCGGATGCGAGAAAGATGTATGACAGGCATGATATCAAAATATTGTCGGTTGACGAGACGGGGAGCGTAACCTTCCTTGTATACGGTTATATGAACAGGGGCCGTCATGAGGGCGGCGTAGGCGCGGCGGTCTATTATTACAGCAGTACGACCAACACGGTGGAAGAACTGATCTACGTTCCTTACAACAGATCCTATGAGATGCTGGCGGAAAATATAAACCAATTGTCCTATGTGAATAAGGCCGGGATCTGTTACTTTCTTTTAGATGGCAGCGTGTATGCGGTAGATCTGGAATCCAAGGTCTGCCAGACGGTGGCGTCAGGCTTGCGGGAAGGCAGCTACCGCGTGTCCGATTCCAACAAGATGCTTGTGTGGCAGGAGGGAGATGACCCGTATGCGGGCAGCAGCCTTACCCTCATCAATCTGAGCACGCAGAGGCAGACTTCCGTTCCGGCGGGCAGCGGAGAATATATATCCGTGCTCGGCTTCATGGAGGAAGATCTGATATACGGCTTGACGAAAAAGACGGACATTGTGGTAAGCAGCGCGGGCATACCGACGTTCCCGATGTACTGTGTGCGGATCCAGGGAGACGACGGCAGCGTTTTGAAAACATACAGCAAAGACGGTGTGTATGTGACCGACAGCGCGATCGAGGGAAACCAGATCACACTGACAAGAGTTGCGTGGGACGAGGAGAGCGGGACTTACAGGTCTGTCGAAAACGACCAGATCATGAGCACCGAGCAGGTCGAGGCGGGAAGCAATCAGCTCAGCTACGTTGTGACCGAGAATTACGAGACGATCTGCCAGATCGACGTAAAAGACGAAATAGACGCAAAAGGACTCCAGCATCTGGCGCCGAAGGAAGTGCTTTTTGAGGGGAACAGAGTGATAGAGACACAGCGCGGCGGAACGCAGACGGTGTCTGCGCGCTATTATGTATACGGCAGGAATGGCATAGAGGGGATCTATGTCGATCCGGGTGAGGCGGTGGCCTGTGCCTATGAGGTGTCCGGCTCGGTGACAGACGACGAGGGCGGATATATCTGGCGGCGTGTGATAAGGAGCACGCGGAATCAGATCATGGCGATCACCGAGGAGGCTGTGTCGGAGACGAGTACCGCGCTCGCGGTATGTCTTGACACCATGCTGAAGTACGAGGGGATCTCCAGAAGTACGCAGAGGCTGTTGGACCGCGGAGAATCCGTATTCTCGATCTTGGATTCGGATCTGCGGGACTGCACGATACTGGATCTGTCCGGCTGTGCGTTGGATGCCGTTTTGTACTATGTGAATCAGGATATTCCGGTGCTCGCTCTGTTGGACGACGGCAGTGCAGTGCTTATCGTCGGTTTTAATGAGTTGAATATCGTCGTGATGGATCCGGTTACGGGCACTCTTTACAAAAAGGGCATGAACGATTCGACCGCGTGGTTTGCGGAAAACGGGAATCGGTTCATCACTTATGTGCGAAAGGGCGACTGAGGGCAGACGGCACACAGGGCATGACGAAGGAGGAAAAGGGTGCGGAAAACGGATGCGGTTCTTTTTGATATGGACGGCGTTATCTTTGACAGCGAGCGGCTGGTGCTGGAGTGCTGGGAAAAGACGGGCGGGGAATATGGACTTGCGAACATGCGTGAGGTGTTTCTGTCCTGTATTGGAACAAACAGTGTCAGGACAAAAGAGATCGTACTGGAGCATTATGGAGCTGCCTTTCCCTATGAGGAATTCTGCGGGAAAGCTTCGGCCCTGTTTCACGAGATCGTGGACCGCGACGGACTGCCCGTGAAAATTGGGGTCCGTGAACTGCTGGACTGTTTGAGAGAGAACGATATCCCGCTGGCGCTGGCGTCCTCCACCAGACTGGCGGTCGTGACACAGGAACTAAAACAGGCCGGCTTATACGGATATTTCCGTGTGGTGATGGGAGGAGATCAGCTAAGGCACAGCAAACCGGCGCCGGATATTTATCTCATGACCTGTGAAAAACTGGGCGTCCGGCCTGAAGGCTGCTATGCGATAGAGGATTCTTATAACGGCATCCGCGCCGCATACAGCGCAGGCATCAGGCCGATCATGGTTCCCGATATGCTCCCGCCGACAGAGGAGATGCGGGATAAGAGCGAGGCCGTACTGGACGATCTGCTGCAGGTCAGGGATTGGCTGTCAGCGGCAGCCAAATAGCGTGCCGCGGTATTTTTCCAGCGCGAACAGCAGTATCATGCCGAGAATGCCGCAGGAGATCACTTCACCTGCGCCGACGGTCAGGCAGTAATAGCCGAAGCACTGCAGGAGGGACAGGCCCTCGATCAGCAGCCCGTAGCCGTAGATCAGCACTAACGGCACGATGATCGTGTTGGCGAGGATCGGGCAGACAGGAGCAAGCCATTTCCGCTTGCGCAGCGCGTAAGTGCCGAGCGCGCCTAAGAGCGTTGCGATACTGCCGAAGATGATGTCCGGCAGGGCACAGCCTGTCAGGATATTGCTCAGCAGACAACCGATAAAGAGGCCGGGGATCGCAGCGGGAGTGAAATAAGGCAGGATCGTGAGTGCCTCGGAGAAGCGGACCTGCACGGGGTATTTGGCAAGTCCGAAGGCGTTGGCGATAAACGTCAGCACCACGTAGATGGCGGCGATCATAGCCGCCCGTGTCAGAAATGCTGCATTCTTGTTTTTCATATTCATTTGTCTCCTTTAGTTTTGTTTTACGTGAGGAAGGTCTCGAACTCACGGTATTTCCTGAAAACCCGCGTATCTGCGGGAAATCAACGTTTTGAGTATAGCATGACAGAACTAGCGCGGGCGGGCAGCTTTACTCCAACTCCCCCGCGTGATACCTCGCCACGATCGACTGGATACGTTCCACGGGATTCAACAGGTCGCTGATAGAGGTATCGTGGTTCAAGGTGTCGATAATGTAAGCGATGTATTTGCTCATGTCGCAGTTGATGTACCACTCGCGGGCAAGCAGTTCCGGCGTCTGGTAGATCAGGTTGGTGGTCAGCACCCGATAGATCGTGCCGTCGGCGTAGGCTTTGTCGAAGCGCTCCAAGCCGGCCGTGAAGAGGCCGAATGTGGAGAATACGAAGATCCTGCCCGCGCTGCGCGCCTTCAGCTCGGCGGCGACTTCCAGAACGCTCTCGCCGGAGGAGATCATATCGTCGATGATGATCATGTCCTTGTCCTTTACGCTGGAGCCCAGAAATTCATGCGCCACGATAGGGTTCCTGCCGTTGACGATCTGCGTGTAATCCCTTCTCTTATAAAACATACCCATATCCAGGCCGAGCACGTTGGCAACGTAGATGGCGCGGCTCATGCCGCCTTCGTCCGGGCTGATCACCATCATGTGCTCGCTGTCCAGACGCAGATCCTTCACATGCGTCAACAGACCCTTGATAAACTGGTAGGCGGGCTGCACCGTCTCGAAGCCGTGCAGCGGGATCGCATTCTGTACGCGGGGATCGTGGGCATCGAAGGTGATGATGTTGTCCACGCCCATATTCACCATCTCCTGAAGCGCGAGCGCGCAGTCAAGGGATTCTCTGGCGGTCCGCTTATGCTGTCTGCTCTCGTAGAGATAAGGCATGATGACGGTGATGCGTCTCGCCTTGCCGCCCACTGCCGAGATGATACGCTTCAGATCCTGATAGTGATCGTCCGGTGACATATGGTTTTCATGGCCGCAGAGAGAGTAGGTCAGGCTGTAGTTGGCCACGTCTACCAGAATATAGAGGTCGGAACCGCGGACGGATTGTTTGATAACGCCCTTTGCCTCGCCGGAACCGAATCGCGGCACGGCCGTTTCCAAGATATAAGTGTCCCGCTGATAGCCGGAAAAGGCGAGGGAATCTTTGTGCTCGCTCTCCCGTTCGGTGCGCCATTTTACGAGATAGTAATCTACTTTTTCGCCTAAAGACCTGCAGCCTTCCATGGGAATAAGCCCGAGAGAGCCGACGGGTATGGTCTCCAGATTCCTTTTTTCTTCACGTCTGGTCATGAAAGAAGCCTCACTTTCTGTTCAACAATCGTTTCTTATACATTCGGATATCTTGTCCCGACAGCTTGCAGATCTCGTAATTGCTCGTCACGCGGGAGAAGATACGGTCGGAGTATCTGTTCCGCAGCTCCTCCAGCGAGAGGTTGGTGGAGATGATCGTCGCCTTTTTGCCCATATGCCGCTCGTTTAAGAGGGCAAAGAGCTGAGATGTCACGAATTGATTCGTCAGCTCCGTACCGAGATCGTCCACGATGAGGAGATCGCACTGATACAGATCGGCGTATGTCTCACGAAGCTCGTCCCGATTCTTATAATCAAAGGAATTTTTTGACAACAGGTCAAAAAGAGCGGTGGCGCTGAAATAAATCACGGAATGTCCTTTTTCGATCAATTCCTTTGCGACGCAACCGGATAGAAATGATTTCCCCGTACCCACTGTACCATAAAAAAACAGATTATGGTAGTCGGAATTAAAATTTTTGACAAAATTTCTGCAGGTGTTCACCGCATTCTTAAAGCGGGACAGATCCTCGCCCTCATAATATTCGTATGACAGAGCGTTAAAATTCTCCGTCCGAAGCATTTCCCTTATATTGGACTGCTCATAGAGCAGTGTGATCATCGCCTGTTTAAAGCAGTGGCATTTCTGTCCGTCGATATATCCGGTGTCCTTACAGTCGGGGCATTCATAGACGGGCGTAAGATAGTCGCCGGGAAGCCCGTGGTCTTCCAAAAGCTGCGCCTTGCGGCCGGATAACTCCGCCAGAGAATCACGCAGATCCTCCATGGCCTCGGTGTCGCCGGCAAGCAGCTTTTTGCCCTGCTCGACCGAGATCGAGGCGACCGCGTCCTCCAGATCCCGATAGTCGGGGATATGGTCGTACACATATGCCAGACGTTCCTGCAAGGCATGTCTGCTTTTTTGCTGCTTCATCTCATACTGATGAAGGATCATATCGTATTGGGCATTTGTCAGTGACACGGTCAAGCTCCTTCTTATTTGCTGTCGAAATCAGGTATGACAAGCGGACCCGCAGAGATCAGTTGCTCAAAAGCTCCTGCTCCAGTACATCAAAATCATAGTTGTTCTGCTTGAACTGGTTGAAGGCGTTGTTGGAAGCGGCGGTCTGCTTGGGCGCTTTTGCCCTGTGATAATTCTCGTCCAATGACCGGATATCGCTTCTGTGGTGTACGCCGGCTTTGTACCAATTATTCAGGATACCGTCCGCATACTCAAAGCGGTGTTTGTCCGTGGCAAGCACCGTCCGCTCGCACGCCGCCAAGATAACGTCGGTGTCAAAGCCGTACTCTTTCGTCCAGCGTGTGATGTAGGACACCTCCGTCTGCGTGGGAACGCTGTTTTTGCCGAGCGCCTTCATGATATCATACACCGATTTGTCGTATTTGCCGGCAAGTCCGGCGGCCTGTTTGGGCGTTGTGATACCCTGCTGCGCCCAGCTGATGGCCACTTTTTCTATGTAACGGAGATCCTTTTTGTCCCTGTCCACGCAGTACTGGATCAGGTAATCGATCAGATCCTCCGAGAACCCCAGCTTGTCCGAGATAAACAGTATCGTGCGGATCTCGTTGGGACTCAGCGTTTTTTTGAGATACTGCTCCGTGATAAAGAGCAGTCTTGAAGTCGCCTCGTCCGACTTGAACGCCTTCAGCTCATCTAATGTATAGTTGGGCTTTACATAGAGGTTTTCTTTGGACGAGATAGGCACGACGGAGGCAAGCGGCGCGAAACCGGTTGCGGATACCGTCGGTACGGGCGCTGCCGCCGGAACGACCGGAAGCGGCGCAAAGTCCAACAGATGAATGCCGGTGACGTTTTTGCGCTCGTCGTACTCCAACGTCAGAAGCTGCTGCTTCTCCCAGTATTTCAGCGCGCGCATCACGTCCTTTTCGGTATAGTTGAATTTGTCGGCGATATCCGAGATGCTCGTGGACAATCTTGCGCTCATCATGCGGATCAGATACAGATAGATCTTGAGCTGCGCATCGTTGGCCGCCTCCATATACTCGTCGATAAAACGGTTGGAAATAACCGTAGAATTCACATAGTTATCCTGATAGATCGTCAAATGCCCCATTCACACACCACCCCTGATTCCGTAAGGGAACACATTGCGTACTCCTTGATGAGTACAAGGTGAATTATAGCATAGCGGTTTTTAAAATGATATAGGCAAACTGCCATAAACAATGGGCGCATGTGAAAAGGCCGAATGTGGATAATGTGGATAGCGCCCCGCACACACCGAAATCCCATGCAGATCTTTACACAGAAATATCCACAGAAAAGCCGCGTCCGCTCCGGCAGTTTTCTGTGGATATTGTGTATAATTATTTTTTTAAAAGATTTTCGCCGATTTTTACCACATCGCCCGCCCCCATAGTTATCAACAGATCCCCGTTTGTGCAATTTGTCAGAAGAAAATTCTCGATCTCTTCAAAGGTGGGGAAGTAGCGGCAGGGGTGCCCCGCCTTCTCGATCTCTGCCTGAAGCGTCTGCGAACTGATGCCGAGCGTGTCGGTCTCTCTCGCGGCGTATATGTCGGCGAGGACGATCTCGTCGGCCAGTGAAAGCGCCTTTGCAAATTCCGGCAGGAAGGCCTTGGTGCGGGTGTAGGTGTGGGGCTGGAACACGCACCATACCCGGCGGTGCGGATAGTTTTTCGCGGCCGTCAGGGTCGCCCTGATCTCCGTAGGGTGGTGCGCATAGTCGTCGATGACGGTGACGCCGTGCAGCTGCCCCTTGTATTCAAAGCGTCTGTCCGTGCCCTCAAAGTGCAGAAGTGCGCCCGCGGTCACCTCGTCCGGTACGCCGAGGAGATCGGCGAGCGCGATCGCAGCGATCGCGTTATACACATTGTGTTCTCCGGGAACGCGCAAAGAAAATACTTCTTCTTTGCTGCCCTTGCGCATAAGATGAAAAGAAGGACAACCTGACTCGTCGTAAGTGATGCGCGACGGATAATAGTCGAAGTCGGCGGACGGGCCGTAGGTGATGACGCGGCATGACAGGTCTGCGGTCAGTTCCCCGACCTGCTCGATAGAGCCGTTGATGATCAGCGCGCCGTCTTCGGGGATTAGGTGCGCAAATCTGTGAAAAGAGCTGCGTATGTCATGGATGTCCTTAAAAAAGTCGAGATGGTCTTCTTCTATATTAAGTATGATACCGATCTTGGGGCAGAAGCTGAGAAAGCTGTTGGTGTATTCACACGCCTCCGTGACAAAACGGTCATTCCCGCCGACGCGGATATTCCCGCCGATAGGTTTATAGATGCCGCCGATGGACAGCGTGGGATCGTCGCCGTTTTCCAGAAGGATCTGAGAGATCATGGAGGTTGTAGTCGTTTTGCCGTGGGTGCCGCTGACGGCGACGGGTGTTTTGTAGTTCTTCATCATCTGTCCCAAGAGCTGCGCCCGGGTCAGAGAAGCGATGCCGAGTTCTCTTGTCGCGACCATTTCCGGATTGTCCGGCTTGATGGCGCTCGTGTACACGACCAGATCGATGTCGGGGGAGATGTTTTCCCGGCGCTGTCCGTATCGTATTTCGGCGCCTTTTTCTTCGAGCCGGAGAGTGAGCGGCGAGGACGTCCTGTCCGAGCCGGATATGCGAAATCCTTCAGACAGCAGGATCTCGGCCAGCCCGCTCATGCTGATGCCGCCGATGCCGATGAAATATATGTGGATCGGGTTTTTGAAATCGATTTGATACATAGAAGTCTCCCTGGTGTATTTTTTTATTAGTATTATACTCATTTTGCATGAAAAAACCAATAGAAAATACGGCTCATGTTAAAAGTGAACAAATATATTGAAATTTACCGCGAAATATTGTATATTATTAACACAAGAAAAAGAATCGGCTGCGAATAAATTTGGCAAATTATATTCACTTTCCCGCCGGACTGTGATATAATTATGAAACAATACAAGTATACATGGGCGGATATAATTTATATTCATATAAAAATTATTAAGAAATAAGAGGTGATATGATGGTTAAGAAAGAAATGATCGCTATGCTTTTGGCTGGCGGTCAGGGAAGCAGATTGGGAGTGTTTACGTCAAAGGTCGCAAAGCCGGCGGTTTCTTTTGGCAGTAAATATAGGATCATCGACTTTCCGCTCAGTAACTGTATCAATTCCGGTGTCGATACCGTCGGGGTACTGACACAGTATCAGCCGCTTCGGCTGAACACGCATATCGGGATCGGTATTCCGTGGGATCTGGACAGGAATATCGGCGGCGTGACAGTGCTCCCGCCCTATGAGAAGAGCGCGAACAGCGAGTGGTATACGGGTACCGCCAACGCGATCTACCAGAATCTGGATTATATGGAAAGCTTTAATCCGGAGTATGTTTTGATCTTATCCGGCGACCATATCTATAAGATGGATTACGAAGTGATGCTTGACTTCCATAAGCAGAACGGGGCCGAGGTAACGATAGCCGTTATGCCCGTACCTATGGAGGAGGCAAAGCGCTTCGGCATCATGATCACGGATCAGGATCACAAGATCGTTGACTTTGAAGAGAAGCCGGCTAATCCGAGAAGCAATTTGGCTTCTATGGGTATTTACATTTTCAGTTGGAAGACGCTGAAGGAGGCGCTGCTCACAAATGCGGAACAGCCGGGACTTGACTTCGGCAAACATATCATTCCTTACTGTCATTCAAAAGGATCACCTCTTTATGCCTATGAATTTAACGGTTATTGGAAAGATGTGGGAACGCTTAACTCCTACTGGGAGGCTAACATGGAACTGATCGATCTTGTTCCGGAGTTTAACCTCTACGAGGAATACTGGAAGATCTACACGAGAAGTGAGATCCTGCCGCCGCAGTATCTGGCCGCTGACAGCGTTGTGGAGAAGAGCATCATCGGTGAGGGCTCCGAGATATACGGGCAGGTATATAACTCCGTTATCGGCTGCGGCGTCACCATCGGCGCGGGCACGGTCGTTCGGGATTCGATCATCATGAATGAGACGAAGATATCCGGCAACTGTGAATTGTATAAGGCGATCGTCGCTGAGAATGTCCTGATCGAGGACGACGTTAAGATCGGCGTAGGCGAGGAAGTTCCGCATGAGACAGATCCCCAGATCTACAATCACGGTCTGGTTGCGATCGGAGAGAAGAGCGTGATTCCGAAGGGAGTTACTATCGGAAAGAATTCCGTCGTTTTCGGCGAGACAAGCGCGGAGGATTATGTGAACGGTGAACTTCCGAGCGGCAAATCTTTGATTAAGGCAGGTGATAAACAGTGAGAGCGATTGGAATTGTCTTAGCGGGCGGTAATAACCATAGGATCAAGGAGCTGACACAGAAACGTGCGGTCTGTGCGATGCCTATTGCGGGCAGTTATCGGAGTATAGACTTTGCGCTGAGTAATATGTCAAACTCGCGTATCAATAAAGTGGCCGTGTTCACACAGTACAATGCGGGAAGCCTGAACGAGCACCTGAGTTCTTCCAAGTGGTGGGATTTCGGACGTAAGCAGGGCGGCTTGTTCGTGTTCACGCCGGCGGTCACGGCGGAGAGCAGCGTGTGGTATCGCGGTACGGCGGACGCTATCGCGCAGAACCTCGCATTTCTGAAGAACAGCCACGAGCCGTATGTGGTCATCTCATCCGGCGACTGTGTATACAAGATGGATTACAATGAGGTCTTAGAGTACCACATTGAGAAGAAAGCGGATATCACCGTCGTCTGCAAGGATATGGCGCCCGACGTAAACGTTGACAGATTCGGTACGATCAAGATGAACGAGGAGAGCCGTATCGAGGAGTTTGAGGAAAAACCTATCGTGGCGAATTCCAACACGATCTCCTGCGGCATCTATGTAGTCAGAAGACGTCAGTTGATCGAGATGATCGAGAAGTGCGCTGAGGAGGACAGATATGATTTTGTCAAGGATATCCTGATCCGCTACAAGAACATGAAGCGCATTTACGGTTACAAGATCAAGGATTACTGGAGCAATATCGCAACGGTGGAGGATTACTACAGGACGAACATGGATTTCCTGCAGCCGGAGATCAGGAACTATTTCTTCCGGCAGTATCCGGATATCTACTCCAAGGTGGACGATCTGCCGCCCGCAAAGTACAACATGGGAGCAAGCATCAAGAACAGCCTGATCTCCAGCGGATGTATCGTGAACGGCAAGGTCGAAGATTCCGTAATATTTAAGAAAACGTATATCGGTAATAACTGCTACATTAAAAATTCCATCATTTTAAATGATGTGTATATTGGGGATAATACACATATCGAGAACTGTATCGTGGAGAGCAGAGGCACGATACGGGCGAACTCCTACCATAAGGGAGAGAATGGGATCGAGATTGTAGTGGAGCGTAACGACAGATATGTGATTTAAACTTATGATGGAGGGCGGTTGCGATTATCGATATCAAGTATTGTGTAAGAGGCATGATTGTTATTACTAACTAAATGTTTATTACAAGCTACGTGGCTTGATGAGTATGACTTGTGTGGAAAAGCTTGTGAAAACCGGCAGATCCCTGTCCGGTATCATATGATAAGGAGGCTGAGCTCATGAGAATTACTGATGTCCGCGTGCGCAAAATGACTCAAGACAGCAAAATGAAAGCAATCGTCTCAATTACTCTGGACGATGAGTTCGTAGTACATGACATTAAAGTGATCGAAGGTGAAAAGGGTCTTTTCATTGCAATGCCAAGCAAAAAGGCGAATGACGGTGAGTACCGGGATATTGCTCACCCGATCAATTCGGAAACTCGCGACAAGATTCAGAGGATCATCTTGGAGAGTTATGAGAAGGCGCTGTTAGAGCCTGATGATGAGGAGTAATGCATAGGGTGGAAAGAAAGAGGACGCGGCAAGCGTCCTTTTTCTTGTGCGGTATGACGGGCATGCCGTCAGTCTGTGGTGAAAGTCCACTAGGGGCGTAGTTGCCGACGAACCCCAAAGCGAC
>CANQTF010000003.1 GCA_947626745.1 uncultured Lachnospiraceae bacterium
AATCATTATACCTCAAGGAACCAATACTCTTTTTATTTATTTATTTTCTATCAACTGACAATATCTTTACTCCAACCTCCCACTTTCTTTTCCGCAGGATATACGCGCCGATACCCAGCAGAAGAAAGACGAAGGGCGTGCAGAGCACCTGCTGATAGCAGAAAAAGTTATAACACATATACGACACGCACGCCGCGGCTATCCCTGTCAGCAGGGTATCCTGCCGCGCGCCGCGCAAGAAGGCGCGTATCGCCGACAAGAAGATGCCCGCGTAAGCCACCGTGCCGAAGATCCCGGCGTTGATCAGCATATTCAGCCATTCGTTGTGGGCGTTCGACAACTGCTGCGGTCCCCACAGCAGCTTTTCCTCCTCGCCGTAGTATGCGGCCACATAGCTGTGAAAACAGTCCGGCCCGACACCGAACAGCTTGTGCCGGATATCGGCCTCCGAAAAAAGCTTCGCGCTGAATCTCCATATCCGCCCTCTGCCGTTGCCCCATTCGGCGTTCCAATTAAAATAGGAGATGCCCGCCAACCTACCGGCAATCGTCTGCGGCAGCATATTTTGGCTCTGCAGGACTATGAGGAGCGTTACAGCCATGAATGCCGCGGCCGCCGCAAACGGCGCCACACGGCCCAGACGCTTCATGAACGTCCGCGGATATGGCATTGTGACCGCGCCCGTTCCCATCATATACAATACCGCCGTAAGGAGCACACATACCGCAAGCAGCGCCCACGTCACCTTTGACGTCCACATCAGCTGCGTCACGTAATCCGGGCACAGCGCCGGATTGGGGCGGATCCGCATGAGGAAGTACATAAGCTTGCCCGCCGCGAACAGTAAGGCGAGCATACCCGTATATCGGCACATCGTCTCCCGGCTGTCCGCCGAGAACGGCAGAAATACAAGGAGTACACCGGCCAGCGCAAAATAGGCGCTGTCGCTGTTCTGCGTCACCAGCGTGCAGAAGCCGATCATCATATAGATCCCGCTCACAAGGCGCAGCTCTCTGCGCGCCGCATAGAGAAATACACCCATACCGACAGGCAGCGTCACGGCGAGAAAGCTGCCGTACCATGAGCTCTGCCCCAGCGTGGACAAAAACAGCGCCATCTGGCTTTCCGTCAGCCCGTCATAAAAACCGATGGGATCGATCAGGAGCCGGTGCAGGATCCCTATGCCGTACACGACGGCTGCCGCCGTACACAGCACCGTCAGCAGCGGCTTGTAATAACGCCCGAACCGCGACGCGAAGAAATACAGGAGACAGAAGCTCACCTGTGCCGCAAGTCCCATATTCCAGCCGCTGTATCCCCACAGGACATCTTCATAGAAGCCGCCCGCGAACACGGAAATGTCCACAAAGATCAGGTAGGCAAACACCCAGCAGTCCGTGGCAAAGATCTGCGGCTTCGCGCGTTTTTTGAACCAAAAATAAAGAGCTGTAGCCGATACCGCGAGAAGCAAAGCGCAGCCCGGCATCATGATAGTTCTGTAAGCCGCGAACTTGGCCTCTCCGATCTGATGATATCCGTCCTTCGCATAGAAGGCCAGCGCCAGACACAGGATAACCGCCAGAGCGGCAAACAGCCATTCTCCGATCTCCCGCATGGTCTGCAGACCCGCTGCCGCCGTCCATTTCTCTGCGCTATGCTTTCCGTCCGTCCTGTCATCGGCAGCGGCAGACTGCCGCTCTTTCGCCGTATTCCGGCAGAGTTTTTCCCCGATCCCCAGCAGCATAAAGGCGAAGGGCACATTCAACACCTGCTGAAAACTCACCATATTGTGGACCGTGTACGCCAGTATCCCGGCGGCACAGGGGTACAACAGCGGCTGTCTGTCCGCTCTCTTCAAGAACCGCGCAAAGGCCGACGCAAAAATCCCGACATAGCAGATCAGACCCAGCGCTCCCTCATTCACAAGCAGGGTAAGCCATTCATTGTGCGCGTTCGTCAGCCTTTGGTTCGGGAATTGCTCCGCCAGCCGGTCCGCCAGCTCCGGCATATCATACACCTGATCGGCGAAGCAGTCCGGTCCGATGCCGACGATCTTATGTAAAAGATCCATGCTCCCGTAAGCGGCCAGCCCGGCATTCCATGTGGCGCCCCTGCCGTTCCCCCAATCCTCGGCAAAGATCTGCCACTCCTCCCCGCTCTCCGGCTGCGCTGACACCGCACCGCCGCGCCGCATGCCGCTGACGGCTGCTGCCGTAACCGCGGCGATACAGATGCCGACAGCCACCGCCACCGCCGCAAAGCGCCACCGCCTGTCATACCGCAGCGCCCGGCCCGCCTCTTTTGTGTGCGTCCCTTCCCGCCGCTGCACTGTCCGCAGCAATATATGGCACAGCGCTACGGCCGCCAGTATCACCCACGCTGCGCGGCTTTCAAGCAGGAGCGCCGTGACGCCTGACAGACCGCCGCCGTCCGCCCCATAGTTATACCGAAAGCCCGGCAGCGACAGCATCATGCGCCCCAGCAGACAGCTCAGCGCGAACAACACCACAAGCCACGACAAACGGCACAGCCGCGCAAGGCTGCCGAGAGACAGTGCAGACAGCAGGATAAGGAGCGCCAGGAAGACTGGATACGCGCTCTCGCTTCCCTGCGTTACGCCGGCCAGCACCGCCACGATGCTGTAAAGCGCCGCAGCCGCACGCACCCGCACGCTGTCGCTGCACCAGTACAGCGTTATACCGACAGCCGCCGTCACCGACCAGTAACCGCAGAACCAGTTGATATTGCCGAGCGTGGAGATAAAAATCGGCGTCTGTCCCTCCATGGCGATCGGGTACACGGAATATCTGTTGCAGATCCCGAGCAGAAATACCCCCGCCGCCGCAAGAAGCCACACGCCGATCCATTTGACGTCGCAGTGAAAATAGCGGGAAAACAAGAAATAGAAGGCGGCCAGAAGCAGCTGGACGGCCATACCCATATACCAGCCTTCCGTTCCCCACAGAGCGTCCCGCTTATACGCGGAACACAGATAGGAAAGCACTGTCGCCACGGCATAGCCGTAAACAAACCAGTCCGTCACGGACAGCCCCTCATAAGTCCGCACAAGCCAGCCCTTGTCACGCTGCAGAAGAAGCGACAAAAGGATCACCGCAACGGCGGCCGCCAGTGTGACGATGCTCACGCTCCGAAAAAAGGCATACTTGACTTCGCCGATGCGCAGATAGCCGCCCGGCGCATAAAACGGATAAATAACCGTCATCACAAGAAAATAGGCCATGATGATACCCCGGCATACATCATGGCGCCAACCGCTCCCGGTGCTTTGGATCCGCTTCCCGCCTTCTGTTTCCTGTCGATCAAGTCCTGCTCCGTCCAAGACCGTAACCCTCTTTGTCCCCTGTGCGCACGTTCCATGCGCGCAGACCTCTTTCCTGTCTTTTATATATTATTTATCATAAGCTATGGACTCTCTTTCGTCAAATTCACCTTTCCGTCCCGCATGATCTTAAGGATCTCCGTGATGACAATGAGGGCCAGCGGTCCTTTGACGATGCCGCCGACGCCGAACAGCCGCACCCCCGCGTAGAGCGCTAACAGCATAAAGATCGGCGCGATGCCGATCCGTCTGCCGATCAGCTTCGGCTCTAACAGCTCCCTGGTCACGATACAGGCCGCATACAGGATCAGGCATACCGCCATGCGCACATACTGCCCGTTCAGGAGCTGCCACAAAGACAGCGGCACCAGTACGATGCCCGTACCGATGAATGGCAGCACGTCCAGTATCCCTGCCAGAACGCCGAAAAATATGCCGCCGGATACTCCCGCCACGCTCAGTGTCACACTGCACAACACGCTGATGATAAGCAGCAGCACGCCCTGCGCCTTTAAGAACGTGATGATGTAGGACAGCACGCCCTCGATCACCGCCCAGACCGGCCGCAGCTCCTCCGACTTCTTCAAGCCGTTGACGATATCGGCATATTCCGTTTCCAGAAGGATCGCCGCGATGCACGTGATTGCGAGAAAACCGAGCGCCGCAAACAGACCCTTGCAGCAGCTATAGGACGAAGACAATAACTGCGGCATGACCTGTACCTGCACGTTCTCCATGACCAGCGTGACCCGCTCCGCGACAAATTGCTCGATCTGCAGTCCGTCCCAGCCGAACTTACCGTCCAGCCGGCAGCAGCACCGGTGAAAAAATCTCTGCACAAGTTCTCCCACCTGTGTACAGAAAGCCGGCAGCTCCTCCAACTGTCTCCAGCACAATACCGAGACCGCCCACAAAATACTCATCATGAGCAGAATGATCGGCAGAATGATGACGACCGCAAGATATTTTTTCCTGACAGGGATCTTCTTCTGCATGCGCTCCAACAGCGGATAGCACAGCGTGATCATCAGAAACGCCAAGATAAAGGGCGCGGTAAGCGAAAAAAGACAGCGGAAGAAAAACCAGACGCCGACAAAAACAAGGCCCGTCTTTACCAGCTTGTTATCCCAGATATCCTTTGCGCCCATGTCCCTGCATTCCCTCTCTTTCCCCGTCACTGCCGCACGGCCCGCGGCGCGGCGCTTTCCGCAAAGAAGAGGCCAAAACTCTCGTTCTCGGCCTCTTCTTTCTATATTTCCCTTTATCCTGTTATCTATTATGCGGCGTTTACGGTTCGTTATGCAGCCCGTTTTCTGCAAGATCCTGCCAATCCTCCAAGGAAAAGGCCCTGCCCTCCGGACGTATTGCAAACTGCATACGTCTGCCCGACGCCGGATGCCGAAATGCCAGTTTATACGCGCACAGTGCGATCTCCTTGACGCGCATCGCCTCCGATACTTCTCGCACTTCCGCGTCCGCATATCTGTAATCCCCCAGAAGACCCATGCCCGCGTGGCTCATCTGCACCCGGATCTGATGATGTCTGCCTGTGTGGAGTCTGATCCTGACGAGCGCTGTCTGCAGCGCGCCGTCTTCTTTACAGGGCCGCTTTGACACGATCCGATATTCCAAAACGGCTTTCTTTGCGTTCTGTGTCTCCGGCGGCACGACGCGCGACATATTGGTCCTGCCGTCCTTCGCCAGATAGTCCGTCAGCTCCCCGTCCGGCGCAAGCCGGTGTCCGCAGACCACGGCATAATAGTATTTCTCCATTCTGCCGTCGCTGAGCTGCCGTCCCAGATCCGCCGCCGCCCTGCCGTTCTTCGCAAATACGAGGATTCCCTCTACGGGCTGGTCGAGCCGGTGTACCACGCCGACATACGGGCGCGTGCAGCCTTCCTCTGCGGAGGCCAGATAGTTGGCGGCCTCGCTCACCATGTCCGCCTGTCCGATCCGCGCCGTCTGCGTCGCGATACCCGCGGGCTTGTGGCAAACCAGAATGTCATTGTCTTCATACAGGATCCTGTCTTTTATCATGGCTTCTTCTTCGCGGCGTTTGTTTCCTTTCGCGTCGCTTGTTTTTCTATTATAGATTCATAGACTCGCAGACCCGCGCTCTTCGCGCTATATCGTCTGCTTTCGCAGACTGTCTGCTCGTTAGCGCCCACAGAAAAACAAATGCCGCTTCGCGTCGCTTGTTTTTCTATTGTGGGCGCTATATCTTGAAGCGATAGCCTACGCCCCATATCGTCTCAATATACTGCGGTTTCGCCGTGTTATACTCGATCTTTTCGCGTATCTTCTTGATGTGTACCGTCACCGTGGCGATATCTCCGATAGAATCCATGTCCCATATCTCGCGGAACAGCTCTTCCTTCGAGTACACATGGTTCGGGTGTTCCGCCAGAAAAGTCAGCAGATCAAATTCCTTGGTGGTAAAGATCCGCTCTTCCCCGTTTACATAGACGCGGCGGGCCGTCTTGTCGATCTTAAGCCCTCTGATCTCAATGATATCGTTTGCCTTCTGGCTGCTTCCCACCAGTCTGTCATACCGCGCCATATGCGCCTTGACCCGCGCCACCAGTTCGGACGGGCTGAAAGGCTTCGTCATGTAATCGTCGGCGCCCAGACCAAGCCCTCTGATCTTGTCAATATCGTCTTTCTTCGCAGACACCATGATGATCGGGATATTTTTCTCCTCACGGATCTTCTTGCACACCTCAAAACCGTCCATGCCCGGCAGCATCAGATCGAGGATCACCAGATCGAAATTGCCCGACAGCGCGGTCTGCAGCCCCTTGTCTCCGGCATTCTCGATCGCCACCTCGAAATCGCTCAGTTCCAGATAATCCTTCTCCAGATCGGCGATCGCTTCCTCGTCCTCTATGATCAATATCTTACTCATACATACCACCCTTTCCGTTATTGTGTATTGCGACGGGTCACTCCTGCGGCGCCTGGTACTTGCGGATCACGAAATGCATACAGGTCCCTTCGTTCTCCTTGCTGGTCGCCCAGATATAGCCGCCGTGATCCTCTATGATCTTCTTCACGATAGACAGCCCTATACCGCTGCCGCCCTTGGAAGAATTGCGCGATGCGTCGGTGCGGTAGAACCGCTCAAAGATATTCGGCAGATCCTTGGCCGCGATCCCCATGCCGTTGTCTTCGATCTCCACCCTGATAGAATCCAGCTCGTCCAAGATGCGGATGTCGATCACGCCTTTTTCCTTATTCATATATTTTACGCTGTTGCTGATGATATTATTGATCACGCGCTTAAGCTGCTCGGGATCGGCAATGATCTGTGTGGACGGCTCGATGAGCGCGTCGTAATTCAGTTCAATGTGCTTGGATTCCAGATCCAGCCCGACCTCCTCCACGCAGTCCCCGAAGTAGTCCATTACGTTGATACGGCGGAACGTGTAAGGGATACGGTTGTTGTCGATGCCGGAATACGTGGTCAGTTCGTTAATCAGCCGATCCATATCGTTTGCCTTGTCGTATATGGTCTTGATGTATTTATTCATCTTCTCCGGCGTATCGGCGACACCGTCCATAATGCCCTCGACATATCCCTTGATCGACGTGATCGGCGTTTTCAGATCATGGGAGATATTGCTCACCAGCTCCTTGTTTTTCTGCTCATGCTCCAGCTTCTCGTCCGTGGATTCCTTTAACCGGAGCCGCATATCCTCATAATTGCGGTAAAGTTCGCCGATCTCACCCTTTTCCTGTGTGGTGAGCATATATTCCAGATTGCCCTCCGCGATATTCTGCATCGCCGTGTTGAGCTGGTTGATCGGCTTCAAGATGCCCTTCTGGAGCCACCGCGTCAGAAGGATACTCGTCAGACACAATATAAGGATCAGCGAAAATATCATCTCCCGCAGCGCGTTTCTGGAGATAAGCGACCGAACGCTCGTCACGATAAAGAAGCTGCCCTCGCTGCCGTCGGCAAACCGAAAGTCAAGCTGCTTCACCAGCTTCTTCATATCATTGTAGTACAGCCCTGTCTCCGAGTCCGGCATCGCGCCACCGTACTCCGGCAGCATATCGAATATGCGCTGCGTGTCGGTGTCGTTGCCCGTGTAGTAGACCTCGCCGCCCTTTCGCACGACAATATAGGAAAATTTGTCGTTTAACTCGCCGTCGATCCCGTCCAGATACTCCCTGTCCTCCAATTTCAGAGGATCCCGCATGATCTGATCCTTGACTTCCTGCAGGACCGCCGCGGTCATATGGCTGTAGTTCTCTACCGTGTAGGCGGTGGCGAGCTGATCCCGGTCCAGGAAACCGACCTCGTTCTCCATATTCTCCGCATGGCTTGCCACAACGATGAAAGCAATGGCCGTCAGCAGAAAAGGCACCAGCACGATCGCCACCGACGTGACCAGAAGCCTTGTCTTAAACTTCACCGGATATCCCCTCTTTCACATTCTGCTTCTGATATTTTTTAATATATCACACTTTTGTCTGTAAAAAAACAAGCCCGATCTTATAAACTTATAAAAAATTTATAAAAAATAAAGCCGGCGCTTTCCAAAAAATTTCTGAAAAGTTTTCAGATTTGCGTTGCGGCATCCGCGCCTATCATTTATAATAAATGTTGCTACTTATCAAGCGATAAGACGCGCCGCACATATGTCCGGCCGCGCCTTACATAATAAATCCAAGAGAAAAGGAGTGTAGGATCATGAAGTATGTTTGTCAGGTATGCGGTTATGTTCACGAAGGAGATTCCGCGCCGGAGAAGTGTCCGGTATGCAACGCGCCCGCTGAGAAGTTCACGGCGCAGGGCGGCGAAAGAGAGTGGGCTGCAGAGCACGTTGTAGGCGTTGCCAAGGGTGTCAGCGAGGATATTCTGGCTGACCTTCGCGCAAACTTCAACGGTGAATGCACAGAGGTAGGCATGTATCTCGCTATGGCGAGAGTCGCTCACAGAGAGGGCTATCCCGAGATCGGCCTGTACTGGGAGAAGGCTGCCTGGGAAGAGGCGGAGCACGCTGCGAAGTTCGCGGAGCTGCTCGGTGAGGTCGTAACGGATTCCACCAAGAAGAATCTGGAGATGAGAGTCGAGGCTGAGAACGGCGCTACGGCCGGCAAATTCGATCTGGCAAAGCGTGCGAAGGCTGCCAACTTAGATGCGATCCACGACACCGTTCACGAGATGGCCAGAGACGAGGCAAGACACGGCAAGGCGTTCGAGGGTCTCTTAAAGAGATACTTCGGCTAAACCGAAAGAGCATAGTTTCATACATAAGAGAGAAGACAGGCGCGGGAAAATATTCTCGCGCCTGTTGCTCACCACGTCAACGCTGTCCGGCAAGCTGATAATGTACCCCCCCCCAGCTCTATTTTCGCAATCCCAAAATCTCTTTTACTCTTTATATCATTTTTTCGTACCACACTAAATTCACGTTCCCCATCTCTTTCGCCCTGTCCGCACACCCTTTGGTAAAGCCGGCCTTGGCAAAGAGATAGAAGTGCTTGTGTTGATACGGGAACAGCTCGCTGCGCGTGACCAGCGTTTCCAGCACGCCGAGGTCAACCTTTTCATTCGTCCATTTACATTCACCGAAAAGGGCGGTATCCCTGTCCTGCTCGGCGAGGATGTCGATCTCCGTCTGCCGTTTTTCCTTCGGATCGTTGCCCCACCAGCGACCGAGGGAGGAAAACTGCACCGGACATTTTCCGGTAAGCAGCAGCTTCCAAAGATACTGCTTGCAAATCTCCTCAAACACCTTTCCCATATAATCGGGCAGAAACGGCTCGATACGCTTGTAGGCGAGGTCGGCGGCTCCTCTGGCAATAATGGAATTGTTCTCCGGCACAAAGCGGTACCAGAAGCGGAACAGGTTGTCCTCGATGGCGTAGATCGCTTTCCGGGAAGCCTTTTCCCCGTAGGGCGTTTCTTTTCGGATGATTCCGAGGGCAACAAGGTTTTTCACATAGGTGGAGCACACGTTGGTGTCCTCGCCGACCTTGCCGGAAATTTCCGACATTCGGGTAGCGCCGGCAGCGATTGCCGTAATAATGGCGTTGTAGAGCGAAGGCTCCCGCACCTCCTGTTTCAGCAGATTTTCCGGCTCCTCAAACAGCGCCGAGGCAGGGTTCAAAAACGTATTTTTGATATTTTCCTCAACGCTCATCTTGTCGTTGATTTGCAGCAGATACTGCGGCGTTCCGCCAACGATTCCGTAAAGCAGCGCCTTGTCCTCGTCGGAAAAATTTTTGAAATACCGACAAGCTTCTTCAAATTCGAAGGGGACGATCTTCATCTGCGCCGTCCTCCGCCCGTAAAGCGGCGCTTTGTAGGCAAGAACATGATCCTCCATGTAGGACATGGACGAGCCGCAGAGGATCAGCATCAGCTTGGAATTGTCCTTGTACTTGTCGATAAGCAGCTGCAGCGTAGAGGCAAGGCTTTTTTCCGACCGAGCGACATAGGGGTACTCGTCGATGGCAAGAATAAGCCGCTCCTGTTCGGACAGCTTGAACGCATACTCCACCGCCGCCTGAAAGGAGTGAAAAGAGCCGTCCGTCTCGATGCCGGTGCGGTACTCCAGAATGCTCTTGCTGAAATTTTCGAGATTTTGCTTGGCGTTGCTCTCCACGCCCATGAAATAGATAGCGTTTTTGCCCTGAATAAATTGATTGATCAGCGCCGTTTTTCCCACGCGCCGTCGCCCGTAGATCACCGTGAATTCAAATTTGTTTGAGGAATATTGCCTGTTCAAGACTTCCAGTTCCCGATCTCTGCCGATAAACATTGTACTACCTCCCATTTTAAGGTAGATACAGTATAGCGCAGAAAAACAAATTGGTCAAGTATGATTCGGCAAATCTAACTTGACTTCAGCGGATTATAGTGTAGAATCGCTAGAATCGACACCTGTTTTCACGCTAATATCCCCTCCTGATGATCTCCGAGAGCCTGTACGCCACGTCCCGCAGACTGCCTGACACTGTCCCGCGGAACCACGCCATGTACAGACTGCCCGCGCCGCCCGCATAGAAGTAGCACCGCTCCATGAAGGCCGTCCGAGTGCGTATATCTTCGCTGATATCTGCAGAGGCCGCAAAATGCTTGGCAATCAGCTCCGGCAGCTCCACGATAAAGAGATTTGTCGGCTGGGAACTCATCAGCGCAAGGATCAGTTCTTTATTCTGCTCCAGATATTCCGAGATCTTTAGAAAAAGCGACAGCGGCTCTTTTAACAGATACGGGCTTTCCGCATCGGAAAGCAGGTCGTACAGCGCCTGTACGATCTCGTCCTCCATACTCTGGATCAGCATATTGATATCCGCGTAATGCGCATAGAATGTGCCTCGGTTCAATTCCGCTTTCTCCACGATACCGGTCACCGTGATCTTTTCCAGCGGTTTTGTCTGAAGAAGCTCAATAAAAGCGTCTCTTATCATCTTCTTGGAACGGACTGCATTTCTGTACTCGGCTTTCTGTGACATAGGACTTCTCTCCTTTTCGCGCGTCGTTTGGGATTCCGGAGTTATTATACCATATCAGCAGGAAATCAAGCGCGAGCAAAGCGAGCATTTGATTTCACCTGATATGGTAACGACAGAATCTCTTAGTGCGTCAGCACGACGACTGCGCAGCAGACGGATTCTGGAGTCTATTATACCATAACTTCAAACAAACAGCATATTTTTGTATAAAATTATACACACGTACAAAATTTGTTCATTGTACCGCGCTTTTTACCGTATTATAATATCTGTCGAAATAATTCCCCCTGCTCAGGCAGCGGGCAAAGGAGTGGATAGATTTGGAAGATCCAAAGGATAAACAGGCCGACGGCGGCGGTATGATCAAGGTTGCGACTTTCATTGTTGACAGACGCAACCTGCTTTTTCTTCTTTTTGGCATTGCTCTTATTTTCTCGCTCATATCCATGAACTGGGTCAAAGTAGAAAACGCGATGTCCGCCTATCTGCCGGAGACGACGGAGACCAGACAGGGTCTTGACCGCATGGAGGAACAGTTTATTACATACGGCACCGCCAAAGTGATGGTGACGAATATCCCCTATGACAAGGCGGAGGAGATCGCCGAGCAGATCGAAGCTCTCGACTCTGTTATCATGCTGACCTTCGACAATTCTACAGAACACTACCATAATTTCTCCGCATTATATGACATCACGTTCGGCTACGAGGAGACAGACGACCGGGCGCTGGAGGCGCTGGACGAGGTCAAGGCGATGTTTTCCGACTACGATATCTATGTCTCCACGAGCATGGGCGACGCCTCGGCGGAACAGATCGCCAGCGAGATGCAGGTCATCAGCGTGCTGGTGGCGGTCGTTGTGGTCACAGTGCTGCTTCTGACTTCCCAGACATGGGCGGAAGTTCCCGTGCTGCTGCTCACTTTTATCTCGGCGGCGCTGATCACGAAGGGTACGAATTTTATTATGGGAACGATCTCTTTCGTGTCCAACTCGGTAACGATCGTCCTGCAGCTTGCCCTGTCCATCGACTATGCCGTTATCTTCTGTAACAGATATAAGGAAGAGCATCAGACTCTGCCGATCCGGGAGGCCGACATCATGGCGCTGAGCAAGGCGATCCCCGAGATCTCCTCCAGCTCTCTGACTACGATAGGCGGCCTGATCGCCATGATGTTCATGCAGTTCGGCATTGGCCGCGATATGGCCCTCTGCCTGATCCGCGCGATCTTACTCAGTCTGCTGGCCGTGTTCCTGCTGATGCCCGGTTTGATCATGCTCTTCGGCAAGGCTATGGATAAAACGCACCATAGGAGTTTTATTCCCAAGATCCCCTTTGTCGGAAAATTCGCATACAAGACGCGCTACATCATGCCGCCTCTGTTTTTGGTCCTGATCGTCGCCGCCTATATCGTGTCTTCGAAATGTCCGTACGTGTACGGTTACTCTATGCTGGAGACGCCCGTAAAAAGCGACGCCATGATCGTGGACGAGATGATCGAGGAGAGCTTCGGCGCTTCCAATATGGTGGCTCTCATCGTCCCCGCCGGCAATTACGAGAAGGAGAAGGCGCTGTTGCATGATCTGGAGAATTGTCCCGAGGTGGACAGCACGCTGGGGCTTGCCAACACCGAGGCCATGGGCGGATATATGCTGACCGACAAGCTGACTGCCAGAGAGTTCTCGGAGCTGCTGGAGCTGGATTATGAAGTGGCGGAGCTGCTGTATACGGCTTATGCGGTAAACGATGAGAATTACGCAAAGATCATCAACGGTCTCTCTACCTACAGCGTACCCCTGATCGACATGATCATGTTCCTCTACGATGAAGTGAACGAAGGCTATGTGACACTGGACGACGAGATGATGAACACGCTGGAAGACGCCCACACGCAGATGCAGATCGCGCTTGACCAGCTTCAGAGCGAGGAATTCAGCCGTATGCTGATCTATCTGAATCTGCCCGAGGAGGGGGACGAGACCTTTGCTTTTCTGGAGAAAATGCACGAGATGGCCAATCAATATTATGAGGGAACGATCCTGATCCCGGGCGAGGCCACCAGCCAATATGACCTGTACAAGACATTCCAGACGGATAACACGGTCGTCAACGTAGTCTCTATCCTGGCGGTGCTCGTGGTCCTGCTGTTCACCTTTATGTCTGCGGGTATGCCCGTGCTGCTGATCCTGATCATTCAGGGCGCGATATGGATCAACTTTTCTTTTCCCGCCGTACAGCAGAAAAACCTGTTTTTCATGAGTTACCTGATCGTCAGCTCCATTCAAATGGGCGCCAACATCGACTACGCTATCGTGATCTCAGGGCGGTTTATGGAGTTAAAAGACAAGATGCCTAAGAAAGAGGCTATCATCGAGACGATGAACTTTGCCTTTCCCACGATCGTCACGTCGGGCTCCATGCTGGCGCTGGCCGGCATTTTCATAGGACAGATGTCCTCCGACGGCGCGATCTGCGGTATCGGCCAGTGTCTCGGCCGCGGCACGATCCTTTCCATTATCATCGTTATGTTTGTCCTGCCGCAGATCCTGCTGCTCGGTGAAAAGATCATCGACAAGACTTCGTTCGCCGTATCCATTCCTCTGAAGCTGGAGAAGGTATCCGGTCTGGTGCGCGTGGACGGCATCGTACAGGGACAGATCAACGGCTCGGTCATCGGGGAGATGCACGGCTTTATCCGCGGCGATGCCAGTCTGTTCATCAATACCGGTAAATTAGAACAGCGCGAGGACGACGGCAGCGTTCCGGAAATCCCCGAAATTCTTCTGCCGAAAGCACAGATAACGGAAAAGGAGGCGGACACCCATGAAGAAGTATAAGCTCTTACCCGCCCTGCTGACGATCTCCCTGATCCTAACAGAACCTTTCTTGGCCATACAGGCATCCGCCGCGCCCTCCGATACCGACAGCGCGTCGGATTCTGCGGAATCCGCTGAAGATGCGCCCGCGCAAACGGAGACGATCAAGATCGATACCGCGGAGGATTTCATCAAATTTGCCGACAACTGCCATCTGGATTCTTGGTCGGTCAACAAGATCATATCCCTGCAGAAGGATATCGACCTGTCCGGCACTGCCTTTGAGACGATCCCTGTCTTTGCGGGCACCTTTGAAGGCAACGGGCATACCATATCCGGTTTCCGGACGGCCGATCAGGGTTATGTCGTCGGCCTGTTCCGCTACATTCAACAGGGCGGCATGGTCCGGGATCTGACGGTGCAGGGGAACGTGACCGCCACGAACGAACAGGAATGTATCGGCGGCATATGCGGCATCAACCACGGCACGATCAGAACCTGCAGCTTCCGCGGCATCGTAAGCGGCCAGAATACTGTGGGCGGCATATGCGGCACCAACTACGGCACGATCACGAACTGCCTGTCCTACGGGCGCATCACGGGCTTTTATTCCACCGGCGGCACGGTCGGCGTCAACCACGGTATCATTTCTTTCTGCCGTAACAGCGCCGGCATCAACAACAACGCCGACTGGGTGGAAGAGGACGACGAGATGGGGACGGGCATCTTCTTCAGCTTTCAGGCGTCTGAGGACAGTATAGACCTGTACAGCGGTGTGGACACGGGCGGTATTGCGGGCTATTCCGACGGCCAGATCGAATGCTGCGAGAACTTCGGCACGATCGGCTATGAGCACACGGGCTACAATATCGGCGGTATTGCCGGACGGCAATCCGGCCTGGTCAGCCTGTGTACCAACGGCGGCGAGATCTACGGCCGCAAAGACGTGGGCGGCATCGTCGGGCAGATGGAGCCCGATATCGAGGTGGACGAGGCGCAGTCTCTGCGCAACGCCGTCAACAAGCTGCATGATCTGATCGAACAGACACTGGACGATATGCACGCCAGCAAAGACGTCCTGAAAAGCGACTTGGACGATCTGGGCGCTTACGGCGACAATGCGCTCTCCTCCGGCGACGCAATGGTAAGCCAGATGACCGACTTCGTGGACGATAATATGAAACAGACTCAGGCTATCACGGACCGCATCGACTATGTCATGGATATGATCCCCGGCATTATGGACGATATCGTCGCCTCCGAGGAGGCTTTCGGCCGCGCCAACGACGCGATTGGGAAACTCGCCGACGATCTGGACATCATGTCCGCCGTGGACGGCCCCTACAACGAGACGGACTATGACAGGATCGCCCTGCTCTCCACGGTGGGCGGGCAGGTCTCGGTCAATTCCCGCAATCCGGCGGAGGGCGACACCGTGGAGATCACGGTCACGCCGGAAAGCGGCTATGAACTGGATACGGATAAATTCTCCGTTAGCGGTGCGGACGGCGTCTCCTACACACCCGCGGGCGCAGAATCGACCGGCGGAACGTACTCCTTCACCATGCCCGCCGCCAACGTGTCCGTCGAGGCTTGGTTCACCGCATCGGCAGCGGCGTCCACAGATATCACCCTAAGCTCCAATCTGAGCGGCAGCGCCTCCTGTCAGAAAGACGACAATGATTATACCCTGACGATCCGCCCCGATACCGGCTACGACTTAAACGGCGATCCCGTTATCACGGTGGACGGCGCACCGCTTACGAGCGAACAGCTTGCCTGTGTGCATATGCAGGACGGCTCTTATCAGTACAGTTTTACCGCCACATCTACGCCCTCGGCGGAGATCACGTTTGTGAAGCTGGATAAAAAGGACACCCTGGACGTTTCCACAGACAGTCTACAGGCGTCCATCGACGAATTACGGCAGAATGCCGCACAGGCGGAACGCTGTATGGAAGAACTGCGGGCGCTGCAGGAAGCAGATCCGTCCGACACCAGTGCAATCGAAGCAAAGGCCGCGGAGCTGTCTGATTACCTGAATCAGATGTCCGCCTCCGCCACCACCGCCCTGAGCGAATGCGGCACGATATACAGTGTGCTCGCGCCGTATATGCAGGACGCCGCCGAGGCCGCGGCAGACGATATCGAACAGGCCACCGCCGAGATACACGGTATGCTGGATTCCCTCAGGTCTGCCTGTCAGACGATCCGGGTCATTTTCAATCACCTGAGTCTGCAGCCGGATATCCGATTTGCCACACTCGGGCCGGAATTTGACGCAAGCCGCGAAGATCTGCATCAGCAGCTTATCGGAATCTCCGACGCCCTGAAAAGCCTAAGCGACAACGCTGCCGGCTATTCCGATATCGTCAACGAGGACTTGAAGGCCGTGAATGACCAGCTCAACGTCGTCTTCAATCTGCTTGCGGACCGCCTCACGGATTCCACCGAAGCGAGCGTGGAGGAACTCTATGAAGATGCGGACGCGGAGGACATCGAGAGCATCCGCACCGGCAGAGCCGAATTCAGCGTCAACAACGGCATCATCAAGGGCGACATCAATATCGGCGGCATCGCGGGTTCGATGGCTATCGACGAGGAAGACCCCGAGGATAACGCCGCCGGAAGCGTAAACTATGAAGTCGGCAGCCATTTTATCACCAAATGCATCATCAGCGACAGCGTCAACAACGGCTATATCACCGCCAAGAAAGACGGGGCCGGCGGTATCGTAGGCTATATGCGGCACGGTATCGTCGCGAACTGTGAGGGCTACGGCAACATAGAGAGCACCGAGGGGGATTACGTGGGCGGTATCGCGGGCGAATCCTTCACGATCATTCAAGACTGCTATGCCCTCTGCTCCGTCTCCGGCGCGAAGGACGTGGGCGGTATTGCCGGATATGCCAGCACATTGCAGGACTGCTATGCTATCGTATCCACACAGGCCACTGTGGGAAGAGTCGGCGCCATCGCCGGTGAGATCGCCGACGATGCGGACGGAAACGTATCCGGCAACCGCTATGTGGGTGATGACGTTTACGGCATCGACAACATCAGCTATGCGGATATGGCTGAACCGATCTCTTACAACGAATTGTTGTTAAGTGCGGAATATCTTCCTACCGAATTTTGGCATCTGAAAGTAACCTACCGCATAGAGGACACCTATCTCGGCACGGAAGAGGTGAAGTACGGCGAAAGCCTCGCCAACCTGCACTATCCCAAGATCCCGGACAGAGAAGGCTTCTACGGCGTATGGCCGGATCTTTCGGATCAGGTCATGAAGGGCAATCTTCTCATAGACGGCAGCTACATGGACACCGTCACCGTCGTGGAAAGTTCCGAAAAAGCCGCGGGCGAGAGCGCCGCATGGCAGAAACCTTACGCGCTCGTGGAACAGGCTTTCACACAAGACACCGTGCTGAACGCGGAGCTGAGCGACCGGGAGCCGCCGCACGAGGCAAACGGCAGATCCTATGTCATCTACGACATTTCGCTGGACAACAGCGGCATCGGCGACAAGGACGCCTTCGCGATCAGACTGCTCAATCCTTACGGCGAAAAAGTCAAAATCTACGGTCTGACAGACGGGGAGTGGCACGAGCTGGAAGGCAAGGTGAGGGGCCAGTATCTTCAAGTGGATATGACCGGGCCGCAGGAATCCTTCTGCATCATTGATACCAAGATCGACGTGCTGCTTATCATCATTCTGACCGCCGCAGGAATAGCCTGTGCCGCGATCCTGTTCCTGTTCGTCCGCATGTCCAAGCGCATGAACGGAAAGATCGCGGCGCGGTTTAAGCGCCGTAGGTAAAGCTGCAATATAAAAACGCCTGTACGATACTTTACAGGCGTTTTTCCACGGTCAGGATGTTCTGGCCGTCCTTGTACTCGTAACGCACATCGTCCATGGTCTTCTTCACCATGAAGATGCCCAGACCGCCAATCTGGCGTTCCTCCGCGGAGAGGGTCACATCCGGATCCGCCTTGGCCAGGGGGTCATAAGGCTTGCCGTGGTCTATGAAGGTGACCCGCACGGCCAAAGGATCCTGATCCACGTCCACCCGCACCGTCGCCGGGCCGGAGGGATCGTAGGCATAGCGGGCGATATTGCTGAACAGCTCGTCGATGGCCACGTCTATCTGCATCTGCGCTTTCACGGGGCAGTTCAGGGCCTCCAGCCTCTCATCCACAAAGGCCGTCACCGTGGGGATATTATCAAGAGTGGCCTCCACGGTCATCTCGTTGGGATCGGTCGTATTCATCTCATCATCTCCTTAAACTCCAGACACAGCATCGTGATGTCGTCGAACTGAGGGGCGTCGCCCACGAAGGCGTCGATGTCCGCCTTCACCGCCGTCAGAAGTGCATCCGGCGCGGCGTCCGCGTTCTGATTCAGCACCGCCTCCAGTCTCTCCATGCCGTATAGCTCGTTCTCTGCATTGGTGGCCTCGGTGACGCCGTCCGTGTACTGAAAGATCGCGTCCCCCGCCTCCATTTGCAAGGATCCCGCGCGGTAGCGGGTCGTCTCCAGGCCCGCCAGCACGAAGCCGGCCCGTATCTTTTCCGGTGTATATTTTCCCTTCCGGCGGATAAAGGGCATCTCATGGCCGGCATTCACAAAGTCGAAGCGGCCGGTCTCCAGATCCAGAACACCCTCGAAGGCGGTGATGAACAGCTCCTCGCCGTTACCCTCGCACAGGAGCCTGTTGACCTCCGTGAACACCTCGCCCAGATCGCGGCCCGGCGAGGTATGATCCTTGATAAGTGTCTTGCCGATGACCATAAACAGGGCCGCGGGCACACCTTTGCCGGACACGTCCGCCATGACGATGGCCAGGTGGGTGTCGTCCACCATGAAGAAGTCGTAGAAGTCGCCGCCCACCTCTTTGGCGGGATTCATGGAGGCGTAGATGTCCACCTCCGGCCGCTCCGGGAAGGCCGGGAAGATGCAGGGCAGCATGGAACTCTGGATATGAGTGGCAATATCCAGCTCCGCGCCGATACGCTCCTTCTCCGCCGTCACCGCCGTCAGATTGTCGATGTAGCGTTTGATCTCCGCCTCCATCTTCAAGATCGAGGACGCCAGCACGCCGATCTCGTAGCGGTTTTTTGTCGCTTTCAGGCTCGTCACCGGATTCTCCCCATCGTTGGCAAAACGCTTGGCCTCGCCGGTGATCTCCGCGATAGGCCGGATCACCTTGCGGTTCAGCCACAACAGATAGACGAGCAGCGTCAGGATCACCATCGTCACCGCAATGGATGCGACCCAGCGGACATATGTGCTGCGTGCGCCGTATAGAACAGTCATGGATTTCTCCACGCCGATCACGGCCACCACCCTGCCGGCGGAATCCTGCACCGCCAAGCCCGCCGTGGTGTGCGCGCCGGACTCCGTATAGGAATACAGATACTTCTCCGCCCGGCCGCCGGTGGTCAGGATGTGCTTCAGGTCGTCCACATACTTGGGATCCGTGTCTCGGGACACATAGCCGAATTCATAACGGCTAAAGCCCGTGGCCGGATTGACGGAATCATAGATATAAGTGGTCGTCATGTAATCCGTCTCGTCGATCTTCGCCACGTAGATGAAATTACAGTTACTGCTCACCACCAGCTCGTCCAGACGCGCCAGAATGGCGTCGTACTCCTCATCCGTCCGCCCCGACTGCAGATATCCCTCCAGCTTGTCCGGATTCAAATAAGTCAGCGCCGTCTCCGCCACCTCATAGGCGGTATCGTTGTACTGCTGCTCCAGCACATGGGTAAACTGTTGGTAGCCCGTCACCGCCACGATGACGCTCAGGATCACGATGACCGCCACGATGCTCGCGACCATCACCACCGCCAGTCTTCGATTCTTCTTTTTCATCTCGCTACCTCTCCATTGAAAAAGTCTTTCTGTTCCTCGGTCTGCAGGATGTGAATGGGTTTATTCTGTTCCATGCGGTATCCCTGCCCCGCCAGAAAGTCCCGATACGCCGCGAAAGCGCCTTTCTTTAACGGCAGCGCCCGCAGGTCGCCGATCTGCCCCATCTCCCTGGCGCCCCGATAGCTGAAACAGCTGTTCCGGAGACAGTCGTCCAGCAGCTTGTCCGCGTCCGCCGGCAGCTCGCCCGTCTTTGTCTCCAGATACACCGAATAGAACTGCGTGGAACCACGGAGGTCCGTGTCAACGCAGTAGCCCTCCAACGAACAACCGCTGAGACGTTCAAACCGCTGCATCGCCTTTTCCAGCTGCCGCATATCCATTTTCTCGTCCGCCACGTTGAGCACCTGACTCTTCCGGCGGCTCATGCGGATAATCGGCGCCTGCCCGTAGAAGCCCGTCACCTCCACGATATCCCCCATCACGTATCGGTATAGACCGGACAGGGTGGTGACGACCAGCTCGTAGCTTTTCCCGATCTCTACCTCCCGAAATGTCAGGGTCCGCTCGCCCGTCTCTCCCTCCGGAAGGAACTCGAAGAAGCAGGATTCCGGAATCAACACGTAGCGGGCATCGTCCTCTCTCAGCGTGTAGACCGCACCCAAAGTGCTCTCCGATGAAGCGAAGGCATAAAAGTGGATCGGCAGATCGCCGATGAACAGCCGCAGCTCGTCCATGTACCCTTGGAAGATGCTTCCGCCCGCCATGCGGATATACCGAAGCTCCGGCCAGATGCGGCGCACAAGCCCTGCCGCGCCGCTTCCCGCCGCGGCACGCAGCTCCTCCGCCCGCACGGGATCGGGGGCAAGGCGCTCCTTTATGTAGCTTTTCCACGAAGCGCTGACAGCAAAACAGCCGCTGATCTCTCCGCTGCCCACGTCCTTCACGAAAGCGTCCCAGTGCTCCAGAAGATACCGGAAGATCTGCACCATGCCATGCACGAAAACGCCGTGGATCGCAGTGACGTCCCGACAGGCCAGGGCGAAGCGCAGTTTTATGTAGGACATGTTCTCCATTTTCTCCGGAAACATCACTTCTCTGGGAGAGGTGTATGCGGAAAAGTCGAGCTCGTCTCCGGATTCCAGCCAGCGCATCAGCACGCCGGAGCGCACGCCGTTCATAGTGCCGTCGGGCATGGCGGTGCGGAAAAACTCCCCTGTCTCAAAAACCTTGCCGAACAGCTTCTCGTCCGGAACGCCGGCCAGCTCTCTTCGGATCACGTCCTGCACCACGTCCAGTTGGTATATCCGGTGAATCGCCACGTCCCGTCCGGTAATGGGCACATACTTCGGCCGGGAAGTGCTGCCCGCGCTGATGCAGTAAAAGACCGGCTCATCGGCCGTCAGCAATCCCTTTTCTCCGTCGATCTGGCGCTCTATGAGCGATTCATAGTCGTCATACCGTGAGAGAGGCACCTGCCGTTGGTAGTCCTCCACGGTGTGCAGATTGGAAAAGCCCCATTTTCTTCCGTATTCCGTCTCGCTGTTGCGCTGTAGCAGCTCCGTTAGGAAACGCTCCTGCACATGGACGGCGTCGCCGCACACAGCCTCCATCCGCCGGAGTCCCGTTTCTCCTGTCATACGGCCTCCTGTTTCTTTTTCTTCTAACATGCCGCGTCTCTCCTCACAACAGGATCAGAAGGGTATTCATCCCGAATGTGTCCTGATAATCTACCTGCTTTACCAGCTTTTGCAGCATCCGCATGCCCATATAGAGCATGTCGTCATCCTCTTCGCCGCCGGGATCGAGGGGATTGCACTTTTTCCCGTTATAGCGGATGCGGAGGCCGGTCTCGTCCGGCACAGCATACACCCGGATGTCAAACAGGATCCGCTGAGGGTCGTTGATGTTCGTGATGAGCGTCATCATCTCCTCCAAGGCCAGGCTCACACGCATCACCTGCTTATCCTCCATCCCGTTTTCCCGACAGAAATCCGTGATCTTTTCACTGGCCTCGCAGATCTTCTCATTATCGCTGATCATGGAGAAGTTGACGACCCGTCCCGCCTTTTCCAGCGTCTGATCCATGAGGAAATACCGGCTGGTCATCTCTCGTCTACGGTGCAGCAGACCGGTGAGCAGATACCACACGCAGACCGTTGACAGCTCCCCCGCCGCAAGGAACAGCCACGGCGTCGCCCCGAACGCCAGCAGAGCCAGCAGACTCAGCGCCGCAAAGACATAGGACTTGAGGATAATGATCAGGTTAGACAGCCCCGCGTGGCCCGAAACGCTGTAATAGGACGATAACACATTGTTCCACAGAGAGGGGATCAGACTGACGGCAAGGCACAGCATGGGAAAGACCATGGGCTGATCCAGCCCGTAGGCCGCAGCGATGAGATCCGCCCCCGGCACGATGACCGCGCCGAAGACAAGGCTGTACAGGACGCCTTTTTGTAACTCCAGCCTCAGCAGGATGCCGACGCTCTCGTTATCCCTCTCGCCCCGGTATACGCCCATCATTGCCGTGCCCGCCTGGGAAACGCCCACCGTCACTGCCTCGGCAAAGGCGCTGATCCCGTTCAACACGGAGAACACCGCCAGCATCATACTGCCGCCGTATTTCTGCAGCAGAGCGTTCACGCACAGAAGCCGCAGCGTCTGAACCAGATTGTTCATCGCGGCCGGACTGCCCGCCACGGCCAGTTCCCGAAACGCCTCTCTCCCCGGAAGCGCCGGCCCCGGCCCAAAATGAAAGGTCCCGCGGTGAAGGCTTGCGAAGCCAACCAGGCACGCCGCTGCCGTCGCGATGACGCTGGCCAGCGCCGCGCCGAAAACGCCCATATCGAAGCCGTACAGGAAGACGAGATCCAGCGCCACGTTCCCCGCGCCCATGACCGTCATCATCACGGTCACGGTCTTGTTCTTTCCGTCCAGCCGCAGATACCAGAAGGGTACATACAAGAAGATCTTGGGGAACGCGCCCGCCAGCGTGACCAGCGCGTAGTCCCTCACCATGGGAAGGATCTCCCGCTCACGGCACAGAAAGGCCGCGATCTCATCGATCAGCCAAACACCGGCGGCTGTCATGACGACAGAGGCGATGAGGCAGAGAGTGACCGCATAACGGTAATACAGCGCCGCCTTGTCCCGGTGATTGGCGCCGATCTCCCTGGCGCTGCAGATCGCCGCGCCCGACACGAAGAAGGAGCCTGCGATGCACAAGGCCAGATAGACCGGCACGCAGAGGTTGATGGCCGCAAGGCCGCCCGCGCCGATCTTCTGACCGACCAAGACCCCGTCCGCGATAATATTGACGCAGCCGCTTAAGATCGACAGCATCGCCGGCCACAGCGCCGCACGGTATGTCTTTCCCAGCAGCTTCTCGTTCTGTATCAGGATATTCTCGTCTTCCATTGCCGCTGCCATGTCCGCTCTTTCTTACGCAATGGTCAGAATATCCGCGAAGCCCGTGACCTCAAAGATCTCCATGATCGTCTCGTTCACGTTTTTGATTACCATGGAGCCCTGCCGATTCATGACCTTCTGGGCGCTCAGCAGCACGCGCAGACCCGCCGAGGACAGGTACTCCAGTCCTGCGAAGTCCAGCGCCAGTTCCGTGACGCCGTCCATGCTCTGCTTCAGCTCCGCCTCCAGCTGAGGCGCGGTAGCGGTGTCCAGCCGCCCCTCCAAGGCCATGTCAAGATGGGAACCATTCTGATTTTTCGTGATAGTCATCGTTTTCTTCCTCCTTATGATTCGTAACAGTTCTTAATGCGTCACAAAGAACATGACGGCAAAGAGCGCCGCAATCACCCATGTGCCCGCTTTTACGTCCCTTGCCTTTCCGTTAAACACGCTGATCAGCACATAAGAGATCACGCCGAAGGCAATGCCGTAAGAGATATTGTAGGTCATAGGCATCATCGCCAAAGTCAGAAATGCCGGGACCGCCTCCTCTGTTTTCAGCCAGTCTATATTTCTGGCGCAGTTCATCATCATGATCCCCACATAGATGAGCGCCGCCGCCGTCGCGCAGCCCGGTATCAGCTTCGCGATCGGACTTAAAAACATGCTGACAAAAAACAATGCCCCCGTCACCATGGCCGCCAGGCCGGTCTTTCCGCCCTCCGCAATGCCCGTGGAAGCCTCCACATAAGAGCTTACCGTGGACGTGCCGCAGACCGCGCCGCACGCGGTGGCTATGGCATCCGCCAGCATCGCCTTGTCCATGTTGGGCACTTCTCCCTCTTCGGTCAAAAGATTTCCCCTGGCACAGGCTCCGTACAGGGTGCCGATCGTATCAAACATATCCACCAGACAGAAGGCGAGCGCGGTCGTTGTGATCAATACGGCAAGCTCCACTCCACTGTGATCGGCCAGATATTGCGAAAAATCGAAGCCCTCCGTAAAAACCCTGCCAAACGCCTGAGTGCCAAAATCCCCAAACGCCGCAAACGGGTTAAAATTCAGATCGTCTGTAAAGCCTTGATAAAATCCGGGAACCGTAAGGCCAAGAAGATAGTACAGCGCCGTTCCGCCCAGTATGCCCCAGAGCACGGCGCCCTTTACCCGTCTGCATGTCAGGACCGCAATTGCGATCAAAATGGACAATGTGACAAGCATCGGCATGATATCCTTCCACGCCACATTGCCGGAGAGAAGGTTGAAGGAGGCGAGGCTGACATAGGTGGAGGGATCCGCCACCACGATGCCGGAATCCTTCAGCCCGATGAGGGCGATAAACAGCCCGACTCCCGCGGGGATCGAAACCCTTACCGACGTCGGGATCGCCTCAAATACTTTCTTGCGAAGCCCCGTCACCGTGAGCAGTATAAACAGGATCCCGTCCAGCAGAACGAGCACCAGGGCATTGGCATAGCTCAACCCAAGGCCAAAACACACCGTATAGACAAAGAAAGCATTGGCGCCCATGGCGGACGCCTGCGCCAGCGGCAGATTCGCCAGCAGTCCGATCAGCACCGTCCCGATACAGGCGGAAATGGCGGTCGCAATATAGATCGCGTTGTATGGCACCCCCGGAAGCTCCGCAAACATTCCGGCATTGACCATGAGGATATAGGCCATGGTCATAAAGGTGGTAGTTCCTGCCAGAACTTCCGTTTTCACGGTAGAGCCGGCTTCCCTGACATGAAATAGCTTTTCCAATGATAACATCGATCCTGTCCCTCTTTCTTTTGCCTTTATCTGACTTTGATCCGTTCCTGCGGCAGAGCATACGCATCTCCCACCGTTCCGTTGAGTCCGTCCGTCAGATACGTCATAAGGATCTCATAATCCAGCATTCCCTCATCCACCGTCAGCTCGTTGTCCATGAAGATATTCATTCCGTCCCCGCCTTCCTTGATCAGGTAATTGTGGGAGGCCACGGTGTATATTTCATCCGGCGCCAACGCCGTATAGCTGCCATCCTCCTGCAGGACCATGACGTCCTTTACTCTCCGTTGCTCCCCGCAGGAGAGGAAATTCCCCTGCTCATCCGTCTCCACCGTGGATTCCACAGAGGTGTCGATCGTATATTGAAGCCCCGACACCTGCAGAAAGCCGCCGTTTTCACCCACCGCGTTTTCTCCGTCGTCCGGGCGCGGCAAACAGGCGCGGCTCGCCATCTCCAAGGCGTCCTGTATTTCCTGCCCCGTGGCTTTTGCCACGCAGAGCGTATTGCCGTAGGGATGCACGCTCAGAATATCCTCATACGTAATTTCTCCGGCGGGGATATCGGCCCGGATGCCGCCGCCGTTCACAAACGCGATATCCGCTCCCGATACGAACCGGTATGCGTCCGCGCAGAAATCCCCCAGATTGGTCTCCCTGTTCCGTACGAGACGCATGCCGGAATCGGAAGCTGTGGTAAGCGCTGCCTCTGATACGGCGACGCTTTTCGTCAGCTCGGCCTCATACTTCGCTTCCATATCTTCTATGCAGTCCGCCATTTCGCTGTCTGCCTCCGGATACGCCCCGATCAACCCTGTCTGGATGTTCCCGTTGGCGGTGATGGTAAGGCGGCCGATATTGCAAAGCCCCGTGCCCGTGGAGGACAAAAGCACATTCTCCCCATCCGCATTCTTTACCATATCACAGGGAATCTCGCTGTGGGAATGGCCGTCCAGCACGGCGTCGATCCCCCTTGTATTCGCAATCAGCTCACGGGAGGTAAACGGCGAGGAGGCCTCATCCGTCCCAAGATGAGCAAGAAGCACGACATAATCCGCGCCGTCCCTCGCACAGGCATCCACATTTTCCTGCACGCATCTGTATAATGCCGCCCCGCTTTCCCCACAGAAATCGTACACATAATTCCCGTTCTCATCACAAAAGTATGCCGGAACGGATTTTACAGTGCTCTCCGGCGTTGACACCCCGATAAAGGCAACCTTCACCTTGCCATAGGATACGACCTCGTACGGCAGAAGCCGGGAGAGGAACGCCGCCTCACTCTCCCCCGTATAACGGATATTGCAGCCAAGATACCGGGCGCCGCTTATCTCCATAAGCCGGTCGAGCTGCTCCATCCCATAGTCAAACTCATGATTTCCAAGTACCGCGAAGTCATATCCCGCGCGCTTCATAAGCTCCGCCGGATATTCTCCCTTGGAGACCGTTCCGATCGCATCCCCCTGCAGGGCATCCCCGCAGTCTACCAGCGCGACATAGGGAGTCTCCTGCTCACACTGCTTCCTGTACGCCGCAAGACCGGCGTAGCCGATATTGTCATCCACAGCGCAGTGTACATCATTCGTGTATAAGATGATGATGTCGTCCGTGTTTGTCTTATCCTTTGCATTGCAGCCGCACAAAAGCAGCACGATCGCAAGCATCACGGCCGGAAAGCTGCGCCGTTTTTTCCCGATTGTCCCGATATGCATTCTTTTCCTCAACCTTTATGATTAAAATACAACGGTCACCGTGTTGACCCCGTCGGCATAGGTATGCGCGCTGCTCTTGGTCCGGCTGACAGCCAGGGCCACGCTCAGCTTATCTCCCCTCGTCAGCGGATCGAACTCGTCCCCGCTCCAGCGGATGACGGCTTCGCATTCGCTTCCGTCTTCACTGCAGAGGGCGTCGAAGCTCAAACTGCACCCGTCGTCCGGCAGGGCCGGCAGGATGCTCGCCACGCACAGCTCTTCAAAGATCTGCTGGTACTTGAGCGACTGCTGTGCGCCCAGCAGCTGCTTGCGGGCAAAGCGGTCGATGTCGGTCGATGCGCCGATAAAGTCAAATCCCTTGGAGGCAATATCGAGATGAAAGGTCTTCAGGCGGTGAACAAAAGCCCGGCAGCGGTCGGTCTTCGGGTGGTCAAACACCTGCTCCGGCGTTCCGTCCTCATAAACAACGCCTTCGTCCATGTAGAATACCCGCGTAGATACGTCCCGGGCAAACTTCATCTCATGGGTGACGATCAGCATGGTCAGCCCTTGCTCGGCCAGACTGCGGATAACCGCCAGCACTTCTCCTACCATGGTAGGATCCAGCGCGCTGGTCGGCTCGTCAAAGAGTACGATCTCCGGCTGCATTCCCAGCGTGCGGGCAATAGCGACGCGCTGTTTCTGGCCGCCGGAAAGCTCATCCGGATAGTTGAGCGCCTTCTGGGCCAGTCCCACCTTGGCCAGCAGACGCATTCCCCGTTCGTAGGCCTGCTGTCTGGTGCAGCCAAGCAGCTCTACCGGCCCCAGCATGATATTTTCGATCACGGTCAGATGCGCGAACAGGTTAAAGCTCTGGAATACCATTCCCATGCGGCGGCGCACAGCGCCCAGCTGCGCCGGCTTCACGCCGGTCACCGGCTGCCCAAACACCTCGATCTGTCCTTCCGTCGGCGTCTCCAGCCGGTTGATACAGCGCAGGAAGGTGCTTTTGCCCGTACCGGAAGGGCCGATGATAGAGATCACATCCCCTTTGCCTATAACGGCATTGACATCCTTTAAGGGCGTCGCGTTGGGGAATACCTTCTTTAAATGGGAGATCGTGATCACCGGCTCCCCGTTTTGTGTTGTCTTCACTTCTTCCGGAGTCTCCGGCAGGGAAATACTCCTGTCTACTCCCTTCGGTTCCCGGCGCCGGCGGCGGGGATCGATCTTCCTCTCCGCCAGTCCCAGCAGAAGAGTCAGGCACCACGCCAGCAGGAAGTACAGGACCGCAGTCAGGATCAGCGGGAAAAACGCCTCAAAGGTACGGCTGCGGATAATGTCGGTCGCCTTGGTCAGATCCTGCACCGCGATGTACCCCACCACGGACGTCATTTTGACCATGGAAATAAATTCGCCCTTGTATACCGGTAGAATATGCCGCGCCGCCTGGGGCGCGATGATCTTGGTAAACGTCTTGACCCGTCCGAAGCCCATGGCGGAGGCCGCTTCCCACTGGCCGGCATCCACGGCATCGATGCCGGTGCGGATCATTTCGGAGACATAGACGGCAAAGTTGACGGAAAAGCCGATGATCGACACGACGATCCCATTCAGTCTCGCGCCGGCGAATACGACGTAGAACAGCACCATCAGCAGCACCAGAACAGGGATCCCCTGGATCAGCCGGACAAAGACCGCCGTGATCCCGGATGCGATCCTGCTGCGGCTGCGGCGCAGCATGCACAGACCAAAGCCCAACACCGTGCCGAACAGAGCCGAACAGATCGCTATGACAAACGTGACAGCCAAGCCGGAGAGGATCATCTGCCACCGGTTTTCCTGAATGAAATTCTTATAAAAGCTGTTTCCCAGTCCGGCTAGGAAGCCCATTCCTGCGGACGCGCCCGCAGCCTCGCTCCCGACTACCGCCACCACGCCGCCGGTGTAATTCGGCTCGGCGAAATTCACGCTCTCGGCCCGTTCCTCCGTCACCGTCAGGCCGGTGGCCGACACATCGTATGTCCCCGTGGCAAGGCCGGCAAAAATAGAGGAGATCTCCGCACCGGTCACCTCCAGCCCGTAGCCGTAAGCCTTGCAGAAGCGGACCATGATATCGATATCGTAGCCGACGATCTGGCCGTCCTTGACATAGCTGAAAGGCTCCATGTCCGTTTTTACCGCCATCCGAATAACACCGTTCTCCGCCGGGAAAGAGGTCCAATCTTCTATCACCTTTTTGCTTTCATCCGCGCCCAGCCAGATCCCGTCAATTTCCTCGATGGTGCCGTCAGCCTTGATCTGCGCCAAAAATTCGTTATACTCGTCCCGCAGCGCAGCGCCGCGCTCGGTTTTTGAAAAAGCGGCGGCGTAGTTTTCTTCCACCAGCACATCAGGGAGATAAGTCACCGCCTGATTTTCCAGACACAGTACGCGGGCGATCGGTTCGTCCATCAAAAAGCCGGCGATCTTCCCCTGTTCCACTGCCAGTGCCAGATCCGGGAGCCGGTCATAATACTGCTTATCCGCATCCTCGATCAGATTGTCGGTATGGACGTCAAAGCTGGAGCCGGTCATCACGCCGATGGCCTGTCCGTCCAGCTGGCGGATATCGGTGATCGCTTCGTTATTCCCGCCTTTTTCCGCACAACCTGCGAGAAACAGGCATAGAAGAAGAATGGGTAAAACACGGGTAAAGCAGAATTTCTGATGCAATCGTATCACCCCTTTTGTTTTGGAACGAATATTGTTTTCTGTCATGACATACTCCTTTTCAGCTTCTTTTCGTCCAGCATCCCGACGCCGTCCGCCGCAAGCGCTACCTGAACCTGCAGACAGGCAAGCCCTGCAGACGTCATAAAAAAGTCCATGATGGCATTGACGGAAACCGCTATGGCGATCGCCCCACCGGGAATGCCAAGCTGCGCAAAGAGGACGGTAAATACAGAAAGCGCCCCGCCGGGGATCGGCGGCACCGCCATGGAGAGGAGTCCGATCGTCAAAACCGACATGACGAGCAGCGGCGGCGTAATGGGAACGTCATAAGACTCCGCCATGCACAGAGCCAGAGGAAAAAAGCCCACCACAAAGCCCGGCTTGTACAGGACCTGTCCCAATGGAATGGCAAAATCCGCTATCTTTTTCGGGATGCCCAGCTCCTTTACGCACGTCTCCAGATTGGTCGCCAGGGCGGCGGCCGAAGAAGCGGTGGTCAGAGCGATCAGATACGTGGGCAGCATTTTCTTCATCAGAAGCCCGGGGCTGACTTTCAGACGCACCGCCGCCGCAAAGACATAAAACAACGACAGGATAAGGCACCCCGGTATCGCGATCGCAAACACCTTGAACATGCTTAAAAATCCGCTGTCAAGATCAGATATCACAAGATTGAACAGACTCAAAAACACGAACAGCGGAATGATTTTCCCCAGCGCGCCCATCAGAAACTGCACAGCCTCGTTGATCTGCATCAGGATGTTTTGGGCCGCCGATACCCGCTCGCCCAAGATCAAAAGGGCGACTCCCACGCAGATCCCCAAGAAGACCAGCTGCAGCGCGTTGCCGTTCAGAAACGGCGAGATGATATCCGAGGGCACGATCTCCAGCACCATTTGGTAGATTGCCGAAAAATTGCCGGTGATCTCATTTCCCGCTTCCTCGGCGACCGGAAACAGCAGACAGCCCGCAAGAGCCATGACCGCCCCCAAAACAAACGTTCCCGCGATCATTCGCAGGATCAGTTTTTTGCCGACTCTGCCCACTACCGTCAAGTCGCCGATGCTCACGATCCCGCAGCACACGGCCAGGAACACCAGCGGGGAGGAGACCGCCCGAAGCGCGCCCAGGATCATATTGAACAGGGGCTCTGTGACCGAAAGCGCCCCTGCCTGTATGGTTGGGAACCGCCTTGCGGCGGCGCCCAGAAACGCCGCCAGGACGACCGCGCCAAAAAGTACGGCGATCTGGCCCATGGACGACCTTTTCTTTCTGGGATTGCAGACCAGACAGTTTTTCCCGTTCTTGTAAGCATATGTAAACGACAGCCCTGCCTGTGAGAGCATATGGCTGCTGAGTATCAATGCCTCGTTATCCCATGCGTCCATGGCCGGGCCGTCTACGCTTATTTTCAAAAAGGACCGCCCGAATTTCTGCCCGCAGTCCACATGGACCGAAGCGCCCGCCAAAGTTTCAAGCCAAACGCCGAGGATCTCCTCCAAGGACAATCGGAGGCGGATAATATCCTTTTGATCTGCCCCTGCCTCAGAAAGCGTCTGCACGCAGATCTCGGATACCGCGTCGATCGTCTGCGCAGACAGACTGAATGTTTCACTGCGATTGCTTACCATGCCTATGCCTCCATAATAGAGTAATTTTAGCTACATAATATTACCCAAAAATCTGTTGCAGGAGGGAAGAATGTCGGATTTGGTCGTTTTGATTCCGAAATTGGTCTCCGGAGAAAAAAAAGACCGCCCGAAGGCGGTTCTCAAGATCTGAAACGATATGCAAGCATCACGGATTCAGGATCACACAGGCAGTGCAGATGCCTTCCTGCATTTTATAATTGATCTCTCCATGATACCTGACAGATGAGGAAATGATGCTGTCGATGCCGATACCCCGCGCGGCCGGCAATCCGTTTTCTAACCGCAAAGCCGTGCCGCAGGGATTGCTGACGGCAATCACCGTTTTATTTCCTACATTTCTGACATGAACCTGAATAGGCCCGGCGCTTTTTTCTGCAACGCAAGCGTTCAGCGCATTTTCCAGAAGGTTGGCAAGGATCGCCACAAAATCCACATCGGCGACTCCCGACTGCGCCGGCATATCCGCTTGCGCGATATATGCCACGCCCGCCTCTTTCGCCTTCTCCGCGTAGGAGCTTAAGATGCCGTTGACGGTGACGTTCGGACACCATGCCGGAAAACTCTCCGAGGCTTCTTTGCTCTGCCCCAAATACGCTAAGATTCCCTCTGTGTCGCCCTCCTTTGCCATAGCCGCGATCCGCTCGTCGTGATGCCGCAGATCATGCCGGATCCGCCGGCTCTCCTGCTCGGTTTTTCTCGCATTTTCCACATAGGACGTCAGGTATTCAACGTTTTGCCTTACCAACTCGTCCCTTGCTTCCTTCCGCATCTGATAGATGATGCTGATGATCAGGCTGCTGGCCACGGCAAAAGAGCACACAAGCAGCGAGAAAAAGAGCAGCGTGTTTGCATTGATCCCGTTGTCTGCACTGATTTTTGCCAGAACGATCACGAAAGTAAAAAAATAGATAATGGAGACGATGCTCAGCGATATCCAGTGTTTGGTACGAAATCCGCTGATCTCGCGAATGATCGGTCTGCCATATTTATGATAGGCAAATAGGATCGCAAAAGAGATCATGTCATAGAGCACGCTCCGCATCAGATACACCAAAGTATCCGGCCCGTCCGGCACCAGCAGATAGCAGCCATAAAAGGAAAAGGACAGGGAAACGCAGAATACGCAGCCATATGTGATCCAAAGATAGCATTTCTTCCAAAAGCCGTCCGCCGACGCATAGATAAAGATACCCCAAAAGCACAGATACGAAAGCATCAAGGCAACCGGCATCCTCCATGGCTTTGACAGAAAAAGAACGCAGAAGCACAGATCCAGAAAAAGAAAGAGCGCGGCCCCGCCCCACAACAGCGCCGTCTTTTTTACCGAGTATTTTCTCTCCTGCAGCAAATATCCTGCCGTCAGATGCGCTGCAAGAAACAACAGGCTGACCAAAAAGGCGATGGTGATGATTTGCATCGTCGGCATCAGCTTTCCGCCTCCTTTAAATAAAAATCAAAATACGTCTGCTTCAGCGCAGAGCGGCACCGCCGCGGAACAGGAACGAGGGCCTCGTCGTCCATAAGCAGATCCGTACCGGAAAAGCAGCGCACATGATTTAAGTTGACAATATAAGATTTTCCGCACATCGTCATGCCTTTTTGGTCCATAATGCGTTCCTGCAGCTGCGCCGGCAATGACCACACAGAGAGCTTTTTCCCGGAGGCGAGGGACACCACATGCCGTTTGTCTCTGGTTTCTATGTACGAAATATCTTCCAGCGCGATGCGGTGCAATTTCCCCTCGCAGCGCAAAAGGATCCATGTTCTCTGCTCACGCCCGGCAATGACCCGCTCTAAGGCCGCGTCAAACTGTTCCTGCGTGTAAGGCTTGCAGATATAGTCTGCGGCATGTATGGAAAAAGCATCGACCGCATAATCTGCGCTGGTCGTCAGAAAGACAATGTCGGTATTTTCACTGAAGCGGAGAATATCCCGCGCCAATTCCGTTCCCAGCATACCGGGCATACAAATATCCAAAAGCGCAATATCCGGGCCGCCCGATTCGTCAAATGCTTTCAGCATGTCAAACGCAGACGAATATACGTCAAATTCGATCCTATGTTCACCATGTGCCGCTATGTAAACCCGAAGATTATCCGCGATCTTTTTCCTCTCTCCGGCCTCATCATCACAAACGGATATTTTAAGCATCGTTCCGCTTCCCTCTTTTATAATCAAACTTTGTATCATCTTATCACGAATCATCGGGAATGCCAATATCTGTGATTGTGCGTGCTGATATTTGATTTATATTGTGCGAATTTGCGATAAACAATGTCTGTTTCTTGCCTACCACATTAAATGGCATTTTCAAGAAAATGTTGGCTTACAAGATTTGCCTGATAGGGCTGTCTGAGGAACAAAGCTGTAAAATGTGGGAACGCATAAAAAATAAATCGTGGAGAAATGTATTGAAAATGTTCCACGATAGATATATAATGGTTCGTGGAGGACTATGCATATGAATAAAGAAATCAAGACTTATTCAATGAGTATACGTGTGAGTCAAGAAGAGTTGGAAAAATTGAAAATAGCAGCTCGTCTTGAGGCTTATGCTTCGTATAGTGAATTTGTAAGACGCACCGCATTATTAGAAGCCGCCAAGATCATTTCGGAGAATAATGCAAAAGAGAATCAATAAATGGGAAAAGCTAAGGAAGCGAAAAGGCATATAATAAATTTATGGGAGAAATTATGGGAAACAGGAAAGATACGATTGCCCTCAATGAAAATACGGAAATAACAGGTATTGATTCTCTTTGCCGGAACTCAATAGATCTGATCCGCTACGCCAGAGGTCTTGTAGTTCAGCACATCAACATAATTGAACTCATGACTTACTATGCGCTTGGTAAATGGATAATTGAAGTACAACAGGCCGGAAACGATCGTGCAAAATATGGTGACAGGGTAATTGATCGGCTTTCAGAGGCACTTACAGGGGAATTTGGACGAGGATATTCAAGGGAGACTCTAAGAAACGCAAGGAAATTTTATCAGGTATATCAGGAGCGAATTTCCCAAACGCTGTTCATGGAATTCGTAGGGCAAAAATCCCAAACGCTGTTTGGGGAATTGAAAAAAGAAAACCCATTCAAATTGTCATGGTCACATTATTTGATACTGATGCGAGCAAAAAGTCCGGAAGAGCGTGACTTCTATGAGATAGAAGCGGCTGATGGAAATTGGTCGGTGAGAACTCTTCAGAGACAGTATGGCAGTTCACTTTATGAGAGATTGTTGCTAAGTACGGATAAAGATAAGGTTAAAGAACTTGCGGAAAAGGGTCATATAATTGAAAAATCGCAGGATGTTGTGAAGGATCCTCTCGTGCTGGAATTTCTTGGTTTACAAGAGAAACCGGAGTATTCGGAAACGGAACTTGAAACACGCATTATCAATCATCTTCAAGAGTTTCTTATGGAGATGGGAAAGGGATTTACATTTGTTGATCGTCAAAAGAGGTTTACTTTCGATGAAGACAGCTATATAGTGGATCTCGTTTTATATAACCGACTGCTTCGCTGTTTTGTCTTGTTGGATTTGAAGATTGGCAAGTTAAAGCATCAGGATCTTGGGCAGATGCAAATGTATGTGAACTACTACGACCGATATGAAAAAACGGATGAGGAAAATCCGACAATCGGCATATTGTTGTGCAGTGATAAAAATGACTCAATGGTAGAATTAACACTTCCTAAAGATGCAAATATATACGCATCGAAGTATGAGTTGTATCTGCCAGATAAAAAACTTCTACAAAAGAAGTTAAAACAGTGGCTTGAAGAGGAAGGAGCCGACATAGGCTAAAATACAGTACAATAATATATTGTTACCGCAGACGGCAGCATCAGAGCAAATTGAACACTTATAAATTTCACCGTGATATTCTCAGAGGTACAACTATAGAAAGTTAATAGTCAAAAATCCGTGACACCTTGAAGAATCTGTAATATAATATCTGGCAGGATGAAATCCTATCATTTTTAAATGGTAGACACGAAAGGCGGCTTCTGTTATGAGATCATTTTGTCTGACACTGTTCCTCTGTACCCTGCTCCTGCTCGGCGGCTGCGGTTCTGCTGTCGATGAGCGGGGCAACACCATACTCGCCGCTTCGGCTGTGGATGACATGCAGCCGGAAACGCCCTATGGATTAACGGCAGCTTTCCAAGACGGCAATATTGCAGTTTTAGATGAAAACAGCGGTGATATATTAAACGAAATACCCTTGTCCGAAGACGAATACCTGCTGCTCCTCAGCATGACAGACGACAACCACGGCTGTCTGTTATACTGCAGCTCCCCCGCTGCCGGCATAATGATGAAGCATCTGTATATCACAGAAGATCGGTGGGCCACCTATGAAGAAAAAGATCTCAGCTCACTCATAGACGGCTATCCGACCAGCCTGTCCGCATTGTCCACGGATCATATCTATATCGGAACGCAGATGCGAAGCAACGGTTATCTGTTTGAGACGACCGACGGCGGCGGACGGTGGAGTCCCGTCACGGTAGACGACGAATACTACCAATATGGATATGTGCTGCCGGTGTGCGGGGACGACCATGCTTTATACGCTCTCTTGGAATACACGGACTCGAGCACGGACACGAGCGCTTACGTGCTGTGCAGACAAGCAGATGCCTCGGCGGCATGGGAAAAGATCGGCAGCTTTGTGCCGAAAGATCTCGGCGAACCGCAGACATACTATATCTTGGACGGCGCTCTGTACGTTGCGGATTCGCAGGGTACACAGTATCGGATCCTATACCATTAAGTTAAACCCTGTCCAGCCACAAGGTTTGATTTTTTAGTGTCTCTTTTCCTAAGCAAAACCAGAAAAAGAGCAAGCAGGATCACATTGATCAATAAAACAAAAATACTTCCCTCGATCATACAAGCCCCGCCGGACAGTATTTCATTTCCTTCAAATACAGTAATAAGCAGATTCGGATAATCATCAGCCAGAGCCACACCGCCCAAAACCAATGCGCCGATTCCGTTCCATATAAAATGCATGACAGTTGGCGCTACAATGGAACCGCTGTATTCAAGCACTGCCGTCATAAGAAGACTCATCGTAAGTACATTCAACACAGGGATCATACCGGCTTCAAACGCCCCGCCGTGTAATGCCGTAAAAAGTGCTGTTGTAACGATTACGGCCGCGGCCATATTGTGCTTTTGCTTAATCATTTGATATAAATAACCACGGACAAGAAGCTCCTGCATTACGACATTGAAGAATGCTGCCAACATCCAGACAGGAAACAGTCTGATCGTATTGCTTCCGCCAAAATGTATGATCCCCGTCGTATACATAATCAGGACAGGAATTGCAAGCCACACCGCTCCGGTAACTGCCCCCAATATGATTCCCTTGATCGGAGCATCAAATAAATGCAATGTTATGTTTTTTCTTTCCATAAGCCAGAAAACAAGGGTAAAACCTATGATTGCTAAAAGCGGCACAATCTCTGCCCATAATCTCCAAACGACAGGTTCTTCTGAAGACGATAGGGGTAATATAGAAACTAATATTGCCCAGCCAAGAAAAAAGCCTATGGCCTTAATCATCGTTATTACAACTTTTTTCAAATTTAACACCTCCACAAAAATAATACCATAGCTCTTTCTTAAAAAGGGATTTTATTTTTCGTTTAGAAATCCTTCACATTTCTATAATCACTTTTTAGAATTCTATAATTGACTCTTTGTTATAGCTGATGTATAACAGGTATAAACAAAGAAACAACTACCGGCAATGAATCGGATCTCGCAATTCGGTCATACTGATAGCATAGAATAAAAAAGGAGTGATCATTATGTTAAGACCTGCATTATTTAACAACCGTACCTACAGCCCGATGTTTTTCGACGACTCTTTCGATGAGATGTTCGACAATGCTTTCAAGAACTTCTGGGGCAACAATGAGCTCGCCACCTTCGACGCGTTCAAGACGGACGTGATCGATCAGGGTGACAGCTATCTGCTGCAGGCGGAGCTGCCCGGCTTCGACAAGTCCGATATCAACATCGACCTGAAAGACGATCTGCTCACCATCTCCGCCATGCACAAGGAGGAGAAGGACGAGAAGGAAAAACACAAATACATCCGCAAGGAGCGCTACTACAGCTCTTACTCGAGGAGCTTCCGCGTGAACGACATCGAGGCGGGCGACATTGACGCCTCCTACAACAACGGCATCTTGGAGGTCAAGTTCCCGAAGAAGGAGCTGGCGGCCAAAGAGGAAGTCAAGAAGATCGAAGTGAAGTAATTCCCTTTTCTACCCTCAAAAGCCGGACGGGTCAAACCGTCCGGCTTTTCTTTTATCACTCATCTTGATGTCGCCAACCGCGGCTTCAAACTATACTGCCATATCCTTGCACACATCGACCCACTCGACATACCCGGAATATTTTTCCAACTCCGCGATCGAAAGCTCGATAGCGCTGTTGCTGCTCCCACAGGCGGGAAAGACTGTCCGGAACCGCTTCAGCGACTCGTCCAAGTATACCCTGACGCCCTCGCGGACCGCAAAGGGACAGACGCCGCCCACCGCGTGGCCGACCAGCGTCTCCGCCTCCTGCGGCGTGAGCATCTTTGCCTTTGTCTGAAACTGTTCCTTATACTTATGATTGTCGATCCTCGCGTCCCCGGCCGCCACCACTAGAATCGGCGTAGCATCAACCATGAAGGACAGCGTTTTCGCGATCCGCCCCGGCTCACAGCCCAGCGCTTCCGCCGCCAGCTCCACGGTCGCACTGGAGACGTCGAACTCCTGCACTCTGTCTTCCATGCCGTATTTCCTGAAATATTCCTTTACTGCCTCGATTGCCATTTTCTTTTCCTCCTTCTGCCGCGCCCGCGTTGGCACAGGTAACTTAAAACCGGCTCGTGCTTAAATAGATCACGCCCAGCCAATAGAAGCCGTACAACTCCGTATCGTCTCCCATGATCTCATAGACGGCATCCGTGATCTCGTAGAAGCGTTCGTCGTTCAGATCGTAATCCGTCCGCAGCGCCGCCTCCCCGTCCGTCTGCAGATCTCCGGCCAGCCGTGCGGCGATCTCTCCCGCCGGAAAGAACCGTTTCATAACATGATAGTACTCGCAGCTCTCGTCGTCGCCCTGATACCGAGCGATATGCCTATCCGTCATATACTCCTTATCCTCCACCAGAATGCGCTCTCCGGCAAAATCCGGCAGATTCAGCAGCGCATTGGGAATGCGATCCATATCGTTGTTTGTGGCGTCTACGATGTGCCAGCTGCCGTTCATCTTCACTTTATTCCACTCGTGCGACATGCCGCCGTCCAGAATGCCCGTAACGACGATGCTCTCCAGTCCCGCCGCCTCCGACAGCAGTTTAAATGCGGCCGCATACCCGCTGCACACGCATCTGCCGTTTATCAATGCGCCGTACGCCGTGAAGGAGTCGTTAAAGCTCGCGTCCACATAGATAAAATCATTCGCCTCCGCGTTGTCGAGCGCATCTTCGTCGTAAGTGATCGAATCGCACAGATATTGATTGATCGCTATCTCGATCTCCCTGTCGGTCATGCCGGGCGTTACGATCTGTGCGATGATCTCTTCTATTTTTTCCCGTATCTCCTTCTGTTTTCGGGCCTGTGTCGCGCTGTCGTCATCGTAAGATACATATGCCAGCATCTTCCTGCAGTCGATCTGATAACCGTTCACGCCCAAGATCAGCGGATTCTGGTAATACGCCTCCATAAATACGTCTTCCACAAGCGATGCGTCCTTCGCCTCCGGAAACTCCGACAGGTCTATCACGCCGACACCGGCCAGCATATTGGCGGCAAGATACTCTCCCAGCGCGCTGTCTGCAAAGATCTCGATGTCTTCCGTCTGCCGCACTTCCTGTTCCGGCCGGATCTTCTCTCCCTGCTGTGTACCCTGCATCACGGCAAACGCCCTGCCGCCCGCCTTTCTGCGAAGCTGGGATTCTCTCTCTTCCAGAAATCCCATATCCTCCTGCAGATCGGCCTCATCATAGTCCAACAGCTCCAGCGCATAGGAAAAAGGCGTTCCCTCCACAACATACGGCACAGTCAGGCAGTTCAGCGTCTCGCTCTCCACATAGTTCCCCGCCTCGTCCATATAACTGATCCGCTTGGGCGCCACGTGCGCCTCCTCTGTGTGATAATCGATCAGCTTTTGGTTGGTGATGCCGTCGCACATCGTCACATAGTCGTATGCCGGAAATTTCTCCACCGACTCATACTCTCTGCTGAAACCGTTCTCCTCTTCCGCATGGACCGCAACGGTGCTCGGCAGATTCGGCGCAAGCTCGCTGAACAGGACCGTGTTGCTCATCATGGAGGTGCCCTCCGCATTGACCGCTATGACGCACAGCGCCTTATCACCCTCCAACGCCCATTCCGCCTTCACCGCCTTGCCCGGCTCATACTCGTCCTTATAGTATTCATAGGTGCTCTCGTCCTTCCACTGATCCTCGCTGACTCGGTAAATATCAAAATCCTTGTTTGCCGTGGCATAGCGGTCAAACGCCACCGCCTCAGTCGTCCAGTTTGTCTGCGTGGTCGTTCCCAGCGGATAGATGAAATGGGCGTATCCCGATTCCGGGCTGTAGTCCGCCTCGCAGACGATATATTCCGCCGCGCCCTCTACCGGCGTCCACCGAAATTCCGGTCTGCCGTCTCCGAGGATCGCGTAGTCTAACGACGGCGTATCCTCGATCTCCGCCTGCAGCGTGATAATGCTCACGACGGGTTCCTCCAGCCGCTCGCCGGTCTTATCGTCACAGTAGCGCGCCAGATACAATGTGCCGAGATTTCCCCATGAATAGCCGCTTCCACGGTCGAACAGCGCATACCGGGAATGGCGATAACGGTTCACCGTCTCCGCGTCCAGCCCCATAGTCGCAATACAGCCCGGCGCAAAGTCCGGCGGCGCGATCGTGAGCGTCCCCGTCGCCTCGTCCCAGTCATAGGAGGAACCGACGATCTCGCCCGTGAGGTCGGGATTCTGAAAGATCTCATAGAAATATCCCCAGCTCTCGGCGTCTTCCGTCTCATACGGATCGAAATCCATATGCAGCCTGAGCGCCTCGTCCCTTCCAAGCGCCTCTATCGTATCGCCGTAGCTGTACCCATACAGCGTGACGCCCTTGTATTTCTCTTTTGCGCTCGCCGCCAGATGCAGGGGCGTCACATAGTCTGCATCTGCAAGCGTATCTTCCTCCTCCGGCGGCGCTATCCCTGCTGTCCCGCTGCCGCCCTCGTCCCCGCCGGTCTGCTCCGGCCGGTCTGCCGCCGTACCGCTGTCCGTCTCCGGCCGCGCATGGAATCTGCCGTACCCGATCCCGCCGAGTATGGCGGCAGCGATAAGTGCGGCCGCGATCCTATAGGGGCGGCGTTTTTTCCGCTTTGCGCGGCGCATCTCTTTCTGCTCCGCGGTCAGTTCCTTTCTCTCTATCTCGATCCGTATCCGATCGTTCTCAAATCTCATCGGTTGTCTTTCCCTTCGTCGATCCGGACGGCACGGCTATCTGACGGTCTCCGCAAGCAGCCTGTAGGCCATCTCCGCGAACTTTTTCAGACAGCGCAGGAGGCCGTCCGTCTCCTCCATATTCTTCTCTTCGGCAAAGTCGTTTTTCGCCTGACTGTTTTCCGTTGCGCGCCCCCCTGCGGTCTGCACGGAGTCTGCCGCGTCCTCCTGCACGACGTCGGCCTCCCGGAGACTGTCTGCCTCCGCTGCCGCCGCGGGCATCTTCTCTTTCGCCGCCGCTTCCTCTGCGGTGTCATGGCTGCCGTCTCTCTCAATGGGCGTGCCGGCATCGGCTGCAGCCGCTTCCGGCGGCGCGCCAAGCTGCAGCTCCATGTCGTTCTCTGCGGCTGTCTCGTTTGCTGCCGTATCCGCAGCGGACTCCGACAGCGTCCTATCCTTACCGCGCCCGAAAAAGAGCCCGGACGTACCGATCAGGATCACCAAGACGGCCGCCGCCGCGGGCAGCGCCCACCTGTATACCCCGCTCCGGCAGCTCCTTTTCCCGGCGGTCTTCTGCGGCAGCTCCGCGCGCGCGATCCTCTGCTCTTCCTCGCGCACCGCTTCTTTGGTCTTCCGGATCAGCTCCTCAGGCGCATGTATCTGTGAAGTTTCTCTGTTATATTGCTCCATTCTGCCCTGTTCCATCATCACGACTTCCCTTTTCTACAAACTGTGCTCCTCGTTCAGAAGACCCTTTAACATTTCCCGCGCCCGATGCATCTGGGATTTCACGGTAGCTTCTTTCTGCCCCGTGAGCCGCGCGATCTCGGCGACCGTCAGCTCTTCAAAATAATACAGGTGTATGACCGACCGGTATTTCGGCGGCAGCTCCCGCACCGCCGCCCGCACCGGATGCTCCTCCGGCAGCTCATATGCGCCGCCCGTGTCCGCCAGCCGCTCCGGCTCTTCCAGAAAGTCCACGTTTTTGTTCCAGTACTGCCCGAAATGCTTCTTCGCGCAGTTGACCGTCACCCGAATCAGCCACGCCTTCACATGCTCCCATGACTCCAGCTCCTGTATATGGCTCACCAGCCGCACGAACACTTCCTGAAACAGGTCGTCTGCGTCCGTTGTATTCTTCATCTGCGACAGCGCCAGCCGATACACCATGTCGGCGTATCTGTCGATCGCTTTTTCCGTCGTGATCTTTTCCTCTTTCGGCATGCAAAAATCCCCTATCACAATAATGCATATTTTCTTCATTATACACGATAGGGGATTTTATGAACAGATAGTTAAGCCGCTGTATTATTTAGTCAAAGGAATTTTCCGCCTCCAGTGAGATCACTTCCTTGTCCTTGACGGTGATCGTGTATTCACACAGTCCGTCGGAATCGGGATCTTCCACCGTGTAGTAGGTGTATCCGCTGTCCGAAGTGTCCACCTCGCAGTCAAACCCATCGACCGCTTTCTTCACATCGGCTTCCGAAGAGCCCAAGCCGATACCGCCGGGAAATACCAGATCGAATGTCGGCCCGTTGACGCTTGCCTCCATAGATGTCACAAAACAGTTCTCCACCGTAGTCGCATAATCCGCGTAATTGTCCACGATCGCACGGTACTCCTGATTGTTGTACTGCAGCTCCACCCAGCCAAAATACTGAGAAGCCACAACACTGTCCGAACCGTCCGCGTTAATGGTAAAGCCGTTCTCCAGAAGCACCGATACCGGGCAGGGCAGGGTGTAGACGGTTCCCTCCATCTGCACCGTGTGCGCATAGAAGTCATCGCCCAGAGCCTTCGGGGGTTCGTACGCCTTCACGGCGTCCGGGACCGTCTCATCGACGGAATTGTCCGCGCCCTCCATCTCTACCATATTCTCTATCTCGATCTTCTGTAAGGAATCGCCTTCCTTGAACACATACAGGCTGACGGAGTTGTAATAATCCTGTTCATAGGTCATCTTATAGTACAGGTCGCCGTCATAGGTGTCGGTCGGATCGCCGTAGGCCGCCACGATATCGTCCGCATTGGAGACGCCCCATTCGATGCCGCCGGGCAGCAGGATCTCCCAGCCCGCGTCTTCCATATCATATCTGTCAAGCGTGATCCCCGCGACCATGCTCTCCGAAAAAGGCGTCGTATTCATGGACAGGTTCGCGAAACTCGTATACACGCTTACGCCGTCTTTTTTCCAGACCTCGGCAGTCGTATACTGGTTGGAATCCAGCGTCTGTGACGCATCGCCGTCATACTCCCAGCCCAGCGCCTCAAAATCGGAAAACCACATGGGGAACTGATACACCGTGCCGTCTATGGACACCTGAAAATCATACAGGTCATCGGACAACGCCGAGGGCGTCTGCGCGGACGACTGCGCTTTCTTTTCGCCGTCCTTTTCCTCATCGTCCGGCGTCTCCTCGTCGGTCGTTTCGTCGGCCTCCTCCTCTTTCTCTTCCTGTTCCGGCTCTTGCTCCTGCTCCTGAGTCTCGTCCGTCTCCTCGCCGACGGGCGAAGCCTCCTCTTTCGAAGCGCCGCACGCCGCCATAGACAGCGTACAGCTGAGCGCTAACAGTATTGCCATAGTTTTTCTTTTCATTTTCTCCTCCGTTCCAAAGCATGACTGCTTTGCATGATCTTATTTTTGCAAAAGATTCCTCTGTGACCTCTGCATAAGTAATACCGTCCGGAATCTCAAAAGGTTGCAAAAGCCGTAAAAAAATTTACTCTCCCTCTTGCCAGGCTGCCGTGCCGTCCCGCTTCTGCACCATTTGATCGTACTGCCGGTACATCTTCTGCACTTCGTTCTCCAGAATGTAGTAGTGCCGTATGTACGGCACAAGCAGTATCAGGATCGCTATCGCCAGCAGACCGACGCCGGGCGAAAACGCCGTCACGCACAGCCCGATCACGATCACTTCCAGCAGCGCGAAAGTCACCGTCACAATCAGATGGATCAGACGCTCGTGCTGAAAAAAGGACACTTGGATCAGATGCTCTCTGATGACGGCCTCCCAGTTCAGGCCCTCCCGCATGAGCAGTTCGTCAATGTACCTCCTGTAATGCAGGATCCTCTTTTCCATATCTTCCACTCCCTCCCGTTCCCTGTCCGCGCATAAGAAAGCTGCCGCCTTGTCAAAGCGACAGCTTGTGCTCCGTTGGCCGGTCGCCGGTCACGACGCTAAAAGAAGAGCCCATTCACGTCCGAACCGACAGCTCCATAAATAGGATTCTGCTTCCGATCTCCCGTATCGTTTTTCGCAGATATGTTCTTTGCAAATACATTTGCGGTCTGCGTATCCGCCTGTTTCTCCGCCTTGTTCCCTGTCAGCTTATCCTTGATAGGATAAGGCTTGGAAGCCTCGCTGACCTCCTTCCGGTACAGGGCGCTCTCCGCAGATTCCGACTCGTCCTCGCGCCGTTCATAGAGCTGCGACACCAGACTCATCTTCTGATACAACGCGGTATCCTTCCAATCCGCATAGGCTTCCTTACTCACCCGATCCAATACCTTCTGCACAGGCGTCCGCTTGTCGAACTTCGCAAGCTGCTCCTTAAGCCTCGTTCCCACATGCGTACCCTCGGCGGTATACAGCCGCGAAAAACTCCTGCTGCCCTGCCCGTAAGTCACGCCGCCCGAAATATCCTTCGTATCCTCTTTTCTGCCGAACAGCCAGGAAAGCCGATTCTGCCGCTGTGTATTCGCTGCACTCTGCACAGAATAAAGCGAACTGTTTCCGTAATTTTCTATATTCGATGTCATGCCGCCACCTCCTGCCCTGCCGCAATCGATCCGTTCCGAATGTATCCGTACAAAAAATGAAATTTACTCATTTTCAGCATACCACACCCCGAAAAGATTTTCCAGCATTAAAATCACAAAATTTTTTGTCACTTTTCGCAGGGTGTGCCCGTATATAGGGTGAGAGGCCTCCAAAAGATACCGGTGAGCCGGATCGTCTGCTATAATAGAGCATGTGCCGTTCCGGACCGGAGAAAGGAGGATATCCGCCTTGAAGACAATCAACGACGCGGAGATCGCCCGCGTGCTGCACACCTACGGCGACATGCTCTACCGCACCGCGTATCTGCTCTTGGGAAATCCGCACGATGTGCAGGATATACTGCAGGAGGCGCTGCTGCGCTATATGGAGAAAGCGCCGGCCTTCCAATCGCCCGACCACGAAAAGGCCTGGCTGTTGCGCGTGACGTCAAACTGCTGCAAGGACTGTCTGCGGTTCCGCGCCAGACACACCTGCATAGACCCGGACACGCTTCAGGAGCTCCTGCCCGCGCCGGACAAAAGGCAGCTCGTACAGGAGCTGTACGCCCTGCCCGCCAAATATAAGACCGTGCTGATCCTGTTTTACTTCGAGGGCTACTCCGCGAAGGAGATCGCACAAATCCTCGGCCTGTCGGAAAACGCCGTGAAGAAACGGCTGCAGCGGGCCAGAGAGGCATTGAAGAAAGAATTTACCTGACCAGACCGCTTATGAAAGGAGCATATCCCTATGAATGAAAAAGAACTGATAAATCTGAAAGGATCCATCACCATGCCGCCCGAGACAGAGGCCGCCCTGCTGCAAAGCTGCGCGCAGCCTCGCCGAAAACATTTCCGATACCGCCGTTACTCCGCCGCGTGTGCGGCGCTGATCGCGCTCGTCTGTATCGCTGCCGTCGGCTCCACCTCTTATGCGACATACAACGCCTATCAGGAGAAGCAGCTCGCGATCTTCATGGACGCCGATATGACGACGGAGGAAAAAGCCGCGCTCGGCGAACAGCTCGCACAGATGCCGGAGCTTTCCGCCTGTCACTACGTCAGCGGCAGCGTGGCGTGGGAAGATTTCAAGGCGCGCTTTCTCACCGGCGACGAAGCGCTCGAACAGCTTGCCGACGCCTTTGCAGACAATCCGCTGAAGGATTCCGACAACTATCGGGTGTCCGTCCGCTTCGGCGCAGACACACAGGCCGTCCGCGCCAAGATCGAAGCGCTGGAGGGGGTGCGCAAGATCAGTACCCTGCAGGAGCTGTATGAAGTGAAAGAGGAATATCCGGACGGCACGATACGCCTGTGGATCACCGACAAAGCGGATCCCAACGCGGTGATCGTCAATATAACGGAGTCGGAAGATGCGCCGGGAGCTTCAGGAAAATAAAATCCTGCGCGAACTCCGCGGCCGCGTGGGACAGCACCGACGGGTTGATCCGCAGCTCCTGTTTTTCGCCCGTGGCGCGCTCGATCGTCTGACACTGCAGGAGTCGGCTTCTGATCTGACTCCTACATCTGGCGATCTCGTCCAGATAATCCTGCTCCCGCTCCCGTTTCAGCCAGAGTTTTTCGCACAGCTCCAGATATTCCCTGCGCTTCTTTTTGCGTTTTTCCTGCTCTGCTATCTGCTGCCGCCGCTGCTCGGCCAGCCGCTTACTCCGATTGTCCTTCGCATAGCAGTATCCTTTATATTCCTGCTTCGTCGCTCCGAAGTAATGGGAGCGGTAAGTGCTCTCCCCCATCGTGCCCCACGGATAGTAGGCGGACAGGTCGCGCCTGATCGTGTCAAGCACCCACCCTTCATATTCCGGATCCGCCTTCATCGCCGCGAATCCGGCCTCGGAAATATTGATCGAAACCGCATCCTGTATCTGGGAATGATCGACCGGCATCTTCACGATCTTGTCATAGATATACTGCTTATACTCCTCCATAGTCATATCCGCCGTGGAATATATGCGGCCCGCGCTTCCCGCCGCCGCTGTCTCTGCAGCCTCCTGTTTTGCCGCAGCTTCCTCCACAGCCTGTAAGAATGCGCCTTTGTCTGCGGAACCGCGCGGCTGTCCCATCGCCGTCTGCGCCGCGCGGAGCATCTGCAGATAAAACCTTGTCGTCGCGTCAAGAAAGATCCCGCCCATAAACAGCCTCCCACCGAAAAATTCCTTACAGACACTTTGCCTTCTGCCATAAACACGAATGGGGAAGCGAAAAAGTTTCACTTCCCCATAAAAATTTCATGATCTAACCTCTGTATCTATTGGAACTGCAGGAAATTCTTCACGATCGGATTCTCGTAACGCAGAACGATCGCGGAGGTGGGCGGAAGCGTCACCGTGACATTTCCCGACACCACCGGATACTCCATATCCTGCGTGGTGTAGCCGTCCGCCGTCGTCAGGATAAGCCTCTTCATCATGCATTCCATCGGAACACCGAGATACCACACCGTAAATTCCTTCGTGATCTCATGATCGTTGTTGTTGACGACGATCAGCGACTGCCCCTGCTTGGTAAACCTGCCGTAGCTGAGCACGTTGTAGTCCCCTTCCATATGCTTCAGGGAACCGGTCAGAAATTCCTTGTGGGATTTGTGAATGCGGATCATATCCCTGTGAAAATCGATCAGTTCATGATCCTCATGTCCCCACGGATAGGTGCGGCGGTTATCCGGATCGGTGAAGCCGCATACGCCCGCCTCATCGCCGTAATAGATCGTGGGCGCGCCCGGCCACGTCATCTGGATCACGACGGCCTCCCGCATCACCGCCTTGCTGACGCCCGCGTTGGCGGCCTCCGGCCCAAGCGTATTGACCCTGCCGACCTTGTGGTTCGTCCTCGTCAGGAAACGGGAATGATCGTGATTGGACAGCTCGTTCATAGCCACCTGCAGAGAGGGCGTCGTAAAGTCTGCGCCGTGGTGCTGCATCGCTCCCCAGAAGCTGTCCACATTGCCGAGAAGATCCTCTCTGTAATCGTCGCTGTGCTTCTGCATACCGGTCAAAAACCATGTCACAGGCTCCATGAACGCGTCGTAGTTCATGACGGTGTCCCACTCGTCGCCCTGCAGCCAGTCTTTCGGGCTGCCGTAATGCTCCGCCAGAATGATCGCATCGGGATTCGCCATCTTGACGGTCCTGCGGAATTCCTTCCAGAAATTGTGATTGAACGCCGGCGAATGTCCCAGATCCGCCGCCACGTCCAGTCTCCAGCCATCCGCATTGAAGGGCGGCGAGACCCACTTGCGCGCAATATACAGGATATAATCCGTCAGATGCTTGGAATTCTCATAATTCAGCTTGGGAAGCGTATCATGCCCCCACCACCCGTCATAAGTGCCGTTGTACGGCCACCCGTAGTCGTCATGGAACTGAAAATAATCGTGGTACACGCTGTCCTTGGCAATATACGCGCCTTTCTCGTAGCCCGCCGCATTCTCATAGATGCGCTCTCTGTCCATCCACTTATTAAAAGAACCGCAGTGATTGAACACGCCGTCCAGAATGACCTTGATGCCCCGTCTGTGCGCTTCTTTGACAAGCTCGGCAAAGAGCTCGTTGCTCGCCTCCAGATTGTCTCTGTTGGACACGCGGTCGATGTATCGGGTGGCAAAGCGGTTCTCCTGCTGATCCGGCCGAAGGAGCTCTCCCTCATCGTGCAGGATCCTGCCAAAATGCGGGTCGATATAATCATAATCCTGAATGTCGTACTTGTGATTGGAGGGAGACACAAACAACGGGTTGAAGTAGATCACGTCTATGCCAAGATCCTGCAGATAGTCCATCTTATCGAGCACGCCCCGCAGATCGCCGCCGTAAAATTCCCTGACGCCCATGGCGGCGGGGTATTTGTTCCAATCGTCCACCTTGACGGTCTTATCCCCGATATATTGATACTCGTTCGTCAGCACGTCGTTGGCGGGATCGCCGTTGCAGAACCGGTCCACATAGATCTGATAGAAGACCGCCCCCTTCGCCCACTCCGGCGTCTTGAAGCCGGGAATCAGCCGAAAGTGATAGTATTCGTTGATGTCCTTGCAGACGCCCCGCGTGTCGTAATAACAGACGATCTTGCCTACGCGCACTTCAAAATAATATACCAGCGTCTCATTTTCCAACTGCACGGAATGAGAATAATAATCAAAGAAGTTATCCGTCTCCGCCTTAAGCATAAGGTGCTTCTCGCCCTTGCATACCAAAAATACCGTGTCAACATTATTTCGCTTGGTGCGGAAATGGATATTGACCTCCCCGTAGGCGCTCGGCTCGGGCGGATATACATAGTCCTCCGTCATATCGGAAAACAGGGCTTTCCTGCTGAACACCGGACGCATGGACGATAAGTACTGCTGATTTCTTTCTGCTTTTTGAAACTGACTGAGATCCATGTAATATGCTTTCCTCCAAAAAACAACATATATGATTATTATATACTATATATTGTGTTTATTCAAGGATTTCCCACTTGACTTGGCAGCAGAGCCGTGTTCTGCCCTTAGACGGTAAAAGAGGCAGTTCATACAAACTGCCTCTTTTAGAGAAGGTATTTCTTTCTTATGGGGTATAGCAAAAACTATATAATGTATTGGGGGTTACAAGTGTATATTAGCATAGCCCCTATCTTCCTACAATGCCAAGGTTTCACAAATATTACAATTTTCGCACGTCGTTTTTGTGCAAAATACACAATTTATGACGGTGTCGGCGCCGGATCGTCGGGCTGCGGGTACTTTTTGTCGAAGAGCGCCTCGAACTCGGCACGTCCGATCTTCTCTTTCTCCAGAAGAAGCTCTGCGCACTTGTGCAGAATGCTCTCCTGCTCCAGAATGATCTCTTTTGCCTTCATGTAGCAGTCGTCGATGATCGCCTTCACTTCCTGATCGATCTGTCCGGAGATCTCCTCGCTGTGGTTCTTGGCGTGCGCCAGATCCCTGCCGATAAACACCTCGTCATCGTCGTCCTCGTAGTTGATGATGCCAAGCTTTTCCGACATACCGTAGCGCGTCACCATGCTGCGCGCTTTCTTGGTCGCCTGTTTGATATCCTGCTGCGCGCCGGTGGTCACGTCGTCAAAGATGATCTCCTCCGCGATACGTCCGCCGAGAGAAACCATGATATCCTGCAGGATCTTCTTCTTAGTCAGGAACATCTCATCTTTTTCCGGCAGCGGCATCGTATAGCCCGCCGCGCCCAGCCCCGTGGGGATAATGGACACGGTATATACCGGCCCCACATCGGGGAGCACATGGAACAGGATCGCATGGCCCGCCTCGTGATACGCCGTGATGCGCTTCTCTTTGTCGGAAATGACGCGGCTCTTCTTCTCCGTTCCGATCCCGACCTTGACGAAAGCCTTCTTAATATCTTCCTGTTTGACAAAGACCCTCTGATCCATCGCGGCATTGATCGCCGCCTCGTTCAGCAGGTTCTCCAGATCCGCGCCGGTAAAGCCCGCCGTCGTCTGCGCGATCTGCTCCAGATCCACATCGTCGCCCAGCGGCTTATTCTGCGCATGCACCCTGAGGATATCTTCCCTGCCGCGCACATCGGGACGCGCCACTGCGATCTTACGGTCGAAACGTCCCGGCCGCAGGATCGCGGGATCAAGGATATCGACACGGTTGGTCGCCGCCATCACGATGATGCCCTCGTTGACGCCGAAGCCGTCCATTTCCACCAGCAGCTGATTCAGGGTCTGCTCGCGCTCATCATGTCCGCCGCCCATACCCGTGCCGCGGCGTCTGGCCACGGCATCGATCTCGTCAATGAAGATGATGCACGGCGCATGTCTCTTTGCCTCCGCAAACATATCGCGCACCCGAGAGGCACCGACGCCGACGAACATCTCCACGAAGTCCGATCCGGATATGCTGAAAAACGGCACGTTCGCCTCGCCCGCAATGGCCTTGGCAAGCAGCGTCTTACCGGTACCCGGCGCGCCCTCCAAGAGAATGCCCTTCGGGATACGCGCGCCTACCTTCGTGAATTTGCCCGGCTCTTTTAAGAACTCCACGATCTCCTGCAGTTCTTCCTTCTCCTCCTTCAATCCGGCCACACCGTCCAGCTTGATAGTGTTCTCCCCGCCCAACGTCAGTTTTGCGCGGCTCCGGCCGAAATTCATCATCTTGCCGCCTCCGCCGCCCGCGGCATTCTGCGCGTTCATCATCACGAAGAAGAACACGCAGACGACCACCACGATCAGGATCGGGAACACGCTGTTCAAAAACCAGCTCTCCTCCGGGACGCTCTCGACCCGGGGATCAAGCCCGTAGCTTCTCACCAATTTCTCCATTTCCGTCACGTCCGTGACGTACAGCGTCCGCTCCTCGCCGTTCTTCAGCGTGATCTCCAACGATCCGGTGGGCGTATCCTTGTTGGGGCAGATATTGACCATCGCGACTTCGCCGCGCTCCAACTGATCCGCGAACTGCCCTCTCGTATAGCCGTTGTTCTGCACCTTCAGCGTGCCGACCCAGACCGTGAACAACAGCAGCCCGATGATAATGATAAAATACAGATAGAAACTCCTATTATTTTTGCTCAAAGTATACCTCTTTCATTTGCCTGTCAATCAAATTTAACTACGCCGATGTACGGCAGATTGCGATATTTCTGATCGTAGTCCAGACCGTAGCCCACAACGAACTCATCGGGGATCCGGAAGCCGGTGTAATCCACCTTGACGTCCACGACCCTTCTGTCCGGCTTGTCCAACAGCGTACAAAGCTTTACGTCCGCCGCGCCCCTGTTCTTCAACATCTCCTGCAGACAGCTCAGCGTCCGCCCGGTATCCACGATATCCTCCACCACGATCACGTGCCTGTCCGTAAGCGGCTCGTCCAGATCCTTCCCGATCTTGACCACACCGCTCGATCTCGTGTCGCTGCCGTAGCTGGACACAGACATGAAGTCCAGGGAAACCGGCACGGTGATCCGTTTGGCAAGCTCGCACATAAAAAAGCTCGCGCCCTTAAGGATACAGACCAAATGCACTTTTTTGCCTGCGTAGTCTTCGGAGATCTGCTCTCCGAGTCTGCGGATCCTTTCGTTCACTTCCTCCTCACTCAACAGTATCTCGACCCGTTCCGCCATGATAGCCTCCTCTTAACTGTACCTGTAAGATACGCTTCGTACTTTGCTCCACCTTGTAGCGCTGGCTGATCCGATAACCGGGGATCCACAGAACATGCTCCCCGTCAGCCAGAATGTGCATACTGTCACGCCGCAGCTTCGGGATCTTCTCGTCGATCATATACCGCTTGACCGATTTTCTGTGCAGCGCAGTGTCGATCGTCATGTAATCGCCCTGTCTTCTTGTACGCAACATCAGAGCCGTAGTTATTTTATCATAATCAAACCATTTCGTATATCTATTTTGCGGAATATTTTGCCGATCGGGGGCAAATCCTCCTTCCAGCAGCGAGAAGGCGTAGATCCCTTCGCCCGCCACCTCGATCTCGACAGGCGGCGTGACCGTATAGGCGTCGGCCGCTTTCGGCAAAACGCTTTCCGGCGCACCGCCGCACAGCGTCAGCGTCTCGTACTCCTTGTATGCCCTGATCCCGTAAGGAAGCGACAGCTCCCTGCTGCCCGGCCTTGTCATCAACGCGGTCAGATCTGCGATATGCCGTCCGGTAATATCCTTCCTGTGCGGCGCAAAACGCTCCAGACACAGCAGCAGTACGCGCCTGTACATGGCCGGCGCTTCCGACAACAGCCGGCACGAGATCTGCAGACACGGCCGCTCCTGGGAAGGCTCCTCCGCCACATACCGCTCATACAGTCTGCCCGTCTGCTCCGCCAGATAATCCTCGGTCTCCCACAGGATATCCGCCAGCTCACACATATGGCCCACCGCGCCCGCACAGATCTCCCGCTCGGCATACGGCAGGATATGGTGCCGTATCCGGTTGCGCGCATACCCGTCCTCCTCGTTGGTGGCGTCCACGCAATACGCCAGCCGGTGCTCGTCCAGATAGCGCTCTATCTCTTCCCGTTCCAGACACAGCAGCGGCCGGATCACACAGTCCCTGACCGGCCTGATAGAACACAAGCCCTTCACGCCGCTTCCCCGGAACATATGGAAGAGCATCGTCTCCGCCCGATCGTTGGCATTATGCGCCACCGCGATCTTGCCGTGCTGCGTATCCCGAAGCTCCGCCGCAAGCACCTCTTCAAATGCGGCATACCTGAGCTGTCTGCCCGCCTCCTCCACGGATAAGCCCCGCGCCGCGGCATAGCCCGGCATGTCCACCTTTTTCAAGCGAAACGGGATATCCCACTCCCTGCACAGCTTCTCCACATACGCGGCATCGCGCGCAGACTCCTCCCGCATGCCGTGATCCACGTGTACCGTCACGATCCGGAAAGGTATTTCCTCGGACAGCCTTCGCAGCAGATGCAAAAGACAGACGGAATCCGCCCCGCCGGACACGCCGGCTGCCACGAGATCGCCCGCCTCCACCATATGCTGTCTGCGTATATAATTCAATACTTTATCATATGTCTTATCCGTCATCTGTTATGCCCTGTCCCCGACGCCGTCCTGTTCCCACGCCCCCAGCACGAGCACCGTCATATCGTCCCGGATCTGCCCTTTGCTCTGCGCGAGGGAATAGGTCAGGATCTGGTTTGCTATCTCATTCGGATTGCTGTAGTCCATTCTGCCGATAATCTCGGGCAGCACTTCCTCCCCGATGCCCTGCGAGAGCGCGTCCAGCACGCCGTCCGACAGCATGATCACATAATCGCCGTTCTCCAGCGTCCGATACATGACCTCCGGCTCCATCTGTCCGAATACGCCCAGCGGAAAGCTCTGCGAGGACAGCCTGTCCACCAGCCGCCCGCGCTTGATATAGGTACACGCCGCGCCCACCTTGATAAACTCGCATTCACCCGTATACAGATTCATGTCGCAGACGTCCAGCGTGGACATATTTTCTTCCTGCCCCGACGCCGCCAGTGCCCCGTTGATCATCTGCACGGCGGTCTCCTTGCGGAAGCCCGCCTCCAAGAGACGCTCTGTCAGTTCAATGACCCGCTCCGAGTCTCTGCTTGCCTTCTCGCCAGACCCCATGCCGTCCGACAGAATGACGGTCATCTTGCCGTCCTCTCCCTCATAGAAGGAATAGTTGTCGCCCGATATCCTCTCCGTCTCCTTGACCGCCTTGGCCGTTCCCGTCAATAGCTGAAACCTCGGCTCCTCCAAAAAATAGTAGGTATTCCACTCCGGCGTCAGGTACAGAGGCGCGTTCTTCGCGGCGCGCAGCCTGTTATTCATCGCGACCGACAGAAAATCGGCCACGTCCTCCACGGAAATGCTCTCCTTTTCCCCGAGCCGCACATACTTCTCGGAAGCCGTCCGCATCGTCAGGCTGATCTCCGTATGCCCGTCGTCGTGCTCCAGCTCAAAAAAATTCCTGAGTTGGATCCCCGACTCTTTCAAGAGCTTTGCCATCTGCCGGTATCTTCGCTCACCCATAGGACGGTACGCATAGGTCGTCTTCGCCACCTCCGCCATGATATGGGCCATCTCTTTGAGATGCTCCGCCACAAGCCCGCGGTTTTCCTGCAGCTTGCGCTGCCACAGATAGTCGCGTCTGCTGCCCGCCCACGCCAAGGCCGCCTCCGGCTCCTCTTCCTCGTCCTCAAAAAGATCCGCCAGATCCCTGAAGGATTCCGCGTAATTCAAGAGTCTCTGTCTGCCGTATTCGGGTATGACCGCTATCTTGTTCTCGTCCCTGTCGTCTGCCTGTCTTCTCATACAATCCCCTCCGGTGCATCGACTGCCCGCCGTTACGGACAATTCTTTTTAGTCAATACACAATATATGAGAAGCCTGTCCGAATTATTACTATAAAAAAGCAGATTCCGGAACTACCTCCAAAATCCGCTTAGTTTCCATCTTTAAAGATGATCTCGCCCTCGTAAACAAGTCCGAGTTTCTCTTTGGCCACTTCTTCCACATATTTCTTGGTCTGTGTGTACTTCTCAAATTCCGCGATCTCCTGTGTCCGCGCTTCCTCCGCCTCGATCTCCTGCATCAGGGCTTCCTCTTTCGCCGTATACATCGCCCGCTTCTCACGAAGCTCCACACTTTTGACCGCGACCACGACTAGCATCAGCAGGACGACCGTAATGATCAAAAGCTTGCCCGTCTTGTTCCGGCGATTCTTCTGATATGCTGCTTTCCGTGCCATGCCGCCAACGCTACCTCATTCTTTCCGTGCCGCCTATCGTTTACATAAAACCATTCTAAGGGTTTTTATGAAAACCGTCAACCGTTTTTTAATAAATTCTCTGACTTTTTTAAATCTGCCGCGCAAAAATCGAACAAATCTTCGGAGCGCGGAAAATAGGCGCTTTACGGGATTTAGCACAATTTGTATGAGACGAGATATGAGACACATTATCTTGTGGATACACGTTGACATAATGTCTACAAGCCTATTTTTTACGGCCGCCTTATAAAAAAGCATTCCAAGCGCTGCCCCCATCACGGCAAACCATCTCAGAACGCCACTGTTCTCTCTGTAAAGCATATAAAAAACGCCAAGCCCGCACACGACCCAATACAGAAGGTCCTCCGCGGACATCAAAAACTTTCCATGGCGGAACAGCTTCCTGAGGATCAGTATCCAGTCATAGACGAACGTGATCACAAGCCCCATTAGAATGGAATGCAGGAAAAAGGTAACTTCTTTCACAATGTCCTGACTCATAAGCCGCAATTCCCCCGGAGGTTATTTAAATAGCCGCGCCAGCAGCGATTCGCCCTTGCCGTATCCGTTTCCTTCCGAGTAGGTAAAGCTGTCGATCCGCCCGTCCACATCGACTTCCCCCTTATCGAGGGACAGTCTGCTGACATGAAGCTCGTTTCCCTTGATCATCAGCATTCCCTGTTCCGTCTCCAGCAGGATCTCGTTGACGTCAAAGGACAGCACGTCGTTCACCCCGCTTACGGTACATGTCCGCCTGTCGGTAAGCATCAGCTTGTGAGGTCTTCTGTTTGCTTTGTTGAGATCTTCCATACATACCTCCCCAACTGCGAGGCACAGATCATGCCGCGAAGTTGTATTACTTTTTAAATGTATGCAGGAAGCTTCGGCAATATGCCTCTGTTCCTTCTCTCTGTCCCGTTATGTCAGATACCGGAACAGTTCTTTCGCCTCCTCCTTCCGCACCGTCTCCTGTACGTCCAGAACTTCCACCTTGACCTCCCTGTTGCCGAACTGAATGGTGATCGTGTCTCCCGCTTTGACATTGGCGGAGGCCTTCGCCGGCTTATCGTTGATGAGCACCCTGCCGGCGTCACAGGCTTCGTTCGCCACCGTGCGGCGCTTGATCAGGCGCGAAACTTTCAGATATTTGTCTAATCTCAATGCCAGTCTCCTTTCCGCTTGCATCTATGCGGATCCGTGCATAAATAAAAGCCTATATGCAGTCGCATACAGGCTTTTACCGACGTCCTTATACTTAGTTGATCATATCCTTCAGCGCTTTGCCGGCTTTGAACTTAGGCGCCTTAGAAGCCGCGATCTTCATCTCTTTGCCGGTCTGAGGATTTCTGCCCGTTCTTGCCGCTCTCTTGGAAACCTCGAAAGTACCGAAGCCAACCAACTGCACCTTGCCGTCCTTCTTCAGCTCGCCTGCAACAACGTCCGTAAATGCCTTCAATGCCTTCTCGGCATCTTTCTTGGATAATCCTGCCTGATCAGCCATAGCTGCAACTAATTCTGTCTTGTTCATCTTGAACTCCTCCTCTTATTAAAATGAGTTATCATATTGTTCTTAGATGTTTCTCTTTTGAAACGCCTAAGTCTACATTCATTTATAAACGTTTTTCCCTAGCTTGTCAAGCAAAAAAGTGCCACTTTTACGCTATTTTTCGTTAGTTAAATAAATAACATTTGCGGCGCAGAGTTATGTAAATTATATTTTTGATCCTGCGCCGTTATCGCGTGATCCGTTTTCCGTTTTTTCGTATTTGTCGATCAGATCCTCGATCCTGTCGGTGAGCGCCTGTTCGTGAGATATCTTACCGAGCCTGGCAATGTCGGACACGCGCATCAGCATGTCCGCAAGGATCTGCTCCAGCTCCTTGCCGCCGGCCGCCGGATCGCACTTGCCGAGCGCTTCCACGGACGTCTGCAGCGCCTGTACGTCCTGCTCGTAGGTGCTTCCCTGTCCGTAATATTTATCCGCTTTCTTCAGAACCTTCGCGGCGCGGGTGAGCGCCGGCAGTTCTCTCGGTATCTCCCTGAGCGGCGAGGCCGCCCAGTCTTTTCCCTTTTTCTCTTCCTTCTTGATCTCTTCCCAGTTGGTGAGCACCTCGTCGGGCGTGTCCGCGCTGCCGGTGCCGAACACATGGGGATGCCGCCGCACCATCTTGCGGCTCACCTCGTTCACGACGTCCTCCATCGTGAACAACCCTTCCTCCGACGCGATCTGCGCGTGCATCACCACCTGCAGAAGCACATCGCCCAGCTCTTCGAGCATGTTCTCGGGATTTCCCGTCTGCTCATAGATGCGAATGGAAGCGAGCAGCTCCGCCGCCTCCTCCGTCATGCACGGTTTCAGGCTCTCGTGCGTCTGCACCCTGTCCCACGGGCAGCCGTTCTCTCCCCGCAGCGTCCGGATGATCTCCAGAAACTCTTCATAGGTATACTTCTTCTCCGTCCCGTCCACTTATTGTCCTCTTTCCTCCGGTCAGTCCACACTGTTCCCGCTCTGCGTGTTGTTGCCGCTGACGGTTTCTTTCTCCAGCTCCGGAAACGTAAAGGTGATATCTTCCCCGTCGTCGCGCATGTGGACCGGATAATACGTTCTGGACTGATAGCCGGTCTTGCTCAGCTTGACCGTATGGGTGCCGGGCACTTTCGGGAAGCTGATCGGCGAAAGCCCCAGATAGCTGCCGTCCAGATAGACCTCCACATCCTCCGGTGAAACGATGTGCGCGTAGTTCGTCGCGCCGCCCGCCGTATCGTTGCCGGAGACGCTGTCGTTGCCGCTGACCGTGCCGGCCTTCTTCTCAAGCTCCGTGAAGGAATAGGTAATATCCTCCCCGTCGTTATACAGATAGATCGTGTAGCTCTTCGTCTCATAGCCGCTCCTGCGCAGCGTGACCGTATGGCTTCCCACCGTTTTCTTAAAGCTGATCGGCGAGATGCCGAGATAATTGCCGTCCAAGTACACTTCCACATTCTTGGGCGCGTCTATGTACACCATATTGCCCTTGGTTGCGTTTATCGTATCCTCACTGACGGAGGGCGTTGCCGGCGTTTCCTCCTGCGGCGTCTGCTGTATGCCGTTGTCGCTGACGGAAGACTCCTCCTCCTGCTCCTTCTCTTCCTCGAGGGTGAACGATATCTTGGCATACTCGGAGCCGACCTGAATGTATTTGGTCAGGGAATCGTATCCCGGCGCTTCCAGGCGGATCTGGTGAATGCCGTAGGAAAGTTCGACCGCCTTGTCGATATCCACATCTTCGCCGTCTATCCTGACTTTGGCCGTCTCGGGCGTAACGGAGATGAGGATCCGTCCGGTCTTGTCCTGCGCGGCCTCCAGATCGCCCACGTCCAGCACGACTTCCTTGTTCCTCTCTACCACGATGTCCTTTGTGCTGCTTATGCCGTCGTTGGATAAGAGTACCTGATAACTCCCCTCCGGGACGACTAACAGCATGTCCTCCGTGATCTCCCGGATCACGGCGTTTCCCACCTCGATCCAGCCGCCGATCAGGGCTTGGTCATTTTTCAGGCGCAGGTATCCGTGCCCTTTTTCCACATTGATGCTGTATATCTCATGATCGATGCCGCGCACGGAGATCACGTCCTGCTTCACGATGTCCATCATTTCTCCGCGGGCGCCGTCCGAGAAGACCACCACATTGTCCGGCAGGGAAAAAGTGGCCGAACCGATGCTCGCCGTCTTGTTCGCACCGCCCAGATCATAGTTCGAGATATTGTCGTAGACCCACGCTTCCGGAGACAACTGAATGCTTGCGATCTGCCTTTTGCCCTTTAAAAAATTGACATCGACCACATCGCCCGCCTTAAGCTGTGAGATCGTCAGCGGCCCGTTATATTTGTCCGACACGTAGGTCGTACCGCTGTAATACAAGGTATACTGCCTGTCGGCGTCCATGTTCATGAACGTGACGGCGCTGTTTTCGGGATCGACCGATACAATGACCGCCGTGTCCGCCGAATCATAGCTTCCCACGGTGGCCGCGGTAAAACCGGTATCCGCCGCGTCATATCCCTTATCTTTCGCCATGCCGATATTGCTCGCCTGTGAGGTACAGCCGGTAATCAAAAGCGCCAGCGTCATGACGACCGCTGCCGCCTGTGTAACTCTTCTGTGCATCTCGGTCCTTATCCTTTCCTACAGCTTGAATATATTCTCCAGAAACAGCTGTTTGTCTCTCTCCTGCGCAAACAGCCTCTCTATCTTCTCCATATTTCTCCCGGGGATCCACGCCTTGCCGCTGTTGTAATAGAAGTTCGCGATCTTCCAGAACTTCTCGGGGTATGCCAGCCGATAATAGAGCTGTCTGTAATCCCGTTTTGTCAAACTCCTTACTTTATTATAACTCTCCAAAAGCATATCACCAAGCGTCTGCGACCAGTTATTTTTTTCCAAGAGCTTCCTCATAAACAGGCACAGATCCCGCACCGGATGATCCCGCACGCACTTCTCAAAATTGATCAGCGCTTCTCCGGCGTCCGTAAACAATATGTTGTGATACTGATAGTCGCCGTGGCATACGACGGAAGATCCGCAAGCATCTTCCTCATAGGCATCATAACGCAATTCATCGGTGATTTGCAAGGCATTATTCATGAAATAGTCATAATGTTTCATCAAATATATCTCAAAATCGGTCTTCTGGCTTTTCTCCCACAGAAACTTCCTTACCTTCTTCAACTCACGGTTATGCTTCTCATATTCCTTTTCGACCCGGAAGACAGGCTGTGCGCGCAGCTCCTCGTACGCCGACAGATCCGACGCTTCGTGAAGCCTCGCCAGAGCCGCCGCCGCCTGACGGCACTCCTGTGCATCTCTGTGATTGCATTCTCTGCCTTCAAAATAAGTCTTTACTATGTACGGCGTCCGCTCCTGATCGTACACGATCATCTCGTCCTCTCTTGTCCGCAGAATGGACTCCGCGTACACTGTGCCGCTCTTTCGCAAATGCTGCAGCAAAAGATCCTGAAATCTTATTTTATCCGTCGGTCCGCAATATTCCTTTAATATAAGCAGTCCCTGATCCGAGTCGCACAGGATCGCGCCTCGGCCTTTCCACGTGCGGTTCACCTCTATCTCATATTGATCTAACAAACTCACCGCTCTGTCATTCACACGAATACCCTCCGCTTGGTCGTCTATCCTATCTTATGTGCAGCCGGGGGAAAGTATGAATTTGTTTTGCCGGGCAGCGCCGTTACGGGCGCTCCGACAGACCGGGGTCTTCCTGTATCCTGCTCCTACATACGGCAAGGAGCTCCTCGCGCGTGTTGCGCCCGGGATCCTCCAGCACCAGCTCCAGAAGCTCCCTGAGAAGCACGCCGATCTGTCTGCCGGCGGGTATGCCAAGCGCCGTCAGATCGCTGCCGCTCACCGCCAGATCCCGCAGACTCAGGCACTCCTGCCTTTTGCATATCCCGTTGTAGATCTTTTCTATGTATGCGACCTTTGCTAATTTCTCTTCCCTGTGATAATCGCTCTGCGCACGGATATCCGCGCGGCGGACCGCAAAGAGCATCGGAAAGATATCCTCGCCCATACGGTTGACGGCGCGCCTGACCCCGCTTTCCGTGAGCTCGATATCCTGATCGTGGCAGCGCACGATCCGGGTCACCTTGTCGATCGTATCGTTGTCGAACCGGAGCCGGCGCAGGATCTCCCGCGTCATCTTCTCGCCGATCAAAGCGTGCCCCTTGTTGTGGGTAATGCCGTTCTCGTCCACCGTAAGCGCCTGCGGCTTGCCGATATCGTGGAAGAGCATACCGAGGCGCAGCACCTTGTCCGGCTCTATCGCAAGCATGGAATGCAGGATATGCTCGCCCACATCGTAACAGTGGTGCGGGTTGTGCTGCGGCGTCTGCATACACAGGTCAAACTCCGGCAGGATCTGTGCCGTGATCCCCGTCTCATAGGCAGTACGGAGATAGTCCGGATGCGCAGATGTCACCAACTTCACCAGCTCTGCCTGAATGCGTTCCGCGCTGATAAGCTGCAGCTTGGGCGCCAGTCTGCGGATCGCCTGTCGCGTGTCCGCCGCGATCTCATATCCCAGCTGTGCCGAGAAGCGGACGGCCCGGAGCATACGGAGCGCGTCCTCCGTAAACCGTTCCTCCGCGTCGCCCACACAGCGCACCGTTTTCTTTTCTATATCCTGCATGCCGCCGAAGCTGTCGATCAACCCGCTCTCGTCATTGTACGCCATCGCGTTGATCGTGAAATCCCGCCGTCTCAGGTCTTCTTCCAAGCTGGCCGTGAAAGTGACGTCTTTCGGATGTCTGCCGTCCTCATAGACCCCGTCGATCCGGTAAGTCGTCACCTCAAAGCCTTCCCTGTCCATCAGGACGGTCACCGTACCGTGTTTGATGCCGGTATCGACGGTCCTTGCGAAGAGCCGCTTCACCTCGTCCGGTCTTGCCGACGTGGTGATGTCCCAATCGCTGGGCGTCCTTCCCAGTATACTGTCCCGCACGCACCCGCCCACGGCATACGCCTCAAATCCTGCTGCCGTCAGTGTCCCTATGATCCTGTTTACCTTGTCAGGCAACCTGATGTGCATCTCGATCCCTCGCTCAAATTCAACCGATACTCGGCCCGTCCAATAGATCCTTTACTTTATCGAGATCAAAATGCGGATCTTCGTCCTCTTTTGCAAGAGAGCCGACCAGCCTGTCGATCTCTTTCTCCGACATCGCGCTGCGGCTCCTCTCGATAAAATCTTTCTTCTCCTCGTCCGTCATATCCACAAACCGGTCCATCGCCGCGCGGTTTGACGTAATGGCGACGCCCAGTCCCAAAGGCATATCATTGTAATCCATATTGTTCCGATCCTCCTGACATACTTATGATTGTTATTTCTGTAAGTATGTACGGAAAATCCGGAAAATATACACGGCTATGCCAGCGTTGCGATCCCTTTCAGACGGATATCCCCGCTCGACGCGCCGACCAGTATCTCATAATCTCCGGCGTCTGTGACAAAATCATGCAGGGTTTCGTCAAAATATGCGAAATCCTCCTGCTTTAAGGTGATCGTCGCCTTGGTGGATCTGCCCGGTGCAAGTTCCACCTTTGTGTACGCTTTCAGCTCTTTGTCCGGTCTGTCCACTCTCGGTGCGACAGGGGCAACATAGACCTGCGCGGTTTCCGCCCCGATCCGCTTCCCCGTATTTTTGACCGTAAAGCTCACTTTCACCGCCCTGCCTTTTTCCGCTTTCAGCGTCAGGCCGCTGTAGGCAAAATCCGTGTAGGACAGGCCGTGCCCAAAACAGAATGCGGGTTTGATGCGCTGCCGGTCAAAATGCCGATACCCGCAGTACAGCCCTTCCTCCAGCTTGATCCGTCCCCACAGTCCGAACTGGCCGTTCTTCGCGTCGGCGCAGTCCGCATAGCTTGCCGGAAATGTCTCCGCCAGCTTGCCGGACGGATTGACGCTGCCGAAAATGATCTGCGCAAAAGCCGTTCCGGTCTCCATACCGGCATAATAACTCCACAGGATCGCCTGTGCCTTGTCTCTCCAAGGCATTTCCACCGGCGAGCCGCCGATCAACGTGACGATGAGATCCTTTCTGACCTTCAACAGCTCCTCTATCAGCATATCCTGCTCATAGGGCAGCTTCATGTCCACGCGGTCGATCCCCTCGCTGTCGCTGTCATGGTTCAGGCCGCCCACAAAAATGACCGCATCCGCATCTTTGGCCGCTTCCACCGCCTGTGCGAAAAGCGCCGGATTTTTCTCGCGGATCTCCGCCTTCTCCTTCTCCAGCTGTGCAAGTCTCTCCTCGGCCTGTCGGCGGTGCATCTCCTGCATATGCTCCTCGTCCCTCACGAGCTGCCCGATGTTCGTGCCCTTCAGGTCGTCCAGACTGTCCGCCTGCCAGTTGTGGTCGTACATCTTGGGTTTCTCCGGCACATGATAGCCTTTATAATATTCCACCTGCACATTGCCGCCCAGATAACGCTTCAGTCCCATAAGCGGACAGATCTCATACAGCGCCTTGATCTCCGCGCTGCCGCCGCCGTCCGAATGGGTCTTGACCGCATTCTGCCCTATGACGACCAGCTTTTTGATCTTGGCCGCGTTGAGGGGCAGCAGACGCTGCTCGTTTTTCAGAAGGATCATGGACTCCTCCGCGGTCTTCAGGATCACCTGCCTGTGGCTCGACGCATTGTAGGTCCCCGCCCTGCGCTCGTCTCTGTGTTTGCCGATCATTTTCAGGCGGAACATCATGCGCAGGATATTGCGCACCTTACAGTCAACGGCCTCCTCGGAGATCTCGCCCTTTGCGATCGCCTCCTTTAACGGGTTTGCCAGCTTATACTCGTCGAAATCGGGAAATACCGACATCTCCAAGTCAATGGAGCACGCCGCGGCCTCTTTGGTCTTGTGGATCCCTCCCCAATCGCTGATAACGACGCCGTCAAAGCCCCACTCGCCGCGCAGCACCAGATCCAGCAGATTCTTGTTCTCACAGCAGTGGACGCCGTTCACTTTGTTGTAAGCGCCCATGACGGAGTAGGCGTTCCCTTCCTGCACGGCCGCTTTAAACGCCGGAAAATACAATTCGTACAGCGTTCTCACATCGATCTCCTCGTCCACCATCAGGCGGTCCGTCTCCTGCACGTTTGCCGCAAAGTGCTTGACGCACGCCGCCACATCATTGTGCTGCACACCCTTGACAAAGGGAACTGCCAACGTCGCCGTCAGCTTCGGATCTTCGCTCATATACTCAAAATTCCTGCCGCACAGCGGGCTGCGCTTGATGTTGATGCCCGGCGCCAGTATGACATCTTTGCCGCGCCCTCTCGCCTCCGCGCCCAAAACCCTTCCCATCTCGTAGGCGCAGTACGGACTCCATGTGGAAGCGAGCGCGCTGTTGCTGGGCAGATAAGAGACACTGTCATCATTATTTCCCGCCGGGATCCATCTGTCGTCCATAAATTCCGCGCGCACGCCCATAGGGCCGTCGGAAGTCACGAGCGGAGGAATGCCGAGCCTCTCCACGCCGCCGGAGCGAAAAAGTCCCGCACCGTGTATCATGGCGATCTTTTCGTCCAGCGTCATTTTGCCGAGCAGCTTCTCGATCTCCTTTTCCGTCTTTTTTGCGTTTCTCTCTGTCTCTGTTCTCATGATCATACTCCGTTTCCGTTTTATTTCTCGGGGATCCACACCCGCATCTGATTCAGCCCGCAATTGCCCCACGCATAGTAGGGGATCAGCGTGATCGTACACGGCTTCGCGACAGGCGTCTCATAGCTGTACAGATCGTCGCTTCCGATTTCCCTGTGACCCTCCGCATACAGCTCCCGTATCCCGCACAAGCCGGACATAGCGTCCCCAGAAACCGTCCGCCACCGCAAACCTTTTGATCAGCTTCAGATCCCCCATATCGTTTCCCTCCTATCCGCCGCGGATAAAAAAAGGGAACACCGGGTCGATCGGTATTCCCACCAACTGAAAATCGAAGCGACAGGATTTGAACCTGCGACCTCTGCGTCCCGAACGCAGCGCTCTACCAAGCTGAGCCACGCTTCGATACTTGCGGACAACTAAGATGATACAATACTTCATGGGCTTTTGTCAATGTCTCCGCAAGAATATTTTTAAGTTGACACTGCCGTTTCGGGCGAGTATAACTGATTTTAGAAAAAATTTATCTTTGGAGTGAAATCATCATGGAATCATACGAAGTGTTGAAAGATCTGGCCATTATCCTGTTTACCGCCAAATTTTTCGGCGTGCTCGCCAGAAAGTTTAAAGCGCCGCAGGTTGTCGGACAGATCATCGCGGGACTGCTCATCGGCCCCTGTCTGCTCAATCTGATCAATCCCGGCCAGACGGAATTTATCTCTAAGCTGGCGGAGATCGGCGTCATCATCCTGATGTTTGAAGTCGGGATCGAGACGGATCTGAAAGAACTGATCAAGACCGGCCCCGTGGCTTTTCTGATCGCGTGCGCCGGCGTCTTTGTCCCGCTTGTTCTGGGCGCGTTACTCTATATGGGCTTTTACGGCGCAGCGCCGTGGGGCAGCGAGAAATTCTACAAGGCCGTCTTCATCGGCACGATCATGACGGCGACCAGCGTCAGCATCACCGTCGCGTCGCTGCAGGAGCTTGGCAAGATCAAGAGCAAGGTGGGCACTACCATCGTCAGCGCGGCGATCATTGACGATGTGATCGGTATCCTCGTCCTCACCTTCGTGATCGGCCTGAAAAACCCTGCCTCCCGTCCCGTCACCGTCCTTCTGCAGACCGTCGCTTTCTTCATCGTGGCGATCATCGGCGGTTACATTGTATTTAAGGTCTTCTCGACACTGGACAAACGCTATCCGCACACGAGGCGTATCCCCATTGTCAGCCTCGCTTTCTGCTTCATGCTGTCCTATGTGGCGGAGAAGTATTTCGGGATCGCGGATATCACGGGCGCATACATCGCGGGCGTCGTACTGTGCAGCTTAAGCGACAACGAGTATATCGAGCGCAAGAGCGACGTGATCTCCTACATGTTCTTCGGCCCGATCTTCTTCGCAAACATCGGACTGAAGACCTCCTTCGACGCAATGGACGGCAGACTGTTCACATTCTGTATCTGTTTTGTTCTGGTGGCATTGGTCGCCAAGATCATCGGCTGCGGTCTGGTCAGCAAGCTCTGCCGTTACTCCGTTTCCGACTCCTTCAAGATCGGCATCGGCATGATGACGCGGGGCGAAGTGGCGCTGATCGTATCGCAGAAAGGTCTTGCGGCGGGGCTGTTGACGGCGGACTACTTCGCAGCGGTCATTCTCCTTATCTTGGTCTCCTCGATCGCAACGCCTATCCTATTGAAGCTGCTCTATGCAAGAGATGACAAAAAGTCAGGCGCTGCCGCCTGACTTTTTTACCGTTCGGTATGTCTCTACAAAACCTCTTTGATCTTATTCTCCAGCTCATCTTTGGACATCGCGCCCACAAGGGATACCGTCTCTTTTCCCTGCACAAAGATCTTCATGGTCGGAATGGACATGACGCCGTATCTGGCCCTGACAGCCTCCTCCTCGTCAATATTACATTTCCCGATCTTGATCTTCCCTTCATACTCTCCGGCAAGCTGCTCCACGACAGGCGCCATCATCTTGCACGGCCCGCACCAGTCCGCATAAAAATCGACCAGTACCGGAACGTCCGCCTCCAACACCTCTTTGTCAAAATTCTCCGTTGTAAATTTGTATTCCATCGCTGTCTCCTTTCTTATCTGGAAATGATATATTTGTAGATAGGATTTCCCATAGAAGAGAATCTCTCCTCATACTCCGTCATCACATTGTCCCGCATCATTTCCGCATCGTGATGCAGATCCTCCGTCATCTGCTCCAGATGCCACCCTGCGGGCGCAAGCTCGTCCAACGCAAACCGGAACAGCTCGCGGTTGTCCGTCTTAAATTCTATCACGCCGTCTTTCTTTAGTATCTCATCATAGCGCTGCAAAAATTCACGGGAGGGCAGTCTTCGCTTCGCATGACGGTCCTTCGGCCAAGGATCGGAAAAATTCAGATAGATCCTGTCCACTTCCCCCGGTCCGAACACGGCTGTGATCTCCTCCGCGTCCATACGGATAAAGTACAGATTCTGTAACGGCTCCGCCTCCATTTTCTGAATGCCCCGCAGAAGGACGCTGGAATATTTTTCGATCCCCACGTAATTGATCCGGGGATTGTTTTTCGCCAGCTCCATGATGAATCTGCCCTTTCCCATGCCGATCTCTATCCTGATCGGGGCATCGCTGCCGAACACTTCGCTCCAGCTTCCTTTATGTGTCTGCGGCTCGTGGATCACGTAGTCGCTCGCCGCGATCAATTCTCTTGAACCGCTGATATTCCGCAGTCTCATCCGCCCTTGCCTTCCTTGTGGTCTTTCTATTTAGTTTACCACTTTTTTCATTTTATGAATAGCTTGTTTCGTCCCCAATTGTGTATTTTTTATGAAAACGCTACAGTTTTGGGCAAAAATAGTGTATGATGATAAATGACGATAGGATCTGTAAACACCGATACAAAATCCATTGATTTGACATATACTTCTCTGTCAGGAAAGGTTTGACGATATGTTTTTCTTATATAACGGAGCCGCCCGCCGAAGCTGCCGCGCAGCCGCCAAAAAGCGGGGTATAGCTGCTGCCTGTATCTTGATCGGCCTCATCGGTCTCTTAGGCCCCTCTTTCACCGCACACGCAACTTTGGAGGAGCTGCAGACGGAAGCGGAGCTGCGCAAATCGCTGCCCGTGCAGACGAACGACATCGAAGACTGGCCGAACGGCCCCGCGATCGGCGCGGAGTCCGCCATCCTAATGGACGCTGACACCGGGGTGATCCTGTATGCCAAGAATATCCACGAGAAATGCTATCCCGCAAGCACCACGAAGCTGCTGACCTGCCTGATCGCCATGGAGCGCGGCAATCTGGACGACACGGTCACCTTCTCCCATGACGCGGTATTCAGCGTGCCCGCCGGGGGCTCCAATATGGGAATGGACGAGGGGGAGGCCCTGACACTGGAGCAGTGCCTCTACGGTATCCTTGTCGGCTCCGCCAACGAAGTGGCCAACGCGGTGGGCGAATATGTCTCCGGATCGATCGAAGATTTCGTCGCCCTCATGAACGAGCGCGCCGCCGAACTCGGCTGCACCGACAGCCATTTCACCAACACCAACGGTCTGCCCGACGACGACCACTACACGACCACCTATGATCTGGCGCTGATCTCTTCCGCCTTTTTCCAGAATGAGATGCTCTGCAAGATCGGCAACACGGCACGCTATCACTTCGAGCCTACGGCGACGCAGCCGGACGATTTTTATATCAAAAACAAGCACCTGCTGATCACCGGAGAGATTCCCTATGAAGGGATCCTCGGAGGCAAGACGGGCTATACCGATCTGGCAAGGCAGACGCTCGTCACCTGCGCCGAGCGAAACGGCATGAAGCTCGTCTGCGTGGTGTTTAAGGAAGAATCTCCCGCGCAGTTCACCGACACCGTAGAGCTGTTCGACTATGGCTTTCACAATTTTCAGGTAGTGAATATTGCGGAAAATGAAGACCGATATCAGATAGAAGCCTCCGGATTCCTGCAGACCGGCAGCGATATCTTCGGCAGCTCCAAGCCGATCCTGTCCATAGATACCGACAGCTATGTCATCATTCCCAACACGCTCTCCTTTGACGAGTTGGAATCCGACATCGACTACAGCGTGTCCGACGAAAACCATGTGGCGCAGATCAATTACTCTTATCATGGTACCTATCTGGGAAGCGCCTATCTGAACGTGGCCGCCGACACGGAGCCCGCATACGAGTTTGACACGGCGGCCGAGACGACCGATGTGAGCGTGGAGCGGACCGAAACGGAGACTTCCCCCGCCACCACGATCTTTGTGAATGTGAAAAAAGTGCTGATCGGTATCCTCCTGTTCGCCGGCGCGGTAATCGCCCTGTTCATCGTGCGCGCGCTCATCGTAAACCGCACCAACATGCGCAGAAGGAGAAACCGCATCAGGAGGAAACAGCGTCGGCGGGAGCGGCTTCGCTCTGAGCTCGACGACTTCGATTTTTAGCCTTGGAGACTCTCCTGCCTTTCTTCTGCTGCTTTGCTTTATCCTGCTTGTCACGGATCTGCTCGACATCCGCGTCCGTGATGAATTTCTCTGTCTTGACGATGTATGCCGATCCGTCCTCCGCCTTGCGGATACGGATCTTTGCTTTCATATAACCGTGCTTGTCACAGTATGACACACTGTAGTAATGCTTCCCGTTGGGCGAAAACCAGCCGATCTTCCTGCGCAGCTTTCTGTCGCACAGGTAACACTTGGTAGACATGACCGTCTTATCCTTAAGCGCCTCCGCCTTGTCCGCAAAAGCGCGGGAGATATATTTCGCATAGGTATCGAACGTCACAAAGATCTCGGACTCTTTATCCTTCGGGAGATGAAATACGTCAAAGGAATAATTCGCCAGCACTTCCTCATTCATGCACGCCAACACCTTCGCCGCATAGTATGCATCACTGAAAGCGCGGTGGAAGGGGATATCTTTCTCGATCGACAGATAGTCGATCGCGTACTCCAATGTCCTCCTCGACTTCCTGTCCTCATATGCGATACTGAACAGCTTCTGCACATCGAGAAATCTGATCGGCGCGTCCGACAGCGGCTGCATGTCATAATATCGAATATTTCTCTGCAGCTCCGTCAGATCCAAAGGTCCCCATGTGCAGAAAATATAATCGCTGCCGCACCACTCCCGGAACTGCTCCATAACCTCTGTAAAAGGCCGGCCCTGTTCTAACTGCTCCATCTGCAGGTGGATCAGCTTCTTGGTAACGCGATGCATGGAATGATATACGTTCGGTTTCACAAGCTCGCTGAACTCATCGACCATCTTCCGCTCGCTATTCAGTTTGATCGCGCCGATCTCGATGATCTCAAAGGGCAGTATCTTGGACGCCTCGTCGCGTCCGGTACTGCTCTGATTCCACTCCAGATCCATAATGATATAATTCATACAAACTTTCCTATCGTCCGCCGGCCTGTCCTCAGATGCCGGCTAAACCTACAAAGGACCATAAAACCCGAAAGCTCTCGGATCTACGGTCCTTTCAAGCGTCCGCGAGGTGACTCGAACACCCGACCTACCGCTTAGGAGGCGGTCGCTCTATCCAACTGAGCTACGCAGACGTATATTATCTATCTTCAGGACGCGGGATAGTTGATATATCCCTGCATCCATACGATACCCTTGAATCTTCTGCCGACCTGCGGCTCTCCGTACAGATCCAGCTTGTTGATGCACACATCAAACTGCAGATCGTTGCAGTTAAGGCGCATGACATAGATCTCCTCGCCCGTGATCTTATTGACGCGCAGATCGATGCTTAGGATCTCCCCCATGATCGAGTACTGATCGCACTCCACGCCGTATGGCATGAAATAGGTGTCCACCAGACTGAATACATCTTCCGTCAGGATCTTCTTGGAGATAGCGGTGTAGGTGTCCATATCCTCCAGCGTCAGACTCTCGATCGCGTCCTCGTCGCCTTTCCGCGCGGCATCGATCAACTGGTTTCTGTTCATGGACGCTTTCTGCACCTTTTTTCGCTGCTTCTCATTCTTACGGATCGGAAGAATGATGCTGCCCTTCAATGACAGCCCCGACAGCGTGAGCGTCGTTCCCCGGATCGGCAGCAGGTTCTCGTACTGTGCCTTGACATAAGGGATCATATTCTGCAGATAAAAGATCAGGCTGACTCCCACTTTGATGTCGTCGCAGACACCCGCATAGGATTCCTTGTCGGCGTGCCGCTCCACGGACACGTCCTCGCAGGAGCTGATCCCCGTTCCCCGCAGATAGGGGTAAAAATAATCATAAGTAAATCTGTCGTTTTCGTCAAACTCGCCGCACACGGCGATTCCCATATCCTCGGCAAAATCTTCACAAAATTCTGCAAGTATGGTTTCATCGCCGTTGGAAGTATACGAACGGTGCGTAGCATTTAAAATGATATCCGTGACCAGCTTCTGCTGCTCGCGTCGATCGGTCAAATCGCTAAAACCAATAGCTCGCATAAATTTATGCAAAAATTCCACCTCCTTTTTCATTTCTGACGATCAGGCTATCGGATCTCCGTCATGCCGCCCATATACGGACGAAGCGCTTCCGGTATCCGGACAGAGCCGTCGGCCTGAAGATTGTTTTCCAAAAATGCGATCAGCATTCTGGGCGGTGCAACGACCGTATTGTTTAACGTGTGGGCAAAATACTTGCCGTCCTTGCCGTTAATGCGGATCCGGAGCCTTCTCGCCTGTGCGTCGCCCAGATTGGAACAACTGCCCACCTCAAAATATTTCTTCTGTCTGGGAGACCATGCCTCCACGTCATAAGATTTCACTTTCAGATCTGCCAGGTCGCCGGAACAGCATTCGATAGTCCTCACCGGAATATCCATGCTACGGAATAAGTCTACCGTATTCTGCCACAATTTGTCAAACCATACCGGCGACTCTTCCGGTTTGCACACAACGATCATTTCCTGCTTTTCAAACTGATGAATGCGGTAAACGCCTCTCTCCTCTATGCCGTGCGCGCCTTTTTCCTTGCGGAAGCAGGGGGAATAGCTTGTCAGTGTCTGCGGAAGCTCCTCCTCCGGAATGATCGTGTCGATAAATTTGCCGATCATGGAGTGCTCGGAGGTGCCGATCAGATACAGATCCTCCCCTTCGATCTTATACATCATGGCGTCCATCTCGGCAAAACTCATGACGCCGTCGACCACCGCGCTGCGGATCATGAACGGCGGCACGCAGTATGTGAAACCTCTGCCGATCATAAAATCCCTTGCATAGGCAAGCACCGCGGAGTGAAGCCTTGCGATATCGCCCATCAGATAATAGAAACCGTTGCCCGCCACACGTCCCGCGGCATCCATATCGATCCCGTGAAATCTCTCCATGATCTCCGTGTGGTACGGGATCTCGAAATCCGGCACGACAGGCTCGCCGTATCTTTGGATCTCGACATTCTCCGAATCGTCCTTGCCGATCGGTACGGACGGATCGATGATGTTCGGGATCGTCATCATGTCTTTCCTGATCTTCTCGCGAAGCTCGTTCTCTTTCTCTTCCAGTTCTGCAAGACGGGACGCATTGGCCGCAACCTCGGCTTTCTTCGCCTCCGCCTCCGCCTTCTTGCCCTGACTCATCAGTGTGCCGATCTCCTTCGAGATCTTGTTCCGGCTGGCGCGGATATCGTCCGCCTCCTGCTGCGCCTTCCTGACTTCTGCGTCCAGTTCAATGACTTCATCTACCAGAGGGAGCTTACTGTCCTGAAATTTCTTCCGGATATTTTCCTTGACGATGTCCGGATTCTCTCTCAAAAATTTAATGTCTATCATGATGCGCCTCCGTTTGTTTAATCAATGACATCTTCTATATACACGTTATCGATCTCGCCCAAGTCCTTCAAGAGATCCACATTCCTGCCGTCTTTATCTTTTATGATACGCAAAACCGGTCTGTCGGGAAAATCCTTATTCTGGTAAAGAACGATCCCCGTCTCCCGCTCGTTGGTCCGCACGGTAGTTCCCGCCGGATACACCGCGGTAAATTCCAAGAACGTATCGACGATCCTGCCGTCGAATTTAATATCCTTGTATTTTCTTAAATACGCTATCGCCTCATATACCTTGACGTGTTTATAGCCGATACCGCAGATCATCTCGTCAAACACGTCGCAGACCTGAATGATACGGCATTCCACCGGAATATCCGTCGCCTTAAGCGGGTATCCCGATCCGTCCATCCGCTCATGGTGATATAATATCATATTTTTGCTCTCATTGGAAATCCAATTTTCACCGCGTAACGCCGTATACCCATATATCGGATGTTTCCTGAACTCCGCGTACTCCATTTCCGTCAGTTCATCAATATTCCGATCCGTATAATCGATCGTGGTATACCGCAGCCCAAGATCGTGAAGCAAGCAGCTGACACAAATGTCATGCACTTTCTCGTGCGACAGCTCCATTTTGAGCGCAACGACCGCGGCCAGACTGCATATACTGATAGAATGCTCATAGATATCGGCGCTCCTGCCCTTGATATCATAGATCTGTTCCACCACCTTATCCTCTTCGAGGATCTGTGTTATTATATTATCCGCCGTGGCGCTCAGTTCCGCCAATTTTTCATTGTGGCTGTAGGTATGTTTTTCCAGAATGCTTTTTACCTTGGACTTAAAAGACGCCTCCACTTCTTCTTTGAGGATCACAACGGTCTTCGTATACGGATCGTCCTCTTCAATATATACTTCCTTGATGTCCAGCTCCCTAAGTTTCTCGATATACTCGGGCTTGAGCGGCATACCCGCAGACAGCAAGATCTGGTATTCCGGCGTAAAAACGTCTTTTGCCAGAATCTCTGTCCCGGTTAATTGGTCAACTTTACATCTTCTCATGCCGTTACCTGTTTCTCTTAATGATCCAAAATAACATCCGTAACGCCCATTGCCATGTCGAGCGCCCTTTTCTCTTCATCGCCCAGAGATATGTCGCATATCCCCTGCTTGACTTCCTTCGTATAAGAATAACAGCCTTCGCTGCTGTGAACGGAATTCAATATAAACCCGTTATCGTTTTCATCTAAGAGGGCCAGTGAAAAACTCAACTGTCCGCCCATCTGCTGAAAAGCGTCATACTTCACGATGCCGATCTTCTGAAACGCTCCCTCAAACTTCCTGTAAAGAGACTGGATATCCCTGCGGTTCTTCTCCGTAGACGCCTTGAGGAAATTATTGTCCGCAAAGATCGCCTCGATGTCCTGCTCCAGACTCTTGGCATTCTTGCCCGCCATAAATTTCTTATACCGCTTCGATAATTTAGAGAATTTGACGGTCTGGACGATCACAACGATGAGCAGAATAAGAATGAAAGCATATGCCGCAATAAAAAGATATGTCAGGTCAAAACTGCCGATCCCCATCTCTTCCAGTAGATTATAGTTCATCAATATCGTACCTTTCCATAGCAGAACGGCCGCTTAGCCATTCTGCACTTCTCTTATCTGGACAACAGCTCTATGATCTTATCCAGATCGTCATGGTTGTAAAACTCTATCTCGATCTTGCCGGCGCCGTTCCCCTTAGAAGAGATCGCAACCTTTGTGCCAAGCGCCTGTTTCAGCTTCTCCGCTACATCTTGATAGATCACTTCAAGATTCTCGTCGATGCCCGCGCCCTTCTTCGGTTTCTCCGGCTTATTCAGGCTCTTGACCAGCTTCTCGACCTCGCGCACGCTCAGTTTTTCGTCAAAGATTCTCTGTGCTATCGTATACTGCTGCTCCGGGTCCTCAATGGAGATCAATGCCCGCGCATGGCCTGTGGAGAGCATGTCGTCTATAATCATCTGCTGCACTTCGTCGCACAGCTTCAGAAGCCTCATGGAGTTAGTAACTGCAGTCCGGCTCTTGGACACCCGCTCGGCCACCTCGTCCTGCTTCAGATGAAACTCTGTCAGCAAACGCTTGTACGCCTGTGCCTCCTCTATCGGATTCAGGTCTTCTCGCTGGATATTTTCGATCAGGGAGATCTCCACGATCTCCTGCTCGGTATAATCGCGTATGATAACGGGCACTTCTTTCAGTCCTGCCAATTTGGCAGCGCGCCACCGGCGTTCCCCCGCTATGATCTCATAATATGTCTTTCTGTCCTGAACAAGGATCGGCTGCAGCAGCCCGAACTGCTTAATGGAATCGGCCAATTCCTGCAGCGCATCTTCATCAAAATTTTTTCTCGGCTGCTCTCTGTTTGGTTCGACCTGCGTGATCCTGACGATCGTTTCCGCGCCCTTTCCGTCCGGCGCTCCCGCCGCTGTCTTCTCGGGTGCGGGGCTGTCCGAAACGGGAATGATCGCGTCCAATCCTTTACCTAACCCTCGTTTTACTTTCGCCGCCATATCCCTATACGCCCTTTCTGTTGAGTATTTCATCTGCCAGATGCATATACGCCTCCGCACCTGCGGATTTCGGATCATACATGGCGATCGGCATTCCATAGCTGGGCGCCTCCGCCAGTCTGATATTTCTCGGTATCACTGTATTAAATACGGTCTGTTTAAAATGATTCTTGACATTCTCCACAACCTGCAGAGAAAGATTGGTTCTGGAATCATACATGGTAAAGACGACGCCTTCCATATCCAGCTTGGGATTGAGTCTCTCTTTTACGAGGTTGACGGTGTGGATCAACTGGCTCAACCCTTCCAACGCATAATACTCGCACTGTATCGGCACAAGCACGCTGTCCGCCGTCGTCATGGCGTTGATCGTCAGCAGGTTCAGTGAGGGCGGGCAGTCTATCATGATGAAATCATATTTATCCTTGACCCAGTCCACTTCATTTTTTAATATGTACTCTTTCTTGTCAACACCGATCAGCTCGATCTCGGCCGCCGCCAGGTTTACATTGGAAGGAATGACGGAAACTCCCGGTATCACATCATTTAAAATACATTCATTGACGGAGCATTCTCCCAAGATCAATTCGTAAACCGTGTTTTCCAACTCGTTCTTCTCAATGCCGAAGCCGCTGGTCGTGTTGCCCTGCGGATCGGTGTCAATCACCAAGACCTTTTTCCCTTTGCCCGCCAGTGATGCGGACAGGTTGATGGACGTTGTCGTCTTGCCGACACCGCCTTTTTGGTTTGCGACTGCAATCGTTCTTCCCATATTTGTTTTCCTCTGCCTTTCGTTCCGTAACCGACAGAACGTTCTCTCCGAAAGCTATTCTTTTTGTGTCTGTTTACGATTATAGCACTAATTGATATGAGAATCTATAGGAAAATTTTTAATATGGGCAGTTTTGCGGGTGAGCGCCGCCCGCGGCATCTGTCATGCTACAGGACCATGAGTAACGTGCCGGCGCCGATCAACACGCAGCCGATCAGAGATCGCGCCGTAAATCTCTCATGCAAAAAAACAAATGCAAGGATCAGCGTGATGACTACGCTCAGTTTATCGACGGGCACGACTTTGGACGCCTCGCCGATCTGCAGCGCCCGGTAATAGCACAGCCAGGAAGCGCCGGTTGCCAATCCGGACAGGATCAGGAACAGCCAGCTTTTTCGGCTTATCGCAGAGAGGCCGCCCTGCGCGTGGGTGAGGAAGACCATGCCCCAGGCCATAAGGACGACGACCACGGTTCGGACTGCCGTTGCGAGGTTGGAATCGACTCCCTCGATGCCGACTTTCGCAAGGATCGAGGTCAGGGCCGCGAATACTGCGGACAGTAATGCAAATAGAAACCACATGATTGTTTTCCTCCGTAGGTATTGGTTGTTGGTGGGAGAGTCAGGCTGCAGTCTGAGGCCAAGCCACGGTCATATGTCCGGCGCCAACGTGTCGATTTTCTGATTTTGCTGCGCCGCCTATCTATGAGCAGAAATCGAAACTCGCCTACGGCTCAGACAGTCGATTTCTGCTCATGCTATGCTCGCAAAACTGCGAAAATCTTCCTATCGTTGGCGCCGGACATATGCGCGCGGCTTGGCACAGCACACAGGACTGCCTTCCTTAAACTTATCTTTTTGTTCTCGGATGCGACGATGTAATTGGCCGGATCACTATATCTTGGGGCAAATTGTTTCACGTGAAACATTATCTTGTATGGCAGCCCGGCTTCAGGCCACGTTTTTATATCCGCTCCCACAAGAGCATATTATTTTCAAAACAGGCGTCCACCCTGCCCGTGTCCTTCAACCATGCAAGATAGGAACGAACGGTGCTGCCGACAAGCGCATATTGCTCAAAGTTCATCGTCAATCCATATTTTGCAAACAGCTTTTGCAAGATCACCTCAAAGCAAACGGGCTTTTCACACAGCGCAATGATATTTTCCGCTACCTCGTGTACTTTATCAATGTTGTACTGCGCGAGTTCCGAAATATCCTCCGTCGCTTCCGCATGGGCGGGAATGAACATGTTCGCCTTTAATGTTTTTACTTTTTCAAGCGTATCTATGTAAGCGGCAACGTCGTAAATAAATCCGATCTGATATTTCTCCAGCGTCTCACGGCTCGATAGACAGTCAGCGAGAAAAACGATATGATCCGGCGTCCGGAAACCGACCATATCAAAAAAATGCCCGGGCAGATCTATTATCTCAAACCCTTCCGGCAAAACATCCTGCGTCAAGTATTCCGCGTTGCTTTCCTGCGCCAGTAAGAACTTGTGTCTCAGATCCTTACACGGATAACCGCCATACAAAAATGACGGCTCTAAGATCGGGTGTCTTGTAAAATCGCAGTCTATTCCCGGCGCGTATATTTTGCAGCCGGTTTGTTCCTGCAGATATTTATTGCCGCCTATGTGGTCGGCATTGGAATGCGTGTTGAAAATAGATGTCAGTCTCCAGCCGTTGGCATCCAGTATCTTACGGACTTTACGTCCCGCGTCCTTGTCGTTCCCGCTGTCTATCAAGCAAACGTCGGTATCGCTCAATCTTACTATCCCGATCTTTGCCGGACTTTGTATGTAATAGCATATATCTGATACTTGCACCAATTCATACATTTCTGCATCACCCTCGTTTCAAATAATAAGTCCCTTTTCGGAAAAGTATCCCTACCGGCTACAATTCTTTACCCATACAGAGAGATTCCGGCATATCTACATACGCACCATAATTAGGGATTTTCTTAAATCCTAATTTTGAATATACATGACATGATTCCGCCAAAAGTTCTCCTGTTTCCAAAATTATTTTCTTATATCCCAATTCCTTCGCCCACTCTATTAGTTTGGAAACCAATTCTGTTCCTACGCCCTTTCCTTGTTCAGTTGGAATGACAAACACTCTTTTTAGCTCTACCGTATTTTCATCATAATGACGTATCGAACCACCACCAATTGGATGATTGCCTCGATAAACAACTATCGCTTTATTTATTTTATCAATTAGGTTGTATTGGGCGTATTTATCTCGTTTGATTATTTTTCCAACTCGCAGATCCAAGTCCTCGTCAAGCAGTCTGCAATTTTCTATAAAGTCTTTGTTATTCCCATCACATCTTAAAAATATAATTTCGTCCATTTTTATCTTATCTTCTAAATAAACTTACAGTTTGTACCCAGAACATCCGCTATTTGCATCAAAGATCAAATTGATCTTTGATCATCTGCGCAACAACATCAGGCGCAAGGTTTGTGTTGTCAATCTTCATGTAATTTTCAAATGGGATCTCCCCGTCCATACTCTCAAGGCGATATTTATTATCATCATCTATCAGCCTTTGGTTGGACACTGGAATATTTCTTTTTGACGCTTTATTTAGAAGGCGATTTTCTGTTGCGTTTCTCTCTAAACGAACTTCACGAGAGGCAATAAGCTCTACATAGTAGAATTCCGTATCGTAGGGCTTAAAGATATTCTTTACATACTCCACATAATCCCAGTCAGTTTGCTGGTCAAAAGCCCACATATAGGTGAAAATCATCCCATAATTATCCGTCTTGGCAAACTCCTCAAACACAACCTGGCGAAGTCTATTTATCGCTGCGTTGTTATACTGTCCAAAAATTTTAATGACCGGTTCAATGGTCATATGATTGTGAAACAATCTCAGTCCGGTTATTTTCGCCAACTCCTGGCCGACAGTCATCTTGCCCACAGCGGCATTTCCAATCATAAACAATAATTTCATTTTCTTACTTTCCTTTATTGGTTCCATTCGTATTCCGATTGCCAGCCATCCGGGATATCGGCATCTATTTCTCGGAGCAACATTGCACCGTCGTGGGGAAACGCATTTACAAGCCACTCATCGACTGAATATCCTTTTAATTCATAAACTCGATTGTCTTTATCCCCGTCTACGATTCCGATTTGCTTTCCTCGCTCACCATAGTCGTCGGTTAATGCCCCGTATGGTACATATGTCTTATCGCCCCATACTATGGTTGCATACCCGTCGCCTTCTCCGGAAGTCATATCCTCTAAATCTTGTTGGGAACATGCGCACATCATAGAAACAACTAAGATACCGATGACAAATAAGGAAACGATCCTGTGCATTACACTTTATCCTCCTTCTATCTGTAGTGCTGCTAAATCGGGCAAGCCTTTACACGAAACCCACCATTCTGAAAAGAGCCATAATAAATAAAGTTTTTCGGAAAAGTGTCCCTGCTAGCTGCAATTCTGAAAAGAAACCTGTGTTGTTATTTAGTTGTGATTATAAATACTGTAGTTCAACAAACTGGAAGTTGTAGAGTTCATTTCTTTAGTAAAAACATCAAACCTTAAATACTATGCTTTTTGATAAGCTTCTTTTTTAGCAGGGCATGTTGAATTTGAAGCCAAGCTAATTCAGCGAATATTACGATAAAAAATACAACCACCTGAAACTCAGTGTTATTAAATTTTAGTAGAAAATATAGAAAAACAGACATTGTCACAAACAAAACACATCCATATATTATCAAATTTCTTCCATGTTTATGATTCCATTCCGACATATCAGTAAGTTCATCTTCTCTTGGAGGAGCTTCGCCTGTATTCAATGAAACCGGAACTTCAGACCGAAACTGCTTTATACCAAGCACTATAAAAATAAGCGAAACAAGTGCAGAAATCACCAAATAAATAATAGTAGCTGCCATCACTTAATTGACCTCCAAACCTCGATTTGTTCCACCATCCCTTTTCGGAAAATAAAAAAATCAACCATACCTATCAGGGCGCATACCAAATTGGGCAGGGCTTCGACCAGACCCACAATCCAGAAAAGGGACAAAAATAATGTTTCACGGTCGGTTTCCCGTTATAATTAAAATGTTTCACGGAATCTTACAATATCTTGGGTCAGATTATTTCATGTAAATCATTATCTTGTATCAATAAATCCGCCTATCAAAATGTTTCACGTGAAACATATCAGAACAATGTCACGATATTATTCTTGATCGCAAAAACCGCAGCCTGTGTCCTATCGGAGACATCTATTTTTTTGAATATATTAGAAATATGATTCTTTACCGTCCGCTCACTGATATTTAAGCTCGTGGCAATCTCTTTATTTATCATGCCGTTAGCGACACGGATCAAGACTTCCAGTTCACGGCTCGTCAAAGATTCCAGTTTATCCTTATCAACATCTCGATTCGCAAGCCGATTATTCAATGCCGGAATCAAACTCGCCTGAATATAATTTTCCCCCGAAATCACGGTCTGGATCGCCCGCTTCAATTCAGCCGACTCGGATTCTTTCAGAATATAACCATCCACGCCGATGTCGACTGCCTTTATCAGATATTCCAATTCATTATGTACTGTCAGAATAAGGACTTTGACATCATAGCCGCGCTTCTTGATCTCCTGAAGCACCTCCAGTCCGTTCGCCTCCGGCATGTTGATATCCAAAAGTAAGACCTCCGGAAGCTCTTGCTCTAATTTTTCCAGACACTCTACACCATTTGCCGCCTCGGAAATCACTTCAATACTTCCGTCAAATTCCAATAGCTGCTTGATCCCTTCCCTCACCAAACTATGATCGTCCGCAATCATAACCTTCGTAGCCATGTCAATCCTCCCTTGTTGTAGACCCTTATTTTATCTCTCCGCCCTTTGTTTTTGGAATCTTGATCTCTATCGCCGTTCCGTTACTGACATCAATATTCATGCTTCCCGCCATAAACATCACCCGCTCTTTGATAACAGACAGGCCAAAATGTCTCTCTTTCTTCATAGCACTGTCCACATCAAATCCGCTGCCGTCATCTCGCACCAAGATACGATAGCAGTCCGCCGAATCCTTCAACTGCACAAAAATCTCTTTTCCGCCGGAATGCTTTATCGCATTCTGCACACACTCCTGAATGATCCGATAAATAGAGATAAACATCAGCTGCGATGCGGAATCGTTTATATCCGTGATCGCATCAATGTCCGTCTTAATATAAAACAGGTTATCCTGATTCAAAACCGCAAGCAGCTTATCGATCGTGTCCTTCAATCCAAGATCGTCCACCGACATCGGCCGCAGATCAAAGATCGTATTGCGGATCTCCTCGATCACCTGCCGGATCCCCTTTTCCACCGTCGCCAGCTCCAGCTTCGCCTTCACGGGATCTTCGTCTATATAGAGAGAACCCAGTTCCACCTTATGCACGAGATAAGTCAGATTCTGCAGCGAAGTGTCATGCAGATCTCTGGCGATCCGCTGCCGTTCCTTCTCCTGCGCGTCCAAAATAGAAAATTGTTTCACGTGCAGCATAAAAGATTCCGACAGGAATGCTTCCAACTGCACCACCCTGATCTCATAGGTCTGATAGAGCTTCTCCAGTTTCTCACACTCCGCCAGCAATTCTTCTTTCTGTCTTTTACGTTGATCGATCACATTAGAAAAAATATCCTCCGCCTTATCCGGAAGAAATTCCTGCAGATCGTCTTCGTCCTTGCCGCGCAGCTTTTCCAAATCGGCATCTATCTCCGCGATCTTATCCTTCTTTTCCCGCAGAAGACGCTGACGCTGCTCCTGTTCTCCTTTTAGCTCATCATACATTGACTGTATGACATCAAAATTTAACAGATCCATAGAAAATCCCCGAACATATCTACACCATGATAGCCGATCCGATAAACGTAATGTTAATTTTATTATAATGAAAATTCAGAATTTGTATAGAACTTTATTTGAAAAAGAATAAAATTATGAAATCATGTTCGACACAAACCAAAAAAGTGCCAAATATGACGAACAGATTTTTATATTAACTATTTGTAAGAAAGGCGCTTATCCTTTATAATAGAAACAGAGATCCAAAAGACAGGACAAAAGGAGCTGGCCATGAACAAAAAACTTACCACCGCAATATTATTGACAAGTTCTTCCGCTGCGGCGATGTATGCGGTCAATCGAATACATACGTCGCTGTGTACCGCCAAGAGTCTGCTGAACAATTCCGAGAACCGCTACTATGAATGGCGCTTCGGCAAAGTAAGGTATCAGAAGAAGGGAAGCGGCAGCCCGCTGCTTTTCATACACGATCTGACAGTCGGCAGCTCCGGTTACGAATACCACCGGCTCATCAATAACCTGACGGAAAAGCACGAGGTCTATTCCATAGATCTTCTGGGCTACGGTCTGTCGGACAAGCCGTCCATGACATACACGGGCAGTCTGTACGAACAGCTCATCAGTGATTTCATTATGAACGTCATTAAAAGAAAGACATCTGTAGTTGTGTCGGGAGAATCCGTGCCCTTTGTCCTGTTGGCATGTCATAACGATCCGAACTGTATCAACAAGATCGTCTGCATCAATCCGCAGAACCTGTATCTGCAGAATCAGATCCCGTCCGGCCAGACCAAGCTGATGAAGCTATTTCTGGAGACACCTGTGCTGGGAACATTCGCCTACCATGTGCTCGCGAACAGGGCCATGATCGAAAAAGATTTTCAGAACCGGTACTTTGGTGAGCCGGGCGAGATCAGAGAAAAATATATCATGAACTATTTGGAAGCCGCGCATACGGGCGGCTGCAATGCCAAGTATTCTTTTGCAAGCTATGTGGGAAAATACATGAACTTAAATATCCTGCGTGAACTGAAAGAGATCGACAACAGTATCCTGATGATCGGCGGCCAAAAAGAGGACGATATCAAGACTACCATCGAAAATTATAAATATTACAATCCAGCCATCGAGGAAGTCTATATCCCCGGCACGAAGCATCTGCCGCAGATCGAAGCGCCGGACGAGGTGCTGGAGCAGATCAGGATCTTCCTCGGAGAATAACAGCGCATCATAAGTGGGGCGCGTCCAAGCATATCTATTTTTATAAAAAGAGCCACCGCCCGGTCAATATCTGACCGTTGCGATGGCCTTTCCTTTTCATACTGTCTTATATACAGATCCGATCAGACGGTAAAATCATATCTGCTGCCGGTCTCCGGCATCTTCTCCGCTTTGATCGAATCCCAGTCGATCCCGTTCATCTTCTTAAGAAGCTCCTCCAAGCTGTCCGCCTCCACCTCGGCGCGCTTTGTGTCCGGTCTGTTCTCGGCATATCTGTCGAGCTCTTTCCCCGCCTTCTTCTCCTCTTCTCTTCTCTCGGCACGTTTATTTTCAAGGCGCTCTCTCTGCTTTGCGCTTGATTTCTCCAGTTCCGCAAAGAAAGAGGTGGTGCCGTCGTCGTTGAAGACAATGCCTACCTTACTGATCTCGGCGCCGTTCCTCTTCTGACCGAACTGCTCGCAGATCTGTTTGGACATTTTTACCGCTTGCTCCATAGACTGCAGCTTCTCTTTGGCATAATCCGCATCGTTCGCCATTTTCTCCAGTTCTTCATTGGAAAAAATAATCGAAAATTCTTTGCTGCCACTCTTTGCCAGAGATTTCAGGTCGTCGCCGCTGCCGCCGACAAAGAAATCATAATCTCCGTACTGCTTCCGCAGATTTTTTAGGAAATCCTGCGCCTTTGCCGAAAGCCCGGACTCGTTCGACCCGGCCGTGTGATCGATACTATCGGAAGAGATCGTGCCGTCTTTGAGACCTTTTTTGATCTTATCCTCCCATTTTGACATAAAATGTAATCTGGAATAGCTGCCGGGACTTAAGCTGTCCTGCTCCTTCAGCTTACTGTACTGTGCATATGCCTCCGGATCGTATTTTTCCATCAGCCTTTCCATATCTGCCACTTCACAGGATTTGTTGGTGGTATCTCTGAGATCTTCCAATGTTCTCGGCTTAAAAGTCCGTCCCTTGATTGAAGGCTTCGGCATGCCGTAAGCATTCTGATAACCGCCCGATGTGATATCCATACCCATAAGTTCGTCCTCCTTTGACTAAAGTAGATCACTTCATGATCTACTTTTTTGCAACTCCGTTTGCCATAGTGTATGCTTTACTATCATATCGACATCTTGTCAGGAAATATTAACCTCACGCCAGCATTCTTTTTTCCCTTTTTCAGAATAAAATACACAGGCGGCAGGATGCCCGAAAATATATTCAAAAACCTCCACGTGCAGCGCTTTCATCAGCTCTCTGTAACTATGACCCGACAGGGCCGGAAATATCGCGTGGGTCTTTGATTCCTCATAGATCATATCATGTATCCGCTCCTTCCACCGGTCTAAAGAAGGACAGAAGGCGGGGCGGCTTTTCATATTGGGTTCGCGCAGATAGAGGTCAAAGGTAAGATATTCACGGTACATAGCTATCATGCGCTCGATTGAGGGGTCTTGCCTTACACGGCGGCAGGACGGATCATTCTCCGTATCGGAGGCGATCCGGCTGATCCCGCATTCCAGAAGCGTCTCGTACTTCTGCACCCGCGACGATCGGATCCCGAACAGTCCGTGCTTCTCATACCATGCGGCAATATATTCGTACATGTCAAAAGGCGTCTCAAAATATCCGCACAGATATTGCAGCGATCTTCTAAACTGTCCGCTGTTGTGATAGATCTCAAGCACTTCCTCGATCTGCTTCAAATGACAGACAGCTTCATAGGAAAGCCATTTGGTGAAGAGCACTTCATAGGGCGGAAGAGCGCTATACTGTAATCCGTACTCCTGTGCATGAAGCTCTATAGCGGAGCCTTTCAGCACTTTCAGAAAGCCTAACTGGAGCTGATGAGGGTACAAGGCATATACGTCATTAAAAGACCGCTTGAAGGAATCCATGTCTTCATAGGGAAGTCCGGCGATCAGATCGAGATGTACATGAATATTATCTTTTTTTAAGATCCTTGTGACCGCAGCGGCAGCTTTGCCAAAATCCATTTTGCGGCTGATCTCGCGTATGGTCCGCTCATTGGTGGACTGCACGCCGATCTCCAGCTGCACCGCGCCGGGACGCATCGACTCCAATACGGTCAGATAATCTTCGTCCAGCAGATCCGCGGCCATCTCAAAATGAAAATTGGTCACGCCGTTGTCGTGCTCCAGAATATGCTTCAGGATCGGAAGGGCATGTTCTTTCCTGCAGTTAAAGGTGCGGTCAACAAATTTTACTTGGGGGACTTTTTTCTCCAAAAAGAAATCCAGTTCCCGGCACACGCGCTCCACGGAGCGGAAATCCATCGTTTTATCAATAGAGGAGAGGCAGTAACTGCAGGAAAAGGGACAGCCGCGGCTGCTCTCATAATAAATGATACGATGTTCCTGCTCTTTCACAGCTTCATACCAAAAGGGAATCTCATCAAGCGAAAGCCTATGTTCACGATTTCCGTCAAGGACTTCGGGAAGCTCCTCAGATGCATTCGCAGCGTAAGCAGCTGCCAGACGCCGGAACACACTTTCCCCAGGCCCTGTCATGACACCCCGGAGCTGCCACTTCCGTATCGTCTCCTCGGCATCGTAGGTGATCTCGGGGCCGCCCGCCCAGATATCCGCATCGGGCAGCACTTTGTGCAGATCGAAGATAATGCTGTCGATCAGCCGGTAATTCCAGATATAACAGGAAAAGGCAATCACATCGGGAGCTTTCTTATAGATTTCCTGCAGGATATAAGCGGGCTGCTGGTTGATCGTGAATTCAACGATATCGACAAGCGGGCCGTATTCGCCCGCACACGCTTTCAGGGAAAAGACTGCGGGATTGGAATGTATGTACTTTGCATTGATCGCCACAAGTAATATTTTCATACCGGATCCTTTACTGCAAGGGCTTTCTGTCCGCCGTTCCCGCTTTTCTGGGATATTTTGCGGGCGTTGCGCTCACTTTCGCGATCGTCACCAGACTGCGGTAAATGTCGGAACCGGGAAGCATGAAAGTTACCTGCCCTGCTGCCTCACCGCCCAATATGCGAATCGCGGCTGCGGCCTCCCGCAGCTCTTCCTCGGCCTTCTCCGACTTGTATGCGACAAAGCTGCCGCCAATTTTCACATAGGGAAGACAATATTCCGAAAGGGTGGAAAGATTTGCCACAGCCCGCGACACGCATATATCATACCGTTCCCGCAGCCGTTCCGGCTTGGCATGATCCTCTGCGCGCCCGTGGATCGCTTCCGTTCCCGCAAGCCCGAGTCTGTCGATCACTTCACCCAGAAATACAACTCTCTTGTGCAGAGAATCCACAAGGGTGACTTTTAGATGCGGAAAGGCGATCTTAAGCGGGATTCCCGGAAAGCCGGCCCCCGTGCCGATATCGATCAGCGCCGCCTCCGAATCCGCGCCGGACAGATCGCGGCATTTCACCAAAGAGAGGCTGTCGATAAAATGTTTCTTGAAAACTCCGTCAAAATCCGTGATCGCCGTGAGATTCACGTCTTTGTTCCGTTCGACAAGCATTTCATAGTATACAACAAATTGTTGTATCTGTTTTTCGGAAAGGGAGATCCCCAGCGCTTCCAGATCCTTATAAAATTGTCCGAGATCATATTTTTCCAAGATACTACACAATTTAGAGCGATTCCTTCCGTCGTGATCGTTTGGGCGCGATCCGCCCGTATTATTTCCTGTAATGTTCCAAATATACAAGCAGCACGGAAATATCCGCCGGCGAAACGCCGGATATTCTGGAAGCCTGTCCTATGGATATGGGCTGATAAGAGAGCAGCTTCTGTCTCGCCTCCAGCCGCAGAGAACCGATAGCGTTGTAGTCTATATCCGCGGGAATACGCTTTTTTTCCATTTTCTTAAACTGCTCCACCTGACGGAGCTGCCTTGCAATATAGCCCTCATATTTGATCTCGATCTCGACCTGCTCGATCACATCGGCGGGAAGCGGCGTGCGTTCTCTGTCGATCTCGGCCAATGTCTCATAGGAAAGCTCCGGCCGGCAGATCAGCTCCGCAAGGCTTGCGCCCGTCTTCAGCGCCGCGCTGCCGTGAGCGGCGAGAAACGCTTGATTTTCTTTTGCCGCGCCGACGACCGTATTTTTCAGGCGCGCGATCTCACGAGCAATGGCTTCTTTCTTGCGGAGCATAGCCTCATAGTCTTCTCTCGAAACAAGCCCTGCTTCATACCCGATCCCGCGGAGGCGCAGATCGGCATTGTCCTGTCTGAGCAGCAACCGGTACTCCGCTCTGGAGGTCATCATGCGATAAGGTTCAAAGTTCTCCTTCGTCACAAGGTCGTCGATCAGCACGCCGATATACGCCTGCGATCTGTCAAGGATAACGGCTTCTCTGCCTAAGATCATCATCGCCGCATTGATCCCGGCGATCAGTCCCTGCGCCGCAGCCTCCTCGTAACCGCTGCTGCCGTTGAACTGTCCGCCGCTGAACAGGCCCTTGATATCCTTAAATTCCAGAGACGGGTAGAGCTGTCTCGGATCGATGCAGTCATACTCAATGGCATAAGCGTTCCGCACGATCTTACAGTTTTCCAAGCCGGGAACGGTGCGGTACATGGCGATCTGCACATCCTCCGGAAGAGAGGAGGACATGCCGCCGACATACATCTCATTGGTGTGCAGCCCCTCCGGTTCTATAAAGACCTGATGCCTGTCCTTATCCGCAAATTTCACTACCTTGTCCTCTATGGAAGGGCAGTAGCGCGGGCCTGTTCCCTCTATGATACCCGCGTAGATCGGAGAGCGGTCGAGATTGTTCCGTATGATCTCGTGGGTCTTCTCATTCGTATAGGTCAGCCAGCATGACACCTGATCGATCTGCACGTCATCGGGGTCGGTGGAGAAGGAAAAGGGAACTACCCTCTCATCGCCGAACTGCTCTTCCATTTTACTGTAGTCGATCGTCCTGCCGTCCATTCTCGCCGGCGTACCCGTCTTAAATCTTCTCAGCACGATGCCCAGATCTCTCAGGGAATCGGACAGATGATCCGCCGCCTGTAAACCGTTCGGCCCCGTGTAGGTGATCGTCTCCCCGCACAGACATCTGGCTTTCAGATAAGTACCCGTACACAGGACGACCGCATCACACTCGTAGACCGTTCCCGTATAAGTTCTGACGCCCGTTATCTTCTTCGTCGCAGAGCCGCCGTCATAATCCTCTGTCAGAAGCTCACAGACCTCGGCCTGTCTGATCGTCAAATGCTCCTGATTCTCCAAGACCTTGCGCATCTGCCTCGAATATTCCGCCTTATCCGCCTGTGCGCGCAGAGAGTGGACCGCCGGGCCTTTGGATCTGTTCAACATTTTGGACTGAATAAAAGTCTTGTCGATATTTTTTCCCATTTCGCCGCCGAGGGCATCTATCTCGCGCACAAGGTGGCCCTTTGAAGTGCCGCCCACGTTCGGATTGCAGGGCATCAAAGCGATACTGTCCACGCTGACCGTGAAGATCACAGTTTCAAGACCAAGTCTCGCACAGGCCAGCGCGGCTTCACAGCCCGCATGCCCCGCTCCCACGACGCATACATTTACATGAACTCTGTTCTGCAGCATAGCGATCTCCATTACCTATTACTTTCCCATGCAAAATTTACCGAAGATCTCATTCACCAGATCTTCTCCCACTTCCTCGCCGATGATCCTGCCGAGAGAAGCGTAAGCGCTCATCATGTCAATGGTATAGAAATCCTCCGGCATTCGGTCTTCGATACTCTTCTCAACCTGAATGAGACTTTCATGAGCCTCCTGAAGCGCTTCCTTATGGCGGGCGTTTGTGATATAAACTTCATCGTTATAAGAAATCTCACCGTGAAAGAACATTTCTCTGACAGCTTCTATAAAAAGTGCAATACCCGCTCTGTCTTTCATGGAAGTCCTGATGATCTTATTTACCTTCATATCTTCTCTGCCAGACAGAACGGAGCGGATAGCCTTTTCCGACACGACGGGAGAAAGATCCGATTTGTTGAGAAGTATGATCGTATTCTTTCCTTCTATCATTTTCAGGATCTTTTCATCGTTCTCATCGAACGGGACGGAAGAATCTATGACGTAAAGCACCAGATCGGCTTCCGAGACCGCTTTTTTTGCCCTGTCAACGCCTATCTTCTCCACCGCGTCCTGCGTTGAGCGAATGCCGGCCGTATCTAAGATGCGGAACATAATGCCGCCGATCGTAACGGTCTCCTCCAGAATATCTCTGGTAGTACCGGCGATATCCGTGACGATCGCCCTCTCTTCACCCACCAAGATATTCAAAAGAGAAGATTTACCTGCGTTGGGCTTTCCGACTATGACCGTATGGATACCCTCCGACAGTATCCTGCCGTCTTCGGCAGAATCGATTGCGCCCTGTATCTGACCGTCGATCTTTGCTATCTTCTTCAGAAGAAGCTCATCATAACCTTCGGCTTCCAGATCAAAATGTTCCGGATCGTCCAGAGCCGCCTCGATAAAAGCAACCTCATGTATGATATCAGCCCTGATCTCCTTTATCATATCCGACACGGAGCCTTTCAACTGCTTTACGGAAGATCTCAGGGCAAATTCATTCTTTGCATGAATGATATCCATGACTGCCTCGGCTTTTGACAGATCGATCCTTCCATTCAAGAAAGCGCGCTTCGTAAATTCGCCCGGCTCCGCCGCCCTCGCTCCGGCCTGAAGGACAAGCGCAAGGATCTTGCGCATCATAAGGATACCGCCGTGGCAATTGATCTCCACCGTATCTTCCGCGGTATAGCTTCTCGGCGCTTTCATGACGGAGATCATGACCTCGTCGATGACGGTTTCGTCATCCTCCGTGATAAAACCATAATGGATCGTGTGAGATCCGTATGTTTGCAAAGTCCTCTCACCTTTGGCATTCCTGTATAGCTTGTCCGCGATCCGGATCGCATCGTCCCCGCTGATCCTTATGATACCGATCCCCGAATCCGACACGGCCGTTGCGATCGCTGCGATCGTCTCTTTCTTGTCAGAATACATGCTCCGTTCCTCATGATGATGAAAAAGTCCCGCAAGCCGCAAAATGACTTGTAGGACTTTTCTTGTTCTTCTTCCCTGTCTCTCAGCTTCTCTCGTACTTCTTCAATACGACCACGACATGGCGGAACGGCTCTTCCCCCTCGCTGTGCGTCGTGACATACTTATCATTTTGAAGAGCGGAGTGAATGATTCTTCTCTCATAGGGATTCATCGGCTCTAACGACACGGGCCGCTTTGTTCTCTTTACCTTATAAGAAATATTCTTAGCCAGATTTTCAAGGGTCTCTTTTCTTCTCTGGCGGTAATTTTCCGTATCGACCTTTACCCTGATATAGTTCTCCGCGTCCTTGTTCACGACGAGAGATACAAGATACTGTAAGGAATCCAATGTCTGCCCTCTCTTACCGATCAAAACGCCCATATCGTCGCCGTTCAGATCTATGTCCATGGAATTATCCGCCTCGTCGTACTGCACATTCACAACGACTGTCATATTCATGGCTTCAAAGACGTTCTGCAGGAAATCCCTGGCGGTGTCCTCGACAGAGCATTTCACCCTCGCCTTGATGACCGCAGGCTTAGAACCGATCCCCAAGAATCCCGAAGAACCTTCCTCGATCACTTCATACTCTAATTTATCGCTTGTGACGGTCAGCTTCTGGCATGCTTCCGTAATGGCGTCGCTGACTGTCTTTGCCGATACTTCAATAAATTCCATAACAATTCCTCCGTTCCTCTATTTATTATTTTTTTCGTTATATTGTCTCACCATATTTGCTTTGGACATCATGCTGCCGGGCTTTGCATTCTTATTATAATACTCGGTGGATTTCCTGACAGCCTCTTCCCTTTCTTCCTGCGTCATGTTCGGTTTGGACTGCGCTTTCGGGATACCGCTCACGTTCTTGGTGTTCATGCTGGCATAAGCCGCCATCTGCTGTGCCCTGACGCCGGCCTTTTCCATTTTCTTCTTGGCCTTGCCCTCATTCTTCTTGATGATCTCGTCCAAATCCATTTTGTCGATATGCTTATTGATAACGACCTGCTGGATACTTCTCACCACAGAACCGGCTATCCAGTACAGACCCATACCTGCGGGAAGCGTATAACAGAAGATCGCCGACATGATAGGCATCATCATGTTCATCGTCTTCATGGACTGCATCATGGCGTTCTGCTGATCGCTTGCGTTCTTATTGTTCTGCGACGTATCCTGCTGCGGCATCAGCTTTACGTTGATCCACTGTGTCACCGCGGACAATACCGGAATGGAAAGGGCCGCGATCAACAATAGGAACGATCTGGACGCGACCGCCTCCTTCATTACATAAGAAGGAGAGTTTCCGATATTCAGACCCAAAAAGCTGTTGTACTGATCCAACAGAGAAAGCGTGCGATCCACATCTGCCGAAAGAGAGGGAAACTTATCCTTAATGCTGAGCCATTCCGAAGTGGACGCCTTATTCAGCACATCGATAAAAGTATTCTGCACATAAGTAGTCACACCGCTCGTAAAGGACTCGTCCGTAAACTGTCTCGAAAACAGACGCGCCTGTGAGAAGGTCTGTATAAATTCAGAGCTTCCGGCCTGTGCGATCAGATTGTCCACAAGAGGGAAAAAAGCCTCTTTGATCTTGGCGACATAGGCGGGCATATTGTAGATGACACGATACAGGGCAAGAAGGATCGGCATCTGTATCAAAAGCTGAATACAGCTTCCGGAAGGCGATACGCCGTATTTCGCGTAGACAGCCTTCGTCTCCATATTCATGGCCATCATGGATTCATTGTCGGTCTTGCCTTTATACTTTGCCTGAATCGCCTGCAGCTCCGGATTCATCTTGACGGACAGCTTTGAGAACTTCTGCTGTCTAATCGTCAAGGGCATCAGCAAAAGATAAATAACGATCGTAAACAGAATAATGGCAAGTCCAATATTCGGAATGCCGATCTTGTCCAACAAAACGAATATGCCTTCCATTATATAACCCAGCAGTCTGGCGATCGGACCCACGATCTTACCGGAGTTCTGAGTCAATAAAATATCTGACACGATAAAACTACCTCCTTAAAACTTCCGTCCTGTCTCTACGGCACAGGATCATAACCGCCCTTGGAAAAGGGATTACATCTGCATATCCTCCACAGAGCCAAAAGACCGCCCTTGAAAGCGCCGTACTTCTCGACCGCCTCCAATCCGTACTCCGAACACGTCGGAAAATAAGGACATTTCGTGTGCTTCATCGGAGAGATATATCTTCTGTAACATTTAATGAGATAAATAAGTAATTTTTTCATACCTGTTTCTAATTTTCTTCATCATAAAAATAGATCTTTATCATATGATGAAGCTTTGAAAGATGTAACAATGCCTTCTCGATCTCTTCATATCCGGCCGAGGCGGCGCTTTTTCTCGCGACGACTACTATATCTAAACCACTATTAAATATATTTTCGTGTAGCCGGTAACTCTCTCTCACCAGTCTGGCGAACCTGTGCCTCACGACACTGTTTCCTACCTTTTTGCTGGCGGATATTCCCAGTCTGTTTATGTTCCTGTTGTTTTTCCATACATACATTACCAGATACTTGTCGGCAAAGCTTCTGCCGTTCTCATAAACATTCCGGAAATCGCTGTTTTTCTTCAGGGACTCTGAAAATAACATTTCTGAACGCACCTTCCCGCGGAGAAAAATAGACCACAAAAATGCGGTCTATGCTGATAATTTCTTTCTTCCCTTTGCACGTCTTGCTGCGATCACTTTTCTTCCGCCCGCAGTACGCATTCTCTTTCTGAATCCGTGAACCTTGGATCTCTGTCTTTTCTTTGGCTGAAAAGTCATTTTCATACCGATGCACCTCCTTCTCGTAGACCTTAGTATCTATAAGGCAGTTATTTTACTGTGACGATTGGAAAAACAACATGTTGATTATATATAATTTACAAAGAAACGTCAAGTAAAACTACAGATTTTTTATTTTAAAAAAACTATAAAAAATACCGCAAATATCACATTTTTTTAATTATCTATATATTGATATTTCTATATAGATCGTTACTATATATTGTATTTCGTTTTTATCTATCCACTTTACATAAATGTATCCACAAAATGTGCATAAGATGTGTATAACTTTGGATATCTCTGTCAAGCATTCTATTTTTTATCCAAAAACGGACGATCCAAAACGTTCATAACTTTTTTCAGAGTTATACACATTGATCTGAGGCATCGTCAAAAATATGTAAACTTGTTGATAAAAACCGACTTCTGCATGTGGACAACTTATTATTTGAATTTTTAAAATATTTATATTATTATATATGGTAGGGTATTTTCGATGTGATATGCCGCCGTTATGAGAGACGGAAATAACTTAGTTCATGAGGTTTCTGTATGGATTCGATCAAGGAAAACTGGAATTTAATCAAGCAGACGCTGCGGAAAGAATATGAGCTTTCCGACATTTCTTATTCTACATGGATAGAGCCTCTTACCTTCCATGAAGTAAAAGACAATGTCGTCACGATCATGATCCCTTCCGATCAGGCGCATGCTTTGAATTATATCTCTTCCAAATATAAGATCTTTTTTCAGGTGACGATCGCGGAGATGATGAACCATACTTACGATATCTCCTTTATATTGGAATCCGACGCGATGAACGAATCGCCCGACGAATTGTCGCCGGCCAAGAAGACGATCTATAACATCAACCACGAAAATGCAAACCTGAATCCAAAATATAAATTCGACACCTTTGTGGTGGGCAGCAACAACAAATTTGCGCATTCGGCTTCTCTCGCCGTGGCGGAGTCTCCGGGAAAAGTCTACAATCCGCTGTACATATACGGAGGCGCGGGTCTGGGCAAAACGCACCTGATCCATTCTATCGGACATTTTATTCTGGAACAGAATCCGAATATGAAGGTCCTGTACGTCACGTCGGAGGTATTTACCAACGAGGTGATAGACAGTATCCGAAGCGGTGATGCCACCAAGATGAATAAATTAAGGGAAAAGTACAGAAATGTGGACGTCCTCATGATCGACGACATCCAGTTCATCATAGGCAAAGAGAGTACGCAGGAAGAATTTTTTCACACATTCAACACGCTGCATTCCGTGGGAAAACAGATCATACTCTCCTCCGATAAACCGCCGAAGGATATGGAGACGTTGGAGGAGAGATTTCGTTCAAGATTCGAGTGGGGACTGATCGCCGACATACAGCCTCCCGACTACGAGACGAGAATGGCGATCCTGAAAAAGAATGCAGACATATATAATAAGAAGATAGACGATGAAGTATTCCAGTATATCGCCAACAACATCAAATCAAATATCAGAGAACTTGAGGGAGCTTTTAATAAGATCATCGCTTTCTCTAAATTAAATAAGGTAGATATCAATCTGGCCTACGCGGAAGAAGCCCTGAAAGACGTGATCTATCCTAACCAGCCCAAGAAGGTGACCCCCTCTCTTATCATAGACGTGGTGGGAGAGCATTTCGGCGTCGATCCTCAGGATATCACTTCCAAGAAGAAAAACTCCGAATTTGTGCTGCCGAGACAGATCGTCATGTATCTTTGCAGGGATATCATCGGTATGTCTCTCACGGATATCGCCAAGTTCCTCGGAAAGAAGGATCACACCACAGTTATCCACGGCATCAAGAAGATAACCTCGGAGATAGAGACAGATGAAGATGTGAAAAACAAGATAGATATCATTAAGAAAAAAATAAACCCTTCCTGATATCCACACATTTTTTTCAGGATATTTAAAGTTTTTCACAACTTAATCGTTTTCATTTTTCTTGAAAAATAGTATAATAGATAAGGTTATACACATATCAACACCTATTATGATTAAGATTATGAAATACCTTATAAATATATGACCCTGCGGCGGCTCATAAATCATTCACAGGTAAGAAAGGAAGTTATGCACGAATGAAGATCATATGTACGAAATCTAATCTTTTAAGCGGTGTTCAGACTGTTTCTAAAGCTGTTCCGAGCAAGACGACCATGTCTATCTTGGAATGTATCCTCGTCGATACGAGAAATGGGGAGATCAAGCTGACTGCAAATGATATGGAGCTCGGCATTGAGACGGTGATAGACGGGGAGATCGTCGAGAAAGGCATGATCGCGCTCGATGCCAAGATCTTTCTGGAGATCGTCAGGAAGCTTCCTGACAACGATATCACCATAGAGACGAACGATTCTTACAAGACGACGATCACCTGTGAGAAGGCAAAATTCAATATCATAGGCAAATCCGGGGAAGACTTCTCGTTCCTGCCTGAGATCGAGAAGAATGACAGTGTCATCGTTTCGCAGTTTACCCTGAGAGAAGTCGTCAGACAGACGATATTTTCTATTGCGGACAATGACAATAACAGACTGATGACGGGAGAATTGTTTGAGATAAACAATGACACGCTGAAGGTAGTATCCCTTGACGGACACCGCATCTCTATCAGGAAGATCGCGCTCAAAAATTCTTATGAGAACAAAAAGGTAGTCGTGCCGGGCAAGACGCTGAGCGAGATCAGCAAGATCGTCTCCGGAGATATGGACAAAGACGTCAGCATTTATTTTACGGACAGACATATCCTGTTTGAATTTGACAGAACGATCGTCGTGTCAAGACTGATCGAGGGAGAGTACTTCAATATCGACCAGATGCTTTCCAGCGATTATGAGACAAAGGTGAAGATCAACAAGAAAGAGCTTCTTGACTGTATCGACAGAGCGACCCTTCTTGTGAAGGAGGGTGACAAGAAGCCCGTCATCATCAATATCACGGACGGTTCTATGGAACTTAAGATGAATTCCACGGTGGGAAGCATGGACGAAGAGATAGACATCGACAAAGAGGGAAAGGATCTTATGATCGGATTCAATCCTAAATTTTTGATCGATTCTCTCCGCGTGATAGACGATGAGGAAGTGGATCTCTATATGGTGAATCCGAAAGCGCCCTGCTTTATCCGAAATGCAGAGGAATCTTATATCTATGTGATCCTTCCGGTAAACTTTACGACGGTAAGCTGAGTATAGCAATGAAAAATATGGAAATAATACAGATCAGAGATGATCATATCAAGCTTGGTCAGGCATTGAAGCTGGCCGGATTGGCCGATTCGGGCGTCGATGCCAAGACAGATATTCAAAATGGACTCGTCAAGGTAAACGGCAGAGTGGAGCTGCAGCGCGGCAAGAAGATCTATGCCGGCGATGTGATCGAATTTGACAAAAAACTGGTTAAGGTAGAAAACTGATGATTATAAAATCATTGGAGCTGGCTGATTTCAGAAATTACGATTCTTTACATATCGATTTCAGCAGTGGGACGAATATTCTATACGGCGACAATGCGCAGGGCAAGACAAATATTTTGGAAGCGATCTACCTGTCCGCTACGACGAAATCCCACAAGGGGAGCAAGGATAAAGATATCATCAATTTTTACAAGGAAGAATCCCATATCAGGACTTATCTCGAAAAGGACGGGGTCGATATCAGGGTCGATATGCACCTTCGCAAAAGTAAGTCGAAGGGAATTGCGATAGACGGCCAGAAAATAAAAAAAGCTGCGGAATTACTTGGTTTGTTGAACGTTGTTTTCTTTTCTCCGGAAGACTTGAGTATCATCAAGAACGGTCCTGCAGAGAGAAGAAGATTCGTAGATATGGAATTGTGTCAGTTAGATCAGTTTTATCTCTATAATCTGAATCACTATAACAGGATCGTAAATCAGCGCAACAGGCTCCTTAAGGATATGTACTTTAATCCTTCTCTTAGAGATACTTTGAATATATGGGATTCTCAGCTTGTCTCCTTCGGGAGCAAGATCATAGAGAGAAGAAGGCTGTTTGTGGAGCAGCTCAATGAGATCATCTTTGACATTCATAAAAAATTGTCAGGCGGCAGAGAAAATCTGACGATCTGTTATGAGCCTGATGTTACGGTCGAAGATTATGAAAAGGCTCTCATCGCAAACCAAGAACGCGATATCAAGCTGAAGCAGACCGTGACCGGTCCGCACAGAGACGATTTTTCCTTTATCGTGGGCGATATCGATATCCGCAAATTCGGTTCTCAGGGGCAGCAGCGCACGGCTGCTCTGTCTCTGAAGCTGTCGGAGATCGAGTTGGTCAAGAAGATGACAAACGACAATCCGGTGCTGCTCCTCGACGATGTACTGTCGGAGCTTGACAGCAACAGACAGAATTATCTTCTCAGTACGATCGGCGATATCCAGACGATTATCACCTGTACGGGATTAGATGAATTTGTGAATAACCGGTTTGAGATCGACAGGGTTTTTCATATCGACAACGGCAGGATCATTGACAGAGAAATGTAGGTCTTGAAGAAAGGCGTGGTGAAATAAATGGCTAACGAATACAGTGCAGATCAGATTCAGATATTGGAAGGGCTTGAAGCGGTAAGGAAAAGACCGGGTATGTATATCGGCAGTACTTCCCTGAGAGGTCTTCATCATCTGGTATATGAGATCGTTGACAATTCGGTAGATGAAGCGCTTGCGGGATTCTGCAGCGCGATCTATGTGACGATCGATCAGGACAATTCGATAATCGTGGAAGATAACGGAAGAGGCATTCCTGTTGGAATCAATCACAAAGCCGGCATTCCCGCCGTGGAAGTCGTTTTCACGATCCTTCATGCCGGCGGAAAGTTCGGCGGCGGCGGATATAAGGTATCCGGCGGACTGCACGGGGTAGGCGCGTCTGTCGTAAACGCGCTTTCGGAATGGCTGGAGGTTGAGATCTTTGCGGAAGGCAAAGTGTATAAACAGCGCTATGAGAAAGGACATGTATGTTATCCTCTGAAAGTCGTTGGAGACTGCGATGCGGAAAAGACGGGAACAAGAGTGCATTTTCTGCCGGACCCTACGATTTTTGAAGAGACCGTTTTCGAGTATGATACCCTGAAAACAAGACTCCGCGAGACTGCTTTTCTCACGAAGGGCTTAAAGATCGTCCTTGCCGACACAAGAGAGGGTATGGAACAGAAGAAAGAATTCCACTATGAAGGCGGTATCAAAGAGTTCGTTACATATCTGAATAAGAGCAAGGAAGCGCTGTACGGCGATGTGATGTATTTTGAAGGCACGAAGAACGGCGTTTATGTGGAGGTGGCGCTGCAGCACAACGATTCCTACAATGAAAGCGTGTACAGCTTTGTCAATAATATCAATACGCCGGAAGGCGGCACGCATCTGGTAGGATTCAGAAATGCCCTGACAAAGACTTTTAACGACTATGCGCGGAATAACAAGCTGCTTAAGGACAGCGAGGCGAATCTTTCCGGCGAGGATATCAGAGAGGGTCTTACCGCGATCATCAGCATTAAGATCGAGGATCCTCAGTTTGAAGGACAGACGAAGCAGAAGCTCGGCAACTCTGAGGCGAGAGGGGCTGTGGACAGCGTAGTGAGCGAACAGCTTACCTACTTCTTAGAGCAGAATCCGGCCGTCGCCAAGACGATCTGCGAGAAGTCCATATTGGCGCAGCGTGCGCGTGAGGCTGCCAGAAAAGCGAGAGATCTGACACGGCGCAAAACGGCGCTTGAGGGAAGCTCTCTTCCCGGAAAGCTTGCCGACTGTTCCGACAAGGATCCGAAGAATTGCGAGATCTATATCGTGGAGGGAGATTCTGCGGGAGGCTCTGCCAAGAAAGCCAGGAGCCGCGCGACACAGGCTATCCTTCCTCTGCGCGGTAAGATACTGAACGTGGAGAAGGCAAGACTCGATAAGATCTACGGCAACGCCGAGATCAAGGCGATGATCACCGCTTTCGGAACGGGTATCCACGATGATTTCGATATCACGAAGCTGCGTTATGACAAGATCATCATCATGACAGATGCCGACGTGGACGGCGCGCATATCGCGACGCTGATGCTCACATTTATCTATCGTTTTATGCCGGAGCTGATCAAGCAGGGCCATGTGTATTTGGCAAAACCGCCTCTCTATAAATTGGAGAAGAACAGGCAGGTTTGGTATGCCTACAGCGATGAGGAGCTGGACAATATCCTCTCGGAGGTCGGCCGTGACCAGAATAATAAGATCCAGCGCTATAAGGGTCTGGGAGAAATGGACGCGGAACAGCTCTGGGAGACGACAATGGACCCTGAGAAACGGGTGCTCTTACGTGTGAATATCAACGAGGAAGAAGAATCGGAGGTCGATCTGACGTTCAACACACTGATGGGAGATAAAGTAGAGCCGAGACGTATCTTCATCGAAGAAAACGCAAAGTTTGTAAAGAATCTGGATATCTGATGAAAAAATGCCTTGAAATGGGGATAAGTGTGAAGAATCACATAGTGCGATGATTTTTCAAAATGAGGACGAGTAATGGACGACAAAATATTCGACAAGATTGAGGAAGTAGACCTTAAGAAAAAAATGGAAGACTCTTACATTGATTATGCCATGAGCGTTATCGCCGCCCGTGCGCTGCCAGATGTGAGAGACGGATTAAAACCGGTGCAGAGGCGTGTCCTGTATTCCATGATAGAGTTAAATAACGGCCCGGACAAGCCGCACAGAAAGAGCGCCCGTATCGTCGGCGATACGATGGGTAAGTATCACCCCCACGGCGACAGCTCGATCTACGGGGCTTTGGTCAATATGGCGCAGGAGTGGTCTACCCGTTATCCGCTGGTGGACGGCCACGGCAATTTCGGCTCGGAGGACGGCGACGGCGCTGCGGCGATGCGTTACACGGAAGCGAGACTGAGCAAGATATCTATGGAGCTTCTCGCCGATATCAATAAGGATACGGTGGATTTCGTTCCCAACTTCGACGATACGGAGAAAGAGCCTGTGGTGCTTCCCAGCCGCTATCCGAATCTTCTGGTCAACGGCACTTCCGGTATCGCTGTCGGCATGGCTACCAATATCCCGCCCCACAATCTGCGTGAGGTGACGAACGCCGTGGTCAAGATCATCGACAACAGGGTGAACGAAGACAGACAGACGGATATCGAAGAGATACTGCGTATCGTCAAAGCGCCGGATTTTCCGACGGGCGGTATTATTCTCGGAACAAGAGGAGCGGAGGAAGCATACCGCACGGGGCGCGGCAAGGTGCGCGTGCGCGCCGTGACGGATATCGAGACGCTTCCTAACGGCAAGTCCCAGATCATCGTCACAGAGCTTCCCTATATGGTGAACAAGGCGAACCTGATCCTGAAGATCGCCGATCTGGTGAAAATGAAAAAGATCGACGGCATCACGGATCTCCGCGACGAGACGAACCGCGAAGGTACGCGCATTGTGATCGAACTGCGCAGGGACGCCAACGCCAATGTAATCCTGAACCAGCTCTACAAACACACGCAGATGCAAGATTCTTTCGGCGTCATCATGCTGGCGCTCGTCAACAATGAGCCGAAGGTCATGAATCTTCTCGACATGCTTACCTACTACCTGAAGCATCAGGAAGAGGTAGTTACGAGAAGGACGAAGTATGACCTGAACAAAGCCGAGGAGCGGGATCATATTTTACAGGGTCTGCTCATCGCTCTGGATCATATTGATGAAGTGATCCAAATCATCCGGAACAGCCAGACGACCCAGATCGCAAAAGACAGACTGATGGAGCGCTTTGCGCTGTCCGACGTACAGGCACAGGCGATCGTAGATATGCGTCTGCGCGCGCTGACAGGTCTGGAAAGAGAAAAGATCGAAAATGAGCATAAAGAGCTGGTGGCGAAGATCGCAGAACTCAAAGCGATCTTGGCCGATGAGAAGCTGCTCCTCGGTGTCATTAAGGAAGAGATGCTGATGATTGCCGAGAAGTACGGCGACGACAGAAGAAGCCAGATCGGTTTCGATGTCTACGACATCAATATGGAAGATCTGATCCCGAGGGAGAATACCGTGATCGCTATGACAAGCCTCGGCTATGTAAAGCGTATGACCGTGGACAATTTCAGAGCGCAGAACCGCGGCGGCAAGGGCATCAAGGGAATGCAGACGATCGAGGAGGACTATATCGAGGATCTTCTCATGACTACGACGCATCACTATCTGATGTTCTTCACGAACTTAGGGCGCGTATACCGGCTGAAGGCTTATGAGATCCCGGAGTCAAGCCGGACATCGAGAGGTATCGCTATCGTCAATATATTGCAGCTTAGCCCCGGCGAGAAGATATCCGCCATGATCCCGATCAAGGAATACGAGGAAGACAAGAATCTCTTCATGGTGACAAAAAAGGGTATCGTCAAGAAGACCTCTGTCATGGAGTACAACAATGTGCGCAAAAACGGGCTGATCGCTATCAATCTCCGGGAAGACGATGAACTGATCGAGGTCAAGACGACTTCCAACGAGACAGAGATATTCCTCGTAACGAAGCTCGGTATGTGTATCCGCTTCAAGGAGACGGACGTGCGGCCTACGGGACGCGCCTCCATGGGCGTGATCGGTATGAACCTGTCCGACGGGGACGAGATCGTAGGCATGCAGCTCGATCATCAGGGCGATTCTCTGCTGATCGTGTCGGAGAACGGTCTCGGCAAGCGCACTTATCTGAATGAATTTACGGTACAGAAGCGCGGCGGCAAGGGCGTGAAGTGCTATAAGATCACGGAGAAGACAGGTGATGTGGTCGGCGTGAAGGCGGTCAATGACGATCATGAGATCATGATGATCACGACGGAAGGCATCATCATACAGCTCCGCATGGAAGATATCTCCACGCTCGGCAGGATCACGTCCGGCGTCAAGATGATCAATCTGGACAACAACGTAAAGGTTGCGAAGATCGCCAAGGTCCGTGAGAAGATCAGCGACGGCAATCAGGAATTTGAGAATATCGAGGACGCGATGGAGGATATTCCCGAGGACGAGAAATATAATCTTCCCGACGACGACGGCAAGGAAGTGACGCTGCCGAAGGAGGAGGAAGAGTAGATGATCTTTTTAGGCCGAAACCGTGAAAGGTTCCGGCCTTTTTTGACAGAATACAAGTATTTCTACAAGCGCTCCGGCTAAGGCCATAAGTTTGCAAAAGAACACTCAGCCCCTGATGGGTTATACCAGACAGGGGTTTCCTTTCATAAGTCAAGACCTGAAACGAGGATAATGATGAATAGAAAAAAAATAATTATAGTCCTAGGGATGATGACAATATTCTTGGTTGCAGGAATTTTATCTATTGCTTTCCAAAAACAATATAGAATAAATCAGGCGATTAGGATATATCAAGAGTTTATAGATGGCAACCGGACGGCAGACGAGGAGGACATAAAGAAGATTTCAACACCAACAGGAGAACCAGAAAGACGGGTTGAGACAAAATATGCTATGGTGGATGTAACTGGGGATGGAATCCCTGAATTACATGTATACGGTGCAAGAAGCGAATATTGGATTTTTACTGTTAAAGGAGATGAACTGTGTTATTTCACAGGATTTAATAGCTATATGAGTGAGTATCATCTGCTGGAAAACGGGGCATTTCTCTTCAAAGAGAATGACAGATTCGAAAATTATGGTGAGTATTATGAATATTTTGAACTGGACGCGTCGGGTGAACCTATAAATGAGGTGAAGTTTTCGTGGGTCAGTAGAGATACCGACTACTGGACATATCAGGAAAAAGATATATATGAGTTTGATGGACAGATATGTACATATGAGGAATGGTATGCCTTGACACGGAAATATCTGCGAACTACGGTAACGGGTGATGAAGAGGTACGGAACGAAGTGGAATGGACGAGATATTGTACATTCAAACATTAGAATATGGGAAAAAGTTCATTTTACATAGGAGATGAATTTAATGGCAAAGGTATTTCATGTGACCGTTGAGGACTTGTTGGAATTTAATACACTTGACTGATTTTTAAAAAATGACTAAAATAAGATTGAATCGTATAATAGTCATTTTTGGAGATATGTCATGACTTACATTAAAAGAGATCTTGAAGATAAGATTTTATCATTGTCCAAAGAATATTCCTGTCTGTTGATCACCGGGCCAAGACAAGTCGGAAAAACAACAGTTTTACGCCGATTAATGACACTGGAACGCACATATGTTACGCTGGATGATCTGGAAGAGCGGCGTATGGCCAAGAACGATCCGGCATTGTTTTTACAGATGCATGATACGCCGATCCTGATCGACGAGGTGCAGTATGCGCCGGAATTATTTTCCTATATTAAGATTGCTGTCGATAACGGTGCGGCGCCGGGTTCTTTTTGGCTGACGGGCTCGCAGGTATTCAAAATGATGGAGCTGGCACAAGAATCATTGGCCGGACGTGTGGCGATCCTCCATATGTCCGCTTTGTCCCAGCATGAAATATACGGCAGCGGGGAGAATATGCCGTTTGTCATTGATTTGGACGCACTGAAAAAAAGAAAGCAGATCAGTACGCCCGCAGATATGAATGCCATATATCAACGGATCTGGTCAGGCTCTCTGCCCGGACATATCAGCGGAAAATATACGGATCACAACGTATTTTATTCCAGTTATCTGCAGACTTATATCGATCGGGATGTGAGCGATCTTGCAGCGCTTACGGATAAGCTGCAGTTTCAGGATTTTATCCGCACAGCGGCTTGTCGTATCGGCCAGATGTTAAATATCCATGATATTGCGAGGGATGTCGGCGTTTCCGATGATACGGCAAAGCGCTGGCTTCAGATTCTGGAAAAGTCCGATATTATTTTCTATCTGCGTCCGTATTCCAATAATCTGTTGAAGCGGACCATAAAAACGCCCAAGCTGTACTTTTTCGATACCGGATTGGCAGCATATCTGACGCATTATGTTTCTCCTGAGATCTTACAGAACGGTGCGCTGAGCGGTGCGATTTTGGAAAACTATGTGGTTTCGGAAATCATCAAAACCTATCACAATGCGGCACAGGATTGTCTGCTCTGGTATTATCGTGACAAGAACAACCGAGAGATCGATATGATCATGGAGAGCAACGGCAAGCTGCATCCGTTGGAGATCAAACGTTCCGTGAATCCCGGAAGCGAACCGATCAGCGCTTTTTCTGTTCTGGATAAAGGCGCTGTGCCAAGAGGAAAAGGTGCGGTTTTATGCATGAGACCGGAGCTTTCTGCAATCGATCCGGATCACTATATCGTACCGGTATGGACGATCTGAGTTCCCGAAATCTTGACAACCCTTTTCCTGTGCGCTATGATAATTCCGCAAGTTCTGTATTCTGTGCTGTTTTAGGAGGATCACAATGGACAGCGAACCGCATCAGCATCCGTACCTGACATGTGAGCGGTATTTTATCTTTGAACTGCTTATTATGGCGGCGGGGATGCTCGGCGCCTATACGCTCAGTCTGCGGGGAGGGGTCTTTTGCAACGCGCAGACAGCCAATGTGGTACTTATGGCGGTGGCTTTCGGACAGGGTAATTTTAAACAGGGACTCTACTATCTGATCCCCATATCCGCGTACACCGGTGGAGCGTTATTGTCCGAATTTCTGCCCAAAAAGGTGAGGCATATCCACTTTTTGCGCTGGGATACCTACCTGATCGGATTTGAAATGATCGTCATTTTCGGGATCGGCTGGCTGCCGTTAAGCTATCCTCCGCAGATCGCGCAGGTTTTGATAAATTTTATCTGCTCGATGCAGTACAATACATTTCGCCAGGCGGAGGGTATCCCCATGGCGACAACGTTTGTGACGAATCACATCAGGCAGTTCGGGATCGGGATCGCGGAGGTGTTGAAGAAGAAGGATCTTAAAGTTTTTGGCCGTGCTATGAAGCATTGCAGGATGATTCTTTTCTTCTTTGGCGGCGGCGTTATCATGGCGTTCGTCTGTACGTCCATGAAGGCGTGTTCGATCTGGCTTGCGCTGCTTCCCATGCTGGCCGCCTTTGTATTTCTTGCTCGCGCCGATCTGTCGAATGAAGATATTGAACAGAAACCGCACGGCCATTGAAAGTATACAGAACCGGAGACAGGTATTCATCATGCACTTGAACAGAGGGCTGGCGAATACCTTTTTTGACGTCAAACGCACTGTTTGCACGGTATGCAACCCGGACTTTACATGAAAAAACCAAAAAGCAACAGGAAATTTATAGCCTTTACATGTGTGTGCGGTTATGATAAAAGCATCATTTGACTGCGCAGGAAATACAAAAGGAGGTTATCTTTTCATGAGTTTAGGTGAAAACATACAATTTTTAAGAAAAAAGGAAAATATCACGCAGGAGCAGTTCGCGGAGCGGCTGGAGGTGTCCCGCCAGTCTGTCTCCAAATGGGAATCGGATACCGCCTACCCTGAAATGGAGAAGATCCTGCAGATGTGCGAGTTGTTCCATGTCAGCATGGACGATCTGGTGCGGAATGATGTGAGCACGCTTTATATCGGAGATCAGACTGAATATGAAGCCCACATGAACAGTTACAGCAGGATGATCACGGCGGGCGTGGGACTGATCCTGTTCGGACTGAGCATGATGTTCTTTCTGGAAGGGATGAACGCCAGATTTCTCTGGTTTTGGGAGGAGTATTATGACGACGTCCTCGGGAAGTCTGTCAGGGAGGGACGAGAAGGCATCTTTGCGTTTGTGCTTTTGATCTTCGTGGCGGTGGCGGTTGCTTTATTCATCGTGGCGGGTTTGCGGCACGGCAATTTCTGGGAGGAGCATCCGTATCTGCCGCAGTTGTACCGCAGGGAAGAGATAAAGGCGTTCAGAAACCGATTTACCGCAATGATCGCCGCGGGCGTTACCATTATCCTGATCGACGTCATCATTATGGTAGGCGTGGACTCGTTTTTCCCGATGATAGACGACAGCGCTGCCGGAGAAAACCTGATGGCGGCGTTCTTCTTTCTGCTGCTTACCGTGGCGGTTTCTCTGTTTGTCTATGCGGGCACGCAGAGTGCAAAGTACGATATCGATCACTGGAACGAGATGCACGACAAGACCTCGGAGGCCTACAGGAAAGATAAGCTGACGGGCATGTTGTGCGGCTGCATCATGATCGCTGCCACGATTATCTACCTGATCGGGGGATTTTGTTTCGGCGCATGGGGCATCGGCGCGGCGGTCATCTATTCCGTAGGCGGGCTGCTGTGCGGGATCACGGCAATCGTCATAGACCACTGCGATCTGAATAAGGAAAAGAAGGAAAGTGAAGAAGAAGACGCGGCCGAGGCGACGAACGGCGCGGAGAAAGCGAAGGACCGTATTGAAAAATGAGTAGGAAGCGCTGAAAGCAATATTATTGTTCTTTGCGGCTGAAATTGGCTTAGATCCAAAATCAGCCGCAAATTATGATAATGAAAATCTTACATAAAGAATGGTGTGAATATTGGCAACCGGCGAAACGGTTGTGGCAGATATTATTTAGTTGTTGTTTATAAATACTGTTAGTTCGACAAATCGGGATTTGCAGAGGCAATGAAGCATTGCGTTTTATCATATCAACAAGGATTGTCATTGTGTAAAAACGTGGAATTTATCAGATGTTTCTTGCGGGTGACAAATTTCCAACAAAGGTTGGTTGAAAGAACTCTTTGAATATGCGATAACTTTCTTGCGGCCGCAAAACTAAATTGCATATCGGAGGTAAATCTTATGAATTTTAATGAAAAGTTGATTAACCTAAGAAAATCAAAAGGACTTTCGCAAGAAGAATTGGGTGCGGAGCTAAAGGTTTCCCGACAGACCATTTCAAAATGGGAGTCTTGTCAATCATACCCTGATTTTCAGCGTCTCGTCCTTTTGAGCGATTACTTTGGTTTAACTCTCGACGAGTTAGTAAAGGATATTGATGTAGAGGAAGTTAGAGGCAAAAACATAAACAGTGAAAAGCTCAATTCAATATACAATGACGTAAATACTGCGAAAAGTATCTTCAAGTGGTATTTGATAATTGGTGGAAGTATCGCTGCTATTGTCATCTTGCTTATCGCTTATTTCTTTATCATCACAATATTTTAGGCAGTAGCACTTGCGGATGAGAAGCTTTTTTTGCAGATAGAGTGATTTAATTCAGTACCACCATATTAACAACTTCTGATTTAAACTAGCATCATAGCATAAAAGCGTATGGAGTAAATCTATACGCTTTTATCTAATTCTTTTTACGGCTTTCTACTGCGGCATTTATTCTTGACATTGATATTGGAAAGTGAAAAAATAAAAACATTGAAAAAACGCTACTTATCAAAGACGTAAAAAATACCCCATATAATTTTTTTCAATTATTTTTTAATAAATATTCTTTAAGTTGATGACATTGGTCTGTTGTTCCTGTTCTTTCTGCATAGCCTTTTCCTCCTGCCTTATCATGCGGTAACAAAAAAATAACACAAAAAGTAAGATACGGGTTAAGGATTTCACCACATTTATGATACAAGATTTCGTTTTTATTTTTCATAAATCCTGTTATATTTTTCAAACCGGCAGTCCAAGATGATGTTTAGCACATGAAGTTGATGCAGACGGATAAAGGCATTGCTGATAAACAGGAAGTATTTGTAGAATCAAACAGGACGTGTACCAGTTATTTATAGAATCGCTTGTAGTATAATATAACATCTAAAGAAACAAATCGCAATTTAGCGGGAGGACAGTATTATGGGATGTAAGTCAGACAAGTCTGAAATGAAAATCAATATTTGTTGAGCAGAACGCCGTTAATCACCTGTTAAAACTCCTGTTCTATGCACTAAACCATGACTAAACTAACAATCGGGCAATCTAAACTGTCGGTCAGTTGAGTATTAAGCGGAGGAAATGTTATAATGCAGTCATCAAATCAAAGAAAGGAGCAACACCACAATGAAAAAACAATCTTTTGGAGCTATGATTGCAGCTATGCGTAAAGAAGAGGGAATGACACAGCTTGAACTTGCAGAAAAAATGGGCGTTACAGATAAAGCGGTATCAAAATGGGAACGAGATTTATCCTTTCCTGATGTAAATTCGATTCCAAGGTTGGCGGAAATTTTTGATGTAACTGTTGATGAGATTATGCAGGTAAAATCAGGTAGTAAGGAAAATGGGAAAGTAAACAGAATTTCTGAAATTGTCGATATCGCATTGAAAGGTATAGCTTTGGCAATGGGAATTGCTGTCGTAGTTCTATCGCTTATAGATAAGATTGAAGCAAAGGAAGCGGTCAGTATGTTGGGAATTGGATTGGCTTGTATGGCGATTACACAATTTTCAAAAAAGGACTAAATTGCGATTTGTCTAACCAATCTACCATATTTATAACTAAATGGAAACTAAAAACATAGCATAAAAGCGCATAGAGTAAATCTATACGCTTTTATATAATTCTTTTTGCAGATTTCTACTGCGTCATTTATTTTTGACATTGATATTGGAAAGTGAAAAAATAAAAACATTGAAACAACGCTACTTATCAAAGACGCAAAAAAATACCCCATATAATTTTTTTCAATTATTTTTTAATAAATGTTCTTTAAGTTGATGACATTGGGAAGCGCTGAAAGCATATTATTGTTCTTTGCGGCTGAAATTGGCTTAGATCCAAAATCAGCCGCAAATTATGATAATGAAAATCTTACATAAAGAATGGTGTGAATATTGGCAACCGGCGAAACGGTTGTGGCTGATATGTACCCGGCCCGGAGCCAGGAGCTCTGTTCGGAAAAAACCTGGATAGTACGGCACCGGTGTGTCAACAGGCACCCAATGCAGGAATTCTTTCTGCCCATCCTCGGTAAAGGAGCCGCAGACAGGGGCAAAATCCGGGGGAACCTTCATGTAAAAATAGAAGGAGATCTCATAAATCAGCTTTCCCATGTTGGCGGGGGCGTCGCCGTAAAAGTAGTTTTCATGCACAAAGCCGAGCCGGTCGACCTCCATGCCCACACCGGTTTCCTCCCGCACCTCCCGCCTTACAGCCTCCTCGGCAGCCTCGCCGAACTTGATACGCCCGCCGACGGAATACAGGTACTCCGGGCTGCGCTTGTTGCCGACCATGAGGATCTGGCCGTCCTTCATGATTATGGCGCCGACGCGCAGGTTGACGAGCCCGCCCTCACAGGGAACGCACATATCTGTTCCCATCATTTTTACCTCCTTCAAATCACCGATTTTTCCCTCAGCACCACTTCCCGCCAAGCGGGGATTTACAGCCATTGTATAATTTGTCCCTTCACGCTTCCAGCCGGTTCATCCATCCCCGCCGCCTGAAAACGACCAAGGAGACGGCAAAGCGGACACACTCCTCCAGGGACAGGGCGAGGTAGACCAACGGGACGGGCCAGCGGAACACGAAAGCAGTAACAAGCCCCAAGGGTACGCCGAAAAGCCAGGTGCCCATCAGGTCGATGACCATAACATAGGTCGTTTTCCCGCCGCTGCGCAGGATGCCGCTGCCGATGATCATGTTCAGCACCTTAAAAGGCATGACTGCGGCGTAAGCGGCGAGGATCTGGACCGTCAGTTCCCGTATGCCTGTTTCCACATTGAAAATGCGCACATACCAGGGACTTACAAAGAAAATCATCACAGACAGTATGAGGGAACTCGCCAGGCCGTAGAGAAGAAGCTTTTTCGCCTCCCGATAGGCCGTCTCCCTGTCTCCGTCCCCAAGGCGCTTGCCGATGAGGATTGCCGCCGCCTGACTTAAGCCGCACAAGGCCCCGATTGCCAGAGACTGCACAGGGTTCGTCAGCGTCATGGCGGCAGTGGCAGCGGTGCCCAGATGTCCGTAAATGCCCGCGTACACGTTTTCGCCCAGAACCCACATAAATTCGCTCACCAAAAGCGGCAGCAGTATGGAGAGATATTGTTTCCATGCAAAGGAACCCGTCGGATTGTTCTCCACTCTCTCTCGGTACTTCAGATACATCACAAGGATGACCGCGAAATAGACAAGCTGTGAGATCAGCGTCGCCAGCGCCGCTCCCCTGACGCCCAGAGCCGGCGCGCCAAGCTTTCCGAAAATCAATATCCAGTTGAGTCCCGTGTTGATTGCCGCCGACGCGATCCCTGCGTAGAGCGGAAGGGTCGCCTTCTCCATGCACCGCAGATGGGTGGACAGTATGGTAATCCCCGCCGCTGGGAGGAAGGTGCCGGAGACGGTGGCGAGATAACGCCCCGCCGTTTGTGCGGTCGCGGTGTCCGCGATATAAAGGCCCATGATCCGCTCCGGGACGGCAACGCCAACTAGGTTGAACAGTACGGCCAAGATAAGGCACACCCGCAGATTGAGGACCAGGCTCCGCCGCGTCTCGGCGGTATTCTTCTGACCTATGTATTGCGAGATCATGATCCCCGCCACAGCGCCCACGGCGGAGACCACCACGTTAAATATCCCCGTGAATTTCCCGGCAAGACCTACAGCGGCCACCTCCACACCTCCGAGCTGGCCGATCATGACCTGATCCACCACGCCGAAGGACGCCTGGAGCATGGACTGCAGCGCCACGGGAACGGCCAAAGTGCAGACGGAACGGAAAAAAGACTGTTCTTTTGAATGCATCATTTTCTGTTCTCCCCGATCCATCTGACCGCGAAATCTACCAGTTCCCTTTGGCGCATAAAGGTCACTGTCCCATTTCCCAGGACAGCTTTGGCAACCGGACAACTTGCCTCAAAATCCTGACCGATCTGGTCAAAATCCTCTCCGTCCACAAAAAGCGTCTCATAGGACTTCCAGACACGAATACCGTTTTCCAATATTGCGCTGCTCTCCACGGTGTTGTGTTTGCCGGGGTAATCAGCACGCACATCAGCCAAGTGAATGGATGTATTTTTATCGTAGCCCACACCGATCAACAACACATAGCCGTCCAGCTCGTAGAGCTTGCCGATGGGTGAGCCGTCTCCGAAGATGTTGGACAGGTCGTGGTTCTCTGTCAGGAACTGGGCGTACCGGCCCCAAGCCGCCACGGACCTGGCCGGATGGCCGCTGCGGACTGTCCCCGGCCACCGGCGGAACATCTCCGCCACGGCACCCATAGTGTTGGTGGGCGTGATATCTCTGTCGTAGGCAGGCCAGTTGTCCCGGATGAGCTGCCACCATTCCTGGGGCTCCTGCCAATGGACGCCGGAGTCAGGGTCCAGGTTTTTCCAGGATTGAGTGGGCATCATAAGGGTCCCGTCCTCCCCGACGCTCTCCATCAGGGCCTCGATCACCACCTGCGCCCCGCCGCAGACGAAGCCCATGGCGCTCAGGGAGCAGTGGACCATGACCGTCTGCCCGGCCGCCACGCCTATTTTTTTGAATGTGTCAAGAAGATCTTTTTTCAGTACGATTTTTCGTTCCATGTCAGCCTCCATGATTGTAAAAATTCTTTCATTTGTCCATTATAAGCGGATGGAGGAATTCTTTTCAAAACTTAAATCTGTAAGCTGTGCCAAAAATGGAACGTAGTTTTTTGTTGAAAATGACTATACCATGTCAAAATCAATCCGTTCAGCAATTCCTTGTGCTGTCCCGTATCACCAGGGACGTGGAGAGGGTAATGACCGGTTCCACCGGCTCACCGACCCGCATTTTTGCGATAGCGTCCAGCGCCGTCCTTGCACGTTCCGCATTGTCCTGACGGACGGAGGTAAGAGACGGATAAACCAACCCGCAGAGGGGTGTGTCGTCAAATCCGGCGACAGAGATTTCGCCCGGCATATCGACGCCGTTGCCTTGCAAAAAATGGATGAGGTCAACCGCATAGTAATCCGATACAGCAAAAACTGCCGTGAAGCTTCTGATTCCCGGCAACTTTTCTCGGTAAAAGGTCATCCGCTCTGCCTTGATCATCGGGATCATCATAAACGCCGCGCCGCTCCCGAAGCCTTCCCGAAAACCCTTCCAGCGTTCCAGGTCCATGTCAATATCGTTGTCCGAGAGGCACAGGGCGCGCTCGTGCCCGCAAAGGCGGAAATACTCGCCCACCTGAAATCCCCCGTGCCGGTCGTCGATGTTCACGGCGCAGACCCGCTCCGCTGTGACGCCGCAGGCGTCGTAGACCACAAAGGGGATGCGGACATTCTCCCGCAGGCGCCCGTAATCCGCACTGCAAAAGCCGATGAGCACCAGACCCTCCAGGTTCCACATGGTGGCGAAGGAGACGATCTCTTCAAGGGCGTTCACAGCCCTCACCATCATCTGCAACCCGCGTCTGGCCGTCTCCGCGTTAAGAGCATTGAGCGCCGAGGCGATAAAGGCGTCCTCCAAGACATGAGATTCATATTTCTCATGGGCATTGATGACCACTCCCACAATTTTCGCAGGGTTTTCTGCCAGCAGCACCTCCGCTGCCCGCGGCAGATACCCCCGCTCCTCTAAGGCGCGGCGCACACGCACCGCCGTTCGCTCGGACACCATGCCGGCCTTGCCGTGGAGCACATACGACACCGCCGCCGTACTGAGCCCCAGTTCCTCCGCAATATCCGAAAGCCGCACTTTTTCTTCCATGTCACACCTCTGTTCCACTTTCCGTTAAACAACGATTTTTCGTTCCGATCCATATATTGTTGGCTCACTGTCTTTTCATCTGCCGCAAAAAGGCGAATACCGCTATGGCAGTCACGGCGGCGGCGTAGCCCATTACCCACCAGATGTGAGGGAACACCCCCGCGTAATCTCCGCGCAGAACGGCCCGCTCCATCTCCACGGCGTGAACGAACGGCAGCAGATTTGCGATCTTTTGGAACGCGCCGCCCACCAGCCCCAGGTCAAACCAGATGCCGGAGAGCCACGCCGTCAGGTTTGTGAGCAAAGCCCCGCAGATGCCGCCCACCTGCTTATCGGTGAAGATACTGCCGCACAAGAGCCCTAACGACACGAACAGCAGCGCGACGGGGAGGGTGAACAAAACCGAGGTCAAAATATGGATCGTCACATGGAGCCCTAAAAGCACCGCCATCGCAAAGCAGATGACCGACTGCGCGATACAGATAGGCAAAATTGGCAGGAGATAGCCCATAATGAAATCTCCCGCCGTCAGGGGCGTGGTGTACAGCCTTTGCAGGAACGAACTGCCCCTGTCCTTGGCGATCAGCGTAGCGGAGAACAGCGTCATGAACGACAGCCCGAATACGATGATTCCCGGCGCCAGATGCTCAATTTCAAACAGCGCCACCGGGATATTCCTCTGGATGACGGTCAAAAGGAGCAGCAGGACAATGGGAAAACCCACCCCGAAAAGCAGGTTGAGCGGGTCGCGCAGAATCTCCAGATCGTTCCGCTTGGAAAAAGCAAATACTTTCATACAACCGCCTCCTTTACAATCCGCACGAACGCCTCGTCGAATTTGTCTGTACCCGCTCGCCGCTTGATCTCCGCAGGGGTGCCGGTGAGCAGGAGCCGGCCATTTTTCATAATGGCCACACGGTCGGAAAGCGCCTCCGCTTCCTCCATGTAATGTGTCGTGAGGATCACGGTCATGCTCCCTTTGAGGGCACGGATCATGTCCCACAAATCGCTTCTGGCCAGCACATCCAGCCCCAGGGTGGGCTCGTCGAGGAATAAAATCTGCGGGTCGCTAATCAGCGCCATGGCGATGCTGAGCCGCCGCTGCCAACCGCCGGACAGCTTTCCGGCTCTTTTGTTTGCGACTTCCCCCAAACCGAACCGACCGCTTAATTCTGTGACCTTGCCTTTAGCCTCGTCTTTGTTCAATCCGTGAACGCCTGCTATCAGCTCCAGGTTCTCCCAGACCGTCAGATTGGGGGCCACTGCCGTTTCCTGCGGAGACACAGCAATCATGTTCTTTACCGCCGCGCTCTCGGTCAAAATACTTTTTCCGAGAAGATATGCGTCGCCGGAGGTGGGCTGTGTGAGTCTTGTCAGCATCTTGATCGTCGTGGTCTTGCCTGCGCCGTTGACGCCCAGCAGGGACAGCAGCTCGCCCTGCCGGACAGTGAGATTCAGCCCATCTACAGCGGTCAAATCCTTGTATTCTTTCGTGAGTTCGACTGTTTTGATGGCGTCCATATTAGTTCCCTGCCTCTCCACAAAAACGTGTTTTCAGACCCATGTAGGCGTCCGTCAGGACATCGCTGACGGTTTCCATTTCCCAATCCAGATACGAGGTGGCGATCATGGATGCGACGCCATGCACGAAGATCCACATTTCCAGATGAAACAGCTCCGCTTTTTCTCTGGTAAGTCCTGTGTTCTTCATGATAAGAGGAATAATCACATCCATTTCCTTGCCCGGCTTGGGCGGCTCCCCTTTACGGTCACACATGAACAGCAGCTTGAACAGCTCTTTTTCCTCTCTGGCAAAACGGATATAGCCCATGCCGCTGGCCTTGTAGGGCGGATATTTTCCCGCGGCCATATCCTCGGCAAGACAGCTCTGGTACAAGTCCTGCGCAGCGGACAGAACCGCTCCCTGCACTTCCTCCATGTTCTTGAACAGCCCGAAAATCGGCTTGACCGAACAGCCAAGTTCTGCAGCCAGCGCCCGTGCAGTGAGCCCATCGGAGCCGGCCTTGCGTGTCAGGTTCAGTGCAGCGTTTGTGATCTCATCCCGTGTGAATTTGAATTTCGGCGGCATACTTATTTTCCTCCCATCATAACGCATCTATCGTTACGCAACCTATGTTACTTATTATGCACATTTTTTTGAAAAAGTCAAGGGAGAACAAGGCACACAAAATTTATTTGGCCAGTTACCAAAAAAGAGCGATGATCTGCGATGGATATTGCCGGATACAATTCCGCTTGTAACGCACTAACCGCCAGAGGGAGACTTGCCGGTATAACAAGCCTCCCTCTGATATTTTTATGTCTGTATTGCAATAGTTGAATCAGACCATATTATACATAAATCGTAAGATTGACTAAGGTAGCTTTACGCGTCCTATCCGATCCTCTCGAAATCCTCCGGCCCGTGCTTGCAGAGCGGGCATACGAAGTCGGCAGGGAGCTCTTCGCCCTCATAGACATAGCCGCAGATCTTACACCGCCAGCCCTTCTTGGGCGCGTTGGCGTCGTTCTGCGGTTTCGGCTTTACGTTGGCGTGATAGTATGCATAGGTCATGGGAGCGTCGCCTGAGAGCACGTCCGCATCCACCACCTCTGCGATAAACATGATGTGAGTCCCCACGTCGATAGAGTTTACCACCTTGCAGTCCAGATAGGCGGTCGTATTTTCTTTCAGGTAAGGAAGCTCCTGCTTTGTCAGACCGAAAGGTACGCCCACGAACTTATCCGTGTCCCTGCCGCTCTGGAAACCGAAATGCTGAAACAGGGAAAAAGGCGCTTTTTCGGAAAGAACGGAGACAGAGACGATGCCGGATTCTTTGATCAGGTCACAGGTCAGATTCTGTTTGTTGACTGTCATAGCGACCTGTAAGGGATTGCTTGTGATCTGTGTCACCGTATTGATGATGCACCCGTTCATCTTGGCGCCGGCCTTGGAAGCGGCCACGTACAGTCCGTAGGACAACTGAAAGATAGCGTTTTGATTCATAATAGATTCCTTTCCGCCCGTGGGCTTTCTTATTTTTCTATATCATACAACTTAACGTGAGAAAACGGAAGTGATAAAAATTTCTATCCCTATCGCGATCAGGATGACGCCGCCAAGGATCTGGGCCTTATTGGACAGCTTCATGCCGAATCGTTTGCCGATCACAAGTCCCGCCATGCAGATGATATAAGTAACGACGGCGATAATGACACAGGCTGCCAGCGCCATGACCCAGCCGTATCCGGCGATAGTAAAACCAACGGACAGTGCGTCGATAGAGGTGGCAATGCCTTGGATCAGCAGCGTTTGGATAGTAAGGCGCGGCTTTTCTGCCTCCGGATCCCTGCCGTGACGGCTTTCCGCCAGCATTTGGCCGCCGATCAGGGAAAGAAGGATGAGCGCGATCCAAGGAATAGCCTTTTCAAATGCCCGAAAGTATCGGACGATCGTATGGACACAGATCCACCCGATCATCGGCATGGCAAACTGAAATCCGGCGAACACGCCGGCAATTCTGTTCATCTTGCTTTTTTGCATGTTCGGATCATGCAAGCCGTTCGCCATCGATACCGAAAAGGCGTCCATGGCAAGACCGATCCCAAGCAGGATATTGTTGAAGATAAACAGCAAGCTCAGTTTCATTTTGATCCCTTCCGTTGTTTTTTGAAAGGACAAAAGACCCGTCTGCGGCCGTTTGAAGAGCCGTTATCCGGGTCTTACCAAGGCGTTACAGTACCTTGATCCCGCCCTGTTTTCTGACGGAAAGCACATGGCATGTGCCTTCTCCGAGTATATTTTCGATAAAGCTCTTGTAGCCTGTCACAGCCTCTTTTTTCACGAAAGCCTGGATCGTTCCCGCGAAGCCGCCGCCGTGTACGCGGCACACGCCGTTGTCTTTCAGGTAGTGTTCGCTGAGCATCAGCGTAGTCGGAACGGGCTGTGTCTGCTCGTATTTGCTGGAGTAGACGTTCTGCAGATATTTGTAAGAGGAATTGCCGGATTCCCTGATCACCTCCAGAAAATCCGCAAAGCGCTTCTCTTGAAGTGCGGCCGATGCGCGGCTCACACGTTCCATCTCGGTCAGATAGTGGAAGGCGCGGAGCACACAGCGGTCTCCGATCTTGCCGTACAGCTTAGGCAGGGCGGAGAGGAACTCGTCCAACGTTACCTCATGCAGATACTCTTTGCCGAAGAAAGCGGCCGCTTCTTTCATCTCTGCGGGGATCGCGGCGTAGTCGTCTGTCAGGTTGGCATGAGAGCCCTTGGTGTCCACGATGCATAAACGATAGCCCTCCGCGGCGATGTCGCAGTTGATCTTGGTGACCACGGGCTTTGCCGGATCTGCGAAGTCGATATGGACGAAATCGCCAACGCTGCACGCGATCTGATCCATTAGGCCGCTGGGTTTTCCGAAGTACACGTTTTCGGCATATTGGCCGATTATGGCGATATCCACCGGCGGAACGGTCATGTCGTTGTACAGGCCGGACAGGATCGTGCCGATGATGGATTCCAGCGCCGCGGAGGAAGAAAGTCCCGAACCGCTGAGTACTTCACTGGTGACGTACGCCCTGAAGGCGCCGGTCCTGTATCCCCGATCCTGCATACCTTTGATGACGCCTTTGAGCAGAGCGGCGGTCGTACCCTTGGCGTCTTCGGTAACAGCCAGATCCTTGCTGTCGAAGCGGATCGGATCGTAGCCCTCGGACACAAATTCCACCGTGTCGCCGTCCGCTGCCCCGACGACCGCGATGGCGTCGAGATCGATAGAGGCCGCCAGCACCGTGCCGTGCTGATGATCCGTATGGTTGCCGCATATCTCCGTCCTGCCGGGCGCACTGTAGATCTCCACATCTCCCGCGCCGAACAGCTCTTCGTATTTGGCGACGGCCTTCCGGTATCTGTCGCGCTGTCTGTCGAGAACGTCTTCCCCGCTGCCGTAGATGTCTTTCAGCTTTGCGTCAAAGTCTCCGTTTTTGATCTGCTCCCGCAATACTTGTGAATGAATCATAGAAACCTCCGATATCTATTATATAAGACTTAGTAGCATATCCATATTTTAGCTGATTTTGCGGGAAACATAAAGTGCTTTCTGATGAAAATCCGGGATAAATTCTCCACTTTGATAATTTGGCGAGATAGTGATACAATGTAATAGATTATCCGGCGGTACAGGAGAGCGCATATGGACATACGATCCGACAGAAAAACATACAAGGCGGGAGAATTACTGCACCGTTTTCTGCCCTATTATAAAAAATATCTGCATATCGTCGTCATCGACTTGTTCTGTGCGGGGCTGACGACGATCTGTGAGCTGGTGCTGCCCATGATCATCCGCTATATCACCAACACAGGCATGAACGACCTGGCCGCTCTCACCGTGTCGGTCATACTGCGCCTCGGCGCACTGTATCTGTGTCTGCGCATCATAGACACGGTGGCAAATTTCTATATGGCGTACACAGGCCATGTAATGGGCACGCGTATCGAGACGGATATGCGGCGGGACGCCTATGCGCATCTGCAGAGGCTGTCGGATACCTATTACAACAATACGAAGGTCGGGCAGATCATGGGGCGGATCACCAACGATCTGTTTGACGTGACGGAGTTCTCCCACCACTGCCCGGAAGAGTTTTTTATCGCAGGAGTCAAGACGGTCATATCCTTTATTATCCTTGCGCGGATCAGCCTTGCGCTGACGCTTATCCTCTTTGCGGTCGTGCCGGTGATGGCGGTGACCTGTACGCTCATCAACCTGCGCATGCGGGAGGCTTTTCGCAGACAGCGCGTCCAGATCGGAGAGCTGAATGCCCGCATCGAGGACAGTCTCTTGGGACAGAAGGTCGTCAAGGCGTTCACGAACGAGGAGAAGGAGAAGGAAAAGTTCGAGAAGGACAATCAGGACTTTTTTCATATCAAAAAAGAAACTTATAAATTTATGGCGTTCTTTCAGACGACGACGCGGGCCTTCGACGGACTGATGTACCTCGTCCTGTTGGTGGCGGGCGGTATCTTCATGATCCGGGAGAAGATCATGCCGGGTGATCTGGTGGCCTATGTGATGTATGTGAGCACGCTGATCGCCACGATCCGCAGGATCATCGAGTTTGCCGAACAGTTCCAGCGCGGCATGACGGGCATCGAGCGGTTTGTGCAGATCATGGACAGCGACATTGAGATCTTTGACGAGGAGGGGGCGGTACCCTGCGTGAATCCCCGCGGCAATATCGAATTTTGCAACGTGAGCTTTGCGTATCCCGATGACCATAACGTTGTTTTCCGCGGCCTGAACCTGAGCATACGCGCGGGGGAGAAGATCGCTATCGTAGGGCCTTCGGGCGGCGGCAAGACGACGCTGTGCAACCTGATCCCGCGCTTCTACGATATTGATGAGGGAGAGATCCTGCTGGACGGGGAGAATATACGCCATTATACGCTGAAAAGTCTGCGGCAGAGCATCGGCATGGTACAGCAGGACGTGTACCTGTTCTCCGGCACGGTCTATGAGAATATTGCTTACGGCCGTGAGGGCGCGACGAGGGAGGAAGTGATTCAGGCGGCAAAACAGGCCGGCGCGCATGAGTTTGTCACTGCGCTGAAGGACGGCTATGATACTTATGTCGGTGAGCGCGGTGTGAAATTGTCCGGCGGACAGAAGCAGAGGATCAGTATTGCAAGAGTCTTTTTGAAAAACCCGCCGATCCTGATCATGGACGAGGCGACTTCGGCGTTGGACAACGAGAGCGAATTTCAGGTGGCGAGGTCGTTAGAGGCGCTGGCGAAGGGAAGAACGACCATTACGATAGCGCACAGATTGTCCAGCATCCGCAATTCCGACAGGATCTTGGTGCTGACCGAGGACGGCATTGCGGAGGAGGGAACGCATGAGAGCCTTCTGGCGCTGGGCGGTATCTATCATAAGTTCTATGTGACAGCAAATGAATTAAAATAAGAAAGAAGCGATAAGTATGAAATTTCAGAGTGTGGAACAAAAAAGGATCTATATGACAGAACAGCCCGTGGAAAAGCTGGTGTGCAGACTGGCAGTCCCCACGATCATGAGTATGCTGGTGACGTCTTTCTACAATATGGCGGACACTTTTTTCGTGGGAAAGCTGAATACGCAGTCCACGGCGGCGGTGGGCGTCGTGTTTTCGCTGATGGCGATCCTGCAGGCGGTGGGCTTCTTCTTCGGCCACGGTTCGGGCAACTATATCTCCAGACAGCTCGGCGCGGGCAATACCGAGGAGGCGGAGAAGATGTCCGCGGTGGGCTTTTTCTCTTCCTTTTGCGCGGGAATCGTCATCATGGCGGTGTGTATCCTGTTCATCAAGCCGCTTGCCTATGCGCTGGGCTCCACGCCGACCATTCTTCCCTATACGGTATCTTATCTGCGGATCATTCTGCTTGGTGCGCCGGCGATGACGGCGTCGCTGGTGCTCAACAATCAGATGCGGTTTCAGGGGAGCGCGTTCTATGCGATGATCGGTATCGTGTCGGGAGCGGTCATCAATATCGCACTCGATCCGTTCCTGATCTTCACCTGCGGCATGGGCATCGCGGGCGCGGCGTTAGCCACCACGATCAGCCAGTATCTGAGTTTTGGGTTTCTGCTGATCATGATCAGAAGGGGCGGTAATATTCAGATCCGTTTCCGCAACTTCAAGCCGAGTCTGCATTTCTATCAGGAGATCATCAGAGGCGGGAGCCCGTCGCTGTTCAGACAGGGGCTTGCCAGTGTGGCGACTATCTGCCTGAACCATGCCGCCGGCGTGTACGGGGACGCCGCTATCGCGGGTATGTCCATTGTCAACCGCATCATGATGTTCGCCAATTCCGCGCTGATCGGATTCGGGCAGGGTTTTCAGCCCGTGTGCGGCTTCAATTACGGTGCGGGTAAATACCGGAGAGTACTCAACGCATTTTGGTTCTGCGTGCGGATGTCGCTGGTGGTCCTGCTGGGGCTTGCGGTGCTCGTCTATGTCTTTGCGCCGGAGCTTGTCACGGTCTTCCGCAAGGACGATCCGGAAGTCATCGCGGTGGGAACGGCGGCGCTGCGCTATACGGTCATAGCGTTCCCCTTAAGTTCATGGATGGTCATGTGCAATATGATGCTGCAGTCTATCGGCAAGGGCGTAAAAGCGTCTATCGTGGCATCTGCCAGACAGGGGATCTTCTTCCTGCCGCTCATCGTGATCCTGCCGCATTTCTTCGGCCTTACGGGTGTGGAGGTCTGTCAGGCGGTGTCGGATGTCTGCGCGCTCTCCATATCTATCCCTATCGGCTTCAGCGTGATCCGTGAGATGCGCGCGGCGGACAGCGGGGACTGATCCCCGCTGTTTTTACCGAGACAGTTGTCGCAGATATTTCTCTGCCGTATGGAGGGAGAGATTAAAACTTCGTATGTGCATATCTTCGCAGAGGGCGTCTACCTTGTCGCAATAGCGCCGCAGCCAGTTCAATTCTTCGGTCACTCCGCTGTGTTCATAGCGGGCCGTGTCGTTTAGGTCCGATAACGTCACCTCGGTGGCGCCCGTGCCGATCGTTTCCGTGTGCAGATAGGGATTGGTCTCTGCGTTCAGCAGGATCGGCGCGGCGTCTGCGGACAGTCTGCACAGATAGCTTTTACTGTCAAAGATATCGTAATCATTCAGATATTCCAAATGTGCCGGATCGAGGTCGTACTTGGCGATCCAGTAGTCGGGGTGCGAGAAGGACAGCCCGATATAGAGGACGGTCACGACGACCGTGCTGTAGGAAAACAGCGGGAAGCAGTCCTTATAGATAAATATCGTGACACCCGTCATCAGGAGAAGTATGACCGCCAGCGCCCAGAGCACGAAGATCCGCAGGAATGTGAGATTATACCGGTTGATATACATCAGCATACGCAGCGCGCTGGACAGGATCATGATGTAAGTGCAGCCGCTGATGACCGTCAGGATCGCTTTGAGCACGATGCTCTCCCGGAAGAGATGCAGACAGACAAGCACGATCAGCAGATTCAGGACACAGACAGCGAGCAGTTGGAAGAAGCCTTCCCTTGCGTAGGCGGAGTAGGAGTATCCTTCGGGGAGCTGCATTTTCCGCAGGAAGAGGTACAGGATCTGGATCGCACTGAACGCCAGATAGAGCACAGAGAGCGCCGCCGTGACAATAATGGCGGTGATCGGCTCCAGAACGCGGTGATCGTACACTTCTTCTTTGACATTTTTCAGAGCGAGCGCGGCGCTGACCGCGTAGGATACAAAAAACATGACGACGGTCAGGAAGCAGATGCCGATGATCGTGGCAAAGTTAATACTGCCAAACATATCGAGCAGCATTTCCCTGAATACGGTGTCGGCGCTCGCGAGCAGCAGCGCCATGCATAAAAGGACAGGCACGGCGATCCCGACGCCGGCCAGCACGGGCAGAAAATAGCTTTTTTTGCCTGTTTTCTGCCTTTTTTGGGCATCAAAATAAAACGTCATGTCGCCGAAGGGACGAAAAAGGCATGCGCATGTCGTCCCGACGGTCCCAAAGAGCGCACCGAGATATTTCGGGAAATTCCAAGCTTCATCTGCGTAGACCGTGTGGATCATCAGGATAAAGGCCAGCAGAAAGATAGCGCATTTGTTCATCGTCAGGAGCGGCTTCGAGACGGTAAGACAGTTGGAGATACCGAGCAGGACGATGCTGACGATATAGAAGCTGCTGTTTCTTTTGTAAGGAACCCCTAACTTTCTCATAGAGAAGAAGAAATAGCAAAGGGTTCCTGCGACGAAAAAAGGGTAGGTGATCCCGGAGGCGTTCCTGTACAGACAGAAGGTGTAGAACAGCGCGTAGAGAGCGCTGCCGATCCCGAAGGACGGGAAGGCGGCCTTCATTTTCTTCGTGAAGATGTTCTCCTCCGGTCTTGCCGCCTGTACGGCAGCAGTCTGCGGTCCGGGGGCCGGCATGTTCGGATATATGTTTTGATTGTTTCTGTAAGGATCGTTTGTATAGTTTGTGTTCATGATAAACTCCTTTCCTATTTGTCTGCTTCGTCGTCCGTATCCGCGGACGTCTGTTCGTCCTCCACATATTCCAGAATATCGCCCGGCTGACATTCCAGCGCCTTGCAGATCTCGTTCAGTGTGGAGAGACGTATTGCTTTGGCCTTGTTGTTTTTTAAGATGGAAAGATTCGCAAGGGTAATGTCGATTTCGCCTGCCAGCTCGGTCAGTCCTTTCTTGCGCATCGCCATCATAACATCTAAGTTGATAATGATCGCCATAAATGCCTCCTCGTCAGATCGTCAGATCGTTTTCCTGTTTGTAGGCGACCGCTTTGTCAAAAACGCCCGCGAGCACCTTGCTGAACAGTCCGGCGATCACAAACACCAGTATGATGATGAAGACGGCGGGCGTCGTGTACAGGAACAGCCGGCATGCCGTGATCACCGCGATAAAAAAGCTGTAAATGCTCATCCGTTCAAGGCTTGTGACATTCTCCCGCACAAAGCAGTCGCCCGCGATCACGGTGGCAAACATTTTCCGAAGCTGCTGTATGATCAGGATCGCAAAGATGCCTGACAGGAAGAAGATCACGCAGAGGGAATAAAAGTTATCCGCGAAGTAAGAATTGTATCTGCCGTAGAATCTGATGCTGAGCGGAAGCGTCAGCGTCACGAGGATCCCTCCGTAGAACATCACGTCAAGCAGAAATTTGGTAAACAGAGTCAATTTGTCTTTCATAGTCTGCTCCTTTCTGTCGGTAAATCCTGTTCTTTAAGCATACAATAGCACGGAGAGAAATGAATGTCAATAAAAATTTATCGAATTTCAATAAATAATTATTTTTGGTCAATAAGGCAGGGTCATGCAAGAAGCAGACCGACAGGACAGTGGTCGGAACCGAATACGTCGGAATAGATGTACGCATCGCGCAGTCTGTCCTTCAGGCATGCCGATACGAGAAAATAGTCGATGCGCCATCCGGCGTTCTTCTCTCTGGCGTGAAAACGGTAGGACCACCATGAGTAAGCGCCCGCCAGATCGGGATAGAAATAGCGGAAAGTGTCTATGAAGCCCGCTTCCGTCAGAGCCGTGAATTTTGCGCGCTCCTCGTCGGTGAAGCCGGCGTTTTTGCGGTTGGAGCCGGGATTTTTCAGATCGATCTCCCGATGCGCCACGTTCAGGTCGCCGCAGAAGACGACGGGCTTCGTCTCCTCCAGTTTCTTCAGATAGGCCCGGAAGTCTTCCTCCCATTTCATGCGGTAATCCAGTCTCGCCAGGCCGTCCTGCGAGTTGGGCGTGTAGACCGTGATCACGTAGTAATCCGGAAATTCCAGCGTGATAACGCGGCCTTCGTGGTCGTGTTCGTCGATGCCGATACCGTAGGAGACGCTTAGCGGTTCTTCTCTGGTGAAAACAGCGGTTCCCGAGTATCCTTTTTTCTCCGCGTAATTCCAGTATTGATGATAGCCGGGCAGATCCAGATCGATCTGTCCCGCCTGCAGCTTGGTCTCCTGCAGACAGAAGATGTCTGCGTCCGCCGCTTTTACGAAGTCCAGAAAGCCTTTGCCTACACAGGCGCGAAGGCCGTTTACGTTCCATGAGATCAGTTTCATTTGATTTACGCTCCTTCTGATGATCTGTTATGAAATGATTATAGTACATAGCGGGGCCGTTCGCAAATCTTAAGAGATCCGCGGCGTATTCTTAAGAATATTTAGATAATCTTTCCAGAAAGAAATGATACGCTTGATGCGGATAAGATATCGGGATCTTCCGGATGCAGTCATCGGAAAAGCCGATCGGAACGGGGAGCGAAGGCGTATGGGGAACAACGGCAGGAACGTCCGGCTGAGCAGGAAGCAGATAGAACGCAGAAGAAAAAAGAGATTAAGAAGAAAAGTTTTCGAGCTGTCGGTCATACTGGTCATCACATTGCTCTTACTCTGTATCGGTAATCTGTATGCCCGCATGGACGAGCTGCAGACGACGATCAAACGCTTGGAAGATCAGGGGTTCCGGCCTTATGTGCAGACGGAGGACGCAGAGTCGGGCGATGCGCAGGAGGGATATGCGGACAGTATAGCGCCGATAGCCATGGAGATGCCCGTGGAACGGACAGAGGACGAGGTTCTGGCCCGCTTAGACGAGCTGGGAGAGAGCGATCCCGTCATTCTGGAGATCCGGCAGCAGTATGAGCAGTATCCGAAAGAGCTGCTTGCGGCGCTGGCGAACAATCCGGAGATGAGGGATTTTGCGGCGGGATATCCGGGCGAAAACGAGAGCGGCCCGGGCGCGCTGACTGCCGGTGAAAAGGCGCAGGATTTCCCGCTCTTCCTGCAGTGGGATCCCCGATGGGGCTATCGGGCCTACGGGGAGAGCTGTATCGGACTGGCCGGGTGCGGCCCGACCTGTCTGTCTATGGCGCTTTTTTACCTGACGAGAGACGACGGCCTCACGCCGGATAAGATCGCCGGCTACAGCATGGAGAACGGATATTATGTGGAAGGGACGGGAACGGCGTGGGCGCTCATGGAAGATGTTCCGAAGAGATACGGCATCGGCGTCTTGAAGCCGGCCATACAGGCGGACAGCCTGATCGCGGTACTGGACGGCGGCGGCGTGATCATATGCTCCGTGAGCCGGGGAGATTTTACGACCACGGGCCACTATATCGTGATCTACGGTTATGAGAGCGACGGATTTCTGGTCAACGATCCGAACTGCGTGGCGAGAAGCGGCAAGTGGGCGTTCAGCAGACTGAGATCCCAGATCAAGAATATCTGGGCATACATGCCGGAAGAATAGATCATTTCGCATAGTATTGCAGGATATCTTCCTGCACGATCCGTTCGGACAGTGTCCGCATCTGTTCCAGCCGTTTTGTATAATTTTCCTCTGTCAGACGGCCCTCGCCCTTGGCGAGCTTGTCGTAGATGTCGTAATTGATATCCTTTGAGAAATGGATCATATCCATGTAATTGTCCAGATCCGTGATAATGTCCTCATCGTCCTGATAGAAATAGATCTCTGCATTGTCGTATGCGAGGAGCGCCCCGATCGCCTGTGTCTCGTTGTAGATCACGGCATCCCGCTCCCCGTTTCGGTATGCGTTGTCCCACCAGAGCATGGAGTAGGGCGAGAAGAAGAACTTGAAGGTTGTATCGGGATGCGCTTCGACCTGTGCCGTGAGCAGAGCGATATTGCCCGCCAGTTCCTCGGCGTTCGTATTTTCCGGCTGCATCTGTTTGACGTCCGGGAGACGCGTGTACATGCCGATCGCCAAGTCCTGCCCGAAATATTTCCACTGCGCCCAGTTGTAGGAGTCGCCCTCGTCATAGTTTCCGATCAGGGAGTAGGCGAGCATATAGGGTATCTTTTCCAGCAGTACGCCCTTGTTGAGCCAGTAGGGATAATCGTTGAAAAAGCTCCTGTCGTACAGGTACATCGGGCAGTTCGTGGCTTCATAGGTCGGCTCCGTGCTCGCCGACAGGGAGGAAGGGTCGATGTTGTAGAACACATATTTCAGTTCGTGCGACTCATAGGCTTTATCCAACAGATAGCAGAGATCCGCGGTGGCGCCGTAGGAGCGGATCGCCTTGATCGCCGTACAGCCGAACCCTTCGTCGAACCAGTGATTGTTGTAATTCTCGCAGACTGAGGAGCCGACGATCAGCGCATCGTAATCAAAATTGCGCAGCGTGCCGACGCACTGATACTCTTTGTCGGACAGCACCGCCTTCAGACCCGGAAGAGGCGCGTGATACCGGTAGAAGGGATCGAAAAGTATCACGACGCCGATGACCGCCGCAAGGAGCGCGACAGACCGCACTGCGAACCGGCGCAGGAAGCTTATATTCTGATCTTGTGTGATAGTTTCTTTCTTATTCTTATGCATACTCTCAGTTGCTCCTGTCTAAAAGTTAAAATACAAAAACGTGCTCACTTGTGACAGCGATACGATACACCACACGAACAGCACACATATCCCCCAGCAGCGCTTCGATGTCAGCTCGCCGCGCATTGTCCGTTCATATGCGTTCGGGCGGAAGATCAGGAAAAATGCCAGCGCGAACAGCAGCAGCATCAAGATCAGATAAAAGTATTGCATCAGACCGGGAGCGGCCAGCTCTATGGTCTGCCGCAGCACATAAGCCTCGGCCAGCTCAAGCTGCGCGGCGACGTCGTAGATCTTGCCCGTATCATTTCCCGCGAAGAGATTCTTAAAAAGCTGCTTTGCGCTGAGCATACTCCCGCTTCTGAAGAAGAAGAGGGACAGATTGAACAGCGTGAATGTGAAGATCCAGCCCAGCCATGCGGGAATGTGGAAGCGGGCGGGTCTTTTCTCATCATGCCCCTTGACGCCTATGATCCCCAGATTGTCCCAGACCACCAAGAGGCCGTGCATCGCGCCCCAGGCCACATAAGTCCAGGCCGCGCCGTGCCACAGGCCGCTCAGAAGAAAAATCAGGAACGTATTGATGAGCATGCGCAGCCGGCCCTTCCTGCTGCCGCCCAGCGGGATATACACATACGTGACGAAGAAGCGGGAGAGCGTGATGTGCCACCTCTGCCAGAATTCTTTGATGCTGCATGCGCGGTAAGGCGCGTTGAAATTGACGGGCAGCTCGATGTTGAACATTTTGCCGAGTCCTATCGCCATATCCGAGTAGCCGCTGAAATCAAAGTACAGCTCAAACGTATACGACAGTATCACCGCGATCGTGGAGACCGTGTCCAGCGAAAAGGTCTGCGCAAAGCCGTAGTTGGCCATGAGCGCGAACGTGTCCGCCAACAGCACTTTTTTGGCAAGTCCCAATACGAACAGATACACGCCCCGGGAAAAGGACGAGGCGTCGAAGCGCCGCTTGGAGATATCCTCGAACTGCGGGATCATCTCCTTGTAGAGAACGATCGGCCCGGCGATAAGCTGCGGGAAGAACGTCACGAACGTAACGTAGTTGATCAGGGAATAATGTCCGCATCTGCCCAGACATCTGTCGATGATGAACGACAGCTGCTGAAAGGTAAAAAAGCTGATGCCAAGCGGCAGCAGGATATGTCTCAGGGTAAAATCGGTGTGAAATGCAAGGTTTATGTTTTCCACGAAAAAGTCATAGTACTTAAAGTAGAACAGGATACCGAGATTCAGGACGATACCTGTAACCAGCCCGGCACGCCGCCACAGCGCCGCATGGCGGTCTTCTGACGCGATCAGGGTCAGCAGCCAGCTCAACAGATAGTTCAGGGCGATGCTGACCAGTATGACCGCAAGATAACGGACATTGAAATAGGCGTAAAACCACAGCGACATACCCGCCAGAAAGAGGTTGGCCGCCGTATATTTCCGTCTGCCGTTCAGGCCGTACCAGCCGAGCAGCACAAGCGGCAGAAACAAAAAGATAAAGATATACGAGTTAAACAGCATACCGTAAAGGAAACTCCCTTCCGCATACATATTTTTCTAAAAAGGACAAAGACTATAACAAATCATATTATACCAAATAACACCAAAATTAACAATTACGGTAAAAGGCGGAAACGGAGGACGATACGGGAATGGGAACGGACAGAAAAAGACGTATGCGAAAAATGGCGGCGGCCGCTTGGATCGGCGGACAGCTCCTGTTGTCCGGCTGCGGCGATACGCTGCCGGAAGACGAGTTGGTCGATAACGGACAGGCGTTCGAGATGCAGAAGGTCACGGAAGACCTGCAGGCGAGCAATTTTCTTCTGCAGGGCGATCGGGAATTTACCACGCTGGCGGAACTGAAAGACAGCGTCAAAGAGCTGCTGGGGGATCAATACTGGCCTGATGTCCGTCTGTCAAAGGAGGAGCTGGAACAGAAGACGGGCATCACGGAGGATATGTATGTCGATTTCTTGGCGGAGCGGCAGGGAATGGATACCCATATCGACACGATGATCATCATTCACGCCAAGGAGGCGCATGTGGGAGACATAGAAGCGGCGCTGGAGCGGTATCGCGACGATATCATCGAGCAGAACCGGAAGTATCCGCAGAATCTGTGTAAGGCAGAGGCTTCCCGCATGGAGACGATCGACGACTATGTCTGTTTCGTGCAGTTGGGCGCGGATACGACGATCGTTGCCGACAAGGGGGAGGAGGAGATCATCGCGTACTGTCAGGAGGAGAACGAGCGCGCTTTGTATGTGCTGGAAAAAGGGATTTTGGAGTAAGCGGCGCTTTTTATTTTGATTGAACTATATTTTTGAGATAAAATTCAGCGATCTTTAATGCGGAGAAAACGTCTTCATTTGAAAAATTTTTACACAGTTCCTGAAACAGTAAATAATTTTTGGTTTCCAGAGGTTCTTCCCGACCAAACAGTAAATAATCTAAACTCACATGAAAAGAATCTACGATTTGGGCAAGGACATCTATACTTGCCATTCTTTTTCCCGTTTCCAATAATGCAAGATATGATGTTGATATATTGATTTGTGTGGCAAATTTTTCTTGCGTATAATCAAGAGAAGATCGCAATTCTCGGATTCTCTGTCCCATGCTTTGTAAATCAACAAGTCCTTTTTCCATAGTTTGTTCCCCATTTATTATATTTACACTAATCATAGCAATAATCTAACACGAGAATTATTTCTATAAGAAAATACTAGATTGACTAACAGAAATGTTTGTGCTATATTATTGCACGGAGCAAGGAGAATTATTTCTCACAGAAAATAAATAAGGAGGAAATGGAAATGAAAAAGCAAAGAATGAAAAAATGGGCATCATTGGTATTGGCACTTACCATGATAGTCGGCTCCACATTATGCGTGGAAGCAGCCGGCAGCGGCTACAATGAACCGACAAAAAAGGAAGAGGCGCAGCAGTCCGGCGAAACATCGACAAATGAAGCAACCGGCGCAACAACTGCTGCCGCACCCAGCCAGACAGTTCAAAATGTTGTAAAAAAAGGCGATGGCACAGTTCTTAAATCGACCGTATCCGGCAGTTATACATCGAAAAAATTTGCGGGGACGGCGGTAACGTCTGTAAAAGCAAATGTAAATGCGGCTTTGGGAGTAAAGAGCGGCGAAAAGGCGATGATCAGTATCGGGGACAGTGCTTGCGGTGCAAAAGCGATGAAGACCGTAACGGAAGTATCTTCGAGCATGGGAGCAAAGGTAGCGGGGATCTTGGATATCTATGGTTCTAAGATAACAGCTTCGGGTAAAAGAGAGAATATTGCACACCCGGCAAGCGAGGTTTCTTATACGGTGGGTGTTCCGACATCTATGAAGGCGCCTGCCGGATATCAGATAGCTGTTTTGCGCGTATATGGCGATAATGGCGTCGGCAAGGCAGATCTGTTGAAGGATATGGATAACGATCCGAATACAGTGACGTTCTCGTCTGACAAGTTTGGTGTATTTGCATTTGTTTATATTAAAAACGTGTAATTTGCAAACGATTTTTGTTGAATTACGGGGAGCATGCCGTAAAATGCTCTCCGTAATTTCTGTTGTAAGGTAAAAGAAAGCATATATCATGAAAAAATTTTTAATAATCAATGGTTATTTAGCGGCCGCTCTTCTGTTCGTAAAAGCAAAGGATATCGTTTATGCAGCAGAACAGGCACAGGTTATCTATGATTTTATGGAAATGTCCGAAGATGTTCCCGTATATGAAGAGCCTAATTCTGAAAGCAAGACAGATGTGATTATACCGGAAGGGGAAAATGTCCTTATTCTTTCGCAGACTGCGGAAGGCTGGTATCAGATTCTATATCATGGAGAAATAGCATATATCAACGGCAATCATGAAAACATGACAGAGATGCAGATATCGGAGGATGTCGTTGAAGAAATGGAAGAAACAAGGGCAGCGCAGGAATTGGCCCAAGAGGAAACGCAGGAGATCATGTCAGAAGAGGCGGATGAGGCGGCGGAAGATGTTGTATCGACAGGGTATGCACATGATTCGGCCATAAGCGAGCAGAATCAAAAAAATATAACCATAACCAAAATATTATTATCCGTAGTAGTTGCTATAGTAGCGTTAAGCGGCGCAGGTTATTGGTACATGAACAGAAAAGAAAAATTAGAGCAGATCAAAAAAAGGGAGCAGACAGATCTATATATTCAAGATTTAGATCAAGAAAAATAAATACTAACAAATAGATATGGTTTTATGATATGAGCATGGCAAATAAAATAATCAACAAAAGAAATATGATAATATGCTGTTTCGGTGGAATTACTGTCTTTAAGATGATTTGTATGTGCTGTTTTTCTTCGGATTATCAGGATGTGTTATTTTTTCCGTTTGTAAGCCAATTTTTAACGGGTCAAAATAACCCGTACGAATATTATCATGCAAACCATATGATAGAGGCTTTTGCATACCCGCCATTTATGCTTTATATTGAATCCGTACCCGTCGGGTTGATACGTTTGTTTTCTATTCAAAATAGTTATTTATTCCACTTTGTGCTCAAATTACCGATTTTCTTATTTGATAATTTGTGTGCCTATATTTTATATAGACTTTTTCCGCACAAAATAAAATATATTTTACTGTTTTACTGTGCTTCGCCTATTATAATTTATTCTGCGTATATGCATGGACAGCTGGATATCATACCGACCGCGATCTTATTGGCAGCCATTTATTTTTTGACGCAGAAAAGTGCGCGTGCGGAAATAGTTTCTTTACTGTTGTCAGTGACAGCAGTTTTGACTAAACAGCATACGATAGCTGTAATTCCGTTATTATTTATGTTTTATCAAAAGCGGAAAGGGCATTTGAGGTGCATCTGCGCGCTTATGATATTTACTGTCATAGTTATCATGTGCATCGCGCCTTTTTGGTCAAACGGATTTGTTCAAGAGGTACTGCTTAATAAGGAACAGAGCCGGCTTATGAATGTATACATAGACTATGACACCTTAAAGTTTATCATTCCGATCTTTATGGTCTTATGGTTATATCTAAGAGTATTTTATTTAGACAGAATCAATCAGGAGCTCCTGTTGAATTATTGTGGTATCCTTTTCGCGGTTTTCTTGGCGTTTGTTGCACCTATGCCGGGTTGGTATGCATGGATAGTGCCGTTTATCACCATATTTTTTATGTATGCAGGACAAAACAGATATAAACATTTTGTGCTGTATTTCCTTTTAAATGCAAGTTATCTTTTATATTTTTTCTTTTTTCATAATCAAGGATTAACAGATCTCTATTTTTGCGGGATCTCCTTAGCATATCTGAAAATAAATAACACAACGCTGCGGAATCAGATTTTTACCGTTATGACCGGTATTTTACTCTATGTTATCTTTCAAATGTATCATTTTGGCATAGCCAGCAATTCCTTGTACAAACGGGGAAATATTCCGTTGGCGCTCGGCATAGCCGGAGATAGCGGAAGCGGAAAAAGTTATATGCTGCATACTTTAGAAATGGTTTTCGGTAAAAAAAATATTTTGGAAATAGAGGGAGACGGAGATCATAAATGGGAACGCGGCGAACAAATGTGGAAATACCATACGCATTTAGATCCGAAGGCAAACTATTTATATCGACAAGCCAATGATATACGGATGCTCAAACAGGGTAAATCCGTATATCGGGTGGAATATGACCATACGACCGGAAATTTTTCTACTCCGCATAAAATAAAACCACGCAAAATCATTGTTGTATGCGGCTTGCATTCCTTATATCTGCCGCAAATGCGGAAGTGCCTCGATATCAAAATCTACATGGATACTGAGGAATCTTTAAGGAGATTGTGGAAAATAAAGCGGGATACCGCCAAAAGGGGATATTCAAATGAAACGATCATAAATCAGATCGAAAGCCGCCGCGTAGATAGTCAAAAATATATCATGCCGCAAAAAGAGTATGCAGATATGGTTATCCACTTTTTTGATGACCGTTTGATCGGACAAGAATTATCGCCGGATTATATGCCTGAAATCAGTATGAAATTATCAGTCAGTTCGGAAATAGATCTGGAATCCATTATTACGGATCTAAGAAATGCCGGCATTCAGATCACGCAAGATTATGAAGAAAATATAAATCGTCAGACGGTATTGGTAGACGGCAGAGCCTGTCGGCTTGACGCAAAGTGTATCGGAGAAATTGCTGCGAAAAATATACCACAGATAGATGAGTTGACTATGCAGAAATTTGACACAGAAGATTTGAATGGCATTATTGCGCTTTTTATTTTGGCGTTAATGAGCAGCCGACTTAGGGAGGAAATATAAATGACGACCTCAAAATATTCAGAGCGCAGTAAAAACACGATAGAAACAATGGGAGTTATTTTATTAACGTTGGCCGTGTTTCTTATAATAGGACAGGGAAATCTCAATTTTGGTTTATTTGACGATAATAAATCCCAATGGCTTCCGATAATTGATAAAGCGTATCAAACTTTGTTTCATACAGGGCATCTGCCGACGATTGATTTCTATCAAATGAAGGGAATGAAAATATATGATCAGGGGTATTACGGATTATGGAATCCGTTTATGCTTGCGGCATATGTTATAAGGGCATATTTTCTGAATTTTTTAAATACCAATACCATATCCGTTTATATATGTCTGATGATCGTACTGGGTAATATATGTTGTTGCAAAATATTCAGAGAATGTGGCAATACCCGTATATGTTCCGTGTTGTTCTCTGTTTCTATGATGTCCGTATCGGTTTATACTGCAATAAGCTACTGGTATTATATTTATAATGTGTATTTTATTTTGGCATGGCTTTTGCTCCGATTGATTCGGAACAGAGAAAAACGAAGTTATTATGACTGTGGAGCGATTCTTGCATGCAGCCTGTTAATGGGGAATATACAGTATACGGTATATATGTATTTGGTATACACTATAATGACCGTAGTATTTTTCTATCAGAAAAAAAGCGAAAGTATCATGAAATGGTTGTCGAACAGCGTATGCATGGGCGTACTTTCAGTGCTGCCGTGTATTTTACTCTTGCTGGCATCGTTCAGAACGACAAATTTTTCACAGGGTAACAATGAATATTACAGCATGGTCGTTCACCCGCTCATTATGGCACTGTTTTCATGGCTTCCGTCCGCACTTTTGGGAAGTTTCGGCGAAAAAACGGAGGCATGGATATATGCCGATCATTATTTGCCGGATACAGGGAGCTTTCCGGGAGCGCGAAGTGCATATCTGGGAGTCTTATTATGTGCGGCGGTCATTTTTGTGATATGTCGTAAAAAGATACAAAAAGACCGTTTCTGTGAAATAGCGTGGGCGGGTGTGATCACAGCGGGAATAACGCTTATGTTATCTTTGGGTAAAATAGGTATTTTGGCAATATTTGCTCATCAGATCCCGTTACTTGACAATTTTCGTATTTTAATGAAATGGTTTGTATTGATCCCGCCGCTTTTAATTCCTTGTTTTGGTGTGATAGCGAGAGAGCAAAAACGTATGCAAAGAAAGCGGGTTGTTTTTGTCCTTTGGGCGCTATTGATGATATTGGGAATACTGCAAAATCGGAAGATTTTACCGTATACCTCGACAGTGCAGACGGCAGAGGGAATACAAAGGCTGCAAGATCTAGGGGTGGATTACCGCAATTATCGTATTTTGAGCTTTGCAAAAGGTGAGGAAGTTCAGGTTACATATCCTCAATGGGAAGAGTTTGACAGCAGAGAACAAGTAAGCTATGAGGAAAAATATTCTAAAAATATAGGAACAAGCGCCGGAATAGTGACACTTGGCGGTTATGATCTGGCGTTTGCATATAAACAGTTTCAAATGAGCGATCACATTATGGAAACGATGTCTGGTTATGCCACAGAGTTCGGCTATGACAATATGGTAATTGAAGAAAATTTTTTGCCAAAGTACAGTAGAGATAATTTGAATTACTGGCAGGAGATAGGAACACTTAAGGAACAGCTTCTCGATAATGGTGTGAAATACTGTATTTTTACAAAGGATTCTTTATGTCTGCCGGTTTTTAAACAGTTGTTGCAAGATATGAATCTGACGGTGGAATGGCAGCAGGATTTTTTGGAACATACAACGCTTTTATCTATTAGAGAGGCGCACCCTCTTATACAGGATACAAACGGCAATAAGATCAATGCCGATGTAACGATGAATAAGATCACGTTTCCGGTACAAGGCTTTCAAAATGTTCGGATCAGTATGTATTACGATAAAAATATGCAGGGATTTTATATCGACAATAGCGGTAACAAGGAATCCGTGTCTGTAATGCCGGATGAAAAGGGCTATCTTTGGATCTCGGATATTCCGCAGGATAGTGACGGCGTAATTGAGATTACCTATTTGAACCGTTTATATGTGTCATGTCAAATATGGATCGTTATGGAAGCACTGATCATAGGATTTTTGTTGTTTATGCCGGAAGTAAATACGGTAAAGAGACTTTGCCAATATGCAGATGAGAAAATACAAGCGGTATACCGTTCTTTGATGAAAACCGCTCCGTACAGAGGCGTAAAAATCTGTTTTATAGGAATGATATGCGGTTATATGGGCTTTATGGCGTTCTATTATTTGCATATCCAGTGTACGGTTCCGGATGAAGACTGGTTTTTGGAGATGTTTCGTACGATTCATAAAATGGCGCAGGGAAATATTTTTTCTTATCTGGGTAATACGGAAAATTATTTGGGATACGGGCAGATTTATTGGATATTGAGCAGTATTTGTCCCAATATTATAGTTCTTAGGATCATTTCCTATCTGCTGATTATGGGGAGCATGATACTTACTTTTTGTGATATCGGCAACCGATACGGCAGGAAAATGATTCCATATGCGGGTATACTGTGGATTTCTATGCCGTTTACATGGTTTAGTGATAAAATCATCGGACCGGAGATACTGGGCTTGTTTATAGGCATCTTGGGGATATATATAGTACATTGGCGGCAGAAAAAATGGATCGGCTGGATCTTGTTAGGAATAAGCGGCGCAATAAAAACTTATTACATGATATTTATGCTTTTTGCAGTACTGGCACTTCTTAGAGAGAGAAAAATGCAAGGGGCGGCGCTATCGGCAAAGGGCATAGGATTAAGTATCTGCGGTTTTTTGATCAGTAATCCGATCTTATTATGGGATACGCAGACATATTTGGAAAATGCAGCTATGGGGAAAGGTTTTTCGCCGGAATTTATCGACCGTGTATTTGAAAGACATGAATACGAATGGGACATGGTTATAGTAAACGGTGCTTTTGAGGGATATATCAGCGCTTTTTTGCTGGCGGCGGCAGTCCTGCTTGGCCTGTATAAGACAGTACATCATAGCGATAAAATAACAAAATATGGAGATGAAGCCGTAGCGGGGATATTGTCATTATTGTTGATCCTCATCTGTAGCAGGGCCGGATTCTTGGGGTGGTATCTGCTGCCGCTGTGTTATTTGATGGAAATATTTGTGTGCGGGCAATTTTATTCAGGGGATCAAGGGAGAAAGGCACAAAATATAAAGCAGTGGTTATTGGCAATATGCTTGCTGATCAACGGAGCGCTGCTGCTTCCGGATCACATTCTTAATCGGCAAAACAATATAGAATATATGCATATGTTGGCGGATAAAGTTGAAATATGCACGGAAATACAGAGTGAAGAAGAACGTATCAAACAGGAAATGCCTGACGCGACATGGTACTATCTTCTGGATCATCATATGGATCAATATGCCTATAATCGCAGAGATTACACGAACTTTTATTTTTTAAATGCAGAAGGTATTGCGGTCATCGGCAATCGGGCGCAGCATGCAAAGGGGCTTGGAGAACTTGTAGAAAAGGCTGTCAAAGGCGAGGAACATTTGCGCGTTTTGGGACGCACGAAAGACGCGTGGATTATACAAAGACGAAATGACTTGTAGATAGTATAGTAAGGGGAAAGTATAAATGAAATTTATGGCTAATATATTTAAGATATCAACGATTCTTTTAATTTTCATGGGCGGCATCATAATCGGACAAACGGTACAGGCAAAATATGTTGTAAATGCGGGGCAGCTTTTAGAGGAATCGGCCATAGAAGGGAAACCGCTTTTGGTTCAGGAAGGTGATCAGATTGCTGTATATTTTGGCGGCATACAGGGGGAAACTCTCAACTTTATCGTATGCAATTATGGAGAAAGCAAGTTGACGGAAGTATCGGTAATGAATATGGAATTGGACGGACAGAAAGCGGACAGTTATTCTTATCTTGGCGGGATTCGGTCCGGTGAGATAAAAAGATGTCCGATTGATTATGAACTGCCACAAAACAAAGAAACCAATGCATTGCCGGAGCATATTCGCGGCTGGTTGTTTGTCCGCGGCAGTCAAAATTATATACATCAGAAAATAGATATCGATCTTTCTGAAAAATAATGTAATCTTAAAAGAATACGAAATTAAGCATAAGCATGGCATCATATGATAAAATATGATAAAATATATACCTAATATGAACTGTACATCTAGTTATATATCATGAAAACGGTGAGGCAGTTATCATGCAAGATTTCATCAGGATATCCAAATATGCGGGCATGCGCAACGATCTGGCACAGGCGGGCGGCGGCAACACCTCCGTCAAACTGGACGAGCATATCATGCTGGTCAAGAGCTCGGGCTTTCAACTGGCGGATGTGAGCGAGCAGACCGGGTATGCCAAAGTGGATTACGGGAAGATCACGGATCATTTTCAGAGCTATGTGGGGACGAGCGGCGGGGAGGTTCTGACCGAGGAGGTCGGCAAGGCGCTGCTCGCCGAGGCACACATCGAGGGCGGACGCCCTTCCATAGAGACATTCCTGCACGCGGTCACGGGGAAATACACGCTGCATTCCCACCCGACGCTGGTGAATGTCCTGACCGCGCGCGACGGCGGTACAGATATCCTGCGGACGCTTTTTCCGACGGCGGTGTTCGTTCCGTACAGGAAGCCGGGCGCGGCGCTGGCGGAGACTTATTACAGGCTGTACGCAGAGCAGCGGGCACAGGGGGCGGACGGCTCTGTGGTCTTTCTGGCAAACCACGGACTGGTGGTGAGCGGGGACAACGGCGATACGGTGATCGACCGGACAGAACAGGTTTTGCAGAAGATCGCGGCGTATTTGGAAATAGACGACAGCGCCTATCGGGAAGCGACGAAGCTCTGGCGGACGATAGAGCAGATCGGCGCGCTGTCGGGATACATAGTATATGTTTCGGAGAACCGTTACCTGTCGCGGGAGTACGCAGGTGAACCGCTGGCGGAGGCCGGGCTGTGGGAGCATGCCTTCTGTCCGGACTGCGTGGTCTATGCGAACAAGAAGCTGCTGCGGCTCGACAAAGAATATAAAGCCGCGGATATAACGGATTTTATGGAGCGGTACGGCGCTCCTGCGCTGATCTATCACGAGGGCAGCTTCTATATTCTGGCGGAGAGCGTGAGGAAAGCGCAGGAGATCGAGAACGTGATGAGCTTCGCGGCGCGGGTGCAGCGCGCGGATCTCGGGCAGAAAATGAATTATCTGAGCGATGCACAGGCGGACGAGCTGTTAAATTGGGACGCGGAAAAGTTCCGCCGGCAGAAAGGATAGAGAGATCATGAATGTCGTCATTCCGATGACCGGATACGGCTCGCGCTTTGCGGCGGCGGGCTATCGGGAACTGAAACCTTTTATCAGGGTCATGGACAGGCCGATCATAGAGTGGATCGTGACGGGAATGTACCCTGCGGACGTAACGTTTATTTTTGTCTGCCGCGGGGAGCATCTGCGGAAGGATCCGTCCATGCGGGAGAGGCTGCTGGGGCTTGCCCCGAAGGCGGTCGTCGTGTCGATCGATGACTGGGTGAAGAAGGGGCCGGTGTATGATGTGCTGCGCGCATACGAGATGCTGTGCGGACAGGAGGACGGCGGCATCGACCCGAAGGACGGATTTATCATCAATTACTGTGACTTCTATATGACATGGGATTACGCCGCCTTTGCCAAGGAGGCAAAGGAGCGCGGCTGTGACGGCGCCGTTCCGTGTTACACGGGCTTCCACCCGAATCTGCTGCCGGAGAAGAATTATTATGCCTCCTGCCTGACCGATGCGCATGACGATCTGATCGAGATCCGGGAGAAGTATTCCTTTGAGAAAGATAAGATGAAAGCGAAACACTCGCCGGGAGTGTATTATTTTAAGAACGGCGAGGTGATGCAAAAATACTGCCGTATGCTGACGGAACATGAGGAGTGTGCGATCAACGGGGAATTTTACGCGTCCCTCCCGTATAACTTTATGGTGCGCGACGGCCTGAAGGTATGGGTGCCGACGAATGTCAGACACTTCTGCCAGTGGGGCACGCCGGAAGACATGAAGGAGTTTGTCTACTGGACGGATCGGATCTGCTCGGCAGGAAAAGAGGCGGCGGACGCGCCGATAGCAGACGGCGGGCACGGCAGGATATTGATCCCCATGGCGGGCGCGGGGCAGCGCTTTGCGGACGCGGGATACAAGGTACATAAACCGGCGATCATGACGGTGGATCGAAGGACAGGGCAGGAAAAGCCGATGGTGGTGTGCGCCACGGCGGATCTGCCGGGGCTGGCGGCGGACGGCGGCAACGTCATCTATGTGGACAGGACTTTTCACAAGACAGACGGGGTGGAGGCTGCGATCCGCAGTTACTATCCGAAGGCCGAGTTCATCACGGTAGACCATTTGACCGAAGGACAGGCCTGTACCTGTATGCTTGCCGAAGACAGCTTGGATCCGGCAGAGCCTCTGCTGATCGCGGGCTGCGATAACGGTATGGATATCGACAGGGAGGCTTTCGATGCGCTGACGCGTGTGTGCGACTGTATCGTATTCACTTACCGGCACAACGAGGCTGTTCTGGCGAATCCCAATGCCTATGGGTGGATGATAGCGGACGCGGACGGTAATATTACAGGCACATCGATCAAGAAAGCGATCTCTGATACGCCGATGGAAGATCCTGCCGTGGTGGCGACTTTCTGGTTCAGACAGGCGAGGATATTCACGGAGGCGACGAAGAAGATGATCGCGGAAGATGACCGCATCAACGGAGAGTTTTACGTCGATCAGGTGGTGAAGCACGTGCTGGAGCTGGGATACACCGCCAAGATATTCGATATCGACCGCTATGTCGGGTGGGGTACGCCCGCAGATTATGAGAATTATCAAAGGACATGGCGGTATTTTCAGGATCTTGTGGAAGAGGAAGCCCTGTAAGGGCCGGAAGATACCTAGGAAAAACGGAAAGGCATGAGCTTCATGTTGCGCAGACTGGATACGTTGGATTGGGAAAAAAATTATTATAAAATACTGCTGTCAGTCGTCATCGCGGCAGTTCTGTTTAAACTGCTCCTAATGGGACTGTTCTCGTCGGATTATCAGGATCTCATGTTCATTCCCTTTGTGCAGTGCTTTCTGGACGGAAAAAATCCCTATCAGTATTATTATGACAATCGGCTGCTGTCCTCTTTTCCGTATCCGCCGGTGATGCTGTATATCGAGTGCATCGGGGGTATCCTTGTGAGGCTTGGCGGCGCGCTTCCGGTCTTTATGCGGAATCTGCTGTTCAAGCTGCCGCTGCTTTTGGCGGATCTTCTGGGGCTGTACTATCTGATGCGTATTTCCAAGTCGCGGCGGAAGTATATCATCGCGCTGTATTTTCTGTCCCCGATCATTCTGTACGCCACCTATATGCACGGACAGCTGGACATTATCCCGACGGTGTTTCTGGTGGGCGCGGTCTGCTATCTGACGGAAACGGGCGCGTCGGAGGAGGAGGCAAAGTATAACGATTGGAAGTATGTGGCATTTCTTACGCTTTCCTTAGCGTCCAAATTTCACATCGCGGTGGTGCTGCCGCTGTTTTTCCTGTATCTTTACAAGAAGAAGGGGCGCAAAAAAGCAGTGATCCTGACGGGATTGCCCGTCTTGTGTACGGCGCTTATCATCGCTCCTTTCTGGGGAAGCGGTTTTGTCAACTTGGTGCTCTTGAACAAGGAACAGAGTGTCATCGACGATGTCTATATCGAGTACGGCAGCGCGCATCTGCTCCTGTGTGTGCTGGTGCTGCTCTTGGTTTATTTTCAGGCGTTTCATATCAACCGGATGAACAGGGAGCTGCTCATCAGTATGACGGGACTTCTCTTTTCGGTATTTCTCGCGTTTGTGCCGGCCATGCCCGCATGGTACATATGGGTCGTGCCCTTTTTCATGCTGTACCTCGCGGGATTATCCGTCAACCGCAGTAAAATGGTCCTCGTCTACGGCGGGTTCAATCTGCTGTATCTGCTCTATTATGTCTGTTTTCATGTGACGCGGTTTACCGACCTGTCGTTTCTCGGCAGGGATCTCAACCGGCTGAAATACGCCAATGAGGGCGCGCGGAATATCGTATTTACCTTAATGGTCGGCACATTTATGATCTTGGTCGTCTTCATGTATCTGTACGGCGTGAACAGCAATTCGTATTACCGCAGGAGAAACCGCCCGTTTACGATCGGTATCGCCGGGGACAGCGGCGCCGGCAAGAGCAGACTGCTCGTCATGCTGCGCGAACTGCTCTCCGAGGAGAGTATCCTGCATATCGAGGGCGACGGCGATCACAGGTGGGAGCGGGGAGACACAAACTGGAAGGATAAGACGCACTTGGACCCGCTTGCCAATTACCTGTACAGACAGGCGGAGGATCTGCGCATACTGCGCGGCAACAATGCGGTGAAAAGGGCGGATTACGACCACAGTACGGGAACCTTTACCGGCAGGAAAAGAGTAGCGCCGAAGCCGTATATCGTTATGTGCGGTCTTCACTCGCTGTATCTTCCGCAGATGCGGCAGGTCTTGGATATGAAGATCTATCTGGATACCGACGAGGCGCTGAGATGCCGCTGGAAGATGCTGCGGGATCAGAGTGAACGGGGCCATACGGCCGGGGAAGTGACGCGGCAAATGGAAAGGCGGCGCGCCGACGCGGAGAAATATATCTACCCGCAGAAGCAGTATGCCGATCTGGTGATTCGGTATTTTGACGACGCTCTGCCGCAGGATCAGGCGGCGGCGGACAGCCGGCCGCAGACCGATCCGAACGTGGAATTTCTGTTGGACGTGGGGATCAATGCCGAGCCTGTACTGGGACTCCTGCAGGAGCAGGGGATCAGCGGCAGCCTTGTCTATGACAAAGATCTGCTGCACCAGAGAATGGTATTTGCCGGAGACGATCTGAAGAAAATCGACAAGGCCGTCTGGAGGCGGATAGCCCGTGCGGCGATCCTGCAGATGGAGGATCTGACCGGCGGGCAGGTCATATGGGAAGACGGCACCAACGGCTTGGTACAGGTTATCCTGCTTATGGTGCTCAGCGACATCATGAAGAGAGATTGAGGATAAGATCATGATAAAAGCGGTAGTGCTTGATCTGGACGATACGCTATATGCTTTTGAACCGTTGGACGCGGAGGCGCGCGTGCGCGTGCGGGCGTATGCCTGTGAGAAGCTGCATATCACGGCGCAGCGGTATGAAGAGGCGTTCGACTATGGCAGGAGAGAGACGAAACGGCGGCTCGGCAGTGTGGCCGCGTCGCACAACAGATTGTTGTATTTTCAGACGGCGCTTGAACACATGGGCGTGAATCCCGTACCGATCGCGCGGGAGCTGTATGAGATGTATTGGGACACAGTTCTGCATAAAATGAAACTGAACGACGGCGCGCGGGAATTTCTCGACCGTATGCATGCGTGCGGCATCAAGGTGATGCTCTGTACCGACCTGACGGCGCATATCCAGTACCGCAAGATCGAGGCGCTGGGGATAGCCGGCGACATCTTCGGGCTGGTGACGAGCGAGGAGGCCGGCAGGGAAAAACCCGCCCCCGAGATATTTGCGCTCTGTCTGGCAAAGCTGGGACTGCCGGCGGCGGAGGTCTGCTGCGTCGGCGACAGCCCGGAGAGGGACGTGGCGGGCGCGCGCGCGGCCGGTATGCAGACTGTTCTGTTTCAGCCGGATCAGCCGAGTGCGCAGCAGTTTGAGAAGCTGGGAGAGATCATTGGAAAAAGATGAAAACGGAGGGATCTATGAAGCTGTCAGTCGTTGTTCCATGCTATAATGAAGAACAGAACATACCGCTGATCCTCACGCGTTTTGCACAAGTCGTAGACAGGGACGACGTCGAGGTGATCCTCGTGGACAACGGTTCTACGGATCACAGCGCGCAGGTGCTCACGGAACTGCTGCCGGAATACCCGTTTGCAAGGACCGTGAAGGTAGAGGTCAATCAGGGATACGGTTACGGTATCCTGCAGGGGCTTAAGGAGTGCAGGGGCGAGTATATCGGGTGGACGCACGCCGACATGCAGACGGATCCGGCGGATATCCTGCGGGCGCTGGCTATCATAGAGGCGCAGAACGGGCTTGTCTTTGTCAAGGGCAGACGAAAAGGCCGGCCGCTGTTCGACGTGTTTTTTACGACAGGCATGAGCCTGTTCGAAACCTGTTATCTGCGGGAGAAGCTGTACGATATCAACGCGCAGCCGAATCTGTTTCCCAAGGTATTCTTTGATGCCTGGGACAATCCGCCGCACGATTTTTCGCTGGATCTGTATGCGCTGTATATGGCGCGCCGCAGGAGGCTTAAGGTGATCCGGTTTCCCGTGCTCTTTCCGGAGAGGATCTACGGGGAATCCAAGTGGAATACGGGGCTTAAGGCCAAGTGGAGATTTATCAAGAGGACGATCGCCTTCAGCATAAACCTGAAAAAGAACGGCAATATCTGAGGCGGGCGGAAGAAGGAGAAGGATATGGAATACATAGCGCACAGAGTCAACACGGTGGAGGAGCTCAGGAAGCTGCCTATAGAGTATGGTGTGGAGCTGGATCTGCGGGACGATCTGAACGGCAGGATCTACATTTCCCACAACCCCTTTGAGGCGGGGGAGGATTTTGAAGACTACTGCAAGGAATACCGCCACGGTACGATGATACTGAACATCAAGAGCGAGCGGATCGAGCACAAGGTGCTGGAGTATATGGAGCGGTATCATATTGCGAAATATTTTTTTCTGGATTCTTCTTTTCCGATGATAAAACTCCTCACGGACATGGGAATCAAAGACATAGCGCTGCGGTTCAGCGAACTGGAAGGAATGGATACGATCCGCAATATGGCGGGCAAGGCCGACTGGGTGTGGGTGGATTGTTTCACGAAGATCCCGCTCGACCGCGACGGTTATCGGGAACTGAAGGCGCTGGGATATAAGCTGTGTTTCGTATCCCCGGAGCTGGAGGGGCAGGAAGAAAAGCTGCCGGCGTATAAGAAATATATAGAAGAGCAGGGGATCGTGTTCGACGCGGTCTGCACGAAGAGTTATCATATCGACGATTGGAGATCATAGGAGTACGGCACGGATGAAAAAAGAGATAAAACAGCGGATCGGTATGGCGGCGGCGATCCTTGCGACGCTGGCCGCCGGCATTCTTGTATTTTACAGGCACTGGCAGTTTGAACTGCCGTTCTGTCCGAATATGGACGAGCAGATGTCGTTAGAGCAGATCGGCAGTCTGCTGAATCAGCACATCTATGCGGGAGACATCTATGTATTGGATTTCTTCCGCTATCCGCATCTGACCTTCTATTATGCGGTGATAGGCGTCCGTCTGCTCGGCAGACTGTTTGCGGCGGCGGACACTGCCATGCTGGCGCGGTATGCCGTCTGCGGCACGGCGCTCCTCTCCAACGTGTGCGTGTATTTTGCGGTGAAGAAGATGACGGGCGACCGGGGGCTGAGCTTCATGACGTTTGTGCTCTCGGTATTCTCTCTGTACGGCTATGCGTATCTGTATTATACCGGCCCGGACACCATGATCTACGCGGTGGCGAACGTGATCGTGCTGCTCGGCTGTGTCATCTGGCAGGATACGTGTGAGGAGAGGGTGGTCTACCTGTGGTATCCGCTCCTTGCGGTCTGTATCGGGCTTGCCGCCGCCGCGAAGTACCACGGCATTCTGTTCGGGCTGTTTTGGCTGGCGCTGCATATCCGGGGGAAATACTGGAAAAGCTATCGGAACGATTTCCTCTTTTTTCTGAACTGTATCGTGCTCGCACTGGTATTCTGCCTGTGCAACTATTCGATGTTTTTTCATTTTAAAACGTTTGTCTGGGATAACCTGTACAACCTGAACCATTATGCGTGGGGACATCCCGGCATAGAACACAATCTGTCGCTGCTGGGATATTTGGAAGCGTATCTGCTGAGCGGTTACGGGATCGTGGGAGGCGCGCTGTTACTTATGGGGATCGTGTATCTGCTTCGCAGAAAGGACTGGAGGCAGACGATCGTGTTTCTTCTTATGCCCGTGTTTGTGATCCTGTTTCTGTCGAGGTACCGGATCATGCTCGGGAGGAATCTGTCTTTGGTGCTGCCCTTTTCCTATCTGTTTCTGGCATACGGCCTGATGCAGATCCGGGAGCTGCTGCGCAGGAAGGACCTTGCCCGTAAGGCCGTACTGCCGGCCCTTGTGGCGCTGATGACGGTGTGCAATATCGCGACGGCGCTCGGCAGTTACCGCTATGACTTGACATACACACAGGCGGCAGCGTATATCGAGACGCAGATCCCGGAAGGCGCTGTGATCTACTGCACGTCCTTCGCGCCGCCGATAGACGCGGAGCGCTATACCGTTGTTGATATAGGCGAGGATATGTCGCTTCTGCCCGATACCCTGAGCGAAGGGGAATACTTCGTGGATATCCAGTACGCCACGGGATATTTCCGGCAGCGCAAGGATTATTTGATCCTGCAGGGCGGCGATATGTACCCTGACCTGAGAAGCGCGTATGAACGGAAAATACAAAATTATGCGTGTCTGCAGGACTATCGCGGTATTTCTTACGGAAAAGAATGGAAATACCGGATCGGCTACCTTGACTGGTTCCGATACAGCCCGAAGGCGTATTATACGGGACCGAGCATAAGCATCTACGGCGGGAAATGACATCGGACCGTCCGGAGCTGCGGTCAGGTCAGAAGTTCCTGCAGCAGCTTTTCCAGCTCCTCTATTTCCGGTCCGGAGAAAGCGGGGGAACCGGTTTCCTTCGCAGCCGGCTCTGCCCGGTGCTTGTCCAAGGCGGCTTTGTCGGCAGGGGCGATCGACTGCATATCCGCGTCCGTCTGTTCCAGACGGTTAGCCAAATGATTTTCCAGATAATCTATCAGATTGATGCGCAGGATATTAATCCTGCCGGGAATGTCGAGCAGAGAGACGACCGCAAAATAACAGTACAGTCCCACGAAGCTGATTACATAAAACGGGGCGATATGGAGGAAACTTTCATTATGGACGATGCCGAGACAGGCGCCGATCCCGGCTGTCAGAACGGCGAGGAGCATAAGCTGCCCCGACAGGTGTTTGATGACGGACAGCGGAACACGGCCGATCCTGAGACCGCTTAAGTACTTGTCCACAAAGACGGGCACGTTGGCGACTTTCTCGTTGATCTTGCGGCAGCCGGAAAATTTGAGCTTCAGCTGCTGCAGGGATCTGTCGGTGGTGGTGGACATGTGCTCCGTCTCCCAGATCAGGCGGCGGTATATCACTCCCATAACGATCTGGCATATGATACTAGCAGACAGCAGCGCAAGGATCCCGAACATAAAATTTCTGTGCTGAAAAAATACGGCGAACATGGTCTTGCCCCTTTCATACAATGTGTGTGCGGTGAAAATCCGCATACCTACATTATATTGGATAACCGTAGATGTAAAAGCTGTAGGGCATCGTCAAATTAGTCCATAAAATCTCCATTCCGGAGCGTTTACGCGGCAAGACGCCGAAAGCCGCGATACGGTTTTCGCCCGTTGTAAGCGGCACTGGAAACACATCGGAGAATATGCTACAATCCATATATGATGAGGAGGTTTCTTTCATTATGAGTAAGAAGATCGTATTGACCGGCGGGGGAACGGCCGGACATGTAACACCGAATATGGCGCTGATCCCGAAGCTCAGGGATCTGCAGTATGAGATAACTTACATGGGGTCCTATGACGGCATCGAGAAGAAGCTGATAGAAGATTTTGATATCCCGTATTACGGGATCGCCACCGGCAAATTCAGAAGATACTTTGATCCGAAGAATTTTTCCGATCCGTTCCGCGTCCTTAAGGGAATGCGCGAGGCGCGGAAGTACCTTAAGGAGATCAAGCCGGACGTGGTGTTCTCCAAGGGCGGTTTTGTCAGTGTTCCGGTGGTGCGCGCGGCGGCGTCCCTGGGGATACCGTGCATCATACACGAATCGGACATGACGCCCGGGCTGGCGAACAAGCTGTGTATCCCGGTGGCGCAGAAGGTATGCTGTAATTTCCCCGAAACGCTCAATATGCTGCCGGCGAACAAGGCGGTGCTGACCGGCTCGCCGATCCGCAAAGAACTTACTGCGGGCAGCAGGGAAGCCGGGTATAAGCTGTGCGGGTTCGACGCTTCCAAGCCGGTCATCATGGTGGTGGGCGGCAGTCTCGGTTCGGCGGCGGTCAATCAGGCAGTCAGAGATGTGCTGCCGGAGCTTCTGAAGGATTTTCAGGTGGTGCATCTGTGCGGTAAGGATAAGATGGATAACCTCTTACTCACGACACCGGGATATAAACAGTTCGAGTATATCAAGTCGGAGATGAAAGATATCTTTGCGATGGCGGACATCGTTATCTCCAGAGCGGGCGCCAATGCGATCAGTGAGCTGCTCGCGCTCAGAAAACCCAACATCCTTATTCCGCTTCCCGCGGGCAGCAGCCGGGGCGACCAGATCCTGAACGCGAAGTCCTTTGAGTCGCAGGGCTTCAGCATCATGATCGACGAGGACGATCTGACGAACAAGCTGCTTCTCGAGAAAGTTCAGGAGCTGTATTTCAACAGATTTTCTTACGTTGACGCGATGAGTAAAAGCAATCAGCGGGACGCTGTCGGGACGATCATCGGGTTGATCGAGGAGGCGGCGGACGGCAAAATGTCTTGAAAAACCGTGTATCCAATGCTACACTTATCAGTGACAGCAGAAATAAAAGACCCGGACACGGCGTCTGATAGAAAAGGAGAGAGGATAAACGATGAGCAAAGTTACATTTGACTATTCCAAGGCGGCTTCTTTCGTTGGGGAAAACGAAGTAGGATCCATGAAAAAGCTGGCGTTGGACGCAAAGGAAGTGCTTGTAGGAAAGACGGGAGCGGGAAACGATTTCTTGGGCTGGATCGATCTGCCGGTAGACTACGATAAAGAAGAGTTTGCGCGGATCAAGAAAGCGGCGGCCAAGATCCAGAGCGATTCCGAAGTGCTGCTGGTGATCGGTATCGGCGGTTCTTATCTCGGCGCGAGAGCGGCGATCGAATTTCTGCGCCACAGCTTCTACAACGTAGTGGACAAATCTATCAGAAAGACACCGGAAATATATTTTGTAGGCAACTCTATCAGTTCCACCTATATCAAGCACCTGATCGATGTGATCGGTGACAGGGATTTCTCTATCAACATGATCTCCAAGTCCGGTACGACGACCGAGCCGGCTATTGCGTTCCGTGTATTCAAGGAGATGGCGGAGAAGAAGTACGGCAAAGAGGGCGCTGCGAAGAGAATCTACGCGACCACCGACAAGGCGAGGGGATCCCTGAAAAATCTGGCGACAGAGGAAGGGTATGAGAGCTTCGTCGTTCCCGATGACGTGGGCGGACGTTTCTCCGTTCTGACGGCGGTAGGACTTCTTCCGATCGCTGTGTCCGGCGCGGATATCGACAAGCTGATGGAAGGTGCGGCAGACGGCCGCAAGAGAGCGCTGGAAGCTCCCTTTGAGGAAAATGATGCGCTGCAGTACGCGGCGCTGCGCAATATTTTGCTGAGAAAGGGCAAGACGATAGAGATCCTTGCCAACTATGAGCCGAGCGTGCATTACGTGTCCGAGTGGTGGAAGCAGCTCTACGGCGAGTCCGAGGGCAAAGACCAGAAGGGTATCTTTCCGGCAAGCGTGGATCTGACCACGGATCTGCATTCTATGGGCCAGTTCATTCAGGACGGTTCCAGAAATCTGTTTGAGACGGTCATCAACATCGAGAAGAGCCGCGAGGAACTCATTATCGGTGAGGAACCGGTGGATCTGGACGGGCTGAATTATCTGGCGGGCAAGAGCGTGGATTTCGTCAACAAGAGCGCGATGAACGGAACGATCCTCGCACATACGGACGGACATGTTCCCAACCTTATGGTAAAGGTGCCGGAGGTGAACGAGTTCTACCTCGGCCAGTTGTTCTACTTCTTTGAGTTTGCATGCGGCGTCAGCGGCTACCTTCTGGGCGTGAATCCGTTCAACCAGCCGGGCGTGGAGAGCTACAAGAAGAACATGTTTGCGCTCCTCGGCAAGCCGGGTTATGAGGCGCAGAGAGAAGAGCTGCTGAAGAGACTGTAAGAGCAGCCGTCATACGGAAACTAAGAACAGCCTCAGATAATACAAAGCGTCTGCCCGTGAGGGCGGACGCTTTTTCAAATGTAAGGCATTAGAATGGTTATTCCGTCAGTTCATACTCTATCGTCACGGAAGCCTCCACGGCAATTTCTCCGGGCATCATCTCAGCCATGCTCTCCACGGTATCTTGCAGCCCCATTTCCTTTCGGGCATTCATGGCGTTGACGCCGGCGGTATTCTCGTAACGGGCTTGGGTATAGCCGCCGGTTTCTTGGATCGTTATGACCCTGCCGACCGTTGCGCCGGAGGCTGCCGCCAGCGTTTCCGCTTTCTGCCGGGCCATATCTACGGCCTTGGTCAAGGCTTCCTGATAACTCTGATCGTACTCACTGGCCTGATAGGTAATGGAGCTTACCGTGTTGATTCCGGAGGCGACCGATTGGGACAGGATATCGCCCAGCCCGTCAATTTTTAGATCCGATACGGTCAGGGAAGTTTCGGCTTCATATCCTGTGATCCTTGCGGTATTGCCGCTGTAATCGTACACGGGCCGCATGGAGAAATCCGAGGTTTGGATCGATCTTTCTTCCACGCCGAGCCCCTTCAGCAGTTCGACCACCTGCGCCACGGACGCCGCGTTCTTCTGCTGACAGTCCGCCGCTGTGCCGCTTTCGGTGCGGACACTGTACACGACTATTGCCATATCCGGAACGACTGACACCGTCTCACTGCTGTTTACGGTGACGGAACGCGCTTCCGGAACGCTGTCCGTCTCGGACGCATTCTGCGGTGCGGCATTTTCCTGTTCCGTATTCTGCATCTTGACGCTGTCCGATTCATTCGGCTGCGTTTCGTCTGCCGTCTGCCCGCCGCAGGCTGTCAGCAGGAGCATTCCCGCGAACAGCAGCGGCAGGATCTTTATGTGACTGTTTCTCTTTTTCATAAGCTATCCTCCTTTGGGAGCGTTTGCGCGGTCGTGGCGGACATCTGCTCCTTATTATGAATACCCGCGAAGAGAGCAAAAGGTTGCAGACGAGGATCGATTGCAGAGAAATAATTCGGCGCGGCAGTTGATAAACTACATTTTTGTAATTGTTTGTAATTTTTTTCAAAAAAGTAGTTGACATATCGGTTAGCCAGTGCTAACCTAATATACGCAGGAGTTAGCATAAACTAACCTAAATGCAGGATCCGGCATACGATATAGTAAAGCGGTACATATTTGGGAGAACAGATGAAAAGGAGATGAGGATATGCCGCTGACGTTTGCAAAAGAAGGAGAAGTATCCTCCATTAAAAAGATCGGAGGCAAAGAAGAGATCAGGCAGTTCCTTGAAAATCTCGGATTCGTGGTAGGCGCGGCAGTGACAGTGATCTCCACGTCGGGAGGCAGTCTGATCGTTAATATCAAGGATTCCAGAGTGGCCATCGGCAAGGATATGGCGAGCCGCATCATAGTCTGATCTTTTGCCATGCGGTAAGTTACGGCTAACTTATTTTTTGCACGGGAGTAAGTCAAGACTAACCGTAAGAGGCACAGGCGGCATTTTCAAGCAAACCGCGTGGATACGGCGCATGACGCACTGTCCGCGGAGATCATAAGAAATGGAGGAGAGAACAATGAAAACTTTGAGAGAGGTATCCTGCGGCGAGACCGTGACGGTCAGAAAGCTGTCGGGAGAAGGCCCGGTCAAGAGGCGTATCATGGATATGGGGATCACCAAGGGCGTGTCCGTCTATGTGTGTAAGGTTGCGCCTCTGGGCGATCCCGTGGAAGTTACGGTGCGCGGATATGAATTGTCTCTGCGCAAGGCGGATGCCGAGATGATAGAGGTTGAATAAATATCACTTTTCAGGAGGAGGAAGAAATGGCAATCAGGATCGCACTCGCAGGAAACCCGAACTGCGGCAAGACAACACTTTTTAACGCTTTGACGGGATCCAATCAGTTCGTCGGAAACTGGCCGGGCGTTACGGTGGAGAAGAAAGAGGGTAAACTGAAAGGAAACAAAGATGTAGTTATCATGGATCTGCCGGGTATCTATTCTTTGTCTCCTTATACGCTGGAGGAAGTCGTTGCGAGAAATTATCTGATAGGTGAGCGCCCCGATGCGATCATCAATATCGTGGACGGCACGAACATCGAGAGGAACTTATATCTGTCCACGCAGCTTTTGGAGCTTGGCATTCCGGTCGTTATGGCGATCAACATGATGGATGTGGTCAGCAAGAACGGCGACAAGATCTCGCCGGAAAAGCTGAGTAGGAGCTTGGGCTGCGAGGTCGTGGAGATTTCCGCACTGAAAGGCACGGGCATTCAGGAGGCCGCGGACAGGGCGGTGGCTGTCGCGGGCCGCGGGGAACAGAAGATTGTGCATAGATTCGACGAGCGCGTGGAACATGCGATCTCGGATGCGGCCGCACTGCTTACGGGCGTGACGGAGAGCCAGAAGAGATTCTTCGCGATCAAGCTGTTGGAGAGAGACGCCAAGATCAGCGAACAGATGGCGGTGGTGCCCGATGTAAGTAAGCAGATCAACGATCTGGAGGAGATCTTTGAGGACGATACGGAGAGCATCATCACAAACGAGAGGTATGTGTACATCTCCTCTGTCGTCAAGGACTGTATCGTCAAGAATAAAAAGCATGCGCTGACCACCTCCGACAAGATCGACCGCATCGTGACGAACAGATGGCTGGCGCTGCCGATCTTTGCGGCGGTCATGTTCATTGTATACTATGTGTCCGTGACTACGGTGGGGGCGTTCCTCACAGATTGGACCAATGATGTTCTGTTTGGCGAGATCATACCGCCCGCGATCGAGAGCCTTCTCGTGAGCATCGGCTGCGCGGACTGGCTGCAGGGGCTGATTTTGGACGGTATCGTGGCCGGCGTCGGCGCGGTGATCGGTTTCGTGCCCCAGATGCTTGTGTTGTTTTTGTTTCTGGCGTTCTTGGAGTCCTGCGGATATATGGCGAGGATCGCGTTTATCATGGACCGCATCTTCCGCAAGTTCGGTCTGTCCGGCAAGTCCTTTATCCCGATCCTGATCGGTACGGGCTGCGGCGTTCCGGGCATCATGGCTTCCCGTACGATCGAGAACGACAGAGACCGCAAGATGACGATCATGACGACGACATTTATTCCCTGCGGGGCGAAGCTGCCGATCATCGCGCTGATCGCGGGAGCGTTCTTCAACAATTCCGGCGCGGTTGCGTGGGGCGCATTCCTGATCGGTATTGCGGCGATCATCTGCTCGGGTATCATCTTAAAAAAGACGAAAATGTTTGCCGGCGAGCCGGCGCCGTTCGTCATGGAGCTTCCGGCGTACCATATGCCGACCGTCGGCGCGGTTCTGAGAAGTATGTGGGAGCGCGGCTGGTCCTTCATCAAGAAGGCCGGTACGATAATCCTCCTCTCCACCATTGTGCTGTGGTTCCTGATGAGCTTCGGCTGGACGGACGGCGGGTTCGGCATGTTGGAGGCGGAGCAGCTTGACGCCAGCATTTTGGCGAAGATCGGCAGCGCGATCGCGTGGATCTTTGCGCCGCTCGGCTGGACACAGGCCGGAGAAGGCTGGAAAATGGCGGTTGCGGCGATCAGCGGCCTGATCGCGAAGGAGAATGTCGTGGCAACCTTCGGTATGCTGTTCGGCTTTGCCGAGGTGGCAGAGGACGGCGCGGAAGTGTGGGGCAGTCTGGCAGCGGTCATGACGCCGATCGCGGCGTTCGGTTTCCTCACCTTCAATCTTCTGTGCGCGCCCTGCTTTGCGGCGATGGGTGCGATCAAGCGGGAGATGAACAACGCAAAATGGTTCTGGTTTGCCATTGGCTATCAATGTCTGCTCGCCTATATCGTGGCGCTGTGCATCTATCAGCTCGGCACGTTCTTTATGGGCGGCGGTTTCGGGATCGGCGCGGCGGTATCGGTGCTGCTCGTGATCGGTTTCCTGTATCTGCTGTTTCGGCCGTACAGGGAAGCGGATTCTCTGCGGGTCGATACGAAGAAGATCGCGAAAGCGGCAAAATAAAAACCGACAGTGTCTGCAGCCCCTGCCGGGTGGTTTACGGCAGGGGCTTTTGCGAGTATAATATCATGTAGAGATTAGAAGGAGATGACGCTATGGGAACAGCGGTCGTATTGGTAATCGTAGCGGGCGCGGCGGCGCTTGCGATACGGAGTATCATAAAGGACAAAAAGGCGGGCAAGTCGGTACAGTGCGGAGACTGCTCCCGCTGTAACCGATGTCATTAGGCGCGGTCGTTGGATCTACGCCGGAGGATCGTGCATATAGGCGGGGAAAATATGGCGGATACGGGCAGGACACAGAGAAAAGGCACAATACGGGAAATGAAGATCGCAGACTTGCCCTGCCGATTATTTGTTCCGGCAGGGTATGACGATACGGATGCGCGCTGTCCCGTGGTCTATGTCAACGGGGAGATACCGATAGAGGAGGTCGTGAACGAGGCGGAGAAGGCCGGGGTCTCCATGAACTTTCTCTTGCTGTCCGTACAGCCGGAGAGCTGGAACGACGACTTTACCCCGTGGAGCGCGCAGCCCTTCCGCAAGGGAGAAACCGCACCGGCCGGACGGGCAGACGGATATCTCCGGCGTCTGACGGGAGAGATCAAACCGTATATGGACACGCACTATCGGACGATGCCGGAGGCCCGGCACACGGCGCTGATCGGGTATTCCCTCGGCGGGCTGGCCGCGCTGTACGCCATATACAGGACGGACGTATTCGGTATTGCCGGCAGCCTGTCGGGTTCGCTCTGGTATGATGATTTCTGCGAATATATGGAAAAGAACGCTCCGCGCTCCACAGACATCGGCGTGTATCTCTCCCTCGGCAGAAAGGAAAGCCGGAGTAAGGATCCGCGCATGGCGAAAGTGGCGGCCTGTACGGAGCGGGCGCAGGAGCTTCTGCTTCGTCAGATAGACGGAGCGGCCTTGGAGGACCGTGTCTGTCTGGAGTGGAATGACGGCGGACATTTTCATGAGATCCCGCGGCGTTTTGCCAAGGCGCTTGCGTGGGTGAGTTCCGCGTTTGCCCGATTGTAGGCGTATTTGCCGGGGACGGTCAGTCTGCTTGTCCGTACCGCGCCAGCTCATAGCGGTCATGGAGCCTCTGTATGTCCGTATTTTGGGCGATGCCGGCATTTTTTTCTATCTCGGTGGGCGTCTCGTGCCGCTCCGGCCGGTCTTTTCTGTATTTTCGGATCGTTTTTCGATATTCTTTCCTGATGCGCTCGCGCTCGGACAGTCGGTGCTGTCCGGCGGGGGCTTTTTTGATCCTGACGGCCGGTTCGGTCTTCTGCAGTTCCTCCACGATATCCCCGTTTTCATCGGCGGCCTCGCGGAAGGCGCGGAAAGTGCCGAAGATCACCTTAAGCAGTCCGGCAGCCACGGCGGCCAGTGCAGCCGCTTCTAGGATCCGTGACAGGGCAATCAGCCACGGGGGTGTGGGTTTCGGCTCGCCGTACCGCTCTATCAACGCCTGTACGGGATCTTCGCCGGACGCCTCCGGCGGCATCTCCCATGTTGTTTCCGGATAATCGAATTCTATGGGAGTCATGGATTTCCTGATATCGCGGTAGTGTCTGCCGGAGACGGTCATCAGAGCGGGCAGCGCCGCCGCGATGAATAGGAGGAGAAAGATCGCAAGCATACCGGCGCCGATGCCGTAGATCCGCCCGGAAGGCAGATTGCATGTCCGCTTATTGAGAGACAGATAGTTCTCCGTCTCGCAGATGTACTTGTGCAAAAGTGCGGCCGGCGCATAGAATAGGGCGCTGAACAGCGCGGCGCTGCATACGGCCGGATTGTTCAGGTTCAGCGCCAGTGCATAGACTGCGCCGAAGAAGATGAGGACCGACAGCGAAGGCGTCCGCAGGGTGTCCGGCGCAGGACGCCAGGACGGATCCCTGTTTTTGGCGGCATCGCCGGCCTTCTTTCGCTTCAGGCGTTCTGCAATACGGCTTATGAGCACAGCGCCGGTCTCGATGATGAGGAATGTCATGTAAACGCCCGATACGGAGCTGCCGCGGACCGGAGAGATCAGGAGCTGTCCGGCAAAGACGGTCGCGGCGAACAAAAGCGCGCTTGCGATAAGATAGGATAGAAGGCTGCGGCATCTGTCGACGGCGAGGTCGCTCGCAATGATCGGCAGAGCAATCACGAGGCATCTTAGATAGAGTGTCCGGCCGATGAGGTCGGGCTGCTCCGCGCCAAAAGTGTATACCATAGGCATAAGGATCGCAAGGATCAGAGTGATGTGAGTCCATTCTGTCACTTTTTTGACTGCGGTTCTCAACTTCTTTCCACCTCCCGTTTGATCGGACGGATATTATCCGGCACACGCAGTTCGCAAGGCTCGTTTCGCATATAGGGAACGACCAGCACGGCCTGTCTGTCTTTGCCGACGAATGCCTCTATGGCCGCTTGGCTGCGCGCAATATTCTTGGAAATAAAGATCAGCATGGTGTCCTGCGGCTCAGAGAAGGAGTCCGGTCTGCGGCGGGCCTGTGCATCGTCACGCAGTTCACCGAGCAGATCCGCAAAAGGCACGGTATTTTCGTCGCTTTTGCATTTTGCCAGCAGCTGCTCTATCGCGTCCAGATGCCGTTTGCCCCCGGCGGGCGCAAGGCGCACGGTGCGCGGCGCGTTTCCTGATGCGTCCCTGTCTTCTGCGTTGCCCCGACAGCCCGCGTTGACGCACAGCCCCACTTCCATGCCGCGGGCGATCAGCCTCTGTGCGAGCGATGCGGCGACGGAGACGGATTCTTCCACGAGGAGATCGTATTTCAGGATACCGCGGTCCTCTACGTCCAGATAGAGCATCACGCTCTCCGTAAGCGTAGACTCAAAGGTATTTACCATCAGCCCGCCCGTCCGTGCGCTTGCTTTCCAGTTGATCGTGTTCATGGGATCGGCGGACGTGTATTCGCGAATGGAAGCGAAGGCGAAAGGATCTTCATAGAGACGTTTTGCACACTGCAGGTTCCCCATCAGCCGTTCACAGGCGACGAGGATATCCGAGACGTCCGTCCGCGCGGCGTAGACATACAGCTCCGTATCCGCGGGACAGGCCGCGGAATAGCGTTTGGTGTGCAGCATGGAAAAAGAGGCGAGATAGGATTCGCTGATGCGGTAATACCCCCTTTGGGTGCAGTCAAGCGTCAGTTTTCTGGTGACGCGCTGCCGCCCGAGCAGGGCAAAGATATCCCGTTTGTATACGAAGTCGCTCACGTTCGTATTTTCACTGTCGTGAAAAGAAAGCCGCCTGTCCACATGAAAAGCGACTTCCAACACCGGGAGCATAAGTCTTTTGCGGTTTTCGATCCGCTCCGTCATCTGCGCCTGTTCGCCTGTATAGACGTAATTCTGCAGAAAATTCAGAGAGACCGACAGATCCTTGCTCCAATGCATGGAATAATACAGATCCCAGAGGACCGACAGGAGCAGGAATCCTAAGAAAAACAGGCTGATCATGGTTTGGTCCAGTCCTCCGTAGGAAGGGCGGTGCTGTTCAAAAGTTCCCGGATCAAGGCTTCCTTCTCTTCTGTGTAGGAGACCTCGGAGATCATTCTGTGCGCGAGCACGGGCACGGCCACGGCCTTGATGTCCTCCGGCGTCACAAAATCCCGCCCCTGCACCATCGCATACCCCTGCGATGCGCGCAGCAGGGCGAGTGTGCCGCGCGGGCTGACACCCTCCGCGATAGAGCGGCTCTTATCGGAAGAAGCGCCGTATTTGCGCGTTCCCTGCACGAGGTCTACCAGATAGTCCCGCAGGTCGCCGTGGACGTAAACATTCTGACAGTCCCGCTGCAGCGATAGGATCTCCTCTTGTTTACATACGGGAGAGATCTTTTCCAAGGGCTGGTCGTTGATGTAGCGGTCGATCATCTGCCGTTCTTCTTCCCGTGTCAGGCTTCCCATGTCGATCCGCATGAGGAAACGGTCCATCTGCGCCTCCGGAAGCGGGTAGCAGCCCAGCGTCTCCACCGGGTTCTGCGTTGCGATCACGAAGAAAGGGGCGTTCAGCGTCCGCGTCACGCCGTCCACCGTGACCTGTCCCTCGCCCATGCACTCGAGCAGACTCGACTGTGTCCGCGGCGTGGCGCGGTTGATCTCGTCCGCCAGCAGCAGGTTGGTGAACACAGGCCCTTCCTTAAAGACAAAAGCGCCCTTTTCCTGATTATAGTAGGACAGTCCCGTCACGTCGCTGGGCAGCAGGTCGGGGGTAAACTGCACCCTGCCGAATGCGAGATCCATCGACTTGGCCAGCGATTTGGCCAACACGGTCTTCCCCGTGCCCGGTACATCTTCCAGAAGGACATGGCCGCCCGCCGCCAGCGCCGCCAGCAGCAGATCGGTGACGTTTTCCTTCCCGATGATCACTTTGGAAACATTTTCTTTGATGCGCGGTAACAGATCGTTCATGGGAACAGTCCTTTCTGGGATCAGTCATCTATCCCAAAATAATATTCTAACTGATCTTCCGCCTTGTCAAGTGCATCTTCCAATTTTTCCAGTTCCCGCTCCGTGCTTCTGTAATCGTCTCTCGACAGAGAGCCGCTTCGCACCTGTCTTTCCAGTTCATCCTCGTACCTGTCGAGTCGGCGGTCGATGCTCTCGGCGTCCTGCTTGTAAGTGAAGAACTGTTCCAGTTCGGGATTGCGGCTGTCGGCGAGCAGCGTACCTACCCTTGCGGTGAAGTCGTCCACCAGTGCGGTCAGACTTTCCATCGTGTCTGTGTCGTCCGCGGGGCTGCCGCTGTCGGGCGTCGGTTGTGCATTGTCCGCGGGCGGCGCCTGTGTGTTGTCTGCCGGTGCGGTGGGTGTATCTGCGGGCGGCGTCTGTGTGCCGTCTGCGGGGGCAGCGGGCTGTTCCGGCGCGGACGCGGCGTTTGTCTGCTGCAAGTCCGTGATCTGCTGCTGCAGGTCCGCGATCTCCTGACGCAGAGCCTCCGTCTCGCTGTTATCGGCGGCTGTCCCACAGGCGGACAACATACATGCCAGAGACAGCACACATGCCGTCCGGATACCGAGCTTGTAAAGTCTTGTTTTTTTCATAATACCCTCCATTCTGGAGCGTTCTCGCGACAGGGCGACGCGAATCTCAAATTCGCGTCTGCCATCAGGGGAATTTGTGACGCTCCAGCACAAATTCCCGCGTGAAAAATCAGCACATCAGTGTGATTTTTCACACTATCCTCTCATTCCACAGATATATTCTGCAATACTACTATCAGTATTAACAGTATAATCCCCAAATGTAAAAAAATTGTGAACATCGAAGCCCAAATAAGGTTGACAGATGTAACCCGCGGTGTTATCTTGTAAATAGGGTTACGGAAGTCACCCTGTAATGCGGACGATCGTAATGACAGACGCGGATCCGAGAAATAAAGGAGATACAAACGATGCACCGAAAATATACGACAATGACAGCTGCGATCACAATAACACTGTGTTTTATGACTGCCTGTACACAGACGCCAAGCGAGGGAGAACGCAAGGGCGTAAGGGTTGCTACAACAGATAATCCAAATAATGAAGTATTAAAGGAAGAGGAGAAAGCGCTGCCACAGGATACGGAGATCTTGGAAAACAGCTTGGAGGACACTTCCACAAGCTCTGTTGCAGAGAAGAATATAGAAATCCTTGCGGCTTGTGAGCATACGAGAATAGAGCAGTCGATTGTTGCTTCTGACGGGGCAATATTACGGATCGATGCGGATGTCGATGTAGATGAGATCGAGCGTGTCAGCCGGTATGAATATGAGATACAGGATATGACTGAGGAAAAACGGATAGCTTTCTTTGAGGCAGTATTTTCAGAGGATGCGGATCATGCAGAGTATGATGAAAAGAATGATATCTGGACACTGGAGATCGATCCTGAAATCAGGAATTACTTTCTATATCAGCTCAGTTATTCAAACGGCGGGGCCACTATACCGGGTGAACAGATCGTTGTGCTGGAAAATAGATATTATGATCTGTATCCGTTTGAGGATAACCGGCTTGCCGCGCTTGCAGACAGCAGAGTCACAGCTTCCTTAGAGGAAGCGGCAGCTATGTGCGGCAAGGTAGTGGGAGCCGTTACAGACGCTGACGATTATGTGGTGAGTTACGCTCAGGCGTACGGAAATGGCGGCCGACGCCCCTATTATAAAATTGTATTTACGCAGATGTTGGATGGCATGACCGTAACGGCGTATAACAATTGGAGCTTTTTGTATGATAACGACGGCATTGAAAAGGTGACCGGCTCACTGTTTTCCACGAGCGAGGTCGGTCTGGACGAAGCGATCCTTTCTCCGGTTCAGGCTGTCGAAAGGCTGCAGGAACAGGCAGCTTTCTTGCAGCTTGAAGGAGAAAGCCCAGGGACGGTCAGCAGGGTCACGTTGGAATACCTTGTGATCATGACTCCTGCGGGAGAGGTCTTGGCTGCTCCCGTCTGGAGATTTTGGCTGGGTGAAGATGAGGACGGGAGAAACTTTTTCGGTCATAAGATACTCGCGATTGATGCCGTTACAGGAGAATTGATCTGGGAAGAACGGGGGCAGTCAATGTGAGCAGGTCATTGTGCAAAAGAGTAAAGCTGAGCATTTTTTCGCCGGCTATGGCAGTGAGTGTCTGCGTGGGAATGTGGTTCCTTATGTGGAGCAGGGTAGCAAATCTGATCAGCTATAATGCCAGCTATGATGCGGCGCTTACATTTCGGGACATCGGCTCTATCTTTTTAGATGATATTGCAGTATCCCATTCTTTAAGCGGCTACGATCTGTTTGCACCAATTTTGGCAGTCCTTCCGGCAGCCGCATTATTTTGTGAAGATTATAACAGCGGCTATATAAGATCTATATTGAATCGGGTAGAAAAACGCCGATATATCAGGGAAACGCTTTTATGTTCTTCCATAGCGGGCGGTCTGGCAGTATTTCTTCCTTGTTTTCTGTCAGGCTTGTTTTATCTGATAAACGGCAAGCCGGATACCTTGGAAAATGTGAATCGCTGGGGATATTCCACCTCCTTTGACGAAACCGTATATGCCCAAATGCAATATATATGGGGCGGTCTGCTGCTGGCGCTTATGTTGCTGCTGCTTGCTTTTTTATTTGGCGCTATTTGGTCAAATGCAGGGTTGCTTGTATCAGTTTTGTTCCCCAACAAGTACCTTGCGTTGGCGGCGCCTTTTGCCCTTTATTTTTCCATACATCTGATTTTTTACCGTTTAGGATTTTTGCTGGTGCTCAGTCCGGTCAATATGCTGATGCCAAATGCTGCCTTCATACCATTTATATTATATCCGTTACTTTATGAAGCGCTGCTGTTTACACTGGTTTGCGTCTTATTTTCTGTATTGATCAGAAGGAGGCTGTGGGATGTTTAAGATATGCAGACATCAGCTGCGAATGGCGCTTGCTTCTCCGCGCTTTTATGTTGCATTGTTTATGGGCTGCGCCATACATATTGTGGGGATCATGCCGTTGCTTGAATATGCAAAAGGGATCGGTAAGCCTCTCTCTTTGTTGGAAGGCTTTGTGTATTTCAGCTGCGAAAGATACACGATAGCGGCGGTGTTTTTGTGCATCGTATTTCTGGTATCGGATATCCCCTTTTCTTCCGAGAATGAGACGTATACACTCCTGCGCGTCTCACGAAGAAAATGGCTGGCGGGTAAAGTCCTATACCTGTTATGCGTCTGCAGCTTATATTATTTGGCCGTGCTTCTGGCGGGAATGGCATTTCTTTCAGGGAATGCTTTTGTGGGGGATTTTTGGAGCGAGCCGGTTTATTATTTGGCGCAAGGGCTGGATTTGGGGGAATACAATGCCTATTTCCCATATCCCCATGTTCTGCGGTTGAGACCTTTACAGGCGGTTCTTGCCGCTGTTTTGCTGCATGTGGCGTATGGGTTTACCATGAGCCTTTTTCTCTTTTTTTGCAACCTAAAACTGCCGAGGACATTGGGATATGCCGTTACCATGCTGCTTCATGCGGTATTTTATATGATGCTCAGCGTTTTTCAGTCCAGTTATTACGCGAGATATTCCCTGCTGGGGAACAGCCTGTTGATGTACCATAGCATATATGGGGAATATAAGGAATTGCTGCCATCGCTGGGGCAGTCCTTTCTGGTGTTTGGAATCGCGGCAGCGGCATTGCTTATTTTCATCTTTCAGGCAATCCAAAAATATGACTTTAGGATATCGGTAGGAACGAAACAATGAACAGAAAGATGATCGGCAGGATAATGGACAAAAGGGCGATCGCGATTTACCTTGCAGCCTTTTTGCTTCTTTTCGCAGTTACACCCGGACAAAAGGGTATTCTGGATATTTTGGGCGGCTTTTCTCCGCAGGAGAGCAGAGGGCCGGATATGATAGGAATTATGCGCTGGAGCTTGTGTGTGCTGCCGCCGGTTGCGGTGAGCATCCTTTTCATGGATGCGGAAATGGGCGGGCTTCGGTTCTATACCATGATAAGGGCAGAGACTGTGAAAAAATGGGTTATTTTGCGGTTTATGGGTATTGCCGCCGCCAACCTGTTTTATCTTTTCCTGTTTACAGTGCTGACAGAAATATGTGCGGGAAACGGGGGTTATAGAAGGAGAGTATTTTTGCTTTTCCTGCTGTTGTTTTTTGTGCATAGCTTTGGCATGTCTATGGTTTCCGCGGCATTATGTACACAAAGTAAAGGGATCCATATGGCCGTAGTTTTCTATCTGACAGTGGAAGGAATTATGGTCGTCATCGGGGATATTTTTCCACAGACAGCGGCTTACCTGCCGCCCTACTGGGGAATGATCCGCCAGGTCGGGGAAGCATGCAGGAGCGGTTATCTGTTGTCGATTATGGGATTTTCGGCAGCTGTGATCGCCGGCTCCGTCATAGGTATCATAAAGGGTCTGCGGGCATAACAAAAAACAGGATAGAAAGCCGTGTCAACAGGAACGGCGGAAAAGAGGAAATATGGAAAACGTGATCGTAGTAGAGGAAGTCTCTAAGTCTTACAAGGGCATCAGCGTATTGGATCATGTCAATATATCTTTTGAAAAAGGGAAGATCCATGGTATTATTGGTAGGAACGGTTCCGGCAAAACCGTTTTCATTAAGATAATATGCGGTTTGGTGCAGCCGGATGAAGGGCATGTGTCAGTGAATGGGAAAGAGATCGGAAAAGACGTGGATTTCCCGGAAAGTATTGGCGTGATCATCGAGGCGCCCGGCTTTTTGCCGAATTTAAGCGCCTATAGAAATTTAGATTATCTGGCCTCGCTGAAGGGCGTGATTGGAAAAGAGGAAATCCGTAACGCTATGTCTTTAGTGGGGCTTGACCCGGATGACAGGAAACATGTGGGGAAATTTTCTCTGGGCATGAAACAGCGGTTGGGGATAGCACAGGCAATTATGGAAAATCCGGATATCCTGATTCTGGACGAGCCCATGAATGCCTTGGATAAAAGCGGCGTCGCAGAAATCAGAGAATTGCTGCTGCGTCTGAAAGCGGAGGGGAAAACGATTTTGATCGTATCCCATAATGCAGAAGATATCCGTATGCTATGCGACACAGTTCATGAAATGGATGGGGGAAAATTGACAAGGCAGTCTCTTGTTGACACTGCACAAGATTAGGACACCAATTTAAAAAACAGGGAGGAAGTTATGGAAGAGAGAGGCGTAGGGCTGTCAAACAATGAATGGTACATTATGGAATATCTCTGGGAGGATCCGCCGAAAACGGCCACGCAGATCATCAGAGCGATGGAACAGGAAACCGGCTGGGCGAAGAGCACCACGAAGACCATGCTCAGGCGTCTGGAACAAAAAGGCTGCATTGCCTACAGGGAAGGGGAAAAGGCGCGGGAGTACTATGCGGTCGTAAAACGGGAAGAAGTGGTGGAATCCGAAACGAACAGCTTCTTGAACAGGATCTATAACGGCAGTCTCGGACTGCTGGTGAACACGCTGGTCAAAAGGCAGGAGATTTCCGATGCGGAGATGGAAGAGCTGTACCGTATCATCAAAGAAGCGAAAGAGAAGAACTGAGAAGGAGAAAAAATCATGGCGGGGATCATGGCGCAGACGGCAGTTTTGATAGTGGCAATACTCGCGGTGCAGAAATTGCTCGGGGACAGGCTGCACGCATACCTGCGGTACGGTTTGTGGCTGCTCGTGGTTCTGCGGCTGATGCTGCCGTTTAATTTTCTGGACAGTCCGTTCAGCGTGCTCCGGATTGCGGGAGCGGCCGGCGGTCTGCAGGAAAAGACGCTGCAGCGGTATGCCGCGGAGGACAGGGCAGACTTAAGCGGACAGGACACGGGATCAGAGCATACGGCGGCGCACATCATAGCGGAGCATGCGGCGGCCGGTGAAGACGGAGAGAAAGCGCCTGTGCTGCATACAGATCGGATCGGCTTCTTAGCAGAGATGTCAGGCCGGATATTGCCGGTGGTATGGCTTGTGGGAAGCGTACTCGTGGGAGGCGTGCTGCTGTTTTCTCACGGCTGTTTTCTGCGGCGACTGCGCAGAAACCGTATATGTCGTGTGGACGGTACGCGGGATGCGGCAAAGGGCTGCTGTATCCCGGTCTACAGGGTCAGAGGCTTGGAGACGCCGTGTCTGGCCGGCGTTTTTCGCCCGACAGTCTATGTCGGCGCAGAGCTTGACAAGGATCCGGACTATTTTCGCTATGCCGTGACACATGAAAAAGTGCATTATCTGCACGGGGATCATCTCTGGGCGCTGGTGCGCGCTGCGCTCGTCACCGTATACTGGTTCCACCCGTTGGTGTGGATCGCAGCGATATGCTCCGCCAAAGACGGGGAGATCGCCTGTGACTACGGCACGACCTGCCGTCTGCGGCAAGGAGAACGGATCGCGTACAGTGAAATGCTTTTGGCATTTACGAAAGTGAAAAGAGGAAAGAGCTTTTATCCCCGCGGCACAATGCTGCGCCCGCGCCGGTCGGAGCTGAAAGAAAGGATCCGGCGGCTGGTGGAAAACAGCGGCAGCGGCAAGCTGTGGGCGGGTATGCTGGCGGCGCTTCTGATGCTTGTCACGGTGGGCTGCACTTTTACAGGCGCATCTGCGGACAGGGCAGACGGGACGGTACGGCCCGTGGAACCGATACAGGTAGAGGCATCGGCAGATGAAAAGCAGAACGAGACAGAGAGCGGAACCGATAATGCCAATACAGAGAGAGCTGACGTTTCCGCTGCGGACAGCGAGCGCCTCTATGCGGAACCCTGCGAATATACCGGAATATCCGCTGTTTTTGGAGAGCGGATAAATCCCGCCACGCAGGAAGTCATAAGACATGAGGGGATCGATTATGCGGCGGAGAAGGGCACCGACGTCAAGGCGGCAGCAGACGGCGTGGTATATGAGACGGGATATTCGGCAGAAGACGGTAATTATATCGTGCTCCTTCACGCGAACGGCGATATGACCTATTACTGCCATTGTCAGGAAATTACCGCCCGAAAAGACGAAGAGGTAAAATGCGGCGACAAGATCGCCGCCGTGGGACAGACGGGGAGGGCTACCGGACCGCATCTGCACTTTGCCCTGCGCCGGAACGGGGAGTTTGTGGATCCGCAGACCTATATGCAGGAATAGGAAAAGGAAAACAGGGAGAAGGAAGCGGCGGTAGTAGGTATTGCATATGCGGGTAAAACCAGATTGAAAGCGGCCAAGTCTAATGATATAATCAGTCGCATGGAGATAACAAAAGAATGGATAAAGAAAACACAGGACAAAACGGGCTTGGTCATTGAAAAACCGTCATATATAATTAACGGAAAAACTTATGTCGTGGATGGAGTTCATGTCATATTAAAGCCGTCAGAGAGGGAAAGGAGGATTGCGGAAATTTTAAGTAATAAGTACGGCAAAACGGTGGAACTCGTGCCGCAGGTAGTTTATCCACAGGGAATACAAACGCCGGATTATTTAATTGATGGTGAACGATTTGATTTGAAATCGCCAACGGGGAAAGGGAAAAATCTTCTCTATGGACTTATAGCAAAGAAAAAGGCGCAATCCCATAATTTTATTATTGATATATCTAAATGCCCTTTGAATACGGAAGAACTTGAAAGGCAGACAGAGCAGCTATATCGTTCATGGAGAGTTCGTTTTTTGGAAAAACTTGTTTTTATTAAAGACGGAAAAATTGTGAAGGTATATAACAGAAAATAAAAAAGAAAGAGCCGTTCATAGAACCAATCAACTAATTCCGAGGAATTAGGACACAGGGGTTCGAGGACGACACTTTCTTTAATTATTATATACCATGTTTTATAAAAAAACTCAAGAAATTTCTTTTTGGAATAGCCAACTGTCCTTTTGAGAGGAAATGTCAACAAATAAAATCAAGATTACAATTCACGATAATAGGGACATATATTCTCGTAATGGCCGTCTTTCATGCGGAAGCCTCCCGGTATCGCGCCGAGCGGCTTAAATCCCAACCGCTCATATAAATGTCTCGCATGAATATTATTCTCAACGACAGCGTTGAATTGCAGCAGTCTAAAGCCCAACTCTTTTCCTTTTTTCAAGCAATCCAGAACCAACTGTTCCCCAATATGCTGCCCTCTCATACCGGATAAGACTGCATAACTTGCATTGCATATGTGGCCGCATCTTCCGACATTGTTGGGATGGAGAATATACAAACCTGCAATTTTCCCGTCGATTTCTGCCACTCCGGTATAACTTTGAGAAGAAAAAAAGGCCGTGCCGCTTTCAAGATCAAGATATTCTTCTTGCGGAAACGCAACGCCTTCTTCCACCACTTCATTCCAGATTTCTATCATTTCATTGATATCCCGCTGCGTATATTTTCTGATCATCATTATCTCTGCCTCCGCAAACGATATGCTCTGTCAGGTTCTATCTCTCGATCTAAGATATAACTTTTTAACGCGCCGTTTGGATGTGGCCTATGGAAGTTTATTACTTCGTTACTTCCGCCTTTGTTATACAGCATAGTACATAAAAGCATAACATGCAACTATAGAGTATAAAACCAGAAAAGTTCAAAAGATAAGCCTAAATTTGATGACATTGTTGGAACGACGCTTCTTTTGTATTGAAAATTGCCCTAAAAACTTCATGTCACCTCCGCTGTTTCCTCCGCGTGTATATAATAGAAAGCATGAAAGGTGTACACCATGCTGGAAGAAGGAAACGAAGGAGGAGCACATGACAGTCGAAGAACTTGTGGAAGAGTACGGCAATATGCTTTTCAGGATATGTCTTGTTATTGCGGGAAATGAGTGGGACGCACAGGACGTGATCCAAGATGTCTTCTGCCGCTACATAGAGCGCGCTCCCGCATTTCACGACAGCGGGCACGAGCGGGCATGGCTCATCAAGGTGGCGGTCAACCGATGCCGGGATATGCACCGGTTTCGGCTCAGGCATCCGCAGACGGATCTGGACGAGATATCGGCTTACTGTGAACTGCCGGAACAGAGCGAGGTGCTGGCGGCGCTGATGAAACTGCCGGAATCTCTGAAATCGGTAATCTATCTGCACTATATAGAGGGTTATAAGACGTTCGAGATCGCGGATATGCTGGGAATATCCCTGAATGCGGTCAAGAAGCGTCTGGAGAGAGGCAGAAAGGCGTTGCGGCTCACTCTGTCAGATGAATCATAAAGGAACGTGAAGGTGCAGAGAGATATGTGAAAAGGAGATCCTTCCAAGCGGAAAGGGTTTCCGGAGAGGAGTAAAAATGAAATTGCAGGATCTGAAAAATGCGGTGGAAGCGATAGAGATCAGAGAGACGATGCAGCAGGAGATCGTACACAACGTGGCCAAACGTACCGGGCGCGGCAAGTGGGGGGGGGTAAACGCTGCCCGTACACATCGAAGAGCGCATCCTATCCCGCGCATGGCGGCAGCGGCGGCGGGCTTGCTTCTGGTGATCTGCGCTGCGATCCCCGTCAGGGCGCTGGTCTCGTCTCTGGTGCGGGAGCGCATGGAGGAGATTCCGGCTGAAGAGCATGAAGCGATGACAGAGATGATGGACAGCCAGCCGGTAGGCGCAGACAGTTATTCCAGAGAGTATTCGGCGGACGAACGGAGCCGCATGAAAGAACTTTGGGGACGGTATCAGGAAGGGGAATTTCCGGAAGGCGAGCTGCCACAGGCGGACACCGAAGAGGAAGCGGAAAGGTATGAGCTGTGTTATCTGACCACAGACAGCAGTTTTCATCTGCCGGACAGAGAACTCACCGACGAGGAACTGCTGGAGTTGATCGATTTTGAGGTAAAGCGCAATTATGCCCTGCAGAAGCGTTATGAGGAGGAATATGCCGATGAGATAGCGGCCGAGGAGCAGGAAAGGAAAGAGGCGGCCACACAGGCGGTCGAAGCGGGCGGCATCACCGAGGAGGAGGCGGTCGCGTCGGCGAAAGCGTGGCTGCAGACACTGTACGGCATCGCGGGCGACGGTATGGAGCAGAACGCGTACTTTGAGGAGACACAGGAAGCGGGCTATGTCGGATCGGGAGAAAAAGACACCTACATGGTCAATTGGTCGGATGTGCCGGACAGACGGTATTACTATTTCTATATCAGCGCGCAGGACGGCAGTCTGGTGTACGCTTCCTACAGCGGCAGCGATCTGACAGATGCGCTGGAGATGTCGGTGACGCCGGAAGAAGCGGAAGAGACGCTCCCCGCGCTTAAGGCAAAAGCGGCGGCTTTCGCGGAAGATAAGCTGGGAGTTGACGTATCTGCGTGCGGGGAAAGCTATGCACACTATATGGTATATCTGTCCGCGGACGAAGATGCGCAGACCGAAGAGCGGCTTGCGGGACAGAGCATAGGGAGCAGGGTAGGCTTTATCTTCTGTCCTGACAGCGGGCAGACCGCGTCACAGCCGGCGTGTGGCTATGTGATCTCTTACGCATGGGACGGCACTTTCTCGGAGTGCTGCCGCGTGAAAGATATCGACACCTACTGGGACAACAGGGATATGCTGGCACAGACGTATCGGGAGCGCCATGGCGTGGAGGTGCGGCAGGTCAAGGTGCGGTTAGATGAGATAAGATAATAAATTTTTTAAAACTTATACGCCATTGTAGTTTTCCCAGCGCCATCTGATAAAATCCCGATTGATGAAATCGGGGAGAACGATTCTCGGAGGGATGATAGCGCCGTAGTCCAACCGTGCTCTTGTAGACAGTTCGACAATTCCTGTCTCAGAGATACGAAGATGTCCGGCGTCAAACAATGTGTGAATATCTGACCTCATTGCGAGTCCATTTGCAATGGTATCTTCGCCATTATATTTGAATGGCTTGATATGGGCGGCTTCAAGCACTTCCGGCATGGTTACGTTCGTTATAACACACCGCGGGCAAGCGGCGAGAACATCGTGCCGGAATTTGGCTTGATTCGGACGACTGATCCTAAAATTTTGCACTCGTTTGCGCTCGACTTCTGAAGCAACCTCACTTGTACGGATTTGATTCAGGATCATTTGTAGGGAAGCGTCAGTAATCGGAGTTGCGAGAATCTCTTCAATCTCAGGTTCAATCAAAGCATTAATGTGGTACTGCTCGGAATCTCTAGTCGATCCGGCCGCCTTTTCCAAGTAACCGTAGTTTTCAAGGAATAATAGATATTCTCGGGAAATACGGAAATCGTTAGCACCTTCACAACAATTAGGCCAGTTTGTAATGGTAATCTCGCCGGAGCGATACCAAAGAATGAAATTCACATAGTCCTCGATCTGCGCATGGCAGCCGGAAAGAGGTATTATGATCCTTGTCAGTTCTGTGGTTGTTAAGTAGCCCTGTCCTCTCTTTTTGAGTTCCATAATTACAGATAAAATAATTCTGAGGGGATAAATAATTAGGCTGTGACTTTCCCAATTCAAGCATTCTGCCGCAGTCTGAACATGGCTGTTAGGCAGCTTGAACGTCTGAACGGTAATGGCGGAAAACTCTGTTTGAGAAATATCATGTTCCGCTACGCGGCGGCCAAAGTCGGTAAGACAAATAACCCCTCTGCTGTTATCGGGGATCAAACCGACAGCCTTCCAATACTGGCCGGAATTGCGAATGATATTTCTCTCACCTGTTCGCCTTGCAAGATCGACGCCAATGGAATCGCTGATATCATTCGACAACGCAACAAGCTCATCTGCAAATTCCTGTGAACTATATTTCAAACCACGGCCTTCCAGCTTTTTCATACGAAACAGAACGCCTAACAGAACGACAGGGTCATTGATCCCTTCGGTACATTGCAGACAAGCCCATTTCCATTTGAAATCCGGGAAAGGCTTTGCAGGGAGAAAATCTTTTGAGAACATTATTTGGCATTCCTTTCGTATTGATTAAAAACATTTGCGACTGCGTACCCCAAAAGTGGTGGAACAGCATTTCCTATTTGACGGTATACCGAGGAACGATTGCCGAAAAACAAATAGTCCAACGGAAACCCCTGTACTGTCGCCAGTTCACGACAAGACATTCTTCTCTGTGCGTTCGGATGAGGAAGAATAACAACGCCGCCCTTGTTATCACCTCGGGCAGTAACAGTCGGCGCCGGTTTTTCGGGATCCAAAGCTCTGTGACCGAGATAACCATTAAATTGCAGCTTGTATTTTGAGTAATCGTGATTGGGTAAATCGTTCGGAAGATCGGGGTCAGGAATCTGTGACATTGCTTCACCGACACTTACCCACTGGGGGAGTCCGTTTTCGCCGTTTTTACTGTGAGTAGGCGAGGGAAATCTATACGCAAAGTCAATATCATTACGCACGCCGATGATAATGACTCTTTGGCGCGTCTGAGGGACTCCGTAATCGGCAGCATTAAGTACTTGATAACTCACTTGATATCCCAGCGCGGTAAAGTCGTTCAAGATCATTGTGAATACTGCGCCCTTAGCAAAATTGGTAAGTCCCTTTACGTTTTCCGCCAAGAAAAACTTGGGATTTTTCGCGTCAACTACTCTGATAAATTGTTTATACAAAGCGTTACGTTCATCTGCTTCATGGCGTTTCATATTGGCAACAGAAAAGCCCTGACAGGGAAAGCCGCCAATGACGATATCGCATTCCGGAATTTCCTTAGTGTTTATTTTAGAGATATCTTCGCAGATAATATGATCTCCCAGATTATGTTTGTATGTTTCAACGGCATCTTCGTATAAATCATTTGCCCAAATGATTTCATGCCCCGCCATTTTAAAACCTAAATCAAGGCCGCCGGCCCCGCTAAAGAGTGATACCACTTTCATATGTTTTCTTCCTTTTCAAGTCTCATCAATTCTTCTCCAAGTTTTCGGGCAAATATAACCGGGACGGCATTTCCTATTTGACGGTAACATGAATTCATGGTTCCCACAAAATGAAAATCTTCAGGAAAGGTCTGCAGACTTGCGCTCTCTCGGATCGTCAGTCTGCGTTTTCCGTTATAATGCGGAATGGCGCAAACGCCGCCTTTTCCGTTTCCTCGCGCAAGAATGGTCGGAGAGGGCTTATCGGGATCGGTTTTTCTGTGCCCTGTGAAATTGCGATATTCCACTTTATAAGCAGAGTAAATATGATTCAGAATGTCGTTATCACTATCGGGATCTGGGAAATGATCAATAGCCTCCCTAATGGATACCCAATGCGGTAATTCGCCATTTTTTGAGTGAGTGGGATTGGGAAAAATAAAATGCAATTCTTCCCCTAAATCTAATCGTTGACCAATGATAATAACTCTTTGTCTTGTCTGCGGCACTCCATAATCTGCCATATTAACAATGTTTACAGATGTAGTATAACCCGCAGCCGTAAAGTCTGATAGGATTTGTCTGATTGCTTCTCCTTTGCTGAGACTAAGGATACCCCTGACATTTTCAGCGATAAAATATTTGGGCTGTTTGCGTTTTACGGTGTTGCAGAAGAAATGATAGAGTTGATTTCTATCGTCTTCCAGCGTTCGCAGCCTATTTGCTTGTGAAAAGCCCTGGCAAGGGAAGCCGCCTACAACGACATCGGCATCAGGCAAAGTGGAAATGTCGATATTTTTGATGTCATCACAAATAATGTGCCCGCCGATATTCTCTCTGTAAGTTGCAACGGCATCTTTGTCGATGTCGTTTGCCCATATAATCATGTTGCCAGCTTGTATTAAACCCAAGTCTAATCCGCCGGCCCCACTAAAAAGCGATATGATTTTCATAGCAGTTTTCTCTTATGCTCAGCTTCGATCCTTGTTACTTCCGCCATGTACAATACATAATGCAAACGACGCATTGGGTACACGATCGAACAGCCGAGACAGTTTTTCTACTGATACAAGTTTTTTATATCATATCAAAAATTCTGCGCAAAGTAAACTGCTTGCGTGGAGGGAGCTTTCTTAAGAGCATTTCATACAGAGCCTTCGTTTCGGCGTTGTTTTTTGCGCCGAGCACGAGTGTTTCCCCGTTGATCTTCAGCACGATGCAGTCGTGTGAGCCGGTGTATGAGTAGCGCGTGTATGTGCCGAGTTCTTCATTATCGAATGTGCCCATCAGCAGCCTGGCGGAGCCGAAGCCGTTGGTCCTTGCGCCCGCGGAGAGATCCGTGCGGTAGTCGGCCTGTTCGATCTGCCCATAGCTGACCGTGAGATCACGCCAGTAGTCGGCTTTGATCTCGAGACCGTCGTCCGTGCAGGCGTACTCGATATCGCCCGTGAACATCAGGATGGCGACGCCGAGCAGAAGCAGTATCGTGGCAGCGGCAGAGACGGCCGCCGCCAGACGCCGGCTTTTCTTTTTGGAGCTCGGCGCGTAAGAGATCCCCTCACGGCGGTGCTGCCTGTAGATGCCGTAGGAATAAGCGACAGGCAGGATGACGGCCGCACAGACCACACAGAAGGTAACCGGCATGATCAGGCTGCCGGGCAGAAATACCGACAGAACGAGGATCAGACCGCATACAAACCACACCTTGCCGCCGAATCGGTGCGTCCGGGTCCAGTTTTCTTCGTTGTTTAACGTCCACGGGATCCGGATGCCCAGCGTCCGGTTCTGCTGGGTCTTAGGCAGATAATTGCCGATGAACAGAAACAGGAGTCCCGTCATCAGCGGGGAGAAGATCCGGGGATCAAATCTTCTGCCGAGGACAGCGCAGTAGGTGATGCCGTTGGCATAGAGGGAGACAAAGGGTATGATCCAAAAGATCATGTTTAATGCTTTGGGATTTTGGCCGCGCTGTCTTTTGTCCAGAGACGTCACAAGCAGACAGCCCCAGTGGCCCGCCAGCAGGGTGAGCGGCAGTCCGAAGACGGTGACGCTTTTCTGCCCGAAGCTGTCGGGCAGCCTGTTCCACAGGAGAAGACCTGCCAGCATGGGCAGCAGGATGATAACGGAAGACAGCAGGATTTTCCCTTTATTGTTTTTCAGCATGGTCGTCAGCTCCTTTCAGGCCGGAAATCCACAACAGTGTCTCTTCAAGGACGGAGGTGTTGATCTCGTAGAAGATATATTTGCCCTCGCGGGTGTCCCGGATCAGATCCGCGTCTTTCAGAACCGACAGGTGTCTGGAAATGGATGCGGCTGTCACGGGAAAATGTTCCGTGATCTCACCGGCAGACATCCGGCCGTTTTTCAGCATATTCAGGATCTCACGGCGGATCGGGTCGGCGAGTGCCTTCAATGTCTGCTGCAGTCCCACGAGATAACCTCCTTTGTGATATGCGCGTTTACGGTTGACGCTATCAATTAACATTTAACCTAATTGTTAATTGATATTATAAAGAAAAGACGGCGGGCTGTCAAGAGTCGGAGTGAAATATCTCGGCAGACAGCCGCCGCCGTATGGATCCCGCTCACGGCCGGGGCGTCTGATCCGCGCCTAAGCGCTTCTCCATCCAGATGTGGGGACAGCCTTCCTCCTCCTCTGTTTCGCCGAATGCCGTGAAGCCGGATTTTTGATAGAAAGCACAGGCTCTGCATTGAGCATGCAGGGCGATGCGCTTTCCGCCGTTTTCCCGGACATAATTTTCCGCTTCTTTTACGAGCTTTGAGCCGATGTTATTGCCGCGATATTCTTTCAGGACCGCGAGCCTTCCCAGAATATAGGTATCCGGCTCGCTGCCCTTGAAGATCCGGCAGGTCGCGACGGGGTTGGCGTCTTCGTCAAAGGCTATGATATGCGCGGCCGCCCGGTCGGTTTCGTCAAATTCATCGTGAAATCCCTGCTCGTCCACAAATACGGTTCTGCGGATCTCTTTTGCATATTCCGGAATACCTTTATAGATCGACATTTTCATTGGGATCGCCTCTTGTGTGGGATTTTCGTCTGTCTGCTGTCTGCGGGAGCGCTATGACACCACGTTCCGCGCTTCGCCGTTCAGGAATGCTTCTATATTCTTACAGGTCTCTTCCACGACGCGCGTTCTGGCCTCCACGCTGGCCCATGCCATGTGGGGCGTGACGATCAGCTTTGTGCTGTCTTGGATCTTTCTGAGCGGATCGTCTTTGGCCATCGGCTCTTTTTCAAGGACGTCCAGACCTGCCGCTGCGATCCGGTCGCCGGTCAGGGCGTCGTAGAGGGCCTGTGTGTCTACCACAGGGCCGCGCGCCACATTGATGAGGATCGCCGTCTTTTTCATTTTGGCGAGGGCGTCTTTGCCGATCAGTCCTCTGGTCCTGTCGCTGAGCGGACAGTGCAGGGAGAGGATGTCGGACTGCGCAAGCAGCGTGTCGAAGTCCACGCGCTCATAGGCTGTGCAGGTGCTCTGGCCGGAGGCGGAGTAGAAGATGACCCTGCAGCCCAATGCCTGTGCCAGCGCCGCGACCCTGCGGCCGATCGTGCCCATGCCGACAATGCCCCAGGTCATGCCCTCCATGTCGTGGAATACCCTGTCGAAATTGGAGAAGCGGTCCTGCGCGCTGTAAGCGCCGGACTTGACATACTGGTCGTAGTGTACCAGCTTTTCCGTGAGCGCGAGCGCAAGGAGCAGCGTGTGCTGCGCCACCATGGCGGTGCAGTAGTTGACTACGTTGGCGACTTTGATGCCCCGGCTCTTGCAGTAGGCGATGTCCACATTGTCGTAGCCCGTTGCAAACAGGCAGATCAGTTTGATGTTGGGTGCGCTCTTCATGGTCGTCTCGTTCATGGGCGCTTTGTTGCAGATCACCACATCGGCATCTTTGATGCGTTCGGCGGTGACATCCGCCACCGTATTCGGATAGCAGACCACTTCCCCGAACTTTTCAAGGCAGGATACGTCCACGTCCGTGCCCACGCTGTTTCTCTCTAAAACGACTATCTTCATATATGGCCTCCCTTGTATGCGATATTTGTATGGAAATTGTTGTGAAAGGGGTTAAGATCACACAGATATTTTAGCATATGCGGAATATTTTTCCTAGAGCCTATTTGTCAATCGTACGCGGCTGTGCTATACTATATCATAATAGTTGCAATACAGTGATCTAATCCGAAAGGGAAAGGTGAGATAATATGCTTGCGACATTGGTACCATTTTTTGACAGAGACATGAAGGTGAGCGCGTACTCGTTGTTTTCGCAGAAGGAGAATTATCTGCTCAATCCGGAGCTGCAGGGTCTGGCGGTACTCGACGGCGCAGGCAGGGTAGACGGGCTGGACATCATCAAGAACATAGGGATCGATACATTGTCGCCGGAGTCCAAGGTATTTCTGCCGATAGGGCCGATCAATGTCTTCTCGGATATCGAATCTCAGACGGAAGACATGAAGGACAGGCTGGTGCTTCTGTTCGACAAATCCATCGCGAACCGGGACGACTACAGGAACCGCCTCGCGCAGCTTAAGGAGAGGGGCTATCAGTTGGCGATGATGAAGCTGCCGATCACCGAGTTTGAGAATTATAAGGGGATCCTCGACTCGATGGACTACATCATTCTGGACAGCAAGAAAGTGGATGTGATGACCGCGAAGATCTATTTTGCGCACCAGTATCCGAATATCAACATCTGCGTCGGCAACATAGAGAATCAGGATATGTTCGAGAAAGTCAAGGACGATGAGGCGTTCAGCATGTTTGAGGGCGATTTCTTCCGCATTCCCGTCACGAAGGGGCAGACGAAGATAGAGCCGCTGAAAGTCAACTATCTGGAACTGATGAAGATCGTAAACGATGACGACTACGAGCTGACACAGGCGGCGGACATCATCGGGCGCGACACGGCGCTTGTCCTGTCGCTGTTGGAGATGGTCAATAAGACTGCCGTCAACTCCGAGGTCACATCGATCCGCCATGCTGCGGCGATCCTCGGGCAGAGAGAACTGAAGAAGTGGATCAATACGGTCATCACCAAAGAACTCTGCGCCGACAGGCCGAACGAGATCACGAGGGAATCCCTGCTGCGTGCAAAGTTCGCGGAGTGTCTCGCACCCGCATTCGGGCTGGCGAACAAAGCGCAGGAGCTTTTCCTCTTGGGGCTGTTCTCCGTGCTGGATATCATTCTGAACGTGCCGCTTAAGGAGGCGCTCTCCAGGGTGAACGTGGCGAAGGAGATCTCGGACGCGCTCATCGACCACAAGGGCGAGCTGGCGGAGGTGTACGATTTCATGCTGTATTATGAGAACGCGGACTGGCAGGAGGTCGGCAGACAGCTGGTCGTGAAGGGCATCGCCACCAATACGGTATTCGGCGCATACACGGAAGCCGTCAAATGGTATAAGGAGATGTTTTTCTAAAAAGAAAGGACAAGTGATGACAGGACAGACGACCATCACTATAATAAAAATTCGGCTGATTCATCTATAGGAGGATACTATCAATGAGCAGCGAAATCAGAGACATTACTTTGGCCGAATCCGGCGAGAGGAAGATCGAGTGGGTCAAGAGGAACTGCGACCTGCTGCGCACGCTGGAGAAAGAATTTACCGAGAGCAAGCCTTTTGCCGGCAAAAAGATCACGCTGTCCGTACACTTGGAGGCAAAGACCGCTTATCTGTGCCTTGTGCTCGCCGCGGGCGGCGCGAAGATGTATGTGACGGGTTCTAACCCGCTGTCCACGCAGGACGATGTGGCGGCGGCGCTCGTCAAGGCCGGGCTTGAAGTTCACGCATGGTATGACGCTACGCAGGAAGAGTACGAAACGCATATCCGCCATGCGCTGGAGGCGGGGCCGAACATCATCATTGACGACGGCGGCGATCTCGTCAACATGGTACACAAGGAGATGCCGCACCTGATCCCGAACATTATCGGCGGCTGCGAGGAGACGACGACGGGCATCATTCGTCTGGAGGCGATGAACAGAGCGGGAGAGCTGAGATTCCCGATGGTCCGCGTCAACAACGCAGCCTGCAAGCATTTCTTTGATAACAGATACGGCACGGGGCAGTCCGTTTGGGACGGCATCAACAGGACGACGAACCTGATCGTGGCCGGCAAGATCGTAGTCGTGGCCGGATATGGCTGGTGCGGCAAGGGTACGGCTATGCGGGCGAAAGGACTCGGCGCAAGGGTCATCGTGACGGAGATCGATCCGATCAAAGCGATCGAGGCGGTCATGGACGGCTTTGACGTCATGCCGATGAAGGAAGCGGCCAAGGTGGGTGACTTCTTTATCACCGTGACGGGCTGCGACGGCGTTATCGACAAGGAAGATTTCGCTGAGATGAAGGAAGGAGCGATCCTCTGCAACGCAGGACATTTTGACTGTGAGATCGACATGGCCTGGCTCAAGGCGAATGCCGTCGAGCAGAAGGAGCAGCGCAAAAATATCATGGGCTATAAGCTGCCTACGGGCCAGTGGATCTTTGTTCTGGCGGAGGGCCGTCTGGTGAATCTGGCGGCCGGCGACGGACATCCGGCGGAGATCATGGATATGAGTTTTGCGATCCAAGCGCTTTCCGCAAAGTATCTGGTGGAGCACGGCGGCGAACTTACAGAGAAGCTGATCGATGTGCCGGAGGAAGTGGACAGGGACGTTGCAAAGCGCAAGCTGGCATTCCTCGGCAAAGAGATCGACGTGCTTACGCCGGAGCAGGAGAAATACCTGAACAGTTATACGGTGTAGGAGTTTTTCACAAAAACAGGGTCTCCGTTTTATTGCAAATATGCCGAAAATTCCACAAATATTCGGAAAACACTTACTAAAACGAAAATATAGTGTTAAACTATATATAGTAATGGGGAGTTGTCGGCATATACGGTCGAAAGCGGAGGGAGCCATGTTTAAAGAAGATCAACTGATCATGTGCGGCGGACACGGTGTCTGCCGCGTTGTTACCATTACGGACAATCCGATCGACAGATCGGATAAAAAACGCAAGTATTATGTACTGGAGCCGGTCTTTGAGAAGGGCAGTACCGTTTACACGCCGGTCGATAACGACAAGGTAGTCATGCGCAGGATCATGAACAGGCGGGAAGCGGAGGAATTGGTCGATCACATCACGGAGATCGAGACCGTTTGGATCCAAGAGGAAAAGAGCAGGGAGCAGATGTACAAGGATGCGATCCGCACCTATGATTGCCAGAGCCTCGTGCAGATCATCAAAACACTGTATTTACGCAGACAGAGCCGCCTGAAGGAAGGCAAGAAGGTGTTGTCCTCGGACGAGCAGTACCTGCATAAAGCGGAAGAGCTTCTCTACAGCGAGATGTCCCTTGCGCTTTCCATACCGAAAGAGGAAGTGGAGGCTTATATCAGAAAAGCCGTCCGCGGTAAAGAGAAGACAGCCACCTGAGCGGTGATCGAAAAAGAGCCGGACGAAAAGTCCGGCTCTTGGTCTGTCGATGCTATCGTTTTGCGGTATAGACCGTATCTACTATAATATATGTGATCTGTCATGCTTCGTGCTTCGGGTGTGCGCTGATGATGTTGATCGCATTCATGACGGTCGTCATAACTTCCACTTCCGCCTGTTGGGAAGAGTTGTTCAGCTTCTGGAAAAGAGCGCCGGTGTCGGTCCTCACATACTGCGGCGTCAGTCGGTTGAGTGCAAAGGACGCCATATCTAAGCGGCATTTCTCGCAGGAACAGATATTCGGCATCGTGGGAAGTATCTTGTTGAGCTGATATTCCACAGCCTCCTCCATCATATTTTTTAAACCTTCCATAGAAGAATCCTCCTCTTTTGCCTAAAACGACAAATCACACACATATCATGTTAATACATTTTCCGTCAATAATCAATTATTATTTTGTATGCCGGCCTTTTTGCCTTGCATTTTATACGCAGAAACGGTATCCTAATGTGTAAAGCGATCCGGGATATTACAGAAAGAAGCGAAATAAGATGATAGATGTTATAATTGACAGCTTGACAGACAGCATAAGACTTCTGCCTTTCCTGTTCCTCACGTACCTTGCCATGGAATATCTGGAACACAAGGCCGGTGCGAAGATGCAGGCTGCGATCCGGCGCGCGGACAAGGGAGGGCCGGTGCTCGGCGCGCTTCTCGGACTCTTTCCCCAGTGCGGCTTCTCGGCGGCGGCGTCCAATCTGTATGCCGGCGGCATCATTACGCTGGGGACCCTGATGGCGGTATTCCTGTCCACGTCCGATGAAATGCTTCCCATTATGATATCCGAGAATGCCGGCATCGGCCTGATGGCCAAGGTGCTGGCTGTCAAGGCGGTCGTTGCGGCGGCCGCGGGCTTGGTGATCGACCGCGTTTCCGGCAGAAAGGATCGGGATCTGCAGATCGGGCATCTGTGCGAGCAGCATCATTGTCACTGTGAGAACGGCATATGGAGATCCGCGCTGCATCACACGGTCGAGATCTTTGCCTATATTCTGCTGATCTCGCTGGTGTTGAACTCGGTGATCGCGTATGTGGGAGAGGAGGCGCTGGGAAGCCTGATCCTTGACCGTCCGGTGGCGGGCGCGGCGATCGCGGGGTTGGTCGGGCTTATCCCGAACTGCGCGGCCTCCGTAGCGATCACACAGCTGTATTTGGACGGTGTGCTGAGCGCGGGCGCGATGATTGCCGGATTGCTGTCTGGTACGGGCGTGGGGCTGTTGGTCCTGCTGCGGGTGAATGACGACCGCAGGGAGGATCTGCGGGTGATCGGGCTGCTGTACCTGATCGGTGTGGCCGCGGGAATCGCGGTGGAAGCGCTCGGCATCGTTTTCTGAGCAAAAAAAAGAACCGACCCCAGAGCGTGATCGCTCCAAAACCAGTTCTTATAAATGCACCGCCAGGGGCTCGAACCCTGGACACCCTGATTAAGAGTCAGGTGCTCTACCAACTGAGCTAGCGGTGCGTGTCCGATAATTGCGCGTTGTTTCAACACGCAAGAGTTATTATAGTATAATGTTATTTGTATTGCAAGCATTTTTTAAAGAAATTTTGCGGGGCGGTCATGATGCCCGCCCGGGAGGAAACAAAAGTGATTTTTGAAAGTCATGCACACTATGACGACGAGGCGTTTGACGAAGACAGGGAGGCGCTTCTGCTCTCCCTGCGCGAGCATGGGATCGAATATGTGATCAATGTGGGATCGAGTATCGAGAACTGCCGAAAGACGCTGCGGCTGACGGAGCGATATCCATTTCTGTACGGCGCGATGGGCGTTCACCCAAGCGAGACGGGGGAGCTGAACGAAGAGGCTCTCGCGTGGCTTAAGGAACAGTGTGCGGCGCCCAAGGTCGTTGCGGTGGGGGAGATCGGACTGGACTATCACTGGGAAGAGCCGGAGATCTCCGTGCAGAAAACGTGGTTTGAGCGGCAGCTTGCATTGGCCCGCGAGGTCGGGCTCCCCGTGATCATCCACTCGCGGGAGGCTGCGAAAGATACGCTGGATATCATGCGGGCGCACCGCGCGGAAGAGATTGGCGGCGTGATCCACTGCTTTTCTTATACGAAGGAGACTGCGCGGGAATATTTGGAGATGGGATATTATTTTGGCATCGGTGGCGTGGTCACATTTCGCAATGCGAAAAAATTGAAAGAAGCGGTGCAGTATATCCCTATGGACAGGATCCTGTTGGAGACGGACAGCCCGTACCTTGCGCCTGAACCGAACCGCGGACAGCGCAATTCGTCGCTGAACCTGCCCTATGTGGTACAGGAGATCGCGGCGCTAAAAGGCATTTCCTGCGAGGAAGTGGAAGATATCACGAGCGGTAACGCGAAGCGGCTGTTTTGTATCGCGTAAGGAGTTCCTGCGCGATCCTAAGTCTTTTGGCGCTTTCGGCAGATAAGAGAGGTTTTTATGGCGACGCTTGGAAACAGAAGAAGCACGGAGGAGATTATACGTAAGTACCGGTTTGATCTCCGGAAAAAGTTCGGGCAGAATTTTTTGATAGACAACAATATACTGGACAAGATCGTGGAGGCGGCAGGGATCACACGAAACGACTGCGTTCTGGAGATCGGGCCGGGCATCGGTACCATGACGCAGCGTCTGGCGGAGGAAGCCGGGGAAGTCGTGGCGGTGGAGATCGACAAAAATCTGATCCCGATCCTTGCCGAGACGCTGGCGGGGTATGACAACGTGACGGTCCTCAATGAGGATATCCTGAAAACGGATATCCGGGCGATCGCGCGGCAGCACGGCGGCCGGCCGCTTAAGGTGGTGGCGAATCTTCCGTATTATATCACCACGCCGATCATCATGTCGCTTTTGGAGAGCCGTGTGCCGATAGAGAGCGTGACGGTCATGGTGCAGAAAGAGGTGGCGGACCGTATGCGGGTCGGGCCGGGCTCTAAGGATTACGGCGCGCTGTCGCTGGCGGTGCAGTATTACGCCAAGCCGGAGATCGTCACCAAAGTGCCGGCTGCCTGTTTTATGCCGAGGCCCAATGTGGACAGCACGGTGATCCGGCTGACTTGTTATGAGGAACCGCCGGTGAAGGCGCGGGACGAGGCGTGGCTCTTCGCGGTGATCCGGGCATCCTTTAACCAACGCCGAAAAACGCTGGCAAACGGGCTGGCCAATGCGGGCGGTCTGGGGCTGAACAGGCAGCAGGTGGAAACCGTCCTCGCGCAGATGGGACTGCCCCGGAACATACGCGGCGAAACGCTTACTTTAGAACGGTTTACAGAACTTTCCGACCGGCTGCTCGCGCTTCGGGCATAACGGAGCATAACGAAAAAAATACAAGATAAAGTACAGATCTGCTTTAGCATCTCCATATGTTGGTATATTTTACACAGAAACTTTCCAAATTGGAGATGCTATTTTTACGTTTATTTTATTTACATTAACATGCGGCTATGGTAAACTAAAACAGTGAAAATAGGCTTACTATGTGGAGAATGTGCGGCGAGACGGCGTAAGGGGCCGAATGGCTGCGGGAACACAGTGATGAGGTGACTACCTTGGATAAGTATGAATACAAAGTACGGGCCGATGAGATCAAAGCGCTGATCTCGGAAGGGAAATTTGCGGAGGCTGTCAGCATTGCCGACACGATAGACTGGCGCAGGGTCAAGAGCGTGATGATGCTCTGTACTATCAGCGACCTGTATAAGATCAACAGAAGATATCGGGAGAGTAAGGATATCCTGCTCCTCGCCTACGAGAAGCATCCTACGGGGCGGCTGATCGTCTACTCGCTGTGCGAGCTTTCTATCAAGCTGGAAGAGTACGCAGATGTGATGAAGTACTTTGAAGACTTCGTGCATATCGCCCCGAAGGATACAGGCAGATATATCCTGCAGTACCGCCTCTATGAGGCGCAGGACGTCAGCCTCGAAGAGAGGATAGCGGTACTGGAAGAGTTCAAGAAGCGCGATTACAGAGAGAAATGGGCATATGAGCTGGCGTATCTGTATCACAGGATCGGGCTTGCCACGAAGTGCGTGGAAGAGTGCGACGAGATGTTCCTCTGGTTCGGAGAGGGCAAATACGTTATCAAGGCGCTGGAATTAAAGGCGCTTCATGAGCCGCTGAACGAAGACCAGCAGGCTAAGTACGACGCGTGGACTAAAGAGCGCGAGACGGGGGAACCCGCGGAGGAGGAGAGCGAGGCTCGGGAAGAGGACGATGCGGACGGCGTGTCCGAGGATACGCAGATCGCCGGACAGATCCGCCATGCGGAAGAGGACGGCGGTACACAGGAGATCTCTGGCGCGCCGACAACGGAACTGCCGGAAGTCAAGACAATGGATCTGGGGCAGTACAATACGATCAATCTGCAGATGGCGCTGGCGGAGAGCATGAAGGAGATCCTTGCGGACGATGCGCCGCAGGAGGCGGGGACGCCCGAAGAGCCCGTGGAAGAGCCGGACGAAGAGGAGCAGTATGAAGAAGACGAGGACGGGGAGGAAGAAGACCCCGTGGCGGCATCGCTGATCGCGCCGCTGTTGGAGGAGACGGAGGAGATGCCCGCTCCCGAAGCGGTGGAGGAAAAGATACAGGAAGCCGCCGCTATTGTGAGATTCCCGGAACAGGCAAAACCGAACGCGGAGAAAACGCCGGTGCGTGAAGAACCTGCCGCCGCGGCGCAGGACAGACCGAAGTCCATGAGCGCGGACGAGCTGCAGGAGATCAGTACACAGATCGCTTCGGAGGATACGGCGTCTTTCAATGCGCAGCAGATCGTGGAAAAACTGAGAAAAGAGGCGCAGCAGGGGATCGCGGCATCGGGGGAGGTCCTCACGCCGTTAAATGCGCGCCCGTCTAAATATGATAATTTCCTTTCGCAGGAGTATGACGGACAGATCAGTCTCGTCGTGCCGGAGGCGGCGCACGTGGAGAAGCAGATCACCGGACAGCTCAGCATAGACGATATCATGGCTGAGTGGGAGGAGATGAAGCGGACGAGCCAGGAGCGGCGCATGGAGGAGGTGCGGCAGCGGATCCTTGCGCATACGGGCAATCTCTTTGCGGATTTCGACGAGGCGACCAAAAACGGCCTGCTGGAAGAACTGGAGCGGGCGTTTGTGGCGGCGATCATGAAGGATTCCGACAAGAAGCCGTCTATTAAGAAAGTGATCCTGCCGGACGACGACGAAAAGATCAATTCCGCGTTAGATGCAGTGAAGTCCGAGGCGGAGCAGCTTGCAGTGAGTACGGCTGCCGCCAGAAAACAGGCCGAGGAAGAGGCGGACGACGGTGTGGAGGAGCTGGAAGAGATCGAGGAACCCGCGGCGGCGCCTGAGGAGGAAGAAGCTGCAGGGGAGAGCGGAGCCTCCGATGAGGCTGCACAAGAGGCGAAGAAAAAGCCTGTGGCGGCGGAGGCGGACGAAACCATACAGGATCGCGAGCTGACACCGGAGGAACAGGAGCTTTTCGGACAGTTCACGCATCACCGCAAGTCCAAGAAGCAGCTGCTGTATACACTGGATAATATGAGCCTTGCGCCTTACACAGGTAACGTGATTATTTCCGGCGAGGAGGATACCACCGCGCTGGCGCTGGCGAAAGCGCTGATCAAAGAGATGCAGTACAACGACAGCAATTTTTCGGGAAAAGTGGCAAAGATATCGGCCAATGTCCTGAACAAGAAGGACGTCGCGGAGACGTTTGCCAGACTGGATAACGGCGCGCTCATCATAGAGAAGGCTTCGCGCCTGAAGCCGCTCACGGTCTCCAAGATGATCAAGGTCTTGGAAAAAGATAACATGGGACTTTTGCTCATCATAACGGACAAGAAGCAGAGCGTCAACCAGCTGCTGGCGGATCACGCCGAATTGAATAACAATTTCAATCTGCGGATAGACATCGAGCCGCTGAACGATGAGGCGTTGGTGGAATACGCGAAACAGTATGCGGAGGAGATGGAGTACTCTATCGACGAGTTCGGCATTCTGGCGCTTCACACGCGGATCGCGGACAGGCAGACGAGCGATCATGAGGTGAGCATGGCGGAGGTCAGGGACTTGGTCGATGAGGCGATCTTCTATGCGAACAAAAAAACGCCGAAACATTTTATGGATATTTTGCTGGCAAAGCGTTATGATGATGATGATATGATCATATTGAGAGAGAAAGATTTCATGCACTATTAAAAAGCAAAGCAAGAGGGGGAAACTTATGGCGGCAAAAAAAGAGAGCAAGACAAAAGCAGCGGAGGAAAACCGCGTATTTATCTCGCAGGACGACCAGTACCTGTTCGGGCAGGGCGCGCACTACGATATCTACAAGAAGCTGGGCGCGCATCCGTCGGTCGAGAACGGTGAAAAGGGTATGTTCTTTGCGGTGTGGGCGCCGAATGCGGCGTGCGTACACGTGATCGGTACGTTCAACGGCTGGAATGAAGAGATGCACATGATGCAGAAGCTTGACCCTTCCGGCATCTACACGCTGTTCATTCCCGGCGTGGGCGAGAATGAACTGTATAAGTATCTGATCCACACGCCTTCCGGCGAAAAACTGTACAAGGCGGATCCCTTTGCGAACTATGCGGAGATGCGGCCGGGCAACGCTTCCAAGACTTACGATATCAGCAAGTTTAAATGGACGGACAGCGCGTGGATGACGAGCCGCAACGGCAAAGATTACACCAAAGAGCCGGTTGCGATCTATGAGTGCCATATCGGTTCATGGATGAAGCACCCGAACGGGACGCCGGACGGTTTCTACAATTACCGGGAATTTGCGGACAGGATCGTAGAATACCTGAAAGAGATGAAATACACCCATGTGGAGCTTATGGGGATCGCGGAGTACCCCTATGACGGTTCTTGGGGATATCAGGTGACCGGTTACTATGCGCCGACATCCAGACACGGGACGCCGGACGATTTCATGTATCTTGTCAACACGCTGCACCGCAATAAGATCGGCGTCATCTTGGATTGGGTCCCGGCGCACTTCGCCACCGATGCGCACGGGCTTGGCAGGTTCGACGGGGAGTGCATCTTCGAGCATCCCGATCCGAGGATCGGAGAGCACCCCGACTGGGGAACGAAGATCTTTAACTACGGCAGAACGGAAGTCAAGAATTTCCTGATCGCCAATGCGCTGTTCTGGCTCAAGGAGTACCATATCGACGGGATCCGCGTGGACGCGGTGGCCTCCATGCTCTATCTGGACTACGGCAAGCGCGACGGACAGTGGGTGCCGAACAAGTACGGCGGCAACGAGAATCTGGAGGCGATCGAGTTCTTCAAACATTTGAATTCCGTCGTGCTCGGAACATATCCGGGCTTTATGACGATAGCGGAAGAATCCACCGCCTGGCCCAAGGTGACGGCCAAAGTGGAGGACGACGGGCTGGGATTCAGTTTCAAGTGGAATATGGGCTGGATGCATGATTTCTGCGACTATATGAAGCTTGACCCGTATTTCCGTAAGAACGACCACTACGCGCTGACTTTTGCGATGACATACAACAGCAGCGAGAATTATATCCTGCCGCTGTCCCATGACGAGGTGGTGCATCTGAAATGCTCTATGGTCAACAAGATGCCCGGCTACCCCGTGGATAAATATGCGAACCTGCGCGCGGGCTATACATATATGTTCGGCCATGCGGGCAAGAAGCTGCTCTTTATGGGACAGGACTTCGGACAGGAGAGAGAGTGGAGCGAGGCGAGGGAGTTAGACTGGTATCTGCTCGGCGAGGAACAGAACAGAGGGATGCACGAGTATGTGAAAGAGCTCTTAAACCTCTACCGCAAATATCCTTCGATGTACTCCATAGACAACAACTGGGACGGATTCGAGTGGCTGAATGCGGACGACAGCGACCACAGCGTATACAGCTTCTACAGAAAAGACAAGACCGGCAAAAACAACATCATGTTCGTGATCAACATGACGCCCATGATGTGGGAGAATTATATGGTCGGCGTGCCGAAGAAAAAGAAATACAAGCTGCTTTTCCACAGCGACGAGAAGCGCTTCGGAGGAAACGGCCACGAGATCCCGGCGGAGCTTCAGGCAGTCAAGGGTGTCTGCAATTTCAAGGATTACAATATCTCCTTTGATCTGCCGCCGTACACCGCAGCAGTGTTCATTTTCTAAAGCAATCTGCGGCGCAAAGGTTAAGAAAGTGCATGACCGTGCCGAAATAAAGGGTGAATGTGAAAAGCATTCGCCCTTTTTCTATTTATTATGACTGCATCGGAGATTTGTATGAAGATCACATTTGACCACACAAACACGAATCTGAATGTAGACAGGGCGACAACCGCATATAGGGACACCCGGCCGGACAGGACGGCGCGGACGGGTGATTACGCATTAGACATTTCTGGCACAGTTATGGATAACAACGCTTACAAAGGTCACGGAAAGACCGCAGAAGAGGTTATGCAGGATGCGGGGCTCATTGATGTGGCCACGCAGCGAGACTATATGACAGTGATGTCTAATACTATGTCGGAGGAAGATTTTGACCGGCTGCAGCGAGACGGTTACCACCCCGGCGACATGGACATAGAAGAGGTTGTCACCATTGTCGATAAGATCAAAGCGGAGCTTGTCAAAGGCGGCACGCAGGTCGTCGGCTACACGGACGATCTGGACGAGGAGACGCTGGAGGAGATCACCGGCAGCGAGACTTTTGCGCGGGAGCTGTGCAGACAGTTTGCGACGCACGATGTGCCTGTCACGAGAGAGAATGTCACGAACGCCAAACAGGCGTATGACAGAGCCGCAGAGCTTAGAGGGCCCGAGGACGGCACGGTCCGGTATATGGTGGAGAACCGCATAGAGCCGACGGTGGACGGCATGTACCTTGCGGAGCACAGTTCCACGGCGGACACCAGACAGAGCCACGGATATTATGCTTCGGATGCAAGCGGCTATTACGCGAAAAAGGCGGAAGAGTACAACTGGGAGCAGTTGGCGCCGCAGATGGAGAAGGTGCTGGAGGAGGCCGGACTGGAGCCCACGGACGAGAATCTGGAAGAGGCGAAGTGGCTGGTCGGATCCGGTATCCCGCTGACGGCGGAGTCCGTGAGCAGACTGCATGAGATCCGGCAGACGGAGCTTCCGCAGAGTACCGAACAGCTTCTCGCAGCGATCGCGGCGGCGATCGCAGATGGCAAGAGCGCCGGAAGCGCCAATTTGGCCGACGGCAGAAGCAGTCTGGAGAAGGCTGCCGATTATGTGGAGGCTTGTGACGGGATCAGCGGCGAGGCGGTGGATCAGGCCGTTGCGGAAGGCAGAGAGTTGAATCTGCGCAATCTGATGAAGGCGCAGGAAAAGATAGAAAGATACGGTGTGGCGGAGGGTACGCCGGAGCAGATCAGCGCAAGGCGGCAGCTTGAGGAAGTACGGCTGATGATGACGATAGAGGCGAACCGCAAGCTGATCGAGAGCGGGTACGCTATCGACACGGCGGAGCTTGAAGAACTGGTGGACGCGCTGCGGAAGCTCGAGGCGGAGCAGGAGCAGACGCTTTTTCGGGAAGCAGACAGCGCTGCGGCCGCCGAGAAGGCACAGCTCTATGCGCAGACGCGGCAGAAGACCGCGGAGATCCCTTATCTGCCGGCGGCGGTGCTCACAGAGTATATCTCCGGAGAAGAGCCGTTTACGCTGGACAGTATCCACGAGAACGGCACAGCCCTTAAGAATGCTTATGAAGCCGCGAGAGAATCTTATGAGACGCTGATGACGGCGCCTAGGGCGGATATGGGAGATTCCATACGCAAGGCTTTTCGCAACGTGGACGATATCCTCGCTGACATGGGGTTAGAGATAAGCGAGGAGAACCGCCGTGCGGTGCGCATACTCGGATACAACAGTATGGATATCACGGACGACAATATAGATGCCGTGAAGAAATACGATATGGAACTCAGGCACGCCATACGCAGAATGACGCCGGCAGTCACGCTGCGGGCGATCCGGGAGGGCAGGAATCCCCTGCAGATGTCGGTGGCGGAACTGAACGGTTATCTCGATGACATCGAGGCCGCAGATACGGACGACGGCGAGAAGTTCAGCAGATTTTTATATAAGCTGGAGAAGAATCACAATATCAGCGAGCAGGAGCGGGACGCATATATCGGGATCTACCGCATGTTCCGGCAGCTTGAAAAGACGGACGACGCGGCGGTCGGAAGCCTTATGCTGGAGGGCGCGCAGTTTACTTTCCAAAACTTGTTGACGGCGATGCGGAGCACGAAGAGGCAGGGCATGGATTATACTGTGGACGATGCTTTCAGAGGCGTGGAGGGCGTTGCGCTGAACAAGACCATTACCGAGCAGATCGCAAGCGGATTCTCCGGCGCTGCGGAAGGCTCGGATCCGCAGGAGGCGGGCGCGCAGCAGGAGAAAATGGCGCAGGAGTTTTACCGCACGCTCACGGACGACGGACTGGAACAGACCTATCGGAAGGAACAGCTGCAGCAGTATCAAGAGCTGAGCTCGGTGGAGGACGAAGTCATACAGGAGCTGCTCGCCTACAGGCAGCCGATTACGGCGAACATGCTGACGACGGCGGCGGCGCTGCGCAGGGATCCGAAAATGCTGTTCAAAAAGCTGAACGATATCGACAGATCGGCCGATAAACATAAAGTAAAGGATGCGGCGGCGCATTTGCTGGATAAGCTGACGGATAGGGAAAGCGCGGCGGAGGCTTACGAGGAGATGCGGGGTACTTTCGCCGAAATGCTGGAGGAAGCGCAGGAGGAGAGCGGCACTTATCTGGATCTTCGCACGCTGCAGAGCTGCAGCAAACAGCTTGCGCTGGCCGGCAGTCTTGCCGGGGAAGAGAATTACCAGATCCCGGTGGAGATAGAGGGCGAGTGGACGGCGATCAACCTGAAGATCCTGCACGGCGGGGAGACCGGCAAAGTGACGGCGGTCATGGATACCGAAGCGTACGGCCGCGTGACAGCGCAGTTCAGCGTGAAGGAGCGGACCGTGTCCGGCTACATCGCCTGTGACAGTGAGGAGGGCACACGCAGACTGCGGGAGAAAGAGCGATCCCTGCGGGAGACGCTTTTTGCGGATACCAACGGCGGTGCGCTTAAGGCGGGCGACATCGGCATCGTATACAGCAGAGAAGTCAGCGTAAAAGATTTTGCAGAAGAGCGGACGCGGGATGTCCGGGTCGGGACGGCGGACTTATACAGGATCGCCAAGTCGTTTATCTCTTCTGTAGCGGCATAAAGGAGGAAATCACATGAAAATCAGTTACAATGCGGCGGCAATGTATGCAAACAACGCGGTGAACATGGCGGACAACAAAGTGTCACAGTCCCTGAAAAGACTGTCTTCCGGCTTAAAGATCACGGCGTCGAAGGACGATCCCGCAGGGTATGCGATCGGGCGGAGAATGAACGCACAGATCGGCGGTATCGGCGTGGCGACGCAGAACTCCAACAGAGGCGTCAACATCATAGAGACGGCTGACGGTGCGCTGACGGAAGTACACGATATGCTGCAGAGAATGAACGAGTTGGCGGTCAAGGGCGCACACGGCGTCCTCACTACCGAGGATCGTGAGATGCTCAATGAAGAGCTGAAGCAGTTGAAAGCGGAGGTGGCAAGAGTCGCCGCCGACACGGAGTTCAACGGGCAGCCGCTTCTGGACGGCAGCTTCGATCTGCGCGGTTATACGGACAGCCAGATCGCAAGCGTGGACTTCTACAGCGACGAAGTGACGGCCAAGGAGTACACGGTCGACGGGCTGACCGTATTCTATAAAGATGACGGAACGATCGATCTGGATAAGACGAAAGCCTCTTTTGTGAAAGGAGAGGGCTTCCCCGAAGACGCGGAGGTCACCGCGGTGGGGCAGGATAAAGTTATCATCACGGGGAGCAAGGATTTCCAGATCACCCTTGCGGTCAACTATGATATGCTGGCTGCAGGCTCGAACGAGCTGGTGGTGGCACAGCCCGGAAAGCCGCTGCAGATCGATATCACGGGCATAGGCTCCATGGATCTGCAGACGGGCGCAAACGAAGGGCAGCAGCTTGATATCCGTATTCCGAAGATATCTCTGGACAGACTGGGCATCGAGCGGACGGAAGTGGACACGCAGGAACACAGCGACAACGCTATCGTGGAGATCAAGGGCGCGATCCAGTACGTGTCCGATGTGCGGAGCCGTCTGGGTGCGTACCAGAACCGTTTGGAGCACACGATCAACAACCTTGATGTCAGCAACGAGAACATGACGGCATCTTATTCCAACATCATGGACGTGGATATGGCGGAAGAGATGACGACATATACAACGCAGCAGGTGATCGCACAGGCGGCGACGTCCATGCTTGCACAGGCGAACGAAAGACCTTCGCAGGTATTGCAGTTGTTACAGTAGTGAGCGTGAAGGAGACGGGATATGACCACAGAATTAAAGCAGGAATACACCCTGCGCATCTCACAGGCAAATAAGACGCAGCTGATCACGATTCTGTATGAAATGGTCTTGCTCTATATCGACGAGGCGGAGGCTGCGCTCGATGCCGGCAGCAGACCGGCGTTCAAGAGTGCCGTCCGCAAGGCCCGCAGCTGTGTGGAAGAGCTGACGGCATCTCTGCACCCGGAGTATGAGCTGGCGCAGAATCTTCTGCAGCTCTATCTGTACGCAGACAGAGAGCTTGTCAAGGCGTCCTCGCGCTATGAGAGAGAGAATCTGGCGCACGTCCGCACCGTCATCGAACGGCTCCACGAAGCGTATGAGCAGATAGAGGGTCTTGACACGTCGGGGCCGGTCATGGGCAATACGCAGACGGTTTACGCGGGGCTGACCTACGGCAAAAACACACTGACGGAGAATATCACCGATCCCGGCAGCAACAGAGGATTCTGCGTATAGCCGGCAGGATCAGGAGAACAGCGTCAGAGCGCGATAGATTTCATTATGCTTTTCTTCGGGCAGCAGGTCTTTATCTGCTGCCTGTTCTATTAAGTACTTGTAACGCTTTAAGACGGCGTTCACTTCATAGATGTAGCAGTCGATCAGATCGGGGTCGGTTACATTGTCAAAATTCGAGTACGCGATCTCCAGCGCGTATCTTGTCCGGGCAAGCTCTTCGTGTATCGACATTTTGGTGCAGTCAACGACGATATCCGCGTCTTCGCAGCCGTTAGCGCTTTGATGGAAGAAGATTTTCATACAACAGCCGGTCCTTTCTTTTTATAGGCATGCAAAAATGGAAAGTATTGCCTAATAAAAGTATAGGTAAAAATTGGATAAATATTCATGTAATATTTACGCGGGACAGTGCATATCTATTTAGCAGACAAGTCGGAGAAAGGATCGGACAGGAATATGACAGATATGGGTGGAGCGTTGGCGATCTTGGGCGTGTGCCTGATCGTTCTCATGATTGGCGCGTTGGGCAGAAAAGTGGAGTGGCTGGTGAATTTTGTCCTGCGGGCGGTGATGGGGACGATCGGCATTTACTGCCTGAATTATATTTTGGCTTCCCGGCAGATCTCCGTTGCCGTAGGCATCAATCCCCTCACGGTTTTGACATCGGGAGTCCTTGGATTTCCCGGAGTTGCGGTACTTTACGGCATACATTTCTTTAAAATTTTGTAAGTATTACACAAATCTGTTTTTTTCATCAAATATGTCTGGACAAGACAAAAAAAGATGTTTATAATTCAATTTACAATAACTCATGAAATTCTATGAGGAACATTTTTACAAGAGATGTTCCGATCTATTGCCGTACGGCATCGGGGATTCACCCAAGTATTTCGTTGAGTCAAAATAAATAGGCGGAGGTGATTTTATTGGACTGAATTGTTATCGATCTCTGTTGCTCCTGCTGCTTCTTCTGGCGGCGTTGGCAGATCTTAAGACCGACCGTATCCCTAACGGGTTTATTGCGCTCGGCGTCTGTGTAGGCGTTCTGGGCGGTCTGCTGTGCGGTTTGGATATCCGGCGGACGGCCGTTTCCGTGCTTCTTGCATTTCTGCTTCTCTATCCTTTGTTCAGGATCGGCGCGCTGGGCGCGGGCGATGTCAAAGTACTGATGATGACCGGCAGTTTTGTGGAGGTGAGGGTGCTTTTTACGATCGTGGTCTTTTCGTTTCTGATCGGTGCGGTCTGCGCGCTCGGCAAGCTTCTGTCGGAGCGCAACGGCAGAGAGCGTCTGTACTATTTCCTGTCTTATCTTACGGAAGTGATGCGGACGGGACAGTGGAAACTATACGGAGAACATACGGCGCAGGATTATGCGAGATACCGCAGGAACAAGATACACTTTACGGTTCCGGTCTTATGCAGCGTGGCGCTGTACGTGGGAGGTGTGATTTGAGACAAAAGATTTTTGCGATATGCGACACGGAGGAGGCGTATGCGGTCAGGCTGATGGAGTATATGATCGAGAAGGTCAGGCTGCCCTATGCGTTCCACCTGTTTACGAAGGCGGAGGAGCTGCAGAGATTTGTGCAGCGCGAGAAGGTGGAGATCCTTCTGATCGCGGAGAGTACACTGCGTATGCTGCGGGAAGAATATGTGCGGCAGCAGACACGGCAGATATTTGTGCTGCAGGAGAGTGAGGGAGCGAAGTGGGACGGCATACCGTGCATCAGCAAGCTGCAGAGCCCGCAGACGATCTTGGAGGTCATGGCGGAGTCGGCTTCGGAGCTGTCGGATTGGAATGCGCCGGAGACGGCGGCGGGTACGGCGGTCAGGCTGATCGGGATCTATTCTCCCGTCAAAAGGTGTCTGCAGACGACTTTTGCACTGTCGCTCGGGCAGATCCTGGCAAGAGAGCACAGGACGCTGTATCTCAATTTTGAGAATTATTCGGGGTTCGGACAGATGCTGAAGCGGGATTTTTCTGCGGATATGATGGATCTGATGTACTATTTTCGATGCGCGAAGGACAAGCTGCCGCTCCGTCTGTCCGCCGTCACGCAGGACATCAACGGCTTGGATTATATCCCGCCTTCGCAGTCGCTTGCGGGAATGCGGGAGGCTGACGGGAGCCAGTGGCTGGAGCTGTGCCGGTATATCGCTGCGATCGGGCAGTATGAGTATGTGATCTTGGATCTGGACGATGCGCTGAACGGGCTGTTCGATCTGCTCAGACAGTGTTACAGGATCTATACGATCACGAAGGAGGACAGCTTTGCGGTCGCGAAGCTCAATCAGTATGAGCAGATCTTAAGGTTTCACGAGCTGGAGGAGATCGCGGACAAGACCGTAAAGTGCCGGTTTCCGACCTTCAAGGAGATCCCGGCCGGGTTGGATTGCCTGACGCACGGGGAGCTGGCGGGCTATGTGAAGGCCATTGTGAGAGAGGATCTGTATGGAGAGTAGAGAGGAACACAGAAGAAGACTCCGGAAAAAATTCATGGCGGAGATCGACTTTGCCACGGAGCGCTCGGACGAGGAAATGCAGGAGCTGATCGACGATATGCTGGTCAGGGAGAGCAGGGAAGTCCCGATGACGCTGGCGGAGCGCGGACAGCTTCGCAGAGAGCTTTTTGACGCCGTCCGCAAGCTGGATATCCTGCAGGAGCTTGTGGACGATCCGCACATCACGGAGATCATGATCAACGGGCCGGACAGTGTTTTTATCGAGCAGGAAGGCCGTCTCCTGCAAAGCGAGATGAAGTTTGAGAGCCGGGAGAAATTGCAGAATGTGATCCAGCAGATCGTAGCCGACTGCAACAGAGTGGTGAACGAGGCGTCCCCGATCGTGGACGCAAGGCTGCAGAACGGCGCCCGTGTAAATGTGGTCCTGAGTCCGGTAGCCCTGAACGGGCCGATCGTAACGATACGGCGGTTTCCCGAAAGACCGATCATGATGCGGGATCTCATCGCATACGGATCGATCACGGAAGAGGTGTGCGAGTGGCTGAGCCGGTTGGTGCGGGCAAAGTACAATATTTTTATCAGCGGCGGTACGGGTTCCGGCAAGACGACATTTCTGAACGCGCTGTCCTACTATGTCCCGAAAGAGGAACGCATCATCACCATAGAGGACAGTGCGGAGCTGCAGATCCTTGACATTCCGAATCTGGTGCGCATGGAGACGCGCAATGCCAATGTGGAGGGCTGTAAGGAGATCACGATCCGGGATCTGATCAAAACATCGCTCCGTATGCGGCCTGACCGGATCATCGTCGGCGAAGTCAGGGGAGGCGAAGCGTTCGATATGATGCAGTGTCTGAACACCGGGCATGACGGCTCCATGTGTACGGGACACGCCAACAGCGCCAAGGACATGCTGAGCCGATTGGAAAATATGATCCTGATGGGAATGGAAATACCGCTTACGGCAATCCGTCAGCAGATCGCTTCGGGAATAGATATCATCGTTCATTTGGGGCGGCTGCGGGACAAATCCCGCAAGGTGTTGGAGATTACGGAAGTATTGGGTCTGGAGGACGACGAGATCCGGCTCAATCCGCTGTATCGGTTTGAGGAGAGCGGTGAAGACGGGGCGGGCAGGATCGTCGGAGTGCTGCAGAAGAGAGGAGAGTTGCGCTATGTCGAAAAATTGCAGTCTGCCGGATTACAGTGAGTATCGGTTCCGGGCCAAAGACCGGGCGCTTTATCTGGCGGAGGGCTTATCCCTTACGGCGGTGTTCGGGTATTTTTTCTATCGGTCATGGATCGCGTGTGCCGCGCTGCTGCCCCTTTTGTTCCTGTTTATGAAGAGAAAGAAGAGGGAGCTTGCCAAGCGGCGGCGGCAGGAGCTGAGTATACAGTTCAAAGATCTGATCCTTGCGGTCGCGGCAAACCAGAAGGCGGGCTATGCTATCGAGAACGCTTTTCGGGAGTCCTACAGAGATATGGTGATGCTGTACGGCGAGAGCAGCGTCATATGCGAAGAACTCAGGTATATCCTGGCGGGGCTCAACAACAATATCGTTCTGGAAAAACTTCTGTATAGTCTGGGCGCGCGGAGCGGGCTGCCGGATGTGATGCAGTTTGCGGACGTATTCCTGATCGCCAAACAAAGCGGCGGCAATATGACGGATATCCTTGCCAAGACGGCAGAGGTGATCGACCGCAAAACGGAGACGGACAAGGAGATCCAGCTCATGATCAGCGGGAAGAAGACAGAGCAGAAGATCATGAACGCCGTTCCGTTTCTTATCATCTTTTATGTGGGCAGCACCTCGAAAGGGTTTTTTGACGTACTGTATCACAATCTGATCGGCGTGATCATCATGACGGTGTGTCTGGCGTTCTATCTGGCGGCCTATATCATGTCCGAGCGGATCGTGGATATCGAGGTATAGAGGTATATAGGGAGGAAAGAGATGATCTATCTGTACACGGCCGTTTTGGGCGGCTATGCGCTGTTGTGGATCCTGTCGCGCAGGGAGGAGGGCCGGGATCCTTTTCACAAAATGGCGGCATACCTTGTGCGGAACAGGGAAAGAATGCTGCACCGCACGGCGGACAGGCGGCGCGATTGGAGAAAGGATCTGTTCCGCCGCCGGCTGGAGACAAAGTTTAAGACGCTGAATCCCGCCGTATCCGCGGCGGTGCAGGTCAGAAACTATTATCTGTCAGGATATCGCACCGTGCTGGCGGTGTTGTTTGCCGGCGTGCTTGTCTGCCTCATAGCTTGGTGGAGTACCCACAGCAGTTCTCTCTTGGTGGACGGCAGTTACATCAGACGGAACGGCCACGGCGGAGGCGATACGCAGATCGAATTGGCGGCGCAGCTGGAGGGCGAAGAGGAGGAAATATTTCAGTACGTTGTGGAGGCGCAGAAGTATACGCCGGAGGAAGCGGAGGAACTGCACCGGGCAGCTTCCGCAGCCCTGCCTGAAGTGATATGCGGCGAAAACGACAGTCTGGAGGACGTGAGACACGATCTGGAGCTGGTGACGAAAATAGAAGGCTATCCCTTTGAAGTGTCGTGGGAGAGCAGCAGCTACGCGCTTGTCAACACGGACGGAACGGTAGACAACACCAAGCTGGAAGACGGCACGGTGGTAATGCTGACGGCGCATTTCAAATACGAACGGCAGACCTGGGATGATCAGCTGTATGTACAGGTCAATCCCGTCATATATACCCACAGGGAGCAGCTGCGCCGCCGTATCGAAGAATTGCTGCACATACAGCAGGAACGCACGGAAAGCGAGGAGACGCTGGTGCTGCCGGACAGCGTGGAAGGCAGCGCCGTCACTTGGCGGGAGATCGCGCAGGACAGCAGCGGCTGTCTTTTGATACTGGCGGTGTTGGCGGCGGGGCTGCTGTACTGGGGAGCGGGAAAAGAACTGGATCGGCAGTTGGAGCAGCGAAAGCGGGAGCTTCTGTTGGATTATCCGGAGATCGTCAACAAACTGGCGCTCTATATGGGCGCGGGCATGACGATCAGAAACGCTTTTGTCAAAATGGGGGAGGATTATAAGAGAAAGCAGAAAGAAAGGAGGCGGTATGTTTATGAAGAGATCCTGATCGCATGCAACGAACTGCAGGGCGGCAGGTCGGAGAGCGAAGTATACGACCATTTCGGCAGACGGTGTCAGGTCTCCGCCTATATGAAGCTGGGCACGCTTTTGTCACAGAATATCAGAAAAGGCAGTAACGATCTGTTGTCCATGCTTCGGCAGGAGGCGGACAACGCTTTTGCCGAGAGGCGGAATCTGGCCAAAAAGCTGGGAGAGGAGGCCGGCACGAAGCTGCTGCTGCCGATGATGATGATGCTCTGTATCGTCATGGTGATCATCATGATACCCGCATATTTTTCATTTACGGCCGGATAGCGTCCTGCGGGGTATCACAGGCGTTACGGCATGAAAAACAAGATTACCAATCGAAAAGAAAAAAGGAGGAAACATTATGAGCAAAACAAAGAGAGGATCACAACTGAAAGGACTGCGGGAATTTCTGGCAGAGGAAGAGGGAATGGGGACGGTCGAGATCATACTGATCATCGTGGTGCTGATCGGACTGGTCATTATTTTTAAGAATCAGCTCCGCAGTCTCGTGGAGAAGGTCTTTGAAAAGATTACTTCCGACAGCAACACGATAATGTCATGAGACGCGGATACATAACCGTATTCCTCACGCTGTCACTCACGCTGATCCTGTCCCTTGTATTCGTGTTGATAGAAGGGGCGCGGATCAGTGCCATACGCATGAAATTTGAGTGTGTCGCCGATATCGGCATGAACTCGGTGCTGGCGGAATATCACAGAGAGCTGTTGGAACAGTACGACCTGCTGTTTGTGGATATGTCCTACGGAGGCGCCTATGCGGATATCGGCAACACGGAAGAACATCTGCGGCATTATATGCAGAAAAATTTCCGTCCGGACGCAGAGTACACAGGCTTCGGAAATCTCAGGGATCTGCTTGCGATGGACGCAGGACGGGTACATATCGGGCAGTATTCCCTCGCGTCCGATGATCGGGGAGCGGTGTTGAAAAGACAGATCACGGATTATATGGCGGATCATCCTGTCGGCGCCGTTATGGAAAAGGTCGGGCTTGGCGCGTCGGAGCTTAAAAGCGGCGGATTGGAGACGAGAGATACAGAAGCGGAACGGCAGGGTTATGAGGCGCAGATCGAGGCGATCGAGCTGCCGCAGCAGGAAGTGGAAGAAGGCGTTTATGAGGAAATACCGCTGAATAATCCGGCGGACGCCGCGAATGCCACGAGAGTCAGCGGCGTGCTGAATCTTGTTCTGGACGATCCTTCCCGCATATCCTCGGTGAAGATTTCCGTAAGCGATTATCTGTCGCACCGACAGCTCATGCAGGGAACAGGCGTGTGTGCGGAGGCGGCGGAGATATCGGGAGAGCCGAATGAGCTTGTCTTTCAGGCGTACCTGTTTGAAAAATGCGGTTTTTACGGGAAAGAAATGGAAAAGTCCCTGCTCAAATACCAGATAGAGTATATCCTGGCGGGAAAAGACACGGACTGGCAGAATCTGGAGTATGTGGCCAAGAGACTCCTCAGGTGGCGGGAGGCGGCAAATGTGATCTATATCCTTACGGACAGCGCCAAGATCGCGGAGGCGGAGGCAATGGCGCTCGCATTGACGGCGGTGGCGCTGTGCCCGGAGCTGGCAGAGCCGGTAAAGTACACGATACTGTTCGCATGGGCTTATCTGGAAAGCCTTCAGGACGTCAAGACACTTCTTGCGGGCGGGCGCGTGCCGATCTGTAAGACCTCCGCAGACTGGAAAACAGGGATCGACGGTATCATGAATGTAAAGGACAGCCTGACGCCGGACGAAGGCGGCAGAGGCTTGAACTATGAGGAGTATCTGCGGATCATGCTCTTTCTGCAGGAGCAGGACAGCAGGACGCTCCGCGCGATGGATATTATGGAAATGGATATCCGCAGGACCGCAGGCAACGCGCGGTTCAGGCTTGATGCCTGTTTCGACACATATCAGGCGGAGCTGTCTGCCACAAGCGGTTTCGGATATTCCTGCGAGATGAGCAGACGCTATGGCTTCTATTAAAGACGGGAGGTGACGGAAGATGCCCTTTTTAAACAGGATGCGGCGAAAATCTAACAAATTGACAGTACATTCTCTCCGGGCATATCTTGACGCCGATAAAGGCGTTCATGTGATTCTATCTTGCTGCAGATCGTTAAAGAGGGTGTCTTTCGTCATCTTTCGGAAGCGAAGGCTCTGCCGTGCCGACGGCTCCATGACGCTCGAAGCCGCCTTCGGACTGCCGCTCTTTCTGTTTGCCGTCATCAATATCCTGTTTGCCGTCAATATGATCGGCGCGCAGAGCAGGATCAGCGCGGCCCTGCACCAGACAGGCAATAAAATGGCGTTCGCCGGATATGTGTATGAGAGGGCCGTGGGGAACGCCCTGCCGGACGGCTTGGCGGGCGTCGCCATGACACACGTATATGCGCGGAATGCGGTCTTGGAATATGTGGGACGGGATTATCTGAAAACGTCCTGTGTCGTCGGCGGCGCCGACGGCATCTCCTTTGCCGGCTCATCTGTTATGGAAACGGGAGACATGATAGACCTGCGGGTCTCCTACAAGGTCAAACCGTTTTCCGGCATCATGGGATTTAGCGGATTTGCCCTGTCACAGCGCTATTACGGAAGGGCGTGGACGGGGTATGATGTGACGCAGTATGTCAGTGATATGGAACAGAACGATCCGATGGTCTTCATCACTGAGACGGGAACGGTATATCATTTGGACCGCGGGTGTACTTATCTGAACCCTTCCGTGGAGTCCGTGCCCGCCCTGACGGTGAAGGAAAGGCGGAACCAATCGGGCGGCAGATATTATCCGTGTGGGACATGCGGCGCGGGTACGGGCATAGGGCAGGTATTCGTCACGGCGCAGGGCAGCAGCTATCACAGCAGACTCAACTGTCCGGCTCTGAGAAGGACGATCTATACCGTGCCGTTGTCGCAGACCGGCGGCAGAGGGAGGTGCTCTAAATGTGGATAGAAATTTTTACGGTCGTGTTCTTGGGGATATGCGCGGTCTGTGACGGCGCGGAGAGGAAGATCCCGTTGGCCGTTGTTTGGCTGGGAATCATAGCCGCGCTCGTGCTCCGCGCGGAAGGGCTTGCAGGGGACGATACATGGCAGTCCGCGGCAATAGCGCTTATACCGGGGGCCGCGTTCTGGCTGCTGAGTTATGTCAGCGGGGAAAAAGTCGGCTATGGGGACGGCTGGCTGCTCATCATGATCGGCCTTTTCATGGGTCTGCGGAAATGTTTTCTGATCCTGCTGATCGGGCTGGTATCGGCGTCGCTGGCGGCGCTTGTCCTGCTGGCGTGCAGGAAAGTGTCGAAAAACGACGGCCTTCCTTTTGCGCCTTTTCTGCTGCTTGGATTGGGGGTGACGGTGTGCTTGTGAATAAAAAAGCCGGCGGATATATGACGGTGGAAGCGTCCTTCATCGTTACGTGGACCGTTTTTCTGTTTGTTTTCCTGATCTATCTGGCGTTCTACTCTTACGATAAATGCGTGTTGTTTCAGGACGCCTATGCGGTCTGCTTTCGGGGCAGTATCCAGAAGAGGGAAGGAGATGTGGTATCCTATATCAGCGCGCACCTGAAAGAGCAGTTCGGAGACAAATATTTTGCGGTGAGCGAAGTGTACGGCAGCGTGGACCGAAACGGCAATGCGGCCGATGTGACGGGGGAATGTCAGGTGAAAGTGCCGATCAGGGGAGAGTTTACCATGCACGGCCGATCCGAATGGCAGATCCGCACGCGGGCGCGGGCGCAGATCATCAATCCCACGCATATGATACGGAAAGAAAGACGGATAGAAAATATAGGCGGCGCTCTTGCGGACATGGCGGCGCGCGCGGATTGACGCAAAAGGCTTACAAGGGGAGGATATCATGCTGGAAGCGAAATATTACAGGGATTACGGGCATAATTATTTGATTTTGCAGTGCGTGCGGCAAGAGGCGACGGAAAGTTATCCATATAAGATCCTCACGTCCGGCAGGATCAGGGAGATCCTGCCCTGTTCGGTGCGGCATATCAACGGCAGCGCATACTGCTATTACGATATCAGCTCGCGCGTCTCTCTGGACAGTCTGTACCATGGCAAAAAAATGTCCTGCGGGCAGGTAAAAGATGTTTTGCGGCAGATCTGCGGCATCTGTGAGAAGCTGGCCGGCTGCTTTATGGACGAGAGCGGGCTGGTGCTTATGCCGGAACATATTTATTATGATATAACGTCGCAAAAGTACATCGGCTTGTATGATCCCGATCATCGATCGGAAGTCTCCGGCGGCAGCAGGGACTTGGCGGATTTCCTGCTGGAGCATATAGATACGGAGGATCGGGGACTGACGGAAAAGATGTATAGGATCTGTGAAATAGCGGAGAGCGACTGTTTCTTTGCGAAAGCTGCGCTCCGCATACTGGAGGAGGGAGAAACGCCCGCGCCGGAACTGCCGCCGGAGACTGTGTTTCAGGAAAGCGGGCCGGGATATGATATCGAACCGGAGCAGTATGACGTTCCGGTGAGAGCGTCCGAACCGGATGGCCGTGAAAGGACGGCTTCCAAGCGGAATCTGTTCTATCCGGTGTTTGCCGTGCTGTCGGCCTTGGGCATAGCGGGGGCTGTGGCCGTGTACAGCGTATATGAGCTGACACAGCGGGAAGAATTTATTCTATACGGCGTCATGGCCGCTATGGGGGTCTGCCTGTTGCTCTGCGCTGCCGGGATCTGCGCCGAGAGAAAGAAAAGGTACGCATCTGACAGGAACGCGGAGAGGGAAGCGGCGGAAAAAGAGACGCCGGACCACGCTGTAGATACAGAGGTCTATTCCCTTGCCGGCGTGCTTGACAGAGATATGGATCTGGAGATGGCGGCGTGCGGCGCGGCACGGACACGCCACATGCAGGAGAACGGCGGCCCGTTTTGGGACGCCGCAGACGGCCGCGGGCAGGGATCCGGCGATTACGGCGACACGGTATTTTATGACGAGCGCGCTGCGGCGGAGCATAAACTGTATGCGCTGGACAAAAAGAACAAGAATCATATCGAATTGAAACGGTTTCCGTACACGATCGGCAAGATGGCCGGCTGTGTCGATCACGTGATCTCGGACGATTCCGTCAGCAGGATCCATGCGAGATTTGATATGCAGGATGACAAAGTGCTTGTGACAGACATGAATTCCACCAACGGCACGTACAAGAACGGACTGCGCATGCAGCCGCGGGAGACGGTGGAGATCGAACCGGGAGATGAGCTCCGTTTCGGAAGCCTGAATTACTGTTACCGTTAGGCGGGCTTTTGGCGGCGATGCCGAAGACAGGGCAATCCATTTGACATGACATGCTGAAAATGATAATCTCAAATAAGCGGCGGCTATATCGGAGAGAATTATGGAGTAAGTCATGAGAGCAGAGCAGATGGAATCTCTGTTTTACGCGGCAGGATACGATAAGATACCTACCAACCTTCCTGAGTATGTCTTCTATTATCGCAGGGAAAGTCAGGGTGTCACGGTTATTTTTGTCATTGATTACCGCAGGGGGATCTATATATCCGAGGATCAGTATGAGCACATGAAGAACCAAGGGATAGCGTTTTTTGGCGCGGGGAGAGAGACGGACGTTCACATGTTGACACTGATCCTTGCCGAGGATACACAGGCGGCGAAGAGACTGTGCGCCAAAGACCGCTTTTGCTGGCTGATCGATACGGGCAGTGACCGTCTGCTCATTCATGAGGATCAGGCAGGGGACTTTTACGGCTGGCGGGCCGTTTTGGAGGATTATCTGGCGGCGCCTTTGTCGGACGGCAAAGACACCGGCGATACTTGGAAGAAACCTTCCCGATCCGTTCGGGAGAACTGGCCCAAAGAGCGCATTATGGCGATGCCGTGGGTCAATATCGGTCTTGTGGCGGTCAATGTGCTCGTATTTCTTATATGTACATTTACGGGAGAACTGTTATATAATAAAGGTGCGTTCGGCGTGGCGGAAGTTATGGCGGACGGATCGTACTATCGGATCTTCACGGCGCTGTTTTTGCATGCGGATATACAGCATCTGTTCAGCAACATGATCGTTCTGTATTATGTGGGGGAGATCGTGGAGCGGAAGCTGGGACATGCGCCGTACGCGGCGATCTATTTTCTCGCCGGGCTTGCCGGTAATCTCTTTTCGGCGGGATATGAGATCTTATCGGCGCAGTCGTACAGCTCTGTGGGAGCCAGCGGTGCGGTGTTCGGGGTGGAAGGGGCGCTGCTCTTTCTGGTGATCCTGAACCACGGCAGCTTTGAATATGTGACGACAGGCAGACTGGTCTTTGCGATCGTATTTTCTATCTACTGCGGATTCACTTCCACGAATGTCAACAACGCTGCGCACATAGGCGGCGTTTTGATGGGATTCGCGGCGGCGGCGGTCATCATGACGGTCCGGCCGCACGGCGGAACAAGAAAGGACAGAGGATTTCATGAAAATTAACATTTACTACGGCGGCAGAGGATTGATGGACGATCCTACACTTTTTGTCATAAATAAGATGAAGGAAGTATTGGAGGAACTCCGTGTTACGGTAGAGCAGTTTCAACTGTACGAGCTGAAGAACAGCATCACCACGCTGCCTCAGAGCCTGAAGAGCGCTGACGGCGTTATTCTGGCGACAACGGTCGAGTGGTACGGCATCGGCGGATATATGCAGCAGTTTCTCGACTCCTGCTGGCTGTACGGCGACAAAGAGAAGATCAGCCAGATCTATATGCTGCCCGTCGTCATGTCGACCACTTACGGCGAGCTGGACGGCAAGCTGGATCTGACCACTGCCTGGGAGATCCTCGGCGGGCTGCCCTGCGAAGGCATCTGCGGTTACATCGCGGACACGTCGATACTGGAAGAGAATGAGGAATATATCCGTATCATAGAAAAGAAAGCGGAGAATCTGTACCGCTCTATCAACCAGAAGACGGCATGTCTTCCCACAAGCAATCAGGCGGTGAAGCAGAAGATCGCGATCACGAAGAATATCAATTTTACACCGCAGGAGTCGGAGCAGCTATCGCAGTATGTGTCGGATGACACCTATGTGCAGAGACAGAAAGCGGACATTCAGGAGCTGGCCAGTATGTTCCGGGATATGATGGGCAGCAGCGAGAAAGAAGATACGACGGAGTTTTTGAAGGATATACAGGAGCATTTCAGACCGCAGCCCGGACTGGCGGGGAACTACAAGCTGATTATAGAAGGGAAAAAGACACCGCTCATCATTGAGGTGAACGGCGGCAGCTTTCAGTGTTTTTACGGCGAAGGGAGCCGCATTGACGTGGAGATGCATATGACGAGGGAAGTGCTGAGCGATATCGTCTCGGGCAAGAATACGTTTCAGGCGTCATTTATGGCGGGCGATATGAAGATGAAGGGGGATTTCAAGATCCTGCGGGCGCTGGATCAAGTGCTTGTATTTGGAGCCGGCTCCGCGGGTGCGTAAGACCGGAATGAAAACAGATCACTGACGGATCCAAACGAAGAGGAGGAGAACATGAAGAAAGAGGATTGTATTTTTTGTAAGATCGCCAATGGGGAGATCCCGTCCAAGACGCTGTACGAGGACGAAAAATTCCGTGTGATCTTGGATCTTGGTCCGGCGACGAAAGGACATGCGCTGATCCTGCCGAAGGAACATTTTGCCGATCTGTACGAACTGCCGGAGGAGTTGGCGGGAGAGGTCATGAAAACGGCGAAAAGGATGGCGGAAAAGCTGAGGGACCGGCTCGGCTGCGAAGGTCTTAATCTTGTACAGAATAACGGAGAGCTGGCGGGGCAGACGGTGTTCCACTTTCATCTGCACCTCATTCCGAGATACCGGGCGGACGGTCAGAAGATCGGCTGGAAACCGGGCCAGCCGGCAGAGGAAGAGCTGGAAGAGACCAGAAAGACGATAACGGACTGAGGATCTTTTGTGAAAGGATATTACGGACAGATGCGGACGATAGATGTTGCGGACGTTACACGGCATATCGGAGAAATGTGTATAGAAGCCAATCATTTTCTCACAGCGGACATGGCTGAAGCGATGGAAACGGCCGCGGAAAGTGAGAGAGCGCCTCTGGGGAAACAGATTCTGTGTCAGCTTCAGGATAATCTGAAGATCGCGGGGGAAGACAGGATCCCGATCTGTCAGGATACCGGTATGGCGGTGATCTTTATGGAGATCGGGCAGGACGTGCATTTTGTCGGCGGCTCACTGGAGGCCGCGGTCAACGAAGGCGTCAGGCAGGGCTATACGGAAGGATATCTGCGCAAATCCGTGGTGGCAGATCCTCTGATCAGGGAAAACACGAAGGACAATACGCCCGCCGTCATTCATTATGAGATGACGGAAGGGGACCGTCTCAGGATCACGGTCGCGCCGAAGGGTTTCGGCAGCGAAAATATGAGCAGGATATTTATGCTCAAACCCGCCGACGGCATGGAAGGTGTAAAAAATGCGATATTGACGGCGGTAAAGGATGCGGGTCCGAACGCGTGTCCGCCAATGGTGGTGGGCGTCGGCATAGGCGGCACCTTCGAGAAATGCGCCCTGTTGGCAAAAAAAGCGCTGACCCGACCGGTCAATGAGCGCTCCGCGATCCCCTATGTGAGAGAGCTGGAGGAGGAAATGCTGGAGCGGATCAACCGGACAGGGATCGGCCCGGGCGGGCTGGGCGGAACGACTACCGCTCTGGCGGTCAATATCAATACTTATCCGACGCATATTGCCGGGCTGCCGGTGGCGGTCAATATCTGCTGCCATGTGAACCGGCATGCGGTGCGGATTCTGTAGGAGAGGCTGGGAGGAAAAATGGAACGGCATATACAAGCCCCTATGAGTAAGGAGACTGCGGGAGAGCTGCGGGCAGGAGATTATGTGTACATAACCGGGACGATCTACACGGCCAGAGATGCGGCGCATAAGAGGATGCAGGAAGCGTTGGAGCAAGGCGAGCCGCTTCCGTTCGATATGTCAGGCAATATCATATACTACATGGGGCCGTCCCCGGCGCGGGAGGGGAGGCCGATCGGCTCTGCCGGGCCCACTACGGCCAGCCGTATGGATAAGTATGCGCCGGCGCTTTTGGATATGGGACTGTCAGGCATGATCGGAAAGGGCAGGAGATCCGATGCCGTGAAGGAGGCTGTCGTCAGAAACGGCGCGGTCTATTTTGCGGCGGTGGGCGGCGCGGGAGCGCTCCTGTCAAGATCCGTCACGGCGGCCGAGGTGATCGCTTACGAGGATCTCGGAACAGAGGCGGTACGCAGGTTGGAAGTGAAGGATTTCCCGGCGATCGTCGTCATGGATCCGGAGGGCAGCGATCTGTACGAGACGGCGATAGAGGCGTATCGAAGCGAGTAGCCCAAAACGCATATAACCGCGGAAATGCGCAAAGTATGGCGGTATAAAATCTATGGAAAGCGTTGACAAATAGGAAAGGCTTAGGTATAATAACATTTGCGTTATGATTGGTAGAGGCCGGTTCAGACTGTGGAGAAGTACTCAAGAGGCTGAAGAGGCGCCCCTGCTAAGGGTGTAGGTCGCTTACGCGGCGCGAGGGTTCAAATCCCTCCTTCTCCGTTCATCTACCGAATAGGAAAGTCGGATCATCGTATGCTTCTCGCAGGCAGGAGGTAGGCTATGTTTTTATTATTGGTAGGCGGCTTGGTGGTAGTTATTATTCCCGTTGTGATCGCGGTGGTGTCTTCCGTTGTCTCTGCGATCGCGGCTTCTCAGGATATCGGGGAAGACGAGTAGCCGGAGCGGCTGTACGGAGGATCGGCAATAAGGTAAAACAGGAGAGGACAGGGAAGAGGAATCTTTTCGCGTCCTTTTTTATATTACATAATATTGAAAAACAGCATGGGATTGTCTATAATATGATGTAACAGATTCAGGGTCGGCATAAGAGATATATGCTGTAAAGGCCGGGTTGAGAGAGATGGAGGATCAGTATGAGATTAGTGACACGTTCGGATTTTGACGGGCTTGCATGCGGGGCGTTATTGAAGGAAGCGGGTATCATCGACCACTGGAAATTTGCGCATCCGAAAGATCTGCAGGACGGTTTGATCGAGATCACAGAAGATGATTGTCTTGCCAATGTTCCCTATGTGGAGGGCTGCGGCCTGTGGTTCGATCATCATTCCAGCGAGCACGAGAGACTGCAGCTGGCGGGTAAGTACAAAGGGGAAAGCCGTATCACGCCTTCCTGCGCGCGGATCATTTATGAGTATTACGGCGGAAGAGAGAGATTCCCGCAGTTTGATGATATGATGGAGGCGGTCGATAAGGTCGATTCGGGAAATCTCACCATTGATGAGATCCAGAACCCGACGGGCTGGATCTTGGTTGGCTATCTGATGGATCCCAGAACAGGGCTTGGGCGTTTCCGCAACTTTACGATCTCCAATTATCAGCTTATGGAAAAGCTGATCGATGCGTGCCGCACCATGACCACGGAAGAGATACTGGAGCTGCCTGACGTCAAGGAGCGTATTGTCGTGTACAACGAGCAGACCGAGAAATTTAAAGAGATGGTCACGGCGCATACACAGATCAGAGGCAACGTTATCATCACGGATCTGCGGGGCGTGGAGACGATATACACCGGCAATCGCTTTATGATCTACAGCATGTATCCGGAGCAGAATATTTCCGCATGGATCGTAAACGGCAAAGGCGGTCTCGGCTGTTCCGCGGCGGTCGGCTACAGCATTCTCAATAAGACCAGCGACGTGAACGTGGGAAGTCTCATGCTCAAGTATGGCGGCGGCGGCCATAAGAAAGTCGGCACGTGTCAGTTTACAGACGAGAATATGGCGACAGAGCTTCCGAAGATGTTAGATGAACTCTGCGCTATGGCCAATAAGTAACTGCGGTGCTGATCGGAGATATCTTATATGACTTTTGACCTTAAGAAAGACGGCAGAAGGATCATCGTTATCTGCCTTGCATCGGCTATCATGGCGGTGAATATCAAAACCTTTGTCAATACAGGCGGCCTGTATCCGGGCGGCGCTACGGGGCTGACCATACTGATACAGAGCATTTTCAAAATGTATTTCGGTATTCTTGTCCCGTATACGCCGGTCAATCTGTTGTTGAATGTCGTGCCGATCTATATCGGATTCCGGTTTATCGGAAAGAAATTTACGCTGTATTCCTGCCTGATGATCGTTCTCACCAGTATCATGACGGACGCCATACCGGCGATACCTTTGACATACGACATTTTGCTGATCAGCATTTTCGGCGGAATCATCAACGGCTTTGTGACCAGTCTCTGCCTGTCCATGAATGCGACCACGGGCGGAACGGATTTTATCTCTATTTTTCTCTCCGAGAAAAAGGGCGTGGACGCATGGAATTTCATTCTCGCTTTCAATGTTGTGATCATCATGATCGCCGGGATTTTGTTCGGCTTTGACAAGGCGCTGTATTCCATTATTTTTCAGTATACTTCCACGCAGATGCTGCGCATGCTCTATACCCGCTATCAGAAGCAGACGCTTTTCATCGTGACTAATCATGCGGAGGCCGTCTGTGATGCGATCAATCGGATCAGCAAGCACGGGGCGACTATCCTAAACGGAGAAGGGTCTTATGAACGCAGGAAACGGGAAATGGTGTACTCCGTAGTTTCCAAGGAGGAAAGCAAAGCGGTCATAAAAGCGGTGAAAGAGGCCGACGAGGCGGCGTTTGTCAATGCGATAAGAACAGAGGAGCTGTTCGGCAGATTTTATTATCGGCCGAATGAGTGACATATTCTTAAAAATTCTTTTGCTGCATGAGCAGCATACGTTTCCCAAATCATAAAGAGTGAAAAATCAAAAAGGTGGAAAAATCCGACAAATCCTGTGCTATCATAGATACAGGAAAAGCGAAAGGCGGCAAAAACCATGGCAAAGAGAAACCTGGACAAGGAAACCCGTTTCGCACGTCTGATCAGGGTATGGGACTATCTGCGAAGAAATACGGACAAGGATCATCCGATCACGCAGGAGGCTATGCGGCAGGATTCGGAGATCAGAGATTACCTCGGAGACAAGCAGACCTTTAACCGGCTCATCAAGGATATGGCGTGGGCATTAAACTGCGACGAGGCAGCGTGCAGACCCAAAGACAAAGAAGAGTGGAAGATTTGTTTTCGGGATTTCGAGAAGTTCTGTGAGGATTGGAAGAGAGCGGAGGATTGTGAGGGAGAGTCGGCGGTTGAGGCACAGGGAGAAGGAGATGCGGACGATTTGCTGTGCGTCGATCCGCTGGAGGCGTACCATGCCAGAACCATGCGTCTTGGCGGACTGCACTGCAACCCGACATTTTCCTATGAAGAGATCGACTGCATGATCGAGGGGATTTTGGCTTCCAGGACGCTGGATGGCCGGACGGCACAGACCCTGATCGGCAAGATCGAAGATCAGCTGACCACAAAGTTTTATCGGAAGACAGCAAAGCGCATCTGCAAGATAAAAGAGCAGCCGCTGGCGGATCGTGAGTTGATGCGGCAGAATCTCTTGACGATCCGACAGGCCATTGATACCAACGTGCAGATCAATTTTCAGTTCAACGGTTACACGTGTCGGAAGAAACTGGAGCCTGTCAGCGAGAGGAAATACACGGTGAGTCCCTATTACATCGTAGCGGACGGCGGGCGGTATTATCTGCTGGCCTGTATGCCCGTCATGCGGCAGGGCAGGAAGCTGCAGAATATGTCGATCTGGCGGATCGATCTGATGACAGAGGTGAAGATCCCCGGGGAGCGGAGAGAACTCGGCATAGCAGGTCAACCTAGGATTCCCATGCGGGATGTGGAGAATCTGCCGCTTGCCTGGGATGAGAGTTTTCACTGCAAGCATCTGCATATGTCCTTCGACAAACCGGAACGGATCACGCTGCGCGTCAGGAGCGACAAGCGGGCGGACGATCCGACGAAAAAGGTAAGGCCGGATTACACCTTCCTGCATGACTGGTTCGGCGATACGTTCCGTTATGTGCGGACTGAGGAAGAAGCGCCCTATGACGATATCGTGGAGGTGGAGACCTCGCCTTACGGCATGGTGCATTGGGCGCTGCAGTACAGCGACAGGGTGGAGGTGCTGGAGCCAGCGGCCGTGCGCGAGGAGGTGGCGCGAAAGGTAAGGGCGTTAGCGGAAAAGTATGGGGTGAAACTTCAGTAAAATTTCTCACAGAGTGGAAAAACTCGCTTTTCGGAATGGTATAACAATATATAGAGAAAGAGATCAAAAAAGTCGAACCTGACCAGAGGACGGAGGAGGAAATCAATGCGATACTTTGAGTTTATGCTTGACACCACAGCGAAAGAGATTGAAAAAAATGCGACAGTCAATCTGAGAGAGTACGCCTTTAACAAGCCGATCGGCGCAGTGAGCAGTTACCTGTTCGGCAATCTCAAAAACGGCGTGTACTGCTTTATGTACAGAGAAGAGCAGGGTGCCGTTTTGAGCGCATTTTCCTATGACGAGAAGACGCGGACGTTTCGCGAAGCATACGACGACATCCTTGAAATGTTACGGCAGATATTCGGCATCAAAAAGGTAAAGGCAGAGCCCTGCGAGGTCACCATAGAGCAGTTTTATGAAGATATGATGGAAGCAAGGCGGAGAGAGCTTTTTCAGTATCTTTCTTCGGGCAGAGCGATGGAAATGTCAAAGGTGGAGTTTTACGACATGTATAGGCGGTTGGAGAGGGAGAAGTGTTCTTATAAGTGGGAAGAAAAGATTATATCCGAAAAGGATAAAAAAACAAATCCGCTGTATGACAAGAGCATGACCGATGAACTCTCCAATATCGAGGCTCACAGAAACGCGTCGGATTTTCAGGGAAATTCGGTTCACTACGTGATCTCGTGCAGGAGCACGGAGGCGGCGGTCGATATGGCGGAGGCTCTCGCGCAGAGGCTGGCGAAGGCAAACCGTCTGCGCGGCAGACGCATGGAGATCATCACACAGATACAGCCGGGGTTGTATCGGAGCAGCGATTGCCGGCTTGAGGAGGTGATAGAAAATAATTACGGCGGCGTGGTAGTGATCGATCTGTCCGAAAAATTCGGATACAGCCCGGTTGACTATGCAATGGCCTGTAAGTATCTGGAAAGACTGGTGCAGAAATACAGAAACGACTGCCTTTTTGTGTTCACCTACAATATCGAGAAGCCGGGCTTTGCCTATCAGTTTCTGACGCAGGTGCGTAAGTATATCCTTTCGGTGGAGATCAGAGAGGGTGTGGGCGGCAGAAGAGAGGCCGTGGCTTACCTGAAGGAACTGATCCGGACATCGGATTATTCCAAGTATACGGGACAGGCGGGCGAATTTATGAAATCCTTTGCCGGAGATTGCTTTTCCCAGACAGACGTGTTGGCGGCGTTTGCGCAGTTCGAGCCGTGGTGTCTGAACCGAAACGTGCTGAAAGCCTATGCATACGACACGGCGGACACGTTTATGCTGGACAGGGAAGAGAATGCCGATTCTGCCTATGAGAAGCTGAAGAACCTGATCGGCCTTGCGGCCGTCAAGGAACAGATCGATCACATCATTGCCGCGGATATTGTGGAGAAGGAGCGGAAAAAGCGCCGGGGCAGCGCGTACCGGCTGGGAACCATGCACATGATATTCGCGGGCAACCCGGGAACGGCCAAGACGACGGTGGCGAGACTGTTCGCCGGTATCGCAAAAGAGAAAGGGATCTTAAAGAGCGGCATTTTCGTGGAATGCGGCGGGATGGATCTCGACGGACTTGACTGTGAAACGGCAATCAGAGGGGCGTTTGCGGGCGCGCAGGGCGGCGTGCTGTTCATTGATGAGGCGTATGCTATGAAAAGTGATCTGGCCGTCACCTGTCTCATTCAGGAGATGGAAAACAGGCGGGAGGAAGTCATCGTCATTCTGGCAGGATATTCCGAGCGGATGCGGAACTTTATGGAACGCAATGAGGGATTGAAGAGCAGGATCCCATATCGGATCGATTTCCCTGATTACAGTGTGGAGGAACTGTCGGCTATTTTCATCGCGATGACTAAAGAGCGCGGCTTTGACGTTACGGAGGAGGCGCTGCAGGGAGCCCGCAGTATCTTTGAGAAGGTCAGACGCATGGATAATTTTGGCAACGGCAGATATGTGCGCAATCTGATAGAGCGGGCCGTGCAGAATCAGTCCATCAGGCTGCTGGGCGATAAAGAAAGCGCGGAGAAGATTGGGAAAAAAGAACTTTTTCTGCTCACCGGGGCCGATATCACGGGACTGGAAGAGGGGCTGCAGAAGGAAAGAGAGGCCGGCAGCGCGCAGAAGGAGCTTGATGAGATGATCGGCCTTGCTTCCGTGAAAGAAGTCATTCACAAAGCGGTCACGGGCTTTAAGCTGAAGAAGCTCTGCATGGAGCGAGGGATCCGCAAGGAAAATCCCTCGCTGCACATGGTGTTCACCGGCAATCCGGGGACGGCGAAGACGACGGTGGCCAGACTCTTTGCCGAAATCCTGAAGGATGAAAAGATCCTGCCCGCGGGAAGCTTCGTAGAGGTGGGACGGGCGGATCTGGTCGGCGACCATGTGGGCGCTACGGCGCCGCTTGTCAAGAAGAGATTCAGGGAGGCACAGGGCGGCGTGCTGTTCATCGACGAGGCGTATTCTCTCTGCGACGGTTATGAGAACAGTTTCGGGGATGAGGCGATCAATACCATTGTCCAGGAGATGGAAAATCACAGAGACAACGTGGCGGTCATCTTCGCGGGCTATTCGGAGCAGATGCGGCATTTCCTTGACCGCAATCCGGGCATGTCGTCGCGGATCGCGTTCCATGTGGAATTCGAGGACTATTCCGTCTCCGAGCTCTGCGACATCACCGGGCTTATGCTCGCCGAAAAGCAGATGAAGATCACGGACGCTGCCATGGAGAAACTGAAACATATCTATGAGAGCGCGAGGAAAGACAGCGATTTCGGCAACGGACGCTTTGTGCGCAAGATGCTGGAGGAGGCGGAGATGAATCTGGCGGTGCGCATACAGCAGACGGACGAATCCCTGCTTACCGAGGAGTTGCTGACGACGATTGAAGCAAGCGACATACCGGAATATGAAGTCGGGAAAACGCAGGAGAGGAGGATGGGGTTTTAAAATAGAAAAACAACTGTTAAGATAACAGGAGGGGGTCTTTATGAGATACATTGTTTCCGACATACACGGCTGCTACGATCAGTACTGGGCGCTGCTTGATAAGATTCATTTTTCAGACGATGATAAGCTCTATGTGCTGGGCGATGTCGTAGATCGCGGGCCGGAGCCGATCAAAATGCTTCAGGATATGAGGCGGCGCCCGAACGTTGTTTTTATTCTGGGAAATCATGATTTTACGATGTATTCGCTCATGAGACACCTCATGGTGGAAGTCACAAAAGGAAATTATGACCGTCACCTGACAGAGGAGATCATGCTGGCGCTGAATCTTTGGCTGCAGGACGGCGGACGGATCACGGTGGAGCAGTTTCGTGACTTGGATTGCGCACAGATGAAGGATATTCTGGATTACATAGCGGAGGCGTCTCTGTATGAGGTGATAGAGTACAACGGAAAAGAGTACCGGCTCGTCCATGCAGGGCTGTCGAACTTTGCGCCCGATAAAGGGCTGGATGAGTATGATTTATATGATTTTCTGGAAGAGAGAACGGACTATGCCAGAAGGTACTATCCGCAGGACAATATCTATCTGGTCACGGGACATACGCCGACGGTTTATATTGAGGGCTGGGGGAGGACGGAGGTGTACAGGGCAAACGGGCACATTGCGATTGACTGCGCCTGTGTGGCGGGAGGAAAGCTGGCGGCGTTCTGCGTGGAGACGGAGGAAGTCATCTACGTGGACGGACTGTAAACAAGGAGGATATATCATGAGATGTAATCAGGTAAGCATATCTATTGAACGTTTCGGCAAATATGTGCCGAAGGACTATCCGGCGGATGTACAGAGGATCAGCGTGTATTGTGATGACGGTCAATCTGTATATGCGGCGCTTTCCAAAGCGTATGCAATGGCGGTAAACGAGCTGAATGAATATGAAAACATCGGTGCGAGGGCGAATGTTTTCACCAATGAATTTTCTTATGTGGATTACAGAAAAATGAACGGCACGATACCAAAATCACGGCGCAGCTATGACGAGGATTTTGATCTGGAATACTGGGATAGCATACTGCCGCTTCTGAAAGATTACGCCTGGGTCTATGAGCACAGCGGCGAGATCATGGAGGTCATCAAAAGTTCGGGCAAAGAAGATGTCGTCCCGGCGCTCCGGGAGCGTTTTGCGCTGGATGAAGTGCAAGTCAGAAAACTCATGCAGATCCGAATGGATATGCTTGACCGGGACAACTATGAGAAAGTCTGCCGGGAAATCGAACATTTGGAAGGGGAACGGGAAAATCGTGGGAAAACGCCGGAAGAAGCGAGGGCGAACAGGGACGGGCATGAGGATATTTATCGGAGAAATAAGATACGGGAATGCAGACAGGAAATCGATGTGATCAAAGCCTACTTCACCGCCGCAGACCACTATGAGGATATTATTCGGGTATTGCGGGAGGCCGAAGACGACGGGTATATGGAATATATGAAAAATACTTATGGCTTTTCCCCTGAGCAGGCGAGGGCGGTCAAGTATGCGCCGGCGGAGTATTACAGCAGACAGGGGCGGAGCAGGCAGGAAGAAAAGCTGAAGCGGCTGGAAGAGGATCTGGCGATCTATCAGAAATGGCAGGAGGAAGCGGAAAAGGAGGCCGCAGTCGGGGAGAAGTAATATACAGGCGGCGGATACAGGAGACAAAAGCGTATGAGAAACTATTGGGAACAGACAGAGAACAAAGGCGATTTGGAGCGGGGTATGTTTGTCATCCTGCCGCTTCGTTATGAGGAAACGGCGGGATTTGGCAACCTATCCGTTGCCGGGGAGGAGATTTCTTTTGCCTCCGGCGATTTTATCGAACTGATGAACCGCAAGTGCCGGGCGGATGGGGATTTCGTCCGCCGTTTCCGCATGGATGTGCGTATAGAGCCGATCCGCATGAAGGCGGATATTTTGGTTACGGATCTGCAGCTCTTTGTATTTTATAACGGCGTGGCGTTCCTGACGGCCTATCTGTCCTATCGCAATCAGGATGTGGATTCCGTGTATGAGTTTGTCTATCCGGGCTATCTGAGCGAGACGGAGGAAGTGAAGGCGAAGCAGCATGCCTTTCTGAAAGAGCTTGAAGAAAAGATCCTGCATCAGAGCAGTCCGCGGTTTCATTGGTTTATGGCGGAGGACGGAGACGGCAGCGTCGTTTTGAAGGAGGCTTACCGCCTCAACGCCGCATACGCGCCGAAGCGGTTTGAGAGTACGGAGATCCTGAACAGGATCACCTACAACGAACATCGGATCATTGAATTGTCCCGCGATTTTGAGGATTCGTCGGAAGAGGATGTGGCCTATGTCACAGGCGCAAAGGATGTGAACTCTGAGGACTACGGCTGGGGCTGCTGCGTGACCTCACAGGAGATCTCGCTAGTCTATGCGCAGGGCAATGTGCCGCTGGCATCGCGGGCGGAGGACGATCTGCTGCTGACGATGCTGGCCATCTGGCAGAAGTATTCCTGCCTGATGCTGAATGAGGAAATCCACCAAAGACATATGCCGGAGAGAGGCAAAAGCGGATTCCGGAAAAGCATTCAGGAATTGAAGTGGGAGGCATTGGAGTTTATCGCCTACGGCACCTTGGAGCCGTCCCAGATTTCACGTTGGAACAACGTCTGCGAGATGTACCGTCTGTTAATCCAGATGAACGGCGTGGAGGAGAGCATCGGCGAGATCAAGGAAAAGATCGGTCTGCTCAACGAGGAACAGGAGCGCCTCGACGCCCGCCGGGAAAGCAGCATCGGCATGATTATCGCCGTATTCGGTTTAATTTCCATTATAGGGGCAGTTCTGCAGACCGTAGACTACCTTGCGACCGGACGGGTGGAAATGATCGTCAGCTTCGTACTTTCGTGCGCAGGAATCGCGGCTTTTGGGGCGGCGCTTGCGGGGATGTATTGGAGGAGGAAGAAGAGGAAGGGGGATGTGTAGAGTGGGAAAAGATAAGAAAAGCCAGAAGAAGCCTGTTGGTGAAAAATTTGAAATTTGTGAGTGGAGGAAAAAGTGATGGGATTTATAGGAGATGAAAAAGAAATTAAAGAAAAAACGAAGGGTGAGGGATATGGAGTTGGAGAATTGTATGTATATGAGACACTAAAATGTGCCAGAGAAGACGCTAAGATTTTTGACACAGATAGATATAACTTTCATCTATATCCGGAAGATAAAACGGTAATGAAAAAAATTGCGGATGAAGTAAATGATATAAGAAATGAAGTGATTAAACGGCTCAAAGAACAGGGCGCTTGTGTAAACAGGCATGAATTTGATAAGCACCATAAAGATGATGATACTATATATGTGAGTGCAGAAATTGATGAAAAAAATGAAGTGGTAGCACGTAGGGGATGTGGAGCGAATGGTAATATACAGGAATTAAGTGGAGAATATAATCAGCTATATCGCTTTATAGCTGCCAGGAAAAAGGACATTTTGTATGAACTGAATTTTATGCGTTTTTTCATAGATAGAGAAAACAAAGTGAATTGCATTTTAAAGGCGATACAGTTTGACCGGTGCATGAAGGAGTCTGTTAATCAATCTGTAAAAGGCGGCTGTGACATTTGCTATCCGAACACCAGCGAAGCGCAGTCAGAGGAGGACTTAAAGTATATACTGAAAAATCGTAAAGGGGAAAGTTTTTGCTACAATCCTCCCGTAAGTTTTTATGATACGGCTGATAATATTGCCGAAGCATTTATTGACTTCATTAACGAATGTGATAAATGGAGCAGTGGTAATAAGTGATTTTTGATAAAACAAAATGAAAAGAGGAGAATCATGGGAAAAACGTACATAGCCCACAAATCTATCTTGTCCCCATCCTGCGCCAACCAATATTATCTCAAACTGAACCGCGCCGCACAGTCTTTGGAAGTCTACGAACAGGCGGACAACAATCTCCTGCGGGAACTTTACCCCTTGCGGGAGGATTTTGACACGTCCGATTATGTGCTGTTTACGCTGAAAAAATCGATTCCCTGCATTTTCGGCGGAGAGGGCAGAACGCGGACGCCCGCGGGTATTTTCCGTATCGAGCATGTGTCGGGGCTGCATGAGGAGTATGTCAGTCCTTACCACCCGCAGCACGAGCAGGTAAAGTTTTTCGGCTATCTGGCGGTGTTTGAGGATTATTTTATCCACAGCAATATGTACCTGACGGATGCCGCGAGCGATACATTCATGGAGAAAGAACCTATATCCGCACAGGAAGAACACACCTCCGGCTGTATCCGTGTGCCGCAGGAGAAACTGGACTGGCTGGTGGCGAATATAGCGGAGGGAAGCATCATCGAAATGTAGGCCATACGGTAAAATGGAGACGATCAATGAGCCGCAGTTATAAAAGAAATCCGGTATTTAAAGCTTTGAGCAAATATGGTAAGAGTCTGGCAAACAGGAAAGTGCGCCGGACAAAACTTACTGCTTTCAGAAAATCAAATATGTACCGCAAAGTGTATGAAACATGGGATGTGTGCGATTATAGATTTTATGTGCCTTTTTCCTCTGCATATCAAAAAAATAAGGGCGATAGGAATTGGTGGGGAAAATGGTATTACAGGAAATAGAATATGTGAAACATACGCCAGAAGGGAGAAAATGATGGTTATAGCCTGTTTTTGCGGTCAAAGAGCGTAGAGGTTTCATCCGCGTGCCGCAGGAGAAGCTGGATTGGATGGTGGCGAATATATCGGAGGTTGAGAGAGTGGTCAGTGAAAAGGATAAGAGAATCTACTTTCCACGTTCTTTTAATGAGCAGATGTCATTGATTGATGAGGAAGTAGAATTGATTTTGAAGCGTGAAAAGCGGGCAAAGGAGCGTAATCTCAATGCAGAAGCAAAGATAAACCGCAATGAAGGGTACGGACATGTAATCAATCGTTTGTTTGAAATCATAAAGGAAGATCCCAAAAATGTTGCAGTATTGCATGAGGTCGAGACTGCAGAAAGAGAATTGTGGGCTTTTTTGGAGCATAAACCCGGTGCAAAGTCAAAGGAAGAGATATATGCATACTGGCACAATTATTTACTGGCATATATTGCGGAGTTGGAAGCATCGGATTGATGGAGAAAATGGTACTATGGAAAATAAGATATTATACGAGGGGAGATACAATGTATTTGTATGGAGAAAGGATAGGGTTGTCAGGTCTGGAGCACGGCGGGTCGACAGAGCAGAAGAGTCAGGCGGCTGTTGTGGAAGAAATTCTGCGGCAGGAACTTACGGCGTCGGGGGAGTTTGAGTCCTATTACGGGGTGAAATGTACGCCGGAAACGCTGGCGATGATCGATCTGAACAAGCCGTTGTTTTTTGATATCCAATCAAGGAACATCGCGGAGTGGAATTATGGTGAAAGCGTGGGATATATCGGTCTCAATGACCTTGGTGGGGGAGTTTTTGGTCTGGAGCTGTATATTTATCCAAAATCCCGCAGAAAGGGATATGCGGTGGAGGCGGTGGAAGTCCTGCTGAACGTCGCATTTCATGAAAAAATGCGGAAAGGTGCGGCTGCTGATCAGGCGGTCGCGGTAAAAAAGGTAACTGCGTCTGTCAGGGCAGAGAATGAAGCAGCCGTGGCGCTGATCGAGAAAGCGGGTTTTCTTGCGAATGAGGGCGATGCGGCGTATATACCGCTTGATCTTTCGGAATACAGACCGGATCAGCCGCTGCATATGAGGGATTATTACATAACAGGCAGGCGTTTCGACCAGATCGAGGCGAAGCAAAAATATGTCTACGCGGTTATGTACGCATATTATAGCGAATGGGAACTGTATGGATATTTTACCACGGAAAAAGAAGCAGAGCAGTATTGCCGTATCCATAGCGATAGGAAGCTGCATATAGAGAAGCTGCGCTGTATGGATCGCTGTCAAAATTTTGCCGGCCTTGAAGAGGTTCAGGTGCTGTACCGGTATACGGTTGTCTTCCGCCATACGGAGGAGGGGTGGGACATGGTGGATGAGCGGAGTGATGTGCAGGTAATCTCAGGGGAGCAGGCAGAGGGATATTTTCTCCGCTTGACATCTTCTCTCATAATCCGGGTATGTGTGGAGCAGTCCGTATGCGACGGGAAGATTGCTGAAAAAACAGCGCAGGATCTTTTGTATCAATATTTGGAAAGCTGTGATAACCGGCCGTCGCAGGAATCTGTGGAGCGGTTTAATGAAACCATAAAATGATAAACACGGAAAGATGAATGGAAAGGAGCGGTTTAAAGGACAGTCATGCACTATGTAATCGGCGACGTACACAACGATGCCGGAAGACTGCGTCGGATGCTTGATCATATAAGTTTTAAGAAAGACGGCGAAAATGCGGATCACCTGTATCTGCTGGGAGATCTGTTTGACCGGGGCGGCGCTGCGGCAGACCCCGTGGAGGTCTATTTTACCGTGCTCGGACTGGGGGATTCCTGTACCGTGGTGGAGGGCAACCATGATCGGTGGCTCGCCGCGTATATCCGTGCTTACTGTCCGCTTTCGGAGAGAACCAGGAAACATTACAGGCCGTATCCTTATGAATCCTTTGCGCTGCTGCGGGAGCGGCTGACAGATGTGGATCTGCTGGAACTGGCGGAGTGGATCCTTCGTATGCCGTTGCAGGCGCAGCTTACGATGGACGGGCGGCGGTATCTTTTCGCGCATGCCATGACGTCGCCGTCGCAGACGGAGGCGGATGATTATTATCTGCTGGGAGATCTGACGACCGGTGAAGAGATTTACGAAGCCTTTCTTTTGGAGGGGACTGCGGGATATCTTTCGTTCTGTGGTCATCAGCATACCGGCAATTTCGCATCCTATCCGGGAGGATACTGTGATGCGGACAGGCCCGCCGTGTGGCATAACGCGGCAGGAAACGTCTATATGATGGACTGCGGCTGCGGGTTTGCGGACGGCAGACTGGCGTGCTTCTGTCTGGAGACGGGAGAGCGGTTTTATGTGTAAATGCCTGTTTCTAAGGCACCTAAAATGTATAGAGATGACGCTTTCCGTAAAAGCGAAAAGCGTTGTAGCAGGAGGTCACGCATGAAATTATATTGTATGTCAGATATTCACGGCTGCCTTGCAGAGTTTGACGAGGCGCTTTCTCTGGTGGCGGAGCATTTGGAGGAGGAGGACGTCAGACTGATCCTGCTCGGCGATTATATCCACGGCGGCGCGGACAACAGGGGCGTGCTGGACAGGATCATGGCCCTCCAGTACCGGTACGGTTCGGACAAGGTCGTGGCGCTTATGGGGAATCATGAGGAATTTGTCCTGCAGGGAGATTCCGATATCGACCACCTGATTAAGACGATCTGGCAGAATGATAATGGCGGGGACGACGATGGAGAGGACGACAAGTATCTCCGCTGGATGGAAAATCTGCCCCTTTATTACACGGAGGGCAATACCATTTTCGTCCACGCGGGCATCGACGAGGAGGCCGGCGACCTGTGGGAGTGGGGAACGGGAGATGAGATATTTACCGGAAAATATCCTGCGGAGACAGGGCAGATCGAAGGCCTCGAAATGAAGGTGGTGGCGGGGCATGTGGGAACTGCCGAGATCTCGGGGAATCCCGGCTATCATGACATCTATTATGACGGGGCAAGCCATTATTACATAGACGGAACAGTCCTTGACAGCGGCAGGATTCCCGTTTTGAAGGTGGATACGGAGACGGATCGCTATTACAGGGTGACGGAGGCCGGCGACTGGCCGATCCTGTCCTATGAGGAGGAAAACTGAGTGTCTTTCTCGGTATGAGGAGGCCGGCGTTGTGAAGCGCGGGCGGACACAAATTTTACATACTTTTTACACAGTTTCGTCTTAAAACATTTCTATAATCTTCCTATCTTGTGTTTGCGCATATGGCGGACGCCGTCTGCGTGACACGTCTTTTTGACACAGATACAGACAGAATACAGAAAGGAGCTGGAACACATGACCTATCGCCATGAGTGGAAGCACGAGATCAGCCTGTCCGACCGGATTGCGCTGCGGCAGCGGCTGCGGGCGGTGGCGCAGACAGACGCACACACTGTGGATGGCGTCTATGCGATACGCAGCCTGTACTTTGACAATCTTGCGGACAAGGCGCTGCGTGAGAAGATCGACGGCGTGAGTAGGCGGGAGAAATTTCGGATTCGGTATTATAACGGAGACACATCTCTGATCCATTTGGAGAAAAAGAGCAAAAGGGGAGGACTCGGAACGAAGGAAAGCGCCGTGCTGACAATGGCGCAAGCACAGGCCATTGTTGACGGCGATCTGACATGGCTGGCACATGCCGACGATGCGCTGCTGCGGGAGCTGTACTTCAAAATGACGACGCAGGGCCTTCGGCCCAAGACGATCGTGGACTATACGAGAGAGCCCTACATATTTGCCGCGGGTAATGTCAGGGTGACGATGGACTATGACATCCGCACGGGTCTGCTGTGTACGGATTTCCTGAATCCGGCCTGTGTTACGATTCCTGCGGGAGATGCGCCGACGATTCTTGAAGTCAAGTGGGATGCCTACCTTCCGGATATCATTCGGGACGCCGTGCAGCTGGGAGACAGGCATGCGTGCGCCTTTTCCAAATACGCGGCCTGTCGTGTATACGGATAAGATACGGCCGGCGGTATTTGGCTGTGAGAGTTGTCAACATTTTTATATAATAGAAGGAGACAAATTATGACGTTCAATGACATCTTTAAATCGAATTTTTTGGAAAACGTGACGAGTGTGAGCATATTCGACATGCTGCTTGCAATGGTGCTTGCTTTTGCCCTCGGTATGTTTATTTTTCTGGTCTATAAAAAGACTTTTTCGGGGGTTATGTATTCATCGGGTTTTGGCGTGACGCTGGTTGCCCTCACGATGATCACGACGCTGGTGATCCTCGCCGTCACCTCCAACGTGGTACTCTCCCTCGGTATGGTCGGCGCCCTGTCCATCGTCCGTTTTCGCGCGGCGATCAAGGAGCCGCTGGATATTGCTTACCTGTTCTGGTCGATTGCGGTCGGTATCGTTCTCGCAGCGGGGCTGATTCCGCTCGCTGTGATCGGCAGCGTGCTGATCGGTATTTTTCTCCTGCTCTTTGTCAATCGGAAATCCCATGTGAATCCCTATATCATTGTGGTCGAGTGTGTTGATGGGGAAAGCGAGCGGCGGGCCGTGGAATATTTGGAAAAGCAGGTGCGGCGGTTTGCCGTCAAGAGCAAGACCGTGCGCAAGGGTGCGGTTGAGCTGAACGCGGAGATCCGCCTGAAAAATGACAACACGGACTTTGTCAATACGCTGGCCGATATGGAGGGCGTAAGCAACGCGGCGCTGGTCAGCTACAACGGCGACTATATGGGCTGAGGAGGTACTCATGTCTACAAGTAAGCACATAGACAAAATATGTTGTATCGTGATTGCCCTTGCGCTGGTTTTGACTGTGGTGTTTATGAATGCGGGCAGACTGGGCGTGCAGACGGTCAGCGCCGCTGTGGGCTATGCGTCTCGATTGTTTGATCCCGACAGAGTGCATACGATCGATATCGAAATGGACGACTGGGACTCTTTTCTCGCGGGATGTGCCGATGAAGAGTACACGGACTGCACGGTCGTGATCGACGGCGAAGCTTTTCGGAACGTGGCCCTGCGCGCAAAGGGAAACACTTCCCTCACGTCGGTGAAGTCCTACGGGAACGACAGATACAGCTTCAAGATCGAGTTCGACCACTATGACGACGGGGGAAACTATTATGGTCTTGACAAGCTGTGCCTGAACAATATCATTCAGGACAATACCTATATGAAGGATTACCTCGTCTATCGCATGATGCGGGAATTTGGCGCGGACGCGCCGCTGTGCAGTTTCAGCTATATCACGGTGAACGGCGAGGACTGGGGGCTGTACCTGGCTGTGGAAGGCGTGGAGGAATCTTTCCTGCAGCGGACATACGGCAGCGATTACGGGCAGCTCTACAAACCCGACAGCATGGACATGGGCGGCGGACGCGGCAACGGACATGATTTCAATATGGAAGATTTTGATTTTGATCGGGGAGAGAATGCCGGCGAAAATGCCTCTCCGGAAGACAGGGAAGGCGATGACCGTACCGATTGGAATATGAGCGGCGGCGAGCGGCCTGAGTTTGTAGGTCGGGATATGGGCGGCGGCGAGCGGCCTGAGTTTGACGGCCGGGATATGGGCGGCGGTGAACCGCCGGAGCTTGATGAGCGCGGTATGGGAGAAGGCCCGGGCGGTCGTGTCATGGGAAGCAGCGACGTGTCGCTGATCTACACGGACGACACATTTGACAGCTATGCGAATATCTTCGATAATGCCAAGACAGACATTACCGATGCCGACAAGGCGAGGCTCATCGAGTCGCTGCAAAAGCTGAACGACTGCGAGGAGATAGAGCAGGTGGTCGATACGGAAGAAGTGCTACGGTATTTTGTGGTACACAATTTCGTGCTGAACTTCGACAGCTACACCGGCGGCATGATCCATAACTACTATTTATATGAAGATGACGGGCAGTTATCTATGATTCCGTGGGACTACAATTTGGCCTTCGGCGGGTTTGAGTCAAATACCGATGCATCGGGACTTGTCAATTATCCTATTGACACGCCGGTATCCGGCGGAACGGTAGACGACCGGCCGATGCTGGCATGGATCTTTGCCGATGAGGCATATACGGAGCTGTATCATCAGTATTTTACAGAATTTATGGCACAGTTCTTTGACAGCGGGTATCTTTTGGAACTGATAGAAAATACACGCACCATGATCGCGCCATATGTGGAGAGCGATCCCACGAAGTTCTGTACGTATGAAGAATTTGAAAAAGGCGCCGCTGCGCTGGAAGCCTTCTGTGAACTGCGCGCCGAGAGCGTGAGCGGCCAGCTGGACGGAACGATTCCTGCCGATTCGGACGGACAGACACAGGACAGTGCTGCGCTGGTGCAGACGGATGGCCTCGCCGTCTCGGATATGGGGTCTATGGGACGGGAAAATATGCATAAACGGTAGGGAAGGTTTTCCCGGTGACGATCGCAAGAAGAAAAAGACCGAAAGCGGCGCGGATTGCTTGACAAACAGGGAAAAAGAGTGCTAAAATAAAAGTCCACCGCCCGAAAAACGGGGCATCGGATTTTGTTCCGGATCGAGTCGCGAAAAATCTTAAAAAATTTAAGAAAAAGGACTTGACGGGCGGCGGCGGTTGTGATAGCATACTAACGTTGCGTGTTGAGAGACACGCGGCAGAGGCTGTGAAGCAGCCGAGAGCAAAGCGGAGAACTTTCGGTTCTCCGGAAGTTAACTCTTTCGGAGTCAACTTCGAAGCACCTTGACAAATAAACAGTAATGCGACCCTGAAAATTCAAGAGAAGAAAAGAAGAATTTCAGAACGTAAAGACGGAAGAACAAGAAAGCCAAAGGTTGTCTTGTGACCGGATTGAACGAAGTAAAAGGAAGATATGACGAGAGTTTGATCCTGGCTCAGGATGAACGCTGGCGGCGTGCTTAACACATGCA
>CANQTF010000004.1 GCA_947626745.1 uncultured Lachnospiraceae bacterium
TATATATCTGCAGTTTTCAAGGTGCCTCGGTGCCTTTTTCCTTTACCTCAGGCTTTCATAAATCACTTGACACTACCTCGTCTATATATCATTCTAACAAATAACAGACGGAATGGGAAGAACAAAAACCGTTTGCACAGCTTTTTCTTTGCAAAAAAAGGCTCCGTCCTTTCCGAAACAGCCGAAAAGAACGGAGCGCCGTGTCATATATCTTACCGATAGTTCACGATCTTGCCGAAATCCGCCTTCAAGGAAGCGCCGCCTACCAGACCGCCGTCGATGTCGGGCTGTGCAAACAGCTCCGCCGCATTCCCCGCATTGACGGAACCGCCGTACTGGATACGGACCGCCTCGGCCGTCGCGGCATCATAAACCTCAGCGATGCAGTCGCGGATCCCCTTGCAGACCTCCTGCGCCTGTTCGGTAGTGGCCGTCTTGCCCGTACCGATCGCCCAGATCGGCTCGTATGCGATCACCATGCTCTTGACCTGATCCGCCGTCACGCCCGTCAGATCGGATTTGATCTGCAGTCTGATCCAGTCCATGGTAACGCCCATTTCTCTCTGTTCAAGCGTCTCACCGCAGCACAGGATCGGCGTAAGGCCGGACTCGAAAGCCTTCTTCACCTTCTTATTCAGCAGTTCGTCGTCCTCCTTGAAGTAGTCGCGTCTCTCGGAGTGCCCGATGATCACGTACTTTGCGCCCGCGTCCTTAATCATCGCCGCGGAGATCTCGCCCGTGTACGCACCCTTCTCCTCAAAGTACATGTTCTCTGCGCCGACCACTACGTTCGTGCCCTTTACAGCGTTCACAACCGGCACGATATCAATGGCGGGGACACAGTATACCACGTCCACGTCGTCGGACTTTACCAGATCTTTTAACTCATCACATAATTTGACAGCCTCACTGGGAGTCATGTTCATCTTCCAGTTGCCGGCTACGATCTTTCTTCTTGCCATTTTCTTTTCCTCTCTTATTTTCTCTTGATTCTCTACATATCATCCGATAAGCATCGCCTCGAAATTGCTGCGCAATTCCTCGGGTGCGTTGCACCCTCAAAGCAGCGTATCCGAAAGATGCCCCGTGCCAGCACGGCATCTTTCGTCGCGCCGCTTCTCGCTCTGCTTATCTCATCTGTCATCCGCCGCAACCACGCCCGGAAGCTCCTTGCCCTCCAGGAACTCGAGGGAAGCGCCGCCGCCCGTGGAGATGTGGCTCATCTTATCCGCAAAGCCGAGCTGGTTGACAGCCGCCGCGGAGTCGCCGCCGCCGATAATGGTCGTCGCGGAAGTCTCGGCCAGCGCCTTCGCCACCGCAATCGTGCCCTTCGCGAGGATCGGGTTCTCGAATACGCCCATCGGGCCGTTCCATACGACCGTCTTCGCGGACTTCACGGCGTCAGCGTACAGCTCCATTGTCTTGGTGCCGATATCAAGGCCCTCTTTGTCCGCCGGGATCTTGTCTGCGTCAACGACCTCCACGTCGATCTTGGCGTCGATCGGATTCGGGAATGCGTCCGCAACCGTCGTATCAACGGGAAGCAGCAGCTTCTTGCCCAACTTCTTCGCCTTATCCATCATCTCCTTGCAGTAGTCTAACTTCTCATCGTCCACTAAGGAGTTGCCGATCTCATAGCCCTGCGCCTTCAAGAATGTGAAAGCCATGCCGCCGCCGATGATCAGCGTGTCGCACTTCTCTAACAGGTTGTTGATCACGTTCAGCTTGTCGGCTACTTTTGCGCCGCCGAGGATCGCTACAAAAGGTCTTACGGGATTCTCCACCGCATTGCCGAGGAAGTCGATCTCCTTCTGCATCAGATAACCTACCGCGCACTCGCCGCCCTTCGCGCGTACCACGTCCGTCACACCCGCAACGGAAGCGTGCGCTCTGTGGGAAGAACCGAAGGCGTCACATACATAGACGTCGCACAGATCGGCCAGCTCTTTGCTGAACTGCTCGCCGTTCTTGGTCTCCTCGGAACCGCGGAAACGGGTATTCTGCAAGAGGACCACATCGCCCTCCTTCATGGCATTGACGGCAACCGTAGCCGCTTCGCCCGTCACGTTGTAATCGGATACGAAGTTGACAGGCTTGCCCAGCTTCTCGGACAGTCTCGCCGCAACGGGCGCAAGGGACTCGCCCTCGTTGGGGCCGTTCTTTACTTTGCCGAGGTGGGAGCAGAGAATGACCTTGCCGCCGTCAGCGATCAGCTTCTTGATCGTGGGAAGCGCCGCAACGATACGTGTCTCGTCAGTGATCTTGCCCTCTTTCAAAGGAACGTTGAAGTCACATCTCACCAGAACGCGCTTTCCCTTCACATTGATATCATCTACGGATTTTTTGTTTAATGACATGTGTATGCCCTCCTGTTTTATGATTTGGGGCGCACCGCCCCATTCTTTCCTTACCACGCATAAAACAGAGACCCGGCCCAACGGCCGAGCCTCTGCAGATTACAGTATTTCATTGATGATCGTTCCGAGTCCGCGAAGCGGATCTCGCAGACGAACTTGTTCGTCTTGTTATGCCAGCTCAGAGAAGTACTTGATCGTGCGGACCATCTGAGATGTGTAGCTGTTCTCGTTGTCGTACCAGGAAACGACCTGTACCAGATTGTCTGCGCCGACCATTGTCTGCGTCGCATCGAAGATAGAGCCGTATGTGCTTCCTACGATATCGGAAGATACGATCTCATCCTCGTTGTAGCCGAAGGACTCATTGGAAGCCGCTTTCATCGCCGCGTTGATCTCTTCCTTCGTCACGGACTTCTCAACGGTCGCTACGAGGATCGTCGTGGAGCCTGTAGGGGTGGGAACACGCTGTGCGGAACCGATCAGCTTGCCGTTCAGCTCAGGGATAACAAGGCCGATCGCCTTAGCCGCGCCCGTGCTGTTGGGAACGATGTTGACTGCGCCCGCGCGGGATCTTCTCAGGTCGCCCTTTCTCTGAGGACCGTCAAGGATCATCTGGTCGCCTGTGTAAGCGTGGATCGTGCTCATGATACCGGACTTGATACCTGCCAGATCGTTCAGAGCCTTCGCCATAGGAGCAAGGCAGTTCGTCGTGCAGGAAGCTGCGGAAATGATCGTGTCCGAAGGCTTCAGTGTCTTGTGGTTTACATTGTATACAATGGTAGGAAGGTCATTACCCGCGGGAGCAGAGATAACAACTTTTCTTGCGCCTGCGTTGATGTGCGCCTGTGCTTTCTCCTTGCTGGTATAGAAACCGGAGCACTCCAGAACAACATCGACCTTGAGTTCACCCCAAGGGCAGTTGTTCGCATCGGGCTCTTTGTAGATCTTCAGTGTCTTGCCGTCAACCGTGATCGTATCCTCACCTGCGGATACCGTATCTGCCAGAGCGTACTTACCCTGTGAGGAATCATACTTTAACAGATGTGCCAGCATCTTAGGGCTCGTCAGATCATTGATCGCTACTACCTCGTATCCTTCTGCACCAAACATCTGTCTGAATGCCAGACGGCCGATACGGCCGAAACCATTGATTGCTACTCTTACTGCCATTTTTTAGTCCCTCCTAAATATTTGTTTTTTTATATAATTTTGCCCCTCTTAAATTGGATAAGATTGACAAAATTTTGTCAACAGCTTTATTTTAACCAATTTGTCCCGAAAATTCAAGATGTAAAATCAAAAATATTGCGGATACGGTAAAAAAGATGTCCACCGCGCGCTGCCGTTGCATTTTTCACGGGCAGGGGCTATACTGGATACGGCGGCAGGACGGTGCGGCGACGCGCGGACGCATGCCGCTAAGATCCCGATAAACGGAGGGCCTATCATGCCGATCACAGCGGACTGCCACTTACACTCTTCTTTCTCCGGCGACAGCGACACGCCCATGGAGACCATGATCTTACAGGGCATCGATCTGGGGCTTACACAGATGTGCTTCACGGAACACAACGATTTCGATTATCCCGCGGCCGCGGACGAGCCGGCGGATATCTTCGAATTGAACGCGGACGCCTATCTGTACGACCTCTTAAAGCTGCGGGACAAGTACGCGGACAGGCTCGAGATACGCTTCGGTCTGGAGCTGGGTCTGCAGCCTCATCTGGCAAAGAAAAACGCCGCCTTTGCCAAGGTACACGACTACGATTTCATTATCGCCTCCTCACACGTATGCCACGGCAAAGATCCCTATTACCCCTCTTTTTACGAAGGAAGGCCGAAAGAGGAGGCATACCGGAAGTACTTTGCATCCATTCTGGAAAACCTGCGCGCCTACAGCAATTTCGATGTCTACGGCCATCTGGACTACGTGGTGCGCTACGGCCCGAAGAAGGACGAGGGATACTCCTATGAAGCCTACCGCGACATCTTCGACGCGATCCTCTCGCGCCTGATCCACATGGAAAAGGGCATCGAGCTCAACACGGCGGGGCTGGCGAAGGGAATGCGCGAGCCAAATCCCTGCGCGGGCATACTGAGACGCTACAGAGAATTGGGCGGCGAGATCGTCACGGTCGGTTCGGACGCCCACAGCCCCGCCCAGATCGCCTTCGGCTTCGAGCGCGCCGCAGACATACTGAAGGACTGCGGTTTCCGGTACTATGCGACCTTTGAAAAACGCAGTCCTTCCTTTCATAAGCTATGAGCCGCAGTGTCCGCCGCTTGTCAACGGTTTCTGCATCAAAAATCACCTCAAAAATCAGCGAATGCCGCAGGAGATCTCTCCCCTGCGGCATATCCCGCGTACCGGTCATCTGATAAAATTCGTCCGCTCGAAGGGCTCCCGCTCGGGCAGTCCGTATGCGTCTTTGCCAAGGGCGATGCTCTTCATCAAAAACGTCATGTTCCTCGCCAGCGTCCGCATACTCTGTAAGCCTTCCGCGTCCTGTGCGGCCTCCCCTGCCGCCCTGCCGTGAATGCTGTTCCAGTACTGTCCGGACGCCACCGGCATACCGGAGATCGTAAAGAACTTGTTCAGCTCGTCGAAGGTCGCCGACAGGCCGCCTCTTCTCGCCGCCGCCACGCACGCGCCGACCTTCATCGTCTTGTCAAAATGCGTGCTGTAGAAAAGCCTTGTGAGAAAGGCCACAAGCGTTGCGTTGGCGGACGCATAGTAGACGGGGCTGCCCACCACCAGACCGTCGCACGCCTCAAACTTCGGCGCCGCCTCGTTCACAAGGTCGTCGAACACACATCTGCCCTTCTCTGCACACGCTCCACAGGCGATACAGCTTCGGACAGCCTGATTTCCTATGTGCAGGAGTTCCGTCTCGACGCCTTCCTTCTCAAATATCTTCTGCATCTCGTGAAGCGCTATGTAGGTGTTCCCGTCCGCGTGGGGACTTCCGTTGATCATCAATACTTTCATGCCATGACCTCTTTTCCTGTGTGGATCTTATTTTTTATATTCTACCATATCCGTCCGCAGATCCGCAAGCCGTGTGTCTGGATGCGGCAGCTTGGCAGGGACATATTAAGCATTACAAAACAAAATCTTCTGTTTCGGGTGTTGCTGTCTGCGCACCAATACTGATATTTTCATACGACAATCTCCTTTCGTTTCAAAACTCATTTATAATATATTATTATTTTTTCTCCGTCTATATCAAACAACTTATTATCGGAATAATTGCTAAAGATGTAATTGCCGAAGCAATCCAACTTTATAATGAATCCTAATTGAATGAATTTTATGACGATCCCCAAATCAAAATCTAAAAACGGGACGGTTATTCCCTTAGCCAAAGGCATTCCCAGATTCAACAGTACCGATAACACAAATTCCATAATAAAAGTTACAAGAACACACAGCAGCATCAGTTGTACCAAAAAAATTTGCTGACGCTTATAGATCTTAACAATTTCACATAATAAGAAAATAAAAAAGGCAATATACAACACTAAGAATAGATAACCATAATTGGCTATCAGGAATGTCATTGGATAATCCAGCATCCCTTTGTTGTCAAAAGCCGCCGTGTTTCCATTGCCGATCAATTTACTCTTTTTAATCACGTCTTTCACAAAAAAAGCATTTGCGCTATTCAGTATATTGTCCCATTTCATGGCGACAGTATATAGCAGTGCGGCTATACAAGGCAAAGAAACTAAAGCATACCATAATTTTTTTCTGCCAATGCCAAGCCAAGTGCTTTTTATGGTCAATATCAGAATGATCCATGTATCGACCGCCATTATCATGATACCTGCATATGCCTGTATATGATAAGCAATCCACAGCGGAAGCATAAATATGAGCAAGATCATCAATAAACCGCCTGTCTTTCTGCCCTTTACCCTATCAATGCAGCAGCAACATAACAAAGGCTCCAGAAGGAGTATTTCGTTTATTACCCGTGCCTTATTTGAGATATTCATAAAATGCAGGACGATACAGAGTAACATCACACCGCAGTATGCTTTTGCAGTAAACGCATTAAATTTATCTGCGCTTGACCAATCGCTTACAAACAGCAGAACCGCCCCTAAGCTTCCCAATAATATTCCTAATAAGCTCTTCCCAAGGTACAAATATTCTCCTGCAGCTCGTAATATTGCGAAGTACGCAAGCAGGGAAAATATAAAAACAGAAACATATACGGCAAAAATCAGTTTATTATTATATTGAGGTTTATACGCTTCATTCAACTGCCGCCCCAGAATATCGGGATCGCCCATATTTTTCAAAGTAAGACTCACAGCCTCCTCTTCCACAGCTCCTTTTTCGACAAGATCCGCCACGCTGTCAGTGATATGATTTTGTAATTCCGTTTTTACAGGTACACGATAATTTTTCCATTTTATATGACTGCCGATCTTTTCGACATAATCGTTGATTCTACTATCCATATCTATCCCTCTAAAACGTAATTGACTGCGGCGGAATATTTCTCCCAATCCTGTATCTTGCAGTCCAGACATCTTTTCCCTGCCTCTGTTATTTTGTAATACTTTCTGACCTGTCTGGAATTTTCTGATTTCTCATAAGCTATGACATATCCCTGCTTTTCCAGAGTGTGCAGTATAGGATAAATGGTTCCCGTCTTTACTCTGAAATTCGAATTTGGTATGTTTTCTATCTCCTGTATCAATTCGTAGCCATACATATCCTTTTTCTGTAATATTTTTAACAGCAGCATATCAATATAGCTGTTTTGAAAAACTGTACTGCCCATGCAGTCCCACCCCTCCCATATGTAGAACTTCTATATATTAAAGTATAGATGTTCTACATATGTATGTCAAGTCACCTTTTCTTTTTTCTCTCAAGCACCCACAGACTGCCTCAACTGAAAGCGTCCTGCTCCTGTCTTCGCGCCAGAAGCCACGCCGCGATATGGATCGCCTGCGGGAACTCTCCCTGTGCGATCATATCCTCGATCTCCTGCGCCCTGTATTTCTTCACATGTAAGAACTCCGTCTCGTCCAGAGACTGTCCGGACACCTTCCGGCAGTTTCCCGCCGCAAACAGATGTGCATAGTTGTCGGCTATGGTAGCGTTTGACGGCACCGTGAGCAGATGTCTCCACTCGTCGGAGACATAGCCTGTCTCCTCCAGCAGTTCCCGTTTCGCCGCCGCGAGAGCGTCCTCCGCGGAGAGCCCGTCAGGGCCGTACTCTTTTCCGTCCTTTCTCTCGATCCCACCCGCCGGGAACTCGGTGGTCACGCGCTTGATACCCTGCCTAAACTGGCGGACGCACAGATAATCGCCCTCCGTGTCACAGGCCACGATCACCACGTAGTCCCTGCGGCTGTAGCTGTAAAACGGTGCAAACACGCTCCCGTCCGGAAAACGGTACGCAGATCTCCTGAAATCTATCCATTCGTCCTGTACGATGTGTTCCCTGCTGATCTCCTCCCAGGCAAGATTTTCCTGATCTTTCATCTGTTTTTACTCCTTCCGCAAATCCATTTTTATCATACCTTCCCGCGCTTTCCTTCCCGGCCAAAGGTTAAAAACACGTTTGGATCAGGCCGGACCAAAGGCGTCTCACCCCGTCACGGCCGCCGTATCACGCCCCCGCCGAGCACACAGCCGTCCTCGTAGAACACGACCGCCTGTCCCGGCGTGACGGCGCGCACCGGCCGGTGAAAGGTACATTTTATCCTGTCCTCCGCTATCTTTTCAATGGTGCAGCGCTCCCCTGCGTGGGCGTATCGTATCTTGGCGGTGACCTCTCTGGGAGACGGCAGCTCCGCCATGCCCATATAGTTGATATGATCGCAGATGAGCGTGTCGCCGAACACCTCCTCCGCCTCGCCGATCACGACCTCGTTGGTGTCCGGCCTGATCTCCGTAACGAACACAGGCCGCCCCATAGCCAGCTCCAAACCCTTGCGCTGTCCCACGGTGTAATGAATGATGCCGCGATGCCGCCCCAGCGTCCTGCCGTCCTTGGTGACGAAATTGCCCGCCGGCGGTACGCGCCCTGCCGCCGCCCGCTCGATATAGCCCGCATAGTCGTGATCGGGGATAAAACAGATCTCCTGACTGTCCGGCTTGTGCGCCACCGGAAGCCCGGCTTTCTCGGCGATCGCCCGGATCTCTTCCTTCGTGTACTCCCCGACGGGCATCAGGGTGTGCGCAAGCTGCTCCTGTGTCAGATCATAGAGCGCGTATGTCTGATCCTTCTTGGCGGTCACGGAATTTTTTATGGCATATCTGCCCGCCGCCGTGCGCGTGATGCGCGCATAATGCCCCGTAGCGATATAGTCCGCCCCGATCTCCAGACTGCGCGCGAGCAGGGAGCCCCACTTCACATAGCGGTTGCACGCGATACAGGGATTCGGTGTGCGTCCCGCCAGATATTCTTCCACAAAGTAGTCTATGACCCTGCTCTTGAACTCGTCCTTGAAATTCATGACATAGTGGGGGATATCAAGCATCTGCGCTACCCTGCCGGCGTCATCTGCCGCGCTCAGGCCGCAGCAGCCGCCGTTTTCTTCCACCGCCTCGCGCTCCTCGTCCTGCCAGATCTGCATGGTCACGCCGATCACGTCATATCCCTGCTCTTTGAGGAGATACGCCGCCACGGAAGAATCCACGCCGCCCGACATGCCCACCACTACCTTTTTCCTATCCATCTGTGACTCCTCCGTCCGCCTCCGCGCTGCAGCCGTCTGTGCGGCGCGGCTTTCCGCCTTCCTATTTTCGCGCAAGTTTTGTGTCTTTTGTTCTTGTCTGCACGGCCCGCGCATACATTAAACCGATATCCGACAAACGCAGGTGGCCTATGAACCTCAGAAAATGGAAAAACCCTCTGATATCCGGCACGCTCATCCTCACGCTGACAGGGCTGTTGAGCCGCTTTATCGGCTTTTTCTACCGTATTTTCCTCTCCAACATATTCGGTGCGGAAGGCATGGGGATCTATCAGTTGATCTCCCCCGTGCTCGCGCTCTCCTTCGCGCTGACCGTCTCCGGCATACAGACCGCCATCTCCAAATATGTCGCCGCCGAGACGGGTACCAACGACTACAAGACATCTTTCCGCACGCTGTGGGCTGGCTTCCTTCTCGCGATGACGCTGTCGGCCCTCTGCGCCGCCTATATCTATCTGCGCGCGGACCATATCGCCGCGGTTTTTCTGCTGGAAGAGAGGACCGCCCCGCTGCTGCGCATCATTGCGCTCTCCATTCCTATGGCGACCGTACACTCCTGCATCAACGGCTATTTCTACGGTATCCGCAAAACAGGGGTGCCCGCCGTGTCACAGTTGGCGGAGCAGCTCTGCCGCGTCGGAAGCGTCTATCTCATATACCACATTTGTCTGCGCCATGGCATGACCCCCACGATCAGCTTCGCCGTAGTGGGTCTGGTGATCGGCGAGGGCGCGTCCATGATCGTGTCCGTCCTGGCGATCCTCGCCCGCGCGCGCAGCCTGTTCCCGTCCGGTCTCATACGCCCTTATTCCGCCGCAGACCCGATACCGGCCGCATACCGCCGCATCACCGGGAATCTGCTGCGGCTCGCCGTGCCGCTCTCCGCCAACCGCCTTGTGCTCAACCTTCTGCAGAGCGTGGAAGCCGTTTACATACCCAACCGTCTCATGGCCTACGGGCTGAACAACGCCGATGCGCTGGGCGTATACGGCGTGCTGACCGGCATGAGTCTGCCGCTCATCCTGTTTCCCTCGGCGGTCACCAACTCCATATCTGTCCTGCTTTTGCCGATCGTGTCCGAGGCCGACGCAAACGGCAACGATGCCGCCGTCAGGCACACCATCATGACCTCTATCCGCTGCTGTCTGCTCCTGGGCTTCGGCTGTACGGCGCTGTTCCTCATGCTCGGACGCACCGCGGGACGTCTGCTGTTTCACTCGGAGTTGGCAGGGAGCTTCATTCTGACACTCAGCTTCATCTGTCCCTTCCTGTACATCGCCAGCACGCTGAACAGTATCTTGAACGGGCTTGGCAAGACCGCGCAGACCTTCCTGTTCAGCGTGGCAAGCCTTCTGCTCCGCCTCGCTTTCGTCTTCGCCGCGATACCGCGTTTCGGCATCAAGGGCTATCTGTGGGGCATGCTGGCGAGCCAGATGCTCCAGACTGCGCTGTGTACCGTATCGGCATTGCGCATATCGCACAGAGCGCGTTAAAAGCCGCACTTGCGCTTCCCAATCCAATATACTATAATATAGGTGTTTTTGCCATAGGAAACATGAAATACGCATAGAGCAGGAAGCGTTTTGCTTCGGATAGGAGAAAAAATGTCATTCAATTATGTAGCCAAGCTGCCAACGCCGCAGGAGATCCGGGAACAGTTCCCGCTGCCGGAGCATCTCCGCGCCCTGAAAGAACAGCGCGATGCCGAGATCCGCGACGTCATCACCGGCAGGAGCAATAAATTCTTGGTCATCATCGGCCCTTGCTCCGCAGACAATGAGGAGGCCGTGTGCGACTATGTGAGCCGTCTGGCCCGCGTCAACGAGCAGGTGAAGGACAGGCTGATCCTGATCCCGCGGATCTATACCAACAAGCCCCGCACCACCGGGGAAGGGTACAAGGGCATCGTGAGCCAGCCCGACCCGGAGAAGAAGCCCGATTTCAGGAGCGGCCTGATCGCCATGCGCAAGATGCACATACGCGCTATCGAAGAGTCCGGGCTGACCGCGGCCGACGAGATGCTCTACCCCGACAACTGGGGATATGTGGAGGATATCCTTTCCTACGTCGCCATTGGCGCGCGCTCCGTGGAGGACCAGCAGCATCGGATGACCGTCAGCGGCTTCGACATTCCCGCCGGCATGAAGAATCCGACCAGCGGCACGCTCTCCGTCATGCTCAATTCTATCTATGCGGCACAACACCCCCACGCTTTCATCTACCGGGGGTTCGAGGTGAACACGGGCGGCAATCCGCTGGCCCACGCCGTACTGCGCGGCTCCGTGAACAAGCACGGCAGGAGCCTCCCCAACTATCACTATGAGGATCTCGCCATGCTCCACTCGCTCTACCACGAGTTCGATCTGGTGAACCCCGCTTGCATCATCGACGCAAACCACAACAATTCCAACAAGGAATACGCGCAGCAGATCCGCATCGTCAAGGAAGTCATGCACAGCCGGAAGTTAAACGGCGATATCCACAATATGGTCAAGGGCGTCATGGTGGAAAGCTATATCGAAGAGGGCAGTCAGAAGATCGGCGAGGGCGTCTACGGCAGATCTATCACCGATCCGTGTCTGGGCTGGGAGGCTTCGGAGAGACTGATCTACGATATCGCGGAATACGAGTAAGCCCTCGGGCTTCACGCATACACACAAAAAAGGCATGGGTGCTTTCGAGACGAACCCATGCCTTCTCTTATCTTGCAGACTTTGCTATCCCCGCGGGTGCGCCTTGGCGTACACCTCGCGTATGTGGTTGTGGTTCAGGTGCGCGTAGATCTGGGTCGTGGAGATATCCGAGTGCCCCAGCATCTCCTGCACGCTCCTGAGATCCGCGCCGTTCTCCACCAAATGCGCCGCGAAAGAATGCCGGAGCGTGTGCGGCGTGATGTCCGCCTTGATGTCCGCCTTCTTCGCGTAATATTTGATCAGCTTCCAAAATCCCTGTCTGCTCATAGGCTGCCCCGAACAGTTCGCAAAGAGCACATCGGACGCCTTGTTCTCCAGCATCTCGTCCCTCGTTCCGTCCAAGTACCTTGTGAGCGCGTTTTTCGCCGCCGTCCCGAAGGGAATGATCCTCTCCTTGTTGCGGTCGCGGCACAGGATAAAATTCATCGACATATTGACGTCGGAGAGTTTGAGCGTGATCAGCTCCGTCACGCGGATACCCGTCGCGTAGAGCAACTCCAGCATCGCTTTGTCCCGTATCTCTTTCGGGGAGTTGCCGGCCGGCTGTTCCAAGAGCCGGACCACCTCGTCGGGCGACATGATCTCCGGGATCTTCTTCTCGATCTTCGGCGCTTTGAGCGATTCCGCCAGATCCTCCGCCACCATGCCCTCCTGCAGCATATAGTGATAGAACGCTTTCAGCGAAGCGACGTTTCTGGATACCGTCGCCGCTGCGAAATGATTGTCTTCCAGATACTTCACGTAGTCCGCCAGATCCTGTCTGGACACGGCGGCCGCCTCGCTGATCCCGCGGGCCTCCATGAAATGCAGAACCTTCTCCAAGTCGCGCCTGTATGACATCTCCGTGTTGGCGGATGTGCCTTTTACATTATGTAAATATGTGATGAATGCGTTGATCTCTTTTTCCATGCAACCGGAAACCTTTCCCTGCGCGACCCCTCTTATGTAAATCAATTTATCGCCTGACTAACATTATAATCAGAATTTTCGAGAAAAGCAAATGGAATTTTTGTTGATTTTATGGGCTTTTTAGCCATTTTTTATCAAAAACACAACATATCGGCAAGGCTGTATTTTATGTCTACTATATGTTGCAAAACTGTTTAAAATATTTTTTTAAAATATTTTTAAAATGAAATGCAGCATTTGAGGATTGACATAACATTCCAAGAGGCAGCCCATTATGACAACTGCAACGATGCCCGCCATCTGCAGACCGTATCTGATGTATGTCTGCTTGCTGTAGCGCATGTAATGCTCCCTGTAGGGGCTGCGGGCGTACAGCGCCCGGTTGACGCTCACAGCCCAGACGAACAGCGCCATGTAGGCCGGGATCAGCAGAAGCCCCTGCGGCAGGATCCCCGCCGCCATTAAGAGCAGACCGCGGATACCGTAGCGGATCACCGCGACCGACAGAAGGCAGCCCGCAGCCAGACCGCAGTAACATATATAGGCGCAGACCGCCGGCAGCCCGATGACCGTAGTGGACAGAAGCCCCAGCATACAGACGGTGACGACTCTGTGGCGCATGATGCAGGGCAGCAGCCCGCTGCCGTTTGGCATACTGTTTTTCAGGCGCAGGATCATGTCCGCGCCGAACAGCGCGCCGTTTTCGATCCAGGCGTCATAGCCCAGATTGACCGCCAGTATCCCGAGAAACAGGCCGATCGTAAAAAGATATATGACATAATAGAAGTTCTTGGATAAAGGCTGCCGCACTTCCGCTCTCCCCTTTTTGCCTGTCGTTGTCCCATGCTTTGCTGTCCTATATATATGATGCGGCCGCGCCGCGCATGACTGATCGGAAGACAAACTTTGTCCCGTCCGCCGCAGACGATCTCCGCAAAAAAAGAGCGCCGCAGACGGTCCGCTCCGACCCTGCGATGCGCTCTTTGGTTTGTGATGCCGTATTCTTTTCCCCGACAGCCTACTTGGCCCGATATTTATTGTAGTACGCCAGGATCGCCGCAACGGTCTTGCCGTCCTGTATCTTACAGTCGTAGACCATCTGCACAAGCTCTTCGATGTCATGGCTCTCCACGTCCAGAAACTCGTCCTCGTCCAGATGCTGACGGCTCCTCTGCAGATCCGTGGCCAGATAGATGTCGATCTTCTCGTCGCAGAAGGCGACCGTCGTGCAGATCGTCAAAAGCAGTTCCAGCTTGCCCGCAGTATAACCGGCCTCCTCCTCCAGCTCCCGCGCCGCAGCGATGTCCGTCGGTTCGTCCGCCCCGTTCAGACCGCCCGCGGGGATCTCAAGCGTCTCCCTGTTCAGCGCGTTCCTGTACTGCCTTACCATGAGAAGTCTGCCGTCTTCTTTCACGGCGACCACCGCCGCCGCGCCCTTATGCTTGATATAGTCCCACTTGGCCACATTGCCGTTGGGGATTTTGATCGTATCCTGATAATAGTCGATGATAGCGCCTTTATGTATCAGTTCTCTGCCGATACGTTCATATTTTTCCATAACAGATACCTCAGATCGTCTTACTTCGCCAACAGTTTCTCCACACTCACTAACTTCACGCACAGCACAAACAGATCGGACGCCTCGGCCATCTCCTCCGCCGTCGGATAAGTCGGCGCAATACGGATATTGCTGTCCTTGGGATCGCTGCCGTAGGGGAAGGTGGCCCCCGCGCCTGTCAGCACGACGCCGGCTTCCTTACACTTTGCCACGATCGCTTTCGCGCAGCCCTCCATCGCATCGAAGGAGATAAAGTAACCGCCGTTCGGTCTCGTCCACTCTCCGATGCCAAGCCCGCCCAACTCTCTGTCGAGCACCGCGAGCACCGCCGCGAATTTGGGTCTGAGGATAGCGGCATGTCTGCGCATATGCGCCTTCAGTCCTTCCAGATCCTTGAAATACCTCGCATGGCGGAGCTGGTTGATCTTGTCGTGGCCGATAGTCTGTATCGTCATGGAGCGCTTTGCCTCCTCGATGTTTGCCTTGGAGGACGCAAACGCCGCGATGCCCGCACCCGAAAAGCTGATCTTGGAGGTGGAAGCGAACTCGTATACCATATCGGGATTGCCGGCCTTCTCGCACTCGCTCAGGATCTCGAGGATCTCGTCCTGCCTGTCATCATACAGATGATGAACCGCATAGGCGTTATCCCAATAGATTCTGAAATCCTTCGCCGCCGGTTTCAGCGCGGCAAACCGCCTGACCGTCTCGTCCGAGTAAGAATACCCCTGCGGATTGGAATATTTCGGCACGCACCAGATACCCTTGACCGTCTCGTCCTCGGAGACATACTTCTCTACCATATCCATGTCCGGCCCTGTGGGTGTCATCGGGATCGTGATCATCTCGATGCCGAAATGCTGCGTGATCGCAAAATGCCTGTCATAACCCGGCGCGGGACATAAGAACTTCACCTTGTCAAGTCTGCACCACGGCGTATTTCCAAGCACGCCGTGCGTCATCGCGCGGGAGACCGTATCGTACATAATGGACAGGCTCGCGTTGCCGTAGACGATCACATTCTCCGCCGGCACGCCGCCCATAACGTCCGCCATCAGATGCTTTGCCTCCGGAATACCGTCCATTCCACCGTAATTCCTCGTATCCAGCCCGTTCTCGGACTTCATATCGGACTCGGAGGTCAGCGCATCCATGAGTCCCATCCCCATATCAAGCTGCGCAGGGGTCGGCTTTCCTCTGGACATATCCAGTTTCAGTCCCTTTCCTTTCGCGTCCTCAAACTGTCTGTCAAGTTCCGCCTTCAGCGCGAGAAGCTCTTCTCTGCTCATCTCTCTGTACAGTTTCATCTCTGTGTCGATACTCCTTTCAAGGGCGCCATGCTTTCAGATCACAGGCAGCCGTCTCTGTATTGGATAATTGTATACAATCATACACCGCTACCTATTCTACTACAGTTTCTCCCATTTCACAAGTATGTAGATAAAACAATTTCTAAATAATTATAACCCCGCAGATTTCTCTGCGGGGTTACGCATACTATTTCGCATAGTCGATGACACGGCTCTCTCGGATGACATTGACCTTGATCTGTCCGGGATATTCCAGCTCTGCCTCTATCTGCTTTGAGATATTTCTGGCGAGCAGCACCATGTCCGAATCGCTGATCTGTTCCGGAACTACCATTACACGAATCTCTCTACCTGCCTGAATAGCAAAAGATTTATCGACACCCTTGAAGCTGTTTGTGATGTCTTCCAATTGTTTTAATCTTGTTGTGTATGTTTCTAATGTCTCTCTTCTCGCACCCGGTCTTGCCGCGGAGATCGTATCTGCTGCCTGCACAAGACATGCGATCAACGACTGAGGTTCCACGTCGCCGTGATGAGATTCCACCGCATTGATGACAGTCGGGGATTCCTTATACTTTCTGCAGAGTTCAACACCCAACTGGATATGCGAGCCTTCCATTTCATGGTCTACCGCCTTGCCGATATCATGCAGCAGTCCCGCACGCTTCGCCATTCTGACGTCCAAGCCCATTTCGGCGGCAAGCAAGCCTGACAGCTGCGCTACCTCAATGGAATGCTTCAAAGCGTTCTGACCATAGCTGGTCCTGAATTTCATCTTACCGAGCAATCTTACGAGTTCGGGGTGAATGCCATGCACGCCGACTTCCAGCGTGGCCGCCTCACCTTCCTCTTTGATCATGACTTCCACTTCGCGCTGCGCTTTTTCAACCATTTCTTCGATCCTGGCGGGATGGATACGTCCATCCACGATCAGTTTCTCAAGCGCGATCCTCGCCACTTCCCTGCGGATCGGATCGAAACCGGACAGGATTACCGCTTCCGGTGTATCGTCTATGATCAGATCGACACCCGTCATCGTCTCGAGAGTCCTGATGTTACGTCCCTCCCGGCCGATGATCCTGCCCTTCATCTCGTCGTTGGGAAGCTGCACGACGGATATCGTCGTCTCGGAAACATGGTCTGCGGCGCATTTCTGGATCGCCGTGACAACATATTCCTTCGCCTTCTTATCCGCCTCTTCCTTGGCCCTGCTCTCCATCTCTTTGATCATGACAGCAGTTTCATGTTTCACTTCATCTTCAACAATTTTTAACAGGTAATCTTTTGCTTGTTCGGAGGTCAGTCCTGAGATTCGTTCCAGTTCCTGTAATCTCTGTTCGTTCAGCTTGGAAATTTCTTCGCGCTGCTTGGCCAACGATTCCTCTCTGTGAACCAAACTCGCTTCCTTTTTCTCGATCGCATCAGCTTTCTTATCGATGTTCTCTTCCTTCTGCTGTACGCGCCGCTCATAGCGCTGCGCTTCCGCACGGCGTTCCTTGATCTCCTTGTCGAGTTCATTCTTTGTGCGTATGGACTCTTCCTTGATCTCAAGAAGTGACTCGCGCTTCTTCGCCTCAGCAGTCTTGAGAGCTTCATCGATGATCTCCCTGGCTTTCTCGTCCGCATTGCCGAGCTTCTTCTCCACGACCTTCTTGCGGTAATTGACCGCAGCGACTGCGGATACCGGCGCGGCGATAACCAGTGTGATGACTACTGCTATCACGACTTGCCACATTACAGGAGCACCTCCTTATTTAATTTTCATTGTACATGATCTATTCTAGAATGTTTCGGCTTTGTGCATTAGCGTATTACAACATTCTATAATTAGCAAAATTACAACACTTCAATTCTATACTGTATTTCAAGTTATGTCAAGTAAAAAGTCGTGAAAAGCACATTGAAAAAAGGGAACCGCCCTGAAAGCAGTTCCCTCGTTTCACGCAGTGACGTATTTTCCCTTTTAGCCGGGCTGTTTGCCGATATAAGCCAGAATACCGCCGTCCACATACAGGATATGGCCGTTGACCGCGTCGGACGCGTCAGATGCAAGGAACACCGCAGGACCCTGCAGCTCCTCCGGCTTGAGCCATCTGTTGGCGGGTGTCTTCGCGCAGATGAACTGGTCGAAAGGATGTCTGCTGCCGTCCGCCTGACGCTCTCTGAGGGGCGCCGTCTGCGGCGTCTCGATGTAGCCGGGCCCGATGCCGTTACACTGAATATTGTACTGGCCGTACTCGGAGCAGATATTTCTGGTGAGCATCTTCAGACCGCCCTTGGCTGCCGCGTATGCGGACACCGTCTCACGGCCAAGCTCCGACATCATGGAGCAGATGTTGATGATCTTGCCGTGGCCCTTCTTGATCATGCCGGGGATAACCGCCTTGGACACGATAAAGGGTGCGTTCAGGTCAACGTCGATGACCTGACGGAACTCCGCCGCCGTCATCTCGAGCATCGGGATACGCTTGATGATGCCCGCGTTGTTGACAAGGATATCGATCACGCCCACTTCCTTCTCGATCTGTGCGACCAGCGCGTTGACCGCCTCCTCGTTCGTCACATCACACACATAGCCGTGCGCCTCGATGCCTTTCTCCTTGTACGCGGCAAGGCCCTTGTCCACCAGCTCCTGCTTGATGTCGTTGAACACGATCGTCGCGCCGGCCTCGGCAAACGCCGTGGCGATCGCGAAACCGATGCCGTAGGATGCGCCCGTCACAAGGGCGATCTTGCCTTCCAATGAAAAATTATTCGTAAAGCTCATGATAAAATCCTCCGTTATTCTTGAATGAAATTGCGCTGCGGATCTCAGAGAATCCCTCTGATCCCGTCCTATCTCAGATCCTGATTCCTCACGCCGTCCATATCGTCGAACGCCTGATTCTCGCCGACCATGCCCCAGATGAAGGTGTAGTTTCTGCTGCCGCTGCCCGCATGGATCGACCAGCTGGGAGAGATCACGGCCTCCTCATTGTGCATGATGATGTGGCGCGTCTGCGTCGGCTCGCCCATGTAGTGTACGACGAAAGCGTCCTCGGGGATCTCAAAATAGAGATACACTTCCATACGGCGGTCGTGGGTGTGGCAGGGCATCGTGTTCCACACACTGCCGGGCTTTAATGCCGTCATACCCATGACGAGCTGGCAGCTCTCCACCTGCCCCGGCAGGATATACTTGTTGATCACTCTGTGGTTGGACTCCTCCAGACTGCCCAGCTCCACCTTGTTCTCAGGCTTGATGATGACCACATCGTCGCCGTCCGCCGTACCTTCCAGCTTGATCAGCTTGGTGGGGTACGCCTTGTGCGCGGGCGCGCTGTTCAGATAGAATTTGGCGGGCTTGGAGGCATCCTTGGACTCAAACACGATATCCTTGGAGCCCATACCGATGTACATGCCGTCCTTGTGTCCGACCTCATAGCGCTTGCCGTCCACGCTGACTACGCCCGGCTCCCCGATGTTGATGAGCCCCAGCTCCCTTCTCTCGCAGAAGTACTGTGCGCGCAGTTCGTCTCCCGCCGTCAGCTTGATCGGCGCTGTGGGAACCGCCGCGCCGGTGATGATGCGGTCGATATGGCTGTACACCAGCTTGATCTCTCCCGGCACGAACAGATTCTGGATCAGGAACTCCTCTCTGAGTCTCTCTGTGTCATAGGTTTTCACGTCACGCGGCGATGCCGCTGTTCTTAACTCCATTTTCTTTCACTCCTTCTATAAAAAAGATATACGGTCTTATCCGTCTTACCGCTGTACTCGTCCGGATCCGTCGCCGCCGGCCAGCTTCGTGACCTCATCGACGCTGACCTGATTGAAGTCGCCCTCGATCGTATGCTTTAAGCAGCTTGCAGCCACCGCAAACTCGATAGTCGCCTGCGGATCGTAATTCATCATGGAAGCATAGATCAGGCCGCCGCCGAAGGAATCGCCGCCGCCCACACGGTCAACGATCCTTACCGCATACTTCTTAGAGAAGTAGTACTCGCCGCCCGTGTACAGCATAGCCGCCCAGTTGTTGTCGTTTGCGGAGATAGACTCGCGCAGCGTGATCGCTACGGCCTTGAAGCCGAAACGGTCGGCCAGCTGCTTCGCCACATCCTTGTATCCCTCATGGTTTACCTCGCCCTTGGTGACGTCGGTGTTTGCTGCCTTGATGCCGAATACGTCTCCCGCATCTTCCTCGTTCGCGATGCACACGTCAACATATTTGCACAGCTCGCCCATGACCTGTCCTGCCTTCTCCTTGGACCAGAGTTTGTTCCTGTAGTTCAGGTCGCAGCTCACCGTGATGCCTTTTTCCTTCGCTTTTTTACATGCCTCTACGCAGATCGCAGCGACATTGTCGCCGAGTGCGGGAGTGATGCCCGTAAAGTGAAACCACTCTGCGCCCTCAAAGATCTCATCCCAGTTGAAATCCGCCGTCGTCGCCGTAGCGATAGAGGAACCGGCTCTGTCATAGATGACCTTGGAAGGTCTCTGAGACGCGCCTTTCTCCAAGAAATAAATACCTACACGGTCGCCGCCGCGCACGATCTTAGATGTATCCACGCCGAACTGACGCAGCGCGTTCACGCCCGCCTGACCGATCTCATGTTTCGGGAGTTTGGTTACAAAAGATGCATCCAGCCCGTAATTTGCAAGAGAGATGGCTACGTTTGCCTCTCCTCCGCCATAAGTCGCTCCATAGCTTGCCGCCTGTACGAACCGATAATATCCCTCCGGTGCAAGACGCAGCATGATCTCTCCGAATGTAACTACTTTTTTGCTCATTTTAGCCCTCCTTGTTTTTTGCTCTTATTTTTGAACAAGATGTACGGCAAAACCGCCGATCTCATCCTGCAGATAAACTGCCTTGATCTTACCCTTTTCATCTTTCTTTGCGGTGCTCATATCGAACTTCACGCCCTGTTTTTCCAGATGATAGATCGCCCGGTCCATATAGTTCGTGCCGATAGCGATATGGCCGTTCTTTCCGAGATACGGTTTCTTCATCGCCTCGATGGCCGTACCCGCAAATACGGAGCTGCCGCCCACTTTCTTCGTGAATCCGAACATGGACTCAAAGCTGTCTGCGATACCGCTTGCCTCGTCCTCATTCTGTGCGTTGATGCCGATATGGCGCAGCTCGAAGCCGAGCATCTTCACGACAGCCTCTCTCGTGAGCGCCTCGATCTCATCGAACTTGCCCGCAGCGATCAGGTCCTTCTTCACCATCCATGTGCCGCCGCACGCAATGATCTTCGGGAAGTCCAGATAGTCCTTCAGATTGCCGGCATTTACGCCGCCTGTCGGCATGAAGCGCACTTTTGTGTAAGGCGCGCTCATCGCCTTGATCATATCGATGCCGCCCGCAGCCTCCGCAGGGAAGAACTTTACCACTTCCAGCCCAAGTTCCAGCGCCATCTCCACATCGGACGGATTCGACGTGCCGGGAACGACCGGGATATTTTTGTCTACGCAGTATTTTACAACATGGGGATTCAGGCCGGGGCTGACGATAAACTTTGCGCCTGCCGCTACCGCTCTGTCCACCTGCTCCGTTGTCAGCACCGTGCCCGCGCCCACGAGCATCTCAGGGAATTTCTGAGACATGATCCTGATAGATTCCTCCGCCGCGTCCGTGCGGAAAGTGACCTCCGCGCAGGGCAGTCCGCCGTTGCACAGCGCTCTGGCCAACGGCTCAGCATCTTTGGCGTCATCCAACGCAATGACGGGAACGATACCGATCCCATAGATCTCTTCTATAACGTTCATATTCTTCCTTTCTGCCGACATCCTCGGCTCCCACAAAAATGATACTCCTGCTGGGAGCAGGCATGATATGTGCTGCCTGCGGCACATGATTGACATTGTCCTGTCACGATACGGCTTCGTAGCGCTTCTCGACGAACTCGCGCGACCGCACCGCATTCTCCGGTCTTGTATTCTCCAGTGTGGCGTGGATATACGGCTTGCGCTCCTTGGCAAACCGCAGGATCGTGTCGTAATTCATCAGACCGTCCCCGGCCGCACAGGCTTCCAGTCTGCCGTCCTCCACCGTGAAGTCTTTCAGGTGGATCATCGCGACCTCGTCCCCGAATGTCTCGATAGCCTCCTCGAAGATCTCTTCCCGGCGCTCATAATTGGAGATATCCAACAGATTCACCGGATCGAAGATGATCCGCAGATTCGGCGAGTCGATCGCATCCAAGACCTTTCTGGTCTGTTTGGGGTTCCACATGATATGTTTGTACACCGGTTCGAGCGCCATGATCACGCCGGCCTGTTCGGCGCAGCGGACAACGGGCCGCAGATTGGTGATAAAAGTCTGCAGCGCAGCCTCCGTGTGGCACGCCTCCTCGAAGCGGTACTCTATGTTGGGCGCTCCCGTCTCCGTTCCGACGACGCCGCAGCCAAGCAGCGAAGCAAAGCGAAGATGCGCCTTGTAGACTTCCTGATTCCGTGCCAGCGCCGCCTTATCCGGCGTCGCAAGGTTGAGATAGCAGCCAAGCACGGCGATATCCAAGTCCTCTTTGGCAAACACTTTCCTCAGATACATGGCCCAGCCCGGGGTGAGCTCCGGCAGCGTCATCTTGTAATCGCACAGCTTCGACAGCGCCACGTGTACACAGGCAAAGCCCTGTTCCCCGGCCGTATGCGCCCGCTCTTCTATCGTGCCCGCCGCCACGTCATGTAACCGTATTCCTATCTGCATCAGACGTTTTCCTCCTATCCGTGTACATGCAACAACTCATGCGCTTTCTCCGACAGCGGCTTCCCCAGATAATCCGCGTACAGCTTCTTGATCTCAGGATTCTCATGGGAGAAGCGGACCGCTCTCCTCTTGTCCAGATCATAGAGCTTCGGCGCGCGGACGGACGCCATTTCCACACCGTCCACTATGGGCTGGCCGCCGCCGCCCACACAGCCGCCGGGACACGCCATGACTTCCACGAAATCGTAGGACACCCTGCGGCACCTCACGTCCTCCATCAGCTTTCTGGCGTTGCCGAGACCGCTCACCGTGCATGTCCTGATCGGCACACCGTTGATATGATAGGTGACCTCTCTCCTGCCGGCCTCTCCCCGCACATCGCTGAACGTCTCGGGATTGGGGTTGGAGCCTTCTATCGCCGCCACCGCCGTTCTGAGCGCGGCCTCCATGACACCGCCCGTAGCGCCGAAGATCACGCCAGCGCCGGAGCTTTCGCCTAACGGCGAGTCAAAAGTATCCTCGCCGAGCAGCTTCGGGATAATGTGCTCCGCCTTCAGGAGCCGCACAAGCTCCCGCGTCGTCAGCACGATATCGACATCCGGCCCGTATCCGGTCACATCCATTTCCGGGAGCGCCGCCTCGCCCTTCTTGGCGATACATGGCATCACGGAGATACTGCATATCTTATCCGGCGAGACGCCGATCTTCTCCGCAAAATAGGTCTTGGCCACGGCGCCGAACATCTGCTGCGGCGACTTGGCGCTGGACAGCCTTGACTTATAGTCCGGATACTGCGATTTCATGAACCTGACCCACGCCGGACAGCAGGACGTAAACATCGGCACGCCCGACGCTTTCACCTCTTCCAGCCTTGCGAGGAACTCGTGCGCCTCCTCCATGATCGTCAGATCCGCCGAGAAGTTGGTGTCGAAAATATAATCGAAACCGACCTGCCTGAGCGCCGCGACCATGCGGCCCTCCGTCGCCAGCTCCTCCGGCAGATCCATCTGCTCCGCCCACGCGGTCCGCACTGCCGGCGCCACCTGCACCACCGTGATCTTCTCGGGATCGGCTAACGCCTTGAACACTTCCGGCACATCGTTCCTCTCCCGCAGCGCGCCTGTCGGACAATGGGTCACGCACTGTCCGCAGTTGGAACAGTCGGACTCCTCGATACACTTGTTCATCGACACGTCAACGGTCGTCCGCGAACCGGTATTCTGCACGTCCCAGATATGCAGATCCTGCACCTTGTCGCAGATCTGCACGCACCGCATACACTTGATGCACTTTCCGGCGTCCTTGACGAACGGATAGCTGTGATTCCACGGCGCGGTGGGGATTTCTCTTTTGTACGGGATCTCGATGATCCCCAGATCGTTTGCAATCTTCTGCAGATTGCAGTTCCCGCTCCGCACGCACATGGCGCAGGTGCAGTCATGCTGTGACAGGATCAGCTCCACGTTCGTCCTTCTCACCCTCCGCACCTTCGGAGAGTTGGTGTAGAGCACCATGCCCTCTTCCACGGGACTGTTGCAGGAGGTGATCAGTTTGGTCTTCCCCTGCATCTCCACGACGCACACCTTGCAGGCGCCGATCTCGTTGATCCCCTCCAGATAACACAGATGCGGTATCATAATGCCGACTGAAGCAGCGGCTCTCATAATGGTAGTTCCCTCCGGCACACTGACCGGCCTGTTATCGATCGTCAGATTTACCATATCGCGGCCCTGCCCCCTTTCAGATTGCCATATCCGAAGTGGTCGCACCGCAGACATCTCGCCGCCTCCTGCGCAGCCTCCTGCTTCGTCATGGAATATTCGATGGCGTCAAAATCGTTTTTCCTCTCGCACGCTTCCCGCTCGCACAGATTGATCCTGCCGCAGGGCAGCTTGTCGCCGTAGGTCACCTGCGGGATCTCCACATCGCACGAGATCGTATGGTGATATCCCAGATATTCGTCGATGTTCGCCGCCGCGACCTTGCCCGCCGCAATCGCGCGAATGACGGTCGCAGGGCCGGTCACGCAGTCTCCGCCCGCGAAGACGCCCGGCACATCTCTGACGCCGCTCTCGCTCATGGCATCTAACATACCTCTCTTGACCGGAATGCCCGACTCCTCAAAGTGACGGGATTCGATCCCCTGCCCGATCGCAACGACCACGATATCGCACGGGATCCGCACCAGCTCCACATCCGCTTTCACCGGCTTGGCTCTGCCCCACGCGTCGATCGGCCCGATGATCTGCGGCTCTACCCAGATCGCCGCGACTCTGCCGTTTTCATCGGCCTCGATCCTGTGCGGCGCTTTCAGGCTGTACAGCTCCGCGCCTTCCGCGATCGCGCCTTCCACTTCTTCCGGCAGGGCAGTCATATCTTCCTGCCGTCTGCGGTATGCGATGCCGACAGATTTTGCGCCGAGACGGATCGCGGATCTGGTGCAGTCCATCGCGACGTTGCCGCCGCCCACCACGATCACTCTCTTATCCTTGAAATCCGGCGGATCGTCGTCCCCGATGCCCCGCAGCATCTCCACTGCCGAGATAACGCCCTCGGAGTCCTCGCCGTCAATGCCTATCTTCTTGTCCGTGTGCGCGCCGATCGCGATATATACCGCGTCGTAATCCTTGCGCAGCTGCTCAAAGGATACCGTGTCCTCCTCGTTGCCTACCGTGACCGAAGTGTGTACCTCGACGCCCGTGGACAGGATCGCCTCGATGTCCTCCTCCAGTCTCTCGCGGGGGAAACGGTAATTGGGAATGCCGTAACGCAGCATACCGCCCAGCTTGCTCTTGCTCTCGAACACAACGGCGTGATGCCCCATCAGCTCCAGATAGTAAGCCGCCGACAATCCGCCCGGCCCGCCGCCCACGATAGCGATCTTCTTGCCGGTGCTCTCTGCCTTCTTTGGCACGGGAACGGTATTCGCCCGCGCATTGTCCACCGCCATCTTCTTAAGTCCTCTTATGTTGACGGAGCTGTCTATCATATTCCTGCGGCATCTCGCCTCGCACGGGTGTTCACAGATCAGCGCACAGGCCGTCGGGAACGGATTGTCCTTGCGGATCAGCTTCACCGCATCCGCATAGCGCTCCTCCCCCACCAGCGCGATATAGCCCGGTATGTCCACACCCGCGGGGCACAGAGCCACACAGGGCACGGGCTGCGTAATGGAATAAGAACACTTGCCGTGTTCGATGTGATACAGATAATCGTCGCGGAATCCCACGAGACCCGCCAGCACCATATGCGCCGCCTCGTACCCGATCGCGCAGTCCGCCGAGTCCGTAATGTTGTTCGCCGTCTCCTCGATCAGATCGAGCGTGCGAAGATCGGCCCTGTTTTCCAACACGTCCTCCAACAAATGGGAAAGCTGCAGGATCCCGACCCGGCAGGGTACGCACTTACCGCACGTCTGCGCATGGCAGGTTTTCAGAAAAGACAACTGCAGATCGATGGGACACAGTCCCGGAGGACTTGCGATGATGTGACGTTCCAGATCCTTGTACAACCGTTCTACCGTTAGCTGCGCCTGATTCGGCGTGCTGATCTTTAATCTGCTCATACCATACCCTCATGCTTCTTTCGTTTCACTTTCATTTCCGCTCCCTTTGTGTTATGATAACAGCGAAAAGGAGGCGTAAATACATGTTAAAACTGACTGTCTCACCAAACGGCGATCCCGCCGCAGAAAATACCTTCTCCACCGTAACACAGGCGATCGCCCGTATCCCCAAAGACGGCCGCGAGCCTGTCACCATCGAAGTCGCTCCCGGCATCTATCATGAAAAGATAACCCTCGACCGGCCCAACGTACATCTGATCGGCGCTTCCGCCGCCGAGTGCATCATCACCTACGGCGACTATGCCAGAGATCTCATGCCGGACGGGTCAAAACGCGGAACGTTCCGCTCTTATACTTTCCTTCTTGACGCGGATCATGTCACGCTCGAAAACCTGACGATCCGCAACAGTGCATCGCCGCGCTCCAAGGCGGGACAGGCGATCGCGCTGTACGCCGACGGCGACGATCTCTCTATACGCTCGTGCCGGCTGGAGAGCTATCAGGACACGCTTTTCACCGGTCCTCTGCCTCCTGCCCCCATGCAGATCGGCGGATTCACCGGCCCGAAAGAATTTGCCGAAAGGCGGGTCGGACATCAGTACTACAAAGACTGCTATATCTGCGGCGACGTTGACTTTATCTTCGGCAGCGCCATCGCCTACTTTGAAAACTGCGAGATCGCCTCGGTCTGCTCCGAAGAGCTGCCCGCAGAGCCTGACGGCAGCACTCCCGTTTACGGCTATGCCACAGCCGCCTCCACACCGGAAGGAAGCCCTTACGGCTACGTGTTCGACGGCTGCCGCTTTACCTCCGCCTGTCCGAAAGCAAGCGTCTATCTGGGAAGGCCCTGGCGCGATTTCGCGCAGACGGTCCTGTTAAACTGCTGGCTCGGCGATCATATCCGCCCCGAGGGCTTCCACGACTGGAACAAGCCGCACGCGAGAGAGACCGTCCTCTACGCCGAATACGGCAGCACGGGCCCGGGTGCCGACAACGGCACAGGCCGCCGCGCCGACTTCGTCCGCGCGCTGACGAAAGAGGAGGCGCTCCGCTATACCAGAGACAAAGTGCTTCCGGGCTTTCGCTTCTAAGGCCGTTTCCTCTTCCTCACAGAATCAGTCCTTCTCTATCTCGTCTACGCCGACAGCGATGATCGGATCGCCCTGCGCTCCCGTGACCTCCACGTTCTCCAAGCAGAGCTTCTTCACGTTGCTGGCGTAGATCCCTTTCAGGGAACATGCCTCCACGCCGGCGGACATAGCCGGCACGTCGCATTTCGGATCCTTCGCGTAGGAGACGCGGATATTCTTCATCCTGATCTCCTCGATCTTCTGCTCCGGCAGCCCGTCGAAATAGGCCGCCGCCACATGGCAGTTCTTGGCGTCGATATCTTCAAAGCAAAGCCTCTTGATATAAGGCGTCCGCTGATCCACCGGAAGCTTTTCCCTGCTCTGCACGTACGCCGTCTTGCCGTCCGGATCGCAGAAATAGAAGCAGTTCACCACAAAAGGCGTCATCACATGATTCATGTCGATCCTGCGGAATGTGATCCTGTCAAGCACGGCGTCTTCGCCGCGTCCCCGTCTCGTCTTGATCCGCAGTCCCCTGTCCGTATTGGAGAACAGGCATTCCTCCACGGTAAGGTTCTTCACGCCGCCGGCCATCTCGCTGCCGATCGTGACCGCGCCGTGCCCGTCCTGCATCAGACACTGATAGATATGTATGTTCTCGGACGGCGTCTTATGTTTCTTTCCCATATAGATCTTGCCGGATTTCACGGCGATACAGTCATCGCCGAGGCTGAACCGTATCCCTGCGATCTCCACATCCTTGCACGACTCGGGATCCAGCCCGTCCGTGTTGGGCGAGACGCTCGGATTCTCGATCTTCAGATCATAGAAGCCCAGCTTTTTGCTGAAGAAAGGGTGCAGCGTCCAAGAAGGGCTGTTGCAGAATTTGAGCCCCTGCAGCACAATGTCCTCACAGTGGTTGATGAAGAACATTCTGGGACGGAAAGCGATGTTCATCACCTTCGGATCTTTCCACCAGTTATCCGCAGATGCGCCGCCGTTGATACAGCCCTCGCCGTACAGCACCACATCTTCCACGCCGATCCCCGTGATGACCGCCGCGAACATCGGCAGCGGATTGCCCTCCCACGTACCGAGATAGTATTCGTCCGTCTCATCGTAACTCTCGATCAGCGCCGGGAATCTCGGGAACTCGTTCCTGTCCGTGAGCGCCAGAAGCTCCGCACCCTTGGCCAGCTCGATCTTCACATGGCTTTTCAGGAAAAGACTGGTGATCCTGTACGTGCCCGCCGGGATGAGCACCCGGCTGTCCTTCGGACAGGCCATGACCGCCGCCTGGATATATTTGGTGTCGTCGCTTACGCCGTCGCCCTTGGCGCCGAAATCCCTGACGTTCAGCGTGACGAACTCATAGTCCGTGCGGAAAGAAAAACTCGCTTCCTCCGCGCCCTGCCCGGTCTTCACCGCAAGCGTATACGCCGTATCCGGCTTCAGGCCGAAGAGAGAGGTGATGACCGTGTCCGTCTCCTTCACATCTTCCCCGTTCAGCGAAATGCGGTACGTCTCCTTGGTATGGTAGATGCCGCCGTCCGCGAGTTTGAGCGTCACGCTTCTCGCAGTCTTGGTCAACAATTCTATTTCCATATGATCCTCCCTATCGTGCATATGCGCTTTACTGTTCCTTCTTGGCCTCCAGATACTGTGCGTAAGCCATCATGAACGGGCCGACGCCCTTGGAGTCGTCCGCCACGACGGGCTCGGAAAGGTAATACGCCACGCTGCCGTCCCTCTTCGGGTTGCTCTCAGGCCCCAGACCTGCAACGGAGCAGATCCCCGTGAGCTGCAGTCTGCCGTCGATCTCCTGCAGCTTGTTGTTCGCGAGACTCTCCACGATCTCCATGCCGACAGGCTCATATTTCTCTTTCTGGAGGATCCCCATGCGGCATGCTTTCAGAATGGAATACCCGACCATAGCGCTGCCGGAGGTCTCCAGATAGTTGCCTTCTACGTCCGCCCTGTCGATGACCTGATAGAACAGCTTCGTCTCCTTGTCCTGATACTGCAGGATCCCCTTCAGCATCAGCTTGTAGATATCCTCCAGTTCGCGGTACTGCTCATAGATCTCGATGCTCATCTTATCCATGACGTCAACGAGCGCCATCAGATACCAGCCCATGCTTCTGAGCCAGAAGTTCGGGGAGCAGCCCGTCTCCTTGTTCGCCCAGAACTGCGCCTTCGCCTCGTCGTAGGCGTGATAGCAGAGTCCCTTGTCCTTGTCATACAGGTATTTCTGCACATTCTCAAACTGGGAGATGATATCGTTGTACTGTTCTTTCCTGTCATACTTCGTCTCATACTCCATGTAGAACGGCTGCGCCATATACAGGCCGTCGAGCCATATCTGGTTCGGGTAGATCTCCTTGTGGAAGAAATTGCCGGTCGAACATCTCGGGTGGGCGCGGAGCCTGTTCATGACGAACTCGATCGCCTTGCGGTACTTCTCTTCGCCCGTGGCGTCATACATGAAGAAAAGGATCTTGCCGCTGTTGATGCTGTCGATGTTGAATTTCTCCAATTCATAGTGCGCGATCGTGCCGTCGTCCATCACAAAGTGTTTCAGATAGTTCTCGATGAACGAGAAATATTTCCGGTCGCCGGTCACGTTATACAGATATTCCGCGCCGAGCAGCACACAGCCGTCCTCATAGTTCCAATACTCCTTATATCTCTTGTACCCTTTCAGGTATTCGTCGATAAAAAGATCTACCCGTTCTTCCATTCCCATAGTGTTCTCCCTCCATAAATGATTCTTGATTCCGTAAAAGCCTTCCGCGCTCTTACAAAGTTACTCCCTGCTTAAAGATCGCCATATCGTGGAATCCCGCTCTCTCGCTGCACACCTTCCTGCCGGAAGCCGTCTCGAGCACGAGCTGAAAGAGCTCCTCCGCAGTCTCCTCCATGCTGCCGCCCTCCACCAGAGTTCCGGCATTGAAGTCGATCCAGTTCGACTTCCTGCCCGCAAGCCCTGAGTTGCTCGCGATCTTCATCGTCGGAACGGGCGACGCGAAAGGCGTTCCCCTTCCGGTGGTGAAAAGAACAATATGAGCGCCGCTGGCGGCAAGCGCCGTCGCCGCGACCAGATCGTTGCCCGGTGCGCTTAAGAGATTCAGTCCCGCTGTCTGCACCCGCTCACCGTAATGTAACACTCCCATCACCGCCGCGCTGCCGGATTTCTGCGTACAGCCGAGCGATTTGTCCTCCAGTGTGGAGATACCGCCTTTCTTGTTGCCCGGTGAAGGGTTCTCGTATATCGTCTGATTGTTGCTCTTGAAATAATTCTTAAAATCATTGATCAGAGTGACCGTCTTGTCGAACAGCTCCTCGTTCGCGCAGCGGTTCATCAGGATCGTCTCAGCGCCGAACATCTCCGGCACTTCCGTGAGGATCGTCGTGCCGCCCGCGCCGATCAGCAGATCGGAGAACCGTCCCACGAGGGGATTCGCCGTGATGCCCGAGAAGCCGTCGCTGCCGCCGCACTTCAGTCCCACGATCAGCTTGGAAGCGCTGACCTTCGTCCGCTTGCGCACAGACGCGCGCTCGATCAGCTCTTTGACGATCTCCACGCCGTCCGCGATCTCGTCGCCGCTCTCCTGGCACACGAGGAACTTCACCCTGTCGGCATCATACTCGCCTATGTACTCTTTCAGCACGTCTATGTTGCTGTTCTCACAGCCAAGCCCGAGGACAAGCACGCCGCCCGCATTGGGATGGTGGATCAGATCGGCGAGGATCGTCCTCGTGTGCTCCTGATCGTCTCCCATCTGGGAACAGCCGTAAGGGTGAGGGAAAGCGATGACTTCCTCCACGCTTCCCTTCACATAGGCGTTCGCCTGTTTCGCGATCGCGCCCGCCACGTTGTTCACGCAGCCCACGGTGGGGATCACCCATATCTCGTTGCGGACGCCGACCGTGCCGTCACTGTGTACAAAGCCTTCAAAATAAGCCTCTCTGGCGGGCAGCTCCTTGCGCTCCGTCGGCTCATAGGTGTAGGTCAGCAGATCGCCGAGTCCGGTCTTCAGGTTGTGGGTGTGGATCCACTCCCCCTTCCGCACCGCCTCTTTCGTGTGACCGATGGGATAGCCGTACTTGACGACCGCCTCCCCCGCCGCCAGATCGCGAAGCGCCATTTTGTGCCCCGCCGGGATCTCCGTGACGGCCGTAACGGTCTCGTTTCCGACGGGGACCTGCGTCCCCTCCGGTATGGTCTCTATCGCGACGGCGACATTGTCGCCGTCGTTGATCTTTAAAATCATCATGAGAAATGCTCCTCCATCGTTTTTCTCATACCCTTTGCATTGATCTCGTCAAGATATGCCGCGACCGCGTCCGCAAGTCCCTGCGTCCTGCCCAGTTCCGGCCCGAAGAAGGACTCGTTGTTCAAAAATGCCGTGACGAACTGCTTCGTGTCCTTGCCGGTGTTCTCCGCGAAGAACTGCAGCACTGCCGCATCGTCCATGATCTGATACTCCTTGCCGTCCCTGTGGCCGATCAGCGCCTTGTCGCGCAGCTCTGTGCCCTGATAGAACGCCATCAGCGCCGCGATAGAGAAGGTCAGGTGCGTGGGAAGCTTGCCGTTCTTCTCCACATAACCGAGGAAGCTCGGCATACATCTCGCGCGCCACTTGGAAACGGAGTTTAAGGAGATCGAGAGGAGCGCGTGCTTCACGTAAGGATTGTTGAATCTCGTGATGACCGCATTCGCGAAATCCTCCAGCTCCTGCTTCGGCAGCGTCAGCGTCGGAATGACTTCGTCGAAGATAGTCTCCTTCATAAACTTGCAGATCAGGTCGTCCTTCATGGATTCCAGCACGATGTCGTTGCCGGCGAGATAGGACGCAAGGACAAACGACGTGTGTGCGCCGTTGAGTATGCGGACCTTTCTCTGCTTGTACGGCTTCTGGTTGTCGGTGAAGATGACCTGCATGCCGGACATATCCGCAAGCGCTTTGTCGAGAGGCAGTTCGCCGCTGATGTCCTTCGCGCTCTCGATGACCCAGAGTGCAAAAGGCTCGCCGGTCACGATCAACTCATCTTTGTAGCCCCACTCCTGCCAAAGCTTCTCCTCCTCGTCCTTCGGGTAGCCGGTGATGATCCTGTCTACCAGCGTGGACGTAAAGACGCATGCCTCGTCGAGCCATTTCTTGAAGCCGTCCTCCAGCCCCCAGTTGTCCGCCTGTTTCAGCACGCACTCTCTCAGATGGATGCCGTTATCGTCGATCAGCTCCACCGGCAGCATGACAAGGCCCTTGTCCGGTGCGCCGTTGAAATGCTTGTATCTCTCATATAAGAACTTTGCCAGCTTGGCAGGGAAACTCATGGGCGGATTCATCTCCAGCCTGTCGTTTTCATCGTACACGATGCCGGCCTCGGTCGTGTTCGACACGATGTAGCGCAGCGTGTCCAGCTTTGCATAGCTGCTGTACTTCTCATATTCCTCATGCGCCGCCACCGCGTCCGCCACACTGGTGATCACCCTGTTCATCACGGTCGCCTCGCCGTCCACGATGCCGCGCAGGGAGACCGTATACTGGCACTCCTGATTATGAAAACGTTCCAGCGTGCCGTACTCGATCGGCTTCACCAGAACGATATCTCCGTCAAATAACCCCTTCTCATTGGCAATATCGATCATGTAGTCCACAAATCCGCGCAGGAAATTTCCCTCGCCGAACTGCAGCACCTTGATCGGTCTTTCCTTCTTGCCTGTTTTGCTTCTCTGCAATAATTCCATCTTGTCCTCCATTCTGAGATCAATACCGTTCTCTATGTATTTCATAAGCCCCGGCACCCTTGCTCTGTCACCGCAAAAACCCATATTTTGTGTAAGGGCTTACAAATTAAATTTTACAACCAACACCGGTATAAGTCAACCTTGTTTTCATTTATTTTAACCGTCCGTTTTCACAGCTTTCCGGCCTTATTTTCTCCATTCTTTTTGCCGAAAAAATATTGTAAATCCAAGCTGCCTATTGTATAATGTATATGTTTATCATGTAAACGTTTTCATAGCACAAGACAAGGCGGGAGCAAAGGAGTTACGAGCGTTGAACATTTACGACATTTCCAAGCAGGCGGGCGTGTCCATAGCGACCGTTTCCCGTGTCCTGAACGGCAGCCCTAACGTGAAACCTTCCACGCGCAGAAAAGTGATGGATATCATCGACCAGTACGGATACACGCCCAACGCGTTTGCCAGAGGGCTTGGTCTGGACACCATGAATTCTATCGGGATCATATGCGCCGACAGCTCCGATCTCTACCTCTCCAAAGCCATTTACTATATCGAGGGCAACCTCCGCAAGAACGGCTACAACTGTATCCTGACCTGCTCCGGCTACAACCACGACGACAAGGAGGCCGCTCTGGCCATGATGATCAACCGCCGCGTGGACGCAGTCATTCTGGTGGGTTCCAACTATATCGAAGCGGACGATGAGACCAACCGCTACATCATGAACGCGGCCGCCCAGAGTCCGGTCTTCCTGCTCAATGCGAGCATGGACTGCCCCAACGTGTTCTGTGCCACATGCGACGATTTCAAGGCTATGCAGGATGCCGCCCTCGCCCTGATAGACAGCGGCATCACGGATATCCTTTATCTGTACAATTCCCACTCCTACAGCGGCAGACGGAAGCTGGGGGGCTACCGGTCGGCCTGTGAGATACGTAAACTCGACATTGCCCAAGATCTGATGCAGTTCTATGAAGGCTCCCACGAGGACATCGACGGCGTGTGCCGTTTCCTCTGCGGGCTCAGAGCGCAGGGACTCGTATTCCGCGCGGTCCTCGCGTCCGAAGACATGCTGGCCGCCGGCGCCGTCAAATACGCCAAGAAGAACGGCATCGCCATTCCGGACGAACTGTCCGTCATCGGCTACAACAATTCCCTGCTCACCACCTGCAGCGATCCGGAGATCACCTCCGTGGACAACAAGCTGGAGGCTCTGTGCTTTCAGCTCGTGCGGACGTGCATCGGCGTGCTGAACGGCGAGAAGATGCCGCCGAAGATCATCTACTCCGGCGAACTGGTACACAAGGGAACGACCAGACTGGTTCACTAAAAATATCATAATCAAACCAAAGGAGGTATATATTCTATGAAAGCATTTATGGACAAGGATTTTCTTCTGTCCACCCCCACCGCACAGAAGCTCTTCCATGACTATGCGGAAAAAACGCCTGTGCTGGACTACCACTGCCACATCAACCCCAAGGAGATCGCGCAGGACAGAAGATTTGACAACATCACGCAGGTCTGGCTGGGAGGCGACCATTACAAGTGGCGCTTCATGCGCTCCTGCGGCGTGGACGAACATTTCATAACCGGCGATGCCTCGGACAAGGAGAAATTCTTCAAGTGGGCCGAGGTGCTCGGCAAGGCGATCGGCAATCCGCTCTATCACTGGAGTCATCTGGAGCTGCAGCGCTATTTCGGCTATCACGGAACGCTGAACAAGAACACTGCCGAGGAGGTTTGGGAGCTGTGCAACGCCAAACTTGCCGAGCCTTCCATGAGCGTGCGCAACCTGATCAAGCAATCCAACGTCACCCTGATCTGCACGACGGACGATCCCGTCGATTCTCTGGAATGGCACGATGCGATCGCGGCGGACAAGAGCTTTGACGTGCAGGTCCTTCCCGCTTGGCGTCCCGACAAGGCGATGAATATCGAGAAGCCCGATTACTTGGATTATCTGCAGTCTCTTGCCAAGGCAAGCGGCATAGCCGTCTCCTCTTTTGCCGATCTGAAGGAAGCGCTGAAGAACAGGATGGCATTCTTCGCCTCCAAGAAGTGCTGCGTATCCGACCACGCTCTGGAATACGTGATGTACGCTCCCGCGACGGACGCGGAGATCGAGGCGATCTTTGCGAAGCGCATGGCCGGCAATCCCGTAAGCCGCGAGGAAGAACTGAAGTTCAAGACAGCGTTCATGCTCTTCGTCGGCCGCGAGTACAACAGGCTCGGCTGGGTGATGCAGCTCCATTACGGCTGCAAGCGCGACAACAACCGCCTGATGTACGACAAACTCGGCCCGGATACCGGATACGACTGCATCAACAACTATGCGCCGTCCGCACAGATGGCCGACTTCCTGAATGCGCTGAACGAGACGGACGAACTGCCCAAGACGATCCTGTACAGCCTGAACCCCAACGACAATGAAGCGATCGGCACGATCCTCGGCTGCTTCCAGGATTCCACGGCTGTCGCTAAGATCCAGCAGGGAAGCGCGTGGTGGTTCAACGACCACAAGATCGGCATGAAGAATCAGATGCTCTCTTTGGCGAATCTCGGAAATCTGTCCGGCTTCGTCGGTATGCTGACGGATTCCAGAAGCTTCCTGTCCTACACGCGGCATGAATACTTCCGCCGTATCCTCTGTGATCTGGTCGGCGGCCTTGTGGAGAACGGAGAATTTCCGTACGACGAGGAGATCCTCTCCGAGATCATCAAGGATATCTCCTACTACAACGCCGTCCGGTACTTCGGTTTCGACTTATAACCACACGCACATAGCGAGAGCGGGCCCGCTGCGGACCCGCTCTTTTTATGCCGTCTTCGTTTTCTGTTTGATGCGCTCCTTCTTCCAGTAGCCGGTCAGATAGACCAGATACAGAAGGACAGCCGAGATACCGTTGCTGACCACGACGGAATACCAAATGCTCCGCACGCCCATGTGCAGCAGCTTCTCGCACACATACAGCGTGGCAAAGCGGAACACCCAGAGACGCGAGGCATCCACGAGCATCGTGACCTCCGTGTGCCCGCTGCCCTGAAAAAGCCCCATCGTCGAATTGTAGACGCCGTTGGTGAACACCCAGAACGCCATGATGCTCAAAAACTCGGCCGCCATCGCGACCACTTCCTCGTCCTCCGAGAAGATGCGCACGATCGCCTCGGAGACCGGCGCGCGCGACAGGATCATACCGCCCACAAGGAGGAACACGATGATCATCTTCATGGAAAGCTTGTAGCCTTCCCTTGCGCGCTCCAACTGTCCGGCGCCCACATTCTGACCAACGATCGTGGCCACCGCCGAGCCGATACCGTTGGACGGCAGGGAGATCAACCCGTTTACCTTATTGCCGATCCCGTAAGCCGCCATTGCCTGTGTGCCGTATTTGAAGACGCTCTTGCTCATCAGCAGGAAGCCGAACTGCATCGTGCTGCCGCCTATGGCGGTGGGAAGCCCGATGATGACGATGCTCCGCAGTTTTTCCTTTTCAAATCTCAGCTTTCGCAGCGCCAGCCTGATCGGCGCCTTATCGCTGTGCAGCAGGACAAACGCGATCACCGCGGGAACAGCCTTCGCCGTGACCGTCGCCAGCGCCGCGCCCGCCACGCCCCAGCGGAATCCCACCATGAACAGCGGGTCGAGCACCATGTTGACCGTGATGCCTAACAGATTCAACAGCATCGGCCGCACCGTATCGCCCTGCGCCTGATGGATCGCCGCATAGATATTGACCGTGTACAGGAAAGGCATATCCAGAATGACAAGCTGCATGTAGATCCTGCTGTACGTCCATGTATCGCCATCCGCGCCCAGCCATGTGACGATGGCGGGCGTCGTGAGATTGCACAAAACGGCGCAGAAGACCCCGAACAGCACGGCGCACGCAAATATCTGATTTGCCATGGAACGCGCGTCGTCCTTCTTTCCCGCGCCGATGTACTGCGCGATCAGGACCGACCCCGCCACCGTGATGCCCGAGCCGAAGTTGACCACGATGTTCTGCACCGGCGTGATCAGATTGATCGCCGCCAGCTCCTCCGTCCCCAGCGTGCCGAGCCAGTAGGTGTCCGTCAGATTGTACATCGTCTGCAGAAAGCTGTTGATGATGACAGGGACCGCCAGCGCGAGGATCGCCTTCATCATATTGCCGCTCAGGATCTGCGCGCTGTTCAGCTCACTGTTTTTCCGCTTATCCAATTTTGCTATGCCGTTTTTCCAACCGTTCATCGTTCGACCTTATAGATAAAATCTTCAAACACCGCAGTCAGCCCGCCTTCCTTGGCGTAAGCGTACATACCGACCATGGCTCCCGTGAACCGCTTGCCGATAGAAACGCCCTCGTCGCACAGATAGTAGACGTCCGGAAGCAGTTCACTCTCGTACCGGCGCTTTTCCGTCACCGCCCAAAACTGCCTTTGTAAGCCCTTCGTCCTGACTCCCAACTCTATGCGCGCCGCGCCGTCCGCGCGCTGTGCGGTATCCTGTGTATCCAAATACGTTTTCTCATGGCAGATCGTCCGCGTCCCGATATGCTCCTTCACCTGCAGGAACGCGCCCTCTTCCTCTCTGCCCAGCGAAAAGCTCACCCAGCTGTTCTCGTCATAGTAGCAGGTGATCCCCGCCTCCTGCCCCGCCGCAAGCTCCGGCATGTGCATGGTGACCTGCGCCGAGAAGGCAAACTCCGTCTGTCTGCGCAGACACAGGTTGCGCGCCGCCACGTCGGACAACGGCGCCCTGCTCGCTTGCAGGACAAAACGATCTCCCTCGATCCGTATCCCGTCGGGATCCGGCTCTCTCGGGCTGACCCACTGCAGCCGCGGCACTTCCTTCGGCGCATAGGGCGGAAGCGCCGGCCTCTTTTGCAGGACGCTGGGGCCGTTCAACTCGTTCACGACAGGCCAGCCGTCCTCGGTCCAGCGGATCGGGTCGAGCGCCGTCTCCCGGCCGAGCATACTGCATATGTCAGGCCCCTCTTCCCCGTCGCGCCACAGTTTTCTGCCGCACAGATAGACCATGTACCAGTCTCCCGCCGCAGTCTGCACCGGCTTGCCGTGTCCGCATCTCCAGATGCCCGCGCCCGCGTCTTCCTGCCGCATGATCGGATTGTAAGGGCACGGCTCATAATCGCCGAAAAGCGTCCTGCTCCTCGCCACGCTGATGCGGTGTCCCGCCCCCGTGCCTCCCTCCGCCAGAAACAGGTAATACCAGCCGTCCCTGTAAAGCAGATGCGGCCCCTCCGGCGCGCGCTTCTGATCGCCGTAGTAGAGCAGTCTGGCCTCGGAGATCTGACGTTTGCAGTCCGCGGACAGCTCGAAGATCCTCGCGCCCCTGTTCAAAAGCATGTAATGTCTCCCGTCTGTGTCATGGAAGATAGAGGGATCGATACCGTCCTCCTCTATGTAAGACGGCTCGCTGTAAGGCCCCTCCGGTCTGTCGGAGGAGACGACGATCTGTCTGCGGTAGACGGTCCCCGTATCGTTCAGGCGGTAAGTCGCCGTGATATAGAAGGTCCCGTTGTGGTAGGAAATATCCGGCGCCCAATATCCTCTGCCGCCCTCCAGATCCCCCAGTCCGGACCATGCGGGATTCGTGACCGCGTGGCCGATGATCTCCCAGTGTACCAGATCCTTGGAGTGAGAGATCGGGATACACGGGAAGAAGATAAAGCTGGAGTTGACCATATAGTAGTCGTCCCCCACGCGCACGATCGAGGGATCCGGAAACATGCCCCGTCTGATAGGATTGCGGTACATCTCCTCGTAGGGCGCTCCGACCTTTGCCTGAAAATAAGCTAAAAGCTCTTCATGCTTTTCCTCGTAGGCGATCTGGTACGGCGTCACCAGATCACGGTCGCCGCTCAGGATATCCATGCCGACCTTCTCCACAAGATAGCGGCAGAGCGATGCATTTCCCGACATCGCCCCGTAGTGAAGGATATTCCTGTTATTGCCGTCCACCGTGTTCATGCTGGCTCTGGAATACTCCACGATATATTTCACCAATTCCTGACTGCCGCCCGCTGCGGCGAGGAAGGGCATGGCAATTCCCGCCTCGTCCGTCTGATCTATCGCAGACGGATCCGCTGTCAGGATCCGCTTGACCGCTTCCATGTCCTGTGCTTTTATCGCGTCCTGAATCGTCATATACGCCCTGCCCTCCTACAGATCTTCCACATGCATATACGCAAAATCCGCGTAACCGCACTGCTCGACGCCGGAGACGGTCCCTGCAAACAGGCCGATCTTCGCGCCTACCCAAGTGTGATCCGTCGGGAAAAATGACGTCTCCACCTGCACGTAATCCTCTCCGTCCACGGAAAACTCCATCGTAAAGCTGTCCTCCGTCAGGCTCTCCCTAAGCCAGAGCTCCGTGACATCTCCCTGCAGTCCGAGCGTCCTCACCTCTTCCTCCATGCCCTGTACGCCGTCAAAGCTCTGCGCATAGACAAGCTCCTTCCTGCCGTCTGCGATCCGGGCCGCAAGATAAGCGTAGTGTCCGCCCATCATGACAAGCCCCGCCTGTCCGTTCTCCTGCAGCCCGTCAAGCCGAAGCCTCGTCTCCGCCCGAAAACGGGGACATACCAGCTTCTGTGTCAGCACATTGGCATTTTCCCACAGGATCGGCGCATCGCTGCCCGAGGGATTCAGCGCAAACAGCCGCAGATGACCGGGATTCTGTGTCAGGGAAGCAAAATCCGCTCTCGCGTTGCCAAGCCACTGCCACTGTAAGCCGAGCGCCGTGCCGTCGAACTCATCCGACGCCTCCAAATAAGTCATCTCGCTGTCCTTTCCCATATCGGGTTTTGCATGGACAAGACACGGTCTGCCGCAGCCCTCCGCATCCGGATCCACGCCGATCACCGGCCAGTCGTTCTCCCAGTGTACGGGCTGCAGATGTACGATCCTGCCGTACAGTCCCCTGTCCTGAAAATGCAAAAACCACTCCTGCCCCGACAAAGTATCGACCAGTCCGCCCTGATGCGGGCCGTTCACCTCCGTGTCCCCCTGCTTCATGACGATCTTCTCCTCATAAGGGCCGTAGATGTCCCTTGCGCGCAGCGCCGTCTGCCAGCCCGTGCGCACCCCGCCCGCGGGCGCGAGGATATAGTAGAAGCCGTTCCGCTTGTAGACCTTCGGCCCTTCTATGGTAGGCTGCGTCTCCACGCCGTTATACAGGATATGATCCGGCGCGGCGGCCCGCGTGCCGTCAGCCGTCATCGGGAAGATGCCGAGGCAGCTCTTGAAACCGATCCGGCTTTTCGCATAGCCGTGTACGATGTACGCCGTGCCGTCCTCCTCCCAGTACGGGCAGGGATCGATCAGCCCCTTGGCCTCCAGAACAAGCACGGGCTTCTCCCACTCTCCCAAGGGTTCCTTCGTCTTGACCATAAAGATGCCCTCGTCGGGCATGCCGTAGTAGATGTAAAATTCTCCGTTATGATAGCGGAGGGCGGGCGCCCAGATCCCCTTCGCATGCTGCGGCGTGTCATACGCAGCATAGTCGATACGCTCTTTGACCGCATAATTCTCCAGCTTCCAGTTCACCAGATCCTTCGAGGTGAGGATCGGCAGCCCCGGTATGTAGTTAAAGCTGGACGCAGTCATATAAAAAGTGTCGCCCACCCTGATCACATCAGGATCGGAATAATCCGCATACAGGACGGGGTTTTGGAATGTGCCGTCCCCCAGATCCGATTTCCACAAACGCTCCATAAACGCTCCTTCCCGCAGCAAGACCGCGCCTCATCCTGCGCGGCCCCGTACTGCCCTTTTCGTTTTTACATGCCATAAAAAGGCTTCTCAAACAGATCCTCCAACAGAAGATCCGCGTAGATGCCGCCCAACTCCTTCAGGCCGCGCGCAATGCAGCCGGCATAGATCACCGCGCCCTCATAGCGCAGATGCGTATTGTCCGTGTCGAGCCCCTCCGGGTGGTACGGATAGATGCCGGCGGGAATGTGCATATACCACGTAAGCGTATCCTCCGGCCCCGTCTTCTCCAGCTTTTCGCGGCTCATCGTAAAAAGATCGATCAGCGGCACGTCGAGTTCCTTTGCCGTCTTCTTCATAGCCTCCACATAGGGAAGATGCAGACTCTCCTCCAGACGGCCGTCCTCCTTGAAGTTCCTCCGTTCAAGCGGCGTGATGAAGACCGGATACGCTTTCTTGTCCCTCGCCACATTGACGAATTTGCCGAGGTTCGTCCTGTACTCTGTGTCGGGGTCGGTGTAGCGCGCCGGATCCGTATCCTTCTCGTCGTTGTGGCCGAACTGGATAAAGAGGAAATCTCCCTCCGCGATGCGGTCATAGATCGGCACGAGTCTGGACTCGTCGATAAAGCTTTTCGTGCTGCGCCCGTTCTTCGCATGATTTTCTACTCTGATCTCCGGTTTGAGGTACATCGGCAGCACCTGCCCAAGCCCCGTCTGCGGAAACGTCAGGATCCCGTTGAACTGCACCGTGGAATCCCCCGCCCAAAATATTGTGTTCATATGCTCCTCCAAATTACCCTATGATCTATTTTTGCAACGAGCCGAAACTCGCTTTGCGGGTTTCGCCCGTCATCGCGGCATTCGCCGGATCGACAAGTCTGCCCGGCTCATTGCCCGCGTAAAAAGTTGGTGCAGAGAAACGAGCCGCTGCACCAACTTTGCCTACCTATTTCAATTCAGAACAATTACTCCTTGACAGCGCCGATATTGACACCCTTGACGAAGTACTTCTGTAAGAAAGGATACAGGATCATGAACGGAATGATGACGATGATGATCGCCGCGTTCTTGACCGTGTTCTCCGTCGCGTTGCTGCCCGCCGTAGGCGGCAGATCACTACCCATGACCATACCGCGCAGCTTCATCTGGAAGTTGTACCACTTGGAATCTGTGATGTACAGTTTGTAGTGGGTGTAGTCGTTCCAGTAGGTCACCGCAAACATCAGGCCGATCGAAGCAAGGGCCGCCTTGGACATCGGCAGCACGATGCGGATAAAGGTCTGCATCGGTGAGCAGCCGTCCAGCGTAGCGGACTCAAACAAACTCTGCGGGATACCTTCAAAGAAGTTCCGCATCAGCACCAGATTGTACACGTTCAATGCCGGGAACAGGATAACGACCCAGATCGTGTTCGTCAGGTGCAGTCCTCGTAGCACCAAGTAGGTGGGGATCATACCGCCGTTGAAGATCATCGTAAAGAGCAGCATGTTCGCAAAGAAGTTTCTGCCCGGCATATCCCATTGGATCAATACATACGCGCCCAGCGTCGACAGCGTCAGCGCGATCAGCGTACCGACGATCGTGGTGATAAAGGAGATGATCAGCGGACGTAACAGCGTCGGGTTCGAGAAGACGTTCTTATAACCGTCCAGACCGAAAGCCTCCGGCCACAGCTTCATACCGTATGCCGTATGTAAGTCGAAGGAGTCAACGATGACCTTCCACATCGGGATCAGGATAACAAACGCCAGTATAATAAACACCAGACCATTGATGATCTGAAAAGCTGAAATTTTCTTTTTCTTCTTCATACCATTCCCTCCTTACACGATTCCGCGGCCTTCGCGTACTTTCTTACTCCACTGGTTGCAGACAAGAACAAGCACACAGCCCACCAGAGACTTGAACAGGCCGACCGCCGTCGTATAGCCGTAGTTCGGGATAGCGCCGCTGTTAAAACTCTGATAGTAGATGTAGGTTTCAAGTACGTTGGACACGTCCAGCACCGCGTCGTTCTGCAGTACGAAAGCGGACTCGAACAGGTTCATGACCTTGGCGAGGTTCAGGATGATGACCGTCAGGATCGTATTGCGCAGCTGCGGGAAGGTGATATACCACATCTTGCCCCATCTGCCGGCGCCGTCGATGGCGGCCGCCTCATAGAGATCCGTATTGATGCCGGCCAACGTCGCCATGAAGATGACGGTCTGCCAACCGGTCTCTTTCCAGAGGTTGATGATATAATAAGCAGGACGCCACCACTTCGAATTTCCCAGGAAGTAGATCATACTCTTGGAATCTACTATGTGCAGATTCACAAGGAGCGTGTTCACAAGACCGCTGCTCGAAGGAGACAGGATCAGGGAGAAAATCGATGCCGTCACGACCCATGACATGAAGTGCGGCAGGTAGATGATCGTCTGCACTACTTTCTTAAATAAGAGGTTGGCGATCTCATTCAGCAGGATCGACACGATGACCGCGAACGCCGTCGTGAGCAACAGCTTGATGATACTGATCTGAATGGTGTTCCAGAATGCCGACCAGAAATTCTGCATCGAGAACATCCGCTGGAAGTTCTCTAACCTCGTAAACGCAGGTTCTCTTATGCCGTTATAGTTGGTAAACGCGTAGCGGATACCGAGCATCGGCGCATAAAAGAATATGATGGCAAATACAAATACCGGAAGGAACATCAGATAAAATCCCCTATACTTGTAAATTTTAGCCATAGTCTTATTTTTTTTCTTTTCCTTCATATCCGTCCTTCCTCTCCCACATAATTAAAGAAATACCACTGCTCAGGCATGACTGCGCGAAAACGGTGAGCGGCCGCCTTTCGCGGATAGATTAGGCGGAGTAAAAAGCGCTCCGCCTAATCCTTAATCACTGCATCTTACTTACTGTGCGTTCAGGGAGTCAACGATCTGCTGAGACATATCAGCATAACCGCCGGACTCATACTCCGCATACGCCTCATCAACAGTCATCTGACCGAGCGCAACCTTTGTGACAAGGCTCTGCTTCTCTGTCATCAGGTCACCGTTGTACTGGTTCATCGCGTCCGTAGAAGGAACAACGAATGCACCTACGGAATGCGTGTTGAACAAATCCTGTGCCGCCAGAGCCTCGGGCGCTACCGTCGTCTCACGAGGGTCGTTCGCCAGTTCCGTCAGCGCAAGCATCGGATCGATGTGAGCCTTGGTGTACTGGGAACCGGGGGTCTCCAGATTGTCAAGCATATGGAACTCGCCGTCAGCGTAGGTCTTCGGGTCGTCCGTATCCGCATACAGCGTCTCCGCTGCGGTAGACCAGTGCGTACCCTCTACGCCGTAGGTCCACAGGAACTGTACGTCGCCGCCGTCCTGCATCGCCTCGATGAAGTATTTGAATACGCCCTCAGGATTCTCGCAAGCCGTGGTGATGCACCAAGCCGGAGATACACGGTCAATGTAACCGCCGTTGCCGTCATGCTGTCCCTGCACGCCTGCCGTGATCTCTTTGATCGGCTCCAGAACTGCCATCGTGCCGTCCAGGCCGTTGTTCTCGCAGTTGTTCTTGATGTTGCTTGCCCAGGTACCAGCCCAGTAGGTGAATACGCCCAAGCTGTCGTCATAGAACTTATTGCGGACATCACTCGTCGCATAGTTGGTGGACTCGGGGTCAACAACACCGTCGGCAACGCCCTGCGCCAGTCTCTCCATAGCCGCCTTCATGGAATCCTCAGCGAAGCCGTCAGCCCATGTGCCGTCCTCTTTCTGATAGAAGCTCGGCCATGCATCCTGATAGAACTCCGGGAAGTAGTTGATGTAAGGCGCCTCAGCATTCAGGAAACCGGATGCCGCTACTACATAGTCAACACCCTCAGCCTCTTTCAGCTTGAGCAGCATGTCATAGTACTCATCGAAGTTGGTGGGCAGCGTCGTAATGCCCGCATCGTCAAGCCATTTCTGCTTTACGTAGGTAACGCAGCCGTTACCGTGCGTAACCGGCATGCCGTAGAGGTGGCCGTCGATGAACATGGACTCAACCACACCTGCGCCGTTGTTCGCCTCCTGGCGTGTCTTCAGCTCGGAATTGTTCCAAGCGTCAGCCATATCCCAGAGAACGCCCTCGGAACCGTAGCTGGACATCTGCGTAGATGCAAGGATCAGTACGTCCGGCCAATCACCGGATGCGATCTGCTGACCGACTACATCATAGTATGCATCATGGTCAGGCTGGATCACATTGATCTTGATGCCTGTCAGCTCTTCGAGCTTAGCCATGAACTGATCGCGGCCGTTCTCCTCTGTGAATACCGTACCGTCAACCATGATGGTGATCTCTTCCGGCTTCTCCACTTCCTCAGCGGGCGCCTCAGCCTCTGTGCCCGCATCTGCGGCGGGTGCATCCGTACCTGCGTCAGCAGCCGGCGCTTCCGTGCCTGCGTCAGCAGCGGGTTCTGTGGTAGAAGAGCTGTCTCCGCCGCCACAGCCTACTAATGAAACAACCATGGTTGTTGCCAAAAGCAGGGAAACTACTTTCTTTTTCATAGTAAACCTCCTTTAACTATTGTGCTCTGTACATTTTCTCTCCTGTAAGGAAGAGTATGTAAGCACTTTCATACTACTTGATAATCATATCACACCGCATCTCGACTTGTAAAGTATATTCTATGAAAATATGCCAAAAAATTTAAGATATTTATGGAAACTATAACATATCGTCCAAAACTTTCCGACCGCGGTTTGTTGTAAGCGCTTACAGATTTATCCTCTTCCCGCTTGTATATCCTCCGGTAAATTGCTACAATAAGATTGCCGCCGCCAAAACCGCTGCGGTGCGAGTCAAAGGATCCGGAAGGAGAGTAACGATATGCTGACGATCGAACGCGCCACACCCGAACAGACAGGCATTCCGGCCGAATGCATCATACGCATGGCAGAACGTCTGGAGAGGAAGCAGATCCCCATGCACAGTCTGCTCATCATGCACGGAGGCAGACTGATCTGCGAGAGCTACTATGCGCCGTGTACCGCGGACACGCTGCACCGCATGTTCTCGATCACCAAGAGTTTTACCGCCGTCGCCGTCGGGCTGCTGGCGGACGAGGGAAAGCTGTCTCTTGACGACAGGATCACGGACTATTTCCCCGAAAAAGTCCCCGCAGACGTACACCCGTACATCGCCGATATGACGATCCGCAATATGCTTATGATGCGCACCTGCCACGAGAAGACCACCTACAAGCTGGATATGGAAAAGGACTGGGTGGAGAGCTTCTTCACGACCATGCCGACGCACCCTGCGGGGACAGTCTTCCACTATGACACCTCATCGGCCCATACGCTGTGCGCGCTCGCGGAAAAGCTGAGCGGCATGGATATGCTCGACTATATCAAGCGGAAGCTGAAACCGCTGGGGCTGTCCGAGGGCTCTTACCTGTTAAAAGATCCCTTCGGCGTCTCTATCGGCGGCAGCGGCCTTGTCGCTACCTCTATGGATATCCTGCGGTTCGGCCTCTTTCTGTATCACGAGGGGAACATCGACGGCGAGCAGCTCCTGTCCGCCTCCTATATTAAAGAAGCGACTTCATGCCTTACCGCCACCGCGGTGACCGCCCCTCTGCCGAGCGAAGCCTGCGGCTACGGTATGCAGATCTGGCGCACGCAGCACAACGGTTACGTGTGCTACGGCATGGGCGGCCAGTTCGTCATCGTGCTGCCCGACTATGACCTGATCTGCGTGACGACCGCGGACACACAGGGGATCGGCGGCGGAAATCAGCAGATCTATGATGCGCTGTACGAGGAAGTGCTCCCCTATATCGGGACTGTCGGCCCCATGCAGGGCGATACCGCCAAAACCGCACACTACCGGCAGTTTCTCGCGTCGCGCACCCTCTGCGTCCCGGACGGGGCGAAGGACTGCCCCGTGGCAAAGCGGATTTCCGGCAAGCGGTTCCTGATACAGGACAGCCCCTTCTCCTATATGCAGGTGGATATCCCTCGTCAGCCCGGCCGCACACAGACGGAGGGCGCCGTCGCTTTCGGCTATCAGGGCAAAGACTGCAGGATCGGCTTCGGCCTGGGATATCCCGTGACCGGCCCACTGCCCCTCTATGAGCTGCGCTATGCCGCCAGCGGCGTATGGCTTTCCGACGATACGCTGTATGTCAAGATCAATGTGATAGACTCCTGCGTCGGCAGCATTCACTTCCAGTTCTCTTTTCAGGAGGACCGCATGACGCTGTTCATGCGCAAGCAGGAGGAGAGCCTGTTCGCAGAGTTTACGGGGCATCTTGTGGGCTTCCTTGCGAGAGAGCCTTCATGATCTTCTCCGGCGAAAAACCCCTGCGGCACAGATACCCGTACATCTTCTGCTTCTCCTGCACGGTAGCCGTGTCCGCGTGATATCCCCGCTTCTCTGTCAGTGCGAGGATCATGGCAGTCTCGTCCTGCGCTGCGCCCATATCCTCCAGTTCCGCAAAAGCTTCCCGTATCACTTCCTTCGATACGCCCTTTTGCAGCAGATCCGTCTCGATGCGCAGTCTGCTGTGGGATTGCAGCCGATACGCTATGAAATCTCTCGCGTACCGCTTATCGTCGATATAGCCGTAGGCTTCCACATAAGCGACCGCCTCTTCCACACAGGACTGCGGGTAACCGCCCTGTCTCAGCTTATCCTCCAATTGTTTTCTGGTATAATCTCTGGACCGAAGCAGATTCATGCTGCGCAGCTTTGCCCGTCTCGGCAGGAGCTGCGTCATGATGTGCCGATAACTCTCCTCGGAGAGTTCCTGACCTTCCTCGATATGCATTTGACGAAGTTCGCCGCTGTACAGGACAAAGGCGAACTGACCGTCTATAGAGATCCGAAACCTCGCCTTCGACGAGGTTTCGGCAATCTGTGTCACAAGCATTTTGATTCTCCGTATCCTGCAGACTTACTTCCCGTCCGCGCTTCCGGCTTCCGCCGCAGCTGCCGCCGTCCCGCTCTCGTCCGCCTGTGCGGCATTCAGATTGAACAGCTCGCGCACCCGGCGCTCTATCTCGGCGCAGACCGCCGGATTGTCCTTCAAATACTGTTTCGCGTTCTCTCGTCCCTGGCCGATCTTATTGCCCTCGTAGGCGTACCATGCGCCGCTCTTATTGACGATATTGTTGTCTGCGGCGAGGTCAAGGATATCGCCCTCGACCGAGATGCCCTCGCCGAACATGATATCAAACTCAGCCTCCTTGAACGGCGGCGCGATCTTGTTCTTGACGACCTTGACCCTCGTCCTGTTGCCGATCACCTCTCCGCCCTGTTTTAGGGATTCGATCCTTCTGACATCGAGGCGCACGGAAGAATAGAATTTCAACGCACGGCCGCCTGTCGTCGTCTCCGGATTGCCGAACATGATGCCGACTTTCTCGCGAAGCTGATTGATAAACACCACGGTGCAGTTTGATTTGCTGATCACCGCCGTCAGTTTCCTGAGCGCCTGAGACATCAGGCGCGCCTGCAGTCCCACATGGCTGTCTCCCATGTCGCCGTCTATCTCCGCCTTCGGCACGAGGGCCGCAACGGAGTCCACCACAATGATGTCCACAGCGCCGGAACGCACCATCGTCTCCGTGATCTCCAGGGCCTGTTCGCCGCAGTCCGGCTGCGATATATACAGATTGTCGATATCCACGCCGATGTTCTTCGCGTACACCGGATCGAGCGCGTGCTCCGCGTCGATAAATCCGGCGATGCCGCCGCGCTTCTGCACTTCCGCTATCATATGTAACGTGACCGTCGTCTTACCGCTGGACTCCGGCCCGTAGATCTCCACGATCCTGCCCTTCGGGATCCCGCCCAGACCAAGTGCGAGGTCAAGGCTCAGAGAGCCGGTCGGTATCGTCTCCACATTCATCTGAGCGGACGGGTCGCCCAGCTTCATGACGGCGCCCTTGCCGAACTGCCTCTCTATCTGTCCCAAAGCCGCATCCAATGCTTTTAATTTTTCTTCTCTTTCCATGAAATCGTTCTCCTTTTCTTGTAGAACATTTGTTCTGTTTTCAGATTAAAACAAATGTTCGATTTTGTCAATGCTCTTTTTGCTAAAATCCTTTTCCGGCGCCGTATCCGTGCGATACGATCACCGTATACCCTATCTTATCATGTCCTATGTCCAATAAACGACACTTCAACCTCCTTTCCCCACAAAATACGAAACAATGGAAATCACGGCGAAATGCCCGATGTGCATAGCAGAATTCCATTTCTTCAGATAAGACAAGTGTAACAAAAAAAAGAGCGTTGTGCAACCGCTTTCTGCACAACGCCCCGAAATGCTCCTTTATATCCTTGTTAATTCTGCAGCCTGATCTGCTCTTCCTTCACCAAGGGATATCGGATCAGCTTATCCCCGTCGAGATCCTCCCTGTGCATATCCACCGCCGTGATCTGGTGATTGTCGTAGGTCGTATAATAGTAGATCCCCTTATCCGTGTTGCAGCAGGAGGTGTAGAGCGTGATCTCGTACTTGCCGTCGTCCAGTTCACAGCACCCGCGCTGCTGATCCACCGAGCCTAAGATATGGAAAAACTGGCTGACACTCTCGGCCTCGCCGTCGCCGGACTTGGAATTCATTTTGGTAAAAGCGACCTTCACGAATCTGGACTGTGACGAGAGATCGCCCGGAAGGCCGATCGCCCCCATGCCGCGGCTGTAGCGCTGCAGCGCAAGCCCCTCGCCGAAGGTGTCCTGCGGAGATCTCGGCGACAGATGCATATAGTTGTTCAGCGCGAACAGCTGCTTGTCGAAGGGCGGATTGTTCGTCAGCACCCCGACCGGATTGTCATAGATCCTGATGCCTTCCGCGACCGCCTCCACGGTGATGCACGCCTCTTTGTCCGCAATGATCCAGTGAAGCTGTGAGAGCGGCAGTTCAGGGCTGAACGGAACATTCAAAAGATTCATCTTCTCCACGAGACGGCGGGCCTCCTCTACCGTGGTACACTGTCCGAGGATCCACGGGATAAATTCAAACTGCGCCACATTGTCTCTGTCTTCCTGCCTGTCCCAGCATGCCGCATTCCCCACGAAATTCAGCCCGGCCATACCGAGCCCGCGCTCGTTGACCGCGTCGTAGTACAGCGGATAATCCTGCGCCACATACGCCATGCCGATGATCGCATGGTGAGAGGGCATGTCGCCCGTCTGCCTGAAGTGAAACGGATAATTCCGCGGCGTGACGGTCACCTCGTCGCCGTAGGAAAACTCATAGTCCAGCGTCCGCCCGAAATAGAAATCCTTTGTCTTATAAGTTGCCGCCGTACACATAACCTACTCCTCTATTATATCTTGAATCTGTGAATGCTGTTCATCAGCGCGTTCATCTTCTCCTGCAGCTCATCCACGATGGACGTGGAATCGTCCACGACACGGGACAACTCGGAGGACATCGCGGAGGTCTCTTCCGCCACGGCCGCATTGTCCTGCGCCAGCTTATTCAGTACCGTCAGGGAGTCGATCACATTGCTCCTCTGCTGCTCCACTTCCGTCGTGAGATTGTCGATTGACTGTACGGAAGCCACGCAGTTGCCCAGCTCCTTGTGCAGATCCATGAAGATCTTCTGGGTCTCGGTGAGGGAATCTACCTGCTTCTCCATAGAGACATTGATCTCCTTCATACCGTCCACAGACTTGGTAGCGTTCGTCTGCAGCTCGTCCACTACCTTGTTGATCTCCTCAACGGAGTGCGAGGACTGGTTTGCCAGCTTGGCGATCTCGTCCGCCACAACGGCAAAGCCTCTTCCGGCCTCACCGGCCCTCGCCGCCTCGATGCTCGCATTCAGTGCAAGCAGACTGGTCTGATCCGCGATCTCATTGATGAGATTGGCCGCCATATGGATCTGCTGTACGGACTCATGGGTGTAGTTGATCTGCTCCGCCACATCGGAAATGCTCTTTCTTGTGGTGTCGTTTACATCGATCAGCTGCCGCAGCGTGTTCATGGACTGTTCGCTGATCTGGTTCATATCTCTTGCATTCTGGTCGAGCGCCTCCACCTCGGACTCCGTCTGTCTGATCTTGTCGGCCATCACGTTCACATCGCCGTTGGCCGTGTCGGTAGAGCCGGCCTGCTGGCTTACGTTGTCCGCAATCGAGTTGACCGCTTCGCTCACCTGCCCGATAGAGGATCTCATATTATTGAAGGAGGACTCAAACTGGTGAAGCACGTTGTCCACGCCTTCCGCCACGTCCGTGATGCCCTGCAGAAGCTCGCGCATATTGTCCTGCGCTACCCGCAGCGCATCGGAGGTCTGTCCGATCTCGTTCTTCTGTTTTACGTCCACGTCCGTGGTCAGGTCGCCCTCGGAGATGTGGCCCGCAAACTCTTGGATCTTTCTGAGCGGCGCCGTGATGATCCTTGCAACCACAAATGCGATTACCAGTGCGACCACGATCGCTACCACGAACATCACATCGACGCGAAGCAGCATAGAATTGTACTGGCTGTCCAGACTGGCTCTGGTATCTTCCTTGGCCAGCGTGATATCGTCCACATAGTTGCCTGTGGATACGATCCAGCCCCAAGGCTCAAAGATCTGTGAGTATGCGATCTTGGGCGCCACGGTAACGCCGTCCGATTTGGTGAAATAGAATTCGTTGAAACCGCCTTTTTCCGGCGTCTGGCAGACCTTGACGATAGACTGCACGATCATGACGCCGTTGGGGTCCTCCAGATCGTAGCGGTTGTTGCCCTCGTTCTCCACGAGAATGGGGTGCATGACCAGTATGTAATCCGTGTCGTCGATCCAGAAATAACCGCTCTGGTCGTCACGGTAACGCATCGCGCGGATCGTCTCCTTGGCGTCGTACTTGGCCTCTTCCTCGGTCTTCTCGCCCGCCATGTACTTGTCGTATTCCGCCTGCATGACGGCTATGGTGCTCTGCACCTGTGACTTGATCTCCGTCTTGTACCCCTCGTCCATCGCCGTCTCATAAGTCTTGTATGAAGAATCGGACATGGAGCGCAGCGCTATTACCGCGTTGCCGCCGATGATACACGCCGTCAGGATAACGATAACGGCGCTCATGATCATAACGGAAGCTATCAGACTTTTCTTCTTCATTTGATGTATCCCCCTTGCTGTTCTATGATTCATTTTGTGCATTATATATATTTTGCCTTTATTATTTTATAATCAGTCGGCATATTTTGCAAGTACTAATCATATTGATATGCGCGCTCAGAACACTTTCAGATACTGTTCATAATCCTTGTAGGTGACCGTCACCCAGCCGTACTCATAGTTGAACCCGATCTCCATGCCGAGCGGCGTGTAGAACACGATGATATCGTCGGAGGTAAAGTATTCCGTGATCTCCTGATCGGAGAGCATCGTCAGATATTCGATCTCTCCGTTCTGCTTGTCGCTCCTCTGCCTGAAATCCACGGAAAAATCGTCATCTGTGCGGATAAGGCTCTGGTTGTCCAAGACAACGCCGTTCTCCATATCGATATTGAGGCTGTACAGATAGTAGTTTATGTCCTGCCCGCCGTCCTCATAGGTGAGGTACAGATCCTCCTTGAAAACGATGCTCAGCTTCTCCTCGTCCATATAGGTCACATAGGCTTCTCCGCTCAGATAGACGTACGTGTCCTCCTCGACATCCTCCGCCACGTCCTGCAGGAAATCCACCTCGTCCATGATCGTCCGGTTTAAGCTGTCCAGATTCGGCACATTGTCGCCGGCGATCACGGGATAGGTGATGAAGATCTCCCTGCCGCCGCTCTGTTCATCCGCGTCCTCTCCCTCATAGTACTCCTCGAAATCCACGACATAGGACAGATCCCAGCGCTGCTCATCGTGCAGGTCATAATACTCGCCGCTCTGCCCGTCATCATAACCGGGATCCTCATCGTAGCCGTAATCGTCATCATAACCGGGATCGTCGTCATAGCCATGATCAGAGTCGTGGTGTGTGCCCCAGCCGTCGTCATCATAATCGAAATCGTAATCGTCGCCGACGCTGCGGTCTCTGCCGTTATCCTTCATGATCTCTTTGCCCACATTGTAGACCAGCGCAAACAGGGCGATCAGGAACAGGACGATGACCGTCACAACGATGCCGATGATAAGGCCGTTCTTATTCTTTTTGGGCGGCACGGCATAGGGACTGTACGGCGCGTTGTACGGATCGCCGTACTGGCTGTTGCCGTAAGGATTGTTGCTGCCGTACTGGCTGCCGTTGCCGTAAGGATTATTGTTATTGCCGTACTGGCCGCCGTTGCCGTAAGGATTATTGTTATTGCCGTACTGGCCGTTACTGCCATAAGGATTGCTATTGCCGTACTGGCCGCCGTTGCCATAAGGATTGTTATTGCCATACTGGCCGCCGTTGCCGTAGGGGTTATTGTTATTGCCATACTGACCGTTGCTGCCATAAGGATTGTTATTGCCATATTGGCCGCCGTTGTTGCCGTAGGGGTTATTGTTATTGCCATACTGGCCGCCGCTGCCGTAGGGGCTGCCGCCGCCGTACTGGGCCGGCACACTCTGTGCCGCTCCCTGTCCCGATCCGTCCTCCACGATGACATCCGTCTCCGACAACTCTTCCGCCGACACCACATCGGCCGTCTCCCCGGTGACATCGGGCGTATCATAGATATCCGCACTGCTCTCCGGCACGTAACTGCCGGACGCAGGATCCGGCTCTATACCGTCGTTTCCATTGTTAAACTGATCCCATTGGCTCATCTTCTCACACCTTATCTTTCTGAATCTGCATCGTCGTATCTATTTCTCTTTGCCGCCGAATGTCACTTCGCTGTAATACTGCAGGATACACTCCCGCAGCAGCGTCAATGCAGCGGAGACCGTGCTCTCCCTGATCTTGGCGCGCCCGCCGCTGAAATGATATTCCTTGACCGTAACGCTGCCGCAGACGCTGCAAGCAATATACACCAGACCGACCGGCTTCTGTGCGGTCCCGCCGTCCGGCCCGGCGATCCCCGTAATGGCGACAGTGACGTCTCCCTTCGAGACGAACGCCGCGCCCTTCGCCATTTCCCGCGCAGTCTCCTTGCTCACCGCGCCGTACTTGGCGAGCAGACTTTTCTTGATCCCGAGGAGACGCCGCTTCGACTTGTTGGAGTAGGTGACGAAGCCGCCCTTAAAGACGTCGGATACCCCCGGCACATTGACGAGCCTTGCCGCCAGCATGCCGCCGGTGCAGGACTCCGCCGTGATGAGCGAGAGCTTGTTGGCGAGCAGCAGATCGACCACCGCCTTCTCCAGCGTCACCTCGTCGTCCGTCGTGTACACATGGCTGCCGAACCGTCCTTTCAACTCCTTGACGACGGGCTTGACGAGCTTCTTGGCCGCCTTCTCATCTTCGGCTCTGGCCGTCACGCGCAGATGCACCTCGCCCGTCTTGGCATATGTGGCGATCGTGGGGTTCGTCTGGGCGTCGATCAGATCCTGTACCATCGTCTCGGCTTTGCTCTCCCCGACGCCGCAGATCTTCACGGTCTGTGAATAGATCACGCCGTCTTGAAGCCCGGCAAGATACGGCGCGACGGACGCCTCAAACATCGGGATCAACTCGTTGGGCGGCCCCGGCATCAGCACAACATGCTTGCCGTTCTCCGCCATGATGACGCCGGGCGCGGTGCCGTTCGGGTTGTCCACCACGATGCAGCCTTCCGGCATCATGGCCTGTTTCCAGTTGTTGTCGGTGATCTCCAGCCCTCTCTCCGCAAAGAAAGCCTGCAGCGCCGCCTTGCTCTCCTCATGAAGATACAGCGGTTTCCCCAGCACCTTGGCTGCCACTTCCTTCGTCAGATCATCCTGCGTCGGCCCAAGTCCGCCGGATATGAGCAGGATATCCGCTCTGGACAATGCCGTGCTGATCGTCCCGTACAACCTTTCCGCGTTGTCCCCGACCACATCCTGATAGTAGCACGAAAGCCCCAGCCCGGCGCACTGCTCGGCCAGATAAGCCGCATTCGTGTTCACGATATTGCCGAGTAAAATCTCTGTTCCGACTGAAATCAATTCAACGACCATACTCTCACCCATTCCGCATCATGTATGCTGTTGTCTGCTTTTTTATTTTATTTTGTATCCTTCATAACATCTCTGTTTTTCCACAGATAGTCCGCAAGCGATATCACGGTCAAAGCAAGCGCTACCCACATCACGATGTCCGTAAGCAGGGCGATCGCCGCGATATCCGCGATCATCAGGCAGATCATGACCATTTGGAACGTGGTCTTGAACTTGCCCCAATAGCTGGCCGCGATCACCACGCCGTTGTCCGAGGCGATCAGCCGAAAGCCGCTGATGATGAACTCTCTGGCGATGATCACGATAACGATCCAAGCCGGTATCCGGCCAAGCGCCACCAGACAGATGAGGGCGGAGCACACGAGCAGCTTATCCGCCAGCGGATCCATGAATTTGCCGAAATTCGTCACCAGACCATACTTTCTGGCGATCTTGCCGTCCAACAGATCCGTCAGGCTGGCAATGATGAAAACGGACAGCGCGATCCACTTGTCGTATGGAGTTATGTCAACCAGCATGAACACCACAAAAAAAGGGATCAGTATCACCCGAAACATAGTCAATTTATTAGGCAGGTTCATCTTCCAACTCTCCAATCAGATCATACTCGTAAGAAGCGGTGATCTTCACCCTGACGAAATCACCCGTCATCAGTTCTCTGTCCGTATTGATAAACACGAAGCCGTCCACATTCGGCGCGTCCTTGTAAGTCCGCGCGACATACACGTCCTCACCGGCAAGCTTCCCCTCGATCATGGCCGTCACGCTCTTCCCGGCCATACGCTCGGCCGCCTCGAAAGCGATCTTCTGCTGCAGCTCCATGAGCTGCGCCCGCCGCTCCTCCTTGACTTCCTCGGGGATCTGATCCGGCATATCCGCCGCGGGCGTATCTTCTTCCTGCGAGTACGCAAAGACGCCGAGCCTGTCGAACCGCATCCGGCCGACGAACGCTAACAGCTCCTCATGATCCTCCTGCGTCTCTCCGGGGAAACCGGCGATCAGTGTCGTCCGCAGACAGATGTCCGGGATCTCGCTTCGCAGCTTTCCTATGATCTCCTCAAGCTGCCGCCTGTCAGTCCTGCGCCCCATCCGCCGCAGTACCCCGTCGGCCGCGTGCTGTACCGGCAGGTCGAGATAATGACAGATCTTCTCCTCTTCCTTGATCGTCCGAATCAATTCGTCATCGATCTCTTCGGGATAGCAGTACAGGATCCGTATCCAGCGGACGCCTTCTATCCCGCACAGGCTGCGCAGCAGCTTGGGCAGCGCCTTGTACCCGTACAGATCCTGTCCGTAGACCGTCGTCTCCTGTGCGACGAGGATCAGCTCTTTCACGCCCTGTTCTGCCAGTTTCCGGGCCTCGCGCACGAGCGCCTCGATCGGCACGCTGCGATAGCTGCCGCGCACCTTCGGAATGATACAGTAAGTGCAGCGCTTATCGCAGCCTTCCGCGATCTTCAGGTAAGCGAAATGTCCGCCGGTCGTCAGGGTGCGGTCCACGCCGGTCAGCGGTTTTTCCGCAAGGCTCTTATAGTGATCGTGTCCGTCGCCGCGGGCTGCTTCCTCCAGCGCTTCCCCGATCTCGTCGAGAGCCGTCGTCCCCAGCACGGCATCCACCTCGGGGATCTCCGTCCGGATCTCCTCGCGGTACCGCTCGGCCAGACAGCCTGTCACGATCAGGCTCTCGATCGCACCGCTCTTTTTTAATTCCGCCATTTCAAGGATCGTGTTGATGCTCTCCTCCTTGGCGTCTCCGATAAAACAGCAGGTATTGACGACCACAATGTCGGCTTCCCGCTCGTCGTCGGTAAATTCGTATCCCTTTTCGGCAAGCATACCCAGCATCATCTCGGAATCCACCAGATTCTTGTCGCAGCCCAGCGATACGAACATGATCTTTCTCTTCATCGGTTGGAGTACTCCACCAGCTTGTTCAGCGTCTCCGCCGCCTTGCCGGAATCGATCGCCTCCGCCGCAAGCTTCATTCCTTCCTCGATAGAAGCCGCGATCTTGCCGGTATACAGAGCCGCGCCCGCATTGAGCAGGACGATGTCCCGCTTCGGGCCTTTGTCCGCGCCGCTCAGGATATCTCTGGTGATCTTGGCGTTCTCCTTGCCGTCGCCGCCCGTGATATCTTCCGCCGTCGCCCGCTTTATGCCGAACTGCTCCGGCGTGATCGTGTATACCGTTACCACATCGTTCTTGATCTCCGCGATCGTCGTCTCGCTGACAGTGGATATCTCATCCATACCGTTTGCGCCGGATACGACCATGCCGGTCTCCACGCCGAGATGCATCAGGGCCGTTGCGATCGGCTGGCAGAGCGCCTGATCGTACACGCCGATCAGCATACATTTCGCGCCCGAAGGATTTGCCATGGGCCCTAAGATATTGAAGATAGAGCGAATCCCCATCTCGCTTCTCGCCTGTCCCACATACTTCATGGACTGGTTGAAGGCCGGGGCGAACATGAAGCCGATCCCGACCTCCTCCACGCATTTCTCCACAACGTCGATATCCGGCGTGATGTTGACGCCGAGCGCCTCCAGCACATCGCCCGCACCGGATTTGGACGAGATAGCGCGGTTGCCGTGCTTGGCTACCGGAAGTCCGGCCGCCGCGACCACGAATGCCGACGTGGTCGAAATATTGAAGGTATAGGCATAGTCGCCGCCCGTTCCCACGAAGTCGATATACATCGGGAGCTTGGGGTGGATATGCGCCGCCTTCTCCTTCAGGACACTGGCGCTGCCGATGATCTCGTCGATCGTCTCCCCTTTCATGCGAAGCGCAGTCAGATACGCACCGATCTGAGCCTGCGTCGCCTCGCCGCTCAACATGAGTTCCATGACCCGTGCCGCCTCTTCGACGGACAGATTCTTTCTTTCGCTTACCGCTTTAATCGCACTCTTCATCTTCCTCTTCCTCGCTTAAGATCTTTACTTTTGCCTGATCCAGTTCCTCCACGGCAACGGAGAGCGGCTTCCTGCCCCTGTCCTCCACCAGCGGCTCATCGCCGGCGATGAGCTGTCTCGCTCTCTTGGCGGTGGCCATCACGATAGAATACCGGCTGTTCACCACGGGATCTTCTCCCTCCTCCACGCCGCTGTTCACCACGTTGATCAAGTCTGCATAAGATGGATGTAACATTATTTTTCTCCTTCCAATTCTGTTCTGATATTTTCGATAAACTCCCTGTTTCTGGCGGGAGTGTTATGCGCTGCCAAAATGATTTCATGAAGCTGTCCGACACATGTCTCCAGATCGTCGTTGACCACGATGTACTCGTACGCCTCGATGCCCTGCGCCTCCTCCGCTGCGCGGCGCATCCTCTTGTCGATCACTTCCTCCGACTCTGTTCCCCTGCCGACCAGCCTCCTTCTAAGCTCCGCCGCGCTCGGCGGCATCACAAAGAGCAGAAGCGCGTCGCTGTACTGTTCCTTGATCTTGAGCGCGCCTTGGATCTCGATCTCCAGTATCACGTCCATGCCTTCGGAGAGCTGACGCTCCACATACGCGCGGGGCGTGCCGTAATAATTATCGCAGTAACAGGCGTATTCGATCAGCCCGTTCTCCGCGATCTTTTGCTCGAACTGCTCTCTCTGCAGGAAAAAGTATTCCCTGCCGTCCTCCTCGCCCGGCCGCGGTTTTCTTGTCGTCGCGGACACGGACAGCGCATAGTTGTCGTACCGCTCCACAAGTCTTTTCACCAAAGTGCCCTTGCCCGCTCCCGAAAAACCGGAAACCACGATCAAAATCCCTTTACGTCTCATCTGTATCCTCCGCCTGTGCTCTCCCGGAGATCGTCTCCGGCAGCAGCGCCGACAGCACGATCTGACTGTTCTCCATTACCAGCACCGCCTTTGTCTTGCGGCCCTGTGTGGCGTCTATCGCCATACCCGTCTCCTTGGCCTTCTGCACCATTCGCTTCACGGGTGCGGAATCGGGGCTCACGATAGCGATAATCTTTCCCGTATTGACAACATTTCCGAATCCTATATGAATGAGCCTTCCCATTTTCTGACCGTCTCTCCTCCCGGCAGCGGCTTCGCCTACTCGATATTCTGGATCTGTTCCCGCACCTTCTCGATCTCCGTCTTCAGTTCAATGGCGCGGTTGGATATCTCCAGATCGTTCGCCTTCGAGAGGATCGTGTTCGCCTCACGGTTCATCTCCTGCGCGATAAAATCGAGTTTCCGTCCGATGCTGCCGCCCTGCACGAGATTCTCTCTGGTAGTCTCGATATGGCTTCTTAAGCGCACCAGTTCCTCGTCCACGCACACCTTATCCGCGAAGATCGTGACCTCCGTCAGCAGACGGCTCTCGTCCACACCGGCGTCCCCGATCAGTTCCCGGACTTTCTCCTCCAGCTTCTGGCGGTATTCCGCGATGATCTGCGGGGAGCGCTCCGTGATGTAATCGACGTGAGAGAGCATACCGTCCAGCTTGCCGATCAGATCGTCCCTGAGATTCTCGCCCTCCCTGATCCTCGTCTCGACAAACTTCTCCGCGGCCTCCCTGACCGCAGCTCCCAGAAGCTGCCACAGCTCCTCCTCATCCGTAGTCTGCTCTTCCATGCTGAGCACCTCAGGATATCTCGACAGCGTCGATACCCGGATATCGTTGTCCAGCCCGAAATCTTCGGCCATCTGCGCAAGATACTTCATATACTCGGCGGCAAGCTCCCTGTTATACTTCACACACACGTTGGCCTCCGTGAGATCCTCATAAGTGATGAAGACATCCACCTTGCCCCGCTGGATATAATTCTTCAGTTCGTTTCTGATAGCCGCCTCAAAAAAGTTCAGTTTCTTGGGCATCTTGACAGTGACGTCCAGATACCTGTGATTGACGGATTTCATCTCGACGGTGATCTTCCGCTCTCCCTTCGCCACCTCTGATCTGCCGAAGCCGGTCATGCTCTTGATCATAATCGTATACTTGCCTTTCCCATGTGGAAAACCACACGCGCCGCTTAGTCTGTGCGTACAGATTTCATTATAGAATAATTGTGGGGAGTAGTCAAGAAAGTTGCAAGTTAAGTGTCAGTGATGTAGAATGAGTTACAGTCCGCCCGGCTCGCCGCCGCGGAAATATATCATAGGAAAAGGATACATTCATGGCATTCGACGGCATTACTATCGCAAACATCACAAGAGAACTGCACCAGACGCTCCTCGGCGGCCGCATCTACAAGATCGCACAGCCGGAGAGCGACGAGCTGCTCCTGACCGTCAAAAATAACGGCGCGCAGTACAGGCTGCTGCTGTCGGCGGACGCCTCGCTGCCCTTGATCTACCTGACGGACGTAAACAAGGCAAGTCCGATGACCGCGCCCGGCTTCTGTATGCTGCTGCGCAAGCACCTGCAGAATGCCCGGATCACCGGCATCGCGCAGCCCGGTCTGGAGCGCATCATACATCTGGAACTGGAGCATCTGGACGAGCTGGGCGACGTCTGCCGCAAGAAACTGATCGTGGAGATGATGGGCAAGCACAGCAATATCATCTTCTGCGATGACACGGACATGATCATCGACAGCATCAAGCACATCTCCGGCATGGTCAGCTCCGTCCGCGAGGTGCTGCCCGGAAAGAAATACTTTATCCCCAAGACGCAGGACAAGGAAGACCCCTTGCGCTTCTGCGCGCGGTACACGGCTCCGGCGGCAGACGATCCCGGCGTCTTCCTCAGAGATGCCGACGACGGGACGCCTTTAAGTTATGTAAACTTCTCAACGGCCATACGCCAAAAGCCGCTGCCCGTCTACAAAGCGCTCTACAATGTCTACACAGGACTGTCCCCTATCATCGCACAGGAGATCTGCTATCGCGCCGGCGTGGACGGCGATCTGCCGGCGGGCGCTTTGGACGAGGCGGCTCTCCATGCGCTCTGCGATGTGCTGACGGACATGATGACGCATATCGTAAACGGCGATTTTACACCCACCGTCATCTACGAAGGCCGGGAACCCGTCGAGTACGCGGCGCTGCCCCTGACGCTCTACGCGGACAAAACAGCCAAAAGCTGCGATTCCGTCAGCGCCCTGCTGGAGCAGTATTACGCGCAAAGGAGCGCCATAACGCGCATCCGACAGAAATCCGCAGATCTGCGGAAGATCGTGCAGACCGCCCTCGAACGCAGCGTCAAGAAATACGACCTGCAGATCCGGCAGATGAAGGACACAGAGAAGCGGGAACAGTACAAAGTCTATGGCGAGCTTTTGAACGCCTACGGCTACGGTCTCGAACCCGGCGCAAAATCTCTGGAAGCGCCAAATTACTATACCGGCGAGACTGTCACGATCCCGCTGGACGAAACACTGACGCCGCAGGAAAACGCCAAGAGATACTTCGACAGATACGGCAAGCTGAAACGAACCTACGAGGCGCTCTCAGAATTGACCGTTCAAGTCAAAGACGAGATCGGCCACTTGGAATCCATTATGACGGCGCTGGATATCGCCATACAGGAGGAGGATCTCGTCCAGATCAGGGAGGAGCTTGTCGAGAGCGGCTATATCCGCAGAAAAGGCAGCGCAAAGAAAGTCCGCGTCACGAGCAGACCTTTCCACTATGTCAGCAGCGACGGCTTTCATATGTATGTGGGAAAAAACAACTACCAGAACGATGAGCTGACCTTTAAGTTTGCAAACGGGAACGACTGGTGGTTTCACGCGAAAAAGATCCCCGGTTCCCACGTGGTGGTGAAGACCGAGGGCAAAGAGCTGCCGGACCGCACCTTCGAGGAAGCTGCGCGCCTGGCCGCCTACTATTCCAAGGGGCGCGAACAGGAAAAGGTGGAGATCGACTATCTGCGCAGAAAAGACGTCAAAAAGCCGAACGGCGCAAAGCCGGGCTTCGTAGTCTATTACACCAACTACTCTATGGCCATCGACGCCGATATCTCCGGCATCGAGCGGCTGGAATAATAACAGATCGTTCACACCACGATATTCTTAAGCCATACGCCCCGCTTCACCAGAACAAAGCCGATCGTACACTTGATAATATCCCCAAGCTGCACCAGCGTAAACACGACCGTCACCGGCAGCGCCGTGAAACGGCTCAAAGTATACGCAATCGTCACGCTGACACACCAGATGAACACGCTGTCAAACAGAAACGTGACGACCGTTCTGCCGCCGGAGCGCAGCGTAAAATACGACGCGTGCAGAAAAGCGTTCTGCGGCATGAAGACCGCCGTGATCATGATGAAATGCGCCGCCAGTCTGCGCACATCCTCCTCGGTATTGTAGAACATGGGAAAAAACGGTGCGAGCGCAAACATGACCGCGGCGACGAGCGTGCAGCTCATGACCGCAAACGCGATCATCTTATTGTCGGCGTCTCTGGCTTCTTCCATCTTGCCCGCGCCGAGAAGCTGCCCGACCACGATCGCCACGGAATCCCCCAGCGCGATAAAGACGATATTGAACACATTATTGATAGTGTTGGAGATATTCTGCGCCGCGATCACATGAAGCCCCCGCACGGAGTAGCACTGTGTCAGCATCGCGATGCCGGCGCCCCACAGCGTCTCGTTCATAAGGAGCGGCAGCCCCTTCAAGATGATCTTGCCCGTCAGGGCGGACGGCACCTTTAACGTCTTATACAGCCCGTCGGCAAACGGATTGCTCTCCTTGTGCCTGTGCGTATGTATCAGCACGATCGCCGCTTCCGTGTAGCGTGACAGGACCGTAGCGATAGCGGCGCCCGCAACTCCCAGCGCGGGTGCGCCGAATTTCCCGTAGATCAGGATATAATTCAACGCCAGATTCACAAAAACGGCCACGATGCCCGCCTTCATCGGCAGGATCGTCTGCCCGCATTCCCGCAGGGTGCTGGAGTACACCTGCACCATCATAAAAGGCGGCAGTCCGAGCAGCATGATCAGCAGATATTGTCTGCCGTACCGAAGCGTGGCCGCTGCGCTCTCGGCCGTACCCTCTCCCTTAAGATACAGCGTGATCAGATCCGTGCCCGCCAAAAGCAGCAGCAATACGGTAAACAGCGTGATCGCCGCAACGATCCACAGCTTCAGGCGCACCGTCCGGCGGACGCCCTCGTCGTTCTTCTGCCCGAAATACTGCGCAGTGAAAATGCCCGCGCCCGACACGCCGCCGAACAGACAGAGATTATATACGAAAAGAAGCTGATTGACGATAGCGACGCCCGACATGGGATCTGTGCCGACGCGCCCGATCATGATATTGTCAAGAAGGCTCACGAAATTCGTGATGCCGTTCTGTATCATAATGGGGACGGCGATCGTGAGCACCATTTTATAAAAAGCGCGGTCGCCGATGAACTTATGAAAAAATCTTGACTTTGCACCCTGCGTCTTACCCATACTCCCTGCTGCTTTCTCCGCGTCAGGCGGACGGCATGATCACTGTAAGAAAAAGAATTTTACAGGCAGCTTTCCAACTTTTTCTCTGATCTTACCTTTATTTTGATCTTTCATAGTTTCATAAAGTTTCTCTATTTCCCTATCCAATTCTTCTTCAGACATTTTCTTATATTTTTCAGGGATTTCCAATATATCATTTTCACATACCATCTTCTTTTATCTCCTCTATCATAATATCAAACTTCGTGACTAATTCTTGTAATGTCATGACCTGTGCTTGATATTCATCATAGCCTTTTTTTAAGTACTTTTCAACAACCATCTTGTAATAGTCTACCCTTATTTCTTGATTGGAAGCATACCTGAATATTTTCCCATCATGGCAGACCACGATGCCAAGGCCATAATGATTGATAAAATTTGAGTTTAGATCATTGATACTGGGCGGATAACTGTTCGGATGTGAATGCAATGTGATCAGGTCATCATATTTTTGTATCTTGGAACGTATGCTGTCCGAATATATGATCTGCTCTTCAGAACAGCTTTCCGTTTCTTCTGCCACCACCACCTGCTGTGCCGTATCAATCCAATACATATCCTCGAACTTTGATCCCGACCTATGCTGCAACATCTTTTTCGATAATTGAAAGATTAGGCGATTCAACTCAGGCGAATTGGAAATGTAATTAAATTTTTTTCGATAACTGCCACTGTTAATATATGTATGGTTTATCACTGTATCTTTATTTCTGCCATATCTTTGTCCCTCATCCTCTGATTGCGGCAAAAAACAATCGGTTTCAGACGAGTCTTTTCTTCCCATTCTTCTTTCCTCCCTTATGAAGTTGTGTGTACATATAAGGGAGCGTTTCAGAACAGAGATACAGACTTGCGGTCAGAACTGCCAGACTTCCCAGATATGCTTGTGGTTATGATAGCACAGGAGAGGAAGGATTGCAACAGGATTTTTAGAAAAATGTGAACGATATTTCGTATGTGCGTCGGATCAAGAAGAGCGGCGCAGACGGTCGCAGTGCGCGGGCAGCATAAGGAGCCGCAGACGCGCTTGCGCTCCGCTCCAAACGCAGCGGTACTAGGCTCGTGCTCCGCCTCATCCAGCCATCGCCTCCCGCAGCCCCAGCTTGACGCGGATGATGCGAAGCACGGACTCGTCGATCCGCTCCTCGGTGAGCGTTCCGTCCGCCACTGCGTCGAGAATCCCTTGGTACGCCGCTTGAAAATCCGCCGGCATCAGCAGCAGGTCGCTGCCCGCCGCAACGGCCAGCACCGCCGCCTGTGCGGAGCTGTAGTGTGCCGTGACGGCCCCCATATTGAGGGCGTCCGTGATCACAAGCCCCTGATAGCCCAGATCACCCCGCAGGATCTCCGTGATCATACGGTAGGACAGCGAGCACGGCGTCTCGTCCGGCAGGATCGACGGCACAGAAATGTGCGCCGCCATGACCAGATCCGCCCCTGCCTCCTGCGCCGCCGCGAAAGGCACAAGCTCCGCCTCGCACAGTTCCTGATACGTTTTGTCGGTATAGGCGTATCCGGCGTGCGTGTCACCGGCCGTCGCGCCGTGTCCCGGAAAATGCTTATAGGTACTCAGGATTCCGTGTGCGTGAAGTCCGTCCGAAAAAGCCTCCGCCAGCCCCGCGACTCGCGCGGGATCGCTGCCGAACGATCTGTCCCCGATTACCGTATTATCCGGATTGGTCAGCACGTCCGCCACGGGCGCAAGATCCAGATTGAACCCCAGCCCGGCCAGCGTCTCCCCGACCGCGCTGCCCGCCGCATACGCCTCCTTCTCGTCCGCCATCTGCGCCATCGGCTTGACAGGCGCTGCGCCCAAAGCCCCGACGCGGGACACCCGGCCGCCCTCCTCATCGACGCACAGCAAAAGCGGCAGTCCCTCGATCTCCACAGCATACCGCTGTGTACCCTGCAGCATGTCCCGCGTCTGCTCCGCAGACACAAGATTTCCCGCAAAATAGATCAGCCCGCCGACGGGATAACGCCGCAGCCTCTTCTCTGTCGTCTCTCCCGCAGCCGTCACCGCGGACACGCCGGTGAGCTGCTCCGGCGTGAGCACAAAAAGCTGGCAGACCTTTTCCTCCAGACTCATGTCCGACAGGATCTCCTCCGCCTCGTCTGCGACGTCCGCGGCCGGCACGGTCTCCTCCGCCGTCCCGCTCTCTCCGTTTTCCTGTGCCGTCACGCCCACAGTATGCGCTGCGCTCGCCGCGGCCTCTGCAGTCTCCGGATCGATTCCGCCCGCTGCAGCCGCGGCCTCCCCGTCTGTCTCCAAACCGTCGGCGGCCTGAGAAAAATCTTCCTCTGCAGTCTCTGCGGTCTCCACAGCCTTCTGCGCGCTCTCCCGACGCCCGCATCCTGCCATGCACAGCAGGAGGAACAGCAGAAGGACGACTGTTCCGCAGCCCCGCCGGCTCACATATCTGTCAGTCTTCATACTCGCAAATATACCCCAGCTTCCCCGCATAGAAGGGCGCGACAGAAAGGACGTCGTCCGGCACATCGTTCCACACCCAGCCCGCGGCCGCGGAACTGTGAAACATCAGCACAGCCGTCTCCTCCGCGTCGGTGCTCTCATCATAAAAACTCGGCTCGCCCTCCAGCCAGTACCCCTTTCCGTTCAGGATCTCGGCGCTTGTAGAGCCGTCCTCATACAGCCATCTGTATTCGTTCTCATTGCTCCGGCAGCCGCCCAGCCAAAACATGCCGTTCTCCAGACCCGCCGAGCCGATCTGGGCGGCGACAGCCTCATACTCTTCGGGAGAATTGATACGCGCCAGATAACCCCCGCGCGCCAGACATTCGCGATAGGCGTCCGTCCATGAGACATCCGCCATGACGATCTCATAGGTATGGACCGAGTCCTCGTCCTGCGCGGCCGCGCCCTCACCTGTGGAAAAATCTTCCCCGGCATCTTCCTTCTCATAGCCGGCAAAGCCTTCCTCATTGACCGCATTGTTCAGCGCATAGAAAGGCAGTCCGTCTCCGTCATAGTCATAGAGGAACATCCAGCTTAAAAACTCCTCAGACAGCTCGTCCAGCGGCTTGCCCGGCAGATAGATCAGAATATCCTCCGCGTCTTCCAGTCCGTAGACGTCCGTATAAATATAAAGAACATCGTCTATGATCTCCTCTTTTCCGACCTCGTCCTCATATCGGATCTCCAGTATCCTCGTAGAATAGGTATATTCGTCCACCCTTTCAGGCTCCGCGAACTGCCCGCTGAAGCTGCAGTAGTACTGCTTTCCTCCCGGATAGCCCTCGCCCGTGTCTCCCATATCGCTGTCCGAATATACCCCGTTAAAGCTGCCGTCCTCATGGATCTCCAGTTCTGTACCCCATGCTCCCGCTCCGCTGGAAAAGTAAAATTCCCACTTGGCCAGCTCCTTGAAAAGAGGATCCGCCTCATTTTCCTCCTGCGCTGCGTCTGCACTGACCCGCGTTCCTGTCTCTGCAGCTTCCCCTGTCCGCGCCTGTGGATTTTCGTCCGTCTCGGCCGCAATAAGGCTGTCCTCATTTTCGGAAGCCGCCTCCGCGCTCCCGGCGTCCTTGTGGAAGGCCCGGTAACCAAACACCAGCGCTGCAATCACCACCGCTGCCGCGCCCACGCCGCCAAGCGCGTACCAGAGTGCCGCGGGTGTCCTGCCGCCGGACGTTTTGCCCGGCACAGTCTGACGCACACCGCTCTGTCCGGTTTCCCGCGTTCTATAACCGCTCCCGGGCTGTTCCTGCCCCGCATAGCTTTCCTGTGCGGGCCGCCGCTGTACCTCACGGCCGACCCGCGCGCCGCATTTGCTGCAGAAAACCGCGCCCTCTTTCAATTCATTTCCGCAATTGTTACAAAACATCTTTTTTCTCCCCTCATAGGTTTTAAAAACGGAAATTATTCTGCCAGAAAAGCGTCTATGCCGTCCGCAATGCCACAGACGAGCTTCTCCTGATACGCCTCGTCCGCCATGCGCAGATCCTCCTCCGGATTTGTCATATATCCCATCTCCACGATAGTCGCCGGCACCTGACACCAGTTGATGCCGCTCATGGTATCCGTCTCCCACACATTCCGTTTCTTCGCGCCCGTGGCCTCCGTCAGCCCGTCCAGAACACAGTCGGCAAGCGCCCTGCTGCGTGGATACAACGCGCCGTTGTACGGATTGTCCGGTGTCTGGCAGAGCGTCATCGCCCCGTTTACACTGCTGTCCTCCGAGCCGTTGGCGTGAATCCGCACGAAAGCATCCGCCTCTTTCTCGTTGGCGATCTGCGCACGCTCGGCGTTGCTGATATCGACGTCGTTCGTGGTGCGGGTCATCACGACCTCGTAGCCCCGCTTCTCCAATTCTGTCCGCAGCTTAAGCGACACCTCCAGCGTCAGCTCATACTCACACAGGCCGCTTGCCTTGCCGCTGGTGCCGGAAGAGACTTTGGCCTTCTGTTCTGACGCGCCCGGCCCGATAGGCTCTTTTTCGCTATTGCCCTTGCCCTGATGTCCGGGATCGATCACGACGAGAAAACCGTTGGCCGCCGTTGTCTCCCCAGCGTCTTCTGTCTGTGCATCCTCTGTCTGTGCGGCCTCGTCCGTCCCGTCGGGAGCGGGCGCCGCCGTCTCCTGCAATGCTGCGGTTTTCTCTCCGGCCGTTCCCGCGTCCTCGCTGTCGGCCGTCTCCGCGTCCTCGCTGACGGGCGTTTCCGCCTCTTTGCCGTCTGCCGTCTCCGCCGCTTCACCGTCTGCCTCTGTGAGCGCCGGCCCTTGTGTCTCCTCTGTAGTCTCCGCGGCCTTCTCCGCAGTCCGTGCCGCGTCTTTTCTGCCGCAGCCGGCGGCCATAAGCAAAAGGACGCTGATGCCGAAGACTGCCGCAAGCCTTAGCGCCGATGTATTTCTTTTCTTCATGCTAACGATACCCCTGTTCCTCTTCATAGGCCATGATCAGGTCGCGGTTTGCCAGCTCATACGCGTTGAGCATATCGTCGGTGACTTCGTCCCTGGTCCCCGCATACCAGTCCTTGCCGTCAAAATAGCTTTGCAGCGCCTCGTCCTTGAACCTCCTGCCGTAGCGGGCGTAGATCTCGTTGCGCGCAATGCGGCACTCCTCGGCGGACAGCCCCGCCAGATCCTCTCTGGTCAGATATCTTGTATTGCTGTCCGGCAGGATATAATCGGTATCGGAAGCGGCGCCGGTATCGGCCGCGGCCTGATTCGACCACTCGTTTTCCGTGCGGCAGACGGTCTCAAAGGTATAGCCATAGGAATGATCGTCATACCAGTAATCCGTCGCTCTCGTAGTCAGTTCAAAGCACAGCGTCATATCGTTCTCCGAAGACAGCACAGACACCGGAGCCTCTCCCCATGGGACGTCATATTTTTCGCTGTTTGTGCGGATCTGGTAACCGTCAAAAAAAGCTGTCAGCGCCGTGTCATAATCAGCATACTCTCCTTCTTCCTTAAATCCCTCTATATCATCTATCCACCAGCGATAATCGCACGTTTCTCCTGCATAGACGCCGTCCTGGAACTCATACCGCGTCGCGCCGCCGATCTCAGGTTCTGTGTAGTAATACAGGACACTGCCATATCGCAGCTCCTGTTCCGCATATTCCATGATCCAGTAGTACTCGGTAACACCGCCGTCAGAAAAATGACCATACCTTTTTCTGGATTCACAGACGATCTTTGGTTCTTCTCCCAAATTCATCACATGAACTGCCAGAAGCTCATCGGCCAGAAGCTCATCGCAAGTACCGCTATAATGCATCTCATACTGTTCCAGTGGACTGCCTGCCGCATACGGTGTCAGGAGAACGGCGTCCGTCTGCGCCGCCTCCCCTGCCTCCTCTCCGTCGTAGAGGTACAGCATGGGCGTATCGCCCTCCGCAGCGCACACCAGCATCTCGTCCAGACCGTCCGCATCGAAATCAAGCACGGTAGTGCTCCAAAGGCCCGCCAGATTCACCTGGCCATCGTGTCCATATTCATAACCCGACCACGCCTTGACGCTCTGGGGCGACTTGAGGACGCCGTACTGCGCAAGCAGCTCCTGCTCCTTCGCCCGCAGCGCCTCCCGCCTGAGGGTCTGCGCGTCCGCCTCCGCAGTCTGTCCGCCGTCCTCTCCGTATGCCGCATCCGCCCCGTCCGCAGCAAGGGGCTGCTCCGTCTCGGCCGCAATAAAGCTGTCCTCATTTTCGGAAGCCGCCTCCGTGCTCCCGGCGTCCTTGTGGAAGGCCCGGTAGCCAAACACCGCCGCTGCGATCACCACCGCTGCCGCGCCCACGCCGCCGATCGCGTACCAGAGCGCCGCGGGTGTCCTGCCGCCGGACGTTTTGCCCCGCACGGGCGCGCCGCATTTGCTGCAAAAAACCGCGCCCTCTTTCAATTCATTTCCGCAATTGTTACAAAACATCCTTTTTCTCCCCTCATAGGTTTTGAGAACAGAAATTCATGCTAACGATACCCCTGTTCCTCTTCATAGGCGATGATCAGGTCGCGGTTTGCCAGCTCATACGCGTTGAGCATATCGTCGGTGACCTCGTCCCTGGTCCCCACATACCAGCCCTTGCCGTTAAAATAGCTTTGCAGCGCCTCGTCCTTGAACCTCCTGCCGCGGCGGGCGTAGATCTCGTTGCGCGCAATGCGGCACTCCTCGGCGGACAGCCCCGCCAGATCCTCTCTGGTCAGATATCTTGTATTGCTGTCCGGCAGGATATAATCGGTATCGGCCGCCTCTCTGCTCTCCGCTCCGATGTCCGCTCCGGCGTCCGTCCGGGAACCGTCTTCGTTCACAAGATAATTGTCAAAGACATCGCCCTGGCTTTTCGTGTTCAGGTAATCATTTTCGTCGATAAAAAACGCCATTGTCAAAAGCCAGTCTTTGGGATTGCCGGAGTTGTTGACCAGATTCACCATCGCGTAATTATTTTGGAAGGAAGCCTCTGTGCCGTTCACAAAGTAATGCAGTCTCACAATGGCGCTTATGTTGGCGGACGTCCCCTCGTAATAGCGGAAGGACGAACCCGCAAAATTGATGTCCGTCACCTCGACCGTACAGCCGTACTCGACCTGCGAGTTTCCGCGCAGAAGACTTGACAGGTTTGAACCCTTCAGCTTCATGGAAAACAGTCCTTCGGTATAATTGTCCACGATCCGCATTCCGTCCGCTACGGTAAACAGACCGATCACGCCTGTATGCTCCATCATCGACGAGATATTCTCGGGCTCTACGCTGCAGTTGCCGCCGCAGTAGTCGATATAACAGCCCAGATGCAGCAGAAAGAACTCCGCCAGCATATTGCTGACATTGTCGGGCGTCACTTCGTACAAGCCGCCTCCCAGAGAGGAAGCCTCCGCTGCGGCGGCAGTATCCTCCGTGGGCGCGTCCGCTGCGTAGTCGTCCGCTGCGTAGTCGTCCGCTGCATAGTTTTCCGCTGAAGCTTCCTCTGCCGAAGCCGTCTTCCCGTCGTCTTGGCGGCTTCTCTGATAGACGGCCCTGCCCGCCACGATGATGACTGTCGCGATGACCGCCACCAACACCGCCGCGCCCACGCCGCCGACCGCGTACCAAAGCGCCGCGGGTGTCCTGCCGCCGGACGTTTTGCCCCACACGGACGCCCCGCCGACCCGCGCGCCGCATTTGCTGCAAAAAGCCGCGCCCTCCTTCAATTCATTTCCGCATTTGTTGCAAAACATCGTCTGTCTCCTTTGTCAAACATGATAACAGGAAGCCGACAGGAAACCGCAGCCCCGCCTTTCCCGGTTACTGCAGGGAAGAAAGGGGCGTCAGCTCCAGCTTCTTCTCCGGAAGCGCAAAGAATGAATCCCGTATTTCCCAAACTGTATCCCAGTCTACAGTCTCCACCTCCGTCTGTGCTCCCTCCACGGAACCGTTCGTCGTCAGTATTCCTCCCGTACTATGGGTTAGCTCTGCACTGTCCTCATTATAGATGTCCGTCCAGCTATAACTCTCTATGAGTTCAACCCCATTTCCGGTTACATGGTATGCAGCAATAGAGCCGGCTGCTGCACCACTTGAACCCTGATTGTAAATAATATTATCTTCTGCCAGCCAATAAACCTCTCTCTCTGTAATGTCTGATAACAGTGGAACGGCTGCGCCGTTTTGAAGTGTATACAGTTCCAGAATATCACCGCTCGGAAACCCCACGACCAACTCATCAACCCCGTTGCCGTCAAAATCACGCAAGGCATACCCGATTTCTGCAAAAAACTCCTCTGCGCTGTCGCTATACATCGCCTCCAGCGCGATTCCATAGTGATTATCCCAAAAATCATCACTGTCATCGCCATTGTAAAAACCGATCACGCCGTCATGAATCTCATGTAAAATATCCTGATACGCCGCATAGGACACCTGAGAAGTCTCCTCCTGCTCCGCATCTGCCTGCGCCGCGCTGTCCGCAGCCTCCGCCGTCTCACCGCCCGCGCCGTACGCCTGATACAGCTCCTTTACCTGTTCCTCGTCCAGCGTCCGATCCCAGATCTTGACGCCGTCATAGGCTGCGGGGAACAGGTCGTCCCAGCAGTTGATCCCCAGATCGATCTCCGGATCGTCCGCGTTCATCACGTCCCGCGCCACGTCGCCTTCGCCCACCTTCTCGCCGCCCACGTACAGCGTGCCGAGGACGCTGTCATTGCTGCCGCCGCTCCGTGTGCCGTCCACAGTGAATACGATATAATACCAGACACCCGGCTGCATGGTGCCGTCCATGCCGTCCGGCCTGATCTCATAGATGCTATCGTCCCGCGCCTGTTCGGAGCTTAAGATCGGCGCGACGGAGCTTCCGTCCGTCTTCTGGCCGACCCACAGTCTGCACCGTCTGTCGGGATCGAGTATGTCATAGCTGATGTGGATAAAGGGCGACCAGTCATAGAGAGCATCCGCTTTGATCCAGAACGCCACCGTATATGACTCCCCGATCCGGCCCACACTGTTCAGCTTAAGACCGTAGGTGCCATCCAGATACACAGCCCTCCCTTCGATGCCGTCCACATACTGCACCGCCACATCGGCCGCCTCGGGCTGCTGTTCTACATCGTTTCTGACCACTGCCTGAGCGCCGTCCGCACCGTCCTCGAAATCATAAGCGCTCACCGCCTTCGGCACGTTGTCCAGAATGCGGTCATTCACCACCTCGTTGGTGTCGGAGGTCACCTTCCGCGCCCCTTCCGCCGTCTGTGTCTCTGCCGCCGTGTCCGCTGTCTGTGTCTCTGCCGCCGTCTCCCCGCCGCCTTTGCCGCGTCCGGAGACCAGAAAAAATATCCCCGCGCCTATGCCGGCCAGTGCCAGCACGCCCAGAAATGCGGCGAGCATGACCTTCAGATTCCGACCGCCGCTTGCCGCCCCCGGTATGTCCGTCTGTACACTTTGCCGCGCCGGACGCTCTCCGCTTTCTTGTCTTCCCTGCTGCACCCTGCCTGTCGGCGCGCCGCAGCCCGGGCAGAACTTCGCTCCTTCCGCGATCTCTTTTCCGCATTTCGTACAAAACATGATACTCTCCCTCACTTCTGTTTCCTGTTGTCGGCAGAGCAGTCTCTCCCGCCCCGCCGGCCTCTGTCATACGTTCCCGTCTGCGGTCAGACAAATATCCGCCACAGCTTCACGGCCCACTGTATCATCAGAACGGCGGCCACCCAATACAGATCGTACTGCACCAGGAGCCGTCTGCTGTAATCCCTGACGGCAAGACGCCTTCTCCGCAGCGCTATCGCCGCCATATAGTGCACATAGGCCGCAGCGCCCGCGATCACCACGGGATGATAGGCCAGACTTTTCAGGAATTCTCCCCGAAACAGGTAATAAAACGCCCTCGTGCCGCCGCAGCCCGGACAGGGCAGCCCCGTGACCGCCCGAAAGCCGCACAGGAGGCGGCCATCGAGCAGGGCATAGCCCGAATGCGCGAACCACAGGCCAAAGAGCAGAAACGGCAGCCAGGCGACCTGTCCGATCCGATAAAAAAACCTGTCCGCCGCATGAATCTCATTTCCGCCGATATTCCTAAGCATGCTTCACCTCAGAATGCTCCGTACACAGAACCATGAAAATCACCAGTACCTCCTATCATTAAGCATTGCTATTAATATGCCTATATGAGGCACCACCACCAACACACTCAAAAGCAGTCCTACCACGCCCAGAACCAGTCCTGTGATCGCCATTCCTTTGCCGTCGCGGTGCTGCACCAGCGTGATGATGCCGCACACGATCGCCGCCGCTGTCGCTATCCAGCTGATACAGAGCGTGCAGCAGCAGAGGACCGACACAATACCGCAGATCAGAGAGGCGATCGCCAGTCCCGTCTGGCCGCCGCCGTTCTGACCGCCATACTTGGGCGGCAGACTGCCCGCCGGCCGGTACTGCTGCCGGTCGGACGCCGCATAGCCCTGCACCGGCGCGTCATAGCCGTTGCTCTCCGCCGCCGGCGCCACGTCCCGCTCCGCAGATACAGCCTCGCTGCTCTCCGCCGTTTCCGTATTCCCCTCCATCGGCGCGCCGCAGGCTTCACAGTATTTAGCCCCTTCTTCGTTCTGCGCGCCGCATTCCGCACAATAGATCATGTTCAATTTTTCTTCCTCCCTCAAAAATTTCTGATATCGGTATCGTCAGTTCAGGAAACCGAGACTGCGGATGATCGCAGGCTCCTTCGCTTCGCCCATGCACACCTGTAAGAACGCGATGATCTTGAGCACAAAAATAATGCCCTTGCTGACCAGCCACACAAGCGGAACGATGAGCGTCCAGAACAGGAAAAGGTTACAGATAGCCAGTAACGTCTTGACCACCAGAAACTTTATCGCCTGACGCACATGGAAGTAAGCGTAGGGCGACTCGCCGGACGCCAGCAGCGTCACGATGATCCCAACGATGCCGAACAGGTAAGGCAGCATCGCCATTACCTTGTTATCCGAGATATCCTTCGTTGTAAATTCTCCCGTGTGATTATACCACGGTATATACGGTTCCGGCGCTCCGCCGGCGTTCCCTGCGCCGTTCAGCCTGGCGCCGCAGCTTTCGCAGAATGCGCTTCCGTCAGGCGCCTGTGTGCCGCATGTAGGACATGTGATCATAATGTTTCCTCCTTTGCTGCCGCGATCTTAAGTATCGCGGGATGATATTCCTCTACAGTTTACCCCCCCCTACCTATCTGTCAACTTTTTTCCTTTTATGTCGATCGGCGCGTATGACGGTCGGCGCAGCACACGACAACGAGAGGGAACACGTTTTGCGGGCTGCACGCGCAAAAAAGGGCCGCGGCATTTCTGCCGCAGCCCTCCGCCGTAGCTTCCGCCTTACAGCGTGCTTGACGAAAACAGAGATTTTACATGATCGATCTCGGCCTGCGTCGCCTTGGCGGCCGGCACATAATAGGATTTCTCACGTGCGATCTGGTACAGCTCCTCCTGAGACTGCTCGCAGGCATTGCGAAACTGCTTTAAAGTCTGCTTTAATTCTTTGTTTTCCGTCTGTGCGATCATTTCTCCGAAACGCACCAATTCACCGTTGATACCGGTAAGCGTATCCGCTACCATTGTTTTTTCTTCCATCTGCATAATACGAACTCCCTTTCTTTCCGATTCATGATGACTGTTACTGTAGATACTCCATAAGCTGCTGCTTGTTCTGCATCGCGGACTGCGCGCCCTTCTCAAAGAACTGCTTTACCTTGGTGTCGGTCGCGCACTCTGCGTACTCTTTCATCTTGCAGTGCGTCACGTCATAGCCGCCCATAAGGTGGCGGAGATTCTGCAGGTCCAACTCTGATAGATTTGCCATCTGTCTACCTCCTAAAAAAATAATTGTCCTAAACAGTATTTGTTTTCGGACAATTATTTATGCGGCGTCTGTATGTTTTTTCTCTTTTTCTTCGGTCGGCTCTCATCATGCAGAAGGCGCAGCTTCTTCGCGCACCGCACCAGAAACGCCCCCTTGGGGAAAGCGGCCAGCTCCTGCTCGTTCACGCCGCCGATCAGAAGGACCACGAAGAAATAGACCGCCACGCCCACGCCGATCGCGATCAGCAGCGCGATGCGGCTGACCGGCAGGAGCATATACACGCTCTCATATGTGCCGAATGCCGCCGCGCCCATTACGAGCGAGGCGAGAAACGGTTTCAAGAAAGTCCGCACGAGCTCCTGTCTGTATCCCAGATGCCGCCTGACCGAGATCTGGTTCAGGATACACATGACCAGAGAGTAGATGATGTTGGCGCACACGAGCGCATACAGATCCAGATCCGTGTACAAAAGAAGGGCGATCAGCCCCGCCACCTGCACGATCAGCGCAATCACCGAATGGATCACCGGCGTGTTGACGCGCCCGATCCCCTGCAGCACGGCGTTGGTCAATGTGGACAGCCCATACAGGACCACCGTCACCGACAGCGCCGCCAGCAGCCCGGAGGCCTGTTCCAGCGAATCCCTCTGGGGAAAGATAAAATGCATGATCGGCTTGGCGAGGATCAGAAAACCCACGGACGCCGGGATCGAGACGAGCATCGTCATGCGGATCGCCTTCGCCACAAGCCCTCTTGTCGTATCCAATTCTCCCCGCGCATAAGAGGCGGCGACGCTCGGTATCGTCGCCGACGACATGGCCGAGGCGAGCGCGATCGGTATGTTGACCATCGCCACCGTCTGTGTCGAGAAGATCCCGTAGCCGATAGCGACCGAGATCTCGTTCCCTCCTCTGTAGCCGATCATGACATGCTCGTAGACCTTCATATTCACCACGGTGGAGCAGTTGTAGATGAAGGTGCTTAAGATGAACGGCGTTACCACCGTCAGGATCAGCTTGAAGATCTCGCCGTAGCTGTCCGTTTTCCCCGTCTTATCGTGTTCGGACCGCCTTAACAGCATCTTGCGGTTGAGCATATACATGCCGAACATGAAGAGCAGCGCGGACACGACGCCCGCGCCCGTGCCGAGCGCGCTTCCCGCCGACCCGTAGATCGCCCGCGTCGTCTCGCTGCTGCCGGATACCATATCCATCAGAAGATACGCGGCCGCGATACTGACCGCGGCGTTGAAGATCTGCTCCAGTATCTGGGACAGCGACGTGTGCAGCATGGAGCCGTGGGCCTGAAAATAACCTCTGAGCACCCCCAGAAATCCGGAGAAAAAAATGGTGGGCGAAAGGACCCGTAAGGCCACGACCGAATTGTCGATCACAAGATAAGGGGCCGCCGCGAAGGTGAATACGGACGCGATCCCGCCCACCACAAGGACATAGACCAACGCACAACGGAATACCCGCTGTGCGTTGCGGTATTCTTTAAATGCCAGCTTTTGCGCGATCACCTTAGAGATCGCCGAAGGGATACTGTAAGACGAGATCAACAGAATGATCGTATAAAGATTCATAGCAACGGAGTAATATCCGTTGCCTTCCAGACCGATGATGCTCCGAAGCGGGCTGCGGTAGATCAGGCTGATCACCTTGACGATCATGCCCGACGCCGCAAGGATCCCCGCTTGGAGCACAAAGTTATTCTTTTTCCTTTGTTCGCTCATATGATTCGTATTGATTTCCGTTACTTCTGATCAGCCGATCCTCAGCCGATCAGCCAGTCATACATCTCCTGATATTTCTTCGCGGACACATGCCATGAGAAGTCTACCGCCATCGCCCTGTCGATGATCTTGTTCCACTCGCGCTTCTTGTCATAGTATATGTGCTCCGCATAGCGGATCGTTCCGAGCATCTCGTGCGCATTGTAGTTGGTGAAGCTGAAGCCCGTGCCCGTGCCCTCATATTCGTTATACGGCTGTACGGTATCCTTCAGGCCGCCGGTCTCGCGCACGATCGGGACGGTCCCGTACCTTAAGGCCATCAGCTGGCTCAGGCCGCAGGGCTCAAACAGCGACGGCATGAGGAAGGCGTCGCTCGCGCCGTAGATCTTGTGGGACAGCGCATCGGAATAGTAGATATTGGCCGATACCTTCCCGTGATATTTCCAGTCGAAATGGCGGAACATATTCTCATACTGCTCTTCTCCCGTGCCTAAGACGACGAGCTGCACATTGTCCTGACAGAGTTCGTCCATGACATAGGCGATCAGGTCAAACCCTTTCTGTCCGGTCAGCCGCGACACGATGCCGATCATCATCGCCTTGTCGTCCTGATTCAGCCCCAGCTCCGCCTGCAGGGCGCGCTTATTCTTGACCTTCTCCTTGCGGAAGTTCACCGCATTGTAGTGTGCTTCGAGATAGCGGTCCGTCTCCGGGTCAAATTCTTCGTAGTCGATACCGTTGACGATCCCCCGAAGATCCCTTGCCCGCGCGCACAGAAGACCGTTGAGGCCCTCCCCGTAGAAGGCCGTCTTGATCTCCTCCGCATATGTATCGCTGACCGTCGTGATCGCGTCTGCATAGACCAGCCCGCCCTTTAAGAGGTTTGCGTCCTTGTACGCCTCCAGCTTATCCGAGGTGAAGAAGTAGTCCGGAAGTCCGGTGATCTCCTTGACCTCCTTGACGCTCCACTTGCCTTGGAACTTCAGGTTGTGGATCGTCATGACGGTCTTGATGCCCCTGTAGAAATCGCCGCCCTGAAATCTCTCTTTCAGATAGACCGGGATCAGACCTGTCTGCCAGTCATGGCAGTGGATCAGATCCGGCCTGAAATCGATCACCGGCAGGATAGACAGCGCCGCTTTGCAGAAGAACGCGTATTTTTCGATCTCGAACAGCGCATTGTCGCTGTACGGACGGAAACCGCCGAAGAACGACTCGTTGTCGATAAAGTAGTACTTGATGCCGTCCACCTCTGACTCCAGAACGCCCACGTATTCCTCTTTCCAGTGGAAATCCATGTAGAAATGGGTCCTGTAAGTCAGTTGATCCTTCAGCTCCTGCTTCATGCAGGTATATTTGGGGAGAATGACCCTGATGTCAAAATACTCCTTGTCGATGCACTTCGGCAGCGAACCCACGACATCCGCCAGCCCGCCCGTCTTGATAAAAGGAACACCCTCCGATGCCACAAACAAAATATTTTTCATGCTAACCCTCCAACATATAGATATGCCTTAAATCTCTTATAGATTATTATACATATACAGCATTTCAACTGTCAATAAAAGGATTATTTTGAAAAATATGAGGAATGTCAGCTTCTGTACTGCAGTCTGATCTTATCCGCGATCAGTGCGATAAATTCGGAGTTGGTGGGTTTTCCCTTCCCCGTGTTGATCGTGTAGCCGAACAGCGCATCCAGCGTCTCCATCCTGCCTCTCGACCAGGCCACCTCTATCGCGTGTCTGATCGCGCGCTCCACGCGGCTGGGCGTCGTCTGGTATTTCTTAGCGATCGTCGGATACAGCACCTTGGTGATCGAGCCGAGCATCTCCACGTCCTGCACCGACATCATGATCGCTTCCCGCAGATACTGATATCCCTTGATATGCGCGGGCACGCCGATCTCGTGTATCATGTCCGTCACATCTTTCTCCAGATCGCGCAGGACGCTCGTCTGAATGACCGTTTCGGCCGGCCCCTCCTCCTTCGTCCCCGACGGTACGGTGATCATGATCTGAAATTCCTTATTTGTGCTGATAAGATCGTTCAGTATTCGATAGAACTGCTCTTGGTCCCTCGCCGCTGTCACATTCAATGTCTCCATAGTACTCCTCCATCTCTCTATTCCCTTATTACGCCATTATGCCCGCCCGTTGACGGCTTTTGACATAAACTATTATAAACAATGAACTTATGCTATGGAATAGTAAGGCATCGCACTAATGGCCGAGCATCTCCTCGATGAAGATCCCGTAGCCTTTGGCGGAATCCTGCACGAGCACATGGGTCACGGCGCCGGCCAGCTTGCCGTTCTGAATGATCGGGCTGCCGCTCATGCCCTGAATGATCCCGCCCGTCAGCGTCAGCAGCTCCTCGTCCACTACCTGTATGACGATCCCGCGGTTGACATTATCGTGCTCCAGATTCACCTCTATGATCTCCACATCGTAAAATTCCGGCTCACCCGTGACGGAGCAGATGATCTGCGCCGGCCCCAGCTCTATCTCCTGTTTGAGGGCGATCGGGATCGGCTCATAGCGCGCAGCGTCTCCTTCTGCGTCGTACAGCCCGAAGATGCCCTCCGCCGTATTCTCCGTGATCTCTCCGATCACATTGTCGCTGTCATATTCGATATAGCCGGTCAGCTCGCCCGGAGAGCCGTTGCTGCCTCTCGTGATGCCGACGATCTCGGTCCTGTACAGCGTGCCCTCCTCCAGATCCATCAGCGCCGAGGTGTCCACATCGTTGATGCCGTGTCCCAGCGCGCCGAACGTATTGTCACTGTCCCGGTAAGTCATCGTTCCGATGCCCTGCGCGTTGTCCCTGATCCAGATCCCCAGTTTCCTCTCCTGATTCCGATTGCTTTCCGGCTTTACCATAACGTCCGTTATTTCTTCATTCCGCTTTATGGTGAGGATCATGCTCTCCTCCTCGGACTCTTCCACCATTCTGATCAGCTGCTTTTTGTTCTCTATCTTCTCCCCGTCGATCTGCAGGATATAGTCTCCTTTCTGCAGGGCATACTTTGCGGGCGACACCTTCCTGCCCTCACTGTTCTCAAACTCGCCGATCCCGACGACGAGCACCCCGTCCGTCTTCACGTAGATGCCGATCGGAATGCCCGACGGGATCAGCTCCTTGTCCTGAATGACTTCGATGTCCACGTTTTTATACGGAAGGACACCGAACAGCTTCAGATCCATTTGATAAGTATCGATTTCGTTCGCTCTGACCGTCACCGTATGTGTAAGATCCACATGAATGCTCCGCACGCTGCCGGACAGGCTCTCCGCCGCCTCGTCTCCGGCGGTCTGCGGCAGGGAAGACACCTGCGCGGCCATGTCCCCGGCGCGGTATATCTCACCGGACACGGGAACGTGAAAATCCAGCTCCTGCTCCACGCCCGCCCGGATCTTGATCGTGGACGGTATCCTGTCCCAGTATGCAAAATAGATCGCCAGCGCCAGCGCCGTCACCGCCGCCGCAAGGATCGCACACAGAAATGCCCGGTAGATCCTTCTCTGTTCGCTTGTCATATCGATCGTTCTGTCCAATTTATCACTTCCTCGACTTTTCGTATCATGGCATTCCCGTCCGCCGAAGCGCATAGGAAAAGGACACACACAAAGCGTGTCCTTTCTAGTATGTGATAAATTTCAGGATTTCATTTAGTATTGTTTTGTATTTCTTGCCAAATCTTTCATTTCTTTTGCATTGTCCCGGACCGCCTCGGTGATGCTTGCCCCGCCGAGCATACGCGCCAGCTCCCCGATGCTGCCGTCCTCGCCAAGCCGTCTGATGTCCGTGACGGACCGCTCGTTCTCCACGCGCTTTTCGATGCAGAAATGGATATCCGCCATCGCCGCGATCTGCGCGAGGTGCGTGATGCAGATGATCTGGTGCGCCCGGCCGAGGAGCCCCAGCTTCTCGGACACCTTCCACGCCGTCTTACCGCTGATCCCCGTGTCGATCTCGTCGAATATCAGCGTCTCCGTCTCGTCCTTATCCGCGAGGACCGTCTTCAGGGCAAGCATGATACGCGAAAGCTCGCCGCCGCTCGCGACCTGGGACAGCTCCCGCAGCGCCTCGCCCGTGTTGGTGGAGATCAGGAATACCGCCCGGTCATACCCGTTGCGGCTCATCGTCTCCTCATCGGATAACACCTGTATTTCAAATCTCACGTCGGCAAAATTCAGATCCACAAGCGCCTCCCGCATCTTCTTCGCCAGACTCGCCGCGCACTCCCGGCGGATATCGGCGATCCTGCCGCACAGGGCAAGCGCCTCGCCTCTCAGGCTTTCTGCCTGTTTTGTCAGCTTCTCGCGATAAGCGTCGTAATCCCTGTATTTTTCCAGCAGCCGGCCGGCCTTATCCCGATAAGCTAAGATCTCCTCTATCGTACCGCCGTACTTTGCCTTGAGATGATTGATCAGATTCAGCCGCCGTTCCGTGCGGTCGAACAGCTCTCCGTCAAATTCCAGTTCGGACAGATAATCCGCCGCCGCCCTGTTGTAATTGTTCAGAAGGTCGTCGATATCCAGAAGCTGCCGTTCGAGATCGGCCAGCTTCTCGTCATATGCCGAGACGGTGCGCAGCTCTCTCAGCGCCCGCCCGACATTCCCGCCGCTGCCGTTCTCCTCGTACCCGCACAGCGCATGGGCCGCCGTGACCGCCTCCTTGATCTTCTGTCCGTTGACGAGCTTCCGGTACGTGCTCTCCGCCTCGTCGTCCTCGCCCGGCGTCAGCGCGGCCTCGTCGATCTCCTGACACTCGAACTCCGCCAGCGCAGTCTCCTTCCGTCTCGTCTCCTCGTCCGCCTCGCTCGCGGCCAGCTCCTCCGTCACGCTGCGGTACCGCGCGTATATCTCTTTCAGCTCTTCCTTGCAGGGAAGCAGCTTCTCCCCCGCATAGGCATCTACGATCTCCAACTGTCTGCCGCTCTCCAGAAGCGACTGGTGTTCATGCTGCCCATGGATGTCGATCAGTACCGCCGCAAGCTGTTTGAGCTGTCTGGCCGTCACTGTCTCGCCGCACACCTTGCAGACGCTGCGTCCCTGCATGATCCTGCGCTGCAGGATCACCCGCCCGTCCTCCACGGGAAGCTCCAGCGCCCGCACCGCCGCAAGCTGCGCAGACTTGTCCACCTTGAATACCAGTTCCACGAGCGCGTACTCCGCGCCGGTGCGGATCATATCCTTGTCCGCCTTCGCGCCGAGCGCGAGATTGATAGAACCGATGATGATAGATTTGCCGGCTCCCGTCTCTCCGGTGAGGATATTCAGGCCCTCGCCGAACGTGACCTCTATCTCGTCGATAAGCGCCAGATTTTTCACGTGTAAACTCTCTAACATTTTTTCACCCCTTATGTATCCTCTCCGGGCATATCCGATGCCAAATACATAATGTTCAGTGTTCTATCATTTTTCCGATCCTGTCCATGACGGCCGCCGCCTTCTCCTCGCTCCGGGTAGCCATCATGATCGTGTTGTCGCCCGCGATACAGCCGACAATCTCCTCTATCTTCAAGGCGTCCACCGCCGCCGCCACCGCCATGGCCATGCCGGAGACCGTCTTCATGACGAGCAGGTTCTGCGCGAGCGCCATGGAGACATACCCCTCCTTAAGCACCCTGATGTACTTGTCTCCCAGATGCTCGTCGCTCTGCGCAAATGCCACATACTTCTGTCTGCCTTTGCCGGCCGGGATCTTGGACAGCTGCAGCTCCCTGATGTCGCGGGAGACCGTCGCCTGTGTGACCTGAAAACCGGCCGCGCGCAGTCTGTCGGCCAGCTCCTCCTGCGTCTCGATCTCGTGCGTGTTTATCAGTTCTTCGATTTTTTCATGTCTCTGTTTCTTGATAGGATAGTTCATTTTCTCCGCCGTCTGTCTGCTATTCGCTCATTTTTTTGTGGAGGACCGACAGGAAACTCTCGGTGTTCAGTTTCAGTATCCCCGTGGTCCTTGCGGCCTTGCGCACCACGATGCTGTCTCCCGTGCTGAGCCCTATCTTATGGCTGCCGTCAAAATTGGCCTCCACGGACTGCCGTCTGCCGTTTCGGCCTAACGGGATCTCGATCCTGACCTCGTCATCGGGCGACAGGACGATGCTTCTCGTGCTCAGCGTGTGGGAGCAGATAGGCGTCAGCAGAAGAAGGTTTGCCGAAGGCTCCACGACCGGGCCGCCCGCCGACATGTTGTAGCCGGTGGAGCCTGTGGGCGTCGCAACGATCATGCCGTCCGCGCTGAAGCTGTTTAAGAACTGCCCGTTGACGTAGATACAGAGCGTCAGGATCTGCAGCGAGCCGCGGCGCGATATGACGATATCGTTCAGCGCAAAATTCTCTTCCTCATAATCCTGCTTGTACACATTCCCTTCCAGCATCATGCGCTCTTCCCGCGCATAGGCGTCCGTCAGCAGCTTGTCTAACGCCGCCTCTATCCCGCCGATCTCCACCTCCGCCAGATAGCCCAGCGTGCCGAGATTGATGCCGAGGAGCGGGATATCCTTGTCCAGCATGGTGCGGGCAGCCCTGAGAAGCGTTCCGTCGCCGCCCAGCACCAGAGCGCACTGGGCCGTGGCTGCACTGTCGCCGCCCTTCGGCAGGGCGCTTTCCTCCAGCTCCTCGTCGTCCATGCAGACCACCGCGCCGCCGTGCGCCTCCAGATATTCCGTGATCCGTTTTGTATAGATGCCCTTCGGGTCTTTTCCCGCGTTGGCGATCACATAAAAATACTTCATCCTTCCGTTTTTCCCTCGTCCAGCGCCGCATGCGCTTCCCGTATCACGCTGCACACCGGCGCTTCCATATCACTGTCATGGGATCTGCCGCGCCCGCTCTCTTCCAGTCCGCGCAGCGCGCTCTCCGCCTCCTGCTCCGTCATGGCGGCTGTCTCCTCCGGTATCCCGGCCCGCTTTTCCAAGAAGAGCAGATACTCTATATTTCCCTCCGGCCCTTTGATCGGCGAGTAGGTGAGTCCGCCTATCTCGAAGCCGATCAGATCCGCATAGTCCACGATCCTGCGCACCACTTCCTCATGTACGCCGGGATCCCGCACAACGCCCTTTTTCCCGACCTTGTCCCTGCCGGCCTCAAACTGCGGTTTGATCAGGCAGACGATGTGCCCCGCCTCGCACATAAGCTCCCGCGCGGGAATGAGTATCTTGGTCAGCGAGATAAAAGAGACGTCGACGGACGCAAAGCCGATCCGCTCCCCGATATCTTCCGGCTTCACATAGCGGAAGTTCGTCTTCTCCATACAGACCACCCGCGGGTCGTTCCGAAGCTTCCACGCGAGCTGGCCGTGCCCCACATCTACGGCGTACACCTTCTCGGCCCCGTTCTGCAGCATACAGTCCGTGAAGCCTCCCGTGGAGGCGCCGATATCCATACAGACCTTATGCGCCGGCGTGATCGGAAAAGACGACATCGCCTTCTCCAGCTTCAGGCCGCCGCGGCTCACGTATTTCAGCGCGCCGCCTTTCACCTCTATACGGATCTTCTCCTCGTCGAACGTCGTCCCGGCCTTGTCCTCGCGCTGGCCGTCCACAAAGACGTTCCCCGCCATGAGGATCGCCTTCGCTTTCTCCCTCGACGGCGCAAATCCCTGCTTTACCAAGATCACGTCAAGTCTTTCCTTCACAGGATCTACCTCTTACTTTCGCTCTCCGCCGTTTCCTTCCGTATCCCGCACGCTTCACAGCAGTCCAGTATCCTGTCCGTGATCGTCTCCGCGTCTATGCCGATCTCCCGCCGCAGGATATCCACGTTGCCGTGCTCCACGTACTCGTCCGGGATCGCGATATGCAGGATCCGCACCGGCGCTTCGATACTGTCGACATAAGCCCTGACCTTCTCGCCGTAACCGCCGCTTAAGACATTCTCCTCCAGCGTCACGAGCAGCTTGTGGTTCTTACACCCCTCCTCGATCGCCTCCGTGTCGATAGGCTTGACGAATCTCGCGTTGGTGAGGGAGCACGCATAGCCGTTTCTTTTCAGCCGCTCCCTGACGTCGAGCGCGATCTTCACCATGCTTCCCACCGCCAGCAGGAGGATATCCTTCTCCTCGTAGACAGGCTCGCTCTTTCCATACTCGACGGGCGCGCGGTACTCCCGCAGCCCGTCAAACGCCTCGCCCCTCGGATAGCGGAGCGCGATCGGCATGCCCGACGCCACCGCGAATTTCAGCATATCGGACAACTCCCATTTATTCTTGGGCGCCATGATGTGCATATTCGGTATGGAGGAGAGGTAGGACAGATCAAAGATGCCCTGATGCGTCTCCCCGTCGCTCCCCACCAGACCGGCGCGGTCGATCGCAAAGACCACCGGCAGGTTCTGCAGACACACGTCGTGCAGGATCTGATCGTAGGCGCGCTGCAGGAAGGACGAGTAGATCGCCACGATCGGTTTCAGGCCGCCCGCCGCCAGACCGGCCGCGAACGTCACCGCGTGTTCCTCCGCGATGCCCACATCAAAAAACCGCTCGGGGTACATATTGCGGAAGCGCTTCAGCCCTGTGCCGTCCGGCATTGCCGCGGTGATCGCCACCACCTGCTCGTCGCGCTGCCCCAGCTTGCACATGACCGTGGAAAAGATATCCGTATAGTTCGCCTTGTTGTGCTGTCTCGTCGGCAGCCCCGTCTCGATATCAAAAGGCTCTGCGCCGTGAAACCGCGCAGGGTGCCGCTCCGCCGGCGCATAGCCCTTGCCCTTCTGGGTGATGACGTGGAGCAGGACCGCGCCGCGTATCTTTCTGGCTTCTTTCAGCATACGCACCATAGCCTGAATATTATGGCCGTCCACCGGCCCCAGGTAGGTGATCCCCATGTCCTCGAAGAACATGCCCGGCACAACGAGCTGCTTAAAACTGCTCTTGGCGCGCCTGATCTGGGACACGACCTTGTCCCCGTACTTCGACTTGCCGTGCAGGGAGTTGTAGACGCCTTCCTTCAGCGCCAGATACATATCGGCCGTTCTGATATTGTTCAGGTATTTGGAGACGCCGCCCACGTTCTCGGATATCGACATATTGTTATCGTTCAGCACGATGATGAAATTCGTCTCCAGACTGGAGGCATTGTTGAGCGCCTCGTATGCCATGCCGCCGGTCAGGGAGCCGTCCCCGATCACCGACACGATCGTATTCTTCCCGCCCTGAATGTCCCGCGCTTTCACCATGCCGAGCCCGGCGGAGATAGAAGTGGAACTGTGCCCCGTATCGAAGCAGTCGCAGTCGCTCTCCTTGCGTTTCGGGAAACCGCTCATGCCGCCGAACTTGCGCAGATTCGCAAAGCCCTCTCTCCTTCCCGTCAGGATCTTGTGCGTATAGGACTGATGCCCCACATCCCAGATCAGTTTATCCTCCGGCAGATTCAAGAACAGGTGTAATGCCATCGTCAGCTCCACCGCCCCCAGATTGGAGCCGAGATGCCCGCCCGTCTCGCTGATCGAGCGTATCAGGAATTCCCGGATCTCCTCCGCCAGCGCGCTGTAGTCCGACGGCGCGATCTTCTTGATATCGTTCGTCTTCTCTATCTTCTCCAAAAACATCTTAATCCTCCACGCCTGTCCGGCTCATGAAAAATTATTTCTCTCTGTAGATCAACTGCCTGACCAGTTCCTCCAAAAAGGGGCTGCGGTGCGAAAACGACGCCAAAATGCCGACCGCCTCCTCGGACAGCCGCCGCACCTCTTTCTTGGAGTCTTCCAGACCGTGCAGGGCGACATAGGTCAGCTTATGGTTCTTCTCGTCGCTGCCGACCGGTTTTCCCAGTATCTCCGGACTGCCCGCCACGTCCAAGACATCGTCTTGGATCTGGAAGGCAAGTCCGATATTGTACGCGCATTTTTCAAGCCGCTCGATCTCTTCCCGGGACGCCCCCGCCAGCGCCGCCCCGATCATCATCGCCGCTTGGATCAGCGCCGCCGTCTTGTGTGCATGGATAAAGAGGAGCTGCCCGTCGGTCATATCCCGGTCCGCTTCCTCCGCCTCCAGATCGGCGCACTGGCCTCCGATCATGCCGTATATGCCGGCCTTCCTGCCCAGTATCCTGAGAGCGGACGCCATGCGCCTGTAATCCTCCGCCGTCTCGGCATAGTCGAAGGCCGCCGCCGCCGTCTCGAAAGCGTAGTTGAGAAGGCCGTCGCCCGCCAGTACCGCCATGCCCTCGCCGTACACCACATGGGTGGTTTTGCGCCCTCTGCGGTACTCGTCATTGTCCATAGCCGGCAGATCGTCGTGGACGAGGGAATAGTTGTGTATCATTTCAAGCGCCGCCATAAAGCAGGGCAGCGCCGGTATCTTGTCCGTATCGTCAAAGAGCGCCGCGCTCTCCGCCATAAGCATCGGCCTGAGTCTCTTGCCGCCCGCCGTGACAGAATAATTCATGGCTTCTATCACCGTCTTCTGCCACCCTTCCTCCGCCGGAAGGAAATCCGCCAGTATCTTCTCGATCCGTTGTGTTCTGCCCTGCAGTTCTTCTTTAAAATTCATCTAAGCCACCGTCTTCGTTGATCTTGAGCACTTTCTTCTCCACCCTGTCGATCTTCTCGTTGCAGTAGCGCAGAAGCTCCATGCCCTTGTGATATTCCTCAAAGGACTCTTCCAGCGTGATCTCCTCGTCCTCCAGACGCGCGATCACATCCTCGATCTGCGCAAATGCAGCCTCGAGAGAGGGAGCCGGAGCTTCCGCCTCTTCCCCAAGCGTCCTGTCTTCTTCCCGTTCCTGTCCGTCCATCTTCGTCACTCCCCGCTTTCCTTTCCGTGCGCCGCATATGTCCGGGCGCATTTCTCCTTGACCGCCGCGCGCAGACTGCCGTCCTTCACATAGACCGCTATCTCGTCGCCCACCGCCACCTGATCGACGGAATTGAGCGTCGCTCCCGCGCTGTCTGCAGCGTAAGCATATCCCTGATTCAGCTTGTCGAGCGGCGACAGACCCCGCAGCTGTTCCACATAGAGCGCCAGTCTGTGTCTGCTGTCCCGCAGACGGCCCTCCATGACATTCTGCAGACGCTCTTCCAAAGATAACGCCTGTGTGCGTTTCATGCGGATCCGGTTGACGGGACTCAAATATTTCAGCCTGACGCCGTAATGCTCCGTCTCCTGCCGGCAGCGGCCAAGCGTCCTGCGGATCATATGCTGCATGGTATAGGCGTACTCCGACAGCTTGTCCTGCAGATGCTCGAGATCGTACACCGCAAGCTCCGCCGCGGCAGAAGGCGTAGGCGCGCGCAGATCCGCCACAAAATCGGCAATGGTCGTGTCCGTCTCATGTCCCACCGCGGAAATGATCGGGATCGGGCAGTCAAAGATCGCCTGCGCCACTGCCTCTTCGTTGAACGCCCACAGATCTTCGATAGAGCCGCCGCCCCTGCCGACGATGATCACGTCCACGCCAAGCCTCTCCATGGCCCGGATCCCGTTGACGATGCTGGGGACCGCCGCTTCCCCCTGCACGATCGCCGGATACAAAATGATCTGTACATAGGGGTTCCTCCTGCCGGCAATATTGATGATATCCCTCACCGCCGCCCCTGTGGAGGCGGTCACGACGCCCAGCGTCCTGACGTATCTCGGGATCGGCTGCTTGTACTCCCTCGCAAACATGCCCCGCTCTTCCAGCTCCCGCTTCAGCCGCTCATACCGCTCGAAAAGCTCTCCCGTCCCGTCCTGACGTATCTCCTTCGCATACAACTGGTATCTGCCGTCCCGCTCGTAAACGTCTACGTTCCCGCTCACCACGACCTGCTGCCCTTCCTCCAGCCGGAAGCGCAGCCCGACGCGGTTCTGAGAAAACATAACGCATGCTATTGCGCCTTTTGCGTCCTTTAATGTAAAATAAATATGTCCAGAGGAATGATATTTGCAGTTGCTGACCTCGCCCTTCACCATGACCGACTGCAACATATAATCCTGCGTGAACATATTTCTGATATAAGAATTGACCTGTGTAACTGTATAGACATTCTGCCCCGGCATAACGGCACCATCCCTCTAAGCGAACTTTGCCAGAATGCCGTTGACGAAGCCCGGCGATGCGTCCTGACCGAATTTCTTGGCAAGCTCCACCGCCTCGTTGATAGCGACGCCGGTAGGAACGGAATCGTCATAAGCGATCTCATAAACCGCCAGCCGCAGGATCGTCAGATCGACCTTGCTCATCCGGGCGGTATCCCAGCCCTCCGTCCTCTCGTTGAGCTGTGCGTCTATCTCCGAGAGCTTTTGCTGTATCCTGTGATACTTATCCGATATGTACGCTGCGTCCTTGCCCGCCGCTGCCTCATCGTCTTCAAAGAACAGCCGCTCCTGCTCCGTCATATCTTCCATGCTGTTAAATTCCACGCGGAACAGCAGTTTAAAAATCTGCTCCCGCAACTCTCTTCTGCTCATAATGACTCCCGTTGTGTGTTGTTTGGCTCTGCCTCTGTCCGCTCAGTGCGTCATATGGATACCCGATATCCGGATATTGACGTCGGTCACTTCCAGCCCGGTCATGTTCTCGATCGCGCTCTTGACCTTGTTCTGCACGCGCTGGCACGTGGCAGGGATATTGTATCCGTACTCCATCGTGATCGCCAGCTCCACCTTGACCTTCCTGTTGCGGATCTCCACCTTGACGCCCTTGACGAGCCCCTTGACACCGGCCCGGCTCAGTATCTCGTCGGCGACGTTGCCGTTCATGGCCGTCACGCCGTCCACCTCCATCGCCGCCAGCGCGGCGATCATCGCGACCACGTCGTCCGCGATCTTGACCGTTCCGAATGTTTCTTCCTCGGGGGATAAGCTGATATTTTTAGATGTCTCCTGTTCCATGATACGTTCCATGCCTTTCTTTCATTTGGATTCAGTATAACAAAATTTATGATTTTTGCATAGCCCCATTCCCATTAAAGCCAAAAGCTCATACTGTACTGCACTTCATCGTCCGAATATGACACCAGCCCGTCGGGACAGTCGAGATACCGGAATATCTGCTGATCGGTGATCAGCTCCTCGTACATCTTACGATACACGTCGTAGCTGCCGCACTTTAAAGTCACATAGGCGCTCCCCTTCTCATATTCCCCCTGAAAGATACGCTCGATCCGTTCCGGATCCCACTCCGTAAAATAAAAGCCCTCCCGCACATAATAGTTGGCATCCATGGAATCGCACACCGGAAGCTCCACCACGTTGTCCGTCTCGTGGGTCAGGTTCATCTGGCTTGCGGGAACGCACAGATAGTCGTAGTTGATCGTCGGTATCTTTTCGCCCGGATAGCTGCCCTCTACGGCCTGATAGGACGCGTCGCCCCAGGTCGTGTCCACATAGTAATACTTTCCGTCGATCCGCACAAGATTCCAGGCATGTCCCTCGCCGCCGACCACGCGCCCGAGCACGATCGTGGAAAAGATCCCGGCCTTGTCCAACAGGTACTGCGTCGCCTTGGCATATCCCTGACAGACGGACCTGCCCCCGATAAATACGGAGCAGATATTCTGATTGTCCTTTGCCGCCGCATCATACTCCGTGTGGTGGATCAGATACTCGTATATATACTTTACCTTGGCATACTCGTCCGCCCCCTCCGGCATACCCGCCAGACATTGGTTTACATAACTATCTATCTGCCGCTGCTTCTGCTGCGCCTCCTCCCGGCTGAAGCAGTACGTTCCGGTAAAGGTGATCCGTTTGAGCACATCCCCGAGCGTGTACTCCGTGTAAGTATAGCCGTCCACATAAAAGATCTCCGGGTGATCGTTCAGCACGCACTGGAAAGCATGGGCTATCTCGTCCCTGTCAACGCTGGACAGATACACGTCCTCGTCATAATTCACCAGAGCGTCCCGGATCTCCAGATACAGCCTCTGCTCCTCCTCGGACAGCATGCCGTAGGCATATCCGTCCTCCGGCTCCCGCCAGACGACCTGCTGTGTCTGTGCCCCCTGCTCCTGTCCGGCGCCGACCTCCTCCTGCACGTACCGCTCCTGCTCCCGCTGGGGCAGGACCTTACACACATAAGCGAGAGAGACGGCCGCAGCCAGCATGCCCGTCAACAACAAACCTGTTTTCTTCATATGCGCTCACCCCTATCGACGCAGACCCTTCACGGCTTGTCCGTCAGTTCCTTCCGAACTCCGACAAAAGCAGCCCTTCGTTCCGCTCCACCGTCATGCCGATACTCCACTGGTTGATGAACAACAGCAGCGGATTCCCTTTCAGATCTTGGATCTTCTTCATATCGGAGGTTCCCGACAGCTTGTCCAGATCGATATCCTTGTTCTCGATCCAGCGTATGTGCTCGTAGGGCAGATTCTCCAGACGGATCTCCACGTTGTACTCGTTTTCCAGACGGTACTTCAGCACATCGAACTGCAGCACGCCGACTACGCCGACTATGATCTCCTCCATGCCCGTGTTGCACTCCTGAAAGATCTGGATCGCACCTTCCTGCGCGATCTGCGTGATCCCTTTCACAAATTGTTTTCGTTTCATCGTGTCTATCTGCTTCACCCGCGCGAAATGCTCCGGCGCGAATGTGGGTATCCCTTCATACATGAACTGCTCCTTCGGCATGCAGATCGTGTCGCCGATCGAGAAGATCCCCGGGTCGAACACGCCGATGATGTCTCCCGCATACGCCTCATCGAGTATCCGGCGCTCGTCCGCCATGATCTGCTGCGGCTGCGAGAGGCGCATGACCTTGCCGCCCTGCACATGCTTGACCTCCGCAGAGGCGTCAAACCTGCCTGAGCAGACGCGCATGAAAGCGACTCTGTCCCGATGCGCCTTGTTCATGTTCGCCTGTATCTTAAACACAAAGGCCGAAAAATCATGCTCCACCGGGTCGATCAGGCCGATATCCGCCCTGCGCGGAAGCGGGGGCGTGGTCATTTTCAGGAAGTGCTGCAGGAAGATCTCCACGCCGAAGTTCGTCAGCGCCGACCCAAAGAACACCGGCGTCAGTTCCCCTGCCTGTATCCGTTCCAGATCGTACTCTGCGCTGGCGCCGTCCAACAGTTCGATCTCGTCCGCCAGCTGTGTGCTGAACGCCTCGCCGATCTGCTCCCGCAAAAGCGCGTCGTCGTCGATCGGGATCCTTGTGGCATGTCCCTCCTTCGTGCCTTTTTCCGTATCGGCATAGGTGATGACGCACCTGCTCTCCCGCTCATAGACGCCCTTGAAGTTCTTGCCCGAGCCGATCGGCCAGTTGATCGGACACGTAGCGATCCCCAGCTCCTTCTCGATCTCGTCAAGCAGTTCAAAAGTGTCGTTGGCGTCCCTGTCCATCTTGTTGATAAAAGTAAAGATCGGGATATGCCGCATCACGCACACCTTAAACAGCTTGCGCGTCTGCGCCTCAACTCCCTTGGATCCGTCGATCACCATGACCGCCGAGTCCGCCGCCATCAATGTCCGGTATGTGTCCTCCGAGAAATCCTGATGCCCGGGCGTGTCCAAAATATTGATGCAGTAACCGCCGTAAGCAAACTGGAGCACCGAAGAGGTAACGGAGATACCTCTCTCCTTCTCGATCTCCATCCAGTCGGATACGGCGTGTCTGGCGGTGGCCTTGCCTTTCACGCTGCCCGCCAGATTGATAGCCCCGCCGTACAGCAGGAACTTTTCCGTCAGTGTAGTCTTACCCGCATCAGGGTGCGATATGATCGCAAATGTCCTTCTTTTGTTGATCTCCTCTGCGTAATTACCCAAGATCTTATCCTCCAAATTCCCTATGTCAGAGCATAGATGTTCCGGCAAATTCCGGTCTGATCCCGAAATAGTCGAGCACCGTCGCGCCGATATCCGCAAACGTGTCTCTTGTGCCGAGATCCGCCGGCTTCACTTTCCTGCCATACATGAGGAACGGCGTATGTTCTCTGGAATGGTCCGTCGATGCCTTGTAGCCCGGATCGCAGCCGTGATCCGCCGTTATCATCAGAATGTCGTCCTCCCGCAGCTTCCCGAGTATGTCGGGCAGCTTTTCGTCAAAATAAGTGAGCGCGGCGGCATAGCCGTCAACATCGTTGCGGTGTCCGTACAGCATATCGTAATCCACCAGATTGACAAAGCACAGCCCTTCAAAATCCCGGTCCATATATTCGAGCGTCCTCTCGATCCCCTCCGCGTTGCCTTTGGTGTACACATACTCCGTGATGCCGCGCCCCGCAAAGATATCCTTGATCTTGCCAACGGAGATCACGTCGCGCCCGGCAGCCTGCAGCTGATCCAACATGGTGACCGCCGGCGGCTCCAGCGAGAAATCATGGCGTCCCGCCGTCCTGAAATAACCGCCGCTCTCACCCGCAAAGGGTCTGGCGATCACACGTCCGACGCCGTGTTCCCCCTGCAGGATATCCCTCGCCTGTCTGCAGTACGCATACAGTGTCTCCACAGGCACGACGTCTTCGTGCGCCGCGATCTGAAACACGCTGTCCGCCGACGTGTAGACGATCAGCCGGCCGGTCTTCACATGTTCGTCCCCGTAATCCTTGATCACTTCCGTGCCGGAATAGGGTCTGTTGCACAGCACGCCTCTGCCCGTCGCCGCGCAGAACCGGTCCAGTATCTCCTGCGGGAATCCGTCGGGATAGGTAGGGAGCGGCTTCCTTGACAGGATACCGGCGATCTCCCAGTGTCCTATGGTAGTATCTTTTCCCTTGGAAGCCTCCTTCATACGGGCGAACCGTCCCGTAGGCGACGCCGCTCTTTCCCCGCACTCCACACCGTCTATATTGAACAGGCCCAGCGCACCCATATTAGGCATGTGAAACGCGCTGCTTAAAGCGACGGACCGCAGCGTGTTCGTTCCCGCGTCGCCGTAATCGGCCGCGTCCGCCATCTCCCCAATGCCAAAGCTGTCCAACACGATCAAGAAAATTCTTTTCATATCCTGCCTCCGTACTTCAACTCTGCCTGTCTGCGGCGGCGTCCCGCGCCGTCCGTCAGCATACTCTTTATCAGTATAGCATAAAAACATCAATTATGCACTTTGTTTAATTCGGACTGACCGTACTGATGATCACGGACTCCGGGCTGACGCCCGTCTTGCGTATCACGATATCCTCGATCTGCGCGCGCTGCGCCTCTGTCAGCTCGGCCGTATTGACCACCACGTCCACGCTGTCGCCGTCGATGCTGACGATCGCGTCGTCAAATCCCTTGGCGTCCAGAAGGATCTCCGCCGCCGTCTCCTTCTCGGCCACATCGGTCATGGAGATCATGCTGTTGACCGCTTCCTGCTTCTGTGTCTCACTGATATTGGCGTTGTTGATGATCTCCAAGAGCGTCTCCTTGTTCTGCGCACGGGTCTGCTCCTTCTGCAGCTTCGCGCCCGACAGTTCGGACACCGTTCCCGACGACGTGAACACCGCCTCGCCCGGCACATCTTCCATCTGCTCTTCCGCCAGCGCCTCCGCCAGTTCCTCGTCCACGCCGCCGTTTTCCGACATTGTCACGTCCGTGTCAAGACTGTCGATGTCCCCCGATGCCTGTTCGATATCCTCGTCGGACAGATCCGCAAGCGACGTGTAATCGGAATCCTCGCTGTCGAGCGCAAGATCGCTGCCCTCATCGACCTTGACCCCGCCGTTGACGGACATGACCTCCTCGTCCGTCACTTTTGTGCCCGCAAAATTCAGGTAACCTGCCACGGCGATCATGATCGCCAGCGCCGTGATCATCATTTGGTTCTTTTTGATCATATTTTTCAACTCTTTCTCCCCTTCACTGATTATTTTTCATCTTTACTATTTTTATCTTATTCGCATCAAGATCAAATAATACCTGAATCGCCGCGATTATATCATCCTGTACCTTCCGTTCCTGCGCGCCCTGCGCGATCACCACCACGCCCTCCACCGCCGGCGCGACCGTCTTGGCCACATAGGGCACATTCCGGCCGTTTTCGTCCTCCGTGTATATCGTGCTCTTCTCTATCCTGCTCTCCCCGACCGTGCGGCTGCCGCCCGCCGCGTCCTGCTCCTCGGTATCCGAATACTCCTCCGGGCCGTCCTTCTCCACGATCCTTTGCTCGGATTCCTTTAATGTGATCAGCACCTTCACCATGCCCGCGCCGTCCACATACTGCAGCGCCTCCTCAAGCCTGTTCTCCCAGTATGCCGCATAACCGCCGGCCGAAGCGTCCTGTTCGTCATATGCCCCGGCGGGCTCTTCCGTTTCCTTTTCGATCACTTTATCACTTATCATGTTCGATAGATCGGACTCTGTGTCTTCCTGCCGGGCGGGAAGCGCGATGATGCACAGAAGGATCCCAGCCAATACGATGATCAGGCACTGATCTTTCTCCAGCTTCTTTTTGCCCTTTTGCTTTTCGTGCAGTCTCCTACCCAGCTCCACGATATGTCACCTCCACCTTATCCTCGGACACGCCGAGCTCCCGCGCGAAGATACGCCGCAGCTCTTCCGTCCTGTCGTCCGGCCCGCCGCCGTCCTGCTCCGCCTCCCCCTCTTTTCGACCGCCCACCGTGATCTGCCCGACCCGCACGGAAATGTCTCCGTACCCCTCTTCGGCGTCATCCCGACCGGCCTCTTCCACGGCCACCTCCACGCGGCGAAAGGCCCAGTTTCTCACCGAAGCGCTTCCGGTCCCGGTCTCTTCCAGATCGATCCGCACGTCTGCGACCCTGTAGGTACTGTCTGCGGCCGCATCGTTAAGCCTTGCGGCAATACTCTCCTCTATCTGCTCCAAGGCCGCCGCCTCTGCAGTCTCAGGCACATACGCCGCCCCGCCGCCGGCCTCGCTCCATGTCTGCATCCCGCGCTCCAGCGCGTCCATCCGCTCCTGCCAGTACGCGCCGGCATCGCCGCCAGTATCCAAGAAGGGCGCTATAAACATCGCCAAAACTATAACACTCGTTATTGCTTTGATATACTTTTCGTACTGTTTTCCCGCCGCAAAGTGCATCACCGTCTGCGCCGCGATCAGAAAGATGCCGATGCGCCTGATGTTTGAAACGATCTCCATTATCTCCCTCCGCCCGTCATATAGGTGATGACCGCGATCTGTATCACAAACATGCCGACCGCCGACAGGGCGATCTTCAACAGCATGATATTGCCGTCGCCCACCCTGTTGACACAGTTCGAGATCCTCTTGTCGCTGACGATCCCGACCAGCGCGGCGCTGACCTTGACGGCGGCCGCGTACAGGGCCAGTTTAGCAAGCGGCATACAGCACAGAAAGAGCAGCACGAGGGTGATATAGACGCCGATCCCGTTCCTGATCAGCACCGCCGAACCGACGACCAGTTCAAACATGCCTTCCGTCAGATTGCCGATCCCCGGTATCGCCGACATTGCCTTCTTGAAAGCGGACGTCTGCAGCGAATCTATAACAGGTGATATCATTGTCTGGAGCAGCGTGAGCCCGGTGATGACGCCCAAGGTGATCTTGACGCTGACGCCAATGGCCTTATGTAACAGCTCCAGAAGCAGCGACAGCTTTTCTTCCATCCAGACGCCGTTGATGACCGTCAGCAGCATGTAGATGTGTACGACAGGCATCAGCACGGTCAGATAGACCCATTCTATCAGGTAAAGGATCAGCAGCAGTATCTGGTAATACGCCGACGCGGAAGCGATGCCGGAGGCGCTCCCCACCGCCACCATATAAGTAGGTATGTACAGCTGTATGAACGTGGTCACCGTTTCCAGTATCTCCCGCACGATGAGGACCGCCTTGGCAAAGGCGCGGAGCAGCACCGTGACGGTGAAAAGATAGACGAAATAAAATGCGATGTCGGAAACCTGATGATCCCGGAAAAGATCCGCAAAATTGACAAAAAGCGCCGCTGCGATACCCAGAATAAGCACCGCCGCAAAGAGCGTCCTGATCTCGTCGGCCTGAGATTGGATTGCGCCTGTTATTCCATTTCCGAGTTCCCTGACCGCCTCCCAGATCTTTCCCTGCAGGATCAGATCCAGCACGGTCCTGCCGTCAAAGGTATACGCCGGAAACATCTTATGAAAATCGACTGCCGCCGCGTCCAGCCCCAGCTTCTCCCAGACCAGACCGCTGTCTGCCATATCCACGCTCTCACCTCCCGCGTCCCGCCGCCGTTCAGCCCGCCAGGGACTGTATGCTCTCGATCAGCGTCATCAGGATCGGCATGCCCGCCAACAGGATATACAGTTTGCCGATCATCTCAACTTGTCCGGCGATGCCGCTGTATCCTGCGTCCTTACAGATGCCCGAGCAGAACTCGCACGCATAGGTGACGCCCACAGTCTTCATCAGAATAGTGATATAACTATAGTTATCTTTCAGATATCCCTGAAGCTGCTCCATGGCCGACATAATGCCCGCAAAGTACCGCAGGGCATAGCCCAGTATGACAAGGCACACGGCAGCGCCCACATAGACGCCGTACTCGGCCTTATAGCTTTTCAGGGAAACCGCGACCAGCACGCCGACGATACCGATCAGCCCGATCTTGATCATGTCCATCATACAGCCCTCCCGACAGCGCTCAGAGCGTAAACAGCTCCTGTATCATAACAAACAGGTCATATATGTAAGGAATGATCCATGTCAAAACCAGAATTAATCCCGCAAGGCTGATTAAAAAGGCTTGTTCTTCTCTTCCGCTATGTTTTAAAACTTGATTTAATATTGTGACCAGAATGCCGACCGCCGCTATCCTGAATATAAGACTTACGCCCATCTGTCCTCCTCACCCCGCTACAGCAGCAGGATCGTCAAAAATACTCCCGCCAGCAGACTTACGCTGAATATCATCTTCGTCCTGTTCGCATATGCGCTCTCCGCCTTCCTGCAGTTCTCCGCGGCAAAGTCTTCGCACCGGCCGATGCTCCTCGCCTGTTGTTTTTCCTCCCGCATGTCGAGATACTGCGGGAGGTCAGCCAGAATATCCTTCTCCTCCTCCGACAGCGGCGCGTCCTTCTGACACAGCTCCACCTGCTCTCTCCATATGCGGTCTACCGGCACGCCGTCCCCAAAGGCCGTCTGCTCATAGATGCTTCGAAAGCACGCGCCATACAGCGGCCCGCAACACTCCGACAGCGTCAGGCAGATCTCCGGCAGCGTATGTTTGCCGTATGCGATCTCGTCCTGCATCCGCCTTACGATGCCCAGTATCTCCCGCAGATACCGGATCCTTCGTTTCTCCTCCCCGACGCGGGCCGCCCCGAAACCGACGCTCCCCGCCAGGATACACAAGATGCCCGCCGTCTTAAGCATTACAGCCGTTATTATCATAGATGCCTTCCACCTCACAGCGTCTGTTTTTTCGTGTGAGCACCACATACCGCTCAAACAGGCCGTCCGTGAATATGCTCCGCATATTGTCCTTATGCCGAAGCTCTTCCAGAGAACTGCCGTGTACTGTGGCGAGCAGTCTGCAGCCGCTGCTGCTTGCCGCCTGTAATGCCCGCAGATCCTCCCCGCCGCCCAGCTCATCGACCGCCAGGACCTGCGGCGCCATGGAACGTATCAGCATCATCATACCTTCCCTCTTAGGGCAGCCGTCCAGCACATCGGTGCGGATCCCCACATCGTTCTGGGCCACCCCCAGATAGCTGCCCGCGATCTCCGAGCGCTCGTCCACAACGCTGACGTTCATGCCGGCTCCGTAGGCGCTGCCGTCGGATACGTTTCTGATCAAGTCCCGCAGCATAGTCGTCTTGCCGCAGCCCGGCGGCGAGATGAGCAGCGTGTTATACAGTCTGCCCGCGCCGTCGTACAGCCGCGGGAGCAGCGTGTCCGACACGCCCCTGATCTCATGGGCGATACGGATATTTAAATAACGAATGTATTTTATATTCCGCACCGTGCCGTCGTCCTCCAGAACCACCTGTCCCGCAAGACCTACCCGGTGTCCGCCCTGAATCGTCAAAAATCCCTGCCGGATCTCGTCGGCAAAGGCGTACAGGGACGATCGGCACAGATGTCCGAGGACAGCCTCCACGTCCTCGGAGGTGCATACCGCCCGCTTCGACGGCATGTCCGTCAGTTCTCCGTCCGCCCCGACGAACCGCTCCCTGCCGTCGATCAGCGCCGTCGCCGGGCTTCCCACGCGCAGTCTGATCTCCTGCACGCCGTCGGCATGTTCCGCTGTTATTTTCCACCTGCCGCGCATACCTTCCGGAAACATGCGCAGGATATCTTCTCTTCTCATCTGACCCCCTATCTCAATATATGAGACGTTGTCCAAGTTATGACTCAATTATTTTCCCTGTTTTCGGGCATAAAAAAAAGAAGCGGCACGCTTCGTTCTCAGTCGGCATGTTTCCGCTTCCATTCCCTTATCTCTTCCAATCGTGCCCTCACCCCGGCCTCCTCGCCCTGCCCCGTGGGTTCATAGTACCGGCAGCCTTTCTTGGATTCGGGCATACATTCCATATTTGTCAGTTTTTCCTCCGCGTTGTGCGCATACTGATAACCGATGCCGTAATCCAGCTCCTTCATGAGTTTGGTCGGCGCATTCCGAAGCTGCAGCGGGACCGGCTCGGCATTTTCCGTCCGCAGATCCGCTTTACACTTCTCGCACGCCGTGTACAGCGCATTGGACTTCGGCGCCATCGCAAGATATGTGACCGCGTGCGTCAAATGGACATCGCACTCCGGCATACCCAGAAAATGGCATGCCTGATACGCCGCCACCGCAAGCGGCAGCGCATGACTGTCCGCCATGCCGATGTCCTCGCTGGCAAACCGGATCAGCCTTCTGGCGATATACAGAGGCTCCTCTCCGCCCTCCAGCATCCGGAGCATCCAGTAGACCGCCGCGTCCGGATCGCTGTTGCGCATGGACTTGTGCAGCGCGGAGATCATGTTGTAGTGCTCTTCCCCGCCTTTGTCATACAGCAGGGATTTGCGGTTGATACACTGTGACAGCCCTTCGTCCGTCACGACGATGCCGCCCTGCGGCGTGATCTCCCCGTTGAGGACGGCCATCTCCAGCGTGTTCAGCGCCGTTCTGGCGTCGCCGTTGGCGAATACCGCGATCGCCTGAAGCTGGCTGTCGCTCATCTCTATCTTCTGCCCCGGAAACCCGTCCGGACTGTGCAGCGCATTTGACAGAAGCTGTACGATGTCCGCCTCCTCCAGAGCCTTCAGCACAAACACCCTGCATCTGGACAAAAGCGCGGCATTCACCTCGAAAGAGGGGTTTTCCGTCGTCGCGCCGATCAGAATGATGCTCCCCTTCTCCACAAACGGCAGGAAGGCGTCCTGCTGCGCCTTGTTGAAGCGGTGTATCTCGTCCACGAACAAGACCGTGCGCACGCCCATCTGCCGGCTGACCTCGGCCTGTCCCATGACTTCTTTGATCTCCTTGATGCCGCTCGTCACCGCGCTGAAATTGATGAAATCCGCCTTGGTCCTGCCCGCGATAATGCTCGCGAGCGTGGTCTTGCCGACGCCCGGAGGCCCCCAGAAGATCATGGACGAGATCTGGTCCTTCTCGATGATCTGCCTGAGCATCTTCCCCGGCCCGAGCAGATGCTTCTGTCCGACAAAATCTTCCAGACGCTGCGGCCTTAAACGGCTCGCAAGCGGAACGCTCTCCTCTCTCTTGTCAAAAAACGAGATCTGTTCCATCGCCGCCTCCCTCTATCTTGACAGCAGGATCCTGTCGTTATCCAGCCGGACGCCCGCGCTGTCGTGAAACTTGCTGAGCAGATCGTCGATCGTCAGTCTGCTCCTCTCCTCGCCCTGCACGTCGAAGACGATATTGCCGCCGTTCATCATCAGCGTCCGGTTGCCCAGCTCCAAAGCCTGATGCATATTGTGGGTGACCATCAGGCAGGTAATCCGCCGTTTAGCCACGATCCGCCGCGTCAGCTCCAGCACTTTCTGCGCCGTGGCGGGATCGAGCGCAGCCGTATGCTCGTCAAGCAGCAGGATCTTCGGTGTCACCATCGTCGCCATCAGAAGCGTCAGCGCCTGACGCTGTCCGCCGGACAACAGCCCGACCGGCTGCTTCATGCGGTCCTCCAGTCCCATATCCAGCAGCGCAAGCTGTTCCCGAAACAGCGCCTTCTCCCTGCCGCTTATCCTGCTGAAATAGGCGTGCGGTGCGGTGGAAGCCCGCAGATAGGCCAACGCCATATTCTCCTCGATCGTCATGTGCGGCGCAGTTCCCTTGAGCGGATCCTGAAAGAGGTGCCCGATCACCTTGCTTCTGACATGCTCCTTCACATATGTGATATCTTCGCCCGCAAGAATGATCTGCCCCTCGTCTACATAAAAAGCACCTGTTATGGCATTGAACAGCGTGGACTTGCCCGCGCCGTTGCTGCCTACGATCGTCGCAAAATCGCCGTCCGCCAGATCCAGACTCACGGCGTCCAGCGCCTTCTTCTCGTTCACCGTACCGGGATTGAAGGTCTTGGAGATCTTTTTTAATGTCAGCACCCGTCGTCACCGTCCTCTCCGCCGGTCTTTGCCGGCATCCTGCGCATCTTGTAGAACGATGCCTTCCCTTTCAGGTACGGGAACGCGATCGCAAACGCCACGATCATCGCGGAAACCAGCTTCAGGCATTCCGCCGGAACGCTCATGCGCAGCGCCACGGCCACGATGAAGCGGTACAGGCAGCTTCCGAGTATGACGCCCAGCACTCTCTTAAACATGCCGCCCTTGCCGATCAGCGTCTCGCCGATGATCAGACTGGCGAGGGCGATCGTCACCATACCCGTTCCCAGATTGATATCGCAGGACTTCTGGTACTGCGCCAGGATCGCTCCCGACAGCGCTGTGAGCGAATTGGCGACGCACAGCCCGACCGTGACGGTAAAGATAGGATCGATGCTGGAAGCCCGCACCATATATTCATTGTCTCCCGTAGCGCGAATGGAGAGCCCGAGCCTTGTGTTGAGGAACCATGATATAATAACACCAATTATCAATACGATAGCCGCCACGATCACGATCTTGTGCCAGCTGCCGTACCAAGCCGCGTCGGACAGATCCTTCGCCAGACTGAACATGGTGTCGCAGCCGAACAGATTGACGTTGGACGAAAATCCCATGACCGCGATATTGACAGTGTAGAGTCCCGTATTGACGATAATGCCGGCAAGAATGGACGGAACGCCCATTCTCGTCTGCAGGAAAGCGGTGACGAAGCCCGAGCAGACGCCCGCCGCCATAGCGGCGGGAAACGCCAGAAACGGGTGTCCTGCGATCGTCACGACCGCGCCCACGGAACAGCCTAAGGTAAAACAGCCGTCCGTGGACAGATCCGCAATATTCAAAATGCTGAATGACAGGAACAGTGCGAGCGCCACCAGGGAATAGATACACCCCAGCTCCAGTGCGCTCTGCAGGATCGATAACGTAAAAATAGAACCCATGAAAACCTCTTTCCGCCCGCGTGTTTATTCAAATTCCTGAGCCGTCGTGATCTCCTTCAGCTCCTCGCACATATCCGCGAACATGCTGTAATCCATGCCGAGCGCCTCGGCCGTCTCCGTATTGACCGTAGCGATACCGTTGTCCAGCGTCACTACCGGCGTGGCTGCCGGATCGGCGCCGTTCACGAGGATATCAACTACCATGTCCGCCGTGGCCGTTCCGAGCTCTTCATAGTTGACGCCGTAGCCGAGGAACGCGCCGTTCAATGCAAAGGAGTCCGCGCCGCAGTAGTGCGGGATACCCGCCTCAATGAACTTCTCATAGATCGCCAGCTCCGCCGTCATGACCGTGTTGTCCGTAGGTGTGAATACCGCGTCGCAGCCGTCTGCGATCAGGGCGTCCGCCGCGAGAGAGACCTCGTCGTTCGTCGTGCCCGTCTTCTCCTCCACCGCTACGCCTTTGGCCGCACAGTATGCGGTCGCATCTTTGACGGGCTGCGTGGAAGAATCCTCGCTCTTGCTGTAGAGCAGACCTACCTTCTTGATATCCGGATCCGCCGCAAACATCAGATCCATGACCGCCTCGGTGTCCAGCGCGTCGGACGTGCCGGTGATATTGGAGCCGGGCGCCTCCATACTCTCCACGAGGCCCGCGCCCACGGGATCGGATACCGCCGAGAATACGACCGGGATCTGATTGTCCGCCGTAGCGTTCTGCATGATCATCGCCACCGGTGTCGCGATCGGCACGATCACGTCAACATCGGAAGCCACTAACTCCGTAGCGATCTGATTTAAGACCGTGGCGTCCGCCTGCCCGTTGTAGACATAGTCCGCGTAATCAAAGGTAACGCCAAGCTCCGCCGCTTTCGCGTCCAGCTCCGCCTCGATCGCCGCCTCGATCTGGTTCAGGGAAGCGTCGTCCACATACTGCACGATACCCACCTTATAAACTGCGCTGTCCTCCGCGCCGCCTACCGGCTCTTCACTCTCCTGTGTCGTTTCCTCTTCTGCCGTTCCAGCATCGCTCTCCTGCGCCGTATCGGTATTTCCGGCGTCTTCCTGCGCGCCGGCGCTGCCGCATCCGGCAAGCGCCGCTGCCGTCATAACGGCTGTCATGAATACTGCTGCTGTTTTCTTTTTCATAATATTCCTCCTTTTGGAGCCTACCGCTCCGCATGATATGATTTTTGAAAGCGCGGTAAATTTCCCGCACATAAAAACCGCCTCAGATCGTATCTGAGACGGTAATAAACAAAAGTTATCATCGCGGTGCCACTCGATTTGGCGCATCATAAGATGCCGCCCACTTCCTTTCATATACTTGCATATATGCCGCATGGATAACGGGTGCGGTTCCCGCCGACGCCTACTGTGATTTCAGGCCGGCCTCGAAAGTCCATTCAAAACAGTCGCTGTGCCGCTTTCCACCAGACGCGGCTCTCTGTGCCAGTTTCCCCGTTTCTACTACTCTTTCTCACAGGTTTTGCAATATCACAACTGCATTTTCTATACAATAATCCATCTGTTCGGAATTGTCAATACTTAAATTATGCAAAAATCTGTCTGTGTTTCCTCCGAAAACCGGCTCTGCCGGAAAGTTCCTGCGATTTTTCACGAAAAATCCCGAAAACCTATGGCAATTTCTCCGCAAAAAGGTTAAAATACACCTAGCGCGCCGCAGCGCAGGACTCAGCGGGCCGGCAGCGCACAAATAAAACGGAGGCGGCTGCCGCATGAAACTCGATATGCACTGTCACACCAAGGAAGGTTCTCCCGACGGCAAGGTGGAACTGCTCGACAATATAGCGCTCCTGAAGCAAAAAGGCTATCAGGGTATGCTGATCACGGACCACGATTCCTACAAAGCGCACCGCTTCTATCAAAGGCTGACCGAGAAGCCCGCGGATTTCGTTGTCCTAAAAGGGATCGAATACGACACGATCGACGCCGGCCATATGCTGATCGTCATGCCGACCGGCGTGAAACTCCCCATTTTGGAGCTGCGCGGCCTTCCCGTCGCACTGTTGATCGAGATCGTCCATCGCTTCGGCGGCATCATCGGCCCCGCGCACCCGTGCGGTGAGAGATTCTTAAGCATACGCAGCACGCTGCGCGGCAAGAAGACGGGAAACATCTTCGGAAAATTTGATTTTATCGAAGGCTATAACGCCTGTGAGGATACCGAATCCAACCTGCGCGCCATGCGGATCGCAGAGACGTACGGTCTGCCCTGTCTGGGCGGCAGCGACTCGCACAAGACCGACAGCGTCGGCTTCGGCTACACGATTCTGCAGGAAGACATCTGCGACGAGACGGATCTCATCAACTATATCCGTGCCGGCAGACCGACCTTTGCGGGCGGCGTCCGCTATGAGCACACGACCAAAGCCAAACTCGGCAGAGCCAACAAGATACTCGTGTATTCCTTCTGGCTCTATAACCGGGTGACAGCGTTCCTTCGCCGCAAGGCGCGGAATCTGGAGCTCATGGAGAACCGGCTCTTTGAATCGCTGGAATCGCTGGAATCGGCCCGCGCGGGAAGCAGCGTGAATTGATCACTCCCGCTTCCCGGCGGCAATATCTTTCAGCTCGTTCAGCGCATCTTTAAACTTGCCCGAAGCCATCGTCGGGTTGTTCCGTATCATGTCTCGCTTATAGAAATCCAGCATTCCCCTGTAATTTTCTTTCGGATCGGGATAGTTGCTGAAACGTCCCCGCAGCTCCGCGATCTCTTCCCTCACGGTCTCGCCGTATGCCGCAGGCTTCAGACGGATCGCCTCTTTCAGGCCGGCAAAGCGCTGCCGGATCCCCTCGCTGAGTTCCGCCATGCTGAGTTCTCTCTCCAGCTTCTTCTGTTCTTTCTCCTCGGCGTTAAACGCGATCAGCACATCGAGTCTGCGCTGCATACGTTCCATTTCCTCTCTGACCTTCTGCAGCTTGACCAGAATATCCCGCAGATCCAGAGCCGCCTTGAAGGACAGGGTAAAGTCCGCCACGATATAGACCGTCAGGATCGCGGTGACATAGGTCAGGACCCGCTGCGGCACGCTCAGCACGAACCGGTCGATAGGGTAATGCAGCACCCGGGTCATCAGCACCGTGAACATGCCCCATGCGAGCGTTGAGCCGAGGCAGATCTGTCCTTGAAAATTAAAGGGTTTGCCTGAATAATCCCAATAGCGCACCTTGAACAGCGCCTCCATCGCGACGCCCGTCACATACTCTAACGCCGTCGCACCGATACAGCCCGCCACGTAGGTGAGCACGATATTGTCCGCAAAAGGCATGGACACGACCAGCATCATGACCGCGCCGCTGCCGTACAGGGGCAGGAAAGGTCCCCGCATAAATCCCCTGTTGATCGGCTTTTTCGACTTAATGGATACATACGCCGATTCAAAGCACCAGCCCAAGAAACAATACGTGTAGAAAATAAACAGCCACTGCACTGCCTGATAATGAAACATATCCCATTCTCCGATCTTATCTGTCTGTATTTAAGTGAAACTGATAACAGTCTCCTTCGGCGCTTTGGTCTGCTCCACGCTGACGGCGTGAAGGACGGGGCCTTCCCCCTGATAATCCGCAAAATATTCTTTCGCGACCTTCGCCCGGACTTTCACCCACTGCTGGTCCGACAGCGCGTCCGTCCCGTCATACTCACAGGCGAACCCGAGAAAAGCCATATCCTCCGCACAGCATGTCATCGCCATCCTGCCCGGCACAAAATAGCCTTTCGGAAATTCCTTCGGCTTCAGCACCATCGCCGTAAACGAGACTGTCCTGCCCTCATAGCGCTCCAAATGATCCAAGGAATCCAGATACCATATCCCGTAGCCCTCGTTGTCCAATTCAATAACATCTGCTTTTAAATCGTAGGGCAGATCCTCCTCCATGATCTCATTGATCTCGCCGTTGGCGTCCTCGAACACGATCTCCGCCTTCTGGTTGATCGCCTTCACGTTGCGCTTATAGCTGCTCAGATCTTTTACGCCGTCGCAGCGGTTGAAGATAATCAACTCCGACGCGCGGATCTGTTCGGCGAGGAGCGATTTCATGTTGGTGTAGTACATCGGGAACGTGGAGGCGTCGATAGTCGTGATCTGCTGCTCGATCTTCCAGTGCCAGGGCAGCTTCATCTCCTTATAATTCCACATACCGTTGTACTCGATGATGATCCGCTCCGGCTTATGCTTCTTCTCCAACTCGATCAGCTTTGCCGGCTGAAAGTCCGCCTCGTCTTCGATCAGCTCCAGTACCGTCCTGCTCCTCTTAAGAAGCGCCGCGTCATACTCGTTCTCGCCCTCCTCGCACAGAATGAGCAGCGTTCTGCCGCCGATCTGAAAATAGGGCTGCGCCAGCGTGTAAGTGATAAACTCGGTTTTGCCGCTCTCCAAGAATCCGTTGATCACATAGACCGGTTTCATAATATATCCACACCTTTCCGTAACAGCTTATCTCCGATCATTTCCGAAACAGCTCCGTCAGCTTATCTTCTTTCAGCTGTGACCCGATCACGCAGAATTTGCCGGTCACGTCGGGGCTGCCGTCCCTGACGTTGCTCTCCTCGGGCACATAGTCGAAATAGATCCAGCCGCCGTCCGCCGCCGGCACCATACCCTTGGCGCGCAGGACGATCCCGTACACCTCTTCCCTGTCAAGCTCTTTCAGGATATGGCCGATCTCCTCTTTTGTGTAGGCTGCCGGTGTCTCCATGCCCCAACTCGTGAAGATCTCGTCCGCATCGTGGTGGTGGTGATGATGTCCGTGCTCCTCATGATCGTGATGATGCTCATGCTCCTCGTGGTCATGATGATGCTCATGCTCCTCGTGGTCATGGTGATGCTCGTGCTCCTCATGGTCATGGTGGTGTTCATGCCCCTCGTGGTCATGATCGTGATCGTGGCAGCCGCAGGTGCATTCTTCGTCATGACCGTGATGATGTTCATGCTCCTCATGATGCGCCAGCACTTCCCGCATCAGCTCGGCTTCCAGATCCTTCGCGCCCTCTATCGTCGCGAGGATATCCCTGCCGTCCAGCGCATCCCACGGCGTCGTGATGATCGTCGCCTTCGCATTGTGTTCGCGGATCAGCTCCACACAGGCCGACAGCTTTTCCTCGTTCAGCTTATCCGTCCTGCTTAACACGATAGTCCCCGCGTGCTCGATCTGATTGATGAAGAACTCGCCGAAATTCTTGATATACATCTTGCACTTGCAGGCGTCCACAACGGCAACGGCGCTGTTCAGCTCCACGTCCCTGTCCGCCATCGCCTCCTGCACGGCTTTCATGACGTCGGACAGCTTACCGACGCCGGACGGCTCGATCAGGATACGCTCCGGCGCGTATGTGTCGAGCACTTCCCGCAGGGAGGTCCCGAAATCGCCCACCAGAGAGCAGCAGATACAGCCGGAATTCATCTCCTTGATCTCGATGCCCGCCTCCTTCAAGAAGCCGCCGTCGATGCCGATCTCTCCGAATTCGTTCTCGATCAGCACTGCCTTGGTGTCGGCGAGCGCCTCCTTCAACAGCTTCTTGATCAGTGTCGTCTTGCCGGCGCCCAAAAAACCGGACACAATATCAATCTTCGTCATTGTAAAACACCAGCCTTTCTCCATTTCCATTCCTAACGGTACGGCTGCCCGTACCGCACAACTTATTATTTTCTCTCTTTTGCGCCGATCTGTCAAGGCGCGGGGCATCTTTATCCGTTCCTCGTACCAGTGAAACGGGCGCCATGCGCCATCTCACACCTTCGCGCTGCAAAGCCCGCTTGCCGGCGTTTTCGTCATTCCAGATTCAGCTTGTGTTCCATCACATGCCAGGTGATCAGGTAAAAACCGGCCGAATAGAGCAGACCGAGGAGCAGCGCCGGTTCCCAGGAGTAACGCCACGTAAGACCGTTCAGGATGCCCTCGCCGTCGTCTGCAATCATGAAGATCAACACGCTGATCATGCCCTGCAGCATACTCCGCAGCGCATTGAAAGCGATATAGAAGCCGAAAGAAGCCAACACCTTGTGGTTCGCCGAAAGCTGTCCCAGAGAGGCGCTCGCCGCCACCTGCATGATCTTCGCAAAGACGCCCGCCACTGCCGCGACTATCGCCATGATCGCCGTAAAGACGTTGAGCTCTTCCCTGCCCACATAAATCGGCAGATACCAGTGACCGCCAAAGAGTTCGCCGAAGAAATCCTTCGTATCCCCTCCGAAAACCAGCCAGGCGGACATGTAGATGACCAGCGTCATCACCAGGATCCAGAATGCGCTGACCAGCGCCTTCGCCACGATAATGTGGTGCTTGTCCACCGGCAGCGTGTGCAGCAGATAGCCCTGATCCCCGTAAGTGGAGGTGTAGAAGCGCCAGAGCAGATAGATATAGCCGCCCACGAACACCGTGATAACGCTGAGCGCATAGGACAGCATCATTATGAGTATAAAAATCCCGCTCATCAATCCGTCCACTCTGTCTTCCGAGAAAAGCGACTTTTCGGCAACGTCATTTGCGATCCACGTCATGACTGAAAGACACACGATCACCAGATTCGCCGGCAGGAGCAGTTTCCAACTCGCCTTCCACTCGTATTTCATCAATTTCCCTAACATGCGAACACCTCCCTGAAGAATTGATCCACAGACTTGCCCTCGTTGCGCCTGATCTGCTCCGCACCCGCCTGCAGGAGAATGCTGCCCTGCCGGATGAACACGACCTCGTCCAAGATATTCTCCACGTCGGAGATCAGATGCGTGGACAGAAGGATCGTCGCGTTCCGGTTATAGTTTGCCACGACCGTGTGCAGGATATAATCGCGCGACGCCGGATCGACGCCGGCAATGGGCTCGTCCAGCACATACAGATCGGCGTCTCTGCTCATCACGAGGATCAGCTGCACCTTCTCTTTCATGCCCTTGGACAGATTCTTAAGTCTCTCGTAGGGCTGGATCTGCAGACGCGCCAGCATGTCGTAGGCCCTCTCCGGCTGAAAATCCGGATAGAAGTCCCGAAAATATTCCACGATCTCCATGACCTTCATGTGCGGCTGCAGATAGGTACGCTCCGGCAGATAGGATATGTGGAACTTCGCCTCCACGCCGGGCTTTATTCCGCCGATCAGGATCTCGCCCGCCGTAGGCTTAAGCAGACCGTTCATGATCTTGATGAGCGTCGTCTTGCCGCTCCCGTTAGGCCCCAGCAGCCCGATGATCCGGCCGCGCTCCAGATTCAGATAGATGCTGTTGAGCGCGGTTTTGCGGCCGTAATTCTTGGTAAGCCCCATACACTGTACAATAGGTGCCATTCTGTCTCCTCCTTTATCCGAAATCAAAGTACCTCCGTCTTATCGCAGACCGATCCGTCTATGGTTATGCGGTAATCCGCCGAAAATGTCTTTCCTGCGCCCAGCGCCTGTATCCACTCCCGCTCTCTCCACTCTCCGTCGAAATCAGCGCTGTCGCACCTGCCGTACCAGGGTTCGATACAGATGAACGGCGCTCCCTTCTTCGGCGGCGACCATACGCCGAACAGCGGCGCGTCAAAGGCCACCGTCAGATAATCCTTTCCCTCCGGCGTCACGAGCGAGACGCTGTGTGCCTGATCATGCTCGATCACCAGCGCGTCCCTGTCAAAAAGCCGTTCCGTAACGGGCAGGATACCGTCCTGCAGCCTGTAGACCGCCTTTTCACCGCTCACCAGCCCCTGCTCCAAAACGGAGGCAGCGATCTTCTCCCGCGCGTCGAACCGAAGCATATAATCGCTCTGCTTCGTTCCTTCCCTGATCGGGCAGAGGAAAGCCGGATGCCCGCCTATGGAAAAATACAGCGTATCCTTCGCGGGATTCCTGACTCTCCACTTGACGCACACCGTCGTATCCCACAGCTCATAGCCGATCTCCAGCACAAACGGATAGGGATACCGCTTCATCGTCTCTTCGTCGGATTCCAGCGAAAACCAGATCTCGTGGGCGACCTGGCTCTTGAGCCTGAACTCCGTATCCCTTGCAAAACCGTGCTGGCTCATCGGGTACTGTGTGCCGCCCACGCGGTAAACGCCGTCCTTCACACCGCCTACCAGCGGAAAAAGGACCGGAGAAGTCCGTTTCCAATAGCGCGGGTCGGCGTTCCACATATATTCCCGGCCCGAAGAGATCTCCTTAAGAGATCGCAGCTCCGCGCCCATACTGTCGACCTGTATCGTAATCCTGCCGTTGCTGATCTGAAAAAGCGCCATAGTGATCCTCCTTGCTGCAATATATATGAGTATACCATATCGGCAATTATGCCTGCAAGCCCGCCGCCGCGCGAAGCTCATGGCGCAGCGTAAAATGCTCCGTGTGGTATCTGCGCCGCGGCAGCCGGTCCGTAAGCGCTGCAAGCTGTCCCGTCAGCCACTCCGTCAGGCTGTCCTCGTCCGTTTTTCTGATGCGGGTACCCTCTCCGACCCGGTAAGACTTGGTTTTGGCGAGATAGGGCAGCACAATGACGATCTCCTCGCCTCTGGCGTTCACCACGTACCCGTCCCCGCGCTTCAGGTATGCCTCCAGCACGCATTCATAGGACTCGGGTATGGCCTTTAAGGGCCGGTGTACGGAACTGGTCCGCTCTCTGGGCCGGCAGCTCCGCTCCATATCCTGCGCCGTATACTCCGCATAGCCGATCTCCCAAACGGCCTCAAACTGCGCGTTATGCGCCTCCCATTCCCGAAATATCCGCTCCGCCTGTTCGAGAAAATCCTCCGCACACTTACCTATCTCCTCTTCGCACACCGCGGTCTCCCGCCCGATCGCGCGAAGCATTCCCACCAGCTTTGACACGCTCTCCCGCCTCGTTCCGGCCCACGCCGTCTCCACACCGTTGTCAACCAGATACTGATAAAATTCGGCCATGCCGCGCATCTCGAAATCAAGTTTACATAATTTTTCTCCGCGCAGATCGCAGAGCACGATCTGACCCACGCTGCCGCCCACTCCCACTTTACAGAAGCCGATCTCGTCCAGCGTAAACCTTTTTTCCTTCTTCAATAAGTTTACATAACATATATTCATATCCTCCACAAGCACTTTTCTGTTGCAGTACAGCATCAGGCAGATGCCGCCGCCGAAAAGTATGCACAGGACCGGCAGATAGAGCAGTGCGCCGCCGCCCTGCGCAGACGGATACAGCAGCCGCATCAGCGGGATAAAAAGCGCGGCGGTGACCGCCAGAACGCCGCACACGAGCGCCGCCCCGTTCTCCCTGACCTGCAATCTGATCCTTTCTTCCCGCTCCGTATATGTTTCCATCGCTCCTCCGAATCATTCCGCCGCCGATGCCCGGCCGGCGAACGCTGTTCCCGCCACCACTTCCCGGTATGCCTCTATCATGTCGGGCAGCGGTACGCTGGCCGTCTCGTTTTGGTCCGTTCCGCCCGTCGTCATGCCGATCAGGTAACCCCTTCCGTCAAAGGTGCCGCCGCCGGACATGCCCGCCCTTGCAAAGCAGTGACCGTACAGCATATGTGCGTCGAAATCTTCAATATAGCGGTCCTTGTCCTCCACGCTCCCCTGATAATACTGCGCGTCGTGCTGTGCCGAACCGGGATCCGCCAGAAACATTTCGTCGCCCGGCTGCAGCGCCTCGAACGCCTCCGTGTCGATGCGGGCATATCTGAGCTCCTGCAGCTCCTCATAAGTAAACAGTCTGCGGTCCACCGCCACAAAACCCACATCGTACTGCGCCGACACTCCCACGAGCTGCGCGTCCGTGTCGAAGCCCTGCGGGAAGTGTACATATCCCTGCTCCGCCGTCCAATAGCGCAGGACATGCCTGTTGGTGACGATGATGACGTACTCGTCGGACAGCTCCCATATGATCCCGCTGCCGTGCGCGTTCCCCATCCGGATCTGCACGACGCAGTCTTTGATATTTGCATATGCCCGCACACAATCCGGCGTTTCGAGAGCCGCCGTCTCCAAATAACCTAACGCCAGCATTCCCTCGTAGATATCCCGGTCCGTCACAGTCTGGATCAGGTGCGGCAAAGCCCCTGCCGCCCGAGCCGGAAGCGGCGCCGCACACACGGCCCCGAGTATAGCCGCCGCAAGCAGGAGCGCGGCAGATGATTTCCTGTGTCTCATGACAATAGCATGCCTTTCTCGCGGTATCCTGTCAGCCGAAACCTTATTCTGCATTGTCTTTTCAACCATATGATTCCGAAATTTTACATCATTCTATACCATACACACGGCAAAATCAATAAAAGAGCCCGAAAAAAACAGATCCGGGCGTGTAGCGGCATGGACAGCACACAAAAAGACCCTGCCATGTCAATGGAAAGGTCTTTTTATTGTGCATATAGTAATGCCAAGCAGAACGATAAGCCGGGTTATGTCGCGAATGATCATCTATCTAGGATCATCGTTGCCGATGACCTCAAGCGGCCTACCTGAGAGCAGATCGGGCAGATCTGTCGCTCTCGTTTTGGTCTTGCTCCGGATGGGGTTTACACAGCCCTCTCCGTCACCGGAGAAGCGGTAGTCTCTTACACTGCCATTCCACCCTTACCACGGCGTATTGCTGCGCAAAACGCCGGAGAATCACTGCGTGATTCTCCAATGCAATCACACAATCGCCATGGCGGTCTCTTTTCTGTTGCACTGGCCTTGGAGTCGCCTCCACCGGACGTTATCCGGCATCCTGCCCTGCGGAGCCCGGACTTTCCTCACCTGCTCCCCTGCGGGAGACAGCCGCGATCATTTGTTCTACTTGGCTTTATGCCTATACAGCCGTCGTTCCAAACAGCCTACACGTCAAAACAGCTTCCGCCCACAAATTCCCTGCACAGAGAATTGGTCGGCAGTTGTTCGCTGCTGACGCCGAGGAAATACTCCAGAAATTTCAGGAGCCGCTTCGCCTCATGATATTCCGGTTCTCCCCGCCTGATACTGAACAGCAGCGGTTCCGCAAACTGCTTGATGACCGAAAGCTCGTAGATCATAGCGGAGTTGAACATGGCATCCGCCTCCTCCTGATAGGGGAATATGTATTTTTCTTCGCCTCTTCTGACAGACGGCCACATGTCGATCGTCTTCCTTGCAGATGTGCCTCTGGTTCTGGCATCCCGCACCATACGCCGCAGCAGTCTGCCGTCCGTGGTGGGGATCCTGTTGTGCTCGTCTATGTTCAGGCAGGTGAGCGCGCTGATATATATCTTGTACTTGCTCTCTGCGGGAAGGGAATGCGACATCCGCTCGTTCAGGCCGTGTATGCCCTCGATCACGAGGATATCGTCCGCCCCCAGCTTCGTCCGTCTGCCGCTGTACTCGCGCTTGCCGGTCCTGAAATTGAACGTGGGGAGCTGTACTTCCCTGCCTGCCAACAGCTCGCTCATGTCCTTATTAAACTGCTCCACGTCCAGAGCCTCCAGGCACTCATAATCCGGCTGCCCGTTCTCGTCGCGCGGCGTCTCGTCATGGTTCAGGTAATAATTGTCCAGACCGATCGGATGCGGCTTCAACCCGTATGTGCGAAGCTGTATGGAAAGTCTGTGGGAAAAGGTCGTCTTTCCCGAGGAGGACGGGCCCGCGATCATGATGAACTTCACACCGTCGCGTCTGGCGATGTCTCTTGCGATCTCGCCGATCCTGCGCTCCTGAAGCGCCTCCTGCACCAAGATCAGGTCGGAGATGTCGCCCTCGCAGATGCGGTCGTTGAGATCCCCCACCGTGTCGATCCCCATCTTCACGCCCCACTCACAGGCTTCCATGAGCGTCCGGAACAATTTGGGCTTGGGCGTAAACTGCGGCAGTTTTCCCGGCTCTCCCTGCTCCGGCAGGAGCAGTATCATGCCGTCCTCATAGGGAAAAAGGTCAAAGCAGTCCACATAGCCCGTGTTCGGCAGCATATAGCCGTAATAATAATCGTAGTAATCCCCGAGACAATACACATTGATATTGGAGCTCCTGCGGTACCTGAACAGAGAGACTTTATCCTCCATGCCGAGACTCTGAAAGATCGCCACCGCCTCGTCCGCATGGTAGGCGCGCTTCGTCACCGGAATGCGATTCCCCGCAAGCTCCTTCATGCGGTTTTTGATCTGCTCTATCATGGCGCCGTCCAGCCGGAGACCGTTTTTGAAGCTGCAGTAATACCCTGCGCCAATGGTAAATTCCACCTTCACATTGACCGCCGCCTGCATGCCGGCCACATCCTTGACCGCTTTCAGCATCAGCATGATCGCAGAACGCACATAGGTCTTGTGCCCAATCAGGCTGTCGTACGTGATGAATTCCAGCTCACAGTCTTTTGTCAGGCGCTTCATCAGCTCTTGGATCTTGCCGTCCACCGTGACGAGGGCGATGCGGTACCTGTAGTCGCACTGATACTCCTCCGCGATAAGCTGGTACTGAATGCCTTCTTCAAACAATTTGTTTTCCCCGTTGATCTTAACCGTGATCATAAGCGATTTCCCCTTCTCTCTGCTGTCGTCTGTCCCGATGCCGCTATCCTGAGCGCCATCCGGCATTCGCGCAGCTTCTGTTCCATTTCCGCGCATCGTTTCTTCCGCCTGTCGTCCGCCGCCTCCTGTGTGCGGAGCCTGTCGAGAATCTCCTCACAGATCCTCTCCTCGCGCCTCAGGTAAGCGGTCAGCGTCCTGTCGCCGCGCTGCAGCATAGGAAGCCCGAAGCGGTCGCAGACAGTACACAGCGCTGCATCGTCCATTTCGTTACATATGTTATTTTTAATCGTCCTGCGGAGAAGACCGGCATACTCGTGCAGATCCTCATACCGCTGTCCCGCATAGGGTCTCACGTGGAACAGCGTATAGAACTTGCCGTCCTCCTCTATCATATTCTCCTGCTCGACCCGATGTCCCTCGCTGCGCAGATATTTCCGGAACGCACACAGCATGGACTGGGGCTGCAGGATCAGTTCCCGAAAAGAGGCTGTCTTCTCCCTGTCTTCCGACAAGATACGCATCATCAGTCTGCCGCCCATACCGGCGCAGATCAATGTCTCCGCTTCGCCGCTGTTATAGTTATGTAAACCGTCGGACAATCTCGTCTCTATGAAGGCTTCCAGTCCGCGCTCCGCTATATGCTCCCGCGCCGCGCTTAACGGCCCGCTCCGCACGTCCATGGCAAGCGCGTGAGGGCTGACGCCCTGTTCCACCAGCCAGACAGGCACAAAGCCGTGATCGCAGCCCACGTCACACACGCGATTCCCCGCCGTGACCATGGCCGCTGCCGCCCGCAGTCTCTCAGATAACGCCACGGGCTTCATCAATCCAGATAATCCTTCAGCTTGCGGCTCCTGCTCGGATGGCGCAGCTTGCGCAGCGCCTTGGCCTCGATCTGACGGATCCGCTCACGGGTGACATTGAACTCTTTGCCGACTTCCTCCAGCGTCCTCGCGCGGCCGTCGTCCAGACCGAACCGCAGCCTGAGCACCTTCTGTTCCCTCTCCGTCAACGTGCCGAGGACTTCGACAAGCTGCTCCTTCAACAGCGTGAACGCGGCGGCATCCGCGGGCACGGGCACGTTGTCGTCCTGAATAAAGTCGCCGAGATGACTGTCCTCCTCCTCGCCGATAGGCGTCTCCAAGGACACCGGCTCCTGCGATATCTTAAGGATCTCCCGCACGCGCTCCACAGGCATGTTCATCTGCTCCGCGATCTCCTCCGGGGTGGGCTCTCTCCCAAGCTCCTGCAAAAGCTGTCTGCTGACGCGGATCAGCTTATTGATCGTCTCCACCATATGGACCGGGATCCGGATCGTCCTCGCCTGATCGGCTATCGCCCTCGTGATCGCCTGGCGGATCCACCATGTGGCGTAGGTGGAGAATTTATATCCCTTGCGGTAATCGAATTTCTCCACAGCCTTGATCAGACCCAGATTGCCTTCCTGGATCAGATCCAAAAAAAGCATTCCGCGCCCCACATACCGCTTGGCGATGCTGACTACAAGTCTCAGATTCGCCTCCGCCAGCCGTTTCTTGGCCTCCGCGTCTCCCATCTCCATTTTTTTCGCCAGCTCGATCTCTTCCTCCGCGCTTAAGAGCGGCACTTTGCCGATCTCCTTCAGGTACATTCTGACCGGATCTTCTATGCTGATGCCGTCCGGTACGGACAGGTCGATGTTCTCCACATCTACCTCGTCCTCCTCGGTCAGGATGATCTCCTCATCGTCCACCTCATCGTCCTCGGTGATGCGCAGCACATCTATGTTGTTCTGCTCCAGCGTATCCAATATCCTGTCGAACTGCTCCTCCTCCAAGGACAGATCGGCAAAAAAGTCATTGATCTCCTGATATTCCAAAACACTCTTTTTCTTCTTTGCAATCGTCAAGAGCTCCTTGAGGCGCTCTTCAAACTTTGCCTGTACATTTTCGTCCATTACTTGGCCCTTCCTTCCTAAGTTTCAGGTTCTATCTCTACTCGCCGCATCAGGACAGCCTTATGGCAGACTTCTGCGAATAGCTTGCCCTTATTACAGTGAAATATGCGTTTTCCGCAGTTCCTCCAGCGCCTTTTTGCCGGATATGACCTGCTTCAATGCTTCCATATCGGCTCCCGTCCTGCCGGAATAATATGCGAAGCTGTTCTCCTTCACGGCGCAGAGGATGTCGTGAAACGCCTTCTCCCTCTCCTGCAGGGTGTCGAGCTTCTCCAGCTTCGTGTTGAAGATCTCCGCCACCGCCCGCTGGTCCTGCTCCTCCTCGAAAGCGCTGACGATCGCCGCCGGATCGTAGTTCCCCTGATCCAGCCCCGCAAACAGCTTGTCCGCCACCTGACTGTACAGCGGTTCCGTGAAATCCTGTGCCGTGATGTAGGGTCTGATCTTCGGATACACCTCCGGCTCGTCCGCGACCCATGTGAGCAGCAGCCGCTGTGATCTTCTGGCGTTCTCCTCCGGCGTGTTCTTCTTGGTGACGGCGCTCTGCGGCCGTACTGCCGGCTGCACCAGACCGGTCTGCGCCGCATAAGTGTTCACGAGCCGGCGCAGGTTCTCGAATCCGATATTGTACTTCTGCGCTACCGACTCGATATAATTCTCCCGCTCCACAGCTTCCTCGAAACCGCACAGCTTCTTTGCGATCTCCCTGTGGAACGCGGTCTTGGACTCCGGATCGTCCATGCGGTAATCCCGCTCCAGTATCTTCAGCTCGAAGAAAAAGCTGTTCTGCGCCTGATCTATCCTCTCCTGAAAAGCCTCCGCGCCGAGATTCTTGATGAATTCATCCGGATCTTTGTAGGGCTGCATGTCGATCACCTTGCCCCGAAGCCCCGCCTCCCGCAGGATCCCGATCGCCCGCAGCGCCGCATTCACGCCGGCGCCGTCGCTGTCGTAGGCGAGCAGCACTTCTTTCGTGTAACGCTTGAGCAGACCGGCCTGTCCCGCTGTGAACGCCGTGCCGAGAGAGGCCGCCGCCTGAGTGAATCCCGCCTGATGCATGGCGATCACGTCCATATAGCCCTCGCACAATATGATGTTCCCCTTGCGCGAGGTCCTCGCAAAATTCAGGCCGTACAGGTTACGGCTCTTGTCAAAGATCATCGTCTCCGGCGAATTCAGGTACTTCGGCTTGGCGTCCCCCATGACGCGCCCGCCGAACCCGATCACCCGGTGGTTGCCGTCCTGTATCGGGAACATGACCCTGTTCCAGAACTTGTCATGCACGCCCCGCTTCTCGTCGAAAGCGATCAGCCCCGATTCGTTGAGCAGCTCGTCTTCATAGCCCTTGGATTTTAGGTAGGCCGTCAGGTCGGAAGACGCGCCGTCCGCATAACCGAGCCCAAACTTCTTCATCGTCTCCTCGGACAGCTTCCTTTCCGACAGATAGCGGTGTCCCGCCTGTCCTCTTGGCGACCGCAGCATATAGTAATAATACTTGGCGGCCTCCTTCTGCACCTCCAAAAGTCTGGCGCGCCGGCTGTCCCGGCGCTTCGCCTCCTCGCCGTACTCCGTCTCGGGCAGACTGATGCCGGCCCTGTCCGCCAGTATCTTCACAGCCTCCTGAAAGGTGGCGTTCTCATATTGCATAACAAATGTTATTACATTGCCGCCCGCGCCGCAGCCGAAGCAGTAATACATCTGTTTGGAAGGCGACACGGAAAAGGAGGGGGACTTCTCATTATGGAAGGGACACAGCCCGAAATAGCTGCTGCCCTTCTTCTGCATACGGACATAGCCGGAGACCACGCTCACTATATCGTTTTTCATTCTGACTTCTTCAATCAGCTCGTCCGGATAATACATGATATCCTAACCTCATCTGTGCCATGTCTTCGGGATATAGATCTCTTGATACTGCGCAATGGCAAACCGATCCGTCATTGACCCGATGTAATCGCACACGATCTTCTCTAACGGCTCTCCCACGTCCAGAAGCCTGTACAGGAAATCCGGCAGCTTCTCCGTGTGGCTCATATAGTATTCATACAGTGTGATGATCAGGTTTTCCGCCTTATTCTCCTCGCCCTTGGCGACGGGATTCTTGTAGACATTCCGGAACATAAATTCCCGCATCTGCTGCATGCCCTGCTCCGCCTCGGGCGACATGCGGATATCGTCCCTGCCCCTGCTGTTCGTCACGATATTGTGGATGAAAAAATCCAGACGCTGCCCGCAGCTATAGCCGATCACAGCCCCGATCTCGCGGGGCACGTCCTCCTCCTTCAGGATCCCGCCGCGGATGGCATCGTCCATATCGTGGTGGATATAGGCGATCTTGTCGGCCAGCCTGACGACCCTGCCCTCCAGCGTGGCCGGCATGCCGGAAGTCTGGTGGTTCAGGATACCGTCCCGCACCTCCATTGTGAGATTGATGCCCTGTCCGTCCTTCTCCAGCAGATCTATGGTGCGCACACTCTGCTCATTGTGCTTAAAGCCGTAGGGACATACCCTGTTCAGTGCGCGTTCCCCCGCATGACCGAAAGGCGTATGCCCCAGGTCATGCCCCAAGGCGATCGCCTCCACGAGATCCTCATTGAGCTGGAGCGCCTTGGCGATCGTCCTCGCCGTCTGGCTGACTTCCAGCGTGTGCGTCAGACGGGTCCTGTAGTGGTCGCCCTCCGGCGTCAGAAATACCTGCGTCTTGTCCTTCAGCCTTCTGAAAGACTTACTATGTATGATCCTGTCCCTGTCCCGCTGGAACACCGGCCTGATATCGCACTGTTCCTCCGGCCGCAGCCGTCCTTTGGAATTCATGCTCAGCATGGCGTAGGGACTTAAGTACTCTTTTTCCCACTGCTCCAAACTTTCGCGTATGTTCATAGCAATCCCCATTCCGGAGCGTCGCCCATTCCCGGACGGACAAGGTCCGCTCCGGAAAACAACCACTCTACTTTTATTATTCTGTAATCATCGGCAAAATCCTTTTTTTGTCCTGCAGATTTTTTATCTGCATATGTCGTAAATGAACTCCGCGTTCCTGTCCATCGCCTCATATGCGGTCTTAAAGGGCGACATCTGGAAAACATGCCACATGCCCTTGAACATATCCAGCTTGACGGACACGTTCGCCTTCAGCATCTTCCTGTACAGCATGACGGCGTCGTCCAACAGGATCTCGTTGCCGCCCACTTGGATATAGGTGGGCGGAAATCCCTCGTATCTGCCGAAAAGCGGCGAGATGAACGGATCGGTAAGCTCCTGCCCGGCGGCGTAATTGCGTATCATCTCCTCCAGATAATCCGCATTCAGCACCGGGTCTATCGCCGCCTTTGTGGTGTGCGACCGCCCCGAGGAAGTGAGGTCCGTCCAAGGCGACATCAATACCAGTCCGCGCGGCAAAAGCCGCCCCTCCTCCTTCAGCCTGAGCGTCAGGGAGAGCGCCAGATTGCCGCCGGCGGAATCTCCCGCCAGTATGACATCCCGCGCGCCGTAGCCGAGCAGCATCAAATAATCCCACACCCGCATGGCGTCCTGTGTCGCCGCCGGATAGGGGTGCTCCGGCGCAAGGCGGTAATCAAAGCTGAGCACATCCATCGAGGTGGACATCGCCAGTTTCCCGGTCAGCGTTCTGGCATACAGACTGCTGCCCGTGGAATAACCGCCGCCGTGGCAGTATAGGATCACATATTTTTTCATGTGCGCTCGGTTTACATAATTCCACTCCGCGCGAATCGGCTGATCCTTTGCGGACTGCGCCGGGATCTCGATCGTGTCCGTCAGCACGTCCTTGCTGTTTCCCAACAACGCCCCGAAATGGTCCTGTGACTGTCTGTGTTTCTCAATATCCGCATTCTCCACCACGCCGTGCATCCTCTTGATCAGATGCATCAGGTTCGCGTTCTGCCTGTCCGTTATCGCCATAGCCTTCTCCGTTCCCGTATGCCGCCGGCCGCGGCCGCGGCACACCGTCTGTCTTATTTTGTAATTATTTTAACATAAAGTACGCTATTTATGATATTATATCTATGATATGAAAAAAACAAGACAGCAAAACACAGCGAACCAAACAGGGAAACAGAACGCGAAGAACCGCAGGGACGTCTGGTATAAGCTGGATCTCTCAGCTATCGTTTACCCGACCCTGCAGCGGCGCGATTTCTCTTCCGTGTACCGCCTCTCCGTCGTCCTGAAAGAGCCCGTCGATCCCGTCCTGCTGCAGCAGGCGTTGGACATGACGCTCCCGCGCTTCCCCACCTACAAGGTGGCGATCCGCAAGGGACTGTTCTGGCGCTATCTCGAACCGAACAGCCGCCCCGGCCCATATGTCGGAAAAGATATCAAAAATCCCTGTATGCCCATGCCTTTTAAGGGTAACAATCGTTATTTGATCCGTGTCTACTACTACGGCAGACGCATCTCGCTGGAGGCGCACCACTGTCTCGGCGACGGCACGGGCGGTATGTGTCTGCTCCAGACGCTGACGGCGGTCTATCTGGGTCTGCTGGGCCACCCCGTCAGACCGGAGGGCTTCGTTCTCGACATCGCGTCGAGTCCCGATCCCGAAGAACTGGAAGACGCTTATATGCGCTATGCGAACGCGCAGGTGTGCCCGCCCCGGCCCGCGGACAAGACGTACCGTGTGCGCGGCACAAAAGAGCCCTTCTACACGCTGAACATCATCGACGGGGTGATGTCCGTGCGGGAAGTCATGGCCGTCGCGAAGGGATACGGCGCCACCGTCACCGAATATCTGAACGCGGCGCTGCTCTACGCGCTGCTGCAAAAGCAGAAACAGGAGTTCCATATCAGGCTGCGCCCGGTACGGATCGCCATGCCCGTCAATCTGCGCCGTTTCTTTCCGTCCAAGACACTGCGCAATTTTATCACAATGGTGTACCCGTTCATAGACCCGCGGCTGGGCGATTACACCTTCGAGGAGATCGTGGAACAGACGCATAATTACATGCGTTATTATATAAACGTCAAATTCCTGCGGGGCGATATCACCACCAACGCCTCCACCCAGCGCAATCCCCTGATCCGCATCGTGCCGCTCTTTATCAAGGACTTCGTCGTGCGCACGTTCTACACGCGGGTGCAGGACAAAAATTCCTCCGCGGGCCTGACCAACATGGGCGCGCTGCACGTGCCCGAAGATATGAAGCCTCATATCGAGCGTTTCGACATCTATATGGGGCAGCCGTTTTCCTCCCGCACCAACTGCGCCGTCATCAGCTTTGAGGATACCCTGACGATCAACTTTGCCAGCAGTATCGCCGAGGCGGACGTGGAGCGCTATTTCTTCCGCAAGCTGGTGCAGGACGGCATACATGTAAAGATCGAAAGCAATCGGGAAAGGAACTGATCATGTCATACTGTGTAAACTGCGGCGTGGAGCTGGAGGCTTCCCTGCGCGAATGTCCTCTTTGCCACACGCCTGTTATGAATCCCCGCGACCTCGGCAGAGAACTGCCGCCGTCCCCCTACCCCACCGACAAAGGGCAGGTGGAAGTCGTCAAAAGAAAAGATCTGGGCATCCTCGTCACCGTGGTGCTGACTGCCACCGCCGTGACCTGTCTGCTGCTGAATCTGCTCGTATTTCACAGGGCGCTCTGGTCGCTCGCGGTGATCGGCTGCTGCCTGTGTCTCTTCGTATTCGCCTTTCCGGCCATATTCTACAGCAAGATGCCCGTATGGCTCACGCTGCTCGCCGACGGCGCGTCCGTGGCGGTCTGCCTGTTCTTACTCACCTTCGTGACCGCGTCAGATGCATGGCTCCTGCAGCTCGGGCTTCCTATCGTTGCGTTCCTGACGGTATGCGCGGAGGTCTTCCCGCTGCTGTCAAAGTTCTTCCCGCTCACGATGCTGTCGTGCGCTCTCTGCGTGTTCATCGAGATCCCCGCCTTCTGCGTCGCGCTCGAGCTGCGCATCAGGCAGTTTACGCAGCAGCCCGCCCGTATCGTATGGTCCGCTGTCGTCCTGACGGTGTGCGTCATCATCGACATCGCGCTGATCACGATCCTCGCCAAAAAACGCCTGCGCAACGAGGTGCGCAGACGTCTGCATTTCTGATCGGACCGTGTCTGAGGCTAGGAGAGTTTACCGTGCTTCTCCTCCGCCTCCTCCAACGACTGATATCCGTAAAACAACGTCTCATTGGCGATAGTCTGCTTCAACAGGTTATCGCCCCGCTCATAAGCCTTGACGGTCTCCTCACAGATAAGCTCCAGCGTGTGCTTGGAATATGTCAAAAGCTCGCCGCGCAGGTAACTCTCCATCGAGGACCCTGCCGCGATACCGTCCTCGGCCGTCCGAAGCGCCCTGCCTCTGCTGCGGAGATTCGGGTAATCCCGCATCATGTCCGCGTCCCATTCCAGATTGATCTTCACGATCTTCTCCACGATCTCTGTCTTGTCTGACACATCCGGAAGCATATCCTTGAGCTGTTCATACTCATCCGGATAAGTGCTTTCCATCATTCTCGCATACTTCTCAAACAGCAGATTCCTGCCCTCCCCGCACGCCTTTTGACAGTCTTCATAATAACTGTGAAGCACCTCGTCGGAGTACACCATCCACTGGCTCATGCGCATCTTAAAAAAAGTGTCCGGATCGTCCTGACAGGACGCCCTGCCGCCCGTATTGTTCACCTGCTGAAAGAGCTCCCACTCTGTCTGCGCAATATCAAAGATCAACTGTTCCCTCTCGCTAACCTCCGCCATTTTGTCACCTTCCTCCATGCTCTCTTTCCTGCCGTCAGCGCTGACCGTCAGCTTCCGTGCCGTCCGCAGACGTATCTTCCTGCGCCGCGTCTGCCGTATCCTCCGGCTGCAGTATCTCCAGCAGTTCTTCCGGCGTACATCTGGTAAAAGGCGCCGTGTACGCCCCGTCCTGCGCGACAAGCGGCTCTCCCTCCACCGTCAGGCAGATCGCATCGGCATCATAGTTTTCCAGAAAAGTATCAATAACAGATGCTATGATCACGCTTTCCGCCGCCGCCGACATGGTCTGCAGATACTCTCCCGCCGCCTTGGAGAGATCCAGATACAGCGTACTCGCGCCGTTCCCCTCTCTCTTCTCAAAGGCGAGCACCTTGGTGTCCAACGACATGATATTATGTCTGGCAAGCGCGTTGATCAACTCCTCCGGCGTCATCGTCTCCACCGTCACCGTCTCACGCTCCAGCACAGCGGAGCCGCCGTTTCCGTAATAGATCACGGCTGTCTCGCCCTGCGTCTCCTGCGCTTCTTCCTCTTTGGAGTCTTCCGGCAGTACAGGCTGCGGCTGCGGCTCCTCCGCCGCAGAGCCCTCTTCCTTGTCCTCCTGCAAAAGATACTCCAGCGAGCTGACAAGCAGATCCTCCGAGGACACTTCCGGAGCTACCAGCTCTTCCGAGGTCTTCTCTCCTGTCCGGCTGCCGCAGGCTGCCAAAAGGACGGCCGCCGCCACGGTCAAAACCGCTACGTTTCTCTTTTTCATAACCCTCTCCTCAAAAAATGATCTTCCGACGATCCGATCCTGTAAATCGTGGATTCATTCTATCATACTCAGTGCAAAAAAGCAAAAGAACTTTTAGGCGCTCATCACCGCAGTTCCCGCCTTGTACACCTCCAACAGCGCAAATTCCCGATCCGTGACGACGATATCGGCGCTGCGCCCCGCGCGGAGCGCTCCGCATTCCTCTGCCAGACCGACCGCACAGGCCGGATTGTAGGTCGCCGCGCGGATCGCATCCTCTGCGGGGATCCCAAGCTGCATCGCCTTTTTCATGCAGTCAAACAGATTCGTCACGCTGCCCGCGAGCGTACCGTCCGAAAGCGCTGCCCGAAAGCCCTCTACCGTGACCTTCTGGCCGCCCAGCGTATATACGCCGTCTTTCATGCCCGCGGCCATCATGCTGTCGCTGATCAGCACGATGCGGTCCGCTCCGAACAGCCTGAACGTGCCGCGGACTACACTGTCATGCAGATGCTGCCCGTCGCAGATCAGTTCCGCCGTCACGGCCGGCATCTCCGCCGCGGCGCCGACGACGCCCGGCTCTCTGTGCAGATACGGCGGCATCGCGTTGTACAGATGCGTGATGTGCCGGACACCTGCCTCGATCGCCGCCTTGGCCGTCTCGTAATCCGCGCAGGTATGGGCTATGGAAAAGCGAAAATCCTGCGCCCCGCGCCGAATGCACGTGAGCGCGCCCGGCGCCTCCGGCGCGATCGTCACTATCCTGATCATGCCGTCTGCGGCATGCTGCAGCCTTGTCAGCAGCGCTAAGTCCGGACGCTGTATGTACGCGCGATCCTGTGCGCCCCGCTTTTCCTCCGCGATAAAAGGCCCCTCCAGATAAATGCCGCGCAGCACGTCCCGCAGCGCGATCCCCGAAGGCAGCCTTTCCCCGGCGGCTTTCACGCACGCCGCACAGATATCGCAGAGCCGCGCCTCCGGCAGCGTCATCGTCGCCGGGCAGATCGCAGTGATCCCGTGTGCCAGTTCATAGGAGGCGATAGCGCGCAGCGCCTCCGCCATTCCCTCACAGAGCTCGTGCCCCGCGCAGCCGTGGAGATGAATGTCAACAAGACCCGGCAGGATATATCGCCCGCGCTCCCCGACAGTCAGCTCCGACTCGCTGCACGGCCTGACAGACAGGATCCTGTCCCCGTCCACGGTGACGATCCCCGCGGCGAACCGAAAATCCTCCATATATACGATTCCTCTGATCTCTCTCATAGCCACCGCCGTTCTCCCGCATCTCCATATATGGCAAAAGACACCGCATACCGCAGTGTCTTCACCGATCATCATTTATGTAGTGCAGGAAAAGGGACTTGAACCCTCATGATATTGCTATCACACGGACCTGAACCGTGCGCGTCTGCCAATTCCGCCATTCCTGCGAACAAATGATATTCTATCTTCTTTTCAGGCTTATGTCAAGCCCTCTTTTAAAAAATATCGTTAATGAGCGGAAATATGTCTGTCCATCTGCATGATATGCGTGGACAGCCACTCGGTCAAAAACTCCACAAAACAGGCCAGTTCATCTTCGTCCTCCGCGGCAAAGTCCTCCAGATTCATCAGCTCAAGTCTGGTGGAAAGAGCGTCATGCGCCAGCCTGTGCATCTCCAGACCGTCGTAGCGGATACTTTCCATATACTCCTCCTCGTCCTTGAAATGCGTCTCCACATAGGCCCGCAGCGTCTTCAGTCTGTCGATGATCTTCTCTCTTGTCCCTGCCGCGCCGCCGGCGATCATGTGGTGGATCTCTCCGAGCATCCGCACCAGTTCCCTGTGTTCCTCGTCGATATGCTCCACGCCCGTCAGATATTCTTCCTTAAAGTCACAGTCTTTCCGTTTCTTCCACTCCTTGACCGGCACCAGCTTGCCGATGAGCAGATCCGAGCCGATGATGTGCCGGTAGAGCCACCGCACCAGATAGGTGAGCAGGTCGTTTACGAGTCCGCGCTGGTCGCTCTCGCCGGAGCGGATATCCGCCTCGTCGATCTTCTCACAAAACTCCGCATGCTGCTGTCTCTGCAGCTCTAACTCCGGGTGCTTGATCGCCTCCATATACGCTTCCTCATGGCGGAAGTGCTCTACCGTGTACTGTTTCAGCCGTTCCACCATATCGCATATCTCATCGTATCTGTCCCTGTTAAAATCTTTGTCCAGCATATCGTGCAGTTCCCCGATCAACCGAAAAAGCCCTCTGTGCTCGTCGTCGATCTGCGTGACGCCGATGATGCAGTCGTCCGTGAAAGTATAAATCATATCCATGCCCCCTGTCCTCTGTGCTGCCGTTAAAAATGATCCCCTAGAAAGTCACTTCGCCGTCATGGGCGACAAGCGAAGCAGACACCACGCCCTCGATCTTCATGAGGTCTTTCACAAGCCGTCCTTCCTCGCGCACCCGCACCTCTATCGCCATATCCAGATGATCCTGCGTGAGATTCCGCGCCTTGACCTTGTACAGGCGGCAATACTGTCCCAGCACATCTAGGATCTCCTCTTCCTTCTCAATATCCGCCGCATTGACAAGCAGGATCTGCGGCGCTTTGGCGACCGGCAGACACTCCGCCAGCAGGATCGCTGCGGTCAGTACCACCGACGCGATCAAAGCGATGATAGCGAAGCCGGCGCCGCATATGATGCCGACGCTGATAGACCAGAACAGAAAGACAAGATCCATGGGATCCTTGATCGCCGTTCGGAAACGGACAATGGAGAGCGCGCCCACCATACCGAGGGAGATAACGATGTTCGACTGTATCGTCAGAATGATCGCCGCCGTGATCACCGCTATGGCTAACAGCGACAGATTGAAATTCTTATTGTAGAAAGCATTTCTGTTGACCAGACGGTACAGGAAAAAGATATAACATGCTATCAGCAGCGTGACCGCCATGCACACCACGATCGATCTGACAGAAAGCGCGGACGCCGCATATCCCTCCAAAAAAGATCTCTTGAAAATATCCGTAAAGCTCATCATTTCATTCCTCCGTATAGTATATATTTTTTGTCACGGCTTAAGAACCGCCATATCTATTCGACGTCAATAATCCCGCCGCACAGGACCGCTTCCATAGCGGAATTCCACTCGGCCGCGCAGTCACGGATCGACACATAATGATTGGAGACGATCGCATGATCGCCGGCAGTCACCTTACAGCCGCCTCCCCGGATCACCACCATATCCTTCTCACTGTCCGAGCGGATAGCCGTGCCCCCGCACTCCACCTCCACCGAACTGTCCGTCAGGATCACCGCATCGTTTCCCCGAATGCCGTCCACGGCGCCCTGCACATAGAGCGAGGAGCGCACCACCTTGAGTCTGTCCTTGGAACGGATGCCGTCCGCATGGTTCCCGTACACATACAGCGTTCCATCTCCGTTGATCGTCAGATCCGCATTGCTGAACACACAGGCGCGGTGCCCCGCATCGCCGTCCGAGGAATCGCTCATGATATTTTCCGTTCCGCTCTCCAGCGTGAGGATCACTTTGCGCGCCTTTTCCACATAAACGGCAGCGCCGGAATCGCTGTCGATCTCCACGCCGTCCAAGATCAGATGCACGATATCGTCGTCGTACACGTCTATGACCAGCCCGCCTTCCTCCATTCTGCCGGTCAGCCTGTAGTCTCCGGCCCTGCGGACAGTCAGCTTCCCGCTTTCATAGAGATAGCTTTCCGTCTCATCCGCCTTCGGATCTCCCAGATCGATCAAAACAGCGTCCTGCGCCTGTGTCCTGCAGTCGTTTTCCGTCAGCAGGGTATCACTGTGTGCCGCGCCCTGCTCCGGCCTCCCGGCGACGTCAGTTCCCACACTGCCTACAGAAAGATCCAGCGCCTCTCTGCAGCCCGTCAAAAACAACACGCCCGCCATAATGCCTATTACCGTTTTCTTCCTGCCCTGCATCTTCTATCGCGACCTCTTATCTGCAATCCGCTATCTGTCTTCTTTCACAAACACGGCTTCCGCACGGACGCCGCCCTCCGAAAGCGGTATCTCCACCGTACCCTCACCGCTCTGTACATCACCGCTCCAGCCGGCAAAGCGATACCCCTCTTCCGGAACGGCCGTCAGCGTGATCGGATAATCCGTAAAGTACTGTCCGCTCCAGACCTCGTCCGATCCCAGCTTGGCCGTGTTCACATAAACAGCGCCGCCCTCCGGCGTCCGGTTCGTCACCGTGACCGTCTCCAGATCGCCCGTCAGCCCCAGACAATGTGCCAGCCCCTTGGCCGCAAAGGGAAGCCTGTCCCGAAAGAAAAGATCCGCAGCGGCCACATAGCCGTCAAAGTCCTCCTCATCGAAATCCTCGCCGTAAAAGCGCCTGTGGGTCTTCACAGCCTGATCCCTGTAAGCAGCCGCCCATTTATACAGTTCCGCATGTACCCTGTCGTATGCGTATGTGGTGTTGGCGATATCCATAAACGTCAGACAGAACTGCCGGCGAAATCTTTCGTTCTTCATGAGGGAGGCTATCACAGGCTCCTGCATAAGCGCATTGCCGTCGATCCACTCTATGGGATCTTCCTGCGCGGACATGGACAGATCCATATCGAAAAGCATCCATCTCCATTTTCCGTCTCCGTATGTTCCGTCCTCCGGCTCGGCGACTCTCCAGAGCGCCGTGTTTTGCCCGAAAGTAACGTCACTGTTGCCGGCATACAGGTTCAGACAACAGAAATCTATCAGACTCTGCACATCGATGACGCCGCAGACCATGTCGTACACGTCATCATAGGTCAGATCGCACTGTGTAATCATGTCCAGCATATACTGATAGGCGTCGTGCGTCTCCCCGCCGCCCGCTCTTACGACATCGCCGTCCATGATCCAGACATTGTCCTCTCTCACATCATAGTAATGGTGGACAAATTCCTCGTCAAAGCGCTCGCGGATATTGTAGATCCCCCAGTATTCTCCGTCCAAAAACAACACGCACGGCGTCGATCTCTGCACGGGGATCCCTCTCTCCTCCGCCAGCGTCTCCAGAAAAGCGTCCGTAAACATCAGCGTGTCGCTGCTGCTGCCGCCGTTGCGCAGCTTGAAGGAGCTGCATTTGTTTTCCGGAAAGAAACCATAAGGGAAAGCGCCGCCTTTCCCGTAGATGTCCCTGCTGTAGACGTTGAATGCCTTCTGCGTGGCCGACCGCGTGGAATTGCCGGCTATACGGATCCCAACAGCTTCCGAGAAACACAGTTCATGCGCGGCGTCAAAATAAGTCAGCGCCGCTTCGCGCTCCCACTCTTTTCCGCTGTTAAAGGCATTGGAAGCCATATACCGATAGTGTTCCATGCCGTCCGCATCTACATAGACATCCAGAAGCTCTCCGTCCCGCAGCCCGCCTTCCGCTTTGTAACGCTCCAGCGCCGCCCCGTTCACGTAAATACCCTTTTGATCGTCGAACAGGTTGTCCGGATCGGTCACAAGCGAGACCACCGGCATACCGTCATATTCCGGCCTGTCTCCATATCCCACAAAATATACCCGGTCTACCGTTTCACTGACCGTTTTGTCCCTTTCACGATAACAGACCGCCCGCAGAACGGTGGCTTTGTCTACGGGAGAGGACGGCGTATATTGACTGGACGGCGCAAGATCGGTCCTTGCGGCATAAATGTCTTCCGCCGGACTGACATCCGTGATCGTGAGAGGCCCGCGATACACGGAGGAATCACATGTGGGATCGCTTCCGTCCAGTGTGTAGTAGACCGTGCAATCCTCCGGCGCCGTTATGGTCACCTCGAACGGCCGGTCGTAGAATCCGCTGTCGGCGCTGCACACGGGCGCATCGAGGACGACTGCCGGAAAAAGCTCCGCGCCGGCATTGGACGCTCCCGCGCTTCCGGTCATTCTGGCCCACTCGCCGCCGTCATCCACCCTGCCGTAGCTGGTATCATATGCAAGCGCCGGCACGGCGACCGAATCGATCACCTCATCCTCCGCCGCTCCGCTCAAAAAGACGGTCTCACCGTCTCTGGATATGCCAAAGGCGGGCGTTACCCCCCCCCTGAATCCTTCGCCGCTCAGCCAGACGACTGCATATCCCCCGGCCGGTACACTCACCGCATCCAGAGGCAGTTTGTGAAGCTGACTGCCGTCATCGGACAAAAAACAGCCTGTCATGGCCACAGTCTCTTTTCCCGGATTATACAGTTCTACATAGTCCGAATATTGACCGTCCGCATCCTGCACAAGGCTGAAATTATTGCTGCATATCTCATTGATCACGATCCGATCCTGACCCGATCCGAGAGCAGACCGATAGATAAGGTATCCGAAAAACACTGTCAAAACTGCCAGTACACATCCGACAGCCATATAGATATCCCGTCTGTGATCAACCCGTCTCATCTTGCCCTCTTCTGCCAGTTTCATACGCATTTCTTATTGTACATGAACTCCTATGGTTCGTCAAACATTTTCACATAAAATGGCTTGACATTTTCGGCACCGGATAGTATGATAGTACTTGCGTTGTAAACGTGCGCGGAAGTGTCGGAATTGGCAGACGAGCAAGACTAAGGATCTTGTGACAGCAATGTCGTGTGGGTTCAAGTCCCATCTTCCGCAGTAGATTAGGAGAGAGGAAACCTTGTAAATATGCGGGTTTCCTCTTTTTTTGATGTTCAGCTTACTTGAACACCCTTGAACACGTTGTTGATTTATCGTTAGTAAATTTTTCATATTTTATTTCATTGCATCTTGCAAACCCCTGTCACTATGATAGAATAGATTTATGGGTGTTACCTAAACGGTAGCGGTTCGCCTTTTGCCAAAATGAGTACATTTTGAGAACTTCCTGTATCATAAGGAGGGGATACATATGGAAAATAACGTGAAAGGTAAGCACTATTGGTGTTGTATATGATTTTGGAGCTTGTCGGTATTGTAGTGACGGTTATCAGTATCATCGTGACGATCATCAGTATCCGACAAACCAGAAAAAATAAAAGACATCAAAAAAGCAACCGCACCGCCCAAGGTTGATGGTTGCTTTTTTGATTAGTAACTGTTAATCAAGGCGAACCGTTGCTTTACGGTAACACCCTTTTTGTATAAAATATCGTAACACTGATTGACGCTTCCGTCAATAGCTTTTTAACTGTCAACCACGCTTTAGAGCGTATATAATAAATTTCTTTTTATTTTTCTGTTGCGTCCCTCTCTAATTTCAAATAATCTACTTTGCCAACCTTTGTCAAAGGGAATTTATCCATAAAGATGTATTTAACAGGTCTATATCCTTCCTGCAGATTTTCCTCGGCAAAGGCTTTGAGCTTAATCTCTAGATTTTCATCACGAGAACAAGTCTTGTTTAATATAATAAACGCTACTGGTTTCTGAAATGTCTCTTTATCAGCTATTGGCACAACAGCACAATTATCGACGTAAGGGTGCTCCAAAAGTACCTTTTCTATATCAAGGCTGAATATCTTTTTATGTAAACCATTAGCAATATACATCATATATCGCTTTAGTCTGCCGCTGATATGTATAAACCCATTTTCTGTTATATAACCAAGGTCTCCGGAATGTACCCATAATTTCCCATCTTCATGCTTTCTGATAATATGATTTGTCTCTTCCGGATTATTGACATATCCAAGCATCATGGACGGTGTTTGAATACAGATTTCCCCTCTTTCGCCATACGGAAGTTCCTGTCCTGTCTCTGTATCAAATGCTGATATTACATTTTTAACAAACGGTATTCCAACGCTATCATACTCATGCGCATACTTGTAATTAACCGAAACCGCAGCCCCAACTTCCGTCATACCGTATCCATTCATAAGAGGATACGAACTTCCATGCTTTTTAAGATAATCATTAATTTTTGTTTCTGTTGCTGTATGTAACATATCTCCACCCGTAATTGGAGCAATCAGATTAGATAAATCTAAATCTTCATTAGCATCAGCAAATGCTTCCCAATAAGCCGGGCCGTACATAATATGATTTGGTTTGAACTTCTTATAAAAATCCACAATAGATTCTGCCATTGGTATTCTGACAATCAAAGTCATACCAACGATAAGTGGAATCATCAAAGAACATGTCACACCATATGCAATAAATAATGGTAAAACTTGCATCCATGTGCTTTCACGTCGCAATTTCTGTTCACCCATTATATATTGTTGCGCCACAGCAATAATAGCTTTATTACTAAGCATCGCACCTTTAGAACCTCCGGTAGTTCCGCCAGTGTAGGTAATAACCGCCGGCGCATCTGCGTCGTGACATGTCTTTTTACTTTCTCTTCTATTTTGGAAAAATTTCTTCCATGTAATAAACCGTGAATCTTCCGGCACAGGCATCGGCTTGACTCCGTTCAATAGCCTTGCACCGATACGGTTTGTAAAGGACATGGAATCCATGCTTCCTGCAATAATTATCTTTTCAAGCTGTACTTCATCGGCTATCTCTCTAAATTTATCCTGAAACAAATCAAGTGTAAACACAACTTTTGATTTTGTATCCAGAATATATTTCTTCATTTCTTCACAGGTACTGGAGCCATATACCATGTTTGCTACTGCACCAATCTTGTTGAGTGCAAAGATTAAATATATCGTTTCGGGGGAATTTATCATGCAGACAGTCACGATATCCCCCTTTTGTATACCAATGTCTTCAAGCGTTCCCGCCAGATACGAGATTGTTTGGAACATTTTCCTATAGCTGATTTTTGTTCCATAGTAAATTAAAGCGATTCTATCGAGATTATCTTGATTATTATGAAAGACATGTTCATACATTGTGCATTCCGGCAACGGTGTGTCAATCATCTCTTGACTATAGTATTTCAGCCAAGGCTTATCAATTGACGGATATCCAGTAATTTTGTTAGTTTCCATAGATTTTCCTCTTTCATCTTCTATTTTGTCTATATGCAAATGTTGATTATGCACTATCAGGCACAATTCCACTTATAAACTGATAATCCAATTATAATTACGAATAATTCTTATGTCAAGTTGATTTACGATTTATGGATTGTTTTAGTCTGAACTGTAATTCGATAAGATGTGAAGAAGGAGGAGATTTGTAATGGAATTGGATTACTCTGAAATCGGAAGGCGTATTGCAAGGCGAAGAAAGGAACTTGGCATGCGGCAGGTTCAAGTCTGCGAACGCGCCGGAATTAACAATAAATATCTCTCTTGTATCGAGCGGGCTACATCCATTCCATCTTTGGAAGTGCTAATCAAAATAGCTCTCGCACTCGATACTACGCCTGATGAATTTTTAATCGGAAGTATCCGGCATGAAAGCGAGGAATGGCGTGATGTTGCAGAATTATTGCGCGGAATGGATCTCAAGCAATTGCGCATGGCAAGAAGTCTTTTGACATGGCTTTCAGAGCAGAAATTATAGAAATCAAACCATTCCAAAAATCGCACATTTTTTCATGTTTATTTGCCATTACATCTTGCAAACCCCTGTCATTATGATAGAATAGATTTATGGGTGTTACCTAAACGGTAGCGGTTCGCCTTTTGCCAAAATGAGTACATTTTGAGAACTTCCTGTATCATAAGGAGGGGATACATATGGAAAATAACGTGAAAGGTAAGCACTATTGGTGTTGTATATGATTTTGGAGCTTGTCGGTATTGTAGTGACGGTTATCAGTATCATCGTGACGATCATCAGTATCCGACAAACCAGAAAAAATAAAAGGCATCAAAAAAGCAACCGCCCCGACCAAGGTTAGTGGTTGCTTTTTTGATTAGTAACTGTTAATCAAGGCGAACCGTTGCTTTACAGTAACACCTTTTTTGTATAAAATATCGTAACACTGATTGACGCTTCCGTCAATAGCTTTTTGGTTGATAGGCCCTCATACAGCTTTAACGCTTGCATCGGCAATCAGATTTTTGTCAAGACAATCGTTCCTCCCTGATCCGGCAGCGGAAATTTAGGAATCACACCGAACTTTTCTTCGCATTCTGCGACGGCCTTTTTAATTCCCTTGAACTCGCCGTGATTATAATCGTGAACCATAATATAGCCGCCCCGACTCAGTCTCGGATAGAAAAAATCAATGCCGCTCAGGATCGGCGTATACAGATCCATGTCCAGTGAGACAAAAGCAAACCTTTTTTCTGTTTCAGAAGCAGCGGTTTCCGGAAAATAGCCTTTCCTAAAAACAGCCCTCTCGGGATATGGCAGACGCTGACGCACATACGCGATCTGATCGTCCGCCGTCTTGAAGCTGCTGCGCTTAAAATAATTCGCACTTTCAAAGAAGTCGTCTGTCGTAAAACCGTTATTCTTTTCTGTCTCTACATCGCGCGCATCGAATCCCGAAAACGTATCATACAGGTAAAAGGTTCTGTCCGGAAAACTCCCGTTGATGACCCATGAGCAGTTCCCGTAGTCCACGCCCGCCTCTGCGATCTCCCCGTCAACATGATTCTTTTTGATTTCTTGCGCGAGCAGTTCAATAGTGCGATAACGAACATAATCCATCTGTTCTTTATAAGCGGAATACGCGTTGTCCGAAACAGCGTCATAAGCCATCGGCTGCGTTACCACATTATGCTCCAGATATCCCGTTCGGACAAAAACCAGCTCTCCGCCAAAATGACGCGCTATTTTTTGATGCAGGAACAAAGTCCCGAAAAACAGATTATGTTTTACCCCCCCCCATATGCAGTCCTCCTGTCTCAGTATCATGAAATACCGTCAAATATTATTTTTATTCTGCCCGGCACAAACCGAAGCTTATTCTGCATTATACAATACCTGCCGCACACTGTCAACAAACGCAGCCCTGCCATACCGCCTATCTGAAGCCAACAATCATCTTGCCAAATTCCCCGGGATATGCGATAACATTCTTGTGGCGCCATCACAGTACAAGCGGAGGAAGACATATATGAAACAGGAAGAAAACAGGCTGCTTCGCGGCATCACGAACATCGTGCGCGAGTGCGGCGGCATCATTTTAAACGCCGACAGAGAGCAGAGCATCGTGGACGAGAAGGCGGGACACGCCAACTTCGTCACGACCTACGACAAAATGATACAGGCAAAGTTAAAAGAAGAACTCCTGGCCTTGCTGCCGGAGGCGGTTTTTGTGGGCGAGGAGGAAGACACACACGCCTCCATCAAAGAGGGTTATGCCTTTATCGTGGATCCCATCGACGGCACCACGAATTTCATCAGGGACTATCACACCAGCGCTGTCTCCGTGGGACTGGCGAAGGACGGCGCGCCGTACATGGGCGTCGTCTATAACCCCTATCTGGGCGAGATGTTCACTGCCGTAAAGGGACAAGGCGCGTATCTGAACGGCAAACCGATCCATGTCTCCGCCAATCCGCTGCAAAACGGCATCGTCATCTTCGGCACGGCGACCTACTATGAGGAACTGGCCGAGCGGACTTTCGCCCTCGCCTACGATTTTTACCGGAAATCTCTCGATGTGAGAAGAAGCGGTTCTTCCGCCATTGATCTGTGCAGCATCGCGGCGGGACGCGCCGAATTTTTCTTTGAACTGCGCCTATGCTCCTGGGATTATGCCGCCGGATCGCTGATCGTGACGGAGGCCGGCGGGCGGGTGACTACCGCGGACGGCGAAGAACTTCCCTTCGGCGAGAGTTCTTCCGTGATGGCCACGAACGGGATATGCGGGTGAAGCTTTGCCTGTCATTCGCAGCCGGTCACAGTATCAGCCCCACGATCGCGCTCACCGCGATAATGAGGATCGGGTGCTTTTTCTTATAACTGAGAAAAGCGGCAATCAGCACAGCGACGATCCCCGTAAGATTGCCGTGAGACAGCAGATCCCCGACATCGAACGCGCTGCCGGCCACAGACAAAAGCGCCGCCGCGACCAGCGCCACGACTGCCGGGCGCAGACCTTCCATAGCGCCCCTGACGATGCGGCTCGTCCGGAACTTTCTGTAGCTGCCCGATATGAGCAGGATAATGAGAAAGGACGGCAGCACCACGCCGAATGTGGCTGCCAGCGCGCCGCCGATCCCCGCGGTCTCCGCCCCTATATAAGTGGACATATTCACCGCCAGCGGCCCCGGTGTAGACTCGCTCACCGCGATCAGATCCACGATCTTGTTCTCGCTGCTCCAGGCGTTCTCCAGAACGGCCTGCCGCATCAGGGGCAGCATCGCATAGCCGCCGCCGAAGGTGAATGCCCCGATCTTCAAAAATTCCCAGAACAGTTTCAGATAGATCATTTCCGCGCCCTCTTTTCCTCGAAACCGGTCCATGCGATGCCGCACAGCGCACACAGGATCAGTATGACAACGGAATCCGTCTGCAGGAAGCATGCGGCCGCAAACGCCGCTGCCAGAACGACGTAGGTAAAGACTTGTTTTTTCAACTGCCGGAACAAAGAGAAAAGCGCGCTGCCGATCAGCACGAGGACGCCCGCCCGGATCCCCCGAAACGCCTTTTCCACAACCGGCAGATGTTCGACGCGCGCCAGAATGCCCGCTATGAGGAAGATGATCAAGAAAGACGGCAGGACAACGCCCAGCGTAGCCGCCAGCGCGCCGCCGATACCGCCGACCCGGTTTCCCACAAAGGTCGCCGCATTGATCGCCAACGGCCCGGGCGTGGACTCCGCAATAGCGATCAGATCGAACACTTCCTCCTCTGCAAGCCACTTTTTCTCTTCCACGATCTCTCTCTTGATCAGCGGTATCATCGCGTATCCGCCGCCGAAGGTAAACGCGCCGATCTTAAAGAAGGTGACGAACAACTCTTTTATCGTTTTGCTGCGCATCTATAGCCCTGTCTCCTTTCCGTGACCCAAACGGCACACAGCCGTCAGAACGTCGTCAGGGTATCGTCTTCTTCCTCGTGGGTCGCGATATATTTCAGATAATAGATGGCTTCGCAGACAGGCGGGACACACAGGAACAGGACCGTTATCACGCCTTCCACCATCAGATAACTGCCGTCATACAGCATACAGAACAGTAAATTGGCAAAGAAGCCTTCCCGGTCCGGCGGATAGAAGCAGACCGCCGAGATGACAAAAAGGAGATACTGCCCCAGCACCCCAATCACATAGCCCATTCGCAGCCGGAACGGCTCGGCAAAAACGCCCGCACCTGTCGCCGCGCCGCCCTTTGCGGACGGCTCCTTCAGAAGACCGCCCAGGCAGAACACCCCGTATCCCAGCGGATATTCCAGAAGAAGCGCCGGCCAGTATGTGATGACCGCCTCCCCTGCCAGACGATCCACCCCCATCCGCGCCAGACCGAACAGCACGGAGCATACCAGTCCATAGCGGAAACCGAAAAAGTAAGTGACCAGCCACAGAAACAGCAGACTCAGGTAAGTGACCGAGCCGCCCTGCGGGAGCACCACCACCTTGACGGCGGACAGGATCAGAAATAATGCCAGAAAGAGTAACGTCCATATCCATTTACGATTCCATCGTTTCATCTTAATCCCCATTCCGTATTTTCACAGCTTCCTGTGTGAGTTATGTAAACTAAATCTCTATTTTTGTCTGCGCAGCATATTATGCTTGTACAGATTCCGTTTTCTTTTTCTCAGGATCATATACAGCAGCAGGATCGTCAGCGTGCCGCTGATGATGACCGTCGTGAAGGTCTTTGGCGCATACGCCGCCTCGATCCCCAGCATGCTGTAGAAGTGCATGAGGATCCCCACCGCAAAGTCTTGGATCTGAATGACCGCAAGCACCGTTGCGACGATATTCAGGATCGCGCCGTTCACCGCCTCCGTCTGCGCCGTTTTCAGTTCCACGATGTGCTCCAGAAATTCCTGATGCTCGTAATAAGTCTGTTTCAGCTCCTCGTTGGAAAAAGCCTTGGCGATACAGGCAGCCTCCGCCTGTGTCCCGTTGTACTTGAAATTCCGTACTTCCCAAAAACGCACCGTCTTGCCGAACTCGCGGTACAGCTCAAAGATCTGCTCATGCGAGATATCGCCGTCGTTCGCCAGCGCATTGGTGATCTTGATGTTGGTCTTGGCCAGCGCAGTATTCTGAAACATCACAAGCTGCGCGATAAAAGCGTAAGTGGCCGTGAGGTCGATCCGGTCGTACACATCCTCCGAAAAATCTTTCAGTATGAAGGCGATCGTCACATCCGAGAGGTAGACTTCATAATAGTCGTACTGCGCGTGATCCGTCCGGCATATCTCCTCTATATCTCCGCTCTGGATATGGTAGTCGATGTGCATACTGTTGTACACCTCTCCGGACATGATATTCTGAAATTCCCGGCTGTCTTTCGGCTTGCCGGACAGACAGAGCAGGGATTTGCCGCTGCCGCACTTCAACAGACCGTATGTAAGACGGAGATATTCATAGAGATCGACATAGTTCGATCCGCCGTGCTCCGGATCTCTGATCTTCAGATATCCGTAGGAAAGCTGATCCTGCACCTGCGTGGTGGAAAACGGCGAATCCGGCAAAAACAGTGTCATGACATACATATGGCTCGGCCGATGCGCCGCCAGGACCGCATACAGCTTCTCCTCGCCGACCACGATCTCCTCGCCCGCCGGCGGATAGTCGTCCGTCGTGTGCAGAAGCTCGAACGCGCCCAGATAAACCATATCCAACTCTTCCAGCACGGCGTTGGACATCTCGTAACGCAGACAGTCTTCCAGCCCGTCGAGAAGTCTGCGGGCTATGTCGGGCACATTGCCGCCGTCGGCGCTTCCGCCCTGCAGCAGCGCGTCCAGCCGATGATTCTTGACATTGTCCGCAAAGGGCAGAAGCAGGTAGATATCGCTCCGGTAACTCTTGAAATACAAGTCATGCGCCAGGAGCTTCTCCAAAAACCGTCCCTGACACAGATAGACGATATTCCCGTCAGCCAGTTTCCTCTCCACCGTAAACATATAGTTCCTAAGCGCCTTTCTGCCGTCCTGTGAAATGGCAATGGCGCTGATATCAGTGATCGGGAATCCCTTATCCTGCAGCATGCCAAGGTGCGCGATCCACGCGTCGGACAACACGGCGATGGCTTCCCCGCCGCGATAGTCGGGGTGGACCGCGATCGAGATAACGAACAGATGATTTGTCTCTGTATCATACTGCGCGATCTCGTCCGCGCGGATATCATCGTCCCGGATCACAGATGTCTGATAGCGGATATCCCGATACAGTGCGTCCGTGCAGGGGAAGAAATTGATATATCCCGCAAGGCGGTCATGTTCTTCATCTACGATGCAGACAAAGCTGTCGCGGTTTGCCTGATACCGCGCGACCATATTTTTCAGCTCTCCGGCATATTCCGCGGAGTAGACGATCCTGTCCAAATCCATGATCTTCGGCAGAAAATCGATATCAAATTCCGCTCCTGTCAGAACCTTAAACTGCATAAACTTCTCCTCTCTGTCAGTCCGCCTTCAGTTCTTTCCACAGTTCGTTGTACAGCTTCGTGATCTCCGGATCGGTCTGCGTGCAGACCTCGCATTTTGCCAGATCCTCCTCAGTGGGCGTGATCGCGGGATCGTTTCTAAGTTCCTCGTCCATATTCTCCACGACGGCCTGGTTGGGCGTCGAGTAATAGATGTACTCGAAATTCTGCTCCGCCACGTCCTCACGGCAGAGGAAATCGAGGAACTTCGCCGCCGCCTCGGGATTTTTGCAGTGCTTCGTCACGATCCATGAGTCGATCCATACGTTCGAGCCCTCCTTCGGCACCACATACGCCAGATCTTCATTGTACTCATGCCCCAGATAAGCCTCGCCCGAATAGACGACCGCCATGGCCGCGTTTCCGGCCACCACCTCGTCTCTCGCCTCGTCCACCAGATAAGCCTGTACGTCCGGCTTCTGCCTGATGAGCAGCTCCTGCGCCTCACGCAGCTCGCCCTCGTCGGACGTGTTCAGGGAATGGCCCAGATACTTTAACGTGATCATAAAGGTATCCCTCTGGCTGTTCTGCATGATGATGTCGTTTTTGTAGCTGCCGTCGAAGAGCACGCCCCAGCTGTCGATCGGCGCATCGACCTTCGTCGTGTCATAGAGGATGCCGATCGTGCCGTAGAAGTAAGGCAGCGCATACTCGTTATCCGGATCGAACGCCTGAGAGAACTCCCAGAACCGGTCGCCGATATTGTCCGCATACTCCATGGAAGCAAAATCGACCTTCTGCGCCTCTCCCTCCTCGATCAGACGCTGTATCATATAATCCGCGGAGCAGACCAGATCATAGTCGATCGCGCCGGAGATATACTTCGCATACAGCTCTTCCGGGGTCAGGGCCTCCTCATACTTGATGCCGATCCCCGTCTCTTCCGTAAAACGGTCGATCACATCGGGATCCATATATTCCCCGTAGTTGAACACCGTCAGGTACTCCGTCGGCTCCTCCTTGCCGCAGCCTCCCAGCATCAGCATCCCCGCGAGCGCAGCGCCCAAAACACACAGCTTCCTTTTCCTCATCATCTGCTCCTTTCTATGACGTCGTCCGTATTCTTTCCTCTGCCGGACAGCGCATTAAACACTAACAGTATCACAAAGATCACGGCAAACAGAAGGGTGGACAGAGCGTACATCTCCGGCTTGATCCCCTTTCTGATCTCTCCGTAGATCATGGTCGAGAGCGTGTTGACACCCGCTCCCTTCGTGAAATATGTGATAACGAAATCGTCCATCGACATCGTCAGCGCCATGAAGAAACCCGCCAGTATCCCGCTGCCGATCTGGGGCAGCACGATATGAAAGAAAGCGTAGACGCTGCCCGCCCCCAGATCCCTCGCCGCCTCATAGATACTCAGGTTGAGCGACTTCAACTTCGGCATGACGCTCAGGATCACATAAGGTATGTTGAAGGTGATGTGTGCTGCGAGCACACTTCCGAAGCCAAGCGGCATCAAACGCACGAACCACAGCATCAGCGCGATCCCCGTCACGATGTCCGCATTCAGGATCGGAATGTTCGTCAACGACATTACGATCTGATACCCCCGTCTGCGCATGGCTTGGATCCCCACCGCCCCCAGCGTGCCGATGACCGTCGCTGCAGCGGCCGACCCGAGGCCGAGTAACAGCGTCGTTCTGAGTGCTTCCAGGATCTGCCTGTTGGAAAAAAGTTCACCGTACCACCGGAGCGTAAAGCCGCCCCAAGTCACTCTGGAACGGGAATCGTTGAAGGACAGCACGACCAGCACAAAGATCGGCGCATACAAAAACAGCAGTATGAGCGCCAGATAGCATTTCATAAACGCATTCTTCAGTCTCACCATAACGCCGTCCCTCTCTCTTCCATGTCGCCGCGCATCGTGAACGCCAGCCCGATGAGCACCAGGATCATGAGCGAGATAGACAGACCCGCGCCCAGATGCCAGTTCATGCTCTTCATAAACTCCTGCTCGATGATGTTGCCGATCAGCTGCAGCTTACCGCCGCCGAGAATGTCCGCGATGACAAAGGAAGTCATGGCGGGCACGAACACCATCACGATCCCGCTCAGCATACCGGGTACGGACAACGGAAAAATGACCTTGCAGAATACGGCCCCGCTGCCAGCTCCCAAATCCCTTGCCGCCTCGATCAGATCCTCGTCGATGTCCGAAATGGCGTTGAAGATCGGCAGGATCATGTAAGGCAGGAAATCATACACCATGCCTATCATGAGCGAGATCCATGTGTTGCTGACAGCCAGCGGCGCGGCGCCGAACCTGCCGAGTATAAAGTTTAAGATGCCGTTTTTCGACAATATCATCTGCCAGGCCAGTATCCGCAGGATAAAGTTCATCCACATCGGAAGCACCAGAAGAAAGATCGTAAATCCCTTTCGCTTGAACCGAAAGCTCTTTAGGAAAAGCGCCGCCGGATACGCGAGAAGGATACAGATCATCGTGCAGCCAAACGCGATCGCCAGTGAAAACAGCAGCGCCTGTCTGTTGATCGGCTCTGCGATAGCCAAGACCCCATCCCATGTGAACGCGCCGTCGTCTCCCGTGAACGCGCTGACCCCGATCGTGATCAACGGCAGCAGCGTAAACCCGATGACCCAGATGATATATGGTGTGGCAAGATATTTTCTTTTCATTCCTTGATCATCTCCGCATCTTCTGATTTCGGTTTGTGCATGATCTGAATATTGTCGGGAGCCACATACAAGCCGACCCGTGCCCCGACCTCCGGCGCGCTGACGCTCTGGCTGACCCATTCATAGCCTTCCGCGTACACCTTGATCTCATAGTAAGCGCCCTTGAACAGCACGGAGGTGACCTGCCCCGTGAAGAAGCCTTCTCCTTCCGGCTTGATCTCCAAATCCTCGGGCCGTATGACGACGTCCACGGCTTCGCGTTCGGCGAATCCCTCGTCCACGCACGGGATCTTCACGCCGAGGATCTCCACCACCCTGTCCTGCAGCATGATGCCGCCGATGATATTGCTCTCGCCTATGAAGTCCGCCACAAATGCGTTCTGCGGTTCGTCATAGATAGATTTGGACGTCCCCATCTGCTGTATGATGCCCTTGTTCATCACGACGATCTTATCCGACATGGTGAGGGCTTCTTCCTGATCGTGCGTGACATAGATGAAGGTGATTCCCACCTCCTTCTTGATCCGGATAAGCTCCTGCTGCATGTCATGGCGCAGCTTTAGATCGAGCGCCCCCAGAGGTTCGTCGAGCAGCAGTATCTCAGGCTCGTTGACAATGGCGCGCGCAATGGCGATCCTCTGCTGCTGCCCGCCGGAAAGCGCCGTCGTGTTCCGCTTCTCATAGCCCTCCAGATTCACCAACTTCAGGGCATATTTAATCTTGTCCTGTATGTATGCTTTGCTCTTCTTTTTCAATTTCAGGCCGAAGGCGATGTTCTCCTCCACGTTCATATGCGGAAACAGAGAATATTTCTGGAATACCGTGTTGACGTTGCGCTTCTCGGAAGCCAGATTGGTGATATCTTTTCCCTCGAAAAACACGGAGCCGGCGTCCGGTCTCACAAAACCGCCTATGATGCGCAACGTCGTGCTCTTCCCGCAGCCGGACGGGCCGAGCAGCGTGATGAACTCGTTTCTGCCGATAGACAGGGACAGATCGTCCAGCACCTTTTTGCCGTCAAAAGACTTTGTTATATTCCTGAGTTCCAATATGTCTTTTTCGTTCGTCTCCATAGCTTTCTCCTAAAAACTGGGCGGTGTGCTGACCCAGAGTACCTTGGCTTCGTTTCGTCCTGCCGCCTCCAGCTTATGCCGTTTCGTGGCGGAATAGTAGAAAGAGTCCCCCTTCTCCGCGATATGTACTTTCTCCCCGAAATACAGCTTCACGCTGCCCTCGAGGACATATCCGAACTCCTCGCCCTCATGGGGCTTGTCAAAAGGCATGTTCTCCTTCGGCCGCAGCGTCACGAGGATCGGCTCCATCTGGTTCTTCTGCGCCGTCGGCACAAGCCATCTGACACAGTTTCCCGCCTTGTCTACCTTCTCGAAGCAGTCCTCGGGCCTGTAGACGATCTGCGGATCTTCATCATCGTTGAAAAAGTCCGCCAGATTGCTCCCGAGGCACTCTATGATGTCCGCAAGCGTGGCCACGGAAGGCGCCGTAAAGCCCCGTTCCACCTGCGAGATAAATCCTTTCGTGAGATCCGACCGATCGGCTAGCTCCTGCTGCGTCAGCCCGTTCTGATTTCTCAGATTCTTGATCTTATTGCCTATCTGTTCTTCCAGTTTCATAACCTGATCCTTCTTGCGCGATTCGGTGATCCGTATTTGTGCTTTTCGTGTTTAATAAAAGTTAACCTAATGTTTATACACACTGACTTCAATTATACATATACTAAACATAAAGTCAACTATATTTTTTATCCGTATTGTAATTTGCGCTATGATCTTATAAAATAGGGGAGAAAGCAAGAAGATACCGTGTGAGGGTTCACACGGATACACTGATTTTGGGGAGCTCGCTATGCAGGAACAACAGAATGCCGACAAGGTCACGATCCGCACCGCCACACCCGACGATGCCCGCAGACTTCTGGATATCTACGCGCCTTACGTTACAGAGACGGCGGTCAGTTTTGAATATGACGTGCCAAGTTTGGAAGAGTTTCGGGCACGCATGGACGATGTCCTCCGAAAATATCCTTACCTTGTCGCCGAGAGACAGGGAGAGCTCCTCGGCTACGCCTACACCCACGCCTTCGTGGGGCGCGCCGCCTACGACCGCTCGGCGGAGACGACCATATATGTCAGAAAAGGCGATACGCGCACCGGCGTCGGCAGAGCGCTCTATGAGGCCCTCGAAAACATCTCTGCGGCACAGCACATTCTCAATCTGTATGCCTGCATCGGCTATCCGGAGACCGAGGACAGCCATCTCACCATGAACAGCCTACGATTCCATGAGCACATGGGTTACCGCACGGTCGGCACTTTCCGAAACTGCGGCTACAAGTTCGGCACATGGTATCACATGGCATGGCTGGAAAAGGTCATCGGCACACACGAGGCAGATCCCGATCCCGTGATCCCTTTTCCCGAACTCGGGATCGTCTGAATCACCTCACGGCCAGGGCGCTCATATAATATAGTAACGTTAGCGCTGCGAGGCACTGCCTATGTCCTCTCCACTGGTCGCCGTGATCGGCCGTTCCCGTCACACGCACAACTACGAAAACGCCCTGCGCTCACTGGGCATTCCTTATATCACCACTCTCGACGTACAGGAGGCGGATCGCGCCACGCATCTGCTGCTGCCCGGCGGCTGCGACATCGCGCCGATCTTTTTCGGACAGCAGGATCACGGCTCGCGCAGCATCGACACCGAGCTGGATATCCTGCAGTTTCAAGCCCTCGCCCTTTTTATGGCGCAAAAAAAGCCCGTGCTCGGGATCTGCAAAGGGCTTCAGCTCATCAACGTTCATCTGGGCGGCACGATCCGCCAGCACATCGACACCGCCGCCATGCACGAGTGGAAAGAGGGCGACCAAATGCACCGCGTCTACCACTGCGGGCTGAACCGCAGCGACTTCTTCTTTCAGTTGTACGGTACCGGCACGACCGTCAATTCCGCGCATCATCAGGCGATCGACAGGCTCGGCGGCGGCCTTGCCGCAGTCTGCCGCACGGCGGACAGCGTGATCGAGGGCATCATGCACGTCTCTCTGCCCGTCATCGCCGTCCAATGGCATCCGGAGCGCATCATGGACAGCGGCGGCGCGCGTCTGCTGCACTACTTTACAAGCCCGGTATCTACTTGGTAAACAGCCGCTCCAGCTGCAGAATGCCTTCCTCAAATTTTTCTCTCTGCAGCTCCTTCTTGTTCTTGAACATCTCTTTGGCATTGACCGACGTGATCTCGAAGAGGGATCTCATGATCTGTATGATCGCCCGGCCTGTCTGCGGGTCGATCTCCTTAAGCGCCGTTCCGATCTTCTGCACGCTCTGCAGCCAGTGTGTGCCAAGGTCGATCAGATTGTCGGTCTCCGACGCCAGCAGCACCCGATACAGCGTATCCACAAAGGTATGCACCTGTTCCTGCGTGAGCGAAAGGATCCACTCGTTCAGCGCCTCGTCCATAAATCTGCGCCCCGCATACAGTTCATTCACGATCCGAAAATGATCGTCCTTCACCAGCCATGTGTAGGGATTGTGCTGCGCGAGCCCGATCGTCCTGCTCTCCACCACCTCATATGCGCCGTCCGAATACAGGATCATTCCCACTAACGAGGAGTGGGGTATCGTCTTGCGGATCCTGCCGGCGATCTCGCCGTAAGCCCCCTGCGCCTTCACCTCCGGCCGGAAGCCGGGCCCGTCATGATCGTAGATCAGCGTGATGCGGCTGCGGACCTGTGGCTCGCAGTTCATACCCGCATAGACGGCCAGATTGCCGCCCTTGGAATGTCCGCCCACATAGAAGCCGCCCGTGATATCCCGCGCCGCACGGTTCAGATAGTCCACGCTCATAAGCTGTCCTTCCGTAGGCTCGGAAAAAGCAAGGTTCAGATCCTCCTTCCAACCTACGATCGTCTCGTCCGTTCCGCGGTAAGCCACGTAACAGACACCGTCCGGCAGACGAAAAGTGACGGCCGAAAACTGTGTCTCCGTCCGGAGATCGATTTGGTTTACATAATTATATACCTTGGTGTCGCGAAACCGTCTGCTGCCGTGCATCGCCTGAAACAGCGCCGTGTTGTCCGCCCGGTAGCGCTCATCCGCATACAGATGATCGTAGTGCGGATGCTGTGCGATCTCCTGCAGATCCACGGCCGGTCCTTCCTCCTCCGGCGACGGCGCGATGCCGTCAAATTTCAGGTAGGAGCACTGGCAGAGCACCAGACTGTCCACCTCGTTAAACGGCTTCTCCGCAAAGGTGTAATCCCCGTATTCTTTCAGATAATCCAAGATCGTTCCCATATCTTCCTGTCTCCCAAAACGGCTGCGGCGCCATCCTGTCCACGCTGTGCCGCGACGCCCGAAACGCTACAGCTTTGCCTCCAAATGCTCGATATTCTTGATCAGCACAGAGATCGTCCCGTCAGGATTCGTGATAAATTCGACGCTCTTCGGATCCTTATACTGCTCCATCGGAATCTTGATCTCGATGCCCGTATCCGTGTACAGGTGCTGGCTCTGATACTTGCGCACCGTGTTCTCGCTCTGCGGCTGTATCTCTTCCTTCACCATGTCGTACTTTTCCATCTTGTCCTGAAAAGCGGCTTTCAATTCAGGCTGTTCTTCAAAGATCCTCTCGGCCAATTCCTCCACCACAAAGCCGCCGTTCTCCTCGATCTCTTCCTGAATGATGCTCTTGGCGCGCATCTGCTTCTCAAACCGCTCCGTCTCGTCGAAGCCTTCCCTCTGTATGCTCTCCACCGCTCTGCTCACAATGGACAGCTTGGACTTGTGGGACAGATGTGCGCTGCATTTCAGGAACAGGAAGGAGAAGTAGTCGGTCTTCTCCCCGTTCACCTCATATTTTTTCTCGATCACCCACAGCGCCAGATCGTCAAGCCGTATGATCGCCGCCTCCGTCAAGCGCTGGCTTTCCGACGGCAGGATCGACTTGTGCCGGATGATCTCGTTGCTGTTGCCTTCGCCGCCGTCAAGCGGCATCGTCCGGTGGGTGTACTGCGACTTATAATTCATCTTGAGGAGCGCCAGATACTCGTCCTCGCCCTCCTTAAAACGGACTACCATAAGATCCGCCGGCGGGATATCGATATTGCCGCTCATGATGTCGTACAGCATTGCCGCGATATCCTTGCTGACCGCCACAAAATCCTCATCTGCATAGGAATCCAATATGCGGTATATTTCCGACTGCTCCTTGTAGAAACGGCACTCCTTCGCATCGTCGCCCGAGCTGATGCGCGCGATATGCTCCCTGAGGAATTCCGCCACCTCCGAACCATATTCCAGCTCCCTGTCCGACAGCACCGGCATACCGACAGTGGAATCCAGAATATGTACGATCACATGCTTGATCCTGATATCTTCTTTGTTCATCCGTTGATCTCCCGTATTTTTATTGATATTTTCCCTCGTAATCCGTTCCCGTCTCCGTCTGCATTAGGTTTACATAATATTGCGGATCGCCCTCCATTTTCAGCATCGTGTCTAACGCCAAAAGCAGCATCCTGTCGCCGTTGTCCTTCCCGTCGTTCCTGCCCCGGTCCAGCTGCGCCTTAAAATGATCCATCTGCCAGACCATGATATCCACCACATCGTAGCCCTGCACCTTGTATCCGCACAGAAAATCCCGGTTCTCCAGATAATGCACAAATTCCCGATAAACACCCTCGGACCGCACGAGCCGCCGCCAAAAATCCTGCAGGAAGTCCTCGTTCTCACCCGCACAACGGCAGAGTACACACGCCCATTGATACGCCTTTTCTTCCCTGTCCTTCTCCATATGCCCTCCTCTGCCGTCCACGCCGCCGCCAGACGCCTCTTTTGCACCCATTTTATGCAGCGCCGGTTCTTTTTATTGCCTGTTCACGATATAATAATGATAACAAAGCACTCGCCCTGCGTCTTCTGTGCCCGGGCGGAAAGCGAAACGGTCCATGACTCTGCTGCAACGCTGCAACGATCTGCTCTGGGGATTCCCCCTGCTCTTCCTGTTACTGGGAACACACATTTATTTTACCATAAAATTGCGTTTTCCTCAGAAAAATCTGCTCTATGCGCTGAAATTATCTCTCGGCAGAGCGGACAACACGGGCAGCGGCCTCTCGCCCTTCTCCGCGCTCGCCACGACGCTGGCCGCCACACTCGGCACCGGCAACATCATCGGCGTCTCCACCGCCGTCGCGCTGGGCGGCCCGGGTGCGATCTTCTGGTGCTGGATCACCGGTATCCTCGGCATGGCCACCGCCTACAGCGAATGTTACCTGAGCGTTCTGTTTCGCAGCAGGAATACCGCCGGCGTCTATGTCGGCGGCCCTATGTATGTACTGAAAAATGGTTTACATAATAATTTTCTCGGCACACTCTACGCGCTGTGTACACTGGCCGCCGCCTTCGGCGTCGGCTGCACCACACAGGCAAATTCTGTGACACAGGCGGCTCAGGCCTCTTTCCGCCTGTCGCCGCATCTGGTCGGGATCGCGCTCGCCCTTCTGACCGGCGCCGTGATCATCGGCGGCGTGCGCAGCATCGCCAGTCTGTGTGAGCGCACCGTTCCCGCCATCAGCTTCGTATATCTGTTCGGCTGCGCGCTCTTGCTCGTCCTCTACCGCAATGTCCTGCCCGCTGCCTGTCTTCTGATCCTCAGAGACGCCTTTTCTTTCGGCGCGGTCGCCGGCGGTGTGGGCGGCGCAGCCCTGCAGCACGCCGTGCGCTACGGCATCGCGAGAGGGCTGTTCACCAATGAGGCCGGCATCGGTACGGCTGCCATCGCCGCAGCGGCATCGCATACGGAAGAACCGCGCATTCAGGCATATGTATCCATGACCGCCGTATTCTGGGACACCGTGGTCATGTGCCTTGTCACGGGACTGGTCATCGTCTCCAACATGCTCTATGACCCGGCTTCCCTTGCGGGTGTGCCGGAGACCGGCCTGACCGCCGCCGCGTTTGCGCATCTGCCGTATGCGGGAGACGCGTTCCTGACGGTGTCACTCGCCGCATTTGCCGTCACGACGCTGATCGGCTGGTCCTATTTTGGTGAAAAAGCGACGGAATACCTGGTAGGCCCAAAAGGTATTCCGCTCTATAAACTCGCCTATATTCTGATGATATACCTCGGTGCGATCATACCGATGCGCCTGGTCTGGGAGAGCACCGACCTGATCAATGCCCTTATGGTGCTGCCGAACGTGCTGGCGCTCTACTGTCTGCGCAGATACATCAAGCCGTAAGGCTCTTCCGCATGCCGGTCAGATCTTGAAGTTTGCCGCGATCTCCTGAAGGGCGCGGCTGCTTCTCTCCAAAATGGACATCTTGCGCAGGATCTCCTCAGAGCCGACATTTGTATTCTGCATCGCGTCGGCAACGCTGCGCACCTCATCGACGATCACCTGATTCAGCTTCGTCACCTCCTGCAGCGATGCGAGCATCTCTTCCACGGAAGCGCCCATCTGCTCGGAGGCCGCTCCCAGATTGCTCGCGACGCCTTCAAAAAACGCCGCATCCTTCTGATACTGCTCCGCCGTCGTGACCATCGTATGATAATCGCCGATCACATGATCTTTCATAAAGGCTAACAGCTTACCCGCACTGTCCTTCAGGTCCATGACCGACCCAACCACTTCGTCTATCACTTTCTGGATCTTGTCTACCGTTACCTGTGAGTTCTCCGCCAGATTCCTGACCTCGTCTGCGACCACCGCAAAGCCTCTTCCGGCTTCGCCGGCTCTCGCCGCCTCGATCGCCGCGTTCAGGGCAATCAGATTCGTCTGGTTGGCGATCGCGCCGATCTCCTGCGACAGGGCCTTGATCTCCTCGATCTTCTCCACTTCCCGGAGCGCGCGTTCCAATTCTTCCTCTGTGCTGTGATAAATGACGCTCGCCTGCTTCTTGGATTCCACCGTACTATGGTACAGCTCGTCCGCGCGCGTGTTGATCTCCTTGGACGCCGTCGCGGAGTCCGAAGCCTGTCCCGCCACATCCATCACCGCATCTCCGATATCGCCGCTCGCCTGGCTGATAGACTGCGTCACGTCCGCCGACTCCTTAACCTTCTCGATCAATTCCTCCATGACCTGATCCATCTGGTCGATATTGTTGTTGAGATCCGCCATCTCGCTGTAAGCCGCGGAAGCCGTATCGGATATATTGCCCGCCTCCGTCTTCGTGCCGACGATCGTCTCCTTGATCCGCTCCTTGATGCTTCTGGTGGCGTGTGTGACTTCCTCGATCTCGTCCTTGAAGCCTTCGGCCACCGTTGTCCGTGCAGCCGCCTTCTGATCGCTGAAATCGCCCGACGCAAACTGTTTCAGTTCCGCCAGCGGCACCAGCGCCTTGTTGAACGTAAGCATCACGATCAGATCGATCAGCACCGTCCCTACTGCACCGATGACCAGTCCGATCACCGCCGCGCTGCCCGCGTTTGCCTGACCGACCAGTACCGCGCTCACCACGGACGCAATAAACAGAATGACAAACGCCGCCGCCGAGACGGACAGCATCAGCTTTCCCCGTATCGTTTTCATTCCATCTCATCCTCCTGATACCCGTAAAAATATAACAAGAATATTATACCCGAAACGACGGCGTTCGTCCATAGATATTCTTACGCCGCCCGCTCTTTTCTCCTGTAATGCACATAGAAGCCGATACAGATCAGCGCCGACAGCAGAGAACCCAGCGGCGCCGCCCACCCCATCGGGTAGAGGCTGTCCGGCCAGAGAACGCTCGCAAACCACGCCCCCGGAATACGCACAAGCAGGATCGCGGCTATATTGTGGATAAAAGAGATCATCGACTTCTGGTCGCCGCAGAAATAGCCGCTGAAGCAGAAATGCACCGCCGCGAAGACACAGTCAAACGCATAGGAGCGCAGATACGCACTGCCCGCCGCAAGCACGGCCGTATCTCGCGTAAAGAGCCCTACCAGCGTGTGCGGCAGGAACTGGTTGTACAAAGCACACAGAAGGCCCCAGCCCATGGTGATTGCCAGTCCGTAATACAGGGATCGTCTTGCCCGTTCCGCCTTGTCGGCGCCCATATTCTGTGCCGTAATGGTAGAGATTGCGGACAAAAATGCCGAAGGTACAAGGAACATGAAGCCAATCAGCTTCTCCACGATGCCCACCGCGGCGGACGCGGTCAGCCCGCGGCTGTTGGCGATCACCGTGATCACGATGAAGGCGATTTGTATCATGCCGTCCTGCAAAGCGATAGGCGAGCCGACCTTCAGGATCTGTCTGAGGACGTCCCGTCCCGCACGGATATCCTTTCTTCCGATACGGATCCCCAGCTTGTACACGCGCATCATGACAAGCGCCGCCGCCACGCTCACCGCCTGACCGCATACCGTGCCGAGCGCCGCGCCCGCCGCGCCGAGTCCGCACATACCGATGAATACGAAGTCCAGAACGATGTTGACGGCACACGCAATCCCCACAAAGTACATGGGACGTCTCGAATCGCCAAGCCCCCTGAAGATGCTGCTGATCACATTGTAGGCCGTGATAAAAGGGATACCGGCAAAACAGACGGCAAGGTAGATCCTCGTCTCGGATACCGCCTCCGCAGGAGTTAACATAACTCTGGTGATCGCTCCCGTACACACCAGCAGCACCGCCGTGACGCCCACCGCAAAGCACGCAAAAAAGACAATGGAAGTGCCCACTGTCTCCGTCACTGCCCGCTCATCCTTCGCCCCCACGTTCCGCCCGATGCGCACGGTCGTCCCCATCGCGAACCCGACGATGACGACGGTCAGCATATGCATGACCTGACTGCCGACGGACACCGCGGTAGTGGTCGCCGACCCGTTGTACAGGCCGACCACAAAGAGATCCGCCAGTCCGTAGAAAGTCTGCATAAAGCATGCCAGCAGATAAGGCATGGCAAAGCGGAGCAGGTTCTTACCCACGCTCCCTGTTGTCAGATCGTTTTTCTCATTCATCTCTCCAAGCTCTCAGTCCTCTATCCTCCGAAATGCCCCGCCACCGTTTTCAAATGCTCTATGATCGGAAGATGCTGCGGGCAGACGCGCTCGCATTGGCCGCAGCCGATGCAGTCTCCCGCCTTGCCGAAGTCCGCGGTCAGCCTGTCATAGTATGTACCCTGCGGTGTCCAGCCCTTCTCTTTGACCTCCTGTCTGTCCGCATTGTAGAGCGAGAAATATTTCGGTATGGCGATCTTCTTCGGGCAGCCGTCCGTGCAGTAAGAACAGCCCGTACACGGTATGACGATACTGCCGTTGATCATAGCCGCCGCCTTGGCGACAAGCTCCCGTTCCTCCCTGCCGAAGGGTTTAAAATCGGACATATAGCCGATGTTGTCGAGAAGCTGCTCCATATTGCTCATACCGCTTAAGACAAGCTGTACATTGTCAAGGCTCGCCGCAAACCGGATCGCCCATGAGGAGACGGACATCTGCGGATCGTACTCCCGAAACAGCTTCTCCACCGCGGCGGGGACCTGCGCCAGTGTGCCGCCCTTGACCGGCTCCATGACAAACACCGGCACGCCGTGTCTCACAGCCGTCTCATAGCACAGGCCGGACTGAATGCTCGGACTGTTCCAGTCGAGATAGTTGATCTGCAGCTGCACAAACTCCATTTCCGGATGCTCCGTGAGCACCCGATCCAGCAAAGCCGCGTCGTCGTGGAACGAAAATCCGATATGCTTTACAAGCCCCTGCCGCTTCTTCTCCATAAGCCATGCAAAGCAATCCAGCTCCGTAAAGATCTTATAGTGATTGCGGCCGATGTCGTGAAGCAGATAGTAGTCAAAGAAGCCCGCACCCGTCTTCTCAAGCTGCGCGTTGAAGATCCTGTCTCTGTCCTCTTTCCCGCCGAGGAACTCCGCGTGGAGCTTCGTCGCAAGCGTGAAGCTGTCGCGCGGATGCCTGTCAACAAGGCATTCCTTCGCCGCGTTCTCGCTCCGGAAGCCGCAGTACATCCATGCAGTGTCAAAATAGGTGAAGCCGTTTTTGATAAAAGTGTCCACCATCTGCTTTGTCATTTCCATGTCTATGCTGGCGCCGTCGTTGGCATCACGAAGCGGAAGCCGCATCAGACCGAACCCTAATTTCTTATTACCCATATACCCTCCCGATACACTCGTCGATCGTACCATATTCTCAGAAACCGTTACCGCATATTACCGGCTCACCCCAGCGCCACATCGAGGATCATCATGATCACAAAGCCGAGCGCGACCCCGATCGTACCGACATTGCTGTGTTCTCCCGTCTGAGACTCGGGGATCAGCTCCTCCACCACCACATAGATCATCGCGCCCGCCGCAAACGCCAACAGATAGGGAAGCGCCGGAACGATCCTGCTGGCAAGAAGGATCGTGACCGCCGCGCCGACAGGCTCCACGATGCCCGACAGCGAGCCGTAGGTGAAAGCCCGAAACCGCGGCATACCCTCGCTGCGAAGCGGCATAGAGATGATAGCGCCCTCCGGAAAATTCTGAATGGCGATACCCACCGCAAGCGCAAAAGCGCCCGCCATCGTGATGCCCGCATGGCCGAAAAGCGCGCCCGCAAAAGTCACGCCCACCGACATGCCCTCGGGTATGTTGTGCAAGGTTACGGCGAGGACAAGCATCGTTGTTTTTTTTAAAGGCGCTTCGATGCCCTCCGGCTGCGCGCTCTCCAGATGCAGATGCGGAATCAGGCTGTCCAGCACGAGCAAAAACGCCATGCCGCCCAAGAATCCCACCGCGGCGGGTATCCACGCCGTACGCCCCTGCTCCCCGGCCATGTCGATAGCCGGGATCAAAAGAGACCAGACCGACGCGGCGATCATCACGCCGGCGGCGAAACCCAAAAGCAGCTTCTCCAGCTTCTTATTCATCTCTCTCCGCATCAAAAAGACCATCGCGGATCCGAGGGTCGTTCCCGCAAAAGGGATCAAAAGTCCGAGTGCCAACTGCATACGCTACCTCCGTTCTGTCTATCCCTCAAAATCGTCCCGCATCAGATCGGCGATCGTGATGCCGTCGAAATAGTCGTTCATCATGCCGGTGAACTTCTGCCACATCGGCAATGTCCTGCACTCCGCCGTCCTGACGCACGGCTTCGGATCGCACTCCAGACAGGCCACGGGGGCGAGATCGCCTTCCGTAAGTCTCAGGATCTCGCCCACGCTGTATTTCTCCGGCGTCCGCGTCAGCCGGTAGCCGCCGCCCTTTCCGTGAACGCCCTCTATCATATGATTCTTGGTCAAAACGGGGAGGAGCTTCTCGAGATATTTCAGGGAGATATCCTGCCGTTCGGCCACGTCCTTCATGGGAACATAACAGTCCCCGCAGTGCTCCGCAAGATCGATCATGACGCGCAGGATATATCTTCCCTTCGTGGAAATAATCATATGCCACCCATTCCTTTCGCCGCTGTGCGCCTATAGGTCGCAGTGCCCGCAGCTTGCACAGTCCGGAAACTGCGATTCATCGTATGCGATGCCGTTTTTGTCGTAGTAATCCTTGAGCGCCGCCTTGATCGCCTCCTCCGCCAATACAGAGCAGTGCAGCTTGTGCGCCGGAAGTCCGTCCAACGCCTCCGCCACCGCCCTGTTGGTCAGCGCCATAGCCTCGGACACGGGCTTGCCCTTGATCATCTCCGTCGCCATGGAACTGGACGCGATCGCGCTGCCGCAGCCGAATGTCTCGAATTTGACATCGGTGATCGTGTCATTGTCGATCTTCAGATAGATCTTCATGATATCGCCGCACTTGGCGTTTCCCACCTCGCCGACGCCGTCAGCGTTCTCGATCACCCCGACGTTCCGGGGATTGCGAAAATGATCCATTACCTTATCACTGTATAAAGCCATATTTGCCTCCGTTCCGACTCCTTATTCCCATCTTATTATTGTATGACAAATTGATTCTTTCCGTTCACGAGATCGCGCCAGACCGGCGACATCCCCCGCAGATACGAAACCACATCGCTGACCGCCCGGATCATATGCTCCACGTCCTCCGCGGTCGTCTCCTCCGACAGCGTCAGCCGCAGCGAGCCGTGGGCGATCTCATGCGGTCTGCCGATCGCCAAGAGCACATGGCTGGGATCGAGAGACCCCGACGTACAGGCGGAGCCAGACGAAGCGCAGACGCCCTTGTCGTCGAGCAGAAGGAGCAGCGATTCCCCTTCGATGCCCTCGAAGCAGAAATTGACATTGCCCGGCAGTCTGTGTACGGCGTCGCCGTTCAGTACGCCATGCGGTATCTCTGACAGACCGGCGATCAGCCTGTCACGCAGAGCGGAGACCTTGGCCGCATTCTCGTCGATATGGTCACACGCCTCCTCCAGCGCTGCCGCCATGCCCATGATCGCTGGAATATTCTCCGTCCCCGCTCTTCTGCCCTGCTCCTGCGCGCCGCCCTCGATAAGGTTCGTGAGCCTGATGCCCCGCTTGACATAGAGCGCGCCCACGCCCTTCGGACCGTGGAATTTGTGCGCCGACAGTGAGAGCATGTCGATATTCTGCGCATTGACGTCTATGTGCAGATGTCCCGCTGCCTGTACCGCATCGGTGTGGAAAAGCACACCTTTTTCGCGGCACACCGCGCCTATCTCCCCGATCGGCTGTATCGTTCCGATCTCATTGTTCGCATACATGACGGTCACGAGACACGTATCCGGACGGATCGCCTCTCTGACCTGATCCGCCGTGACAAGACCGTTCTCATGTACGGGAAGAAGCGTCACCTCGAATCCTTCCTTCTCCAGCCGGTTTAACGAATGCAGCACCGCATGATGCTCGAACGCGGTGGAGATGATGTGTTTCTTTCCCTGCTTCTCCCCGATGCGCGCTGCGGAGAGGAGCGCCTGATTATCCGCCTCGCTCCCGCCGGACGTAAAAACGATCTCCCGCGCCTCGCAGCCAAGACAGGCCGCCACGCGCTTTCTCGCGTCCGCGAGCGCCTCGTTGGCTTGCTGTCCCACCGAGTGCAGACTGGACGGATTGCCGTAGATCTCTTCCATATACGGCAGCATAGCGTCGATCGCCGTCCTGCTCATCTTCGTTGTGGCAGCGTTATCAGCATATATCTTCATCGTACACCTCCATTTACCCACCTACCTAGTAGGTAGGTAAATAATAGCATAGGTCGATCCACCTGTCAATATCATAGCGGCGCCCTCTGTCAGATTTTTTCCTGCTCCGTCCACGGGCGATGCAGGTTCTCCTGCCAGTAGTCCCTGCGGCTCTCGTACTGTCCGTTGATCCAGTCCGCCGCCTGCTCTACGCCCTCCGCGGTCAGCGGGACTTCGACGGACTCCCGCAGATGCACCGGCGTGTGCAGCAGATTGAACGGCTCCGGCCATATCGTCACCCGGATCACATCTTCCCCGCCGCTCTTTACCCGCTTCAGCATGTAACGCATCCCCTCCATGCTGCCGGAATATTCTTCTTTCTTAATGTAGTTGAGCGGATGAAACGTCTCCTTGTCAAGCATACCTTATCTCTCCATGCACTGCCGCCTTGTCGTTCAGACCTTCCATACCTTCGCCAGCTTGCGCCTCACGATGACGAAGCATACCACGTGCGCCAGAAAAGTCAGCAGCCAGCTCACCGGATAAGTCATGTAAAGCGAAGTCCTCGTGTGGAACGTCTCCAGCCGGAAAAAGGTAAAGATCCAGATCAGCCGCAGACCGCACGCGCCGATCAGCGATACGATCATCGGCATCACCGCATAGCCCATGCCGCGCAGAGAGCCGACCATCACATCCATCATGCCGCACAGCGCATAGGTGGAACAGATGACCCGCATCCGGATCATGCCCGCATCTATGACCTCCGCGCTGTTCGTGTACAGGGACAAGAGCGGCCGGCCGCACAATACCGCAAGATTGCCGAGCACGACACCCACCACCACTACGCAGCCCTCCGCGACGTAGAGGATCCGATTGACCCGCTCATACTTCGCCGCGCCGATGTTCTGGCCGGTAAAAGAGATCGCCGCCTGGTGGAACGCGTTCATCGCCACGTACACGAAGCCCTCTATATTGGCCGCCGCCGAGTTGCCCGCCACCGTTATGGCGCCGAACGAGTTGACCGACGACTGGATGATGACATTGGAAAAGGAAAAGACCATGCCCTGAAAGCTTGCCGGAAGGCCGATCCGCAGTATCCTGCCAAACTTGTCCCTGTCAATGCCAAGCTTGGATAACTCCAGCCTGATGCTGCCCTCCGTCTTCATCATGCACCGCACGATCAAAAACGCCGAGACGCACTGCGAAATGACCGTTGCGATCGCCACGCCCGCCACGTCCAGCTTGCATACGATGACAAAAAACAGGTTCAGTATCACATTGATGATACCTGCGGCCGAGAGATAGTACAGCGGTCTCTTGGTATCTCCCACCGCGCGCAGGATAGCGCTGCCGAAATTGTAGAGCATGGTGGCCGTCATGCCGACGAAATAAATGCGCAGATAGAGTACCGCCAGCGGGAGCACATCCTCCGGCGTCTGCATCCAGATCAAGATGCGCCTCGCGCCGATGATGCCGATGACCGTCAGCAGAATGCCGCTGTACACGCTGAGCAGCATCGCGGTATGTACCGTCCGGGAAGTCTCGTCCTCTTTTCCGGCGCCCCGGTATCTCGCCACCAGCACATTGGCGCCCACGGAAAGCCCCAGGAAGAAATTCGTCAAAAGATTGATGAGCGCCGAGTTGGAGCCTACCGCCGCAAGGGAATTATCCCCCGCATACCTTCCCACAACAATGATATCCGCCGCATTAAACAGCAGCTGAAGTATGCTGGAACACATGAGCGGCAGCGCAAACACAAGCAGCTTGCTTAAGATCGGCCCGCTGCACATATCCATCTCATACTTTTGACTCTTTGTCTTTTCCATGATCCTGTCCTCTCGCCGCACACGCGCTGCGCGGTCTGTCGTTTTTCAAAATATAATAAAACCATCCAACGCCAGCGGCTTTGAATGGTTTTCTACAATCGGAGTGACAAGACTTGAACTTGCGGCCTCTACTTCCCTAAAGTAGCGCTCTACCACCTGAGCCACACCCCGACAGCAGTTATCATTATAACCAATTATGACAGAAATTGCAAGCCCTATCTTTTCATTCGGCGCAATTACTGATGTTGATCGATGATCTCTTCAAACTGCTCCTGCGGAACAGGCCGCGAGAAATAAAAGCCCTGCTGGATCTGGCAGCCCACCTGCTTCAGATAATCGCTCTGCTCAGACGTCTCCACGCCCTCGCACAGAGAGGTGATCTGCAGCTTCTTCGCCATATCCACCATACAGGATATCACGATCTTGTCGCTCTCCTGCAGAGCATTGTCCTTGAGGAACACCTTATCCAGCTTAATGATGTCGATCGGCAGTCTGCTCAGCAGATTTAAGGACGAGTAGCCGGAACCGAAGTCGTCCATGGAGACCTTTGTCCCCAACTTATGTAAACCTTCCACCAGCTCCAGCGCTTTTTCGGTATTTTCCAGATAGATGCTCTCCGTCAGCTCAAACTCGATCAGATCGGGCGACAGCTTATACTCGTCAAACAGCTCCTTCACATACGAAAGGATCGTCATCTTGGTCAGATGCAGACGCGATACATTGAGCGAAATAGGCACTACGCCTTTGCCGGCCGCGATCCGTTCCGACAGGAAACGGAACACCTCGCGGTAGACATAGTAATCCACATCCACGACCTGTCCGCTCCGCTCGATAAACGGAATGAACTGATCCGGATAGATAAACGTGCCGTCGGGCTTCTGCCAGCGCACAAGCGCCTCCGCGCCGATCAGCTTAAGCGTCTCCGTCTCTATTTTGGGCTGATAGTACACCTTGAACTCGTGATTCGCAATGGCCTTGGGAACTTGGGAAGTGATCTCCACCTCGCGCTTGATCCCTTCCATCATGCTGTTGTCAAACAGGACGCAGCTGTCCTCCTCCAGCTCCTTCGCCACTTTTCTGGCAAGGTTGGCATTGGATACCACAGTCTCCGCATCGTGGCTCCTGCTGTCCTTATCAACGATGCTGATCCCGGTACAGAACTGCAGCCGGCTGTTCAGGTATTTCTCCCTGAACCGCACTTCCCGCTCCTGATTCAGCTTGTGGATGAAATCCCGGAACGCCTCGCTGGTGACCTCCTCCGGCATCCAGTTCGCCGCGATAAAGTTGTCCGAGTAGACTCTGGAGCAGCAGATCATATACGGATTGTCCCCCGTCATCTCCTGCACGAAATCTTTGAGGAGCGCGTCGCCCACCTGATAGCCGTACGTATCGTTGATATACTTGAAATGCCTGATATCCGTATAGACGATCACGATCCGCCTGTCGCCCATGTCGTCTATCGCTTTCTGCAGTTTCTTCAAAAATACTTCATACCGATCAAGCCCCGTCAGGGAATCCTTCATGCTGCCCGGATTCTTCGACGACGGGTTTTCAAACTTGACACGCCCCGCAAATAAATCTTCCATAGCGCCTTCTCCATATTTTCAGCTTCCCTTACGCAAAAGACGTAAAGGCGATTGCCGCACGGAGATCTCCCCGTGTGTCATACTATTTTACTATGCCGCGCATTGCCTGTCAATCAAGCTGTCACAAATTTTTGCCGGATCACCGGCGCGCCAGAATGCCGCAGAGAAACTCCCAGGTCCGCTGTACAGAGGCAATGTCAAGGCTCTCCTCCGCCGTATGGACATCCGACATGTCCGGTCCGATCGAGACGCAGTCGAGTCCCGGAAGCTTGGCTGCCAGAATACCGCACTCCACACCGGCGTGGATCGCCTCCATGACAGGCCGTCTGCCGTACATCTCCTCGTAGACCGCCGCCACGGTGTCGCGCAGCGGAGAAGCCTTGCGGTACGCCCAGCCCGGATAGGGATTCCTGATCTGTGCGGCCGCGCCCGCCCGCGCGGCTGTCTGTACCATGCTCTCACACAGCGCCTCTCTCTGAGCGTCCACGGAGCTTCTGACCGCATAGGTCAGGCAGAGTTCGTCCTTTTTAAGCGCGGCGATACCCAGATTCAGCGAAGTCTCCACCAATCCTTCCAGTTCACGGCTCATCGCGGTCACGCCGTTGGGAAGCGCGCACAGACAGGCAAGCGCACGCGCCGAAGACGCCGCATCGCAGCATGCCATACGCGGTCTTTCCGCTTCCGACACCGCACAGGATATCGCGATACCCGGGTCTGCGCCGCCCAATTCCTTCCTGATGATATCTTCCTGCGCTTTCACGTATGCCGCCGCCTCTTCTGCATGAGTTATGTCAACCAGTGCAACGGCTTCCGCCTCTCTCGGGATCGCATTGTCGGCAAGGCCGCCCTGCATCGTCACCAGGCGGGCCGCCCAGCGCTCCGAGAGCCCCTGGAGGATCCGCCCCAGAAGACGGTTCGCGTTTCCTCTGCCCTTATCGATCTCGATGCCGGAATGTCCGCCCAGCAGTCCAAAGATCCTGATATCCAGCTTTGCGAGGCCGTCCGCCGCCGCTTCCTCTCTGCGCAGCGGTATGCACACATCCACGCGCGCGCCGCCGGCGCAGCTCGTGATGATCACGCCTTCTTCCTCCTGATCGAGGTTGATGAGGCGTCTGCCGCGCAGCATGGACAAGTCTATCTCCTTCGCCCCCTGCATACCGGTCTCCTCGTCCACCGTCAGCACGGCCTCCAGTCTGGGATGGGGGATATCCTGTGCATCGAGCAGCGCCAGTATATAGGCGACCGCGATCCCGTCGTCGCCGCCGAGGCTCGTTCCCTCCGCACGTATCCTGCCGCCGTCGATCCGGAGGCGCAGAGGCTCCTGCGCCATATCGATATCCGCGTCCGGTCTGCTGACAGCCACCATATCCATGTGCCCCTGCAGAATGATCGGCTCTGCGTCCTCGTATCCCGCCGCCGCTTCCTTGACGATAATGATATTATACAGCCTGTCCTGTATGCACTGTAAGTCTCTCTCTTTTGCAAACCGCCTCAGATAGTCGCTGATCTGTCTGACATTTCCCGAGCCGTGCGGTATCTTCGTGATCTCCTCAAAATAGTAAAATACGCTCTGTGGCTGTAAATGTCCCAACACGCTCATTCCTTTTCCCTCCGTATCGCGTCGTCCGGTCCCCGGCCCTGCGCATGCGCGTAAAAAGGACTTCTCAAGCCGCGTTCCGGCCCGGGAAGTCCGTTTTGTCACATGTCGTTTTATTTCAGGTTACTCTTTGCGATCTCCGCTAACGTGGTAAATCCCGCAGCATCGTTGACCGCCAGCTCCGCCAGCATTTTTCTGTTCATCTCGACGCCCGCCTGTTTGAGGCCGTACATGAATCTGCTGTAGGATAAGCCGTTCAGTCTCGCCGCGGCGTTGATACGCGCGATCCAAAGCTGTCTGAACTGACGCTTCCTCTCTTTTCTGCCCGCGTAAGAAGAGGTCAGCGCTCTCATTACGGACTGCTTCGCCACTCTATACTGTTTGGATCTTGCGCCTCTGTATCCCTTCGCAAGCTTTAAAACTCTGTTATGTTTCTTTTTGGCGTTTACGCCGCCTTTGATTCTTGCCATGTCTGTTTCCCTCCTATAAATACGGTAAGATCTTCTTCATATTCTTAACGTTCGTTGCGTCTGTGATAGCAGGTTTCCTGAGATTCCTCTTGTTCTTCGTAGTCTTCTTGGTTAAGATATGCCGTTTATAGGCTTTATTTCTTTTCAGCTTACCTGTTCCGGTCACTTTAAAACGTTTTGCAGCCGCTCTGCTTGTCTTCATTTTTGGCATTTCAATATTCCTCCTGATCCATTTTTTGTGGGATATCAATCCAAGATATCGGTTTATTTCAACTAAGCAGCTATCGCTTCTCAGCTAAAAACATGGTCATACTCCTGCCTTCCACCTTCGGCGCTTTATCGACGACGGCAATGTCCGAAAGAGCCTGTGCGAAATCATCCAAAATGTGCTTGCTGTTGTTCATATGCGCCATCTCACGGCCGCGGAAACGGAGCGTGATCTTCACCCTGTCGCCCTTGCCGATAAACTTTCTCGCGGCATTGATCTTCGTATTCAGATCATTGGTGTCGATGTTGGGGGAAAGACGGATCTCTTTGATCTCGACCGTCCTCTGCTTCTTCTTGGCTTCCTTCTCCTTGCGCGTCTGCTCATACCTGAACTTGCCGTAATCTACGATCTTGCACACGGGCGGCTTCGCCGTGGGAGCGATCTTGACTAAGTCAACGCCCGCCTCCTCCGCCAGTCTCAGCGCCTCCTGGGACGACATGATGCCGAGCTGTTCGCCGTCCTCACCGATCACGCGCACTTCCTTGTCTCTGATCTGTTCGTTGATGAATAATTCGCTAATGGCTTCTTCCCTCCATACCCATAAAAACTGCTGTATCCAATAAAAAAAGCAGACAGCATACCTATCCGCTTCCCGATCTGCACAGACCCGTCCATACTGCCGTGGCAGCAACAGGCTGTAGCTTCTGCATGATAAACGCTTGCGAACACGATCGTTGCAAGGTGAGAGCGGATACTCTGCTTGGTTGTCATGTGCTCCTGCACACTTAGGTACTATAACACAACAAACTCCGTATGTCAATCACGGATTTGATTTTTTCTTCTGCGGCGGCGGCGCGCTGTTTTCCCGCGTACGCCTACAGCAGCAGATCGCCGAAGATACTGCTGCCGCCAAGGCCCGTCATGCCGGTGTACGCCGACAGCAGAGAGGCATTCCCGTCCGGCAGGAGCGCGCCGAGCCCCAGCCCGTTCAGCCCGCCATAATATCCTGACGAAAGCAGGTTCATCTGTGTCTGCAGCTTCTGCTGATTCGTATACAGCGCAGTCAGCGTCGTGCCGACGTCTGCCCACTCCGGATCGCTCTTCAGCCGCTCCAGCGCTTCTTCTATCTTAGCCGTTTCGGCCGGATCCGCACTCTTATCCGCCGTCAGAGCCTCAACAGCCTCCTGAAGCGTGGTCGGGAATCTGTCTTTGTCCGCCGCGGACGTGCGTGTACTGCCCGCATACTGTGCCGCGCTGTTCTGCTGTGCGGCCCCGACGTTTTCTGCCGCATGATCGTCCCGCATGCCGAGATCGTTTATATACATAGAAAGCTTCCTCCCGCATCGTGCCGTATTCGCACACTTATTCTTATCTTACACCGGCCGCAGCGCTTTGTCCATACCGTTGTAACGAATCCGGTGATATCCGTCACCAAACAGGCCCGCAGCTCCTACCGCACCTTGATCGTTGCCGCACTGGCCTTATACTCCTCCATGCGGTCCATTTCGCTCGTCTGGGTGTATGTGATCATATAACTCTTGTCGGCGTTGATGGCATACTCCAGCTGCGTGACCGTAAGCCCCGACACCTCGTAGCTGCACAGGATACGGAACGCCGGATACCCGCTGATCTCCACGTCCTCGAAGCTCTCGACCTGCACCGTGATATCCTCGCCGTAAGCCGCGCTCAGGTTCTCCTCCGCCTGTTCCCGGAACTGCTCTTCCGTCAGAAGCTGCATGGAAACATCCCTGTCCAGCACCTCATAGTAGATCATGGACGCGTCGATCGGATAACGCTCCGTCACATACAGGCCGGGCGTCTCCTCCGATTCCCGAAAATCCGCCGGCACGCCGAACACGCACCCTCTCGTGGCATGCTCGATCTCCATGACAGAGGTATCCTTCTCGTTTTCCTCCAAAAGCTCCGCCGTGAGCTGCTGCCTGGTCTCCTCATCGATATCCGCTATCTCCACGCCGGAGCTATCCTGCGTCTGCGGCGCCGTTTCGTTCGCCGCGGCGTCCGCCGTTTCGACCGTTTCTTCCTGCTCCTGTACGCTGCCGCTCACCGCCGCCTCGTCTTCGTCCGCGCCGCAGCCGGCCAGCATGGCCGCCATGACAGCTCCTGCCAGCGCCAGCCCTGCCGCCGCCTTGCCGCTATGTCTGTGTCCGTTATGATATGTCCTTCGCATCTATGTACCCTCTGTTCCTTTATATACCCGCCCGTTTTCTCCCAAGGCCCGCCGCCATCTGCTCCGCGAAAGCGCGCATGCCCGCATCACGCGCGGGCACACCGCTTTCCGGCCGGCAGCCGCAGATATCCGTTCTGCCAAGCAAGCCTTAGGATTCCTTAAACGTAGCGCACTCCGTCGCCTCGCAGTTGTCCGCGCCGCAGCCTTTGATATCCACGTGCTCTGCGTGACATTTATAATTACTATTATACACACATTTGACGGCTTCGCAATCAATACTGATCGTCCGGCACGGATGCTCCAGAGAGCTCACATAAGCGCCCTCCCGCTTCTCGGCAAAGCTCTCGCAGCACGTATCCTTGGAACAGTCCGCGTGTTTTCCGCCCACCATGATATCGCCCTTGCAGCAATATTTCTCCTGATTGTAAGAACAGTTTTCCACTCCGCATTTTAATTCCGCCATAATAACCTCCTGTCTCACGGAACATGGCGCAAGAGAGCATGCGCCCGTGCCGTATTGTTTTACAATGGTTATTATTGGCAGTTATCCGATAAAATATACAGGCCGCCGCCCGCCGTTATTCCGCCGACAGACGGTACAGGTTGAACCAGTACCGTTCCAGCAGATGATCCGTGGGCTCAGCCACCGCAATTCCCTGGGACCTCCACAGCGAAACGATATCCTCTCTGTTGTTGAAGCTGCCGACAAACCAGACATTCCTGCCCTGCGAAAGCCAGTCCCGGATCTGCCCCGTGTCTTCATGCAGGACACCCTTCTGCCCGCAGATCTCCTGAATCAGCGATTCCGGCTGCCCGTACCACAGATAGCTTTCATTGTTTACATAATATCCCATTACCATCTGCACCTGATCGAAATTAAAGATCAGGATATCATCGTCGCCGATCTGCGACAGTGCGGCCTCCGTATCCTTCATCAGAAGCGCCCTGTACTCCTCCTCGCCCATAAAGGCGCGGTAATCCCGCAGACCCACAAGCAAAAACAGCGCGCAGACCGCCATGCTCGCCCACCGCCCGAAACGCGCCGTGTCCTGTTCGGCGAGCACGCCCGCCGCCGCGGCGAAGGCCAGCCAGAAGCACCCCGCCGCCGGGATCATATAGCGATAGACAAAGACCGGGCGGAATACGACCGACGCGGCTATGCCGAACAGCGCCAGACCCGCCAGCACCCCTGCGCCCGCAACGATAAACCCGGCGTCTAAAACTCTTCCATTATGGCATAGTTTAGCCAGCGCAGCGCATATCACTGCGACATATGAAAGAAACAATGCCACAGCCAAAACAAGGGCTGCCGTCTCGTTCGCAAACGACGGTTTCATCAGGAACTTCACGCAGCCTCCCAGCGTGCGCCAGCTCACCGGCTGGATCCAGTAATTCTCCTGCACTGCCGCAAGCTGCCCCGCCAGCGCGGCAAGCCACGGCGCATAGCCTATAACGGACAGCGCCGTCCAGAGCAGCCACTCTCTGACCCGCCGCCTGTCCTTTCGCAAAAAGACGGCCAGCACATAGAGATAGACCATCGCAGCGGCCACACCGGCAAAATACTGTGTATAGGCCGCGGCAAGCCCATAGAGGATCAGCGCCGCCGCGTGCCCGCGCGGCGCGCGTTTCCTGCCGGTCTGCCCGGCAGTCTCCGAAGCGTCCCGCACCGCACCGTCCCCACAGCGCGCAGCGATCTCATGCGCGTGCAGGAACGCCGCCGTCACAAACAGGAGCGCCCAGCTGTACATACGCACTTCCACGGTGTATGCGCTAAGCTGCGGCATGGAAATGACGCAGAACAAAAACAGGCCGCCGGCGAGAGCGCCGAACCGTCTGCGGATCAAAGTCACACTATAGGCGGCTAAGACAAAATACGGCAGCACCGACACGATCTTGGCGACTGCAACCACGTCCGCCGCCGGGGCAATAAGTTTACATAACTCTACCACAAATTTCACGATGCAGTAGTACAGCGGCGGATGCACATCGCGCGCCGTAAATGTAATGAATTCACCGTAGGAATGCCTGATCATTCCCACGGTGAACAACTCGTCATACCAGATATCATCGCTGAAGCACAGCGTCAGGCTCCTGCACAGCATCAGCAGACTGAGGCCGAACAGGAAATACCCGGCGACGTCCTTCACAAGCGGCCTTGCGCCGCCCGTCTTCTTTTCATATCTCATACTGTCTACGCCGCTTTTGCGGGCGCAGCGCGCCCGCTCTCCTCATCGCGGCTTACTTCTCCTGCACTTCTTCCTTGCGAATGGCCTTCGTCCTGATCTCCTCGCAGATCTGATCGATGAACTCCCGGATCGGCTTCACGCCCTCATCTCCCGCGAACCGGCTTCTCACGGACACTGTCTGATCCTCCGCCTCCTGCTGCCCCACAACGAGCATATAGGGGAGCTTATCCAGCCTTGCTTCCCTGATCTTGAAGCCGATCTTCTCGGAGCGGTTGTCCACCGTCACGTCGATATCGTTCTTCGCAAGCTCCTTCCTGACCTGTTCCGCATACGCTTCATACTTCTCGGAGATCGGCAGGATACGCACCTGCTCCGGACACAGCCATGTGGGGAATTTGCCGGCGTACTTCTCGATCAGCCACGCCAGCGTCCTCTCATAGCAGCCCATGGAAGTCCTGTGAATGATATACGGGCGGACTTTGTCGCCGTTTGCGTCCACATAGTACATATCGAACTGTTCCGCTAAAAGCGCGTCCCACTGAATCGTGATCATGGTGTCCTCTTTGCCGTATACGTTCTTGGCGTTGATGTCCACCTTCGGGCCGTAGAAAGCCGCTTCGCCCACATCCTCCGTAAACGGTATGCCCAGCTCCTGCAGCATCCGGCGGATATGTCCTTCCGTCTCTTCCCAGACTTCCGGCTCACCGATATATTTTGCCCGGTTATCGGGATCCCACTTGGACAGATGATAGGTCACATCCTCCTCCACGCCAAGCACGGACAGACAGTATCTCGCATGGGCCAGACAGTCCTTGAACTCCTGCACCATCTGATCCGGCCGCACGATCAGATGTCCCTCGGAGATCGTGAACTGGCGCACGCGGGTCAGGCCGTGCATCTCGCCGGAATCCTCGTTGCGGAACAGTGTCGATGTCTCGCCGTAACGGATCGGCAGATCTCTGTAAGAGTGCTGCGTGTTCTTATAGCAGAAATACTGGAACGGGCAGGTCATCGGCCTAAGCGCCAGCACTTCCTTGTCCTTCTCCTCATCGCCCAGCACGAACATGCCTTCCTTATAGTGATCCCAGTGGCCCGACATCTTATACAGATCGCTCTTCGCCATCAAAGGCGTCTTGGTGCGGACATAGCCCCACTCCTTATCTTCCAGATCCTCGATCCAGCGCTGCATCTTCATGATCATCTTCGTGCCTTTGGGAAGGATCAGCGGCAGTCCCTGCCCGATCACGTCCACCGTGGTGAAGAGCTGCATCTCCCGGCCCAGCTTGTTGTGGTCGCGCTTCTTGATGTCCTCCAGATGCTCCAGATATGCCTCCAGCTCTTCTTTTTTCTGAAAGGCGGTACCGTAGATGCGCTGCAGCTGCGCTCTGTTGGAATCACCGCGCCAGTACGCCATAGAGGAAGAGGTCAGCTTAAACGCCTTGATATTTTTCGTGCTCATCAGATGCGGCCCTGCGCACAGATCCACGAAACCGTCCTGATCGTAGAAAGAGATCTCCGCATCCTCCGGCAGATCCCGGATCAGCTCGACCTTGTAAGGCTCTCCCTTCTCCTCCATAAACTGAATGGCCTCGGCCCTCGGCAGCACGAACCGTTTCAGTTCGTGGCCCTCCTTGATGATCTTCTTCATCTCCGCCTCGATCCTATCCAGATCCTCTCTGGAAAAAGGCGCCGCGTCAAAATCGTAGTAGAAGCCCTCGTCTATGGCCGGCCCGATCGTCACCTTCGCTTCCGGGAAAAGGCGCTTCACCGCCTCCGCCATAACATGGGACGCCGTATGTCTTACGACCCGCAGTCCTGCCGGATCGTTGGCTGTCAGGATCTGCAGACTGCAATCGCCGTCTATCACCGTCCGCAGATCCTCCACCCTGCCGTCCACCTCGCCGGCACAGGCCACACGGGCCAGTCCCTCCGACAGATCCGCCGCGATGTCGATGATGCGCATCGGCGACGCATATTCCTTGACCGAACCGTCCTTCAATGTTATCTTCATTATGCTCGTCCATCCTTTCTTATCGTCATAAATAAAAAATCCCCTGCACTGCCGCTGCGGCAATGCAGAGGACGTATCTCTACGCGGTTCCACCTCGCTTGTCCCGCGCGCCCTGCGACGGCTTACCGAGACCTCTCATTCGACTGTAACGTGAGTCAACGGACCGGATTGGGGTCACTCAGGGGCCGTTTTCAAATGTTTCCGGCAAAAGCGCTTTCAGCACACGGCGCTTCTCTCTGCTGCGTTCCACATCCTACTCTTCCCATCATCGTTTTGTCTTATGCGCGCTGCTCCGCGAGCTTTACGCCAAGCCGCGCCTGTCTTTACCGCCTGACTATATCTGTATTCTATGCCAAAGCGGGAAAAAAGTAAAGCCTCAAAATTTTACATCTGCGCAGACCGGCTATGAGGCGTTCCTGCCGCAGCACTTCTTGTACTTCTTGCCGCTGCCGCACGGGCAGGGATCGTTGGGGTAGATCTTCTTCTCCTTGCGGATCGTGGTGGACTGCTTCTGCTCCCTGTAGAGTGCCTTGCGCTTGTCCTCGTCGAAGATATCGTTCCACTCCTCCAGATTATAGAGCCAGTCCGCGTCGGCGGCCACCATATTCTTGTAAAGGAGCTCGTTGTCGAAGTCAAGGCTTACCTTCGTGTCCTCCTCCATCTCCTCGATCGGATTGGCTTTCTTCAGGCTGTCGTTGATGCCGTCCAGAAATCCCGTCATCGTCATGATGTCCACGTCAAATTTATCGGCCAGCTCCTTCACGGTCCCTTTCACCGCCTTGTCCGGCGTCTTCAAGAGCTGTGCATAGATATTTTTCTCTTTCTCAAAATAGGCCGCCCAAAGCCTCTGCAGATCGCCCTTGTTGGCAGTCTCGGAATACGCCATGTCGCGCCACTGTTTCAATAAAGCCATCGTACCATACCACCCTTTGTCCTGTAATCCGTAATGACGGCCGCACGGCAAGGCGCTTTCCCGTCTGTCCGAAGGCGCGCGGCGGCACTGTCATCCGATATCTAAGTATATAACAGTTTCCAAGAAATGTAAATTTAAAAAAATTTACCGGCCCATGTATAAACTTTCCGAAAGCGGCAACAATGTTAATAGTCAAAAGATAAGGAAATACTTATCCTCCCCTAATCAAAGGCCCCCGTTGCCGCAAAGACGCGTCTTCGGGGGTCTTTTCTGCCGTCCGCCATATCCCGTGCGGTGAACGCTGTATCGTCACAGACATTTTCTGATCTTCTCTATCATCTCCGCATACTCGTCATCGCTCAGATATACCTTGTCGGGATTCATCTGGAACGTGCCGCCCCACTCGTCCCCGTCCTTGTACTTCGGGACCAGATGCATGTGCAGATGACAGCTGGTATCGCCGTAAGCGCCGTAATTCAGCTTATCCGGCGAAAAAGCCCGGTGGATCGCCTTCGCCGCCCTCGTCACATCGGCGAAGAAACGGTTTCTCTCCTCCTCGCTGATGTCCACGATCTCGCTGACATGATCCTTGTAAGCCACGATGCATCTGCCGGGCTTGCTCTGCTCCTTAAATAAGATCAACTGGCTCACGTCCAGATCGCAGATCTTGATCCCGAATTTCGCCAGAAGCTCCCCGCCCTGACAGTAACCGCAGTTTTCTCCCTTCATAACACAATACCTCCTAACCGATAATGTCATCTACAGATCTTTGCCGATCCCGCCATGTCATTCTGGCATCTTATAAGGACAGTTTACCACAATCTCTTTCCTTTTCCTACTATAAAATATTATCAAAAACAGTATCGTTTCCTCACCCTTTACGGGGACTGCGGGCACAAGACCTTCTTGTACTTCGCACGCTCCTCCAAAAGCCGCCGGTACAGCGCCTCGTCCATCTCGCCCGGCTCTTTGCCCGCCCGATAGGCTTCGCTCTTTATGTCCGTCCAAGTCTCAAAGTCGCACACATAGACGGTCACGGTGGAAATATCGTGTCCGTATGTGCTGAACTGGTCTGCATTGACGCCGCTCGCAAGCGGTCTTTGATCCTTATCAAGAACTGCCGGCCATGCCGCCTCTTTCTCCGGGCAGACCACATGCACCGTCAGCTCGCTCGGCGAAAGCTCCACATACTCCAGTCCCCAGCCTTCCCCGTTCACCTCGTCGATACGGAGCACGGAAGCGCCTTTGCCGCTTTGACGGATCTCGATATCGTCCGCAAATCTCCATGTGCCCCTGACCTTATAATTGCCGTCTTGGACATAGCCCTCGAACCGGTCGATCGCAAGACCCATCCGAAAGCTCTCCGGCACCTCGTATTCGTCCAGCCAGTCGGCGCGGTTTTCCTCGGTCAGCTCGATGCCCGCAAACGGCTCTCCGCGCACCGCGGCTGCCGCCTCCCCTTCGCGGTACGCCTGATCGTACTTCCTGTAATCCCACTTGATGCTGTCGTAATCGATCCGCATAACGCCCTCGAAGGTATACTCGTCCACAAGTCTGCCCTCGATCTGTCTGCCGCCGTTCACAAGTTCATCGCCGGCATCGCGGAAGCTGTAACGCTCCTCGGTGCTCACCGTCAGGATCTGCCTGTGCGGCTCCGCCAGCATGAAAGCGAACGCCGGAAAAGGTGTTTCACTCTCTATGCGCATACCCACAAAGACCGCCTGATTCGATGCATAGTATTCCATAAGCGTCACGGTAAGTCCCTGATCCGCAGCCTGATATCGCAGAGCATCGTCCCCCTCCGTATCCTGCCCGTCTACAGTGCCGCTGCTTTCTCCGTCTTCCGCCCTATCGGCTTGCGTCTCTTCTCCCTGCCAGGAAACGATCTCTTCCTCCGGTATCCCGCTGTAATGGAACAGCCCCTGCAGCTTCCCGAAAATACTGCCGACTATGGGAAGCTCCTCCGCCAGCGACGGATCCGCCACGCAGAAGAGCACCGCCAGCGCCAATACTGCTGCCGCCGCGCCAAAACCGCCCGCCGCCCGCCGCCAAGCGAGCCCTCTTTTCAGGCGGCCGTCCTTTCTGCGCTTTCTGCCGCCCCGTCTCTGCCCGGCGGCCCTGTCCCTGATCTCATCGTAGGCGCTCTGTATTTTCTGTTCGATAAGCCGGCTGTCCGGCAGATCCGCCCCAAGGATCCGCCTCAGCTCTTCGTCCGTATATACTCTTCTCATCATGATTCCCTTCTTCCTGCTCTCTTTCTTCCCGATGCGCTCCGCCGTCCTGTACGGCCTTCCCGTTCAGATAGCCCGGCGCAGCCGCTCCTTGCCACGGCGCAGTCTGCTCTTCACCGTGTTCTCATTCATCTTAAGGATCCGGGCGATCTGCGCGATACTGTACTGTTCCCCGAAATACATCTGGAAGATCATGCGGCTTTCCTCCGGAAGCTGCCGTAACAGATCGTGAAACTCCAGATCGCTCTGTACCTCAATGCCTTGCGATGTGCGGCGCTCATAGTCTTCCGCATCCGGATCGTACGCGATCTGCCTCTTCCTCTGCCTGTATATCTTGGTGCAGTTGTTGAGCAGGATACGCACAAGCCATGTCCTGAAATATTCCGGCTTTTGCAGCCTGTGGATATGCTCGAAGGCGTCCAGAACCGTATCCTGCAGGGCGTCCGCCACATCCTCCTCCCGCTTCAGATAGGCGAAGGCAATCCGCTTCATGCTCTCCTTATTGTCCTCCATCAGACGAATGAACGCTTCCGCATCCCCGCTTTTTGCTCTTTTGATCAGTTGTGTCATGTTTTCCTCTATTCCGAAGCGATGCTCTGCAAATCTATCGCTCCCTACACTCATTAGATGAAACAGGCCGCCGTCAGGTTGCATCGAATCTGTTTTTTGAAAAAAGCATAAAAAAACCTTAAGGATACGTCGCTCCTTAAGGTTCTTCCTCTGTCGGATCTGTGCGGGCCGCGCTCTCCTCTACCTGTCCGCGCCGTCCGTGGACACGAATGCGGCGGTCATCTCAGCCATACGCCTGTCGCCTTCCTGCGTAAAGCCGTGTCCTTCTCCCGCAAAGGCCCGCAGCACGGCGTCGGGATAGCGCTTTACCGCCTGTTCACTGTAGGAGAGCGGCACCACCTCGTCGTCGGTTCCGTGTACGATCAGCACCGGTCTGTCGAATCCTTCCGCCTGTTCCTCCCACTTCAGATCGTACAGCGTCTCCACATAGGCTCTGCCCAAAGTCATATCCCAGAAAGGGATCTCTTCGGGGATATCTTCCGCGTGCGGAAACTGCTTGATCCAGTCGTGCGCGATGCAGAAAGCCGGATATTTTAAGATCATGCCCCGTATCTGATCCCGGCGCTCCTTCGCCGCCATAGCGGACACCATACCGCCCTGACTGGAGCCGAACAGATAGATACGGTCCCGGTCGACCCAGTTCAAAAACCTCACTTCGTCCAACACCGCCAGAAGATCCTGTTTCTCGGTAAAGAGCGTCATCTCCGTGGTCGAAAACCCGCTCTTGTCCCTGTTGCCGCCGCCGCAGAAATTCAGCGCGACAGCGCCGATCCCCTCGGCTGCCAGATATTCCCCCAGATACGCATGATCCGAGGCATGACCGTTGTAGCCGTGGCTTATGATGACCATAGGGTGTCTGCCGCCGCCTTCCGGACGATAGAGCATACAGTCCACCCGTCTGCCGTGATGCGGTATGATGATCTTCTCCATTTTGATATCCTCCTTCCGGTCAAAGCCGGCCGCGCCGCATTCCCTGTCTTCCTGCGTCTTCCCGATGCCGCGCTACAGATACGACACCTGTTTGTCCCTGTCGAACGTGTGCGGTTCCTTGTTCATCGCCTTGTGGCCGACCGCTATGGCGATCTCGTAGCGATAACCCTGCGGGAATTTCAGCGCATCTGCAAAATACGCCTTCTTCTCTCCCGCCAGCGCGTCTTTGACACAACCGATGATCAGGCTGCCGAGCCCCATGCTCTCCGCCGCGATCGCAATATTTTCCACTGCGATGCCCGCGTCGAGGCTGCTCCAGTAATACGTCTCGTCCGCGCTTAAGAAAAGCACCGTAGGCGCGCCATAATAAAAATTCTGCGGCGGATCCTGAATATCCCGCAGTTTGTTTTTCAACTCTTCCAGCTCCGTGAGGATCGGATCGCCGCCGTCCACCACAGTGATGTGGATCTCCTGTTTATTTGCCGCCGTGGGCGCCTGTAATCCTGCCAGGATCAGGCTGTCCAGTTCTTCCTTCGTCAGCTTCTCGTCCGTGTATCCGCGGGTAGAGCTTCTCTTCTCTATTGCCTGTAATACTTCGTTCATGCTTTTCCCTCCTGTCACACAACGGCTCCGTCTGCGTAAACCGTATGTCTCTTTTTCCTAAATTGTACCACGGTCCGGGAGTTTTGTCAGTGATAAAATATGTTTTGCACCTTATAAGTATACGATCCACTCCAGAGCCTCCGCGCCGCACTCCGTAAAGCCCGCCATTTCATCTGTCTGAATCTGCAGCGAATCCGTATATGCGCTCAGCGCTTCATAGTTGGCCTGTAAGCCGGCATCGCCTTCCACATACATCGTCTCCCGCGGCTGCTCCAAAACCAATACATACTGCTTCCCGCCCTGTTCATATAATCCCAGCACCCTGTCCGTTTCAAAGATATACTGCTCTTCACCCGCTTCATGCAGATAAAAGGTCAGGTAACACAGGACGCCCGAGCCGTCCGCTTCCGCGTTCGTTTTTTCAGAGACAATAAATGTGGTGCTCGCGGGAGCGTTCTTGGGCCCGGTCTCTACATCATATACTGTTTTGCCATTCCAGCTTTCCGGCAAAATAAGCTCCAGTCCGGTCATAAATTTCAGGGTATTTTCCTCATCTACCGTCTCTTCTTCCCAGAAGCGGCTGATATCAATATCCGTATTACCGCTTGGCATTTTCCCACATGCACTGCATAATACAAGGAACAATGTTGCCGCCAAACATAAATATACTTTTTTCATGCTGTGAATTCCTTTCTATACTTATCCTATTTTTCCAAGCCATAGAAGCTTACCTTCCACTCGCCGTTTTCGTTCACAAAAGTGACGGAAAGATACGTCAGACTATCTTCTCCCGGGACAATAAACGGCTTGGATAGGGTATATTCCTCTGTGTCCGACAGCCCGCTGATACCGGCCAGTCCGGTAATATCCCGCATGTCCATGGTTTCGGCTTCTTCCGGATTTCCGTACACATCTATATCGTTACTGTAAGAAGCTGATAAAAACCCTTTTACAGTTTCCGCCTCGCCATGAAAATACGCCCGACAAAAATCCTCCATTCTCTGCCGCAGATTTTGCACTTCCTCGCTTTCTTCTGCCTCTCCGCTGCCCTTCATATCATCTGTAATTACAGCTCGAGATGCGGCATCGCCTTCTGCTGGACCGTCTTCTACTGCAGCATTCGGCAGATAAGGATCTCCCATGAGTTTGGCCTCCCAGCCGCCTCCCCAATAATCGTAGATCATCTGCATATCTTCAATGTACCAGCCCTCCGGCGTATAGGAACACTCGATGCACTTCACGCTTTCCGTCAATGGATCTACATAGGCCACAAAGCGCAGCATCACCTTGCCGTCCCTTTCAAAGATATTCGCTCCCATACCATGAAAATCAAGGTTTTCCGGGCCAAAGCCGGCGGGCTGAGCAGTAGAATAATCATCATCGGGAATATACTCCCCGTCGTAATCCTCCCAGCCTACCCATTTTAGTTCCAGATCAGGATTCCGGATAAAGTTGCTGGGATATTCCACCAACACAGGTTCTCCCGCTTCATTTTTTTCCACATGCAGGACGGAAGTCTCCCCTCCTCCATAGGTACTCCCCGTGGAAATTCTGTTCACCACGATATCCGGCAGACCGTCACTGTTCAGATCTCCGGTAACCAGATAAGAAGCCCAGTAATCCGGATAATCGATCAGGGCAATATCACCGTTCTGAAATTTGGCAAGCACCTGCGTGAACGCATAATCGTCGGATACATTGTCCGTTACCAGCACCCTGTCCTCTGTTCCGTCTCCGTCCAGATCCGCCCGGATCTCTATGCCGGTGTCGATCGGGATATTTTTCACGGCATAAACTTTTCCGCCAGTTTGCAGCCGGATCAGGCTTCCGGTCAGCAAAAGGGCGGCACAGGCTGCCACAATCAAGAAAATACCTTTCTTCTTCCTGCCGTTTATGATGCTGTCGAATCTCCGCTTGATGAACTTCACTCCCTGCACATATCCGGTGGAAGCGGCGCTCCATTTATAGCTGTTCCTTGCGATCTGCGACATGAGCACATCGCTGTATTCCTCCCTGTATGCCCTATCCGTTCCGGATACGACCGCCTCATCACAGCATATTTCAATATCCTGCTCGGCCGCTTTTCTAAGCAGCCAGACCAGAGGATTGAACCAATGGACGATATTGACAGACAGGAAAAACAGCTTCCACAAAATATCTTTCTTTTTACAGTGCTGTATCTCATGTCTTAAGATAAAGCGCAAGTCCCGCTCGTCTGAGACATCGTCAGGCAGCACGACCGTGTTTTGCAGCACGCCTATCGTAAACGGCCCCATAGGGGAATCGCACAGGATCCATAATCGGGGCGTTCTTTTCAGTTGATACCGCTCTGCTTCTTCCTGTAGGATTTCCCGTATACCGGAATCCGTACACTCATATCCCAGCCGTCTGATCCTTCCCTTCAATCTCCAATAACCGACAGCATAATAGAACAGAAGCGCTGCACCGACACACACCCAAACGGCAAAAAAGACATCAGCGGCAGTGATCTCTTTTCCGGTCGCGCCGGATACCGCAGGATTCCCGGTCTCCGGATCTTGGACAGCTACTGTCTGCGGAGACTCCGCCGTCTGCCCGCTCTGCGTGACCGCACGTTCCGTATGGTCCGTATCACCCCGCCGTATTACCACATCGGGGATTTCCAAGCTGTACGGCAAAACGGCAGGAAAGCGAAAGGGCACCAGACAGCATACGGCGATCAGGCTCCATATGATCTTTCTGCACTTTGCCTCATACTTTTTTCCGCAAAAGGAAAAGACCAAAAGAAAGATAACGATACACGCGCCGGCCACAGCCGAAGTATTGAAAAGAGCTATCATAAATTGTCTCATTTCTCGTCCTTTCCTTCCAGAGAATTCAGGTATTCCCGCAACTCGATGATCTCTTTCTCAGAAATGGTGTTAGTCTTGCATAGCTGGGCGATCATCTTCGCGGCAGAATTATCATACAGCTTTTCCAAAAGGGTCCTGCTCTCCTGTACCTGATACTCCTTTTGCGAGATCAGCGCAGAATAATAGTTCGTGCGTGTGCTCCTGTCGCAGGATACATACCCCTTATCCGCCATCCTTGCCAGAGAGGTCATCAACGCCGCCAGCTTCCAGTCATATCTGCCTTTCAAGCCCGTCAATATTTCATTGGAGGTCATGGGCCCGTTTTGTCCCCATAAGACCTTCATGATCTCAAATTCCGAATCCGATAATCTTTTCATGCCGTCTCACCTTTATGATCCTTCCGCACATTTCTTTTGCCTGTGATGTTTGAAGAAAACGGTATACAGCCGTTCTCATTATCATTTGTGTTTATATTATACATAATGCTAATTCCGGTGTCAATACATTATCACTTAACTATTATCGGCTCTGCCACACTAATCATCTGCAATCCTTTCTTTCTCGCATTCACGGCCATGCTTTGGCAAAACTCCCGTATGCCTCACGCACACTCTCCATAGCTTTATTCCTAAGTAATCCAACAAAAACTCCGGAAATGCACTTAAAACAAATACTCTATGTTCCTGAATCTCATTTTTTTCCATTTTATATATAGCATATGGACTTGCCATTTCCACATACTGCTTATAAGTAATTATACTGTCACTATCCATAAGGCACGAGATCCGCATAGCAAACACTTTGATCAGTTCCTTCCAAACACTGATATCGTAGTTTTTGAACTGCGGATAAAAGGAATGCTTGGCAGAGGCGAATCTATATTTTTCCATCTCTGTTATCGGTACGAAGCACTGTCCCCTTTTTCCACATCTGCCGCTTTCAAAATCTCGCAATGCTTCCACCATCGGATAGCTGATATAGAGTTTCCCATTCTCGGTTTCATTATCAAAATTCGTAAGCATCTGTTCTAACACATTCGGATCATCATCTCTGCTTAGATTATTTTGATGCACATCATAATCGAAGAAAAGGTATATCTCGGAGAAATCATCTCTACCGATCCCGTCCAATTGCTTTTCAAGATCTTCATGCTCTTCCCTTAACACTTCAATGATATCCGTATCGAAATCATCTTCTTTTAGCTTTTTCCAAAGCATATAGATATTCTGCTCGGCCGGCAGCATAAATATCTTGAAATTTGCATGAGAAAAAAATACCTTGAATATATTATTAATAATAAGCGGTTCTCTGTCTTCTCCCTCAACAATGAAGGCTATATAATCATTCGCTTCCATTAAATGCACCTGCCTTGTACATTTTCTGCAGATTATGGGCCAAGCGGAGTTCTTTCTCTGTCAGATTGGATATTGCTTTGATCTTGTTATCTCGTAACAGAAAATAGCAATCCGGTCTCAGCAGATCATTACTCATGAGATCCGTGTTATGCGTCGTTGTGAAAATCTGTACCCCCTTAATCTCTTTCAAGCGTTTTTCTACACTCTCTGATAATTCAAAATGATAAAAAGCATCAAATTCATCAATAAACACAAAGGAGGCTTGCAGCATCCTGATGTACCAATAATAGAAAAGTGCAAGTGAACGGGTTCCGGTAGAAGCTATTCTAAAAAAATCCACGTCCTGATTATCAAAATGGCAATAGATAGAGCTTCTCCCATCCACCTCGCAAGGGTATAAATTATAAACGATTCCATTTTCTTTTAAAAATTCCTCAAACTCCTGGATTTTCCCACTATTTACAATTCCCTCTGCCACACCCTCGCTTCCGCTTCTGAAGCCTTCATATCCTCTGCTGTCTAATGAATAAAAAAGCAGCATATGATCCACAAAATCCATAAATCTTTTAAACACTTGATTTTCTATATTCTTTGTTAAAATAGAATTACTATTTACATACTTTACTCTTGATATTGGACTGTTATTCGTAATTGTAGCATTCAGGGTTTCTGTTCCTTCCAGACGCGTAAATCCCTCGCTTTTCAAATAGTCATAGTATATGACCTCCTTTTCATCAATAGACAGGCTTTCCTCCTGCAATGTATCTACGCTCGTTTTCTTGTATTTATAAATAACCGTATGCCCATCAAATAAAAAAACATATTCAAATTCCGCAAAAGACTTTCTTCCGCCCAAATTCAAAAATAAATCATAGCTATTTAAAAGCTTTTCCTTCTCTGTCAAATGGGTAATGATGTCAAAGATAGCCAGGCCGAGATTTGATTTTCCGCAGCTATTGATTCCATATATAATTCCCTTAGATACGCAATCATTTTCGATAAGCTCCGTATGAAAGCTATAGTTGCTTGGCTTTCCCAGATCAAACGTAATTTTATCTTGAAATCCTTTAAAATTCTCTACGCTAAATTTCTTTAACATGCCAATCTCGCCCTTTCTTTGAACCTATTATAATATTATCCGTATTTTTTTACAAGTATACCTGTATTTTTTTTTACGACATTGGGCCTTTTTCATCGAGCGATCCGGATCGCTCCTGCCATATCTGCCTTTCACTGTGGACTGTTTTGCCGGCTGCGTCCGCCTCCCGCAGGAGGATCGCCATATAGGCGTCCTGCAGCGCCTCCCGCAAAGGATACGGCTCGCCGCCCGTCCCTTTCGCGTAGGCCGCCATGCGTGTCATGAGCACCGCCACCGCCGTCTCGTCCTGTGACAGACCGCACGCGCCGAAAGGCGGACTGTAGAGACTTTTGCCCTCGAAAACGGCATCCGTTATCTCCTCGATACGATGCAGGTTCGGATTGTCATATGCCCTCTCCACCGTCCGCTTCTCCACCAACAGCTTTGACACTATCGGCTCATTTTTATCGTCGAGATAATATACCGTATCGTCAATGATCTCGCCGCGGCATCCCTGCAGCTTCAGCGTATCTTTTCTGATCGGCGACCGGTACTGTTCGGAATCAAAATCGTACAGCGCGGTCTTGCCGTCCGCAAATTCAAAGACCGCCACGGTGCGCTTCTTGTCTGCGACCCTGCCGTCCTTATAGGAGTCGTACCGCGTCAGCGTCTCCACAGTCGGAAACAGATAGGTCTTCGCAGACACCGCAAACTCCGTATCCGGAGCGACCCGCAGCATCGCCCGCATGAGACTTGCCCCATGATATTCGTGCGCCAGAGAGATATTCAGGCAGTCAGGCTCGCCGATCAGTCCCAGCCCGATCAGCCGAAGCAGCGCGCTGTGTGCGGGATACAGCCTGTACTGCTCCGCCACCGCCAGTCTGCGGCCTTCCCGGTGCGCCTCCCACAGACGGTTCAGCGTTTCGATATCCAGTGCGGCGGGTGTCTCACACAGCACAGGGATCCCGCGGTGCAGCCACTCCAGGCCGACCTCGGCAATAGATGTCTTGCTGACCGCGACCACTGCGAAATCGGCCCCTTGCTCCATGCACTCCTCTATGGACGTGGTCGTATGGATCTGATGCTCCGCCGCCATCTTCCGCGCTTTCTCCTCTGTCCTGCAGTACATTGCGCAGAGTTCGAAGCGCTCCGGCAGCGCTTTCGCCACCCTGACATATATGAGGGAACGCCAGCCCGAACCTACGATGATAAATCTGACCCTGTCCATTTTGCACCCTTTCCTTTCGCTTATCTTCTCTCTTTTTTCTTTGCCAGCCACGCCTCAAACTGCCGTTCAAAGGCAAGCTCTTCTTCCGACCCGACAGCAGGGATCTGCACCATTCTCTTTTCCCACGATGACAGATACGCGGCATTGCTGAGCAGCAGACTCTTCCTGCCCTCCGTCCCCGGCGCCGTGCATTTTCCCGTGCCCATACACTCGTCGGCGAAGTCCTGAAGGACTTTGTTGTACGGCTTCTCCTCCCTGTCGGGCACGATCTCCGTCCATGTGCCCCGGATCTTTCTGAAATAGTCTGTGGCGTTTTTGCGGTAATCCGCCTCTTTGCCGCCCATCTCCTGCGCCAGCTCCCCGATCCGCAGTCTGCCGTCCTCACAGACGATCATGGCCTCCTCCAGCGATATCTCCAGCCGGTTGATCCCCGGCGCATCCCCCGTCGATGAGATGAAGGTGCCCGTCGCGCCGTTCTCCCACTCAAAATACACCGTCACATCGTCCTCCACCTCGATGTCATGAAAATGTCCTTCCAGACAGAAGCCCTGCACGCGTGCGGGCATACCGCAGATCCACTGCAGAAGGTCGAGATTGTGCGGGCACTGGTTCAGCAGGATGCCGCCGCCGTCTTTCTCCCAGGTCGCGTGCCATGAGCTTGACGTGTAGTACTGCTCCGGCCTGTACCAGTCCGTGACGACCCAGTTGACCCTTTTTAACGCCCCGTATCTGCCGCTGTGGACCAGCTCGTAAAGCTGCCTGTGGATCGGCAGCACACGCTGATTGAAGACCATGCCGAACACCTTGCCCGACCGGGCTGCCTCCTCTTCCATGCCCCTCGCCTGTCTGCTGTATACGCCAGAGGGCTTATCGCACAGCACATGAAGGCCGTTGTGAAAAGCCCTGACCGCCAGCTCCTCATGGGCATAGTGCGGGGTCGCGATCACCACGGCGTCCAGAGCGAGCCCGCCCTGTTCCACCGCCTCAAAAAGCGCATCCGCCGTCTCATATACGGGTATGCCCGCCTCAATAGACGGCAGCAAAAGCTCCCGGTATGTGCCGCGCACCCTCGTGATAGCGCTAAGCTCCAATCCCCGGATCGCCCCGTCCTGTATCAGGGAAGCGTACTTGCTTCCCATGTTTCCCACACCGATCACCGCTGTCCGCATCGTCATTTTTCTTCCTCCCGTCTTATCCGCTTACAGGACCGTTCCCCGTCTTCCGACAGGTCAGCCGTCCTTACCGACCTCTTCCATCGCATGGACCATATGTACCAGCAGCTGCTGCACGGGCGCTTCTCTCCCCTGCCTTGCCGCGGCTCTCACCACCGCGCCGCTGATAAAATCCACCTCTGTTTTTCTGCCGTTCTTAAGATCGGCATAAATACTCGTATAGCCGCCCGGCGCATCGTTCAAATGGCGGCGGATCCGCTCCGTCTGCTCTGCAGGATCAAAGGAAAAGCCCTCTCCTGCAGCGGCCTCGCAGATCTCACCGATCAGCGCCTTACAGATCTCCCACGCGTCCGCATTCTCTGCGACATACCCCTGCCTGACCCCAAGCACGCCGGAGAGCACACTGGAGGACGCGTTGATCATGAGCTTGTTCCACACCGTCTGCCGAATATTGCCGCTGACCCTGCAGGGGAAGCCCGCCTGTGTGAACACCGCTGCGATCTCCTCGATCCCCGTAAATCCGCTGTCTATCGCGCCGATCACCGTCTCGCCCAGACCGCTGTTCACGATCGTATGCGCGTTTTCCCGGTAACTGCCCTGCGCGGTCGTGCCGATCAAAATCTTCTTGGCGTCCGTGAATCCGGCGAGCACCGCCTCATGGCCCGCGCCGTTCTGCAGCGTAAGCAGCACGGTATCCGGACCGATCAGCCCCTTGTTCTGCGCAAGCGCTTCTTCCGTCAGATACGCTTTGGTGAACAGGATGATCAGATCCACCGGCCCTTCCGCCTGTCCGCTCTGATATACCGGCACATGATACAAGGTCTCCGCGCCGTCTCTCTTCAGCACGATGCCATTCTCATTGATTTCTCTCCCATGCGCCGCATTATTACCGATCAGGACGACCTCCGTACACCTCGAGAGCTTCCCTCCGTACAGAAGTCCCATAGCGCCGGGACCGATCACCGCAATCTTCATTTTTCCCCTCCGTTCCAAAGCGCCGCGCCGCTTTGCGTGTTTGATCTCTATCATAAAAATCATAGCATATCCGCCGCCGCATAGAAAGATAAAATATTCATATTGACACTCTCGCGATATGCCTTGTAATATAGGTATTGGATCCGCGGCGAAGCATCACGGGAAACCGCGCGAAACAGCATAATAAGAAAGAGAAGCGCCCTTTTGGCCGGCGCTTCGGAACGGAGGACAGAATGAAGATTACGGACGATATTCACTACATAGGCGTGAACGATCACGAGATCGATCTTTTTGAAGGACAGTACGTCGTGGAGAACGGCATGGCATACAATTCCTATGTGATCACGGACAATAGGACCGCCGTCATGGACACGGTAGATGCCCGCTTCCGCGAGGAATGGCTGCAGAACCTGAAACAGGCGCTGGGCGACCGGACCCCCGACTATCTGATCGTACAGCACATGGAACCGGATCACTCCGCCAACATAGACGCTTTTGCGAAAACCTACCCCGATGCGGTCATCGTCGCCTCCGCTGCGGCATTCACGATGATGAAGCAGTTCTTCGGCACGGATTACGCCGACAGGCGCATGATCGTCAAGGAAGGCGACACGCTCTCGCTCGGTACACACACGCTGCAGTTTGTCGGCGCGCCAATGGTACACTGGCCGGAGGTCATCGTCACCTACGACAGCCATGACAAGGTGCTGTTCTCGGCGGACGGCTTCGGCAAATTCGGCGCTCTCGACGCAGACGAGGACTGGGCGTGCGAGGCGCGCCGCTACTACTTCGGCATCGTCGGCAAATACGGTATGCAGGTGCAGAATCTGTTAAAGAAAGCGGCCGCCCTCGACATAAAGATGATCTGCCCCCTGCACGGTCCGATCTTACAGGAAAACTTGGAATATTATGTAAACCTATATCAGACCTGGTCATCTTACGGCGTGGAATCCGAGGGCATCATGATCGCGTACACCTCGGTGTACGGACATACGAAAGCGGCCGTGGAGCTTCTCGCCGAGAAACTGACAGCCAAAGGCTGCCCGAAGGTAGTGGTCGCCGATCTTGCCCGCGAGGACATGGCGGAGTGTGTGGAAGATGCCTTCCGCTACGGCAGACTCGTGCTCGCCACCACAACCTACAATACCGATATCTTTCCTTTTATGCGGGAATTTATCAGCGAACTGACGGAGCGCGGCTACCAAAACCGCACCATCGCGCTGATAGAGAACGGATCATGGGCCCCCACAGCCGCGAAGGTCATGAGAGCCCGTTTGGAATCCTGCAAAAACATCACGTTTGCGGAGCCTGTCGTACAGATCAGGTCCGCCTTAAACGACGAGAGCCGCGCGCAGCTCGAGGCGCTTGCGGACGAGCTGCTGCGTTGACGCAGCAGCGGCATCAAAGCCGGAACGCGTTGACCGCATCGTTCAGCGTTTCCGCTTTTTCTTCTAATTCTTTCATGGAATCGTGCAGATTGTCCACGATCTCCATCTGCTTTTTCAGAGAATCGTTGACGGCCGATATAGAGGCGGCATTCTCCTCCGATACGGAGGAGATGCCCTCTATTGCCAGCAGCGTATCCCTCCTGTGCTGTTCCATGCTTCTGATCGCATCGCGGATCATATCCGCTGATTTTTCCTGTTGCTGCCAGTCAAGGACGTATTCATCATTTTTCATCGCTTTTTCCCTGACTGCCCCGTTTCCCCATCCTCCAACAGATAAATCTGCGTATACACATTATCATACAATTGCTTCCTCATGCGGTATCCCAGAAGACGCCGCACCGCCTCCGCCGTCTCTTCCTCCGGATAGTAGATATCCACATACAGCAGAAGCGGCGTTTTCCTGCCGTCATTTTGTACATATTGCGGAGCAGACGCCAGTATATCCGGCAGCTCGGAGATTTTTTCTGCCGGAAGCGGATAGGTCTTTTGCTGCTTTGCAAGGAAGAGACAGTTGTGAATCACCAAATGATCCCCTTTTGTCACATAGATGCCCGGCACATCACTGTACTGCTCTTCCACCAGCTGCAGCGCATCGGCATAGCCGGAGTACAGATATTCCGGCATATCATTCCCGCTTCGATAGCCGGACAGACACGTCAGGCAATAAACGGCCGCCAGAAATAATGCGCCGCTGCCCTGCCGGATATGGCATAGCTCCTCCGCGATCCGCGAAACAGCGGCAAACAGCAACGCCAAAAGCAACGCCGCAAAGGGAAAAATCAGAAACTGATAGCGATCCACGACATCCGTAGATATTTTTGCCACCACCACAAAATAAGCGCTTACAGACAAAACGATAAAGCCGATATATAGAAGCTTCGTATCACCCCGTCTCCGCTTTTTCCCGGCCATACGGAAAATGCCATAAAATACACATACAGCGGCAAGCAGCAATATCCCCCGCTTCCACATGAGGCTTTTTCCGAAAAAGGCCGCCGCCATCAGTTTCCTATAAGCGGCAAGCCTTTGCTGCAAATAACCGAGGCTTCCCGCCGCATTCGCCATAGATGCTCTGCCCTTATCTCCCAGAAAGATATGGTGAAGCAGCGCCGGAAAAATCAGTATGCCAAGCCCGATCCCAAACGCCATGGCAAGCGCATAGTGCAGCGCTCTCTTCCACTCCCGGCGGCATGCCCTGAAGCCCATATAGCAGACAGACATAAAAAAAGCAAAGATCAAAAAGTAATACTGGGTCAGCAGCCCTGCCGTAGTCACAAGCGCAAGCTGCAAAAGCGTTCCGCGTTCTTTCGCCCTTTCCCCTTCCATGAGGCAATACAGAAGAAAGGCAAACACAACGGCAAAAAAAGTCAGCATCATATACATTCTGATATAAAGCACGCAGGATAGACCTCCTGCGCTCACGCTATAGATGACAGGCGGTAAAAATCTCAGGATACCGCTGTCCCCGCAGAGCTTACCGCTCAACCGATACAGCATCCAAAGCGCCGCCGCAAAGAAAAACAGATTGGTCGAAAGCCCGTACCACTTGGAAAACCTTCCCGGAAAAAGGGAACAGACCGTGTGCAGAATGCAGTAAAACAGCGGCGGATGGACATCCTGTTCCTGATTGGCGTACACAATATCATAAGAAAATCTCTCATCCGCCGAAACCGTCAGATATGCCTCATAAAAGGACGGTTCATGCCAGTGTTCCATATATCCGCTTTTTTCCTGCAAAAAAGGCGTTTCCGCACTGTTTGCCAGCCCGTAAGACCACAACTCATCAATATAGAATCCCTCTTTTCTGTCACAAAAAGCAATTGCAGGGCTCAACAGCAAAACACCCGCGGCAAGAAGCAAAAGCAGGGAGCGGGCTCTCCCCCCCCCAGATCCGCATTATGATCTGCGTTTTCACACAGTTATGCGTTACACGCCATAAGCTGCCGCTCTTTCCTGCGGCAAGGATATGCTTTGCATGACGGTCAGTCGAGAATCTTCTGTGCAAACTTTTCTCCTCCTCTCTCTATTTTCAGTGCAACTGCCATATGCCCGGCATCACTCCACGCCCAGCTTCCTAAGCTCCTCTATCGCCTGAGCCTGATCCCGAAAAAGGATCGTATGGATACCGAACTTCTGCGCGGCGTCCAGATTGACCTGCGTGTCGTCCAAGAAGACGCACTCCTCCGGTATCAGATCATAGCGGTCTATCAAGAGCCGGTAGATCTCCGGCATGGGCTTGATCACCTTCTCACGGTAGGACAATATGCCGCCGTCCATGTAAGGGATAAAATCCAGTGCCTTGGCACAGTCCATCTGCGCCTTCTCCGAAAAATTGGAGAGATACAGCACGCGGTATCCCCTGCTCTTCAGGCTCCGGATCCACGGGATCGCATAGTCGTTGTGTGCGACCATCGTGCGCACATCGGCGAGAACCCTTTGAATATCCTCCGCGATCTCCGGATCACTTTCCATGAATCTGCGTATCAGTTCATCTCTGGGCATAACGCCCCGATCGCTTTCGTTCCACATCGGGCTTTGGACCGTCGCCCGCGCGAGCCTCTCCACCATCGCCTCGTCATACCCGAAGCTCGCATAATGCTCCTTCCATGTAAAATCGGCAAGCACATTGCCGATATCGAAGATGATCGTAGTGATCATGATGTTTCCTCCGTCGTCTTTTATAGTTTACATAACTTATTTATTTTAGTTTACATAATACCCATTTTCTCTCCGCGCCTACTTTGGCAGTTGAAGATTCAGTTTACATAACTATATCTGCATCAGCTCCAGCAGATTTCTTGCCGCCGCCGACAGCGGATTCCTGTCGTTCGTCACGACACAGAAATGGCGCTTCGGTATGATCATGTTGAACCGCAGTTCAAACAGTCTCCCGTCCTCCAGATACTCCCGCGCGAAATCCCGTATCACGCAGCCCACGCCCAGATTGCGCAGCGCAAACTGCACGATCATATCGCTGGTGGCAAGCTCGAACTCCGGTCGGACGTCCACATGGTTTTTCTGCAGAAAAGAATCCATGTAGCTCCTTGTGCTCGTGACCCCCTCCAGATAAATGATCGGCATCTTCTCCAGCTCCTGCAGATCCAGCATACGGTTTTTGTACTGTATGAACTTGCGCCCCGCCACAAAGACATCTTCGATCTCCCGCACATTCACGGCGCACAGCCCGTCCCGGTCGTCAAAGGGTGTGCTGACGACCCCGAAATCGATCTTATTTTCGCTCAGATTGTGCAGCGTCTCCGGCGTCGGCGCATTGCTGACGACCACCTTGATATGCGGATATTTCTCGTGAAACCGTTCCAGATAAGGCAGCAGATAAAACTGCAGCGTCATATCGCTTGCGCCGATATGGATCTCGCCCAGCTCGAGATTCAGCATCTGCTCCAGCTTCTGCTCGCCAAGCTCGATCTGCTCATACCCCTTTGCCACATATCCGTAGAGCAGTTCGCCCTCACCCGTCAGGCGGACGCCCTTGGAAACGCGCGTAAACAGTTTAGCGCCCAGCGCTGTCTCCAGCTGTCTGACCGACTGGCTGACCGCAGGCTGCGAGATATTCAGTTCCCCGGCGGCTGCAGTCAGGCTTCCCGCCCGCGCCACATGATAGAATACCTTGTAATATTCCAGATTGGTGAGCATCGCCTCATCTCCGATCCGACGGCAAACGCACTGTCATGCCCCATGATATCCGAATGCCGAAAAGGGCTGCTTCCGGTTTCGGTTCCGTGAAAATGATACTACCATGTATCGTATCAGAATTTCTGCCAAAACAAAAGCCCCAAAGAAGTGGCCGCTCCGAAAAAGGCAAAAAAGAAGACCGCCTCCGTCACGCAGACGCTCGCAGCGCCAACGCTCCTTCAGCGGTCAGACAGCCTATCTTTCCTATCTCTGCAGCGGGCTCTTGCGGTAGATGATATCCTCTCTGCCCGGCCCGTTGGAGACCATCGTGATCGGATAGCCGATCTGTCCCTCGATGAACTCCACATAATTCCTGCAGTTTTCCGGCAGATCCTCATACTTTTTGATGCCGCGGATATCACACTTCCACCCCGGCAGCTTCTTGAGTACCGGTTTCGCCTTCTCCAGCTTGCAGGTAACAGGGAAGTCCGTCGTCACCTCGCCGTCCACCTCGTACCCTACGCACACCGGAATCTCGTCCAGATATCCCAGCACATCCAACACGGTGAACGCCACATCCGTCGTTCCCTGCAGACGGCAGCCGTACTTGGAAGCCACACAGTCAAACCAGCCCATGCGGCGGGGGCGTCCCGTCGTCGCGCCGTACTCTCCGCCGTCGCCGCCTCGTCTGCGAAGCTCAGCCGCCTCGTCCCCGAAGATCTCCGACACAAAGGCGCCCGCGCCCACCGCCGAAGAGTATGCCTTGCACACCGTGATGATCTGTTTGATCTCCTGCGGCGGCAGACCCGCGCCGATCGCACCGTACGCCGCCAGTGTGGAAGACGACGTCACCATCGGGTAGATACCGTGATCGGGATCCTTCAAAGTGCCGAGCTGTCCCTCCAGAAGGACGGTCTTGCCTTCTTTCAGCGCCCTGTCCAGATATGCGGACACGTCACACACATAAGGCGCTATCATGTCCCTGTATCCGCACAGCGTCTCAAACAATTCTTCCGTGTCGATCAGCGGTTTGTGATACAAGTGCTCCAAGAGTATGTTCTTTGTCTCGCACACGCGGTCTATCTTCTCCCGCAGACGATCCCCGTCGAACAGCTCGTTCACCTGAAAACCGATCTTCGCATATTTATCGGAATAAAACGGCGCGATCCCCGATTTCGTAGAACCGAAGGATCTTCCGCCCAGTCTTTCCTCCTCATACTGGTCAAACAGGATATGATAAGGCATCACGATCTGACATCTGTCCGACACAAGGAGCTTCGGCATAGGCACGTTCCTGTCCGTAATCGACTTGATCTCGCCCATCAGGATCGGGATATTCAGCGCCACGCCGTTGCCGATGATGCTCGTCGTGTGGCCGTAGAACACACCCGACGGCAGCGTGTGGAGCGCAAATTTACCGTAATTGTTGACTATCGTATGTCCGGCATTGGCGCCACCCTGAAAACGCACGATGATATCGGCCTTCTCAGCCAGCATATCCGTGATCTTGCCTTTTCCCTCATCTCCCCAGTTGGCGCCTACGACTGCCTTAACCATAAATGATTCCTCCTTCACATCTCTTACTTCCGGCACAACAAAAGCGGGTCGTAAAAAACCCGCTTTCCGTTTCTTACTGTATGATTATAAACCATATTGCATCATAAGTAAAATCAATATTTATTATGAAAGATATAATATTTTCTTAGATACTGCTGCCTTGCTTCGCCGACAGGCCGGGCAAAAACCGTCACCGCTGTCTGTAACGCAGCGCTCTCGTCGCATTCAGCACGGCGATCACCATGACGCCCACGTCCGCAAAGATCGCCCACCACATGCTGAGGGCGCCGAGCGCGCCGAATGCCAGACACAGGAACTTGACCGCCAGCGCAAAGGCGATATTCTGCCGCACGATGCCGAGCGTTTTTCTGGAAATGCCGATAGCCGTGGCGATCTTCTCCGGATCGTCGTCCATCAGCACGATATCCGCCGCCTCAATGGCCGCGTCAGACCCGAGCGCGCCCATGGCAATCCCCAGATCCGCCCGGGACAAAACGGGCGCATCATTGATGCCGTCGCCCACAAACGCCAGCTTTTCCTTCTTCCCTTTTGCCGCAAGCAGAGACTCCACCTCGTTCACCTTATCCTCCGGCAGAAGCTCGCTCTTGACCGTATCGATGCCCAGCTCTTCTGCCACCGCTTCGGCTACCCGCTTGGAATCTCCGGTTAACATAACTATTTTTTTCACACCCGCCGCTTTCATCTTGGCGACCGCGGCCTTGGCGTTGGGCTTGATCACGTCCGCGATCAGGATATAGCCGGCGTATGCGCCGTTGACCGCCACATGCACCTGCGTGCCAACCTCCCGCGGCGTTTGGCACACAATGCCGAGCCGCTCCATCAGCTTCGCATTGCCGACAGCGGCTTTCCGGCCGTTCACGACCGCCGTCACGCCGTGGCCGCCGATCTCCTCCACATCGTTCACCGCTGCAGCATCGATCGGTTTTCCGTAGGCTTCTTTCAGGCTTTTGCTGATCGGATGATTGGAGTAGTTCTCCACATATGCCGCCGTCTCCAACAGTTCCTCGCCCGAGACGCCGTCCGCCGGCTCGACGCGCGTCACCGCAAACACACCCTTCGTGAGCGTTCCGGTCTTATCGCAGACCACACAGGTCGTCTCGCCCAGCGCTTCGAGATAGTTCGAGCCTTTTATCAGGATCCCCTTGGAGGAAGCCCCGCCGATACCGCCGAAGAAGCTCAGGGGGATCGAGATCACAAGCGCGCAGGGGCAGCTGATGACAAGCGTCGTCAACGCCCGGATCAGCCACTGTGACCAGCCCGCCTCGCGGCCCAGGAGCAGACTGCACAGGGGCGGCAGCACCGCCAGCAGGAAAGCGCCGATGCAGACCGCCGGCGTATAGTATCTTGCAAATCTGGTAATAAAGTTTTCCGAGCGGGATTTCTTCATGCTGGAATTTTCCACCAGATCAAGTATCTTGGAAACCGTGGATTCCCCGAAGCCCTTTGTGGTCCGGATCTGCAGCACGCCGGACAAATTGACGCAGCCGCTGATCACCTCGTCGCCCACAAGCGCTTCTCTGGGTACGCTCTCACCGGTCAGCGCGCTCGTATTCAAAGAGGACGAGCCGCCCACGACCACACCGTCGATCGGCACTTTTTCACCCGGCTGTACCGTGATGACCGTCCCCACCGCGACCTCGTCGGGATCGACCTGCACCAGCTCGCCGTCCCGCTCCACATTGGCATAATCCGGCCGGATATCCATAAGCTCCGTTATATTCTTCCGGCTCTTGCCGACCGCATAGCTCTGAAACAGTTCCCCGATCTGGTAAAACAGCATGACCGCCGTTCCTTCCACATACTCACCGAGCGCGATCGCCCCGACGGTAGCCACCGCCATCAGGAAGTTCTCGTCAAAGAGTTCTCCGTGTACAATGCCCAAGACCGCTTTTTTCAGGATATCATAACCGATGATGAGATACGGGATCATGAACATGCCGAACATGACCCAGCCGTGCCCTGCGTCCGCAATACCGCCGCCGCTTACGCTGATCACCTGAAAAACGATCAGCAGCACGGCAGAAACGATGATGCGCGCCAATACTTTCTTTTGTTTGCGTGTCATAATACAGTCCCCCTTGCGCGCCGCCCGTATCCATACCGCATGCGCGCCGTTCTTATTATCTTATGAACATTTGAACATATGTTGAACTATTTGTCAATAGGCTTGCGGGATTTTTTTGATGCTTGATTGACAATCCTTTGAAAATATATTACTATCCTATCAACTCAACGCAAGGAGGAGAACATGGAACAAAAAGCGAGATCCCGTATGCCGCAGATCGGCGAAGCAGTCTTCTGTATTGCCTATCTTGTGTTCGATCTGATCGCGGCCATTCTATTTTTTGTCAACGCAAAAGGCAGTCAGGCGCTCCTGCTGTGCAGACTGTCCATATTGGAAAGCAGCTTTTCATAGACGCCTGTTCCGCGGCGCTCGTCGGTCTCCTCTTTTCCGCCCTCGATGCTCATGACCGGGATCAGATTGCGGCATTTGTCAAACAGCTTGAAATAATCCTCATCTATGTACGTTCCGTTCGTAAAGATAGGAAAGAGGATATTTGGCATCTTCCCCGCCGCCTCAATAATGTCCCGGCGCAGCATCGGCTCTCCGCCGGCCAGCAGGATAAAGCTGACGCCGATCTCATCTGCTTCCCGAAAGATCGCAAGCCATTCCGCATCGGTGAGCTGGCTTACCGGCGCCGCGTCCACGGTTGCATGATTGCAGCGGGAATAACAGCCCGCACAGTGCAGATTGCAGTTTGAGGTGATGCTGGCGATTAGGAACGGCGGGATGTGCTCCCCGTTTTTTTCCGCCTCCGCACGGCGCTTGGATGCTTTTTTGCTGGCCGCCGCAAACTGCAGCATAAACGCACTCTCCCGCGGATCCTGTAACGTCGTCTTCAATGCGCCGGCAACAATGCTCTCTACGCCCCGCGTCATATAAGCCTGTATATCAAATTCCTCACTCATTTTCCATACCTCCGGATTCTGGAGTCTATTATATCATAATCTCAGATGCTGTAATCCATGGCGACTCCAAGGAGAATTGCGAAGCAATTCTCGGGACACAGATTGCTGAATCTGCGTCTATTATATCATATTCTCTGTTCATGCGCCTTATAATGTCCTCCTCCCCGCCGTGCCGTCCGCGCCGATCATAGAAGGTCATATCACTACGTCCGACTATCTTTCGTAAAACCGCTGATATGCATCACGGCTCCCATTCGATCTGTAAAGATTTAATCTCGCACGATTTATTGGAGTATATGCCACGCTTGTATGAATGTCAAGCGGTGGAGGATTAGGCCGGCGCATTGATCGAAACACAGAAAAGCGTCCGTTGGTCTTCTCCCAACAAACGCTCTCCTGCCTGAAATGCCTATTTCATTTTACTGTTGTCTGCTTTATATACTGAAATCAAACCTGCCGCCGCTCTCCGTCCTGCCCTCTGCCCGTATTGCATTCCAGTCCGCCGCCACGATCTTCTTCATCAGTTTACCGGCGCTGTCTGTAGGCCCTACAGGCATTTCTGCCTCGGCGGCAGCCTCCACGGCCTCCATGCTTGCCTCCGGCAAACTGTCATAGGTTTCTTCCGCAGATTCCGTGACCTCTTCCATCGTCCGGCTCAGATCCTCTGTCAGCTCCGCCATTTCTTCCTGCATTTCTTCCATGCTCTCTGTCAGCTCGCCCTTGTTTTCGTCTGTTCCGAGCGCTTCTTCCGCCATATCCTCCAGTCTTTCTTCGGCAGTCTTAGGCTCAAATTTTTCAGCTTCCTCGGCGATCTTCTCGCCAAGCTCTTTCGCCTCGTCCATTGTGTGCCACATCTGCTCCATATTATACTGTGTTTTTACGGCGGCAATCTCGCTTTCATACGCATGAAACCGATCCAGCTTGGCGGCAATCGCCTCCGGCGTGTCGCATTCCATATTTTTCAGGTTTTCCTTCTGCTTCTCCCAAAATGCGATCTGATCTTGCGCCTTCTGCTGGCGCTCCACCCTATCCTGCACACTTTTTAAGCCCGTTCTCCGCAGCATGGGAAGATCTCCCGCGAATATGGACTTTCCCGTGTCCGGTGAAGTCCGAAACATCGTCACGTTCACGATACCGTCTCCTCGTCTTTGTTTGTATCGGTTATCGGTTTAAAGGCATCTTTCCTTTTCTCCAGTTCTTTTTCCCACCAAGATTTGTCCTTGTCCTTATCGCCTACTTTTTCGTCGATCGTACTCTCAAACATCCGGGAGAATGTATCGGAATAAGCCCCGTTCTTGTTGTAGGTCTTATCCACTCCCTTCGTCCTCGCCGCGGCGTTGGAGATCGCATATGCTTTCTGGGAGATCTGGCTTCCAAAAGAAACGTAACCCGTGAACAGGGATCTTAAGGTGGGGATATTGTCAAGCTCAATGCTGCTTTTCCCAAGCGTTGTTTTCTTCTTCAGGGCTTCCTCATCAAACTCCAGCTTATTGTCCGCGCCGACCGTAATGCCTACTTTAGATAGCAGATTGCCGGTTTTCTCCGTTATGCCGGTCATCCATGCCGCATTGCGCAGCACATTCTTCGTCTCCGACTTTCCCGCCTGTTCCACCACGAAATTGTAATCGTCCACAAAGGTCTTGACCGCCTTTGTAATGGCATCCCAGTCATAATCCTCGACTTCGATCTCTTCTCCGGTTTCTTCATCTTTTCTTGTGAACTTCTTTTTCTCATAAAGCGAGGCGTCACCCAGCGCATCCGCAGACTTTTTCAGGGCGTCTGCACCGGAACGCATCAGCGTCAGCGTCTTGGCGGAATCGCCGTACTGTGACAGCTTATCTGCATCCTGCTTCGCATAATAAGACTTCATCAGCTTCCCATAGCTTCCGTTTTTGATCATGGCATAGTCCGACACATTGACCCCGCCTATACCGCTCTCCATATAAGGAGCGCCGCCGCCAAACAGTGCGGAATAGTCAAAATTCGTATTGTATTTACTTGCATAGTCACTGTAATCGTTGAAGTCATTGATCCTTGCCATAAGCTCTTCCTCCTTGAATCTGATCGATCTGAACTCCGTTTCTGTTTTTCCGTTACTGCCATTTGCCGGAATGCTTTCTGTAAAGATTATCGTAAGAAAATTTGCCGGAATCAATAGACTTGTTGTGAACAGCCCTTCTTTTGTCGTAAAGAAAGAGACCTGCCAGTTCTTCTGTCAGATCTCCCTTTTCCATGGCAATAAATGTCGAATGCATTTTACAACATTTTTCAACAAAAAGATGTTTTATAACAATTTTCGGCAAATTTATAACAATAATATTTAATTTATAACGATTTATTTAGATTTTATACGGATTTTCCATTGACAAATCGTTATAAAATTCGTATAATTGGTTTAGCGAGGTGAGAAAAATGCTTGAAGCTGAATTAGTTGAATTGGTAAACAAAATCCTGCAGACCAAAAGCGAAAGCAATTATCTTGAAGTGAAAGCGGCTCGTGAAGGCTGTCCGAAACTGCTGGAAACTCTTTCTTCGTTTTCTAACCAGAATGGCGGCGGAATCATTGTCTTCGGAATTGACGAGAAAAGCGGCTTTGAAGTCTGCGGCGTATATGATTCTGCCGATTTGCAGAAAAAGCTGATGGAGCAAGCCGTGCAAATGGAACCTGCGTTGCGGCCGTTATGTACCGTTGTCAATATAGACGGGAAAACTATCGTAAGTGCGGAAGTACAGGAGATCGATAATGATCAAAAGCCCTGCTTTTATAAAGGTGTCGGGCGATTGAAGGGCTCTTATGTGCGTGTGGGTGACGGAGACAGGCACATGACCGAGTATGAAGTTTACAGCTATGAGGCATTCAGGAAAAAGATACAGGACGAGTTGAGAGTTGCAGAGCGTGCCATGCTTTCTGATATTGAAACAGATGCGCATACTGAGTACATCCTTTCCATGCGAACAAAAAAACCGAATCTTGCCGGTCTTACAAATGATAAGATCAATGCCTTACAGGGCTTTACAGTGGATAATAGGCCAACCCTTGCAGGAGTACTGCTATTTTCTTTGTACCCGCAGGGCTTTTTCCCACAGCTGTGCATTACCGCTGTATCGATCCATGGCACAGAAATGAGCATAGATCATGCAGCGGACGAACGCTTTATTGACAATGCACGTATTGAGGGAAATATTGCACTTATGTTAGATGATGCGTTGAAATTTGTAAGAAAAAATATGAAGACCTCAACGTTTATTGACCCGCAGACAGGAAAACGCGCCGATAAGACAGAGTATCCTATCATCGCTGTCAGAGAGTTGATACTGAACGCTCTTGTTCACCGCGATTACAGCAATCACACGGATTTTACCCCTATAACGATAAAAATGTTTTCCAATCGCGTTGAAATAGAAAATCCGGGCGGACTTTACGGGAGAATGACTCTTGATCGACTGGGAAAAACCGCGGCCGATACCCGCAACCCGTTCCTCGCAAACGCGTTGGAGGTCCTTGACATTACCGAAAACAGATATAGCGGTATACCGACTGTTTACAGCACCATGAAAAATGCCGGGCTGCCTGAACCGAAATTTGAAAACGAACGGGGAGTATTCAAAGTGACTCTTTATAACGGAACCGATATCGTGCAGCCCGCCACAGCCAATGAAGCGGATCTACTGGTCTTCTGCAAAATACCGAGAACCCGCGCGGAGCTTGCAGAACACTTTCAAGGCAGATTGTCCATAAATTATCTTATGACAAATATTGTTCATCCGCTTGTCGAAAGCGGAAAGATAGGGCTCACCATTCCCGACAAACCCAAGAGCAAAAACCAGCATTATTACAGCTTATTGTAATGGTCGATCCATGAAGGATTTGACTTTTTCTCCATCGGTATAGCCTTTGTCATAAAGCCGTTTCATATCTGCCGGGTCACGGGACAGCGTACTGACACCGCAGGTGTCATCCGGCGCGACGATCAGCGCTTTCCCCTGTCTCGCATATTCCTGTGCCAGCGCAACACCCTCGTTGTATCGGCTCGCTCTCTGCCGCAGCTTTTTGGCCGCATTGGGATATTTTTTACGGATTCCGGCAGCCAGTTTCTCATCCTGCTCCGAGGTTCGCAGGATGTTCTCCGGCTTCGTCAACAATACGACGACACGATCGCAGCCCAAGGCAAACGCTTTTTCCACCGGTACGGGATCGCCCAGCGCTCCGTCGTAATAAGGCGTTCCCTGAATGAAGTAGGGCTTGCAGACAAAAGGGATCGACGAGGACGCTTTGAATACGCTGTAATCATCCTGCCGAATATCCCCTTTATCAAAATATTTTGCTTCTCCGGTCACGGCGTTTGCCGCCACAACAATAAATTCCATCGGATCGTCTCTCAGGTTAGCGTAATCAAGAGGATTTTCACCGTCGTGATTGCTGAGTACGCCATAGACATATTCCATATCAATAAAAGAGCCTTTTCGTATGAAATTCCCCACACTGGCATACTGCTTTCTGAGACCGTATTCCGTATAAAAGGTAAAGTTGCGTCCCCTTTGGCCGGCGATAAAGGAGGCAAGATTCGCGCTCCCCGCCGATATGCCGATTCCAAGGTCAAATTGAATATTCTGATCCAGACAGTAGTCCAGCACTCCACAGGCGTAAATCCCTCGGAATCCGCCTCCTACATCTATAATACCGGTTTTCATAGCACACCACCTATACACACATTCTGTTTTACAGAAACAACACATAAGAAAACCATGTGTCATTTCCTCTCACTTGATCAAGCTTGCCAGCTTCTCTATGTCCGTTTTCGGCAGAACGGTCTTCAGATGAGCAATGATACACTCCCTCGACTCTTCCGGTTTCCTGTGATACGCCGAGGTCGTAAAATCGTACCCCAACTCTGCTTCCGGCGTAGCATATTTCGCCACGCCCCAGCCGTACGGCTGCCCATATTTATCTTTCATATAGACGAAATCCGCAATGCAGATATAGGTCTGCATCTGAAGCCGGGTAATGACCGTATCAAAGCCCTTGTTTCCGCCCTTGCGGTAATTACAGATGTCCTTTAGCTCCTTTGACAAAAGAGCGCCATGTTCTGAAACGGTGTCAAAAACGCCCTTATCTTTGCGTGAAGCAAGACCGTCATCATACCGGGAATCAAAATCATACCCGTCCCTTCGGAAATTTGCGAAATCGGGAAACCACGCACGGCTTACAAAACCCGCTTTTCCTCCATAAAACTTCCCGTACACGCATCTGCCGCTTCGGACAACAGGGCCTTTCCACTCCCATGGGCCGTCAACGCCTTCCGCAAACCACAATTCTCTCGGACAGCATTCTTCCAAAGAAAATCCATGAATGCGGTTTGCGAAAAAGGGAAGAAACCCGACGTCCTCTACAAGCTGTATCACATCGTCGGCAGATCGGATCTGAAACAAAAGCCCGCTCATTTTATCACCTCATCCCTGTCTCTGATATTCCCTCAAATACTTCTCCATCCGGTTGTTTTTGATGCCCTATTGTAACATAAAAAACGGCAAGAAACAATGCACACAGGCACCAGATGACGGGCCTTTCAGACTGATTTTATTTTAGTTTTTCCTACTAGTTTATTACTTTTTTATAGAATTATTTCAACCGTTTTTGGTAATAAACTAAACAGGATAACTCTTTTTTCAATTATAAATTCGCGCCTTTTTTGAGAGGTTTCAGGGTTCAGGAGATGTTTCTGTTCGATTTTAGGCGGTGTTTTTCGGAAATGTGCCGCTTTCGGGGTTCGCAACCCCTAGGGGATTATATCTTAATGGCATTGCCATGAATAACGGTTATTATATAGACGGGGCCGGAACAGCGTGGACGCTGATGGAAGATGTGCCGAAGCTGTACGGCATGCAGGTGACGAGTTTAAGCGCCGCCGAAGAAAACCTGACAGCGGTACTAGATAACAGCGATGTTTTTATCTGTTCTGTTGGGCCGGGCGATTTCATGACAGCCGGCCATTATATCGTAATCTATGGCTATGCCAACGAAGGATTCCCGGTGAACTATCCGAACTGTATGTCCAGAAGCGGCAGGAAATAGACATTCGCTAGGCTGAAACCCCATTTGAAGAATATATGGTCATATACGAAGGATGTAAGCTCTCTCGTATCGGAAAATAGTTTACAACAAATCATGTGGGAAGTCTATTGAAAAAATATATATCGTTCTTTATACTATAGACAGAGTAAAAAGTCCGACCGTTATGTAAAAACAACGGCCGGAAAATGTTATTTTGCACAGCGTATCGACAAAAATCTTTGTAAAAAAAGTGAAGGAGAGAAAGAGACATGGCTAAGATTGCAGCCTGCGTACCTACGTTAAACCATGCAAAGGTCGTTGAGGATGTCTTGCAAAAATGCATTGAGTATTATGACCGCAGGGGGATAGATATTTACTATTATGATTCCAGCGAAGGCAGTGAGACGAAAGAGATCATAGATAAATATGTAGGAAAAGGATATCATAATCTGTATTATATACGGGTTTCGCCGGGCACCGAGATCGAAGATAAGATCAACATCATTCTTTCCGGGCAGGGCCTACAGGGATATTATGATTATATATGGCCAATCAAAGACAGATCCTTCGTCGAAAGTGAAAGTCTGGATGGTATACTGACAGCAATGGAAGAGCAGACATATGATATTGTTTTTCTGGGGACATGCGGACAAAATCAGAACGTTGTGTATGATAAACCGCAGGAATTTTATCGTGACTGGGGCTGGTTGGCGACCTCGATAGATACCACTATATACCGTTATGATACTATGATAGCCAGCTTTGATGCAGCAAAATTTAAGCAGGAGATAAAAGATACATACAGGGAGAACTGGAGTCTTTATGCCTTTCTGTTCCGGAAGCTGGCGGAGGCTGACAGAAGTATCATCGTTCTACGCAACGAGAGGATGCCGATTCATGCTTCTGCTCTGGGAGAGTCTATGTGGATCAGTAGTACCTTTAAGGTGTGGAAGGATCGTTGGATAGCGGCTAATGACGATCTGCCGGAAATATATGCTCCTTACAGAGATCACATCATCAAGTATGCGGCGTCGCTTCCGTGGATCATAGGAGATACCCAGAGGTTAATGAAGCTGCATGAAATGGGAGTGCTGACAGAGGAAGCCCTGCCGCAGATACTTACAGATTGGGAGAGGGTATCCGATATTCCACAGAATACCGTGATAAAGATTGCCCGCGGAACGTATGACTGTTATCATGATGTATCCGGCATCAGGAATTCGGAAGACAAAGCGGTGGAATTGATTGCCCGGCTGGCAGAGATGATGCGGGAAGAAAAGATTGAAAAACAACAAGTACCGATCGAAGATATTATCAGTATGACGCTGCTTAAGCTGGAAGAGAGCAGACGGCTTTCAAAAAAGCAGCTGTTTCTGCTACAGGGGTCTGTTCTAGATGTGATGCAGTACCTAAAAGGGGACGACACAAGCGTAAAGCAGATGAGCGCTGCCTTGCAGATTTTGATCAATTTTTTGCTGCTGCTACAATAGGCAAATGCCATTAAGTCAGACCACGTTCACCATAAAAGAAGTGCTTTTTACAATCAAATATTAACGAGGTATTTTTTTTACAACCCTCTTGAACGCTGTAAAAAGCGTGTTTATATGAAAATTTCTCGAATATGATAAATTAATGTTTCCTTTGTTTATGAATGTAGTCTAACTTACTTAATAGTATTGGAAATTAAAACGGTACATGAAGCAATCATGTATCGTTTTTTCGCTATTTGAATCAAGTTTGGCACAGACATTTTAGGAAATATGATACAAAAATGATATTTTATTTTTTTGACAACTATATTAAACTAAAAACGCGACACAATTCCATAACATGATTTTATATGAAGTATGTATAAAATTCCCCAATTACGAAGAATTTCATCTTGGTAAAATGGCATTGCGTCATCAAGCGAGATCTCGCCCTCAATATTCCGGATGGCTGTCTCCTTTAATAGTCGGATATTTCCAGCCCATCCGCCACCTGAAGTCCAATAGCCGTATGCCATGCATAACTCCGCTCCCGCTTCGAAGGATCAGTTTCGCGGCTATACTCTTCAAAGAGATCGCTATTGTAAACCATTTCATCGGTATCATGCTTACGATTCTTCATATATTCTTCTTCCCCCCCCACTTAATCAAGCTTGCCAGCTTCTCTATGTCCGTTTCAGGCAGAACGGTCTTCAGATGAGCAATGATACGCTCCCTCGACTCTTCCGGTTTCCTGTGATACGCCGAGGTCGTAAAATCGTACCCCAGCTCTGCTTCCGGCATAGCATATTTCGCCACGCCCCAGCCGTACGGCTGCCCATATTTATCTTTCATATAGACGAAATCCGCAATGCAGATATAGGTCTGCATCTGAAGCCGGGTAATGACCGTATCAAAGCCCTTGTTTCCGCCCTTGCGGTAATTACAGATGTCCTTTAGCTCCTTTGACAAAAGAGCGCCATGTTCTGAAACGGTGTCAAAAACGCCCTTATCTTTGCGTGAAGCAAGACCGTCATCATACCGGGAATCAAAATCATACCCGTCCCTTCGGAAATTTGCGAAATCGGGAAACCACGCACGGCTTACAAAACCCGCTTTTCCTCCATAAAACTTCCCGTACACGCATCTGCCGCTTCGGACAACAGGGCCTTTCCACTCCCATGGGCCGTCAACGCCTTCCGCAAACCACAATTCTCTCGGACAGCATTCTTCCAAAGAAAATCCATGAATGCGGTTTGCGAAAAAGGGAAGAAACCCGACGTCCTCTACAAGCTGTATCACATCGTCGGCAGATCGGATCTGAAACAAAAGCCCGCTCATTTTATCACCTCATCCCTGTCTCTGATATTCCCTCAAATACTTCTCCATCCGGTTGTTTTTGATGCCCTATTGTAACATAAAAAACGGCAAGAAACAATGCACACAGGCACCAGATGACAGGCTCCGTCACCGCTACGCCCAAATATCCGATAGCGGGCACCAATACCGCCGCAGAGATGATCTTTACCACCAATTCAATCGTACTGGACAATACCGGCAGCACCTTATGCCCCATGGCTTGCATGGAGTAGCGCAGGATGAACAGCGCGCCAAGCGGGAAGAAACATGCGGTACTCAGGCGCAAATTCAGAAGTGCATTGGCAATGATCTTCTCATTCCCGGTGGCGGTCAGAAGCACGACCAGAGGACGCCCCAACGTCCAGCAGACGAATATGGAGAAAATCGACCATATCAATTCCACCAAGAGCATCTTCCGATTGGCCTCCCGAATGCGGCGATAATACTTTGCGCCATAGTTCTGCCCCACAAAAGTACTGGCAGCGCTCGAAATCGTAGACATAGGAATCATCAGCATCTCATAGATCCGGCGGGAAGCAGTGTGGGCGGTAATGATATCCGTGTCCAACGCATTGATCGATCGCTGAAGCACAACGGACCCCAATGAGAACACACACTGCATCATCGACATGGAAAAGCCGGTGGTAAACATCTCGGCAAAGAGTTCACGGTCGATTTCCCAGTCCGCAGCTTGGGGCAAGTATTCCTTATAGCTTCTGAAAATATACGTTCCGCACAGCGCTGCCGAGACAGCCTGTGCGATTACCGTAGCAAACGCCGTGCCTACGATACCGGTATGGAGCAGGATCACAAATAATGCATCCAACGCCAGATTCAAAATGCTTGACAGGATAAGGAAGTACAGCGGCGTACGGCTGTTGCCCATGGCACGCAGAAACCCCGCGCAGCCGTTGTAGGCAATCGTGGTAAGCATTCCGCCGAGAATAATGACTATGTACAGATAGGACTGGTCAAACACCTCCGCCGGCGTCAGCAAAAGCCGCATGGCGGGCTTCAGAAACAATACGGAGACCGCTGTCAGCAAGGCTCCAATGCCCAGATTCAACTTGATCATAGCCGCCGCACCACGGCGGAATTGCACTGTGTCCCCACTGCCAAAGAGCCGGGACAGGACAATGCAATAGCCGTTATTCAGTCCCCACGCCAAATTCATGAGCAGTGAATAAAGCACGCTCGTCGCGCCAATCGCCGCAATCGCCCTATCTCCAAGAAAATGTCCGGCGATCATCGTATCCACGAGACTGTATATCTGCTGAAAGATATTGCCGATCAAAAGCGGCACTGCAAAGGTCATAATAATGCGGACAGGATTTCCCTCCGTCATGTTTGTGATTTTTGAAGCGGTACGGTCCATTTGAATTTCCTTTCGGCAGGTTATATGAAACCTTTCTATTTTACTGTTCAAAGGCGGCGAAGCCTTGTCAAACTCCGCCGCTCAGCTTTTTATTGATACGCATTCCGGAAAATCGTCAGATAGTCCTCATCCGAAAGCGGAAGCGGGTCAGCCGTGATGTCGCCGCCAAGAACCTCGTGTACCTTTGCGGGATAGAGATTCAGTTCCTCCTCCGTGATGCCCTCCGCACTCATCTTTAAATCAGCACAGCCGATGGAGGCGATCAGGTCGTCCAGAGCCTTGATAAAATCTTGCCCGGATGTGGGATCTGCGATTCCCATTGCCTTTGCCATCTTGATCATCGGCTCCTCGGCAGCCTTGCGGTCAGCGAAGAAACCGTAGTAAGCATGGGCGATTTCAATAAGTCCGGCTCCATGTACCAGATCGTCGTGAAAGCTGCCCATCACGTGTTCCATGGTATGGGCGGAGGTACACATCATGTAGTATCCGGCAAATGTATTTGCGTATGCCATCATCTCTCGCGCTTCCCTGTCGTCTCCGTCCGCAACGGCGCGGGGCAGATACTTCGCTACCAGCTCAATGGTTTTTAAGGCAAACATTTCACCCATAGGATGGACGTTTTTATTGACCACTGTTTCTGATGCGTGAAAAAATGCGTCCATCCCCTGATAAGCGGTCAGTTTTGCAGGAACGCTCATCATCAGATCACTATCGACGACAGAGAGCGTGGGAAACATGGACGGGAAGAAGATTCCGGTCTTTTCCTGTGTTTTGTCATTTGTAATGACAGAGGCAATATCCACTTCGCTGGCGGTTCCGGCAGATGTCGTGATGCAGACGATAGGAATGGCCGGATTCGGAGCGGTTTTCTTGCCGCCCGCTGCGCTTAAAGAATAATCCCATATATCGCCGGGATTTGCCGCCATCAAAGCAATGCATTTAGAACAATCCATAACAGAACCTCCGCCGAGAGCGACTACAAAATCGCATCCATTATCCTTCACAGCCTTTGCACCGTCCATGACATTGATATCGGTGGGGTTAGGGCGGATCTGGTCAAACAGCGCATGAGCCACGCCCGCTGCATCCAGTTCTTTCTCTACACGGGCAAGATAACCGTATTTCTTGGTAGATGTACCGTTTGATGTAACAATAAGAGCTTTCTTGCCCGGAAGCGTTTCATTGTGCAGGTCATTCAGCCTGCCGGGTCCAAATAAAACCTTTACGGGGTTATAATGTGTCCAGTTATACATGATAAAATCCTCCTTACAATGTGTTTTTGACTTTGTGCTTTCATCATACGCTTTCCTATGTTGAAAATCAGCGGCATATCTTAATGATTATAGTGACTTTTTTTAAGATACATGATACAATATGTTCCAGAATCCGCCTGTTACACAGGCGACGTGCTAACGCACTGTTTGATTCTGTCACTATCATGTCAGGTAAAATCAAATGCTCGCTTCGTTCGCGCTTGATTTTCTACTGACATGATACAATATTGTCGGAGGCTGATCTGTATGACGATTGAAGATGCGATACAAAAGCTGGGAAATGATTTTCCAAATTTGAATTGGGACTTCGTACCGGAAAATATCCGTGAAAGCCAGGAGGTCATGTCTTATTGGCCCGGTGAGCCGCATGAGGACGTCCTTGTCTGCGTTCTGAAAGCAAAGCATGTGAACGAAGTCTTTCACCGTCAGGACTTTTTCTTCCTGAATTTTGCATATCATCAGGATTATCAGGCGCTCAGCGCAAGGTCAGATAATCTGCTGACGATAAAAGAAAACGGCTGCTACATCGGACAGCCGTTCAGCGGATATGCGATTCGTGGAGAGTCTAAGGAGGATATTGTGATCGTCGGCGTACTGATCCAGAAGAACGCTTTTTTCCGGGAATACCTCTCTTCCCTGTCCGTAGACAACTCCCTGTTTCATTTTTTTCTTGATCCGCAGACAGATCGGTTTTCGCAGGATGTAATCTATCTGACATTTGACGCCGGACACCCGTTCCGAAAGCTATTGGAACTGATGATCCTTGAATACGCAGACAAAAAAGAAGATACACAGGCGATTTTAAAGCCCATGACCCTTGCGCTTCTGATGCACGTTGCGCGGGAATATCGCAGCATATCTGTAAAACCCGAAGGTCAGTCGTTATCTGATCAGATCATCCGTTACATTGGCGAACACGCCGGAAAAGTGACTTTGGGGATGACTGCCGCTCACTTTTCCTATCATCCCAATTACATCTCTTCCCTGCTCCGGCAGAAGACCGGCAGGACGTTTTCTGAAATATTACTGGAACAAAGAATGGATCGTGCTTTGGCACTGCTGAAGGGAACCAGCCTTTCCGTTGAGGAAGTATCTGCGATGGTGGGCTATAATGACACCAGCAATTTCTATCGGGCATTCCGGGGATATTATCAGGTATCGCCGAGGGAATATTGCAAACCGATTTTATGCACCCATTTTTCAAGTTCCCCGTCACACGCAGCAACATGATCCCCATGGATAGCCAGTCCCTCTGTGAGTTTTGCGCCGGGACAAAGTGTCGCAATATCCCGCAGAGAATTAGAAAAACCGCATGGGAAAAGTACGCAATTAAAATCTTTTCCATAATGTCCTCCTATCTGGCACGCAGATCAAACTTTCCGCTTTTCAGCGCCGCGATCTGCCCATGTGGTGGCCGCCGTCATACGTACACGAAGCTGGTTCGCCCGTTTCGACACGATATAGGCGCCCCCCCCCGAATTGGGTGTTTTTGATCCGTCAAGACAAGGGAGAGAAGCAAGCTGATCCGTCGGCGTCATGGCGAATGCTTCCTCATCCTCGGCAGTAAGCGCATGGGCATATACCCTATTTGGAATCAACCGCAAAACTTTTTAACGTCATATTGCACAAATGCGCTGTCATTCAAAAATTTTTCTGCTTCATGGATAAGTTCCGTAGCGTCTGTTCCATCAGCCAATATGACTTCTCCCGGAATACAGACATCATCCTTTCCCAGCCCGTGCTTCGCTTTCTCAGAAGTAAAATAGTTGTGCTCCGCACCAAATGTCGGCACCGGCTGAAGCATACAGCTATTATAACAGTCAAGTATCGCCGCAGCAGAGATCCCTTTTGGATTTATTGCTTCATAAGGCGTAAAATCCGAGAAGTGCAAAAGCTGTGCAGCGCATCTTGACAACGCCATACAAGTATGCTACAATGTGAAAAATTCAGTTGAAGCTGACTGTCGGCACAGAAGTGCTTTGAAGATTTTCTTTTTGAATGGCGTACCATGAAGGTATGCGTTTTCTCTGAAGAGAGACAACGTATGCCTTTTTGTTTGGCATACGAATCATCATATTTTATAATTCAGGAGGATAAAACAATGGCATGTTTTCTTGTTCCGGCGGCTGAAGCTGTCGTTACCACAGTCGCTGCAAAGGTGATGAAATCCAAAGAGGTGAATCCCGAAACCGTACAAGTACAGCTTGACGGAGTTGAATTTGTCGAAGCGGAGAAGATTCCCTTTTCCAGAAAACTCGGTTGGCTCAACAAGCTTCTGTGGGGCGGTTCTGGTCTTTTGGCGTTTGAGCATGTTTGGCACGGGGAAGTCGTACCGTGGTTCCCGTTCCTTACGGCAGCGTCCAATCCCGCAGATGCGGCCAAGATGCTGCACGAAATGTCGATCGTGGGCGTTACAATGGCAGTTTTGGTTACTGCTGTTTGGGCAGGTATGCTTGTCGTAAGCTCTGTGATTGAAAAGAGAGCCCAAAAAGCACTGCCCGCCGAAAGTTAAAGGCGGAGGAATCATAAAATGACATTACTTACTACCGTTTTCGCCGCCGTTATCTGTACCGTCATCTGGTATAAGAGCGCACCGAAAAGCGAGATGAAGGTCGGTGTGCTTTGCTGGATGTATTGGGGTGCTTCCCTGATGTGGCTGGTCGATGCGATCTTCGAATATGCTGAGCTTCATGCGGAATACTTTACCCCTGCTCCGGCGGATATGCTCAATGATTTCTATCTTGGACTTTCCGTGGTTGCTCTCGGTCTTGTCATCTGGCTGATCATTCTTTTGGTGAAGGACCCGAAGGGCGTTGTAAAAGCGGCGCTTTTTCGCAAGAAAAACTGACAGAGAGCGAGAAGCGGTTCTGCCGGATTTGGTAGAACCGCTTTCTGCCGTTTGGAGGGAGCCAAAATGCAAAGTGAAACAAGGAAAATTTTAGAGTCGGTTCAAAATGGCTCTATTTCGGTGGACGAGGCGCTCGTTCACTTAAAAACACAGCCATTTGACGATCTCGGTTATGCGAAGGTCGATCTTCATCGTGAAATCAGGCAGGGCGTTCCCGAGGTCATTTACGGCGCTGGCAAAACGCCGGAGCAGATCGTGGGCATTATGGGCGCTATGTTGAAGAGCGGACAAAAGCAGATCCTTATCACGCGAGTTTCAAAGGAGACCGCCGAAACCGTCTCAAAAATCTATTCTCTCACCTATCGGGAAAATGCACGGCTCGGATATTATGGCTCCATTCCGAATCCCGACGGAATCGGAACCGTTGTTGTCGCCACAGGAGGCACAAGCGATATCCCTGTTGCGGAAGAGGCCGCGCTCACGGCGGAGTTTTTCGGAAACAGGGTGGTCCGTCTTTTTGACGTCGGCGTGGCGGGACTTCACAGGCTGCTCGCTCATAAAGAAGAGATTATGAGCGCCAGTGTAATCATTGCAATAGCCGGAATGGAGGGTGCGCTCGCCAGCGTGATCGGCGGGCTTGCCGACTGCCCTGTGATCGCCGTCCCGACCAGCGTAGGATATGGGGCGGCATTCGGCGGGTTATCCGCTTTGCTGTCGATGCTTAATTCCTGTGCCAGCGGTGTATCTGTCGTCAATATCGATAACGGCTTCGGCGCCGGATACCTTGCAAACATGATAAATCATATGGAGGCAAAAAAATGAGGACGCTATATTTGAACTGCGGAATGGGCGCTGCGGGAGATATGCTGACTGCCGCGCTGTTGGAGCTCCTGCCCAAACCGGATCGATTTGCAGACAAGCTGAATGCGCTGGGAATCCCCGGCGTGGAATTCCATAGAGAAAAAACGGTCAAGTGCGGTATCACCGGCACACATATGGCTGTTCTCGTTCATGGTGAGGAAGAGGGAGCGGATGTACAACATCACGATCATGAACATACACACGAACATGAGCATGAGCATACGCACAAGCATGAACACGGGCATCACCACAGCGGGATGCGCGAGATCGAACACATCATTGCGGATCTGAAGCTTTCCGAAAGAGTGGAAAAGGATGTCCTTGCGGTTTACGGACTGATCGCCGAGGCGGAAAGTCACGTACACGGAGTTTCCGTTTCCGATATCCATTTCCACGAAGTCGGCACAATGGACGCGGTTGCGGACATTACGGCGGTCTGCCTTTTGATGAATGAGCTTGCGCCGGATGAAGTGATATGCTCTCCCATTCACGTCGGGAGCGGTCACGTCAAATGCGCTCACGGGATCCTGCCTGTCCCGGCGCCCGCCACGGCATTCATTCTGCAAGGCGTACCCACTTATGGCAGCGGCGTCAAAGGGGAACTGTGTACTCCCACAGGAGCCGCTCTGCTCAAACATTTTGTCACACGTTTCGGCGATATGCCCTTGATGAAGACGCAGGCAATCGGCTACGGAATGGGAAAAAAGGATTTTGAAACCGCAAACTGCGTCCGTGCCATGTTCGGTGAGAGTGAGAATAAAACGGATACGGTTTTAGAGCTTTCCTGTAATGTGGACGATATGACGGCCGAGGAGATCGGCTTTGCAATGGATCGCCTTTTTGAAGGCGGCGCAAACGAGGTCTTTACTATCCCGATAGGCATGAAAAAATCCCGCCCCGGCACATTGCTTCAAGTCATGTGCAAAGAGCGGGATCGCGAAAAAATGCTGCATCTGATTTTCAAGTACACCTCTACCATCGGGGTGCGGGAAACGTCGACATATCGGTATATTCTCGACCGCCGGATCGAGGCGGTGGAAACTCCATACGGAAAAGTTCACCGTAAGATTTCATCCGGTTACGGCGTGTCGCGCACAAAGTATGAATATGAGGATCTCGCCCAAATTGCGCGTGAGCAGACGCTCAGTATTGAAGAAGTGAAGAAACTTCTTGAGGACGAATAATGGAGCATCTTAAAAAGCAAGAGGAATGGGACTTTTGAAAAAACGGAGTGATAAAGATTATGGATATGCTGCATAAAAAACTGGAACATTTAAAAGACTATCTGCTTGATCTGGAAAGCGTCGCCGTTGCTTTTTCATCGGGCGTTGATTCTACCTTTTTACTCTATGTCTCCCATCAGGTGCTTGGAAAACGTGCGATTGCTGTTACGGCGCAGTCCTGTTCTTTCCCGAAGCGGGAGCTTGACGAGGCAAAAGCCTTTTGTGACTCCCACGGAATCACCCATTTCATATGCCAATCGGAGGAACTGGATATTGAGGGATTCCGCCAGAATCCCAAAAACCGCTGTTATCTTTGCAAGCATGAACTGTTTGAAAAGATATGGGAGATTGCAAAGCAAAATGGAATCAGCGCAGTGGCGGAGGGTTCCAACATGGATGACAACGGAGATTACCGTCCGGGGCTGATTGCCGTCAAAGAACTGGGAATTAAAAGTCCGCTGCGGGAAGCAGAACTGACAAAAGCGGAGATCCGCGAACTGTCGAGAGAACTTGGCCTGCCAACTTGGAACAAACAGTCTTTTGCCTGCCTGTCCTCCCGCTTTGTTTACGGCGAGACCATCAGCGAGGAAAAACTGTCCATGGTGGACCAGGCGGAACAGTTTTTGCTCGATTTGGGATTTCATCAGGTGCGGGTGCGAATTCACGGCATGATCGCACGAATTGAAATAGAGAAATCCGAGATAGGCAGATTTTTAGACCCTGAGACGGCGGAACAAGTTGCACGGCGCTTCCATGAGATAGGCTTTCTGTATGTGACCCTGGACTTGGACGGTTACCAAATGGGCAGCATGAATAAGGTGCTCAACTTATGATAAACGTGCCTCACGCTTTCTTATAGCCCTGCCAAAAGTGAATGCCCTGCTCGATTTGCAGTTTTTGCATTTCGAGCAGGGCTTTTTTTCGTCTGCTGAATCTATTATGAGTTCCTTTTGACTTTCTCTCGTCTGCAATTAGTACCAATCATGCTTTTCATTTCTGTCAAGCCGGTTCATTTGCTGCATTTCTTCGTCTGTCAATTCAAAGTTAAATATGTCAAGATTTTCATGGATATGGTCGGGATTGCTCGAACCGGGTATGACTACCACACCTTTTTGCAGATTCCACCGCAGTATCACCTGTGCAGACGTTACACCGTGTGCTTCGGCGATCTCTGAAATCACGCTGTCGCCAAGCAGCTCCGAGGTGTGTCCTCTGCCACCGAAAGGATACCACCCCTGAACAACGATTCCAAGACTTTGAATATACGGAATCACATCGTTTTCCTGATAGTACGGGTGGATTTCGTTCTGGACAAGCGCCGGGGTGATATTCACCTGCGGCAAGAATTTCTCCAGTTCTTCCACATAAAAGTTCGATAAACCGAGCGAATGGATTTTCCCATCCTCAACGAATTTTTCCATCGCAAGATAGGCTTTCACATCATTTTTTCCAGGATGATGGAGCAGCATCATGTCTGCTTGTGTCAAGTAAGGAATAAAAAAAATTTCATTTTTTTGCGAGCCACAGGCAAAGCCTGCCTATGGCTCAT
>CANQTF010000005.1 GCA_947626745.1 uncultured Lachnospiraceae bacterium
CCGCGTCTCTCACCTATTTTTTCTGCCGTTTAGCCATACACCTTCCACGTATCACTCAACACCTCTCCGAAATCCTGTGCCTATCGCCCGCCATTCCCATACGGGCCCGCGCGCGCCGCGACCGTCTGCGCCACATCGCAAGCGCAACGATAACGCTTGCGTTATTCCCATGAACCTCTGCCGCCCTGCTTTCATGCCGCTCACTCTATATTGCCGTAACATCGCGGCATATCATATCTTACTCCGCGTCTCTCACCTATTTTTTCTGCCGTTTAGCCATACACCTTCCACGTATCACTCAACACCTCTCCGAAATCCTGCGCCTATCGCCCGCCATTCCCATACGGGTCAGCCATGCGCGTGCGGACAGCATAAGGACAAGCAGACCCTTGGAGAACGCCGGCACTTGGCGAGGTCATGCGCCGCATGGCGGCGCACGAGCCTAGTACCGCTGCGTTTGGAGCGGAGCGCAAGCGTGTCTGCGGCTCCTTATGCTGCCCGCGCACGCCACGACCGTCTGCACGCCTTTCTCAAACCGACACACATACGAAATATCGTTCACATTTTTCTAAAAATCCTGTTGCAATCCTTCTTCTCCTGTGCTATCATAACCACAAGCATATCTGGGAAGTCTGGCAGTTCTGACCGCAAGTCTGTATCTCTGTTCTGAAACGCTCCCTTATATGTACACACAACTTCATAAGGGAGGAAAGAAGAATGGGAAGAAAAGACCTGCAGAAGAAAAGCTACTTCCATGACGCCGGGCGGTTCGCCGACCTGATCAACGGGCTGCTGTGCGCAGGGGAACAGGTGGTGGAGGCGTCAGACCTGACGGAGCTGGACAGCCAGACAGGGCAGTTCGGCATGGCGGCATATGACAGGGCCGGCAGCGGCAGCCTGAAGGCCAGACGCCGGGATCTGGTGCGCCGGGCAGCCTTCGGCGTAAACTTCATGGTGGTCGGACTGGAAAATCAGGAGGAGACGGACTACCTGATGCCGCTGCGGTGCATGTCCTATGATACGGCGGAGTATGAGAGACAGGCGGCACAGGCCGGAAAGGAAGTCAGGGACAGGAAGGATATCACGAAGGCCGAGTTCCTGTCCGGCTTTGCAAAGGACGGAAAGCTTGCACCCTGCGTGACAGTGGTGCTCTACTACGGGGAGGACTGGGACGGGCCGACGGCCCTGCATGACATACTGGACTTCCGGGAGATCCCGCCGGCGCTGCGGCGTGAAGTCAACGACTACAGGATCCACTTGTGCGAGGTGCGGAAGTTCGGGAACACGGAAGTGTTCAAAACAGATGTGAAGCAGGTGTTCGACTGTCTCAGGTATGCGGAGGAGCCGGATAAGCTGTATGAGCTGACGGCAAACGATCCGTCGTACCGGGAGATGGAGGCGGACACCTACGATGTGATAGCGGAATATACAAGAACAAACGATCTGATGAAGGTGAAGACATACAACGAGAAGGAGGGCAAGGTAGATATGTGTAAGGCAATAGCGGAACTGGTCGAGAGAGGCCGCAGGGAAGGCATCGAGCTGGGGATACAGGGCATGATCGAGATGGCCCGCGAGTTTGGCAGCACGAAGGAAGATGCGGTGCGCCGCCTGATCGACAAGATGCAGATATCTGATGACGAGGCCAAAAGATACGTCGGGCAGTATTGGGTGTAAGACGCGTAAACTGCCGCCGATTCACGGCATATGGCTCACTGCCTTTTACGAAACCTTAGCGGCGGCAAAATAAGAAAAACACGGCGGATCTGTCGGCTGGGACGGGTCCGCTTTTTTGTGCATTATAGACAAAAATGAAAAAAAGTTTGAAGAAATTTTGAAAAAAGTTTGAATTTGTAGGTTGTAGGTGATATAGTAAAAGTAGTGTAGTGTCGAAATTATAAGGGAAAGTGCGCGTTGAAAGGAGCGGCCCATGCCCGCAGACATCATTTTTTACATAATCATATTCCTCTTCGGGATCGTCATCGGCAGCTTTCTCAACGTCTGCATCTACCGTCTCCCGAACCGGGAAGACATTGTGAAGACCCGCTCCCACTGCATGACCTGCGGGCATACGCTGAAGTGGTACGATATGTTTCCGCTTTTCAGTTATCTTTTCCTGCGGGGGCGCTGCAGGTACTGCAAGGCGAAGCTGTCCGCCCAGTATCCTCTGATCGAGGCGCTGAACGGGATCTTATATGTAGCCATCGTGCTTTTGCACGGAGTCAATGCGGACTCTTTGCTCCTGTGTCTGCTCGCCTCGGCGCTTCTTGTGCTGAGTGTGATCGACTTTAGGACTTATGAGATACCGCTTGGCATCAATCTCTTCATACTGGCGCTGGGCGCGGTGAGGACCGCGCTGGATTACCGCAGCATAGCGGATCATCTGATCGGCCTGTTTGCCGTCAGTGTCGTCTTGGCGGTTCTCTACTACGCCACGAAGGGGCGTGCGATCGGCGGCGGCGACGTGAAGCTGATGGCGGCCTGTGGGCTGTTCCTCGGCTGGAAACTCGTCATTTTCGCATTTTTGGCGGGCTGCGTCCTGGGCGCGGTGATTCATGTCCTGCGCATGAAGCTGAGCGGGCAGGATCATGTGCTTGCGATGGGGCCGTACCTGAGCGCGGGGGTGTTTATCGCGGCGCTGTGGGGCGAGCGGCTGATAAACTGGTATCTGGCACAATTTTAAATACAAAAGGGGTTTGAAAGGAGAAACAAGCAATGGCCGGTAAAGCGATCAGTATTGAGATCGGTTATTCGCTGACGAGAGTCTGCGAGGTCGATTACAAGGCGAAAACACACAGGGTATACAGGCGTTTTACGATACCGACGCCGGCGGGCGTCATCAACGACGGCGTGCTGACGGCGACGCCGGAGTATATCGAGCAGCTTCGGAGCGCGCTTGCAGACAGCAAGATGAAAGCGAAACAGGTGGTGTTCACGATCACGTCAGGCAGGATCAACAGCCGTGAGGTGATGATCCCGCTTGTCAAGGACAACCGTATCGCGGACGTTGTCGCGGCGAACGCGTCGGAGTATTTCCCGGTGGATCTGAGCCAGTATGAGCTTGCGCACAATATTCTGGGAACGGTGGGCGAGACGAAAGGACAGCAGCAGTATAAGCTGCTTGTCATGGCGGCGCCCAAAGCGCTTTTGAGCGGCTACTATGATCTGGCGAAGGCGCTGAAGCTGGAGCTGGCCGCGATCGACTACGCCGGAAACAGCGTGTTCCAGGTTGCCAAAGACAAGGCGTCCCAAGGCACGAGCCTTGTTGTGAAGATCGACGAGCGCTCCACGCTGGTGTTGGCGATCCAGAACTCGGTCCTCACGTTTACGCGTAACGTGGCTTACGGTGTGGACGAGGCGATCCAGACGATCATGGACTCTACGCGCTGGTCAAAGACGGACACGGTGGTAGATGCGATGGACGCGATGTCCCTGAATGACTGCACGGCTTTCCCGGAGATCGTGGAGGCGCTGACGCCGCTTGCGGGCGGTATTTCCCGCGTGATCGACTACTACGCTTCCCACAACGCGGATACCGAGATCGAGAAGGTGTACATAACGGGTATCGGCGCGGATATCAAGGGCATGGCTGATTTCCTGAACAAGGAGATCAGCTATCCGGTCGAGCCGCTGCGGCAGGTGGAGGGCTGGAAGCTGGAGCAGAGTTTCCGGACGCAGTTCTACGGCGGCTATGTGGCCTGTGTGGGCGCGGCGGCGGCGCCGCTCGGCTTTAAGAAGGACGAAAAGAAGAAAAAGGATTCCGGCGCGGGCGCTTCTTCCGGCAAGAAGGGCGGCTTCAATCTCGCACCGGTGGCATATACGGTCTTGGGTATCGGCGTGGCGGCGGCGGTCGTCCTTGTGGTGCTGTCGGTGCTGAGGCTGATGTCGGCGCAGCAGCAGAATATGGAGCTGAAAGCGCAGAACAGCGAGCTGGAAGAGATCATTCCGATCTACAACGAATGGGTGACGACACAGAGCACTTATGCGCTGGTGCAGTCCATGTATGACATGACGGAAAACAGGAACGAGGAGCTGGTGGAGTTTCTGGAAGAGCTGGAGACGAAGCTTCCGGCAGATGTCCACGTGGTCTCCTTTGCGAGCACGCTGGACGGTGTGGCAATCAATATGACCGTCAGCACGAAGAGCGAGGCGGCCGTGGCGATCGAACAGCTTCGTACGTTTGAAAGTCTTATCCCTGCCAGTGTGACCGTGAACTCGGTGGTCGAGGAGATCGACGAGGAGACGGGCGTCAGCTCGGTCAACTTCTCGGTTGCGGCGGTATATCAGGGCATGGATTATGTGCCGGAGGACGAGACGGCGGAAGACGCCGCAGCACAGACTGCGGACGGCGCGGCAGAGTAGGAGGGGCGGACGATGAAGGTTTCTAAGAGAGATATCTATATTTTGCTTATATTTGTGGGGATACTGGCGGTGGTGGCGTCGTATTTTCTCGTGTACCAGCCGAACATAGAGTCCGCGGAGCTGATCGAGGCGGAGAATCAGGAGCTGCAGGATCGGATCGCCGATCTGTCCGGCAAGATGGAGCAGAAGGATTCTTATGTGGAAGAGACGGCGGCCATGAACGAGGAGATGGATACGATATTGCAGCAGTTCCCCATAGACGTGCGCGAGGAGGACGCGGTGCTGCTGGCCATCAATCAGGAGCTGATCTCGCCCATGGTGATCGACAGCATAGGGATCACGGCCACGGAGCCGACCGTCCTGCCCGACATGGAGGAAGAGGACGTGGATCACACCTATGAGATCGACGAGATCGAGGAGTATGAGGCGCAGGAGGGCATCGCGGACGAGGCCGAACAGGCGGCGGACGCGCAGACGGGCGGCGTGGCCAATGAGGATATGGCCTATGTGCTCATGCAGCGCAGCGTGACGATGAATTATCTCGTCTCCTACGAGGGCCTGAAAAGAGGCATCAAAAATATCAGCGTACAGGACAACCGCATGAGCATCAACAACCTGACGGTGTCCTACGATGAGAGCACGGGACTGTTGACGGGCACGACAGTGGTCGATATGTACTGTATACCCGGTCAGGATAAAGAGTATGTACAGCCGAACTTCTCCTCCGTCCTGTTAGGCTCGGATAATATCTTCGGTTCTCTGGAGACATACGGGATCGGACAGCTTGACATCGGCGAGAGCGCGGCGGACGGTGAGGAAGCCGGAGACGGCGGAGCGGCGCAGTAGGCGTAAGCATGCGGGCAGCGCGGCTGCGGCAGATATCATAACAGATGTGATTCATATGATGAGATAAGGGCTGGGAAAACAGCGGGAAAGCGATATGAGAGCAGAGAAGATCGGTAGGGACAGACAACTGCATAGAGACGGCGGGAGAGCGGCGGACGCGGGCTTTTCGCTGGTGGAACTTTTGATCGCGGTGACCATACTGGCGATCATCGTGATCCCGCTGTTACACCTGTTCGTGACTTCCACGAGGATCAACGTGAAATCCAGACAGACCCTGCGTGCGACCACGGTGGCGCAGGACATCATGGAAGGGCTGAAGGCGTATACCTTGGAGGAAGTGCGGACGCAGTTCAATAAGACGGACGCTGCGGGCAGGATCGTGCTCCCCTCGGATACGGCGTTCTATTATCCCGAGGACGGCTTCTATATCCTGAACAGCGATCTGATCCAGAGCGGTGTGCGGGAGATCACGGAGTTGGAGACATGGCTGGATACGTCCACCGGCAAGCCCGTCGATCCCCACGGCGTGGATAACGAGACGTATTACTTCGGTATCGAGAACCTGAAGATGCAGGGCGGCGAGTACGATGCCCTGATCAAGCTGGATGCGTCCAAGTATGCGGAAGGCAAGGCCGGTGAAGCCGGAGACGGCACGGGGCACGACAATGTCTTTAACGGAAAATTCTACGCGGACACCATGAGCGTGTCGGAGACCGGCAACGGCGGCGCGCAGACGGACAGCAGCTTCCACGAACCTGCGGGGCTGGCCGCGGACGTGCTGCGGGATATCCGACAGCAGATAGAGACCGATTACGCGGCAGCCGGCGAGGCTCTGCCTACAGATTGGGAAGATGCATGGAAGGACATGGAGCTTAAGGACATCGTGACGAAACGGGAGATCGTCGTGAAGCTGGGGGCTGCGCACACGGAGTCCGGCGCGCTCGCCAAGGACAAGGACGGCAGCGGCATCTGCCAGGCGCGGACGACTTTTACCTATCAATGCAAATGTCCGGCGGCTCTTGCGGGCACGGTCATGAAAGACACGAACGGCGACGGGACGCCCGATCAGGCTATCCGTGATTGCACGTACACAAGCCACGGCTTGGCGGGCGGCAGCGGCGAGGTGACTGACGGCAACACGCTGAGACAGTTTTCCAGCGGCAACTTTTATCTGTTCTACTATCCGATCTATGCGTCGGGGGCGGTGGACGATATCAGCTTTGAGATCTCGGATATCCCGGAGCTCTTGGCGGAGGATGCGCCGCTGCTCCGCTCCGTCACGCTGGCGAAACAGATACGCTCTACGGTCGATCCGGCGACGCACGTGATCGCCCCCGACATGACCGACGCGGAGCTGTACCATGCGGAGAGCGGCTATAAGGCGATCGTACATATGCCAAATGACAGCAGTGTCAGGGACGGTCTGGTCTTTCGGACCAACATTGATACGAATATGGCAAAACAGGCCAAAAGAACGGATCCGGACGGAGATGTCTACTGGGAAGAGATCTTGGGTATCACCATTCCGCCGTCGGTCAACAAGGTAGATTTGATCAGCGACGAGGTGAGCGATACCGTAACAAACGTTATTTATGACATCGAGATCACGGTCTATGAGGCCGGAGCGGCGCAGTACTTTGGCGATCCCGATTTCGAGACGAACCATGCGGACGAGATACACAGGCTGGCGACGATCACGAATCTGGATTGAGTTTTATGGATAAGTCGGGAGACGAAGCATGAGAGAGGCAGACAAGGGCGGACGGACGGCCCGCCGCAACAAACTGAAGAGAGATAACAGGGGCTCGGCGATCGTCATCGTCATCATCGCGATGGCGATGATCGGTATCCTCGCCACCACGATCCTATGGGCGTCCTATCTGAATTACCGCATCAAGATCAGCGACCTGAAGGTGAAGAACAGCTTCTACTCGGCGGAGACCGTGGTGGAGCAGATCATGGCGGGCGTGAAGAAGGATGTGGTCTCCGCTTCCGTCAACGAGGCGTATCAGGAAGTGGTGAGCAACTGGGACGCGCTCGGCACGGACGCAAACCGCGAGAGTTATTTCATCACGGCTTACACACAGGCCGTCGAGGAGAAGCTGGGCGTGGGTGATCCGGGCGTGCCGGCGGGACAGTACGATCCGGCGAAGCTGGCGCAGTATGTGGACGGCGTTTTTCTGGACGGCAGTAACGCCACGTCGGGCAACATCGCTTCGGAGGAGGACGGCGCGCCCTATGGCAGCGCGGCGGACTGGGTGTCTGCATGGAAGGGTCAGACTGACGCGAAGAAGGCCCCGCTCTTCCGATCCTTTGAGGATAACCGCGCATCGGATCCCCAATCGGGTACAATGACGCTTAGGAATGTCCGTGTGCAGTTTTACGACAGCGACGGTCTGCTGTCCGTTATCGAGACGGATATCGCGATCGATGTGCCGAAGCTGCGCTTCACACAGGCGGGTACGATCGACAGGCTCTATCAGTATGTGCTGGTGGGCGACGACGGCATCGTGACGGAAGACAACACCAAGGTAACGATCGACGGCAGTATCTACGGCGGCGCCTATGAGACGGGCGATGCCGCGATCGACGAGGAGAATGACGGTATCCGCATCGGCAAGGGCAGCACGGTGACGGTGCAGAACGCCAACTATGTCATATCCGGCGGCGACATCATCGTGGGCACGGCGGAGAATTTTGTGAACCTGATCCATCAGGACGCGGACTTTGTCGTGAAAGATATGATCGCCGACGGCGTGGGCTTCCGCACCAACGTGTATACGCAGGGGCTGGCGGTGAACGGCAGCCATTTGAGCATAGCGGGCAAAGTGTTCGCGGCCAACGACCTGATCCTGTCCGGCAGCGGCAGCAACGTGACGCTGGAGGGACAGTATTTCGGGTATGGCGGCGAGACGGGCAGCCGCGTGACGGCGAAGAACGAGGACGGCACGGACAAGACGGACGCCGAGGGCAGGACTGTCTATGCCAATCCGGCGCAGGTCAGCAGCGCCATTGTCATTAACGGCAAAGATTCCGCCGTGGATCTGACGGGACTCACTGTCCTGCAGCTCGCGGGACGCGCCTATGTGAGTCTGGGCGACGACGACAGCGCGGATGGTCTGCCCCATGTGCTGATGGGCGAGTCGATCTCCGTCAAGAGCAACCAGATCGCTTATCTGGTGCCGCCGGAGTGTATCGGCACGCTGGACGGCAAGACAGTCATCGGGCAGAACCCCATGTCTTTCAGCACATGGAGCAATATGGCGGCGAGCCTTGCGGACTATCTGGAGGAAGGACGGGATTTCCGCATCGTGAACGCGGGCATGTCGGCCTCCAAGCTGGGCGGCAGCAACCTGAACGCCTTCGGCATCGGCGACATCACCGCGGCGGATTTTGAGGGCGTCGATCCGGCGAATCTGGCGGAGGTCAGCAGGACGCTCAATGCGAAGGCGGCGGCGAAGGGCGTTCGTTTCCTCTATCTGCCGGAAAAACAGCAGGTGTACCTGTATCTCGTGATGGACGCGGAGAACGCGGAGCAGTATTTTGCGGCTTACTATAATGTGAACGGCAACAAGTCGAGTCTTGACAGCTATTTCAATACCTATGCCTCCGGCGGTATCCGGTTAAAAGAGAATGTGCAGGGCTACACGGTGGTCGGCAACAGCATGGTCTCCCTGACGGATGCCGGGGACGGCAACAGCATAAGGACGAACGCCGACGGCGACAAGCTGGTGCGGCTGCTCTCCAGCGTGGAGCCTGAGAAAGAGGAGGAAGAAGGCGGGGACGGGGCAGAACAGCCCAAGGATCCCGACGCCTATGAGGAAGTGTCCGACAACCTCACGGAGACGGAGAACGTAAAGGATTCTCTGGAAGATCTGGGTCAGGACAGCGAGACCGTCTATCGGAATCTGAACACCAGTCTGACGGAGGAGGAGGACGGCACGGCGCTCGCCGCCACCGTATTTGAGAATCTGGTACAGGTAGATACGCCGGCGGGCGCGGCTTCCGGCAACGTGGGTCTGAAAGACTATCTGGCGGAGGAGGGTGTGGACGAGGCCACCTTCGTGACGGACGACGCCCTGAAGCTGAAGGCCGTGCTGAAGGACGGCGATTATACGGTGGGTGACCAGGCGGGTGACAGCACTCTGCGCCTTGTGATCGCCACGGGCGACGTGACGGTGAAGGAGGATTTTCAGGGGCTGATCTTGGCAGGCGGCACGATCACCGTGGAGAACAACGCGACGTGTACGAAGAACGGCGAAGATGTGTACAAGGTCTTACAGGCGGGCAGAGATCCCGGCGAAGACGCGGCGGATACCAACGTGCCCGCCAATATCCTCTGTAACGGCTCGGGCATGGTGCTGAGCGGTTACGAGGGCGCGGAGGCCGATGCGCTCGGCAATCTGGCGATAGATTACTCGGAGATAGTAAGGTATGAGAATTGGATCAAGAAGTAAACTGACAAACAACAACAGAGGCTTTTCCCTCGTGGAGCTGGTCATCGTGATCGCGATCATCGCCGTGGTCGGTCTCGGCGCGACCTTGTCCATCATTCTGATCTTCAGCGCCAACGCCAAGACCTGTGCCAACGATATCTTGGGCGCGATCGCCGAGTGCAAGATCGAGACCATGAGCAAGGGGCAGGGCAACGTCAAGCTGCTGCTCTACCGCGACGGCGCGGGCGGCACGGTCTACAGCGAGCTGCAGATCAGGGATAATGCAAGCGCCGCGTGGGAGACGAAGGGCGGCGAGCGGGAGAAGATCGGCGCGAGCAAGTGTACCGTTACGAGCGGCGGCGCGGAGCTGCCGACCGACCAAAGCGGCGCGTGGGTGATCTGCTACAACCGCAGCACGGGCGCATTCGTGGAGGCGGGCGACGGCGCTGCGGGCGAGGCGACCACACAGTCCCTGTTGGATCAGGGCATAGAGGTACAGGGCGGCAGCAAGCATTACCGCATCAAACTGGAAAGGCTGACCGGCAAGACGACGAAGACACTGGAATAGCTTCGGCACGGACGGGCTGACGCGGGGCGGACGCAGGACCGGAAAGGACTGCGGCAGTAAGAAGAAAGGATCCTGATGATGAAAAGAGACCAGAAAGGCTTTACGATAGTGGAATTGATCATAGCCGTGGCGATCCTCGCGATCGTGGTGCTCGCGGTGGGCGGCTTCATGGTGGTGGGCTCCAGAAGCTACACCAACGCGAATACCGATATCATGCTGCAGCAGGACGCACAGCTTGCCCTGAACCAGATATCCGACGTCATCATCGACACCACCGACAGCATCAGCTACAGCTTGGACGGCGTGAGCGTGGTGAAGGATGCCTATTACGATGGCGAGGCGACGAACAAGACGCTGGTCGTGGTGAACCGCGGCAACGAAGAGAGCAATAACAACAACAAGAACTACTGGTTTCGCTGGGTCAAGGATTCCGCAGCGCCGGAGACGGAGACGGGCGTGATCTACTTCAATGAAGTAGATGTTACGATAGACCCCTCCAAGAGCGAGGCGGAGCAGATCGCGGCGATACAGACGCAGATACAGGACGATCTGGACGCGCATTTCTCATCGGGTGTGGCAGAGCCGGATACGCCCGTGCTGGCGGAGCATGTGCAGAAGTTTTCCATTGATATCTCGCAGTTTGAGGAGAACCGCGTGGTCATGATCGCCATGACCTTCGAGAACGGCGGCAGACAGTACGACACCTCCAATAACGTGACGGTCCGCAACCGGATCGCGCTGAATACGATCGATGTCGATCCCATGAAGCTGGCGGACACTTTCGTGATCGACGACCCCGGCAGCATCATCATCGAGCCCGGCGAGTCTTACACGATCCCGATGCCGGCGGTGACCAGTCCCGCCGAGGATCAGGCGCTCACATGGAAGAGCGTGCCCGACATCACGCCGGAGGGCACGGTACAGATAGGGCTGACCGATACGCGGGAGTCCTTCAACGTCAGGGTCGAGCGTCTGAACGAGCAGTATGCGGGACAGAACGACCGCGTGGCGAAGACCGTGAAGGTCAGGATCAAGCGGGCCACGGCGGTCAACATCACCTGCGCGCAGACCACCATTGAAGCGGGACAGCCGGTGGAGTTGACCGCATCGGTCAAAGGCAATGCGCTGGGCGAAAATTGTGTCAACGACGGGGTAGGCACCCACGGGACCGACGACATAAATAAGGACAAGGACGTGACAAACTGGCGCATCGTTTCGGGCGCGGAGTTCGTGGAGGGCGGCATCGACGGCAGCAGCAACGAGCACGGCACGGAGGCGTCCCTGACGATCAAATCCACGGCGGCGGAAGGCTCGGAGATCATCATCGAGGCGGATTCGGCTCTGTCCGTCCGCAAGCCTTACGATACCGTCACGGGCCGCTTCGTCATCAGGGTGGACAAAGGCATCAGCGGCGATTATCCGCTGCAGGGCAACTTCAAGCTGGGCACCTGGGACGATCCGGGTCCGCTCGACTATATGCGCTCTCATTTGGAGACGAATTTTGACCACTATATCTATTGTGTGCGCGTCAGAGAGAAGACTGCGACGACCGCGGCAAACGATCTGGTGGTGTTATACGAGACGACGGGAGCAAACGAGAGATTCTTCCCGGATCTTCTGGGCCTGACCTGGGACCGCGAATACAGGATCACGTTTCAGGTGCTCGACCCCGTCTCCAAGGAGACCAGAGAAAAGAAGCAAAGGGGCGAAGTATGGGGGCTGTATGCGGACAGTAATGAAGATATCGTCAATGAGTATCTGGCGCATATCGATCCCGTGACGGGCAAGTATGTGGGCGACAAGTATCCGGCAGACGATCTGTACAGCGGTCTGCTGAGTCCTCCTGCGGCGTCTTTCCGGTATAACGACATCACTTATCCGAATAACGACAAGGATTACAGCGAGAGTTATCATTACCACTTTGGCAACGCCAATGAGACCGTAATGGGAAGGCCGGTCTTGGGCGAGTCGGCGAACATCAGGTACAATTCGATCGAAAATCAGTTGACCTTCTCCGTATACAAGGGCGAAGGCAGCGATCCCTCGTCTTGGGAGACGATCTATGCCTATGAGGAGAAGGACGGCCATTTGGGCTACACGGGGTCGAATCGCTACGGTTCGCTGTCCGTCAACCCGCAGGGCAGCGAGCTTTTGAAGAAGGAGGACAATAACGACCTGACGAAGACCCTCGGCACATACCACATCGTGCCCGGCTTCTACTATGCCAACAATCTGAACCTCAACCACCTGAATTATATCTATCCGGTGACCGGCGGCGGCCAGCTGGATACCAGCAAGATGGGGCTGGACGGGAACGGCGGCGACTACTCGCTGCACTATTACCCGCAGACGGCGGCGGCCATAACGCTCAAGATAGAAATGGGAAATATGAAGCTGTCCGTGGCAGACAGCGATCTGAACGGCGGCGACGTCTATCTCAATCTCCCCGCGCCTAAGAAGGGGTATGACGACTTCTGGTTCGAGTTGGAGAAAGAGGAGGAGCAGGTCAAGGAAGGGCAGCGGCTGGAGGTCTGGAAGGACGGCAAGAAGTACAAGGAATTGAGTCAGGTCAAGGCTTCGTGCAAATATGATCCTTCGGACGGCTCCTATACGGTGCATCTGTGGAATACGGAGTGGAAACCGAACGCGGCGAACGTATGGGAGGAGTATTTGGTCGATCTGGGCGAATACAAGTGGCGGCCGGGCGACGATACGTGGACCTGCAAGACGGCGGGCACAGGCAGCAAGAAGATAAACTAGCGTGACGGCAAGACAACGATAACCTTTCAGCAGTATAATGGGGCGATAAGTATGGAACACAATGAGATCATGGAAACAGGGAAACTCCACAGCGAGGGCGGGAGCGGAGACGGCAGGAAGAAGCTTCTGCTGATCGCCGCGCTGACGTCACTGCTCTTGGCCGTGGCCGGTGCGATCTACGGCGCTTTCCGTCTGGGAAAGAAGCGGGGCGCGCAGGAGGCGGCAAAGCAGCGCACAGCGAAGCGGCGTAAGGCGGGGCGTGTCTCCGGCAGGAACAGACATGCGGCGGCCGGAAAGAGCGGGGTGCATGAGAGCGGGAGGCCGGAGGAACGGTCCGCGGCGCAGCCTGTCTATGTGGTGCGCCCTCTGCAGCCGAAGAAGAAGGAGAGCCGGGCGAAACGTTTCCGGCGGCATCTGTGTGCGGCGGCCGCAGTGATCCTTGTGATCTCCATGGTGGGCTCGAGTACGCTGCCCTATGGGGAGACGCCCACCGTTCTGGCGCGGGAGTCCTTCTCCGGCATCGGCAGGATCGTGGCGGAGCACGAGTCCGAGCCTTATACGATATTGGATATCACGGCGGCGAACGCAGCCGATTCCTCTTCCCACACGTTCAATCTGGGCTCGATGGGCTATCTGGTGAACGGACAGTCCGCGCTGCAGACGGAGCTGGCGAAGATATTCAGCGACGACCTGACCTCCACGGGCGGCGTCGGCGGTACGGGAACGGCGGCGACGAAAACCTATGCAACGTATGATAAAAGACAGGAATTATTTAAAAATCTGACAAATTCCTCAGACCTCGTGACATATCAGGAGGCTTACGGCGGCGTGAGCGGCATGTCCACGAGCGGCTATACGCAGATCTATGCCGGGGATACGGCGGGCGCTGCGACGGGCGGTACCGGCACCGGCACTTCTACGGCGGTTACGGGACAGAGCTTCTATGCAAGGATAGTGGAGAATACAAGCAAGACAGGCAATTACAACAAAGCGGAAGGATATGCGGGAATCGGCGGGCGTTTTGCCCTGCCGACCTATGGCTACGACGCCGAGAACGGAACGCTGCGCATTACCTTTAAGCGGGCCGGCGTCGTGCCAGAGGTGACAAACGGTTATGTGGTGCGCGTGCGCGGCGCGATGGCCGAGAACGGACAGCGCACCGAGTTTGCCACGGATACGACGGGCGTCTATCTCTGCGGCGAGGACGGCACATACAGCTATGTGGGTACGGTGGCGCAGCTCATCGGCAGGACCTACACGAGAGTCGAGGACGAGCAGGAGCAGGAGCAGCAGCCCCAGCAGAATACGGTGACGCAGTCCCCCCAGACGCCGGCCGAGCCGACGCCGGAGGGCGACGGCAATACGGAGCAGGACGGTGACGGGAACGGCGGCGGTGAAGGCGATGAAAGCGGCGACGGCAGCGAGGGCGAGACCACGCCCGCGCCGAGCGAGCCGGCGACAGACCCCAACCCCGCGCCGCCTGAGCCGACGCCAGATCCCAACTCTGCGCCGCCTGAGCCGGCATCGGCGCCTGGCGGGAACAGTGAAGACAACGGAAGCAACTCCACAGGGGAAGGCGAGCCGCTGATCTCCCGCGCGCTTTCGATGCCGGGCGGCTGGTATCTGCTGGCCGGGCTGACACCCGACGGCGGCGAAGGGCAGCCGGGCACAACGCCGCCGGAGCAGAGCGCAGATCCCGGTGACGGAGACGGCGAGCCGGATACGACGCCCACAACGCCGCCGGAGCAGAACACGGATCCCGGTGACGGAGACGGCGGGCAGGGTACGACGCCCACAGCGCCGCCGGAGCAGAGCGCAGATCCCGGTGACGGAGACGGCGGGCAGGGTACGACGCCCACAACGCCGCCGGAGCAGAGCACGGATCCCGGCGACGGCGAAACACAGGATTCCGACGGTGGCGGCAGCTTCCACTATGTTGCGTCAGGCCCGGAGGACAGTGAGATAGACTGGTCCGTGTATGAGGATCTGGCAGTATGTTATTTCGAGCCCGCCACGGGGGAAGAACCGGCAGGCACGATCCTGTATGAAGTGGACAGCGTGGAGGAGATCGAGTCCGGCAGCGGGCTTCCCAGGCCCTTAGATGCCTATACGCGGCCCACAACAGGCGGCGCGATCATGCCGATCGGCGGCGGAACAGGGCTGCCGGGAACGGCACAGAACGGCATGAGCACCTACGGCACGGCGCCGATCGGCGGTCCATGGAGCCCTTACGGCACTTCTCCCAGTACGACGCCGGCTGGGTATATCTACACGCCGGGAACGGGCGATTATGATCTGGTGTATGTCTGCGGCGGGGACGTTGTGCCCGCGCCGTCGGATACGACGCTGGTGCTGGTTCAGGTGCAGGGCGCGCCTGTCTATGTGCGCTGCACCACCGGCGATGTGCTGAAGGACTCTGTATTCAGCTCCCTGTCCGGCGGCGACAATGAGAGCAGCGGGTTCAGCATTCAGGTCGTCAGCAAGCGGGCGGACGAAGTGACGGTTTCCGACGTAGCGGATGCGGATCTGATCTTTCTGGAGGACGGCAAGAACAGCCCGTTATCGACCACAGGCACAGCAGGGGGCAGCACGCTGACGGCGGCCTACATCGGCAGCGGCAGCACCGCCGGCGGTGGCGGCACTGTGGGCAGCTCGGGAGCGGATATGGCGCCCGATGTGATGCGGCGTATCCTGCTGGACGCGGCGGAAGATTTGAAGCCCGTGATCGTGGAGCACGATGTGGCCACAGACGAAGATCACTATAAGGATTCCAATTACCAGTATCTGGCGCGGGCGTTCCTGAAAGACGATCTGGCGGGCTTCTGCGCGGCGATGGACGAGGGAAGCAATTTCGCCGATAATGTCAAAATGAATGTAAGTTCCGGCAGTTATCCGGATAAAACAGACAATAGCTATCATTATGTAAACCGAAATGTATATATCGTAGGCTCCGGCACGACGCTTGTCAGCACAGGCTTTGCTACGAAGTTTGACGGCACGAATGCAAAGGCGGGCTTCTCCGAGGTGCTGGATGCCATCAGCGCGGAGAACACCACTCTCTCCGAGGAGAATCGGATCTCGGCGGAGGTCAGCCCGGCGCGCGCGGTGCAGTATATCATCAACTATGCGGTGGGCATCGTCGGTGATTTCGGCGATCTCCGCATTCTGGAGTTACAGCCCTCGGCCAACCGGCGCTCCGATCTGTGGCAGGAGGGCGACGATACGAAGCTGGTCTGGAAGCGGGATTCGGTGAAGACGGCGAAGCAGATCCTGTTCAGCAGGGAAGCCTTCCGCGCTGACATCGACACGAAGTCCGTGGTGGAATTTAACGGCGAGTGGGAGGATATCAACGGCGTCTATGACATCGTGTTCATCGGTCTGGACGGACAGCGCCTGAACCGGAACGGGGACGGCGAGACGCGCTACAACAATGAAGATCTGAACGGCAAGGTCTACCATACCGGCGATTCGTCCGGTGCGGGAAATTATGATGCGAACGACATCACGGGGCAGAAGATGGAAGACCTGCTGAACTATATGAAGGCCGGATATCCCGTGCTGGTGGAGGACGACTGCTTTGAGGACGGCTCGGCCAAGCATGCGGACGGCGGCGATATCAACACGACTTATATACAGGAGGATTCGGTCATGTACCGTTTCCTGAAGGCGGCGGTCGAGGATGACCAGTATGAGAACTGTATCTTCACGGTGTCCGACGTGCTGTCCAATTCCATGTTCATGACCAGAGTGCGCCTGTCGAAGCCGCGTCTGGAATTGGTGGACGCGGAGGGGAATGAGGCGGCCGTCGTACAGACGCTGTCGCGCGGCGAGGACGATGCGTATCACGGACAGCTCTACTATCGTGTGAAGAATAACAGGGGCGAGGATTATTCCGGCGACGCGGTGGTGCGCGTCTACGCGGACTACAACCACGACGGCAGCTTCGTGCCCGCCGAGGAAGTGACCGAATACCTGAACGCGGACAATATGCTGGACGTGAAGATAGACGGCATGGGGCCGGGCATCCTGCCCTGGAAGCTGGAGGTGTCGGATTCCGGCAACGGGTACAGGCGAAGCTCCGTTCTGGGATATTTCCAGCTCGACAGCGAGTACACCGACGATCTTAAGGTATTGCAGATCACGGAGAAGAAGGGCGATCCGCTGTATGACCTGCAGCAGATCTACAGCAAGAAGAAGGATTCCGTGCTGGCGCATTATCTGAAGGGCGCGGAGCAGATCATGAACGTGAAGTGGCAGTTCGATTCCCTGACGCCGGCGCAGCTGGCGGAGAAGCTGGCGGAGAACGCCAACTATCTGAGCCAGTGGGATGTGGTGGTGCTGACGTTGGACGGCATGGCGGCGAATGACGCAGTGACGGAGGCGATCGGGCGCTATACGGGCGAGGGCAGGAGTCTGCTCGTGTGCGGGCAGGAGCCCGACAGCCAGAGCCAGAGAGCGGGCTTAAGCGGCGCGCTGCTGGGGCAGACGGACAACAGGACCTATGTGGACATCGGGGCTGGCGGCGCGGACGGCTATAAGCGTTACGACGGCCTGAAAGCGGATATGTATCTGGGGCAGACGCTGCTCAAAGCCGAGCCGGTCAATACTGGCTCCATATCTCTATACCCCTACACGATAGACGGCAGATTTACCTTCGGGGAGAGAGGACTGCTCAGGGCGGCGCCTTATCTGCTGGACTTCGAGGACAATCTGGCCAGCGAGGAGAACGTCTCCTATGTGACGGCCTGGTATACCTTCGGCAGCGATGACCCGACCGGTTCCGCTTACGGGATCTCGCCCAAGGACGCGCGCAACAACTATTACTGCTACAGCAAGGGCAATGTGGTCTATCTGGCGCAGTCCCAGTATCCGTATACCTGTGACGAGACGACGGGGCCGGCGCCGGACGGCGAGGGCGTGGACGAGAGCCGTTTCTTCGTGAACGCGCTGACGGCGGCTTACGATGCCGGGCTTCACAACGCGCATATCCATATCGTGGGCGGTTTCTCGGATGATGCGGCGGACATCAACAGCATCTCCGTGCCTTTCGACGAGACGTGGACCACGGATACCGTTTCGTTTGACGAGGAGACGGGCGGCATCGTAGGCAATACCGTGGACGTGTACTTTAAGTTCCGCGACAACAACTTTGCGCCGCAGAAGGTCTCCGAGCTGGGCTTCTACTACGAAGATCCGGACGGCGGAGAGGTGGATATCGGAAATGACAAGGTGTCGGCGACGCCGTTTACCTCGGAGGTGTGGACCGTCACGGACAATAAGCTGGTGAAGCTGCAGCCGGGAGAAGAGCTGAAGCCCGGCAAGATATACCGCATCAAAGCGCCGGTCAAGACCCTGCAGAAGACGTCGCCGCTCACCAGAGGGGACGCTGCGCAGCAGGAACAGGCGAACAAGGCGGATATCTATATCGTGCTGCAGACCTCCTTCACGCGGGGCGGCAGGTCCTATCGGATCACCAGCTCCGACGCGGTATCCCTGAACAGGACCAGATTGTTCCTGTTAGAGTAGCGGGGCGTCTGCCGGAACACAAATCATAAGAAAATATGGGAACGATCCTTGGAAAAGCTCTGCACAGGCAGGGCTTTTCCGCATTTCTTCTATAATAATATGGGACTGCCGAAACGGCTCCTCGCAAAATTTTTCCTTGTCATCTCAGACGATTTAGTGTATAGTGATTTCCGTTGACACACCGTTTCATGGAAATAAGGGGAATATGCTATGGCAAAGTATTTGGTAATAGTCGAATCACCGGCGAAAGTGAAGACGATCAAGAAATTCTTAGGCCCGAATTATGAGGTCGCCGCCAGCAACGGCCACGTGCGCGATCTGCCGCGCAGTGTGCTGGGCATCGACGTAGAGCATGATTACGAGCCGAAATACATCACGATCAGAGGAAAAGGCGATATCCTTGCGAATCTCCGCAAGGAGGTGAAGAAAGCCGAGAAGGTGTATCTCGCGACCGACCCGGACCGGGAGGGGGAAGCTATCTCATGGCATCTGCTCGCCGCTCTGAAATTGGAAAATAAGAAGGTGTACCGCATCACCTTTAACGAGATCACCAAAACGGCGGTCAAGGAATCCTTGAAGCATGCCAGAGAGATCGACATGGATCTGGTGGACGCCCAACAGGCGCGCCGCTGTCTGGACCGCATGGTCGGCTACAAGATCTCTCCGGTGCTGTGGGCGAAGGTGAAGCGGGGCCTGAGCGCGGGGCGCGTGCAGTCCGTGGCGCTTCGCATCATCTGTGACAGGGAGGAGGAGATCAGCGCTTTTATCCCCGAAGAGTACTGGTCGTTGGATGCCGTACTCGCGGCGGAGGGCGAGAAAAAGCCGCTCGTGGCGAAGTACTGCGGCACGGCGGACAAGAATCGCACGATCTCTTCCGCGCAGGAACTTGCGGCGATCAAGAAAACGCTCGACCACGCGCAGTATCGCGTGGCGTCCGTCAAAAACGGCGAGCGGGTGAAGAAAGCGCCGCTGCCCTTTACCACCTCCACGCTGCAGCAGGAGGCGAGCAAGCTGCTCAATTTTTCCACACAGAAGACGATGCGGCTGGCGCAGCAGCTCTATGAGGGCGTCGATCTCAAAGGCAGCGACACGGTCGGCATCATCACCTATCTCCGTACGGATTCCACCAGAGTGTCCGAGGAGGCGGAGACGATGGCGCGCGACTACATTGCGGAGCAGTACGGCAGGGAATATGCGGCCGGTACGCAGACGCGGGGCGGCAGCAAGCAGAAGATACAGGACGCCCACGAGGCGATCCGTCCCACGGACATAAGCCGCACACCGGCGGATATCAAAGATTCCCTTTCCAGAGATCAGTTCAGGCTCTATCAGCTCATCTGGAAGAGATTCGTGGCGAGCCGCATGGCGAGCGCCGTGTACGAGACGACCTCGATCAGGATAGAAGCCGCCGGACAGACCTTTTCCGCCTCTTCCTCCAAGGTGAAGTTTGACGGCTTTATGAGCGTTTACACGGAGGACGACGAGAGGGAAGAGGACAACGCGGCGGTGAGTAAGATAACAGGCGATACGAAACTGTCGCTGCTCAGACTGGAGGAAAAACAGCACTTTACCCAGCCCGCGCCGCACTATACGGAGGCGTCTCTCGTGCGCGCCATGGAAGAGCTGGGTATCGGGCGGCCGAGCACCTACGCGCCTACGATCACCACGATCCTCGCAAGGCGCTATATCGTCAAAGAGAACCGGAACCTCTATGTGACGGAGCTGGGCGAAGTGGTGAACAACATGATGAAGGAGGCGTTCCCGTCTATCGTGGACGTGAATTTTACGGCGACGATGGAGGCGCTTCTGGACGGCGTGGAAGAGGGAAGCGTCAAGTGGAAGACGGTGCTGGAGAACTTCTATCCCGATCTGGAACAGGCGGTGGAACAGGCGGAGAAGGAGCTGCAGGAGGTGGAGATCGCCGACGAACTTTCCGACGAGTACTGCGAGCTGTGCGGCAGACAGATGGTGATCAAGTACGGCCCGCACGGCCGCTTCCTTGCGTGTCCGGGCTTCCCGGAGTGCCGCAACACGAAGCCCTACTTCGAGAAGATCGGGGTCGCGTGTCCCAAGTGCGGCAAGGACATCGTCATGAAGAAGACGAAAAAGGGCAGGAAATATTACGGGTGCATCGACAATCCGGAATGCGATTTCATGGTCTGGCAGCGCCCCGTCAACGACAAGTGCCCGCGGTGCGGCTCCGTCATGCTGCAGAAGGGCAGCAAGCTGGTCTGCGCCGATGAAAACTGCGGTTTCGTGAAGGACGCGCCGAAGGCGGTCGAGGCATAGAAGCTGCCGGATATCGGATCGTCTTGCGGATCGTTGACTGAAAATAAATTGATTTTCAGTAAATATTGTGATAAAATCAAAATATGAAAAAGGGTTTTTACCGATGCGGCCGCATCACCGTAAGATAAGGAGCAGTAACATGAGCAGTGTTCAGTTGTTGGATAAAACGAGAAAGATCGGGAAGCTTCTGCATAACAATAATTCCGGCAAAGTCGTATTCAACGATATCTGCGATGTGCTGAAAGAGATTCTCGTCTCCAATGTGCTCGTCATCAGCAGGAAGGGCAAGGTGCTCGGCATCGGCGATCAGGACAGCGTGGAATCGATCACGGAGCTGATCGTGGATCATGTGGGCGGCTTTATCGATCCGATGCTGAACGAAAGGCTTCTGGCGGTCCTGTCGACGAAGGAGAACGTCAATCTGGAGACGCTGGGCTTTGAGAATATCGATACGCGGCGGTTCCGGGCAGTGATCGCGCCGATCGAGATATCGGGCGAACGCCTCGGCACGCTTTTTATCTACAAGTGCGATGCGCAGTACGACATCGACGATATCATCTTATGCGAGTACGGGACGACGGTGGTCGGGCTGGAGATGTTACGCGCGGTGAGCGAGGAGAACGCGGAGGAGAACCGCAAGGTGGCGGTGGTGAGATCCGCGATCGGCACGCTGTCTTACTCGGAAATGGAAGCGATCACGCACATCTTCGACGAGCTGGGCGGCATGGAGGGTATTCTGGTGGCGAGCAAGATCGCCGACAAGGTCGGCATCACCCGGTCGGTCATCGTCAACGCGCTGCGCAAGTTCGAGAGCGCGGGGGTCATCGAATCGCGTTCCTCCGGCATGAAGGGCACTTACATCAAGGTGCTGAACGATGTGGTGTTCGAGGAAGTGGACAAGCTGAGAGAGCAGACGAGACATTAGACATTCATAAGGAAACGCATGGACAGCGCAGGGTAAAAGGATTTACACAGAGCTTCGGCTTGGGTAGATCCTTTTTTTGTTCCGTCTTCTGGGAATTTGTGAAATTAAATCGAAAAACCTTGTAATTTTTGATAAATAATTTATAATGGAGTATGGATTCTAATCTTTACTAAAGTGGAGGTTTGTGCTTATGAGTACTTTGGCGAACACGAATGTGTTTGACTACATCAATGTGCTGGACAAGGCGGCGGACGCCTCCTGGCTGCGCAACGACGCGATATCGAACAATATCGCCAACGCGGACACGCCGGGCTACAAGCGTCAGGACGTGAACTTTGAGACGCAGCTTGCGAAGGCGCTGCATCACTACCGCTATACGAGCGTGGACGAGAGAGTACACAATGTGAAGCTGAACCGCCTGAATCCGATCACCTACACGGACTATTCGGGATTTTCTTACCGCATCGACGGCAACAACGTGGATCCCGATACGGAGGGCGTGTACCTTGCCAAGAACCAGGTCGTCTATCAGGGCTTGGAGCTGTCTATCAATCAGGAATTTAAGAACATCGAGTCGGTATTAAAATAATCGGAGGTATGATCATGGGAATGTTTTCGGCTTTTGATATCAATGCGACTGGCATGACCGCGGAGCGTTTCCGCATGGACATCATCGCGCAGAACGTTGCGAACGCGGAGACGACGCGCACCGAGGACGGGACGCCGTACCGCCGGAAAGTGGTCGTGTTTGAGGAGAAGAATTCACAGACGCCTTTTCATCAGGTGCTCGCGAAGGAGCGTGACCGCTATTCGGGCAGCGGCGTGAAGGTGACGGGCGTGTATGAGGATGAGTGGACGGAGGGAAATCTCGTCTACGATCCCTCCCACCCCGACGCGGACGAGAACGGCTATGTGATGTACCCCAACGTCAATATCGTGACGGAGATGACGAACCTGATCGACGCCAGCCGCGCTTATCAGGCGAATGCGACGGCCTTTGAGGCGAGCAAGAATATCGCGACCACGGGGCTTTCGATGCTCAACAGTTAATGCCTTGGGATCTGAGGGGATCCCGCCGGGGTCATAAGGGATAGAATACTTTGTGTACGGAGGAATGGACATGGCTTTAGATATCACGGAGCTTTACAACGTATCCTCGAATGCCATTAAGGAAGCGGCGAAGACGGCGCCTACCAACAGGGTCGATACATATGAGGATAAAGACTTTGACTCGCTGCTGCACACGGCGATCGACAATCTGACGACGACCAATAACTATCTGTCGGATGCGGAGAATGAGGAGATCAAGTGGGCGCTGGGTGAGACCGAGAACACGCACGATTTAAGCATCGCCCTGCAGAAGGCCTCGGTGGCGCTGCAGTATACGGTCGCTATCAGGGACAGGCTTCTGGACGCTTACAAGGAGCTCATTCAGATGCAGATATAGCATGAGCGCAGGAAGAGTGGGAATCTGAAGGAGAGTAAGTGACCGTGGACAAATTGATAGAGAAACTGAAAGAATTACTGAATCGGATACTGGAGTGGTGGAACCGCTTTACGGCGAAGCAGAAGACGCTGATCGTTGCGGGGATCGCGGTCTTGGTGCTGGCGATCGTCATCATCGTGTCGCGGCTGACCCAGCCGCAGTACGTGCTGCTCAAAGAGTGCGAGAATACCGCGGAGGCGGCGCAGATCAGGGATCTGCTCGAAGGGGAGGAGCTGAAATATACCATCTCGGACGACGGGCTGGTCATTCATGTCCTCAGAGAGCAGGTGTCAGACGCGCAGCTCTTGCTTGGCGCGAACAATATTCAGGCGGCCGGCTACACGATAGACAATGTGACGGACGGCAGCTTTTCCACGACGGAGTCCGACAAGCAGAAGAAATATATCGTGTATCTGGAGGATTCTCTGGAGCGCGATATCGCGAAGTTCGATGCGGTCCAGAGCGCCAATGTGCGGCTGAACATTCCGGAGAACGACGGAACGCTCGCCTCCGAGGACGAGGAGTCCTTCGCATGGGTGCTCCTGACGCTGAAAGATGAATTCAGCACGGACAGCGCGGCGTATCTGGCGCGTTCCGTGGCGACGGCTATCGGCAATACGACGACGAACAATATCGTGATCATGGATTCCGAGGGCAATATGCTTTTTACCGGGGACGATAACTACACCGTGTCCGGCGCTGCGAATGCCCAGCTTTCGGTGAAGGCGGAAGCCGAGAAGCAGATGATCAACGAGGTGCGCAAGGTGCTTTTGGGCACGAAGGAGTTCGACAACGTGGAGGTGGCCACCAACCTTGTGCTGGACTTCTCCAACTCCGAGCGGACGACCCACACCTATTCCGCGCCGGAGGGCCGGACGGAAGGCATGAAGGCGCATGACGATACCTATAACTCGGAGAACGAGAGCGGCGTGGGCGGGATACCGGGCACGGACTCGAACGACGACGATACCACCTATGTGCTGGAGGACGACGGCACCTCACACTCGACGGTGACGGAGGAATCCAACGACTATCTGCCGAATGAGGAGATCACGACGACCAAGACGCCGGCGGGCGTGATCGATTACAGCCAGTCGTCGCTGGCGGCGGCCCTGATCAAGTACAACATCGTCCGCGAGGAGGATGTGCGGACGCAGGGGCTCTTGGAGGGCGTCACATGGGAAGAATATAAGCTGGCAAACAACGAGCGTACGCGTCTCGAGGTGGACGACGAATTCTACACGGCTGTGGCGAATGCGACAGGCATTCCCTCAGACAGCATCTCACTGGTCGCGTACAGCGAGAACGTCTTTTTTGACAGGGAAGGCTCAGGCATCACGGCCACGGATATCCTGCAGATCATTCTGATCGTGGTGATACTGGCGCTCCTTGCTTTTGTTGTGCTCAGAAGCATGCGCGGCGAGAAGCACGCGGAAGAGGAGGAAGAGCTCACCGTGGAGTCGCTGCTGCAGTCCATGCCCGAGACGCAGGTGGAGCAGATCTCTCTGGAGAACGAGTCCGACGAGCGCAAGATGATCAACAAATTCGTGGAAGAGAATCCGGAGGCTGCGGCGAATCTGCTGCGTAACTGGCTGAACGAAGAGTGGGGGTAGTGTATGGCTAAGAATGACGACAAGCTGACCGGAGGTCTTCAGAAAGCGGCGGTCCTGCTGATCGCCTTGGGGCCGGAGAAATCGGCGGCTATTTTCAAACATCTGAAAGAGGACGAGATCGAGGAGCTTACACTGGAGATCGCCAATACCAGAAACATCACGCCGCAGATGAAGGACGAGGTGGTGAACGAGTTCTACCAGATCTGCCTTGCCCAGCAGTACATCGCGGAGGGCGGTATCGGCTATGCGAAGGAGCTGTTGGAGAAGTCCTTCGGCTCGGAGAAGGCGGCGGACGTGATCGGCAAGCTGACGGCGTCCCTACAGGTAAAGCCTTTCGAGTTCGTGAGAAAGACGGACGCGACCCAGCTTCTGAACTTTATTCAGGACGAGCATCCGCAGACGATCGCCCTGATCTTATCCTATCTGTCGCCCCAGCAGGCCGCGCTCATCGTATCGGCGCTCCCGCCGGACAGACAGGCGGACGTGGCGAAGCGTATCGCCGTCATGGACAGAACGAGCCCGGACGTCATCAAGGAAGTGGAGAAGGTGCTGGAGTCCAAGCTGTCTTCTCTTGTCAATCAGGATTACACGATCATTGGCGGCGTGGACGCTGTCGTAGAGATCTTGAATACGGTGGACCGCGGTACGGAGAAGCACATCATGGAGACGCTGGAGATCGAGGAGCCGGAGCTGGCGGACGAGATCAGAAAGAAGATGTTTGTGTTCGAGGATATCCTGCTCTTGGACGACAGGGCGATCCAGCGTGTGCTGCGTGACGTGGATAACGGTGATCTGGCGATCGCGCTGAAGGGCTCCAACGAGGAAGTGCAGAATGCGATCTTCAACAACCTCTCCAAGCGTCTCGGCGTCATGATCAAGGAGGATATGGAATTTATGGGCCCCGTCCGTATGAAGGACGTGGAGGAAGCGCAGCAGAAGATCGTCAACATCATCAGAAAGCTGGAAGATTCCGCAGAGATCGTTATCTCCAGAGGCGGAGGTGACGAGATCATTGTCTAGGAATTTGTTTAAGTCTTACTGGGTGGAAGTGGCCGACGACGAGGCGCGCGTGATAGACAACAACGAGATCATAGAGCAGCGTATCGAGGAGCTGGAGACGCTCAGACAGCACCGGCTGCATACGCCGCTCGGCTTCGGCGATCACGAGGAAGCCGAGGAGGAGGGCGAGCCGGAGTTCGTGGACGGACTCGGCGGCGAGAGGATAGACGCGCTGCTCGCAGACAGCGCGGAGGGCGGCATCATCAAGGGCGAGGCCGCAGAGCAGGGGCCGGATCTCGCGGAGATCGAGGCACAGGCACAGGCGATGCTCGAGGACGCACAGGCGCAGATCGACGAGATGACGCAGAAGGCGCGCGGCGATATCGAGGAGGAGCGGCGGCGCACCCTCGAGGAAGCGAACAAGCACGGTTATGACGAGGGCTATAAGCGCGGCTATGCGGAGGCGGACGAGATGAAGCGCGAGCTGGCGGCGGAGAAGCAGCGGCTCTATGACGAATATGACCGCATGATAGAAGATCTGGAACCGAAGTTCATCGACACGATCACCGAGATCTACAGCCATATCTTCGGCATTGAACTGAGCGATAAGAGAGATATCCTTGTACATTTGATCGATTCCACCTTACGGCAGGTGGAGAGCAGCAAGACCTTTATCGTCCATGTCTCGAAGGAGGATTTCCCTTTCGTCAACGTACATAAGCAGGAGTTCGTGGAAGGAGCGACCGCGGGCAAGGGCACGGTGGAGATCATCGAGGACATAGCGCTCTCCCAGGGCGCGTGCCTGATCGAGACGGACGGCGGTATTTTTGACTGCGGCATAGATACGCAGCTGCAGGAGCTGACTAACAGATTACGGGTGTTATCATTTGAAAAGACCGGTTATTGATTTTAACAAATACAGTAAAATAGCGGACGGCACGTTTTTCAGGCGCAAGGGGCGTGTGGAAAATGTGGTCGGCCTGACGATCGAGTCGGCCGGGCCGGAGTCGAAGCTGGGCGATCTGTGCAGGATCTATCCCGACGACGAGAGTTACCGGCCGGTCATGGCCGAGGTGGTGGGCTTCAAGGACCGCAAGACGATTCTCATGCCCTGCGACAAGACGGACGGCATCGGGCTGGGCTGTATCGTGGAGAACACGGGAGAACCCCTGACGGTGCCGGTCAGCGACGGGCTGCTCGGTAAGGTCTTGGACGGGCTCGGCAGGATCGACGGCGAGTATATGCCGGGCACGCCTTACAGCGTGGAGGCGCCGCCGCCGGACGCCATGAGCAGGAAGATCATCGACGAGGTGCTGCCGCTTGGCGTGAAAGCGGTGGACGGGCTGATGACGGTGGGCAAAGGACAGCGTATCGGCATCTTCGCCGGCTCCGGCGTGGGCAAATCCACCCTGATGGGCATGTTTGCCCGCAACACCAAAGCGGATATCAACGTGATAGCCCTGATCGGCGAGCGGGGCAGGGAAGTGCGTGAATTTATAGAGAGAGATCTGGGCGAGGAGGGCATGAAGCGCTCCGTCGTGGTGGTCGCCACCTCCGACAAGGCCGCGCTGGAGAGGAACAAGGCGGCCAAGACGGCGACCGCGATCGCGGAATATTTCAGGGATCAGGGCAGGGACGTGCTGCTGATGATGGATTCCCTGACGCGTTTCTCCATGGCGCAGCGGGAGATCGGGCTTGCCAGCGGCGAGCCGCCGGTGTCCAGAGGTTATCCGCCGAGCGTGTACTCGGAGATGCCGAAGCTGTTGGAGCGGGCGGGCTGTGCGGCCGTCGGCTCGATCACCGGACTGTACACGGTGCTGGTGGACGGCGACGACATGAACGAGCCGATCACCGATACCGCCAGAAGCATTCTGGACGGACATATCATGCTGAACCGCCGTCTCGCGCATCAGAACCACTATCCCGCCATCGACGTGCTGCAGAGCATCTCCCGGTGCATGTCCCAGATCGTGGGCAAGGAGCACAAGCAGCTTGCGGGACAGCTTAAGAACGTGCTCGCCACCTACAGCGACGCGGAGGATCTGATCAACATCGGCGCGTACAAGAGCGGCAGCAATCCGAAGATCGACTATGCCATAGCCAAGATCGACGCGGTGAACGAATTCCTGCAGCAGGACGTGAACGAGAAGTTTGATTATGAACAGGCGGTAGATATGCTGAGGACGCTTTTCGCGGACTGAGGGGTGAGCGGTCATGGCGAAGTTTATCTACAGGATGCAGAGCCTTCTGAACATACAGTATCAGCTTGAAGATCAGGCCAAAATGGAACTCGGCAGGGCGCAGCTGCGGCTGCTTACGGAGGAAGAGAAACGGGACGGGCTGATCGCCAGAAAAGAGGCTTATCTCGAGGAAGGGCGTAAGATGCGCAGCGACGCGGTGCATGTGGACGATCTGCGGGACAATCGGAACGCCGTCCTCATCATGGACGAAATGATAGAGGCACAGAAGAAGCAGGTCGCCCTCGCCGAGGAACTTGTGGAGGAGGCGCGGCGCAAGCTGACGGAAGTCATGCAGGAACGCAAGATGCACGAGAGGCTCAAAGAGAAGGCGCTCGAGCAGTTCCGGCGTGAGGAACTCGCCGCCGAGGGCAAGGCGGTGGACGAGCTGACCAGCTATGTGTACGGTCAGCGCGGAAAAGAGGAATAGAGGAATAGAGATGGCTGATGAGGTAATGAGCGCCGCTGCGGATGCGCAGGCGGAGAAGAAAAGATTAAAGGAAGAGCGCAGGAAGCTGAAAAACGAGCAGAAGGCGCAGCGCAAAGAGGCGAAGCAGCGCGCCAAGGAGATATCCAAGCAGGAGGCGGCGCTTTCCGAGGACGAGGAGGCGGGCGGCGTCTCCGTCGTTTTAGTAACGATTGTTATTGTTATTATCTGGCTGGCGATCCTGTGCCTTCTCATCAAGCTGGACGTGGGCGGCTTCGGCTCCGGCGTGCTGGCGCCGGTCCTGAAGGACGTGCCGGTCATCAACAAGATCCTGCCGGCTGATTCCGTGGTCACCACGGACGACGGGGAGGCTTACGGCGGTTACACGAGTCTGCGCGAGGCGGTGGACTACATAACGGAGCTGGAGCTGGAGCTGGAGATCGCGCAGAACGCGAACAACACGGACTCCGAGGAGCTGGAGGAGCTGCGGGCGGAGATCGACAGACTGCAGACCTTCGAGGACGCGCAGGTGGAGTTCGAGCGGATCAAGACGGAGTTTTACGAGGAAGTCGTCTACGCCGAGAACGGGCCGGGGCCGGAAGAATACCAGAAGTATTACGAGTCGATGGATCCCGCCACGGCAGAGTATCTGTACAAGCAGGTAGTGGAGCAGGCGGAGGCGGACAAGGAGATCCAAGATTACGCACAGGCTTACTCCGAGATGAAGCCGGCAGCCGCGGCCGCGATCTTTGAGTCGATGACGGACGATCTCGATCTGGCGGCGAAGATCCTCTATGAGATGAGCGCGGAGGACAGGGGCGCGGTACTGGGCGCTATGGATCCGGAGATCGCTGCCAGACTGACGAAGATCATGGATCCCGATTCCTAGGAGACGGATGTCCGGATATTTTTTTCGGGAAAATGTCTGCCGCGACTTTAGAAACCGCGGGATAAGACCGATATATATGGTAGCGGCGCAGGCGTATGCGCGCCCCGCCGCGCCTATATATAGATGCCGTAAGGCACAGTACCTTGAAAACTTAAGAAAGGAGGACAGAGTATGACTGTAAACAATGTGAACGCTCTGCTGAACTTCACGACGCCGCAGACGAATCAGACGGATACGGTGTCAAAGCAGGACGGCAGCTTCGGTCAGGCCATGTCGAAGGCGGGCGAGACGCTCAAAAACCTTCAGACGGAGAACATCGGCACAGCCGCATCGGCAGTGCAGCCGGCACAGCCCGCGGACAACACGGCGAAGACTGGCAGAGATGTGCAGACGAAGGAGACGGGGCAGACGGCGGCGGACGATACCGGCAGGGCAAAGGACGCGGCGGCGCAGGACGACAGCGGGGCCGTGAAGGACGCCGAGAACGGCGCTAAGACGGACGCGGCACAGGACGAAGCCGCGGAAGAGGTCGAGAGATCGGCCAAGGAGCTGGTGAAGCAGGTCGCGGACGAGATGGACGTGAGCGAAGAGGAAGTGGAAGCGGCTATGGCGGCGTTGGGACTTGTTCCGGCGGAATTGTTTGACACAGGCAATCTCAGGCAGCTTCTGCTCGCGATATCGGACAGCGGTGAAGACGGGCTTGCGCTTGTGACAGACGAGGCGCTCTACGGCAGCATGCGGAATCTTTTTGCGGCAGCGGAGGAAAACCTGCAGGGCTTACAGGAAGAGCTGGGGCTGAGCGGAGAAGAGCTGGAAGCACTGCTTAAGCAGGTGACGGCAGCACAGGAAGCGCAGCAGACGGCAGTCGTCGAGGAGACACCGGATCAGGAGGACGGCATCGAGACGTTCGGTCCGACACAGGAACCGGCGGAGAGTCTGGAAGGAATGAAGGACTACACGGTGACGGTGCAGAGAGACGGCGAGACGGTTCAGGTGAAAGTGACCGTGGACGACGAAAGCAACGGCAAGAGCGTTCAGGAGGAAGTGACAGACGCACCGAAAGAGGAGGTGCAGACCGATCACAGGGCGAGACAGCGGGAGGCTTCCCCGGAGCATGGCAGAGGGGATGGCAGTCAGGCGGACAGCGGCGCAAACGCTTTCTTGCAGAATCCGGACAAAGCGGAGTTTGGCATAGAGACGCCGGCGCCCGTAAGCGCAGGATATCAGTCGGCGCAGACGCAGGAGATCATGGATCAGATCCTGGATTACATGAAGATCAACCTGAAAGCCGATACGCAGGAACTGCAGATGCAGCTTCATCCCGCAAGTCTGGGAACGGTCAACGTGCAGATCGCGTCGAAGGACGGAGCGATCACGGCACAGATCACCACGCAGAACGAGACAGTGCGCGCGGTGGTGGAAACACAGCTGATCCAGCTGAAACAGCAGTTCGAGGAACAGGGAATCAAAGTGGACGCAGTGGAAGTCACGGTGGCGAATCATCAGTATGGCGAGCAGTTTTCGCAGGAACGTGAGGACGCGGACGAACAGGCACGCAGATCCGCCAAGAGAACAAGACGGATCAATCTCGGTGAGCCGGACGCAGAGGAAGGCTTGGAAGAGATGGAAGAGCCGGAGCGCATCGCGGTGGAGATGATGCGGGCCAACGGCGGCACGGTGGACTATACTGCATGACGACATTACGGAAAGGAGTGAGGATATGGGAGTAGTACAGGAAGTCAAGGACGGTCAATTCGTCGAGAGTACGGCGCAGGCGACCAAGAAAGAAGAAGAGAAGAAAAAGACCGGCAACGACAGCCTCGGCAAGGACGCTTTCTTACAGCTTCTGGTGGCACAGATGAAATATCAGGATCCTTTGGAGCCTACCTCCAACACGGAGTACATTTCACAGTTCGCGACCTTCTCGGAGCTGGAGCAGATGCAGAACATGAGCGCGACGCTGGAGCTTTCGAGAGCCTCTTCTCTGGTAGGGCAGACGGTGATGATGAACGTGACGGACAGCTCGGGCAGAGAGACTTATGTACAGGGAAATGTGGACTACGTGAAGTACGAGAACGGCAAGGTCTATCTTTCCATCGGCGGAGAACTCTACTCGATGGACGATCTGGACACGGTTGCGGACGAGAAATACCTGTCGGCATACAAGCTGGGCGCGGAGGTCTTGAATCTCTTGAACAAGCTGCCTGAGATCGGTATGCTGACGACGGATTACAGGACGCAGGTGGAGCGCTTGGGGGAGATCGTCACGAATATGTCGGAGTACGAGAAGAGTTTCCTGACGGATGAGGACTTCGAGAAAGCGCAGGAGTACATCGACAAGATGAAGAGCATCGTTCCGACGGGCGATGAGGAGGACGCTGCGGATAAGACCGAGGATAAGGGCGCAGCGGACGACGGAGACGACAGCAAGGACGCGGATCAGACGGACGGAGAATAAGAGCGGAGGGATAAGCTATGAAGATTCAGGGCAATCAATTCCTTTCCATCGAACGGCTGCAGGATCAATATCTGAATGCGGCGAAGAAACAGGCAGGGACGCCTAAGACAGACGAACCGAGTTTCCGGGATATCCTGAACGGCAAGACGCAGGGGATCGGCACGGAAAGCGAGGTCAGGTTTTCCAAGCACGCGGCAAATCGGCTGCTCGACCGAAATATCGAGCTGACCAGGGATCAGGTGGAACGCCTGAATCTGGGAGCGGCCAAAGCCGGCGCGAAAGGGATCAACGAGTCGTTAGTCATTGTCGATTCACTGGCATTCATCGTGAACGTACCCAATCAGACGGTCATCACGGCCATGGATCAGACAGAGACGGACGAGAACGTATTTACCAATATTGACGGAGCCGTTATCATATAAGCCGGACCTTCGTGGAGGCTTACGACCCCTGAATGACAGACGGGGTTTCAAGGATTCCGGGGAATCCGAACGGTTTCGGAACGAATAGCAAGGAGGTCATTTCATTATGATGAGATCACTTTTCTCTGGTGTTGCGGGTCTTAAGACGCACCAGACAAGAATGGACGTTATCGGTAACAATATCGCCAATGTCAACAGTACGGCGTACAAATCACAGAACATGGTATTCAACGATCTGCTCTATCAGCAGACACAGGCGGCTTCCGGCGCAAATGCGACGACCGGACGCGGCGGCATCAACCCCAGACAGATCGGTCTGGGCTCCAAGACCGGCTCGATCACTACGGCCATCGACCAGCAGGGCGGTGCGCAGAACACGAACAACCCGTGGGACATCATGATCGAGGGAGACGCGTTCTTCATCGTCAACGACGGCTCGCAGAACTTCTTCACGAGAGACGGTTCTTTCACCGTGGATGGCGCGGGCAACCTCGTCAGCGCGAGCACCGGCTATACGGTCATGGGCTGGCAGGTAGACCCGAGCACGGGCGAGGTGCGCTCCGACGTGGTATCGGCGCTGCGCGTCATGAGCCCGGAGAATATGACGGCGCAGCCGGAGGCGACTTCGATGGCGTACATGAGCGGTATCCTCGACAAGACGGACACCGATATCAACAGCACCAAGGGCGCGGTCCGCACGCTGAAATTCTATGACGCGCAGGGCTACGCATACACGGCGCTCTTCAGCGTACACGGCACGGGCAGCGACGACGTGTTCCGCGTGCAGCTGGACGACATTCAGGACGAGGACGGCGTGTCCCTCGTCAAGAAGTACGGTCTCTCCAGCATCGAGCAGATCGCCAACTTCGGCGAGAACAGCGTGAGATCCACCACCTCCGTCTACGGGCTGGCGGACGGCGTGACCTACGACAGCGGGACGAACACCTTCACGCTGGAACAGGCCATGGATTCCCTTCTGAAAAACTACAGCGACAACGCGCTGGTGGTCGCGGCGGGCAAGGACGCCACAATCAGTGAGATCAAGGGCACGGCTGTGGGCAATACCGGCACGGTGTCTGTCGCGAAAGGCGATAAGGTCAAGGTAAAGGGCTCGGTGACGCTCACCAGAGACCAGCTGGAGGCTTCCCCCTACAACCTGATCTTCAATGAGGATAACAGTACCTATTATAAGAAGAAGGCCGACAACGATCCACAGAGCGATCCGATCACCGGCGCTAGCCCTGACGACATAACAGCGGCGTGGAAGAACGTCCTGACCGGCATGAAAGGGCTGGACACGGTCGATCCGAACAGCCTTGTGATCACGCAGGACGGCGACAAGGTGACCGTTACCTTTGCGGCGGAGTTCGAGGCGACGCAGGATTCCCAGTACAACGCCCAGACCAAGGTGTTCGGCACGACCATCGAGAACACGGAGACCAACGCAAAGCAGGTCCTCGAGCAGGTCTATAACATGAAGGACGGCGACGGCAAGACCTACGGTCTGGACTTCGTCGGACCGGACGGCCGGGCGCAGATCACCGTGACCGAGACGACCAAGGGCAACCAGCTCGTGTTCGACCACGACACGGGTAAGTTCTCCTACATCGGCACGCAGGGAAACGACACGGCGACGCTGGTATTCAACGATTCGGCTTCCAGCCTGTCGGGCGAGACGGTGCAGCTGACCCAGTTCAGCGATATCGACATCGACTTTGCGTCCATCTCCAACGTCGGCAACGGCGGCAAGTGTACCCTCGAGATGACCTCCGGGTCGAGAGAGCAGAGCGCGATAGGCGCGGGCCGCAGGACCGGCGAGCTGATCGGTCTCGAGGTGGGACAGGACGGCACGATCACGGCGTCTTATGACAACGGGCTGACCAAGACCCTCGGACAGATCGCGGTGGCGGAGTTCGCCAATGCGTCGGGTCTTGCGAAGGCGGGCAACAACCTCTATTCCGCGACCCAGAACTCCGGCGAGTTCGACGGCGTGGGCGTTGACATCACCGCCAACGGCGGCCAGATGACCTCCGGTTATCTGGAGATGAGCAACGTAGACCTGTCCTCCGAGTTCACCACCATGATCACGACACAGCGTGGTTTCCAGGCAAACAGCCGTATCATCACGGTTTCCGATACGATGCTTGAGGAACTCGTCAACCTGAAGAGATAAGGATAAAGGAAAAGCGCCCCTCCGCAGCTGCGGAGGGGCATTTTTTGCGGGCGGGCGCGTCTGGTAAATTTTGTTTTGTAATTTCACGGCATATGTGATAAAATATAAAAGCTAATACAGCGATATGCATAGTTATGCATTGTTTCGGAGAGCGGTATGATCGAAGTAACGAAGATAAACGGCGTAAAAATCCTTGTCAATCCGGATCTGCTCGAGCTGGTCGAGGAGACGCCCGACACTGTGCTGACATTTACGACAGGACGGAAAATAATTGTCAAAGAGAGTAGACAAGAAGTGAAAAATTTAGTAAAATCGTATAGAAAGGATATTTTTGCAGATTAGTGTAAAGTGGGTACATACGTATGGATATAGCTTCGATTATCGGTTTGGTGGCGTGCTTTGTCCTGATGGTATTCGGTATCGTCTTTGACAAGGACACGGGCGTCAACTTCAGCGTTATAGTGGGATTCTTGGATGTGCCGTCGGCGCTCATCACCTTCGGCGGATCTTTCATGTGTATTCTTGCCAGCTATAAGCTGCCGGATTTCCTCGGCGGCCTTAAGAGCATCAAGCTGATCTTCAAGACGGCGACGATGAATGTCTCCGAGATCATTCAGAAGATCATAGATCTCTCCAATGTGGCTCGTAAAGAGGGCTTGCTTTCTCTGGAGGAGGCGGCCAGCGAGATCGATGACGATTTCCTCAAAAAAGGGATTCTGCTCGTCGTGGACGGCACGGATCCCGAACTTGTGCGCGCCATTATGGAGACGGAGCTTGCCAGTGTGGAGGGCCGGCATAAGAGCAAGATCGGCTTTTGGGAGAACCTCGGTTCCATGGGTCCTGCGTGGGGTATGATCGGCACGCTGATCGGACTGATCAACATGCTGCGAGACCTGTCCGACTTTGCGTCTATCGGTCCTAACATGGCGGTCGCTCTGGTCACGACGCTGTACGGCTCCGTGCTGGCCAACTGGATCTGTGCGCCCGTGGCTACCAAGCTGAAGGGCAGGAACGACGAAGAGATGATGGTGAAGGAGATAGAAGTCGAAGGGCTTCTGTCCATTCAGGCGGGTGAAAATCCCCGTGTCATAGAGGAAAAGCTGAAATCTTTCTTAGCGCCCGGTGACAGGAAATCTCCGAACGATGAAGCCGGAGGTGAGGCCGATGGCGAATAGGAAGCCTGACGAGCCCAAGAAGGGCGCGCCTGCCTGGCAGAGTACCTTTGCCGACCTGATGAATCTGCTGCTGTGCTTCTTCGTGCTGCTCTTTGCGATGTCAAGCATCGACGAGGATAAGCAGGAACAGATCATCGCCTCTTTCAACAATATGTTTTCCGTCTTTGACGGCGGCGCTACCGCGATCGGCGACGGTATGCTGATCAGCAACGGCGTCAGCCAGCTCAACGAGCTGGACCAGTACATCAACAGCACGGGCAAGATGGACGATGAGGGCGAGGTCGTGGACGACGATCTGGCAAATGCGCAGGAGAAGTTAGAGGAAGCGCAGCTCGAGGAGTCCGAACAGCTTGCCGAGAAGATACAGGAAGCGATCGACGAACAGAATATGGGAAGTGAGATCGACATCGACTTTACGGCCCAGTATGTGCAGCTCACGATGAAGGGCGGTATCCTCTTCGATTCCGGAAGCGTGGAGCTGAAGCCGGAAGCGCTGCCCGTCTTGGATCAGGTGGGGGTCATCCTGCAGCGGTACGCGCAGGGCACGATCGAGATCGAGGGACACACGGACAATGTGCCGATGTCCGGCGCCAAGTATTCCAACAACGACGAGCTGAGCTCGGGACGTGCGCTCTCCGTATTCGACTATCTGCTCTCGATTACGGATCTCGACCCGGCCAACGTCAAGCACGCGGGCAGAGGCGAGTATGTGCCGATCGCGGACAATTCCACGCCGGAGGGCAGGAGCCGCAACAGGCGCGTTGAGATCAAGATATACAACACGCTCAGTTCTTATTAGAGATGATAGATAAGATGTGTATAAAGGAGAATGTTCAGGCATGAAGAAGAATCTGATTTCCATTGTCATATTGGCGCTTTTGATCGTCAATATCGTGCTGACCGCTATCATGATGTTCAGCGTGGTGGGCTCTTCGAGAAAGACGGCGGCGCTCGTGGATAACATAGCGACGGCGCTCAATCTGGAGCTGGCGGCGTCCGGCGAGGCCGAGGAGGCCGAGGAGGTCGTTCCGATGTCCGATATCGCCACCTACGACATCACGGACAAGATGACGATACCGCTGAAGGTGGAGGTCAACGCAGACGGCGAGGAGGAGCAGCACTACTTTATCGTGAAGGTGACGCTGTCCATGAACACCAAGGCCGACGGCTACAAGGATTACGGCGAGACGCTCGCGGACAGGGAGAGCCTGATCAAGAGCGAGATCACGGACGTCATTCAGTCCCACACGGTCGATGAGGCGAGAAACGGGCAGGATCAGATCCGGCAGGAGATCCTCGACAGGCTCCAGACCATGTTTGACTCGGAATTTATCTTCAATGTATCCTTCAGTGACACTTTGATCCAATAGTGCCATTGCCCAAAATAGTGCCGCAGGAGGTGAACTTTCGTGGGAGAGGTACTGTCTCAAAGTGAGATCGACAATCTGCTCGCTGCCCTAAGCAGCGGTGAACTCGATGCAGACGACATGGGAGATTCCAGCGACAAGCAGGTCAAGAACTACGACTTTAAACGTCCTACCAAGTTCTCGAAGGAGCACCTGCGAACGCTGGAGATCATATATGAACACTACGGACGGCTCCTGTCCACGAGTCTTCCGATCTACTTAAGAAAAAACGTGCAGATCTCGGTGGCCAGCTCCGAGACGGTCATCTTTTCGGAGTTTACGAACGCTCTGTCCAATCCGGTCATTCTGGGGATCGTGAATTTCCAGCCGTTGGGCGGCACGATACTGATCGAGCTGGCGGCGCAGCTGGGATATGCGATGATCGACAGGATGTTAGGCGGTGCGGGCGAGCCGCTGGAAAAGAACAGGGACTTTACGGAAATAGAGATGACGATCATAGAGAAGATGATGGTGGTGTGCATGCAGCTCATGCGCGAGCCGTGGAAGAACGTGATCGACACGAATCCCGTGATGGAGCGTATCGAGACGAACTCACAGTTTGCACAGGTCATCGCCCCCAACGATATGATCGCGATCGTCACGCTGAACATGAAGATAGGCGATGTAGAAGGCTTCATGAATGTCTGCCTTCCGTTCTTCACACTGGAATCCATTATGGATAAGCTGAATACCAAGTACTGGTATGCAACGCTTCAGGAACAGAAGGAGGAAGATCTGGAGGAGTACATCGAGGCGCTCATCAGAAGAGTGGATGTTCCGGTCAAGGCAGTGCTTGGCAGCACGCGGGTGTCCGTCAACGATTTCATCAATCTGCAGGCGGGGGACATCATACGGCTCGACACCGACATCAAGGACGATCTGAAGGTCTATGTCGGCAATATTAAAAAATTCACCGCTTTACCGGGTTCGAGCAAGGATAAATACGCCGTGCGCGTAACGTCGGTGATCAGAGAGGGGGAATAGAAGCATGGACGGAATGCTATCACAGGATGAAATAAATGCGCTTTTGAGCGGCATGGACGTAGCGGGCGACGGCGCCGGCGATGCCGGGGCAGCTCCGGAGGCTCCTGCGGCCTCGGAGGCTCCTGCGGCTCCCGATACTTCCGCGGCGGCGGAGCCGGTCAGCAACGCCCTGTCGGATATCGAGAAGGATGCCGTCGGGGAAGTGGCCAACATCAGCATGGGCTCTTCGGCCACGACGCTGTATTCGCTCGTCAACCGCAAGGTCAACATCACGACGCCGGTCGTTACGGTGGCGAGATGGGACAGCGTATTACAGGATTACGAGAAACCCTGCGTATTTATTCAGATCAAATATACGGTGGGTCTGGACGGCAGCAATATCCTCGTGCTGAAAGAGCATGATGTGAAGGTCATCACGGACCTGATGATGGGCGGGGACGGCAGCAACACGGACGGAGAGTTATCGGAGCTTCACCTGAGCGCGATCTCCGAGGCGATGAACCAGATGATGGGCTCCGCGGCGACCTCGCTCTCCACGATGTTGGGCAAGATGATCGATATCAGCCCGCCGGAGGCCAGTCTGGTAGACCTGACGGCATTTAAGTCCGGCGGAGAGATAGCGCCTTTCCTTTCGGGGGAATTTGTCAAGATCGCATTTCGGATGCAGATCGATGAATTGGTGGATTCCACGATCATGCAATTATATCCTATGGACTTTGCAAAGGAATTGTGCGATACTTTCTTAAAGAACCAGTTGGGGGAGGATACGGAACCCGCGGCGGCGCCGCCGCCGGAACCCGCGCCGGCAGCGCCCGCGCCTCAGGCAGCGCCGCAGCAGGCGGCGCCCCAGATGGCTCCTCAAATGGCGCCCCAGATGGATATGAGCCAGATGGGTATGGGCATGGGCATGGGAATGCCGCAGATGCAGATGATGCCGCAGATGCAGATGATGCCGCAGATGCAGCCGAGCATGAACATGAATATCCAGCCGGCGCAGTTCCAGAGTTTTACCAACGACTTCAATCCGGCGCAGATGCAGGAGAACATCAGCCTGATCAAAGATGTTCCGTTGGAGGTCACGGTGGAACTCGGCAGGACATCGAAGCCGATATCGGATATTCTGGACTTTTCGCCGGGTACTATCATAGAACTCGACAAAATAGCCGGCGAACCGATCGACGTGCTGGTGAACGGCAAGTTTGTCGCAAAGGGCGAGGTAGTCGTGATCGAAGAGAGTTTTGGCGTTCGAGTAACCGAAATCATCAAATAAATGATAGAAGAGGAGAAGAGAGATGGCAAAAAATATTTTGATATGTGACGATGCAGCATTTATGCGTATGATGATCAAAGACATCTTGACCAAGAACGGATACAATGTGGCCGGAGAAGCCGAGAACGGCGCCAAGGCTGTCGAGAAATATAACGAACTCAAGCCGGATCTGGTCCTGATGGATATCACGATGCCCGAGATGGACGGTATTCAGGCGCTTAAGAAGATCAAGGAGAGCGATCCCGGCGCAATGATCATCATGTGTTCCGCAATGGGACAGCAGGCGATGGTCATCGAGTCCATACAGTCCGGCGCAAAGGACTTTATCGTAAAGCCTTTCCAAGCCGATCGTGTGTTGGAGGCTGTCAAAAAGGTAGTAGGGTAATGATACTTGCGGTATCGGGGAGAGCCGACTCCTATATACAGTTTGTTACGGTGCTGCTCCTGTTCCTGTTCGTGCTGTTCGTCACCTACTGGGTCACGAAGTGGACGGCGGGATACCAGAAGAGCAGGAACGCCGGCGCCAATATGGAAATTATGGAGACGATCCGGCTTGCGGGCAGTAAGTATGTCCAGATCATCCGTGTAGGGCGGAAATATTTGGCGGTTGCAGTCTGCAAGGATACTGTTACAATGTTGACAGAGATCTCCGAGCAGGATCTGCTGTTTCAGGATAGCGGTGCGTCCGGACAGGGCAGCTTCCGGGATATCCTGAACAGGATACAGGGGAAGGATCATCTGGAAAAAGAAGATAGGCGAGACGAATGAAAAAGATTTGTTCCGGATATCATTTGGCGAGAGTGATATGCCTGCTGTTACTGGCAGGCATATTGTGTCTTAGCCGGAAGACCACGGCGTTTGCCTCGTCCGCGGACACGCCCTACAGGGATTCCAACCTGACGGGGACGACGGACGAGAGGACGAACGAGCGTGAGCCGGGCGCGTCGCAGGACGCGGATGAACTCGCGGAATTGAATATAGCCAACACCGTGACGATCACGTACGGCGAGGGCAACGGAAGTGTGAACGGCGCGCTGCGCATACTGATCATTCTCACACTGATCGCTGTCGCGCCCACGCTGCTCATCATGATGACCTCGTTTACAAGGATCATCATCGTCCTTCACTTTACGAGACAGGCTCTCAACACACAGACGGCGCCGCCTAACACGGTATTGATAGGCATTGCGCTCTTTTTGACGTTCTTTATCATGCAGCCGACCTTCACGGAGGTCTACACGGAGGCGGTCGCGCCCTACGAGGCCGGCGAACTGGAGACGGAGGAGGCGCTGGAGAGGGCGGCGGCTCCGATCAGGCAGTTTATGTACAAGCAGACGCTTAAGAAGGACGTCAACCTTTTCATGGGGATCAACCGTCTGGATTGGAACGGTGAGCTGGACGATATCCCGATGAGCGTGCTCGTGCCGAGTTTTATCATCAGCGAGTTGCGGAGCGCGTTTGTGATCGGCTTTTTGATCTATATCCCTTTTATCGTGATAGATATGGTGGTGGCCTCGACGCTGATGAGCATGGGTATGATGATGCTGCCGCCGACGACGATCTCCATGCCGTTCAAGATCCTTCTGTTTGTGCTTGCCGACGGCTGGTATCTGATCATTTCGGGGCTGGTGCAAAGCTTTAATATGTAGCCGGAGGAAAGTATGTCTATAGATGACGTCACTGCCGTAGCGCAGACAGCAATCTTTACAATCATCAAATGTGCGGCGCCGCTGCTTCTGGTGTCTCTGTGCGTGGGTCTGATCGTCAGTATCTTCCAGACGGTCACGTCCATTCAGGAGCAGACGCTCACCTTTATCCCGAAGATCCTTGCGATCTTTCTGGGACTGATTCTGATGGGGCACTGGATCATGAATACGATGGTGGAGTACATGGTCAACCTGTGGACTGATTTCAGCGTGTACCTCAGATAGAAGCGGGAAACGGCATGATCGATATTACATTTACTTACGCGGATTTGGAATTTTTTTTGCTTGTTCTGGTGAGGATCACATGCTTTGTCTATGCCGCGCCTTTTTTTTCGATGGACGGCGTTCCGCGGCGGGTCAAGGTGGGCTTCAGCATCTTTCTGGCCTATCTGGTCTACGCGGCGCTGGACCGCAGCGAGATCGTGTACAACACGCTTTTGGGCTACGCGGTCATTGTCATGAAGGAGGCGCTCACCGGCTTTTTGATCGGCTGGGGCGCGCAGATCTGCACGACGGTGACGGCCTTTGCGGGAAGCGTCGCGGATATGGAGATCGGCATCTCCATGGTGTCCCTGATGGACCCGACGACCAGACAGCAATCGACTTTTACAGGGGTGTTTTACCAGTATATCTTTACGCTGTTTATGATCTTTTCGGGCATGTACCAGTACCTGTTACAGGCGCTGATCGACAGCTTTACGCTTATACCGGTCAACGGCGCGGTCTTTCGGACGGACGCGCTGCTGCAGTCGATCATCATGTTTCTGGGCGACTACATCACGATGGGCTTTCGCATCATCCTGCCGATCTTCTGCACGATGCTGCTCCTAAACGCCGTCCTCGGCGTTTTGGCCAAGGTGTCGCCGCAGATGAATATGTTTGCGGTCGGTATGCAGCTTAAGGTGCTGGTCGGACTGGGGATCCTGTTTTTGACCGTCAGGATGCTGCCGTCGGCGGCGGACTATGTGTTCTCGGAGATGAAGAGAGTGATCGTATCATTTGTGGGGAGTATGTCATGATCTTGGAATATAACCTGCAGTTTTTCGCAAAAGACGGGCCCGGCGGAGAGAAGACGGAGGAGCCCACCTCCAAGAAGCTGGAGGACGCCCGCAAGGAGGGTCAGGTCGCCAAGAGCAGGGAGATCACCAACGCGTTCGAGCTCCTGTCGTTCTTTGTGATCATATATTTCTGGGCGCAGTACATGGGCACTTTTTTCGTCGGCGACATGTACGATATCTATACGCAGATACCGGAGTATGTCAAGATGTACGAAGGGCATGTGCAGGAGCAGACGCTCAGCATGCTGTTTGTGCAGTCGATGCTCCGTATCCTGCTGATGCTGGCGCCGGTGCTGGCGGCGGGTATGCTGGTGGCTTTTGTGACGAACGTGGTGCAGGTGAAGTGGAAGCTGACAACGAAGCCGCTCCAGCCGAAGTTCAACAAGCTGAGCCCGATCAGCGGTTTTAAGCGGATATTTTCCCTCAATTCCCTTGTGGAGTTGGTGAAGTCGCTCCTTAAGATCGGCCTGATCGGTTACGTTGTCTACTCTTATCTGAAGAAAAATATGCCGCCCCTCTACCAGTTCTACGGCTTGTCCCTGAATCAGGGCATCATGACGATCGGCATGCTCGTGGTGAATCTGGGGATCCGGATATCGCTCTTCTACATGGTCATCGCGTTCCTTGACTTGATCTACCAGAGGGTTAAGTTCAAGAACGACATGAAGATGACGAAGCAGGAAGTGAAGGACGAATACAAGAATCAGGAGGGAGATCCGCAGATCAAGAGCAGACAGCGCCAGAGGATGCAGGAGGCTTCCAGAAGGCGTATGATGCAGCAGCTTCCGCAGGCCGACGTGGTCATCACGAACCCGACGCACTATGCGGTGGCGATCAAGTACGATCAGGACTTGTACGATGCGCCTTACGTTGTGGCGAAGGGCGCCGACTATCTGGCACAGAAGATCAGGGAGACGGCCAGAGAGAACCACATTGAGATCGTGGAGAACAAACCGCTTGCGCGCATGCTCTACGCCAACGTGGACGTGGGCAGCGTAGTTCCGCCGGAGCTGTATCAGGCGGTGGCGGAAGTGCTCGCTTTCGTATATCATCTGCAGGGCAAGGTGTAGCATAAGCGCCGGAGCCGCGGACACACCGGCGGCGCGGCATAGAATACATGGGAAAGGAGGAAGAGCGTATGGGTAATCTGAAGAAGGCCGATATCGGCGTTGCCGCTTATGTGCTGGCGGCGTTTGTCATGCTGATTGTGCCGATCTCTTCGGGACTTCTGGACGTGCTGCTGGCGTGCAACATCGCCGTGGCGTTCACGATCATGTTTGGCTGCATGTTCGCGGAAGAAGTGCTTAAGATGTCTTATTTCCCGACGATCCTCCTCTTCACGACGATCTTCAGGATCGCACTGAACGTATCGTCCACCAAGCTGATCCTTTCCACGGGCGATCCCGGCAACGTGGTCCGCACGTTCGGAGAGTACGTCGGCGGCGGCGATCTTGTCATCGGCGTCATCGTGTTCATCATTCTGATCCTGGTGCAGTTTATGATCATCAACAAAGGCTCCGAGCGTGTGGCTGAGGTTACGGCCAGATTTACGCTGGACGCGATGCCCGGTAAACAGATGGCGATCGACGCCGACCTGAACACGGGCGCGATCAACGATGCGGAGGCGAAGCGGCGCCGTGACAAGATTCAGGAGGAGGCCAGCTTCTTCGGATCCATGGACGGTGCCGTGAAGTACGTCAAGGGAGACGCCGCGGCGGGCCTCATCATCACCGTTGTCAACATCGTGGGCGGTATCGCCATGGGCATGTGGCGCCGCGGCATGGATATCAACGACGCCTTATCGACCTATACGATCCTGACTATCGGTGACGGCCTGGTGAGCCAGATCCCGTCGCTTCTGATCTCGCTCTCCACAGGTATCCTCGTCACGAAGGGCTCCAAGGACGCGGATTTCGGCACGGTGCTCGTGGGGCAGCTCTTCGGCGTGCCGAAGGTGCTCTATCTGGTGGGCGTGGTGATCGCGGCATTGGGGATCGTCACACCGCTCAACACGATCGTCTTCGTGGGACTCGGGCTGGTCTTCATCGTAGCCGGCAGGATCATGGCGGGTACGATCGAGACGGCGGAGATCGAGCACGAGGCGGACGAGGAGGAGGCTGCGGCGGAGGAGATCAGGCAGCCGGAGAACGTCACTTCGCTCCTGCAGGTCGACCCGATCGAGCTGGAGTTCGGCTACGGTATCATACCGCTTGCCGATGTCAATCAGGGCGGCGACCTTCTGGATCGAGTCGTTATGATCAGGCGGCAGATCGCGCTGGAGCTCGGTACTGTCGTGCCGATCATTCGTCTGCGTGATAACATACAGTTGAATCCGAACCAATATATTATTAAAATAAAAGGGGTACAGGTCAGCGAAGGCGAGATTCTGTTCGACCACTACATGGCCATGAATCCCGGCTATGTGGAGGAGGAGATCACAGGCATCCCGACCTTCGAGCCTTCGTTTCATCTGCCGGCCATATGGATCACGGAGGGGCAGAGAGAGCGCGCGGAGAGTATGGGCTACACCGTAGTGGATCCGCCGTCTATCATAGCGACGCATCTGACGGAGATCATCAGACAGTACATAGCGGAGCTTTTGACGAGACAGGACGTACAGAATCTGGTGAACAACCTGAAAGAATCCAATCCCTCTCTCGTGGAGGAGCTTGTTCCGAAGCTGCTTGGGCTTGGTGAGATACAGAAGGTATTGCAGAATCTCCTGAAAGAGGGCATATCCATCAGGGATCTGCTCACGATATTCGAGACGCTGGCGGATTACGCTGCGACGACGCGGGATACGGATATCCTGACAGAGTACGTGAGACAAAGCCTCAAACGGGCGATCTCCAACAAATTCTTCCCGTCCAATGAGACGACCAGCGTGGTGACGCTGGATCCGACGCTGGAGCAGGAGATCATGGCCAGCGTGAAGCAGACGGAGCAGGGGGCGTATCTGACGCTCGATCCCGCCAAGACGAAGGCGATCATGGACTCCGTGCGCGCGGAGACGAAGAAGCTGGAGGATCTGGGCAAGATGCCTATCGTGATCACGTCGCCGATCGTGAGAGTGTACTTTAAGAAGCTGACGGAAGATTACTTCAAGGATCTGATCGTCGTATCTTACAATGAAGTGGAATCCAACATTGAATTACAGTCTGTTGGGATGGTGACAGCATAATGATAATCAAGAAATTTACCGCAAAAACCGAGAAAGAGGCAGTGGAGAATGCCAAGAAGGAACTGGGAGAGGGCGTCGTCGTCATGAACGTCAAGGACGTCAAGGCGAAGGGCTTCTTTGCTTTCTTAAAGCCTCACATGACAGAGGTGACCGTGGCGCTGGAGGAGGAGAGCGAGCGGTATACGGCGGCGGTGTCCGCGATCAACAGCGTGATCGCTTCCAGTGAAAAGAAGGAGGAGGCCGCGGCCGCAGACAAGGCAGCCGCACCCGCCGCGCCGCCAAAGGAGCCGGCCGGGAAAGAGAACAGCAGCGCCATAGAGGAGAAGCTGGACAGTCTGCAGTATCTGTTGGAGCAGCAGCTGCAGAAGCCCGAGGAGGCCAGGGATACCAAAGAGGAGAACGGCGGGAAGAAGGAGGAGACGGAGATAGACCGCTTCATGAAGCTCCTTCACGACACCATGCTGGACAACGAGGTGGATGAACGCTACGCCGAGGAGATCATCGGTGAGATCGCGCAGGTCAACAAGCCGAATATGCCGTTTGACTATGCGCTGGCAAATATCTACCAGAAGATGATACTCAAATTCGGCAAGCCGAGCTGCATCACGCCCGCGGCGAAAGGGATCAAAATGGTGTTTTTCCTCGGGCCCACGGGCGTCGGCAAGACGACGACGATCGCCAAGATCGCCTCGATCTTCCGGGTGGATCAGAAGAAAAAGGTGGCGCTTCTGACCGCGGACACGTACCGCATCGCGGCGGCGGAGCAGCTGCGCACGTACGCAAATATACTTGAAGTGCCTTTCCGCATCATCTATACGGTGGAAGAGATCGAGAAGGCGATGGAGGACTTTAGGGATTACGACTATATTCTGGTCGATACGGCGGGGCATTCCCACCAGAACAGCGCGCAGAAGGAGAGCATGAACAAGTTCATTCACTCCGTGGACGGCAAGGCGGACAAGGAAGTATACCTCGTCCTCAGCGCGACCACGAAGTACCGCGACCTGATCAGCATAGCGGATGCCTACAGGGAGATGACCGACTATAAGCTGATCTTCACGAAGCTGGACGAGACGACGACGCTGGGGAATCTGCTCAATCTGAGACTGTACACGGGCGCGGAGCTGTCCTATGTGACATACGGACAGAATGTGCCGGACGATATCGAGGAGTTTAATCCGCAGCGCACGGTGAAGAAATTACTTGGGGGAAAGAACTAAGGAGGAAGCCTCATGGATCAGGCTGAACAATTAAGGAATATCATCAAGGCAAGCAGCCAGCCGCAGCGTCCTGTGGCGAGGGTCATCACCGTGACGAGCGGCAAGGGCGGCGTCGGCAAATCCAACACGGCCATCAATCTGGCGATACAGTTCCGCAAGATGGGACAGCGGGTCATCATACTTGACGCGGATTTCGGTCTGGCGAATATCGAGGTCATGTTCGGCGCGGTTCCGAAACATAACTTGTGTGATTTAATATACCAAGGCAAAAATATCAGGGATATCATTACGTGGGGGCCTATGGAGGTCGGTTTTATCTCCGGCGGTTCCGGGATAGCGGGAATGTCCAATCTGAGCAGGGATTATCTGAATTATATCATTCAGAATCTGGCGGAGTTGGACGAGATGGCGGACATCATCATCGTGGACACCGGGGCCGGCATTTCCGACGCCGTGCTGGAATTTCTGGTGGCGAGCGGCGAGATCCTTCTCGTGACGACGCCGGAGCCGACTTCTATCACGGACTCCTACTCTCTGCTCAAAGCGCTGAGCAGACATCCGCGCTACTCGCAGGAAGCGTCGCAGATCAAGGTGCTCGCCAACAAGGTGTTCGGCGAAGCCGAGGCCGAGGCGCTCTATGAGAAGCTGGAGGCGGTGGTCGGGAGATACCTGAAGCTGCCGATCACGTATCTGGGTATGATACCGCAGGACACGCAGCTTGCCAAGGCTGTGATGCAGCAGATGCCGGTATCCTTGGACAATCCGCGCGCAAGATCCGCGGTCGCGTACGAGGCGGTGGCAGCCAAGCTGATGAACAAGGAGATCTCTTCCAATGTGACGAGACGCGGCATGGCGGCATTTTTCTCGCATATCATATCCAAGAGATGACGATACCGTTTGCGGAGAGGGGCAAAGACGGGAGGAGACAGTATGGCTAATCTATTATCGAAATATGTGATGCCCGGCTGCCGCGTGGATCTGCAGGAGCTGGGACGTCTGCAGGACAGCGGCGGTGAGGAGCGAAAAAGTTACCAGAGCAGGGTGCTCGACGTCCTCTCGGAGGACAGGGTGGAGATCGCTATGCCCATGGAGAGATCCAAGCTGGTGCTTCTGCCAGTGGATGGGGAGTACGACCTGTATTTTTACTCCGATAACGGGCTGTACCAGTGTTATGCGCGGATCGTTGACCGCTATAAGAATAACAGCCTTTATGTTTTGGTGCTGGATCTGATCAGCAATCTGCGCAAGCACCAGAGGAGAGAGTATTATCGCTTTAGCTGCGCGCTGGAGATGAGTTCCAGACAGCTGCGCGAGGAGGAGGAAGCGGCGCTGTCGAGCGAGGGAGAAGGCACGCTGATGCCGCAGCTTCCGCTGAAGAGCAGCGTCATCGTGGATATCAGCGGCGGCGGGCTCCGCTTCGTGGCGAACTATGCCTACGAGCCGCAGAGCCTGATCCTGTGCCGGTACGATCTGCTGGTGAACGGCGAGAACAAGGAGTATAATCTTGTCGGCAAGGTGCTGAGCGTGCGGGAGCTGGAAAGCCGCAAGGGAGTGTTTGAACACAGGGTTCAGTATGTCAATGTGGATGACGCGGAGAGGGAGGAGATCATCAGGTATATCTTTGATGAGGAGCGCAGAGCATTGAGGAATCAGAAGGGTGAATATTAACAGAGACAGGAGAATGAAGCCGTGAAAAAAATATTAGTCGTTGACGACTCTGCACTCATGAGAAGAGTGCTGTGTGATATAATTGAAAGCGATGAGAGATTCCAGGTGGCGGACCGCGCCGTGAACGGCGTGGAGGCGCTGGAGCTTCTGACCAAAAATACATACGACGCGGTGGTGCTCGATGTCAACATGCCCCGGATGAACGGGCTGGAGCTGCTGAAGGAGCTGCAGAAGCGCAAGATCTCGGCAAGGGTCATGATGGCGAGCACGGACACGAAGGAGGGCGCGAAGACGACTCTGGACGCGTTGGAGTTAGGCGCGCTGGATTTCGTACATAAGCCGAACAACGCCATGGACTGCCGCACGGACGCTTTCAGGGATAAGATCCTGAATACGCTGTCGGTCGTGGTGGATTCCAAGATCTCTTCCTTCGGCAAAGCCTTTACGCTGGAGGAGCTCAAAACGTCCAAGAAGGTAGCCGAGCTGGTCGGCAGACATGCCTCGGCGGTGACCGGCAGTCGTATCGTGGCCCTTGCAAGTTCCACGGGCGGGCCGAAAGCGCTGCAGTCGGTCATTCCAAGGCTGCCTAAGAACCTGAAGGCGCCGGTGGTCATCGTGCAGCACATGCCGGCCGGATTCACGGCGTCGCTTGCCGAGAGATTGGATTCGCTGAGCGAGGTTTCTGTCAAGGAAGCGGCGGAAGGGGACGTTCTGGAAGCGGGGACCGTGTACATCGCCATGGGCGGCAGACACCTGAACATTCAGACGTCGGCGGGCAAGTGTACGATCCATTACACGGATCAGCCGACCAGGGAAGGGGTAAAGCCCTGCGCCAACTATATGTACGAATCCCTGATGGACAGCCGCTTTGACCAGATCGTGTGCGTTGTCATGACGGGTATGGGAGCGGACGGCACGGAAGGGATCAAACATCTGAAAGAAAAGAAAAAGACTCATGTGATCGCGCAGGAAGCGAGCACGTGCGCGGTGTACGGTATGCCGAAGAGCGTTGTGAACGCGGAACTGACGGATCAGATCGTACCGCTCGACCAGATCGCACAGGAAATCATAATGAACGTGGGGGTAAAATAACATGGATGTAAGTCAGTATCTCGAAATTTTCCTTGATGAAACAAGTGAACATCTGCAGAACCTGAACACGCAGATCCTCGCATTGGAACAGGATCCGGGCAACATGGATACCATCAATGAGATATTCCGTGCGGCGCACTCGCTGAAGGGTATGGCGGGCACGATGGGTTATAAGAGGATGCAGAATCTGACCCATGATATGGAGAACGTGTTCTCCGAGGTCCGCAACGGCAACATTACCGTAAAGGCGAGCATGATCGACGTGCTGTTCCAGTGTCTTGACGCGCTGGAGGAGTACACCACCAATATCCGCGAGAATGCTGACGAGGGAACGAACGATAACGAGCCTCTGATCAAACAGCTCAACGATATCCTAAACGGCGGGGACGGCGGCGAAGAGGAAGCTGCCGCGCCCAAGCAGGAGGAGGAAGCGCCGGCGGAGGCGGCGGCCCCGTCCGGAGCAAACGGCGACAAGAAATGGCTGGATATCAAACTCGGCGATTCCGAGCGGAGCGTTCTGAAGGGGGCCATCGAGGAAGGCAAGAAGGTGTACGGCCTGACCGTCAAGGTACAGGAGTCCTGTATCCTGAAAGCGGCGCGCGCGTTCCTTGTGTTCAAGGCGATCGAGGAGACCAGTGAGATCCTCCTCTCCAATCCGTCCGCACAGGACATCGAAGATGAAAAATTCGAGCTGGATTTCAGCCTGATCGTCATTTCGGGCGCGGAGCTGGATCAGGTGATCGCGGCTGCCAAGAATGTGTCCGAGATCGAGGACGTCATCGGCGGCGTGGTAGATCCCGACAGCGCGGCGACGCCGGCGGAGGAGGCCGAGCCCGCCAAGGCGGAGGAGACGAAGCCCGCGGCGGCGGAGAAGAAAGCGCCCGCCCCCGCTGCAAGCACACCGGCGGCATCGGCGGCGTCCGGCAAGAAGAACGACGAGAAGAAGCCCGGCGCAAACAAGCCGGTGGTCAACAGGACCGTCAGGGTGGATATCGAGAAGCTGGATACGCTGATGAATCTGGTCAGCGAGCTTATCATTGCGAAGAACTCTCTCGTATCGGCATCGGCGGCGTCCGGCACGTCGAGCACGGCCGTGAACGAGCAGATCGAATATCTGGAGAGCGTTACGACGTCCCTGCATGAGTCGGTTATGAAAGTGCGTATGGTGCCTATCGAGAGCACGGTGAGCAAATTCCCGCGTATGGTCCGCGACCTGCAGAAGAAGCTGGGCAAGAAGATGGAGCTGTATATGTCCGGTGAGGAGACGGAGCTTGACCGTACCGTGGTCGATGAGATCGGCGACCCGCTGATGCATCTGCTCCGCAACTCCGCAGACCACGGTCTGGAGTCCGCCGAGGTCCGTAAGGAGAGAGGCAAGCCGGAGGTCGGCTCGATCTTCCTCGACGCCTATCAGGACGGCAATAACGTTATCATTGAGGTGCGGGACGACGGTAACGGTATCGACACACAGGCGGTCAGGAACAAAGCTATCGAAAAAGGCATCATCACGCCCGAACAGGCTGAGAATATGAGCGAGAAGGACAGCATCGACCTGCTGTTCCACGCGGGCTTTTCCACGGCGAAGGTGGTATCCGACGTATCGGGCCGCGGCGTTGGTCTGGATGTGGTGAAATCCAAGATCGAGGCGCTGAGCGGTGAGGTAGAAGTAAAGAGCAAGCTGGGTGAGGGAAGTTCGTGGATCATCAGGCTGCCTCTGACCTTGGCGATCATTCAGGCTCTTATGGTGGACATCGGCAACGAGAAGTACGCGATCTCACTGGGCTCTATCCAGACGATCGAGGATATCGCTCCGTCCGAGGTAAAATTCGTTCAGGCGAAGGAAGTGATCCAGCTTCGTGACCTTGTCATCCCGCTGATCCGTCTCAACGAGATCCTTGACGTGGAGAGCAAGAAGGACCCCAACGACAATCTTGTTGTCGTTGTCGTCAAGAAGGGCGACAAGCAGGCCGGCCTCGTGGTGGACGAACTGATCGGCCAGCAGGAGATCGTTATCAAGTCTCTTGGCAAATATATCAGCAAGTGCAAGATCATCAGCGGCGCGACCGTTCTCGGCGACGGCGAGGTAGCGCTGATTCTCGACGCCAACACATTGATCTAAGCAGAGGAGGGACAGGGACATATGGATACAGAATTGAAGACAGTCGGAGAAACCACACAGTTCATTGTGATCAAGCTGGGCGATGAACAGTACGGTATTGATATCAAATATATAGACAATATTGTCAGGATGCAGCATATCACGAGAGTGCCGAAGGTGGACGCTTACTTAAAGGGCGTGATCAATCTGCGCGGCGAGGTCATTCCGGTCATGAGTATCCGCATCAAAATGGGTTTGGAGCCGGATGTGGAGACGAAATCCAGCCGGATCATTATCCTGAAAATGGAGCAGCAGGGCACGATCGGCGTGATCGTCGATGAAGTCAAGGAAGTCGTTACGCTGGAGAACGATCAGATCGAGAAGATGGCTTACGACTCCAAGGACGACAAGAACAGCTTCCTGTGCGGGATCGGCAAGTGCGACGGCGGGCTGATCTCTCTGCTGGATCTGAATTCCGTAGTACTTGAAAACGTTTAGGAGGTTTCACTGTGAGTGACATGACCGTGGAAAAAATGTCGGATGAGTATTTCGACGTTTTGAAGGAGATAGGCAATATCGGAGCGGGCAACGCCACCACTGCGCTGGCGCAGATGATGCAGTGCAAGGTAGATATGTCCGTTCCGCAGGTTAGACTGCTGGAATTTAAAGAAATGGGCGAGATGATGGGCGGCGAGGAGACGATCATGGCCGGCATCTATCTCGGCATAGAGGGGGACATCACGGGAAGCATCATGTTCCTGTTGGAGAAACAGGCGGCCAGACATCTCGTGAGCAAGCTGATGGGTATGCAGATGGAAGGGGAGGAGTTCTCCGAAATGGAGTTTTCCGCCCTTAAGGAAGTGGGGAATATCATCACGGGCGCATACCTGAATTCCCTGTCAACACTGACCAATCTTGTGATCTATCCGTCCGTCCCCGATCTGACCGTGGACATGGCGGGCGCTATCTTAAGCGTGCCGGCGATCCAGTTCGGTGAGCTGGGCGACAAGATGCTTTTGATCCAGACGCAGTTTTTTGACGAAAATGTTTTGGACGGGTATTTCATTCTTGTCCCGGATCTGGATTCCTACGGCAAGATATTGTCGGCATTGGGAATCGCTTAAAGTGTGCGGTTACTGTAAGAACAGATCGAGAAGTGTAACGGGAGATGTCAGATTATGGGCAATTTGATAAAGGTCGGTATGGCCGATTTGAATGTGTGCATCAGTCCTGACAGCATCACAACCTTGGGACTGGGTTCCTGTGTGGGAATCGCTATCCGCGATCCGGTGACGAAGATAGGCGGCCTTGCGCATATCATGCTGCCGGACAGCACCTCTATCCGCAACAACACCAACATTCCGAAGTTCGCGGATACCGGTATAGAGGAGCTTGTACGCCGGGTGGTGGCCAAAGGGGCGAGCCGCGGGCGTCTTGTCGCCAAGATCGCGGGCGGCGCGCAGATGTTCGCATTTCAGAGCAAAAACGATATGGTCCGCGTAGGGGAGAGAAACGTACAGGCGACCAAGCAGAAGCTGGCGCAGCTTAAGATCCCCATTTTGGCGGAGGACACGGGTAAGAATTACGGCCGGACCGTTATTTTCTACCCGGAGACGGGAGATTTCGTGATCCGCGCCGTGGGGAAACCGGAAAGCGTGATCTAGCGGACCGCGGATACAATGGAAGGATCAGAAAGTGGATTATGAAGCGGTAAATACCGACGGGGAAGAGGTCATCGCAGACGACGTCGGTGCGGAAAATGCGGGAGAAGAGGAAAACGCCCGTACAGAGACGCCGCGCGAGCGGAAGGCCAGAGAAGAACGGGAGGCAAGAGAGCGGGCGCTCCGCGCCAAAAGGCGCAGGCTGATTCCGCCTTTTGTCATGTTGTCCGCAGGGGCGGTCACGAGCATTACGATGCGTCTCCTGCACTATGAGACGAAGACGATGCTGATCATCCTGCTGTGCGTCCTGATCGGCTTCTATATGGCGGGAGACGTGATCAGATATATGCTGGATAAGTTTGAGCAGCAGATCGAGGCGGCCGGCATGGAAGAAGGCGAGGTCATCGAGAAGGAGCTCGCGGAAGAGGACGGCGCACAGCGGCGGCCTTAACGGTCGTATCATGGAAAAGGATAAATGGGAACGCATATGGACGAAGCGGGCAGAAAGAAACTCTGGGAGCAGTATGCGAAGACGAGATCCCCGGAGATCAGGGAAAACATCATATTGGAGTATGCGCCCCTCGTCAAGGTGGTGGCGGGCCGGCTGAGCATGTACCTCGGCTATAATGTGGAATATGAGGATCTGGTGAGTTACGGCATTTTCGGACTGATCGATGCGATCGACAAGTTTGATTTCCTGAAGGATGTCAAGTTCGAGACATATGCGAGTCTGCGGATACGGGGCGCGATCCTTGACCAGATCCGCAAGATGGACTGGATCCCGCGGACGATCAGACAGAAGCAGAAGAGGATCGACGCGGTGATCAAGGATATCGAGGTGCGGTGCGGCAGAAACGCCACGGACGGCGAGATCGCCGAGGGACTGGGTATCTCGGACGAGGAATATCTGGACTGGCAGTCCCAGATGAAGGTGACGAACGTGGTGTCGCTCAACGAATTTCTGGAGCAGGGCAGCGAAGTGCCGAACGAGGCGGGCCACACGAAGAGCACACAGTTCGACAGCCCGGAGGAAGTGCTGGAGCGCGATGAACTGAAGAAGAAGCTGGCGGAGGCGCTGGAGATCCTGACCGAGAAGGAGCGCAAGGTCATCGTGCTGTATTATTATGAGGAACTCACGCTGAAAGAGATCAGCAATATACTTGAGGTGTCCGAGTCGAGGATATCGCAGCTTCACACGAGGGCCCTGCAGAAGATGAAATCCAAGCTGGGCAGCTATATCGGAATCCTGACGGAAGCGGGGCAGTAGGCGGAAATGGGGAAAAACGGATATTTCAGATTGATCAACGGGGAGAACAGCACGAGCATCAGGCTGATCCCGCCGAAGGAAGGCGGCAGACCGCTTCACATCAATGATGTGATCGAATATATGACGATGAAGGACTACGCCTGTGATCTTCCCGCGCTGCGGCGCGCGGTGGAAGCCTCCGCCGCGGAGGAGACGACGTTCGTCATCGACCAGAATAAAAGGTATCCCGAACGGGAATGTTATAAGCTGACGATCGAGCCGGACAAGATGCGGGCGAGTGCAAGATTTTATGCGGCGTCCGAAGGAGCGGAGGAGCTGACGGCGGACGAGATCGTGCATGATCTGGAGGCCAAGGGCATCGTGAACGGCGTGAAACGGGACGCGATCGAGGCTTATGTGCAGGACAGGGAGTACTGCGAGGATATCCTGCTGGCGGAGGGCGAGCCGCCCGTACAGGGAAAGGACGCCTGCATCGAATACCGCTTCAATACGGACAAGAAGGCAAGGCCCACATTGAAGGAAGACGGCAGTGTGGATTTCTTCCATTTGAACATACTGAACCACTGTGCAAAGGGGGACGTTCTGGCGATCCTGCACCCGGAGGAGCCGGGAACGGACGGCAGCGACATCTTCGGCGGGCGCATCAGACCTGCAGACGTGAAGACGATGTCCCTCAAATACGGCAAGAACATTGAGAAGTCCGAGGACGGCATGACGCTCACATCTATGGTGGACGGCCATGTGGAGCTTGTGGAGAGCCAGGTCTTCGTCTCGGATATGCTGATCGTGGAGAACGTGGATAACGCCACGGGGAACATAGAGTATGAGGGCAGCGTGCAGGTCAACGGCAACGTGGCCACGAACTTTTCCGTGAAAGCGCACGGCGATATCATCGTCAACGGCGTCGTGGAGGGCGCGCAGCTGCAGGCGGACGGCAATATCGTTATCGCCAGAGGCATGAACGGCATGGGAAAGGGCAGCCTGTACGCCAAGGGCAACATTATAGCGAAATTCCTGGAGAATGCCACGGCACAGGCGGACGGCTATGTCGCTTCGGAGTCTATCCTGCACAGTAAGATCATGGCCGGCAGCGAGGTGAACGTGGACGGCAAGCGCGGGTTCATCACCGGCGGCAGGGTGAGCGCGGCGGGCGGTATCAATGTCAAGACGCTGGGCTCGGAGATGGGCGCGGACACCGTTGTGGAGGTGGGCGCAGACCCCAAGGTCAAGGCGCGCATCGCACAGCTGGAGAAGCAGATCGAGGAAGATACGAAGACGCTGAAGACGGTGCAGCCCGTGCTGACGGCCGCGATGCAGAAGATCAAGCAGGGCGTCAAGATGAGTCCGGATCAGGTGAAGCAGATCCAGGCGCTGAATGTGACGGCGCAGCAGAAGAGCGCGGCGCTCAAAGCAGGGGAGGCCGAGCTGCAGGAGCTGAAGGAACAGGCCGGCAGCACGACCGAGGCGCAGATCAAGGTGAGGGGCATGGTGTATCCCGGCACGAAGATCTGTATAGACGACGTTTCGATGACCGTGCAGAAGGCTCTGCATTACTGCCGGTTTGTCAAAGAGCGCGGCGACGTGAAGATGGCGCCGCTGTAGGGGCATTTCATATCTTATATATGGAGGTGTGTTGAATGGCGATCGGATTTGTGGAGATGCAGGGACAGGTCACGCGCGCGCAGGATTTCACGGCGATCAAGCACAATGAAGACACGAAGGCCATGGTGGAGCAGTCGAACTTCGGCCAGCAGATGACGAAGCAGGTAGACCGGCAGGTCAACAGGGTCAATGAGGGAAAACAGCCCGAATACCAGGAGCATAAGTTTGACGCCAAGGACAAAGGGAGCAACGAGTATCACGGCGACGGCGGCAGATCCAGAAAACAGAAGCCGGGGACAAACCCTGACGGCAAAGTGCTTATGAAAAAGTCGCAAATCGATTTCACCGTGTAGCGGGTCCGGAGTCATGGAGAGCGGCGAGGAATAAGGGAAGGAACGGACGAGGATGAGTGCAACGGAGATCGTTTTGATCGTGATCGGCGCAGTGATCTTCCTGCTGGGATATCTGATGCCCGCGCGGAAGAAGGAGACAGACGAAGAGGTACAACTGATCAGCGAGGACGAAGTCAGGAAGATGATCTCTTCCGAGGTGGAGCAGGTCAAGGGCAAGATCGAGGACATTGTGGACGAGACCGTCAATTACTCGATCGAGCGCGCGGAGCGCGCTATGGAGCGCGTGACGAATGAGAAGATCATGGCGGTCAACGAATATTCCGACACGGTTCTGGAGGAGATCAACAAGAATCACAAGGAAGTCGTATTTCTGTACGATATGCTGAACGACAAGCATGATAATCTGATGTCCACGATCAATGAGGCGGCGTCCCTTGCGGATGACATCAAACAGACCGTCAAGGACGCGGAGCTCACGGCTGCGGAGGCGGCGGACAAGATCGACGCGGTGCTGCAGGCGGCCGACGATGCGGCGGATATCATCAAGGACGCGGAGGATGCGGCGGCACAGGCGCAGGATGCCGTGCGCTCCGCCGTAAGGACGGCGGACAGCGGACTTGCGTCCCTGCAGAGCGCCCAGCCCTATCATGAGGACGTGGTGCGGGAAGTGGAGGAGGCGCTTGCCGACGGGCCGCAGCCGTCGGTTGCGGTGCAGGAAGACGAGCCTGTCCTCGCCGATGCGTCAGCCATTATAGGAGCTGTGGAGACGCCGGAGGAGGCCGACCGGGTCGACGCGGAAGAACAGCCGGACTTCTCGCCGATCAAACCGAGGCGGGTGGAGATCATTCATCAGCCCGAGGCCGATTACGTGGCCGACGATACGCCGGAAATGTCCACCAGCGAGGCGTTTGCCAGCATGGGCTTCTTCCCCCAGAGGGCGGGAACGTCCGCGGAATCGGGCAGAAAGACCAGAACAAGAAGAAGCTCCAGAAGGGAGCGGGCGCAGGAGAGCGCGGCTTCCGTTGACATACAGTTTGCACAGGAAGAGAACAACGGGCGCAACAGCAACGAGAGGATATTGGAGCTGCACAAGGCGGGCAAGTCCAACATGGCGATCGCCAAGGAACTGGGCTTGGGACTGGGTGAAGTAAAGCTGGTCATCGACCTGTTTGAAGGCATGTAGCGATACGGCGGCCGATAAGGGTGACGATTATGGAACGGAAATATTATTTGCGTGGTCTGGGACTTGGCATCGTGGTAACGGCGGTTATCATGGGCGTGGCGCTGTCGGGCGGCAGAAAGATGACGGACGATGAGATCATCGCCAGAGCGAAAGAGCTGGGGCTGGTGGAAAATACGGTGCTGGCGGACGGCGGGGACACGGAACAGGCTGCGGAAGAGCAGAGCGGACTGCCGGAGGATACGGCTTTGGCTGCGCCGCAGGAGACTGCGGAAGATCTTGATATAACAGACGTTACGGAATCTGCGGACGATCCGGCAGAAGCGGCGCAGGAACAGGAAGAGCCGATGCCGGCAGAAGACGGAGCTGTGCCGCAGGAGGAGGCCCTTCCCGAAGACGGGGAGGCGGTCCCGGGCGATCAGTACGCGACGCCGGGTGCGCCGCAGGAGGCGGATATCTCTGACGCTGCGCCGGAGACGCCGGACGCATCCTCCGGTGTCGAGAAGGTGATCGTCATCAACAGCGGCGACGGTTCCTATACGGTGGCGAAGAAGCTGGAGGCGGCGGGCGTAGTGACCTCCGCGAAGAATTTCGACACCTTTCTGTGTGCCAACGGCTATGATAAGAGGCTGCGCACGGGAGAATTTTCGATTCCTGCGGATGCCAGCGACGAGCAGATCGCGCGTATCGTGACCGGCGCGGAGTGATGAGGCCGAAATACGGTGAAATATATGAAAAACCCCTTGCAAAAGGGGTTTTTTTGTGGTATTGTAATGGGTGCGTGCAAACGCAGAGAAACAAGTAATCACATATGCCGGTATGCCGGTGTTCTCATCGGTCTGCACGTGGCTGCCGGTGCTCCTTGACGCCGGGGTGGCAGCGGACGATGGCATATGGAAGCAAAACCAAACGGAGGTAGAAAAATGAGCGTTATTTCAATGAAACAGTTGTTGGAGGCGGGTGTACATTTCGGACACCAGACGAGAAGATGGAACCCCAAGATGGCTCCCTACATCTTTACGGAGAGAAACGGTATCCACATCATCGACCTGCAGAAGTCCGTAGGCAAGGTGGACGAGGCATACAAGGCAGTGTTCGATGTGGCTTCCCAGGGCGGAACGATCCTCTTCGTAGGCACGAAGAAACAGGCGCAGGACGCGGTCAAGACGGAGGCGGAGCGCTGCGGTATGTACTATGTCAATGAGAGATGGCTGGGCGGTATGCTCACCAACTTCAAGACCATTCGGTCAAGGATCGACAGACTGAAAGCGATCGAGACGATGTCCGAGGACGGCACTTTTGACGTGCTCCCCAAGAAAGAGGTCATCAAGATCAGGAAGGAATGGGAGAAACTGGAGAAGAACCTCGGCGGCATCAAGAACATGACAAGGATCCCCGACTGCATCTTTGTGGTAGATCCCAAGAAAGAGCATATCTGTGTGCAGGAAGCGCATACGCTCGGCATCACGCTGATCGGTATCGGCGACACGAACTGCGATCCCGAGGAGCTTGACTATATTATCCCCGGCAATGACGATGCGATCAGAGCCGTCAAGCTGATCGTTTCCAAGATGGCGGACGCTGTCATCGAGGCAAATCAGGGCGCAGAGGAATATGTTGAGGAACAGGCAGCGGACGGCGAGGCGGAGGATATCGAAGAGATCGCTTCCGAGGAGAGCGCAGAGGCATAAGGCGGACGCGCGCGATATATCATAACGATCGAATTTATCAGGAGGAAAGATAAATGGCTATTACGGCAGCAATGGTAAAAGAGTTGAGAGAGATGACCGGCGCAGGTATGATGGACTGTAAGAAGGCGCTGAACGAGACGAACGGCGATATGGACGCAGCGATCGAGTATCTGAGAAAGAACGGTCAGGCAAAGGCGGAGAAGAAAGCCGGCAGGATCGCAGCCGAGGGACTCTGCCGCGTGTCGGTCAAGGACGACAGGACCGCAGCGGTAGTGGAAGTGAATTCCGAGACGGATTTCGTAGCCAAGAACGAAGATTTTCAGGCATATGTGGAAGCGGTGGCCGAACAGGCGGCCTCGTCCGACGCGGCGGATATGGACGCGTTCCTTGCAGAAAAGTGGCATCTGGACACTTCCAAGACGGTCAAAGATGCGTTGGTCGATAAGATCGCTGTGATCGGTGAGAACCTGACGATCAGAAGATTCGAGAAGATCGTGGCGAACGACGGCTGTGTGGTATCTTACGTACACGGCGGCGGCAGGATCGGCGTTCTCGTAGAGGCTGCCACGAATGTGGTGAACGACGCGATAAAAGAGGCGCTCGTCAATATCGCCATGCAGGTCGCGGCGCTCTATCCGAAGTATGTATCCACGGACGAGGTGTCCGAGGAGTACAAGGCGCATGAGAAGGAGATCCTCACGGAGCAGATCAAGAACGATCCCAAGATGGCGGGAAAGCCCGACAAGGTGATCGAGGGTGCGGTGAACGGCCGTCTCAACAAAGAGCTGAAGGAAGTGTGCCTGTTGGAGCAGGTATATGTCAAGGCTGATGACGGCAAGCAGAGCGTTGCGCAGTATCTGGCGCAGGTAGCGAAGGAGAACGGCGCAGATCTTTCCGTCAAGAGATTCGTCCGCTTCGAGACAGGCGAGGGCCTTGAAAAGAAAGAGGAGAACTTCGCGGAAGAAGTGGCAAAGCAGATGGCCGGAAACTAAGAAGAAGGCGCAGCCCTGCACGGTATGCGCCGCCGTAAAAAAGTGATAGGCAGACTATGATAAAAATGCTATAATCATATCAGATACTGATCGATTATAGCATTTTTTATGTAAAAGGAGGAAAGAGCCATGTTGGAAGATAAGGTCATCAAGATTCAGTCAAACAGAGATCCGGATGTCGCGCTCAAGGTGCTGCCCGGGCATTTTGCGACGCCCCAGTCCCATATCACGCACTATATGGATATGACGACGATGAAGACGCGCTGCAAGGAAGCGCAGAAGGTCGCGGAGCTTATGGCGATGAAGTATTCCGTCTCCACGCCGGTGGATACCATTGTCTGTATGGAAGGTCTGCAGGTGATTGGCGCCTATCTGGCGGAGGATCTCGCCAAGGCGGGCGTTCTCTCCATGAACGCGCACAAGACCATTTATGTTGTGACGCCGGAGTTTTCTTCCGCAGGGCAGATGATCTTCCGCGACAATCTAAAGCCGATGATCGCGGGCAAGAATATCATATTTTTGGAAGGCTCGATCACGACGGGCAAGACGCTGCTTGCCTGTGCGCGGAGTCTCGACTATTACGGCGGCAAGCTGCAGGGGATCTGCGCGATCTTCAGCGCCGTCAGCAAGATGGGAGATATCGACGTGAACGCGATCTACAGCCGGAGCGATATCCCGCATTACGAGAGTTACAGACAGGAGGACTGCCCTCTGTGCAAGCAGAAGGTGAAGCTGGACGCGCTGGTGAACAGCTACGGCTATTCCAAACTGTAGAAAGACAGGATATCATATGTTATTTAATACGTTGTTCCATAAGTGCAAAAATATCTGCGGCGGCATTTTCTGTGCCGCCGCCTTATTGCTGTGCGTGACGGCGTGTGCTGCGCCGGCGTCCGCAGCGCAGACGCAGGACGCGCAGGACGCACAGGAGAGCCGGACCGTGCAGAGCGGCCCGCAGCCGCAGGAGACACCCCTATGGAACGGGCTTGGCGAGCCTGTCCGTATCCCGCTCACCTATGCGGACAGGTTCACCATGGACCGCTATGCGCAGGGATACGTGCTGATCACGGTGGCGGACAGGGATCGTTTTCTGGTCGTGCCCGAGGGAATGCAGCCTCCGGCGGGGCTGGATGAGGACATCGCAGTGATCCGGCAGCCGGTGGACCGTATCTATCTGGTTGCTTCCGCCGCCATGGATATGTTCCGCTCGCTGGACGGGCTTTCCGCGATCCGGCTGTCGGGCACGGAAGCGGACGGCTGGTGCATGGAAGATGTGGCCAGGGCGATGGAGGAAGGCGAGATCCTGTATGCCGGCAAGTACAGTGCGCCGGATTATGAGCTGATCCTGTCCGAAGGCTGTGAGCTGGCGATCGAAAACCTGATGATCGACCACAGCCCGGAGGTGCGGGAAAAGCTGGAATCCTTCGGCATTCCCGTTCTGGTGGACTATTCCAGCTATGAGAGCCACCCGCTGGGGCGCGTGGAGTGGGTGAAGCTGTACGGCGTCCTGCTCGGCAGGGAAGCCGAGGCCGACGCTGCCTTTGCAGAGCAGGAGAAACTTCTCGAGGCGGTCAGTCGGGAGACGGCGGAGGCGCAGGGAAGCGACGGGGCTTCGGCCGACGGCCGCAAGACGGTGGCTTTCTTCTATATCACCGGCAACGGGGCGGCCAACGTGCGCAAATCCTCGGATTATATCCCGAAGATGATCGGACTTGCGGGCGGAGCGTACATCTTCGACGACTTGGGGGACGAATCGAGCCATTCCTCCTCTGTCACCATGCAGATAGAGGAATTCTATGCGTCGGCGAAGGACGCGGACTACATCATTTACAACAGCACGATAGACGGGGAGATCCGGACGGTGGACGAGCTGCTCGACAAGTGTACACTGCTCGCGGGTTTTCGGGCGGTGCAGGAGGGGAACGTCTACTGCACGACCAAGAATCTGTATCAGGAGTCCATGTCCATAGGCGTCATGATCGACGATATGCACAAGATGCTGACGGGCGGGGAGGATATGCGGTATCTGTATCGCCTGTCGAAATAGGACGGGAAAGAGGATGAAGAGAGTGACAAACGACAAAATAGACAGACCGGACGGCGCGCTTTGCTTTGGCGTGCTGCTTATCCTGCTCGCGCTTCTGCTGCTGCTCAGTCTCGCCATAGGCAGCGTGCCCGTTTCCGTGAAAGATATCCTGCGCAGCGTCGGCATGGGCGGCGGCAGCGTTTCCGATACCGTCCGCGATATCCTGTGGCAGATCCGCATGCCGCGGGCGCTGGCGGCCCTGATACTGGGCGGCGCGCTGGGACTTGCGGGGTATCTTTTGCAGACCTTTTTCCACAATCCCATAGCGGGGCCCTTTGTGCTGGGGATCTCCTCCGGCGCGAAGCTGACGGTCGCCCTTCTGACGGTATTTTTCCTCGGGAGGGGTGTCCGAGTCAGCTCATGGGGCATGATAGCGGCGGCCTTTGCGGGCGCCGTCGCCGCGATGGGGGTGGTGCTTGTCATGTCCGGCAAAGTGGACAGTATGGCGATGCTCATTGTCAGCGGCGTCATGATCGGCTATATCTGCTCGGCGGTCACGGATCTGGTCGTCACCTTCGCACAGGACGCCGACATCGTGAATCTGCACAATTGGTCGAAGGGCAGCTTCTCGGGCATCACGTGGGACAACGTTGCGGTCATGGGGATCGTCGTGGCGGCGTCCGCAGCGGCCTCCCTGTGGCTGTCGAAACCGATCGGCGCGTATCAGCTCGGGGAGAGTTATGCGGCCGGCGTGGGCGTTGACGTCCGGGCGCTGCGTTTCCTGTTGGTCCTTTTGTCGAGTATTCTGGCGGCGTGCATCACGGCGTTTGCCGGGCCGGTCTCTTTCGTCGGGATCGCCGTGCCGCATCTGGTCAAGGGTCTTTTCAGGACGGCGAAGCCGCTTGTCATGATACCGGCATGCTTCCTCGGCGGCGCGGTGTTTTGTCTCTTCTGCGACCTGCTGGCGAGGACGCTGTTCGCGCCCACGGAGCTGAGCATCAGTTCCGTGACGGCGGTGTTTGGCGCGCCGGTGGTGATCGCGGTCATGCTGAGACGCAGGAGAGGGGGAGAGCGATGACGGAGTATCACATGCAGGTGAGACAGTTGACGGCCGGTTATCATGACGTTCCCGTGCTGCGCAACGTCACGATCGAGATCCCGCGGGGCGGGATCGTGACGCTGATCGGACCCAACGGAGCCGGCAAGTCCACGCTCCTTCGGAGTATCGCCGGACAGCTTGCGCCGACGGCGGGCTGCGTCCTGCTGGGGCAGGAGGATCTGTACGGCATGAGCAGACAGGAGCTGGCGCGGCGTATGGCGTCGGTCTTTACGGACAAGGTGCGCACGGAGCTGATGACCTGCGAGGATGTGGTGGCGGGCGGCAGATACCCCTATACGGGGCGTTTCGGCATCCTGTCGGAGCAGGATCGGCGCATCGTGTACGACTCTATGGAAATAACACGTGTTCTCGATATCGGGCAGAGAGACTATAACAAGATCAGCGACGGGCAGAGACAGCGGGTGCTGCTCGCCCGGGCGCTCTGTCAGCAGCCGGAGATCATACTGCTCGACGAGCCGGTCTCCTATCTGGATATCCGCTATAAACTGGAATTTATGTCCGCCCTGCGGCGGCTTGCCGGAGAAAAGGGAATGACGGTCGTTATGTCACTGCACGAGCTGGAGCTGGCCAGACACTTTTCCGACAGGGTGCTGTGCGTCAAGAACGGCTGTGTGGTGCGCTCCGGCCCGCCTGAACGGATCTTTGGACAGGGCTATATGAGGGAGCTTTTTGATATCGGGGCGGAGTATGCCGACGGGACGGCGTGGGAGCGGCTGCTGTGAGATAACAGGATAATTTTTCTTGTGAATTTTTCATAAAATTTCTTTTCGTTGTGCGATAAATATGTTATAGTATAAAAGAGTTTGATATTAAGGAGCGAGAGGTCATGGCGCAGACAGATGCCGTTAAAAAGGACAAGCGCCGCAGACGGCGGCTGAGACTGCTGCTATTCGCGACTTTATTTTTCTCGACGGTGATCCTTATGATAGTGTGTGTTATTATGGGGATCAGGCTGCATACGGTGAAAGGCGAGCTGCGAGACACGCTTGCTCTGCTGCAGGATAGAACGGCCGTTACGGATCAGGCGGAGAACGCTGCACAGCGCACGGCGGAGGACGCCGAGGCGTCGCTCTATACGGTGTCCGGGGTAGAGGAGTACGAGAAGGCCGGCGTGGCCGCCGAAGATGCCGGGGAGGAAGCTGCGGACGAGCAGGTCCGCAAGGTGTATCTGACCTTTGACGACGGGCCGAGCAGCAATACGGGCAGGATCTTGGATATACTGGCCGATTACGATGTGAAGGCCACATTCTTTGTGGTCGGGAGAGAGGAAGAAGAATATCGGGCGTTATATAATCGGATCGTGGACGAGGGGCATACCCTTGCGATGCATTCCTACAGCCACAGATACAGCGAGATCTATCAGTCCGTGGAGAGCTACAGCGCAGACCTGAGCAGACTGCAGGAGTTCTTGTATGACACGACGGGCGTCTGGTGCAGATACTGCAGGTTTCCGGGAGGCAGCAGCAACACGGTCAGCCGTGTCGATATGCATGAGTTGATCGCCTATCTGGACGATCAGGACATGTCCTACTTTGACTGGAACATCTCCTCCGGAGATGCCGTCAGCACATACATCAGCCCTTCCGATATCATCAGGAACTGCACCGCGAAGCTGCAGGATTACGACGAGGCGATCATACTGCTCCACGATGCCGCAGAGAAGGATTCCACCGTGGAGGCGCTGCCGGGGCTGATCGAGGCGATCGAGGCGATGGGTGATACGAAGATCCTTCCAATCACAGAGGATACGGAACGGATTCATCATATAAGCAATGAATAAAGAATGGAGGATATGAGAATGGGCTTTTTCTCGGATTTGAAAGAAGACTTGTCTCAGGCTGTGAACGAACTGATGCCGGAGGAAGAACTGAATGCCGCCGTGGCGGACGCAGCTCCGGCCGCGGAAGAGCAGACTGCCGTGCAGGACGCAGAGGAACTTTCGGCGGCGGACGAGGCGTTGGATTCCCTGGATCTGAGCAGCATGCTCGACAGACTGGAAGAGCCGGATACGGCAGAAGAGCCGTTGGAGGAGGCCGTGATCTCGGCGGACGGGGAGGAGACGCAGGAAGCGGAGCCGATGCCGGAACTTGCGGAGGAACCGGCGCCGGAGATCGAGGAAGAACCGGCGGCGGAGACGGAAGAGGCGTATGAGGCCGACAACATGATATCTGAAATGAGCGGAGAGGAAGAAGAGGTTATGGAAGAACAAACACAGGTACAGGCGCAGACAAACCGGGTAGCGGTAGACGAGACGGCGGTAGTGACGGAAGGAATGACAATTACAGGTGATATTATATCCGAGGGCTCTATGGAGCTGATCGGTACGGTCAACGGTAATCTGGATATTCTGGGCAAGCTGAACATCACGGGTACGATCCAAGGCGACTCCAAGGCGGCCGAGATCTTTGCGGAGGGCGCGAAGATCACAGGCGAGGTCAACAGCCAGGGCAGCGTCAAGATCGGACAGAGCTCCGTTGTGATCGGCAACATCACGGCTTCCAGCGCGGTGATCGCCGGGGCGGTCAAGGGCGATATCGATGTGAGGGGTCCCGTTATTCTGGACACGACGGCGATCGTTATGGGCAATATCAAATCCAAGTCCGTACAGATCAACAACGGCGCGGTCATCGAGGGTATGTGCTCGCAGTGCTACGCGGACGTGAACCCGACGTCCTTCTTCGAGGAGTTCAAGAAGAAAAAAGGTTGATATTCCAAAACTAAGAGCGGGAGAACAGGGTATGCGGCGGATATTGTTGAAACTGAGCGGAGAGGCTTTGGCGGGTGAGAAGAAGACCGGCTTTGACGAGGAGACGGTGCGCGGCGTGGCCGTGCAGGTCAAGGAGTTGGTGGACGAAGGGATTCAGGTAGGCATCGTGATCGGCGGCGGCAATTTCTGGCGCGGACGTTCCAGCGGGAATATAGACAGGACGAAGGCGGATCAGATCGGTATGCTGGCTACGGTGATGAACTGTATCTATGTTTCCGAGATCTTTCGCTCGCTCGGCATGATGACGAGTATTTTGACGCCTTTTGAGTGCGGCTCGTTCACGAAGCTGTTCTCCAAGGACAGGGCAAATAAGTATTTTGCGAGGAATATGGTCGTCTTTTTCGCGGGCGGAACGGGCCACCCCTATTTTTCGACGGACACGGGCGTCGTGCTGCGGGCGATCGAGGTGGAGGCGGATGTCATTCTGCTGGCGAAGGCCGTTGACGGCGTCTATGACGGCGATCCGCGCACCGATCCGAACGCAAAGAAATATGATGAGGTCTCCATTGATGAGGTCATCGAGAAGAACCTGCAGGTCGTGGATATGACTGCGTCTATTCTGGCGCGGGACAATAAGATGCCGATGTGGGTCTTCGGACTGAACGGGGAGAACAGCATCGTGAACACCATGAAGGGCAGCTTCAACGGCACCAAGGTGACCGTGTGAGCGAATCATAATCGGAGGATTACAGTATGGATGCGAGATTAAAACCTTACGAGGAAAAGATGCAGAAGACTTACGATTATCTTGCGGGCGATCTCGGCGCTATCCGGGCAGGGCGCGCCAACCCGCATGTCCTCGATAAGATCAGGGTAGACTATTACGGGACGCCTACGCCGATCCAGCAGGTGGGCAATATCACCGTTCCCGAGCCGCGGGTCATTCAGATCGCGCCGTGGGAAAAGACGCTGATCAAGGAGATCGAGAAAGCGATCATGATGTCCGACGTCGGCATCACGCCGTCCAATGACGGCACGCTGATCCGGCTCGTATTTCCGGAGCTGACGGAGGAGCGCCGTAAGGAGCTGGTCAAAGATGTCAAGAAGCGGGGCGAGGAGAGCAAGGTCGCGATCAGAAATACGAGACGCGACGGCAACGATGCTTTTAAGAAGCTGGGCAAGACGGAGGTCTCCGAGGACGAGATCAAGGAGCTGGAGGACGGTCTGCAGAAGCTGACGGACAAATATATCAAGGAGCTGGACAAGCTGGTTGAGGAGAAGTCCAAAGAGATCCTTACCGTGTAGGAAGTCCGGGACGGCGGACGGTCAATTTCAGACAGAGGATAGAAGGGGATTGCGGAATGGGTGTTCCGCCGTCCCTTTTCCTAATGTTTCGAGCGGAGGAAGAATATGGAAAACGGCATGAAGATCCCGAATCATGTGGCCATTATCCTGGACGGCAACGGCCGGTGGGCGAAGAGCAAAGGTATGCCGCGCAATTACGGTCATGTGCAGGGAGCGAAGACGGTGGAGGTCATATGCGAGGAGGCGTACCGCATGGGGATACAGTACCTGACGGTGTACGCTTTTTCCACGGAAAACTGGAACAGACCGAGAGACGAGGTCGATGCGCTGATGGGACTGCTGCGCAATTATATGAAGACCTGTCTCAAGACCGCCGCAAAAAATAACATGTGTGTCAGAATCCTCGGAGAAAAGAGCAGACTGGACGACGATATCAGGAACCGTATGACGCAGCTGGAGGAAGCGACCAAGGCCAATACGGGGCTGCATTTTCAGATCGCCATCAACTACGGCGGCAGGGACGAGATCGTCCGCGCCGTGCGCAGACTGGCGGGGGACGCGGCAGACGGCAGCCTTCGGGCGGAGGATATCACGGAGGATATGATCAGCGAGGCGCTTGACACGCACGGCATTCCCGAGCCGGATCTTTTGATCCGCACCTGCGGCGAGCAGCGCATCTCCAATTTCCTGCTGTGGCAGCTCGCGTACACCGAGTTTTATTTTACGCCCGTGGCGTGGCCGGATTTTTCCAAGGAAGAATTAGAGAAGGCGGTCGAGGCATATAATAAAAGAGACAGACGTTATGGTTTGGTCAGGGACGAATAGCGGTGCGGCCGGCGCTCTGACGGAAACGGAGGGAAAAAGATGTTTTGGACTAGGCTTGGCAGCGGTATCCTGCTTGTGGCGGCCGCCGTCATACTGATCACGGCGGGAGGGCCGGTGCTCGCCGCCGCGTTATGTCTTATTTCCGTTACCGCCTACCGTGAGCTGGGCAGGGCGGTAGGTTTTATCACGGAAGATAAGAAAAAGCGGGCGTTGGAATATACGGGGATCACGCTCATCATACTTTATTATATCTGGATTTATTTTTCTACAGCGCTGTTTCCGAGCCGGCTCTCGGCGGCGGACGCGGGGCAGTTCTATGTGGGAGCGTATATCTACAGGGCGCTTGCGTTTGGCATGGCAGCGGCGTTCCTTGTATTTCTGTTCGTGTATGTGTTCCGCTTTCCGGTCTACCACGGCAGGGAAGTCATGGCGGCGTGTTTTTCCTTTCTGTATGCGCCGGTCATGCTGTCCTTTCTCTATCTGACCAGAGAGGGCTTCCTAATGGGAAAATATCTGGTCTGGTATATCTTCCTCTGCTCGTGGGGGAGCGATACGTGCGCCTACGCGGTGGGCGTGCTGATCGGGAAACACAAGATGACGCCCAAGCTGAGTCCCAAGAAGTCGATCGAGGGCGCAGTGGGCGGCGTTGCGGGCGCGGCGCTTCTGTTCGCGCTGTACGCTTTCCTGACAGAGCGGTATTGCGGCGTCTCGCAGCACGGTATCGGCATCGGCGCGGCGGCGGCGCTGGGCGCGGCGGGCGCCCTTGTGTCTATGGTGGGAGATCTGGCGGCTTCGGCTTTTAAGAGAGACTATGGGATCAAGGATTACGGCAAGCTGATCCCGGGGCATGGCGGCATCATGGACCGCTTTGACAGCGTGATCGTTGCGGCGCCGCTGATCTTCATCGGCTTGTCGCTTATCATGATCGGATAACTACGGGATTTACCGGCAGGAGAATACATAATGAGTGTTATGAAAAAAATAGCAATACTCGGATCTACAGGCTCTATCGGAACACAGACCCTTGAGATCGTGCGGAAGGAACCCGATCTTGCGGTGTCCGCGCTGGCGGCCGGCACGAATGCGGCGCTGCTGGAGCGGCAGGTGCGGGAATTTCGGCCGGCGTTGGCGGCCATGTGGACCGAGGAGGCCGCCCGCGATCTGCGGGAGCGTGTCAGGGATCTGCCCGTGCGCGTCGCATACGGCATGGAAGGGCTGCTGGAGGTGGCCGCTTACGAGGACGCGGAGGTATTGGTCACGGCGATCGTGGGAATGATAGGTATCAGGCCGACCATTGCCGCGATCGAACACGGCAAGACCATTGCGCTCGCCAACAAGGAGACTCTTGTGACGGCGGGGCATCTCATCATGCCGCTGGCGGCGGAGAAGGGAGTGCGGATCCTGCCCGTGGACAGTGAGCACAGCGCTATTTTTCAGTCCATGAACGGTGAGAACAGGGCGCGGGTGGAGCGTATCCTGCTGACGGCGTCCGGCGGACCGTTCCGCGGCAGGAAAAAAGAAGAGCTGGCGGCCATGACGGTCGAGGACGCGCTGAAGCACCCGAACTGGTCCATGGGGAAGAAGGTCACCATAGACTCGGCCTCTCTCGTCAACAAGGGTTTGGAAGTAATGGAGGCCAAATGGCTGTTCGGCGTGGAACTGTCACAGATACAGGTCGTGGTACACCCCCAGAGCATCATTCACTCGGCGGTGGAGTACGCGGACGGCGGTATCATGGCGCAGCTCGGCACACCGGATATGAAGCTGCCGATCCAGTATGCGCTTTTCTATCCGGACAGGCGGCCGATGGACACCAAGCGGGTGGATCTCTTCGCGCTGGGGCAGCTTACCTTTGAGCGGCCGGATACGGACACGTTCCGAGGGCTTGCGCTCGCCTATGAGGCGGCGGAGAGAGGCGGCACGCTGCCGACGGTGTTCAATGCCGCCAACGAGATGGCGGTGGCCCTCTTTCTGCAGAGGAAGATCTCCTTTCTGCAGATACCGGAGCTGATCGAGAGCTCGATGGCGCAGCATCGGGTATCGGAGAATCCTTCTGTGGAGAAGATATTGGAAGCGGAAGCGGAGACGCATGACTATATTAAACGGAAGTTTGGAGAGTAGCGCTTTGATCAGAACGATTGTATTATTCCTCATTGTTTTTGGCGTGGTGGTGATCTCACACGAGTTCGGCCATTTTATCATCGGGAGGCGTAACGGTATCCGCGTCGTTGAATTTGCGGTAGGGATGGGCCCGACCCTTTTCTCTTTCGAGAAGAACGGTGTGCGCTATTCCCTGAAGCTGCTGCCGTTCGGCGGCGCCTGTATGTTCGACGGGGAGGACGGCGTGACGGCGAAGGAGGACGGCGATGTCCGGCAGGACGAGGCCGGGGCGCAGGGCATGGCGTTCACGGAGGCCGGTGTGTGGAAGCGTATCGCGACCGTGTTCGCGGGGCCTTTTTTCAACTTTATCCTCGCCTTTGTGGTGGCGCTTGTGCTGACGGCTTTTTCGGGTGCGGATCTTCCGGTGGTGGGCGGCGTCTCGGAGGGCTCGGCGGCGATGGAAGCCGGACTGCGGGAGGGCGACGTCATCACCCGGATCGGTCATGAAAGGATCCATTTTTATCGGGAAGTCATGGTGATCTCCGCCATGAATCAGGGCGAGACTCTGACGATCCGCTACACCCGTGACGGGCAGGAGGGCGTTGCGACAGTGACGCCGCGGTACGATGAAAATGACGCCCGTTATTATATTGGGATCATGGGCGGCGGCGCATATCTGGACTGCAATCCGCTGCAGGTATTCCAGTATGCGTTCTATGAGGTGGAGTACTATGCCAAGACCACTTACAAGAGCCTTGTCATGCTGCTGCACGGGCAGGTCAGCAAGGACGATGTCTCCGGGCCGGTCGGCATCGCGCAGTTCGTGGGCGAGAGCTACGACAGCGCGAAAGAAAATTACGGCACATCTTCGGCCATTCTGACGATGCTGGAGATCGTGGTGCTTCTGTCCGTCAATCTCGGTATCCTGAACCTTCTGCCGCTTCCGGCGCTGGACGGCGGCAGACTGCTCTTTATGTTTGTGGAAGTGGTGCGCGGCAGACCGGTGTCCCCCGAGAAGGAGGGACTGGTTCATTTTGCCGGCCTGGTAGTGCTTATGGTGCTTATGGTGTTTATCATGTACAATGATATCATGAAGATCGTGCATTAGATCGCAGATTTCTGTTGCTTTGTTTTTGGTTATGCTGTATACTCGCTGTATCGGGGTTCGTTCTGAACCCCTTCGGGTATATGCTCCGGCGGGATTCCCGCAAGATTTCGGCTATGTACGGAGAGAACTGTAACGGAAGAGGAGGATGAACTTGAACTATCTGACAAGTGTATATTGGGAGCGCGGTATGGCGGCGGTCGATCAGGATTCGGTCGTGCTGCTGCAGACACTGACTGCGCGCGGCCGCGTGCTCATGGCGGCGGTCTGCGACGGCATGGGCGGCCCGGCATACGGAGAGCGGGTGAGCGGCTATGTGACGCAGAGGCTGCAGGAGTGGTTCTATGAATCTCTGCTGCGCGCGATCCGAAAGAAAAAGCCTTACTGGGTCGTCAGGCGGTCGATGGACAGGCTGGTATTTCACATGCAGGAGCAGATCGCACTGTACGGTGCAAAGGCGGGCGTCTCTGCGGGTACGGCCATGACGGTCGCGGTCATGCGGGAGAAGACGTATCTGCTCTGGCATCTCGGAGACGGCAGGGCGTATCGGATCCGGACCGGAACGAAGGGCGCGCCCGGAAAAAGGATCGAACGCCTGACGGCGGATCATATAAGCCGGAAGGGACAGCTGACCAAGTGTGTCGGGAGCTTTGGTTTTGCAAGGCCCGATTTTCGGCTGGGAACGCTGTGCGACGGACAGGGGCTGCTCTTGTGCAGCGACGGCTTTTATCGTGCCGTGGACGAGGCGGAGCTGGCCGATGTGCTGGGAGCAGAACGGCTGAAGGAGGAGGAACAGGCCGCCCGCAGACTGCGGGAGATCGGCGGCGCCTGTATACGCCGCGGAGAGCGGGATGACCTCTCGGCGGTGTACATACAGGTCAGGAGGTGAATGAAAATGGAAAATACGGAAGGCGCAAGGGCTTTTATCGGGAAATACAGCGTACTCAGGCTGCTGGGGAAAGGCGGCGAGGGCCGTGTGTATCTGGCGCGTGACGAAGCTCTGCAGCGGCTCGTGGCAATCAAGGAGATCTGCCGCGGCGCGCAGGATCCGGCGCGGGAAAAGGAGCTGATGCGGGAGGCCGATGTCCTGCAGCGGCTCAGACACCCTATGCTGCCGGTGGTCTATGATCTGCTGTGGGAGGAAGGCTGGTATCTTGTGTTGGAGTACGTGCAGGGCATGACGCTTGGACGCTATATCGCACAAAACGGCTGCGTGCAGGAGGAACAGGCGCGGGATTGGGCGGCGCAGCTTCTGGACATCCTGCACTATCTCCACACAAGAAAAACACCTGTTATATATCGCGACCTGAAACCGGACAATATCCTGGTCTGTCAGGACGGGCGGCTGAAGCTGATCGATTTTGGGGCCGCTTGCCGCAGGACGTTCGGCGGGCGGCAGGAACACGGCATGGCGGCGACGCCGGGCTATGCGGCGCCGGAGCAGTTGGGCCGGCGCGGACGGCCGCCGGAATACCGGAGGGAGTGGGGAGCGGAAGCGGCTGCGCCGTGCCGGGAAGCGTATGCGGACGAGAGGAGCGACATTTATGCGTTCGGCAGAGTGCTGTACTACAGCGTTACGGGAGCCGATCCCTCGAGACCGCCCTACACCTCGCTCTCCATACGGGATTATCAGCCGATGCTGTCGGACGGGCTGGAGCGCGTGATCCGAAAGTGCATGGAGGAAGAACCGGACCGGCGGTACAGGACGGCGTCGGAGGCGGCGCGGGAGCTGGAACGGTCCGCGGGGAGGAGGAGCCGGCTGCGCCGCAGGTCTTTTATCAAGGTGATCGAGAAACAGGTGTGGCTGACGGAGGGAGAACAGGAGCGGACGCAGCAGACCGCGATGCGGCCTTTTTAAAATTTTACGGCCACAGCATCTGTGATTATGATATAATAACTCATAATACATGGTAACACACGGGAGGAAAAATGATGCATCGTGAACATACGAGGACGGTACATATCGGAGACAGGGTGATAGGCGGGGGCAATCCTATCCTGATCCAGTCCATGACCAATACAAGGACGGAGGATGTGGAGGCTACCGTGGCGCAGATCCTGCGCTTGGAACGGGCCGGCTGTGAGATCATACGATGCACCGTGCCGACGATCGAGGCGGCCGAGGCGATCGGAAAGATCAGGCCGCGGATCCATATCCCGCTTGTGGCGGACATACATTTCGACTATAAGATGGCGATAGCGGCCATTGAGAACGGGGCGGACAAGATCCGCATCAATCCGGGCAACATCGGGGACAGAGACAAGGTGGCGGCTGTTGTCTCAGCCGCCAGAGAGAGGAATATCCCGATCCGCGTGGGCGTCAACGGCGGCTCGCTGGAGCGGGAGCTGGTGGAGAAGTATCACGGCGTGACCGCGGAGGGGATCGTTGAGAGTGCCTTGGACAAGGTGGGCATCATAGAGGATCTCGGATACGACAATCTGGTCATCAGCATCAAATCCTCGGACGTGCTCATGTGCGTCCGCGCCCACGAGATACTCGCGGGCAGGACCGGCTATCCGCTGCACGTAGGCATCACGGAATCCGGCACGGTGACAAGCGGTAATATCAAGTCGTCGATCGGGCTCGCGCTGATCCTGCATCAGGGCATCGGCGATACGATACGCGTGTCTCTGACAGGCGATCCCGCGGAGGAGATCAAGTCCGCCAAACTGATCCTGCGCACACTGGGACTGCGGAAGGGCGGCATTGAAGTGGTTTCCTGTCCGACCTGCGGCAGGACGCGGATCGATCTGATCGGGCTGGCGAACCGGGTGGAGGAGATGGTGGCGGATATCCCGCTGGACATCAAGGTAGCCGTTATGGGGTGCGCCGTCAACGGGCCGGGCGAGGCAAAGGAGGCCGACATCGGTATTGCCGGCGGCATCGGGGAGGGCCTTTTGATCAAGCGCGGCGAGATCGTGAAGAAGGTGCCGGAGGATCAGCTTCTCGCTGTGCTGCGGGAGGAACTTTTGAACTGGGATCGGGCGTAAATGTAGGAAAGGTGCATGGCACGGATGAGTAAAAAATTTTTTGAAGTGTTTCCGACACTGAAATTGGATACGGGGCTGAGCGATCTCTATGAACAGACCACGGTGGATAAGGTGTCTTCCACGAGGCGCAAGGATTTTCTGCGCATCTACATCTCCTCGGACAGACTGATCCAGAAAGAGGACATCTTCCGGGTGGAGGGGGAGATCAAGAAGCAGTTTTTCCCGAATGCTCCCGTAACGGTCAAGCTTTACGAGAGGTTTCATCTGTCCGCACAGTATACGCCGAGGAAGCTGACGGATATCTACCGCGACAGCATTTTGGCGGAACTGCGGGCGTACTCGCCGGTGGAGTATAGCATGTTCAAGAACGCGGATATCGCCTTCGAGGAAGATGACAGGCTGCTTCTGACCGTCGAGGACACGGTGCCCGGCAGGAGCAGGGCGGAGGAGCTGCTGCGCATTCTGGAAAAGATCTATCATGAGCGCTGCGGGCTGGCCGTGGACATACAGATCGCCTATAAAGAGAAGGCGGAGGGAAAATACAGGAAAGAGGACGAACGCCGGATCGCCATGCAGGTAGCCGAGATCTCCGCCAGAGCGGGGTATCGAACGCCGATGACCGGCGCAGCGGCGCACGAGGAGCGGGACAATATAATAACGCCTGATATAAATGATGCCGGAAGTACACCGGAGGAAACGCGAAGGACGACCCGGCGGCAGCCCGCACAGCCGGGTGGCGCACGGGAGCGGCAGCCGGAGGCGAAGCGCCCTCTTAAGCGCTCCGATGCGCCCGATGTGGTGTACGGCAGGGATTTTGACGAGGAAGCCATGCCTATGAGCGATATCATAGGGGAGATGGGCGAAGTCGTCATACGCGGCAGGATCATTCATACGGACGAGCGGGACATCAGGAATGAACGGACGATCCTGTTCTATGACGTGACGGACTATACCGACACGATGACGATCAAGATCTTCGTGCAGAATGAGCAGAAAGATGAAATAACAGGCGCTATCGGAATGGGATCGTTCATCAAAGTCAAGGGCGTGGCGGCGACGGACAAGTTTGACAACGAGCTGACGATAGGCTCTATCGCGGGGATCAAGAAGATACCGGACTTTACGGTGTCACGCACGGACACGAGCGTGCGCAAGCGCGTCGAACTGCACTGTCACACCAAGATGAGCGATATGGACGGGGTCTCCGAGGCAAAAGATATCGTGAAGCGCGCCTATCAGTGGGGGCATCCGGCTATCGCCATAACGGATCACGGGGTGGTGCAGGCTTTTCCCGATGCCAACCATGTCTGGGAGGATCTGTGGAAGGAGGAGAAGAACAGGCGTAAGGAGGCGGGCGATCCCGACCCCGACAAACAGGATTTCTTCAAGGTGATCTACGGCGTGGAGGCTTACTTTGTGGACGATCTCCACGAGATCGCCACCAACGAAAAGGGGCAGGATTTCGGGCAGGATTTTGTGGTGTTTGACATTGAGACGACGGGCTTGTCCCCGGTGGAGAACCGCATCATAGAGATCGGCGCGGTAAAAGTGCAGGGCGGCCGGATCACCGATCGCTTTTCCGTCTTTGTCAATCCGGAGGTGCCGATCCCCTTTGAGATAGAGAAGCTGACGAGCATACGGGACGACATGGTAGTGGACGCCGAGAAGATCGAGAGCGTCCTGCCGGCCTTCCTCGCTTTCAGCGAGGGTTGTATGCTGGTGGCGCACAATGCCGAGTTTGATATGAGTTTTATCACAGAAAACTGTGACAGGCAGGGGATCCGGCATGATTTTACCTATGTGGACACGATGAATCTGGCGCGCGTGATGCTGCCCGGACAGAGCAGACATACGCTGGACGCGGTCGCCAAGACACTGGGCGTCTCCCTGCAGCATCATCACAGAGCCGTGGACGATGCGGAGGCCACCGCCGAGATCTTTGTCAAACTGATCGCGATGATGGAGAAGGACGGCATCACGACGCTTAGGCAGATCAATGAGAAAGGCAAGGCCAGTCCCGACATCATCAAACGTCTGCCGACCTATCACGGGATCATTCTGGCGAAGAACAACGTCGGGCGCATGAACCTGTATCGGCTGGTCTCTATGTCGCATCTTGCTTACTATGCCAGAAGACCGCGCATTCCCAAGAGCCTTCTGAATCAGTACAGGGAGGGTCTGATCGTGGGGAGCGCCTGTGAGGCGGGGGAGCTGTACCGCGCGCTTCTGGAGGGAAAATCGGAAACAGAGATCGCAAGGCTGGTCAGCTTCTATGATTATCTGGAGATCCAGCCGCTCGGCAACAACAAATATATGATCGCGTCCGACAGATTGCCGAACATCAACTCCATGGAAGACATCATGGAAGTCAATCGGAAGGTCGTGCGTCTGGGGGAGCAGTTCCGCAAGCCTGTCGTTGCGACGTGCGACGTGCATTTTTTAAATCCGGAGGACGAGATCTACCGGCGCATCATCATGGCGGGGCAGGGCTTCCCCGACGCGGACGATCAGGCGCCGCTCTTCTTCAGGACGACGGAGGAGATGCTGGGGGAGTTTGCCTATCTGGGGAGCGACAAGGCGGAGGAGGTAGTGATCACCAACACGAACCTCATCGCGGACATGATCGAGTGTATGTCCCCGGTGCGCCCCGACAAGTGCCCGCCCGTCATCGAGGACAGCGACAGACAGCTCACCGAGATCTGCTACAACAGGGCGCATGAGCTGTACGGCGAGACGCTCCCGAAGATCGTGGAGGAGAGGCTGGAGAAGGAGCTGCACTCTATCATATCAAACGGGTTTGCGGTGATGTACATTATCGCCCAGAAGCTCGTGTGGAAATCGGTGGAGGATGGCTATCTGGTGGGATCCAGAGGCTCTGTCGGCAGCTCCTTTGTGGCAAATATGGCGGGGATCACGGAGGTAAATTCCTTAAGCCCTCATTATCTGTGCCCCAAATGCCACTATTACGACTTTGACTCCGAGGAAGTCAGGGCCTACAGCGGCGGCGCCGGCTGCGACATGCCGGACAAGAAGTGTCCTGTCTGCGGCGAGCCGCTCCGAAAAGAAGGCTTTGACATCCCCTTTGAGACTTTCCTCGGATTTAAAGGCGACAAAGAGCCGGATATCGACCTGAATTTTTCGGGCGAGTACCAGAGCAAGGCGCACAAGTACACGGAGGTGATCTTCGGCAGCGGACAGACGTACCGCGCCGGTACGATAGCCACGCTGGCGGACAAGACCGCTTTCGGCTATGTCAGGAAATATTATGAGGAGCGCGGCAAACATAAGCGGGTGTGCGAGATCAACCGCATCGTCACGGGCTGTACCGGCATCAGGCGGAGTACGGGACAGCACCCCGGCGGCATCGTCGTGCTGCCGGTGGGGGAGGACATCAACTCCTTTACCCCGGTGCAGCACCCGGCGAACGACATGACGACGGACATCATCACCACGCACTTTGATTATCATTCCATAGACCACAACCTGTTGAAGCTCGATATCCTCGGACACGATGATCCGACGATGATCCGTATGCTGCAGGACCTGACGGGGATCGATCCCGTCGCCATACCGTTGGACGATCCGGGCGTCATGTCCCTCTTTTCCTCTACGGAGGCGCTCGGCATAACGCCGGATCAGATCGGCGGGTGTAAGCTGGGCTGTCTTGGCATACCGGAGTTCGGCACGGACTTTGTGATCCAGATGGTCATTGACGCGAAGCCCAAATGCTTTACGGACTTGGTGCGCATCTCGGGGCTGTCCCACGGGACGGACGTGTGGCTGGGAAATGCGCAGACGCTGATCGAGGAGGGCAAGGCGACTATCTCCACGGCGATCTGCTGTCGTGACGATATTATGATCTATCTGATCCAGATGGGCGTAGACCCGGCGCTCTCCTTCACGATCATGGAGAGCGTGCGCAAGGGCAAAGGACTGAAGCCGGAGTGGGAGGAGGCCATGCTGGCGGCCAATGTGCCGGACTGGTATATCTGGTCCTGCAAGAAGATCAAATATATGTTCCCGAAAGCCCATGCGGCCGCCTACGTCATGATGGCGTGGCGCATCGCATACTTCAAGATCAACTATCCGCTCGCCTATTATGCGGCTTATTTCAGTATCCGCGCCTCGGCGTTCTCCTACGAGCTGATGTGCCAGGGACAGGCGCATCTAGAGGCTCTTATGGCGGACTACAAGCGCAGGAGCGACACGCTGTCCAAGAAAGAACAGGACACCTATAAGGATATGAAGATCGTGCAGGAAATGTATGCGAGAGGATATGATTTTGTGCCGATCGATATTTTCAGGGCGCAGTCCCGCGCGTTTCAGATCGTGGACGGCAAGCTGATGCCCTCTATCGACAGCATCGACGGCATCGGGCAGCAGGCCTCGGACGCTATCGTGGAGGCGGCGAAGGACGGCCCGTTCCTCTCCAAGGACGATTTCAGGCAGCGCACCAAGGCGTCCAAGACAGTGGTGGATCTGATGAGCGATCTCGGGCTTTTAGGGAATCTGCCGGAATCCAACCAGATCAGCCTGTTTGATTTTGTGGGCGCGTAACAGAAATCCGCTGGAAAAATTTCCCGCTGTTACAGTTATAAAAATGCCGTTGAGTTTGACTTAAAACATGATATACTATAAATAACCGCAGGGTTTCTGCGGCGATCACCAAACGAGGATCATACATGAGCAACAAGGCGAGAATCCGCGAAGAGGCGAAAAAACTGAATCCGATCGACGATCTGATGTTCCGGACAATGGCGGAAGATGAAAAATTCTGTGAGGAGATCCTGCGGGTCATTCTTGGCGACGCCGCACTGACCGTTCTGGAATCGACAGCCCAGTATGCCGGGACCAATCCGCAGGGACGCTCCGTTATCCTTGATGCGAAATGCGTGCTGGGAGACGGAAGAAAGATCGACATTGAAGTGCAGAGAGCCGACGACGATGACCACCAGAGACGTGTGCGTTACAACGGCGCTGTCCTTACGACAAACATCACCGACCCCGGCACGAAATTTAAGGATGTCCCGGATGTATGTGTCGTCTTTATCTCCCGTTTCGACATGTTTCACGGCAATCTTCCCTTGTATCATGTAGACCGTGTTATAAGGGAAAACGGCCAAGTGGTCGATAACGGTTTTGAAGAGATCTACGTCAATGCCAAAGTCAAAGACGGATCGGACGTATCGGAACTGATGGAAGTATTCGTCAACGATACTGCCTACAACAATAAATTCCCTATCACATCCGGCAGCAAACGCCGGTACAAGGAGACGGAGGAGGGTCAGCAGACTATGTGCGAGATTATGGACAGGATTGCCAGAGAAGAACGCAGCGAAGGCCGTGAAGAAGGACGCAGGGAAGGGCGCAGGGAAGGACGCAGGGAAGGGCGCAAGGAAGGGCGTAAGGAAGGACGGATTGAAGGAGTAGCCCGTATCAACAGGCTCAACTCCATTCTGATCGATCTGGGCAGATTTGACGACATGAAACGCGCCGCCAAGGACCAGGCGTATCAGGCGCAGCTGATACTCGAACTTCTGCCTGAGGAAGCGTAGCTACGAACCCGACAGATCCGGTGTGTTCCAAGAACGAATGCACCGGATCTTTTATTCCCGCGAGCAATGAGCCAAGTGCCGTGCTTGCACGAGCATTTGGCGAATGCCGCGAGGGTCAAATACCCCGTCAGCTTGCTGCGGGGTATTTGATTTATGCCATACACAACTTTTTCCTCCTCTGTAAGCACTTCCATGTTAAAAATGCCGTTGAGTTTGGGGGAAATCATGATATACTATAAATAACAATGTATGCAGACTATATATGGAGCAAACGATATGTTGTTATAAGAGGTGGTAAGCTATGAGCAGCAGAGAAAAAGTAATGCAATTATTAAATGTAATCGATGATGAAAAAATGGTTTATGTTCTCAATATTTTAGAGAATTTAACGTGCTTTGCAGAAATCCCAAACAGTGAGACGATTGCAGCTTTTCATGAGGGTGATGATATGTTGGCAGACGGAACAGGAAGAAGATACAGCAGTACATCGGCTCTTTTTGCTGATTTAGAGGCATAGGATGTTAGAAATCACACCCACCGGCCAATTTAAGAAAGACTTTAAAGCATGTAAAAAACGCGGTTATGACATGGAACTGTTGCAGCAGACTATAGATATTTTGGCAATCCCGGCATCATTGCCGGAAAAGAATAAAGACCATCGTTTAATAGGAAATTATATCAATAAACGAGAGTGTCATATCATGCCGGATTGGCTGCTGATATATCGTATAGAAAATAGCAGACTCATATTATATAGAACCGGCACACATGCAGACTTATTTAACGAATAAAACCGGTAGGAATCTCCCTATCACATCCGGCAGCAAACGCCGGTACAAGGAGACGGAGGAGGGTCAGCAGGCTATGTGCGAGATTATGGAAAGAATTGCCATGGAAGAACGCAGCGAAGGCCGTGAAGAAGGACGCAAGGAAGGGCGTAAGGAAGGACGGATTGAAGGGGTAGCCCGTATCAACAGGCTCAACTCCATTCTGATCGATCTGGGCAGATTTGACGACATGAAACGGGCCGCCAAGGACCAGGCGTATCAGGCGCAGCTGATACTCGAACTTCTGCCTGAGGAAGCGTAAAATCTATATATATGACCAAGTTTCACGGTTTCTTGGTCACGATTTTTTCACAATTTTTCTGAATATGGCTATTGATTTGGGACGGCGGCGGTGATAAACTTTTCTGGATATGAGTATGTTCGTGCAGCGCAGCCCCGGCGGCTGCGGCAGAATGATTATTTTGGGATAAGCAGATCCGGCGGGCCAAAGGACCGTCGGCTCTGTAAAGGAGGCTCTTACAATGCGGTATCGGATCAGACAATATCTTGCGGGCTTACTTGCCGCAGCGCTGATGATCGCCATGCTGCCTGCGGCGGCATTTGCGGAGGACGGCGCGGGGAAAGACGCCCCGGCACAGGTGCAGGAGTGGATCGACGCCCTTCCGGCTGCGGAGGAGATCACGGCGGAGAACCGGAGCGAAGTGAGAGGGCAGCTGGACGCCATAGAGGCGGCGATGGGAGAAATGACGGAGGAGGAAAAGGCGACGCTGGATACCGCCCGGTATGAGGCGGCGTCCGCAGCCCTGTCTGATACGAACGGTGAGGGAGAGCCGGGCGGCACGGAGACGGACCCGGACGACGGTTCGGGAAACGATGCGAACGGGGGGGGGCACAGACCCCGCTGACGGCGATATAGGCACAGACCCCGGTGACGGCGATCCGGGCACGGATCCCGACAGTGATATGGGCTTGGACGGCGGCTCCGGTACGGATCCGGATAGCACCATAGATCCGGACAGCGTCACGGCTCCGGGCGCGAATGAGGAAATTCTGGCGCGGGTGCAGGAGCTGATCGACGCCCTTCCGGCTGCGGAGGAGATCACGGAGGAGAACCGCGCGGAAGTGCAGGAACAGTTGGAGGCCATAGAGGCGGCTCTGGGGGAGCTGACCGACGAGGATAAGGCTATGCTGGACCTTGCCCGCTACGATGCCGCCGCCGCAGCGCTGTCCGCCGTACACAGGCCGAGGCGGAGACAGAGCGCGGCGAGGAACGGCTCTGTGTCGTATCTGGACGCAAACGGCAGGACGCAGACCTGCTCTGCCTATACGACGGTCTCGAATCAGACCGAATGGAACGGCGGCTGGTATGTCCTGGAGGGAAACGTTACCATCTCCGACCGGATTGAGGTAAAGGGCGACGTCAGTCTGATTTTGGCGAACGGCTGCACCCTGACGGCGAGCAAAGGCATTGGTGTGAAAGAGAATAACAGCCTGACAATTTATGCCCAGTCTGCGGATGAGGGGACCATGGGGGCGCTGAAGGCGGGGCCTGGTGATAAGCGGTTCGCTGGGATTGGCGGCAGCGAGAGTGATAGTGGGGGCACAATTACGATCAACGGGGGCTGTGTCACCGCAACGGGAGGCTCGCAAGCCGCAGGGATCGGCGGCGGAAGCAGTGAAGGTGGCGCTGGCGGTATCATCACGATCAACGGGGGTTCCGTTACTGCAACAGCCAATGATGGCGCCGGGATCGGCGGCGGATACTGTGGAGACGTCAAAAACGGAGCGCAGGGCACAATTACGATCACCGGAGGCATCGTCAGTACCAACGGTTGTATTGGAGACGGGCTTAATGCCAGTGGCAGCACGGTCACGATCAGCGGGGGCTCTGTCACCGCAAAGGATATCAGAGTCAGTACATGGGGTGGCTTGACGGGCACCTTCTCCACCGGCACAAACGGAAAAGCCGTGCTCCATATTTCCAATAGTATTTGGGATAAGAAAAATAAGAGCAGTTGGAGCGGCATTATTTTTGAGGGAAATGAGGGTCAGGTGTACGGCACGCCGACACCCGACTTTAATTTTGAGGTAAAGAGCGGGGAGACGCTGAACGTGCAGAAAGATCATCCGCTGCACATCGCAAGCGGCGTAACGCTGACCAACAGGGGCGTCATCCGTGTCGGCAGCGAGGATGACTATGACGGTACACTCACGAATGACGGGTCGGTCGTCAATGAGGGGACCATCGACGTCTGGGGACCGCTCACCTATGGCGAGACGAGGATCAACAACCAAAACGGCGGTCAGATCATCTATCATCTCAATCTGGATATTGCCGCGCCGAGCTTTGCGGATGCGCCCTACGGTTCGCAACCGTCCGCGCAGACGGTTAGGATGACGAATAACAACAGGAACGAGGTCACGATCTCCAAGGTGGAGATTTCGGGGCAAGATAAGGACAGCTTTGCGTTCGAGAATACGGGCAGCGCGAACAAAAGTCTGGCCGTGGGCGTCACCGACACATCCTGGACGATCCGGCCCAAAGCGGGTTTGGACGTCGGAACATATCAGGCGGAAGTCACCGCCACTTATCAGAGCGACGGCACTGACAGAACCTCCACGGCGGAACTGTCCTTTACTGTCACGAAGGCGGAGCCTACGGTCACGGCAGCGGCTGCCCGAAAGGGCGGCGGGGCGCCGACCTACGGAGACGACATCACCCTCACCGCCACGGTGAGCGCGTCGGGGAGTATCAAGGAGGGCGATCTGGTCAATGCGGACAGCAAGGTGACTTTTTATGTCGACGGCACACAGCTGGGCGATCCCGTGCCGCTTACCAAAGGGGGAACGGCCGGACAGGGCACGGCGTCCCTGGAGATAGCCGGTACGTCCCCGGAGCTGCGGCACAGGCTGTTTGGGGAGAGCGGGAGCGTCTCTGTCACTGCCGTATACAGCGGGAATGGGAAGTTTGAGAAGGAGAGCAGCGGCGCCGCGGTCGTGAACGTGGCAAAGCGGGAGCTGCGTTACACGGTCACCGCCGCAGATAAGACATACGACGGGAGCGCGGCGGTAGAGGTCACGCTGCAGCCGGAGGAAGTTTTGCAGGGCGACACCGTGACCCTTACGGCGACAGGCAGCGTAACCATGCCAACAGGCGGCGCGGCCGGGAAGAAGGCGGGGGACGTGGGAGAATATACGACGGTTCGTCTGTCCGACATCCGGGCGGGCGGTGCGGACGGGAAGTATTACAAGCCTGTCGTCCCCGCGTCCGACGTGACGCTTACAGGGTCCGTCAACATCGGCATGGCAAAGGCACAGGCCGCGGCCGCTCCCACGGAGAACGAGTTGACCTACAACGGCTCATGGCAGACGCTGGTGACTGCCGGAAAGGCCGAGGGCGGCGTCATGAAATATTATGCGGGTGCAGAAGCGCCGGCTGCAGACAGCGCCGACTGGCAGGAGAGTGTCTTGGCCCTCACGGGACAGGACGCCGGGGACTATACGGTCTGGTACTATGTGGACGGCGACGCCAACCACACAGACACAGTCCCTGTATCCCTTACCGTCACGATCGATCGGGCAGAGCCTGTTCTGTCTGTCGCGCCCGTGCCGGCTGTATTGACTTATGACGGCACGGATCAGGCACTGGTGACGGCGGGAACGGCGGCGGGAGGCAGTCTGCGTTACTATGTGGGCCAAGAAGCCCCGGCGGGAGGCAGCGCGGCCTGGAGAACAGAGAGCGCGGCTGTCACGGGCAGGAATGCCGGTACCTACACGGTCTGGTACTATATTGTGGGCAGCAAAAACTATAAGGACAGCGCCGTTTCATACGTCACCGTCACCATCGGCAAGGCGGAGGGGGAGGGCAGCGTCTCCATGAAGGGCTATTCCTGCAATGACGACAGCGTGGAACCCGAAGCGGACTCCCGGACCAACGGCACAGGGAATGTGACCTTCTCCTATAAGGAAGAGGGGCAGCCCGACACGGCGTACAGCGGAAGCAAGCCTGTCACGGCAGGAAGCTATACGGTCAAGGCGGTGTTTGGGGAGACGGGCAATTACAAGGCGGTTACAGCGACGGCGGACTTTACCGTCACCCACCGTTTCGACGGCGACTGGCAGAAGGATGCGGACGGGTATCTTCACGGCTGTTCCTGCAGTACCGATCTGCGCCTGTTGGAGAGCGGACTGACCGAGGTGCCGGATGGCCTGAAAGGGAAAGAAGGACTGGACAGCGTGGAGCAGATCGCCGCCGCGCTGCGCCAGGAGGCCGGGAAGGCGGGCGTCGCGGCATCGGCGGGCAACAGCGCCATCTATGACGTGAAACTCCAGAGCAGGAAAAGCGGCGCGGACTGGGAAGAAGTGACAGAGGAGGACTTTCCTGAGGAAGGGATCACCGTCAGACTGCCTTATCCTGCCGGAACGAACGCCCGCTATGCCTTTACCGTGATCCACATGATTGCAAGCGGTCCCGACGCCGGGCAGACGGAGAGACCGGCGGTCGTTAACGGTGCGGAGAATATCAGCTTTACGGTGAAGAGCCTGTCGCCTTTCTGCGTCGTCTGGACAGCGCCGCCGGAGAGCCGGGACGAAGACGAGGATACGGAGTCGGAACAGGAGAACGGTATCGCCGATAGGCAGTACGCAGCGCCTCTGCAGACGGCAGCGGAGCCGGAGCAGGAAGAAGCCGTTCCTGAAGGGGCGGAAGAGAGCTCAGCCGTTAAGGGCGGTAAGACACAGAAAGGAGCCGGAGCGGGAGAGTCTGCCGCGGTCAGCGGTAACGGGATCGAAGAGAGCGGCAGGGTCGATGCAGCCGCACAGACGGAGACGGCAAAAGACGGCGGGGTGATGAAAAACGGGGGAGACGACGGACAGCCGGAGGTATCAGGCAGCGCTTACGGGGACAGCCGTTTCTGGCGTTTCCTGCCGCTTGCGCTTCTGCCGGCGCTCCTTATCCTGATCCTTATTCTGCTGATCCTCAGAAAACGGCATGCCGACGGGGAAGATCGACGGGAAGAGGAGGAACGGATCGATTCTTTTGATAAGAAATAGACAGGTTTGGCAAATAATTGGCAAATAAATTTCAAAAAGTACTTGCATTCTCTGTGGAAATATAATAGAATAAGCAAGTGCTTATGAAATGGCTCGTTGGTCAAGCGGTTAAGACGCCGCCCTCTCACGGCGGAAACAGGGGTTCGATTCCCCTACGAGCTGTTATTTTTATGCAATTACCTCTTGCAAATCTGTGCAGGGCGTGCTACAATACAGGAAGTATTCAGAATAAGATTACGATAGAGAGTGGACTTGCGAGTCCACTCTTTTATGTGATAGGAACGGCGTGTCCCGATAAGAGGGAAGCGCAGATGATCGAAGGAGGCGCAAATGTCAAAGAGAGAGACATACGAATCCAGGACAGAACAGTTGTTATCTCCGATCGCGGAGAAGAACGGTGTGGAGATATATGATGTGGAGTATGTCAAGGAAGGAAGAGACTGGTACCTGCGGGCCTACATCGACAAGCCGGAGGGCGTCAGCATCGACGACTGCGAGAATGTGAGCCGCGCGCTGTCGGATGCGCTGGACGAGGAAGACTTCATACCGGACGCCTACATTCTGGAAGTCAGCAGTCCGGGGCTTGGCAGGGCGCTCAAGAAAGACCGGCATCTTGCGCGGAGTCTGGGCAAAGAGGTTGAGATCAAGACTTACAGTCCGGTCGACGGCAGGAAAGAATTTGCGGGAACGCTTAGAGCCTATGACGGCGGGACGGTCACTATCGCGCAGTCCGGCGACGGCGCGGAACGCATTTTTCAGAGATCGGAGATCGCGCAGATCAGGCTTGCGCTCGACTTTTAGAAGCGGCTGACACGGCGGTGCGGCAGCTCGCCATAGAAACAGAACAGGAACGGAACACAGATCAGAGACATAGGAGGATAACGGAAAATGAATCAGGAGTTAATGGAGGCACTGGACATTCTGGAAAAAGAGAAAGAGATCAGCAAAGAGACGCTCTTTGAAGCGATCGAGAACTCTCTTATCACAGCCTGCAAGAACCATTTCGGCAAGGCCGACAACGTCAAGGTGGAGATCGACAGGGAGACCTGCGATTTCCTTTGCTATGCCGAGAAAGAGGTAGTCGAGGAAGTCGAGGACAGCGTGCTGCAGATCTCTTTGGAGGACGCGCAGGAGATCTCCGAGAAGGCGAAGGTGGGCGACATCATCCGCGTGGAGATCAAATCCAAGGAATTTGGACGTATCGCGACGCAGAACGCAAAGAACGTGATCCTGCAGAAGATCCGCGAGGAAGAGCGCAGCGTTATCTACAACCAGTATTATGAGAAGGAAAAGGATGTGGTCACGGGTATCGTGCAGCGTTATATCGGCAGGAACATATCCATCAATCTCGGCAAGGCGGACGCTATCTTAAACGAGAGCGAGCAGGTCAAAACAGAGCATTTCAGGCCGACCGAGAGGATCAAGGTATATATACTGGAGGTCAGGAATACGCCGAAGGGACCGAGGATCCTCGTAAGCCGTACCCACCCGGAGCTGGTAAAAAGGCTTTTTGAGTCCGAGGTGACGGAGATCAAGGACGGCACGGTGGAGATCATGAGCATCGCCAGAGAGGCCGGCAGCAGGACCAAGATCGCGGTGCGCTCCAACAATCCGAATGTGGATGCGGTGGGCGCGTGCGTGGGCGTCAACGGCACGAGAGTAAACTCTATCGTCGATGAGCTGTGCGGCGAGAAGATCGACATCGTCAACTGGGATGAGAATCCGGGCAACCTGATCCAGAACGCGCTGTCGCCCGCCAAGATCGTGGCGGTGTTCGCGGATCCCGACGAGAAGACGGCGAAGGTGGTCGTGCCGGATTACCAGCTGTCGCTTGCCATCGGCAGGGAAGGACAGAACGCGAGACTGGCGGCTCGTCTGACGGGATACAAGATCGATATCAAGAGCGAGACACAGGCGAAGGATGCCCCCGGCTTCCGTTACGAAGATTATGTATATGACGATGAAGATTACGAGGACTATGAAGAAGGGGACTACGAAGAAGGCGAGTATGAGGAGGGCTATGAGGAAGACTATGAGACGGCCGATCCTGAAGAAGCCGAGTATGACACGGACGAGGAGATGTCCGCAGACGTAGAGGAAACCGAGTAGAAGCAGCCGTTTCGGGAGACGAGGATCATGGCAAAAAAAATTCCCATGCGCCGGTGTGTGGGCTGTGGCGAGATGAAAAATAAGAAAGACATGATGCGTGTCTTAAAGACAGCGGACGACTCTGTCATTTTGGATAAGACCGGCAGAAAGAACGGCAGGGGCGCTTATCTGTGCATGGATCGGGAGTGCCTGAGAAAAGCCTGTAAGAACAGAGGCTTGGAGCGCTCTTTCAAGATGAGTATTCCGCATGAGATATATGAGAGTCTGGAAAAGGAGTTCGAGGAGGGCGAAGATGCAGGACAGACCGAATAGAGATCGGGCGTTATCTATGCTGGGTCTTGCCACCCGCTCCGGAAATGTTGCCAGTGGCGGATTTGCGACGGAGCAAGCGATCAAGCGCGGGAAAGCGCGTCTGGTCATCATAGCGAAGGATGCTTCGGACAACACGAAGAAGAAATTTGGCAATATGTGTGAGTTTTACAGAGTGCCCTATGTGCAGTACAGCGTCAAGGAGACGCTGGGGCATGCGATAGGCAGAGAGGAACGTACATGCCTCGCGGTTACGGACGAGGGCTTGGCAGATTCGATACGGAAGCATTTGGTAGATTCGGAATAGTTGGAGGTAGTGAGCATGGCAAAAATGAAAGTACATGAGCTGGCAAAAGAGCTTGAGAGACAGAGCAAAGAGTTGATCGCTTTTTTGCAGGATAAAGGATATGAGGTGAAGGTGGCGCAGAGCTCTATCGAGGACGAGGCGATCGCGCTTGTGCGCAAGCATTTTGGCGGCGCAGCGCAGACGGGCGGCACGGCGGAGAAGACGGCGGCTCCTGCGCCCAAGGCGGAGAAGGCGGCTGCGGATAAAGCCAAAGCGGCGGCGTCTGTTGAGGATAAGGCCAAAGCGGCAGCGCCGGCAAAAGATAAGGGTAAGGAAGCGGCGCCGGCGGAAGCGAAAAAGCCTGACGGGGCGGCGGATAAGGGTGAGGCAGGAGCCGCGGAAAAGCCGGCGGCCGAGAGACCGAAGAAGAAAAAGATCATCTTTGTGAGCAATCCGCACAATTCCAAGATGCAGGGACAGCGGCCGCCCCAGAGCGGACGCGGCGCTGACAGAAGACCGGTGGGCGGCGGCCGTCCGGTACAGCCCCAGAATGCGCAGCACCAGATCATCAGGCCCACACAGAAGCCGATCCCGGTCACGGCGGAGCCATACGCCGAGCGCCAGAGGCAGCAGCAGGAGCGCAGACTGGAAAGACAGCAGCAGGAGAGACGGGAGCGTGAGAATGCTGCCGCGCATGCAGGAAGACAGGAGAGGACGTCAGGTGCAGGAGAGAATCGCAGATTTGAAACACAGGGCAGCGCAGGTCATAACGGCGGGCAGGGTAATCGCCGGGGCGGCGGCTATGGCACAGGCGATACGCGCGGCGCTGGAAGTTATGACCGCGCTCCGAGAGGAAACGGCGGGCAGGACGCTCGATTTAAGAAGGGTAACGGTCCGAAGGACTTTATGCCCGAGACGTCCGGCAAGGATGTGGAAAAACATAGGGACGACGAGAAGCGCAGGGCGAATCAGGACAGGGACAGACGCTCCAAGAAAGATCTGATCTATGAGGAGGACGAGGTTGCGGGCAAGAACCGCAACAAGCCGGGACGCTTCATCAAGCCCGAGAAGAAGGCGGAGGAGCCGGAGGAACAGATCAAGGTGATCACGATCCCGGAATCCCTCACGATCAAGGAGCTGGCGGATAAGATGAAGATCCAGCCGTCCGTGATCATTAAGAAGCTGTTTATGCAGGGGCAGGTAGTGACCCTGAATTCCGAGATCGGCTTTGAGGATGCCGAGAATATCGCGATAGAGTATGAGATCATCTGTGAGAAAGAGGTCAAGGTGGATGTGATCGAGGAGCTGCTTAAGGAGGACGAGGAGGACGAGGCTTCCATGGTGAGCAGACCGCCCGTTATCTGTGTTATGGGTCATGTCGATCACGGTAAGACCTCCCTGCTCGATGCGATCCGCAAGACGAACGTGACGGATAAGGAAGCGGGCGGCATCACACAGGCTATCGGCGCTTACACGGTCTCCGCCAAAGGCCAGACGATCACCTTCCTCGATACGCCGGGGCACGAGGCGTTTACGGCTATGCGTATGCGCGGCGCCAACTCCACGGATATTGCGGTGCTCGTAGTGGCGGCGGACGACGGCGTCATGCCGCAGACGATCGAGGCGATCAATCATGCGAAGGCCGCCGGCATCGAGATCATTGTGGCGGTCAACAAGATCGATAAGCCGAGCGCGAACATTGACCGCGTGAAGCAGGAGATGACGGAATATGAACTGATCCCCGTGGATTGGGGCGGCTCGACGGAGTTCGTACCGGTGTCCGCTAAGACGGGCGAGGGTATCGAGAACCTGTTGGAGACGATCCTTCTCACGGCGGAGATCCTGGAGCTGAAGGCGAATCCGAACAGAAATGCGAGGGGCCTTGTCATCGAGGCGGAGCTGGATAAAGGGCGCGGCCCGGTGGCTACCGTTCTGGTGCAGAAGGGCACGCTGCATGTGGGCGACTTCATCTCCGCGGGCGCAAGCCACGGCAAAGTGAGAGCCATGATAGACGATAAGGGCAGACGGGTGAAGGAAGCGACGCCCTCCACACCGGTGGAGATCCTCGGTCTGTCCGACGTGCCGAGCGCGGGAGAGGTATTTATCGTACACGAGAACGACAAGACCGCGAAGACATACGCGGAAACCTATATGGCGCAGCATAAAGAGGAGATGCTTGCGGATACGAAGACCAGAATGTCTCTGGACGATCTGTTCAGCCAGATACAGGAAGGCAATCTGAAGGAGCTGAACCTGATCGTCAAGGCGGACGTACAGGGCAGCGTGGAGGCCCTGAAACAGAGCCTTGTGAAGCTGTCCAACGACGAGGTCGTGGTCAAGTGCATTCACGGCGGCGTGGGCGCGATCAGCGAGTCGGATGTCTCCCTCGCCTCCGCGTCGTCCGCGATCATCATCGGATTCAACGTAAGACCCGATTCCACCGCGAAGGCGATCGCGGAGCGGGAAGGCGTGGACGTGAGACTGTATAAGGTCATCTATCAGGCGATCGAGGACATTGAAAACGCCATGAAGGGCATGCTCGATCCGATCTTTGAGGAGAAAGTGATCGGGCACGCGGAGGTGCGCCAGATCTTCAAGGCGTCGGCGATCGGCAATATCGCCGGCTCTTATGTGCTGGACGGCGAATTCCAGAGAGGCTGCAAGATACGCATCACGAGAGAGGGCGAGCAGATCTACGAGGGCGCGCTCGCTTCCCTGAAACGTTTCAAGGACGATGTGAAAGAGGTCAAGGCCGGCTTTGAATGCGGTCTTGTGTTCGAGGGCTTTGACAAGATGCAGGAGCAGGATATCGTCGAGGCCTATGTCATGGTGGAAGTGCCGCGATAGTGCATAACACAAGTTATTTAAGGAGCATGGTCAATGCGTAAAAACAGCGTGAAGAATACACGGATCAACGGGGAAGTGCAGCGCGTGCTGGCGGAGCTCATCAGGGGCGGGATCAAGGATCCGCGGATCGCTCCGATGACTTCGGTGGTGTCGGTGGAGGTCGCTCCCGATTTAAAGACCTGCAAGGCGTGGATCAGCGTGCTCGGAGACGAAAAGGCACAGGAGGATACGCTTGCCGGGCTTAGGAGCGCGGAGGGCTATATCCGGAACCAGCTGGCACGGACGATCAATCTGCGCAATACGCCCCAGATCACCTTTATCATGGATCAGTCTATCGCGTACGGCGTCAATATGTCCAAGCTGATCGACGAAGTGGTGGAGAAGGACGAAGCGGCGGGGCAAAAAGAGAGCGCAGGGGAAGTTGGAACGGCAAAAAATGATGAGAATAATTGATGAATTGCGGGATGCAGAGTCCATAGCGATCAGCGGGCATCAGCGGCCGGACGGCGACTGCGTCGGCTCCGTGATGGGACTGTACCTCTATCTGAAAAAGGAGCTGCCCGGGGCCGTGATCGACGCCTATCTCGAGAGACCGGCGGATATTTTCGGCTGCATCAGCCATATTGAAGAAATTAAATCTGATTTTAATACCGAGCGGACCTACGATGCGTTCGTGGCGCTCGACACCGTGCCGGACCGCATGGGCGGCGCGTCGGATATCTACCTGAAAGCGCGCAAAAAGATCAATATCGATCACCATGTCAGCAATCCCGGACACGGTGACGTGAGTGTGGTAGAGCCGGAGCGGAGCTCTACGGCGGAGCTTTTGTACGAGCTGATGGATCCGGAGAAGATCGACGGGGAGATCGCCAAGGCGATCTACATCGGCATCATTCACGACACCGGCGTCCTGCGCTACTCCAACACGTCTCCGCGCACCCTGCAGATTACGGCGGAACTTATTAAATTTGGATTTGACTTTTCGCAGATCATAGAGGAGACCTTTTACGAGAGGACATACCGGCAGACGCAGATCATGGGCAGGGCCGTTCTGGAGAGTATGCGCCTCCTGCATGACCGCTGTATCGTCAGTGTGGTGAGCCGGCGCATGATGGAATTCTACCGGGTGACCTCCAAGGATCTGGACGGCATCGTGAATCAGCTCTTGTCGGTCAAGGGCGTTGACTGCGCGATCCTGATGCATGAGACGGGAACGCAGGAGTACAAGGTGAGTATGCGCTCAAAGGGCGCGGTGGATGTGGCGGCAGTGGCGGTGAAGTTTGGCGGCGGCGGCCATGTGCGCGCTGCGGGCTGCACGATGAACGGTACCTACCGTGACGGCATCAACAATCTCTGCGGGCTGATCGCGGAGCAGCTGAGGGATAAATAACGTGTATAACGGAATCGTAAACGTGTATAAGGAACGGGGCTTTACCTCCCATGACGCGGTCGCTAAGCTCCGGGGAATATTAAAGATGAAGAAAATCGGGCATACAGGGACACTCGACCCGGAGGCGGTCGGCGTGCTTCCTGTATGTTTGGGTTCGGGCACAAAACTCTGCGATATGCTCACGGATTGGGACAAGGAGTATATCGCCGTGATGCGTCTCGGCGTTGTCACGGACACACAGGATATGACGGGACAGGTCCTCGCACGGTGCGGAGAGGAGAAGCTGAGGACGCTGACCGAAGCTGCGGTGCGGGAAGCGGTCATGAGCTTTGTGGGCGGCTACGATCAGATCCCGCCGATGTACTCCGCGTGCAAGGTGGACGGCAGGAAGCTGTATGAACTGGCGCGGGCGGGCAGGGAGGTGGAGCGGAAGCCGCGAAGGGTGTGTATCGAAGAGATAGAGATCCTCCGCATGGCGCTGCCGCTTGTCACGATGCGCGTGGTGTGTTCTAAGGGAACTTATATCAGAACGCTCTGCCACGACATAGGCGGACGGCTTCCATGCGGCGGCGCTATGGAGGCGCTGACAAGAAGCAGGGTGGGAAGCTTCGGCATCGAGGACGCGCTGACATTGACGGAGCTGGAGAGGCTGCGCGATGAAAATAAAATAGCAGATGTTATAGTTTCGCCCGACAGGATCTTTGCGAGCTGCAGGGCCGTCACCGTGAACGAACAGGGGCGGCATATGGCGCAGAACGGCAACCGCCTGGGAGAAGCGCAGCTGGCGGGGCGGATGCATTTTGCGGATCGGGAACAGGTCAGGATCTACGACGGCAGCGGCAGATTTTACGGCATATACGGCTACGAACAGGCGGCGCAGTCGCTGCGGCCGGTCAAGATGTTCCTGACGGAGTGAAGCCGCGTATCCCGCGGCGGGGCAGAGGCCGATGCGCGTCAAGAGCGGCCAGGGAACGGAGACGGATTAAGTATGCAGATCATAGAGCGGACGACGGCGTTTTGGCTAAACGGAAAGAGCGCGGTCGCTATCGGCAAATTTGACGGTGTGCATCTCGGCCACCGGAAGCTGATCGACAGGATCACGGAGCAAAAAAAAGCGGGCCTGACCGCCACGGTATTTACCTTTGACACTTCGGCGGCGGCTTTTTTCGGCGGAGACGAGAAGGAGCTGACGACGCCGGCGGAAAAGAGGAGCATCTTTGCGGAGCTGGGCGTCGATGTCCTGATCGAGTTTCCTTTGAATAAGGAGACGGCGGCCACAGAGCCGGAAGAGTTTATACGGAAATATCTCGCCGCACAGATGCAGACGGCGTATATCTGTGCCGGCACGGATCTGTCTTTCGGCAGAAACGGCGCGGGCGGGTACGGACTGCTGGCGGAATACGCCGGCGTGTATGGCTATCGGACGGAGCTGATCGAGAAAGTCACCGTGGGCGGCGCGGCGGTCAGCTCCACCAGAGTGCGGGCGGCTGTGCGCGCGGGAGACATGGAGGCGGCGGCGCAGATGCTCGGGACGCCGTACAGCGTGAGCGGGACGGTGGTACACGGCAGACAGCTCGGCCGCACGATCGGTATGCCGACGGCAAACATCGTACCGGACGGCGCAAAGCTCCTGCCGCCGCACGGCGTCTACTATTCCAGAGCGGTCACGGGCGGCAGAGCGTACCGCAGCATATCCAACGTGGGCTGCAAGCCGACGGTCGATGCGCAGAGCGCCGTCGGGGTGGAGACTTATCTGTATGATTTCGACGATGACCTGTACGGCAGGGACATGAAAGTGGAGCTTCTCGCCTTTCGCAGACCGGAAATGAAGTTTGACGGTGTGGCGCAGCTCCGCGCCCGCATGGAAGCGGACATCGCGGCGGGAAAAGAGTACCGGGGAACAGTTTTTGGGGAATAGGGCTTGTCAGCATACTATATTTTGTATAAAATAGGATTGTGTAGTTTTACGCGGGGAATCAGCACAGAGGCGAAGGGAAGCTGAAACGAGATGAATCTATCTATCATTCTTTCTATGGCGGGCGGCTTGGGACTGTTCCTGTACGGTATGCGGCTCATGAGCGACAGTATCGAGAAGGTCGCCGGCGCAAAACTGAGGGGCATACTGGAACGGCTGACGACGAACCGCTTCACGGGCATTTTTGTGGGTATGCTTTTCACCGCGGCGATACAGTCGTCTTCCGCCTGTACGGTCATGGTGGTCAGCTTTGTCAATTCCGGGCTGATGACGCTGACACAGGCGGCGGGCGTGATCTTCGGCGCGAACATCGGTACGACGATCACGGCCTTGCTCGTATCTTTTAAGTTAGAAAAAATAGCACCTGTTATATTACTCGCGGGCGTGCTGGTCGTCATGTTCTGCAAGAAACAGAAGATATCGCGCTGGGGCGAGGTCATCATCGGCTTCGGCGTCCTCTTCATGGGCCTGAGCACGATGTCCGGCGCTATGGCGGGCATGAAGGATTCGCCCGCGGTCTTACATATGTTCGCGTCCCTGCGTTCTCCCATCCTTGCGGTCATTCTCGGCGCCGTGCTCACGGCGGTCATTCAGAGTTCCTCGGTCACTGTCAGTATCATGGTGCTGCTCGCCAATCAAGGGCTTCTCAGCATGGATATCGGTCTGTACATCATCTTGGGCTGTAATATCGGCGCCTGTACGTCGGCGGTGCTGGCGTCCATGAACGGCAAGAAGGACGCCAAGCGGGCGGCTGCGATCCATTTGATCTTCAATGTGATCGGTACGGTCATCGTGTTCGTGATATTTACCTTTGGGGTGCATCAGATCGTGCTCGCGCTCAGCGCGATGGCGGGGAACAATATGGGCCGTGTCATCGCTTACGCGCACAGCTTGATCAAGATATTCCAGGTCATCATCATGATGCCTTTTATCCAGGGCATTGTGAAGCTGACCTATCTTCTGATACCGGGCGACGACAGGAAGGTGGGTTACAGGGACAGCTATCAGTTGAAGTACATAGGCGAGAAAGTGCTTTTAAATCCCGCCACGGCCGTTGTGGAGGCAATCAAAGAGCTGGACCGCATGGCGTCTCTGGCTGACGAGAACCTCAACCGCGCCATGAATGCCCTGATGACGTTAGAGCAGGAGGATATCGAGGAAGTGCGTAACGTGGAGAAGAATATCGACTTCCTGAGCCACGCGATCACGCAGTACCTCGTCAAAATCAACCAGACGACCCTGCCGATCGAGGACCTGAAAAATATCGGCGCCCTGTTCCACGCCGTGAACGATGTGGAGCGGATCGGCGATCACGCCGAGAGCATAGCGGACGCCGCGGAGCGCAGGATCAAGACCGGCGTCGGTTTCTCGAAGGAAGCGCAGAAGGAGCTGGGCGAGATGCTGAATATGGTGAATACGATACTGCGGTTTTCACTGGAAATGTTTGTGAAGAGCACGGAGGAGCACGTCGAGGATATCCTGAATCTGGAGGACGCCATCGACGAGAAGGAGAGAGAGCTGCAGGAGAAGCATATCGAGCGGCTTTCCGCCAACGAGTGCTCGCCCGAAGCGGGGGCGCTGTTCTCCGATATCGTCTCGATCCTGGAGAGGGTGGCGGATCACGCGGTCAATGTTGCCTTTGCCAACAACTACGGCGAGTAGGGACGTTTGTCATAAGGGACTATATCCGCATGCTTCATAATATACTGTAACAGCTTTTGAAAATAAGGAGGCGCTCTATGAGCGGTGTAAGAGAGAAGAAATTGGGCAGTCTGTACCGGAGGCGGGTCTGGCCGTCGGTTTTTGCCCTTATATTTTTTGCCGTTGCCTGTCTGGCGACGTTCGCGGTCTTCCTGTATCTGTTCGTTATGTGTATCATGGGGACGAAGGTGGTCGGACACTACGAGGACGCGCAGCGGGTGAGCGGTATTTTGAGCGCCCTCATGGACGGCGGCGATACGGTGGAGGAAGCTGCCGAGGAGATGCACGATTACATACTGGGCAATCAGGATATCTGCGTCGTGGACAGAAACAGGAACATCGTGTTCCTGACGGGCGACTCGGAGCCTGATTTCACCAGAAAGCTGCAGTTCAAGGTGGGGCGCGAGTTCACGGCGGTGGCGGACAGCAAGAGCTTCCTTGCCCCCGACGAGGGGATGCGCACGATCCAATCCATACCCGTGAAGGATATCGTGGGCAGCGTCTTCGACCCGATGGACGAGAAGGAGACGCGCACACAGTGGCTGGGCGAGACGGTGATACGTCAGGATTACTGGCTGCGCGTGCCGTTCAGAGATGAGACCTATGCGCTGTACGTCAAGAGCAGTTTACAGGCGCAGAGGCAGGATATCATCTATGTATATCTGTTCGGGTTTGGCGTCATGGCGCTTTTGCTGATCCCCATGGTCTTACTCTTTGTCAATACGATCCGCACGGCCGTTCTGCAGCGCAGGATGAGCCGCCTGATCTATCTGGATACGGTGACGGGAGGAAGGAACTGGCTGTTTTTTCAGAATTATGCACACAGGATCCTGTCCAGAATACGGAACAACAAGAAAGCGTTTGCGCTGGTGAACCTCCATTTGGAGCGCTACCAGAACTACCGCGCATGCTACGGCGTCAAGGCCGGCGATGAGCTTCTGGAGGCGATGAGCGGATTTTTGAATGCCCGTGTGGGAAAGAACGAATCCTTTGCCAGATATGAGGGCGCGGATTTCGGTATGCTGCTCGCGTGTACGGGCGAGAGTGAGAAAGAGCGTCAGGAGAACTGCAGGAAGCGTGTGCGCTCTCTGTTGGCGGAGCTGACAGGGCTGCGCCCGAACCAGAAGATCCATTTCCATGCGGGGATCGACATGATCCCGCCGTATGTAGACAAGGACGGTAAATGGTATCACCGGAGAAAAGATGCCGATGTGGAGCAGCTGTACACCTATGCCAACGCGGCGAGGCTGGAGTCGGACACTGTGGAGGAACAGCGCATCCCCTTCTTTGATCAGGATATGCTGGGCAGACAGAAATGGGAGCGCTGGGTGGAGGACACGATGGAAACGGCGCTTCACAACGGGGAGTTTCAGGTGTATCTGCAGCCGAAGTACAGTCCCGCGAGCGGCAAGCTGGTGGGCGCGGAGGCGCTGGTGCGCTGGGTCAGCCTTTCCACGGGAATGATCACACCGAGCCATTTTATCCCGATCTTCGAGCGGACCGGCTTCATCACGCAGCTCGATGATTACATGATCTCCAAGGTTGCCAAGATGCAGGCGGAGTGGATGATACAGGGCAGGAAGATGATACCGATCTCCGTGAACGTGTCCCGTGCCCATTTTGCACAGGAAGGGCTGGCGGAGCATATCTGCGGGCTTGTGGACGCCTACGGGCCGGATCACGGGCTGATCGAACTGGAAGTGACGGAGAGCGCGTTCTTTGATGACAAGGATATTCTGATCGAGACCGTCAAACAGCTTAAGGCGTACGGCTTCCGCGTGTCGATGGACGATTTCGGCGCGGGCTATTCGTCGCTGAATTCCTTAAAGGATATTCCGCTGGACGTGCTGAAGCTGGACGGCGAATTTTTCCAAGGAGACGAGGAGGGCGCCAAGCGGGGCGAGATCGTCGTCAGGGAGGCGATCCGTCTGGCCAGGGATCTGGATATGTGCGTTGTCGCGGAGGGGATCGAGAAGAAAGAGCAGGTGGATTTCCTGACGAGACAGGGCTGCGATATGATTCAGGGTTTTTACTATGCAAAGCCTATGCCGGTCGAAGAATTTGAGAAAAAAGTGGAAGAGGACGCATAGCGATGCAGACATTTTTGATCATCATACAATTTGCGGGTATCATCATATTGTTTTCGGAGGCGCTCTATCTGGTGAACCAGAGACCCTCCAGACAGCAGATCAGGCTGCTCCTCTTAATGAGCGCGCTTATCATTGACTTTACGGGGTATCTGTTCGTCCTGCAGGCCGCCACGCAGGAGCAGTCCCTGCAGGCGCTGAAATTTTCCTATCTCGGCAGACCGATCGGCGTGCTGACGCTGTTTCTCTTCGTGATGGAGTACTGCAAGGTGAAGCTGCCGAAATGGGTGCCGGCGGCGCTGGGCGCTCTTCATATCGCGAGCATCATGCTGATTTTGACCTGCGACAGGCATAAGCTGTACTATGACAGCATCGCGTTTACGACGGACGGGTTGTTTCCGCATCTTGTGCTCGGGGCGGGGCCGGTGTGCCTCATCTATTACGGCTGTATCGTAGTCTATGTGGTCCTGATGGTGTTGGCCTGTACCCGCAGATACCGCCAGTGGATCAATGAGGCGGAACGGCACAGGATACTGGCATTCTATGCAATCATCGCCATTATGCTCCTCGGCTGGGCAGGGCATCTCTTCGACTGGTTCGGCGGTTATGACTCCACCCTGATCACGGAGCTGATATCCGTCATCATACTGTCCTCCTATCTGTACAGGGATAAAGTGCTGGATACGCTGTCGATGGCGCAGGATCAGGCGATCGACGAGCTGTCCGACGGTCTGGTGGTGCTGGATCACGACAATACGCTGATCTACAAGAACAAGAAGGCGGCGGAGCTCTATCCGTTAGAGAACAACGCGTCCCTGCCGGCGGTCATCGGCGAGTTGGACGACTGTATCATCAACAAGACGAACATAGAGCGCGACAACCGTGTATACGAGGTGCGCAGCCGTCTGCTCACCAAGCAGAATATGTATTTCGGTAAGATGTATGTGTTCAACGATATCACGGAGAGCTTTCATCATGCAAGAAACGCAAAGGAACAGGCGGATATCATGAAGGGGCTCAAGGAGCGCGCGGAAGCGGCCAATCAGGCGAAGTCCACCTTTGTCTCCAACATCACCCACGAGATCAGGACGCCCATGAACGCCATTGTGGGCATGACGGAGATCCTGCTCAGGGAGGAGCTGTCGGAACAGGATAAAGGCTATCTGATGAATATCAAAAACTCCGGCAATGCGCTCTTGAACATCGTGAACGATATTCTGGATTTCTCCAAAATGGAGTCGGGCAAGATGGAGCTCGTGGAAGACGAGTACGATCCGATGCTCATGCTGAGCGATCTGAGCATGATCTTCCTGACGCGTATCGGCAGCAAGGATATGGAGATCCTGTATGACATCGACGAGAGGCTGCCGCGCAGACTGTACGGCGACGGGCTGCGCATCAGGCAGATCATTATCAACATTGTCAACAACGCTATCAAGTTTACGGACAGCGGTTTTGTCAGGCTGCAGATCGGCGTGGGGAACGTAACCGGCGATCGCATGGAGCTTCTGGTGTCCGTGAAAGATACCGGACAGGGGATCAAAGAGGAGGATCTGGATAAGCTGTTCGGGTCTTTCCAGCAGGTTGACAGCAAGAAGAACAGGGGCAAGGAGGGGACGGGGCTCGGCCTGTCCATTTCCAAGCAGCTTGTGGAGATGATGGGCGGCAGCATCGGCGTGAAGAGCACTTACGGCGAGGGCAGCGAGTTTTACTTTAACATCATACAGAAGGTAACGGATCCCGCACCGGCCGCGGAGCTTCATGATAAGGAAGCGCAGAAGCACTTGAAGATCGGCGGCTGTTTTGGCAAGAAGTACCTGTGGGATGCGCTGGAGGAGCTGACAAAGCGGTACGGCGTCACGTGCGTGCCGTATGAGGAGTGGCGAAACACGAGAGAGCCGCTCGACTGCTTCTACATGGATAAGCAGTCTTACGATAAGCTGGCGGGTGATCTGGACAACTACAGTTCGCAGATGGGCGAACTCTATGTGCTGCACAATCCGCTGCTGGAGGAGTGCAACGCGGCAGGTGTGACCGCCGTCAACAAACCGCTCTACAGCCTGAATTTCTGCAGGACGATCAACCATGAATCGCTGTACGTGGGGCCGGAGACGGAGGACTATATGAACTTTACCGCGCCGGACGCGTCGATCCTCGTGGTGGACGACAACGAGATCAATCTGGAAGTCACGGACGGACTTTTGGAGCCGTTGCATATGCAGATCGATACGGCGGACAGCGGCAAGCGGGCGATCCAGATGATGGAGAAGAAGAAGTATCACATCATCTTCATGGATCACATGATGCCCGTCATGGACGGTATCGAGACGACGGAGCGCATCAGACAGACGGACGACGAATACCACCGGACCGTTCCGATCATCGCGCTGACGGCAAACGCTCTCATGGATGCGCGCGAAAAATTCGCCAAGGCGGGCATGAATGATTTCGTGGCGAAGCCTATCGAGATGAAGGAGATCTGTAAATGTCTCAAAAAGTGGCTGCCGCCGGAGCTGGTCATAGCGGCCGATCCGGCCGGGCGGGAGAGTACGCAGCAGACGCCGGCCCCCAAGACCGGGCAGCCGGCAGCGGCAGCTGCGGCGCAGTCCGCACAGAAAAATGCGCTTCCGGATATTCCGGGGATCAACGCCGCCGACGGCATCAGGTATTCCGGCAGCGAGAAGATGTGGTATAAGCTGCTGGGGGATTTCTACAAGCTGATCGACGCCAAGGCGAACAAGCTGGAAAAATGCCTGGCGGACGGGCTGATCAGGGATTACACGATCGAGGTACACGCGCTGAAGAACACGGCCCGTATGGCGGGCGCGGCGCAGCTGTCCGAGTGGTTCCACCGCATGGAGGACTGCGGGAACGCCGGGGATATCGAGACGATCACCGTAGAGACGCCTAAGCTCTTAGCTGAGCTGAGAAGCTATAAGGAAGTGCTGCGGCCTTACGGGGAGGCCGGCAATCAGAACAGGCGGGAAGCGTCGAAGGAAGAGCTGGCGGAGCTCCTACGGAAGATGCACGACGCGATGGACGGCTTCGATCTGGACGGTGTGGACGATGCCATGCAGGAGTTAGAGAAGCTGCGCATCCCGGACGACTGCACGGAGCTTATGGAATCGCTGCGCGTGGCGGTCGTAGACGTGATGATGGAAGAAGTCATGAATATTACGGACGAGATGATCCGGATCTTACAGGGATAGGGCCGGACATGGAGGAAGAACGAAAAAAGGGAGCGGCGCTCCCTTTTTTGTTTTATCCTATCTGCAGCTTTTTGCCCGTCAGGAGCTCGTACCCCTGAAGATACTTGTCAATGGTCTTTTGCACGATGTCGTCCGGAAGCGTCCAGTCGTGCCCCTCGTTGGCTTTCAGCCAGTCTCGCGCAAACTGCTTGTCAAAGGAGGGCTGCGCATGGCCCGGTTCATAGCCCTCCGCGGGCCAGAAGCGGGAGCTGTCGGGCGTGAGCATCTCGTCGCCGAGGACGATGCGGCCGTCCTCGTCCAGACCGAATTCAAACTTGGTATCCGCGATGATGATACCGCGGGTCAGCGCATACGCCGCACATTTCTTGTAGAGGGCGATGGTGTAGTCGCGCAGCTTGGCGGCGTACGCCGCGCCCTTGCCGGGGAAGCGCGCCTCCAGATAATCCACGCTCTGTTCGTAGGAGATATTCTCGTCATGGTCGCCGATCTCAGCTTTGGTGGAAGGCGTGTAGATCGGCTCGGGCAGCTTGTCGGATTCCCGCAGACCCTCCGGCAGCTTTATGCCGCAGACGGTGCCGTCCTTCACATAGCTCGCCCAGCCGCTGCCGGTGATGTAGCCGCGCACGATGCACTCGATCGGCAGCATGTCCAGTTTGCGGCACAGCATACTGTTGCCGTTGAATCTGTCCTGTCTGAAAAATGGGGGCATGTCCTTGACATCTACGGAGATCATGTGGTTGGGGACGATGTCCTGCGTCATGTCGAACCAGAATTTGGACATCTGCGTCAGCACTGCCCCCTTCTTGGTCACTTGGTTGTGCAGGATCACGTCAAAGCAGCTTATCCGGTCTGTCGCTACCATGATCAGACTGTCGCCGTTGTCGTAGATCTCGCGTACTTTTCCCTCTTTGATTGGTTTTAATTCGCTCATAAACGCCTCCGTCGTATGTTCCTTTTGCGCATAATATATCACAAGTAGCCCCCGATTGACAAGTATTCCCCGAAAAAGTTATTGTCAACAAAATATCCTTGTGGTATTATGTCAGCGTATTGTATCTCATATATGAGAATAATAACAGGAGGATTTGTACCATGAAAAATGAAAAGACTTACGAACTGGTGCTGACGGCACTGTTCACCGCCATAATCGTGATTATGGCATTCACACCGCTGGGATACATCCCGCTTGTCGTGATCAACGCGACGATCATTCATATCCCGGTCATCCTTGGAGCGCTATTTCTCGGACCGAAGAAAGGTGCATTTTTGGGATTCGTATTTGGTCTGACCAGCTTCATCAACAACACATTTAAGGCGGCAACGGCTTCGGCGTTTGTGTTTTCGCCCGTCCTTGCCTATAACGTGGTCGGCGTGTCCGGTATCTTTAAGAGCCTGTATATCTGCTTTGTGCCGAGGATATTGGTCGGCGTCGTCCCCTATTTTGTCTATCTTCTGATCCGCAGGGCGCTCGGAAGCGGCAAGGGCATAGGGAAGATCGTTGTCCATGCGGCTGCAGCCGTGATCCTGTTTATCTCTGTCAGGGCATTTTTGATACGTCTGTTCCCGGAGACGCTGAACGCGGCTGTATGTACCGTGATCGGCCTGATCGCGGGTATCCTGCTGATGCTCGTGCTCACGCTGAGCGGCAGCGGGAAAGAGAACGCCAGCGTTGCGCTTGCGTATGCGGGACTGGCGGGTGCGTTCACAAACACGCTGTTTGTCATGAGCGGCATTTTTATCTTATATAAAGAAGCGTACGCGGAGGCTGTCGGCGTGGCGGGAGAGGCCGTGCTCGACGTTATCATGGGCGTTGTGACGTTCAACGGTATCGTGGAAGCCGTCGTGGCGGCGGTCATCGTCGCGGGCGTCGGTTTTGCGCTGACTAAGATCAAACCGATCTATTCCATGAAGAAATGAGCCGCTGCAGGAATGCGCAGTGTGAAGGAGAGATTTCTATGATTCTTGCGATCGACATAGGCAATACCAATATCGTGATCGGCTGTATCGAAGGGGAAGAGGTGAGGTTCGTGGAACGTGTGTCCACGAACCTCTCTAAAACGGAACTGGAGTATGTGGTGGAGTTCCGGACGCTCTTTGATCTGTACCGCATCAGTCTGGAGGACATAAGCGGCAGCATCATCTCATCGGTCGTGCCGCCCCTGAACAATATCGTGAAAGCGGCGCTGCAGAAGCTGTTCCATAAAGCGCCTCTCGTGGTAGGGCCGGGGGTAAAGACGGGCCTGAATATCCTGATGGACAATCCGGGGCAGCTCGGCTCGGATCTGGTGGTCAACGCGGTCGCCGGACTGCACTATTACGGCGCGCCGATCATTATGATCGATATGGGAACGGCGACTACCATCAGCGTGGTGGACGACAGGAAAAACTATATCGGCGGCATGATACTGCCGGGCGTCAAGGTCTCCTTGGAATCGCTGGTAAACCGCACCTCGCAGCTTCCGCGCATCAGTCTGGACGCGCCGCGCAAGGTGATCGGCAAAAACACGATCGAGTGTATGAAGAGCGGTATCGTGATGGGACAGGCGGCCTGTCTGGACGGCATGATCGAGAGGATATTTGACGAGCTGGGCTACGAGGCGCCTGTGGTCGCCACGGGCGGCCTGTCCGGAAGCATCGTGCCGTACTGCAAGCGGAAGATCATCTATGACAACGAACTGACCCTGAAAGGACTCGGCATCATCTATCACAAAAACATGGAGGAGCCGAGAGGATAGCGCGGACAGGAACGAAAGAGTACAGGGCGCAGTAAGATTTTTGAGGGAAAAATACTATGATAGCAGGGAAAAAGGTCATTCTCGGCGTGACGGGATCCATCGCGGCATACAAGATCGCGTCTCTTGCAAGCATGCTGAAGAAGCAGGGTGCGGACGTGACCGTCATCATGACACGGAACGCCGTCAATTTCATCAATCCGATCACGTTTGAGACACTCACGGGCAACCGGTGTCTTGTGGATACGTTTGACAGAAATTTTGAGTTTCAGGTGGAGCATGTCTCACTGGCAAAACAGGCGGACGTATTCCTCGTGGCGCCCGCGTCTGCAGACGTGATCGCCAAGGCTGCGCACGGGATCGCGGACGATATGCTGACGACGACGCTGCTCGCCTGTACATGTCCGAAGCTCTTTGCGCCGGCGATGAATACGCGCATGTACCGCAACCCGATCGTGCAGGATAATATGAGGACGCTCGCGCGCTACGGCATGGAGGTGATCGCCCCCGCCGAGGGGTATCTGGCGTGCGGCGATACGGGAGAAGGCAAGATGCCCGAACCGGAGACGCTATACCAGTATATCGCAAAGGCGCTGACGCCGAAGGACATGGACGGGTTAAAGGTGCTCGTGACGGCGGGACCGACGCAGGAAAAGATCGATCCGGTGCGTTATATCAGCAACCACTCCACGGGAAAGATGGGATATGCCGTGGCCCGCGCTGCGATGATGCGCGGCGCCGAGGTGACGCTCATTTCCGGCAGGACGGACTTACAGCCGCCCGTCGGCGTGTACACCGTGCCCGTGGTGTCCGCGGCGGATATGGCACAGGCCGTCAAGGCGGCGGCGGACGCACAGGACATCATCGTCAAGGCGGCGGCGGTGGCGGATTACCGTCCGGCACAGGCGGCGGAGGAGAAGCTGAAGAAAAAGGACGGGGAACTGGCGATCGCGCTGGAGCGCACGGAAGATATCCTTGCTTATCTGGGTACACACAGAAGGGCGGGACAGTTCCTGTGCGGTTTTTCCATGGAAACGGAACATATGGTGGAAAATTCCCGCGCAAAGCTGGAGAAGAAGAATATCGACATGATCGTTGCCAATAATCTGAAGCAGGAGGGCGCGGGCTTCGGCACGGACACGAATGCGGTGACGATCCTGACGAAGGACGAGACGACAAAGCTGCCGCTTATGAGCAAGGAAGAGGTGGCGGACAGGCTTCTCGATCATATATTACGGGTATGGAAGGGCAAAGGTTATGCGGATCGGAATGGGATATGACGTACATCGTCTCACACAGGACAGAAAACTGATCATGGGAGGGGTGGAGATCCCTTATGAGAAAGGGCTGCTCGGACATTCCGACGCGGACGTGCTGATACATGCCGTTATGGATGCCCTGCTCGGGGCTGCGGCCTTGGGGGATATCGGGAAGCATTTTCCGGACACCGATCCGGCGTACAAGGATATTTCGTCTGTGCAGCTTCTGCGGCATGTGGGCGCGCTTTTGGAGGAGAACCGCTTCCTGATCGAGAACATCGACGCGACGATCATCGCACAGGCGCCGAAAATGCGCCCTTACATTGATAAGATGCGGGAAAATATTGCGGGCGCGCTGGGCATTGAAGCCGGACAGGTCAATGTCAAGGCGACCACCGAGGAAGGACTGGGATTCACCGGAAACGGCGAGGGGATCTCCGCACAGGCGGTCTGTATGCTCACCAGTCCGCGGGAGCTTGGCAGCGTTGATGTCACGGCGCGCGGCTGCGCGGGCTGCGACGGCTGTCCGAGGCAAGCCGATTGACAAATCTTCGCGTATGGCATATTTTATTTATGACTGCACAAGAAAACAGCGATATCTTGTATAGAAGGGATCTAATATGGGTTTTGTCAAAAACATCAAAGAGGAAATAAAACTCATACGCGAGCGCGACCCTGCGATACACTCCGCCATGGAGGTGTTTCTGTACCCCAGCTTCAAGGTGATGATCTACTACAGACTGGCCCACAGGCTGTATCTGAAGAAGCATTATTTTCTGGCGCGGTGGATCTCCCAGAAGGCGGTCCGCAAGACGGGGATCGAGATCCACCCCGGCGCGCAGATCGGCAAGGGCTTCTTTATCGACCACGGCAACGGCGTCATCATAGGCGAGACGACCGTGATCGGCGACAACGTGACGCTGTATCAGGGCGTGACGCTGGGAGGCACAGGCAAGGAACAGGGCAAGCGGCACCCCACTATCGGCAACAACGTGATGATCAGTACGGGCGCGAAGGTGCTCGGCTCCTTTAAGATCGGGGATAACAGCAAGATCGGGGCGGGCAGTGTGGTGTTGGAGGAAGTGCCGCCCAACTCCACCGTGGTCGGCGTGCCGGGCCGGGTCGTGAAGCGCAACAACAGGCTGCTGCCGCAGGAGGAGCTGGATCAGATCGATCTGCCCGATCCCGTGCGGGAGGATATCACCGGGCTGCAGCGCGCCAACGCGGAGCTGACCAACCGTCTGCTCGATCTGGAGCGCGAGATGAAGGAACTGAAGAAAACCAGAGAATGATCTGCCGGCAATGTTCCGGGTAGGAGGAGTCATGAAAGTATATAATACTTTGTCGAAGAGAAAAGAGGAATTTGTGCCGTTAAAGGACGGCGAGGTCAGCATGTACGTCTGCGGTCCCACCGTGTATAACCTGATCCATATCGGCAACGCAAGGCCGATGATCGTGTTTGATACGGCGAGGCGGTACATGGAGCACAAGGGATATACGGTCAATTATGTCTCCAATTTCACGGACGTGGACGACAAGATCATCAAGAAGGCAAACGAGGAGGGGGTAGATCCCGCCGTCATATCCGAGCGCTATATCGAAGAGTGCAAAAAAGATATGCGGGGACTCAACGTGAAGCCGGCCACCGTCCACCCCAAGGCGACCGAAGAGATCGACGGTATGATCGAGATGATACAGACGCTGCTCGATAAAGGGCATGCCTATGTGGCCGAGGACGGTACGGTGTATTTCAAGACGAGGAGCTTTCGGGATTACGGCAAGCTCTCGCACAAGAACCTTGACGATCTGCGGGGCGGCGCCCGTTCGCTTCTGGTATCCGGCGAGGAACAGAAGCAGGATCCGCTGGATTTCGTGCTCTGGAAGCCGAAGAAGGAAGGAGAGCCGTACTGGGAATCGCCGTGGTGCCAGGGACGTCCCGGCTGGCATATCGAGTGCTCCGTCATGAGCAGGAAGTATCTCGGCGAAGAGATAGATATCCATGCGGGCGGCGAGGATCTTATCTTCCCGCATCATGAGAATGAGATCGCGCAGTCCGAGGCGGCAAACGGCAAGAAATTTGCCAACTACTGGCTGCACAACGCCTTCCTGAATATCGACAACAGGAAGATGTCCAAGTCTGCGGGCAATTTCTTTACGGTCAGGGACATCAGCGAAAGATATGATCTGCAGGTGCTGCGGTTCTTCATGCTTTCCGCGCACTACAGAAGCCCGCTGAACTTCAGCGAGGAGCTGATGGAGGCGGCGAAGAACGGTCTGGACCGCATCGTGAGCTGCGTCGGCAATCTGAATTTCCTGTCGGACAAGGCGGCCGACGGCGAGATGACGAAAGAGGAGCGGGAGGCGGCCGGACAGGCCGAAGCGTATATCGCGCAGTTTGACGAGGCGATGGACGACGATTTCAACACGGCGGATGCCATCGCTGCGATCTTTGATCTGGTGAAGTTCGCCAACACGCACGTAACGGAGCGGTCCGGCAGGGCGTTTTTGCAGACGCTCAAAGAGGAGATCGTCATGCTGTCCGATATCTGCGGTCTGATCGTAGATAAGAAGGAAGAGATACTGGACGCCGATATCGAGGCGCTGATCAGGGAGCGGCAGGAGGCGCGGAAAGCCAAGGATTTTGCGAGGGCGGACGAGATCAGGGACACGCTTGCGGCGCAGGGCATCATTCTGGAAGATACGCGCGAGGGAGTGAAATGGAAGAGAGCATAACGATCCTGCAGGCGATCAAGCGAAAGTTCGACTGCAGAGAGACGGACATCAGGACATATTCCCCGTTGGCTCTGGCATATATCGGGGACGCCGTGTTCGATCTGGTGATCCGCACGATCGTGGTGGAGCAGGGAAATACGTCGGCCAACAAGCTGCACAGAAAAACGGTGGGTTATGTGAATGCCCGGGTGCAGGCGCAGATGATCGACGCGCTGCAGGACAGGCTGACAAAGGAGGAGGAGACGGTCTATCACCGCGGGCGGAACGCCAAATCCTACACGACCGCCAAAAACGCCTCCGCCCTGGAATACCGCAAAGCGACCGGTCTGGAGGCGCTGTGCGGTTATCTGTATCTGGACGGGCAGCAGGAGAGGCTTCTGGAGCTGATGCATCAGGCGATCCTTTCTGTGCAGAAGGAAGGGAAAGCGGAAAAGTAGATCCCTGCGGGATCGGTTTTCGGCAGCGAGGGATATCATGAGATATACGGAATTTACCATAGAGGGCAGAAATGCCGTGATCGAGGCGTTCCGCTCCGGCAAAACGATAGACAAATTGTTCATTTTGGACGGCTGTCAGGACGGTTCGGTCATGACGATCAGGCGGGAGGCTGCCAAGAGCGGCTGCCTGATCAAATATGTGCCGAGAGAACGTCTGGATCAAATGTCTGAGACGGGAAAACATCAGGGCGTGATCGCCTATGCGGCGGCGTATGCCTATGCAGAGGTGGAAGACATTCTGGACAGGGCGAAGGAGAAAGGCGAACCGCCTTTTCTCTTTCTGTTGGACAATATCGAAGATCCACACAATCTCGGAGCGATCATACGCACGGCGAATCTGGCGGGCGCACACGGCGTCATCATACCCAAGAATCGTGCGGCCGGCCTTACGGCGACGGTGGCGAAGGCCTCCGCCGGCGCGCTCAACTACACGCCCGTGGCGAAAGTGACCAATCTGGGACAGACGATAGAGGAATTAAAGAAGAAAGGGCTGTGGTTTGTCTGTGCGGATATGAAGGGCACACGGATGTACGAGCTGGACCTGAAAGGACCGATCGGCATGGTGATCGGTAACGAGGGAAGCGGTGTCGGGAGACTGGTGAAGGAAAAATGCGATCTCGCCGCTTCGATCCCGATGCAGGGAGACATCGATTCCCTCAATGCCTCCGTGGCCGCCGGGGTACTCGCATATGAGATCGTCAGACAAAGGCTGGGCATAAAATGAGATGAAACGGGTCAATCAGATTTTGGTGGTTTTTATTTTTGCGCTGACGGCAGTTCTGATAGCGGTGGCCGCGCTGCGGGCCTATGATGTCTACGAGACGGACAGGCGTCTTGCAAGAGAGCAGGAGGAGCTGGAGATCGCGCAGGTCTATGAAAGAAATAAAGAGGCCCAGAGCCGTGTGGGCGAGATGGAGGCAGAGATCTATGAACTGACAAAGGATAAGGAGGAGCTGCGGCGGTTTATAGACAATATACAGAACGGGAAGCCCGCCGAGGATACGGCGGACGAGACGGCAGACGGTGCGGTATCGGGAAACGACGGCCTGTCGGAAAATGATGCCGAGGCGGCATATGACGGTCAAACGGTATCCGGGAACGGCGCCGTGTCCGGCAACACGGTATCGGGGAACACGGTGTCCGGCAACACGGTATCCGGGAACACGGTATCCGGAAATACGGTATCGGGGAATACGGTGTCCGGCAACACGGTATCCGGGAATACGGTATCGGGCAACGCGGTATCCGAAAATACGGTATCCGGGAATGGGACCGCCGGTCATATGACGCTGGCGGAGCGCAGACAGCTTCGCAGTTCTATGGAGGAGACACAGTCGGTCAATCGGGAGGACAGAGAGCATATCGCCGGCAGCCATATTGATTTTTCCGGAAAGAAGATCGCTTGTCTGGGGGACAGCATCACGGCGGCGTCCAATCTGGAAAATGAGGAGAACTATCAGCAGTACTCCTATCCCTCGCAGCTAAAGGAAGTGCTTGGCGCCGAGGAAGTCTACAATCTGGGCATCGGCGGTTCCTCCATAGGCAGATACTGGCTGGAAGCATATGTGGACCGCTATCGGGAGATTCCGGAGGATGTGGATATCATTATCATAATGGGCGGCACGAACGACGGCTTCTGCGCTTCCGAGAAGGAGTTTGGCAGCTTGGACGAGAGGGCTTACCGCACCTTCTGCGGAGATCTGGACGAGCTGATGCGCGGGCTGCGCGAAGATTATCCCGATGCGGATATCTTTTTTGCCACACCGCTTCCGAATATCCTCCATGATTATCTGATGAGCGAGCGGGACTATCTGCTGCCGCAGCAGCGGTTTGCGGACGCGATCCTGACGCTGGCGGACGAGTACGGCTATCAGGTGGTCGATCTGTACAACGCCAACATACTGGACTCCCATGACGTCGATATCGTGACGGATTATATGCCGGACGGCGTACACGGCAATCATGAAGGCTACAGGATCCTTGCGGAGCATTTCGCCTCCGAACTGATCCGGTACTACGAGATCGGGGAGAAAACGGTGTCCGGCAGCGATGCGGACGCGCTGTCCGAGAACAGTGTGGGTGCCGTGTCCGGCGATCACGCGGACGCGGTGTCGGCGGATGCGCCCGACTGACGGAAGGCGGATAGAAGGTCAGGCATGGAAGACAGACGAAAGCAGGAATACGGACAATACAGTGACGAGGAGCTTATCGTCCGTCTCAGGGACGGGGACAGCGGCGTCACGGAATACCTTATGGACAAGTATAAAAATCTTGTCCGCAGCAAGGCAAAGTCCATGTATATACTCGGGGCAGACAGCGAGGATCTGATTCAGGAGGGCATGATCGGTCTGTTCAAGGCGCTGCGGGATTACGACAGCGGCCGGGACGCGAGCTTTTTGACCTTTGCCGATCTGTGCGTGTCCAGACAGATGTACACGGCAGTGCAGACGTCCAGACGGCAAAAGCACATACCGCTCAACACATATGTGCCCCTGTACGGAAACAGGGCCGAGGACTCGGAGGAAGAGTCGGAGATTCTGGCGAACGTGCTGGCGGCGCGCGCAGGACAGAGCCCGGAGGAAGTCCTGATCGACAGGGAAAATGCGGCGCAGCTGGAGCAGGAGATCGAAAGGGAGCTGAGCAGCTTTGAGAAGCAGGTGCTCGATCTGTATCTGACCGGTATGCGTTACCAGCAGATCGCGAAGGTGCTGGGCCGGGACGAGAAGTCTACGGACAACGCGCTGCAGAGGATCAAGAGCAAGCTGAAAAAACGTTTGAACAGGCAGCAGACTTGACAAAGCCGAAATGCCTATGCTATACTACAGTTCGGTGACCGGGCGCGGCCCGTCACCGGCATGCTGCTGTAGCACAGTCGGTAGTGCGTCGCATTGGTAGTGCGGAGGTCACGGGTCCGATTCCCGTCAGCAGCTCGCCAAAAGCCCGGAGAAATCCGGGCTTTTTCATGTACGCGAGCAATGAGCCAAGCTGACAAGCCTGCTTGTCAATTTGGCGAATGCCGCGATAACGAGTGAAACCCGCAGAGCGTGTTTCAGCTCGTTTTATGTTGCATTTCATGTTGCATATGTCTATATTTTCACGCAGAGTCTCCGCATAAAATCCCCACGAAAAAAGCATAATGATATTGTGTACGGACAGGAAAGGAAAAAGTTATGTCAACCAATAAAGCGACAATCTACATTAAGGCGGAGCAGAATGTGGAGCTGCAGACGGAGGACGTCTTCGTCAAGGATATCGCCAAGATCGCCTGTGGCGATCCGCAGACGCTCGCCAAGGTGAAAGCCGTCAAGCTGCATCGTTTTCAGAAAGGACAGCCGAAAAGACAGGTCATCAGTCTGTTAAAGGTGATCGAGGAGATCGGCAAGGTATGCCCGAACGCCGATGTGCAGAGCCTCGGAGAGCCCGCCGTCATGGTGGAGTACATTGACGTGGACAGGCACAAAGGCCCGCTGCAGACTGCGAAGCTGGTCTTCGTGGCGCTTGTGAGCTTCTTCGGAACGGCCTTTACGATCATGGCTTTTCACAACGATATCGGGATCCATGAGGTGTTCTCCAAGATATATGAGATGGTGACAGGCAGCGCGGGGGACGGCTACGGGATCCTGGAGCTGTCCTACTCGGTGGGGCTGGCCGTCGGCATTATCGTCTTTTTCAACCATATCGGGGGCAGGAGGATCACCAAGGATCCGACGCCTATCGAGGTCGAGATGCGCATCTACGAGGAGGACGTCAACAAGGCGCTCATTGAGACGGCGGACAGGGAGGGGAAGACCATTGATGTTTCTTAGACAGCTTCTGCTCGCCGTCATCGGGATAAGCAGCGGCCTGATCGTGTCGGCGGGCGTGTTCACGGTATTGATCTCGGTGGGTCTTATCCCGCGTTTCGCGGGCAAGATGCACGTGGCGCGAAAGATCTTCGTGCTGGAGGAAATGGTGGTATTGGGTACACTGGCCGGCGGTTTCCTAAGCATATTCAGCGATTGGGGCATGATCGGCAGGTTCGTGCGGAAACACGCGCTGTTCGGGGAGAGCGCCACGGAGGGCGTGTGGCGGCTGATCGGGACTGCGATCCTCGTGGTATTCGGCGTGTTCGCGGGTATTTTCGTGGGCTGCCTTGCGTTGGCCATAGCGGAGATGCTCAACACGATACCGGTATTCGCCAGAAGGATCGGGTTCCGGCACGGGTTAGGCATAGCGATCCTGGCGGTAGCCCTCGGGAAACTGGCCGGCAGCCTGATCTATTTTACGCAGCAGGTATATCTGCACGGCGGGTGAGGCAAAGGATATCTTATAGATGTAAACGGAAAGGAATAGCGGATATGACAGGGAACAAACAACAGCCGAAGACAGAACGGCAGAAAAAAGAGCAGGAATACAGACAGCACGTGGAGCAGGTGACGCCCAAGTACAGTCTGCCCTATCAGATGATCAAGGCCTTCGTTTTGGGCGGCCTGATCTGTGTGCTGGGACAGGCGGTCCTGAATACGGCCACGCAGAAGCTTGGGCTGGACAAGGAGACGGCGGCCGCCTGGTGCTCCATGCTGCTCGTGCTGGCCAGCGTGCTGCTCACGGGCTTTAATATCTATCCGAAACTGGTGGAGTGGGGAGGCGCGGGGGCGCTCGTGCCGATCACGGGGTTTGCCAACTCCGTGGCGTCGGCGGCCATCGAGTATCAGAAGGAAGGGCAGGTATTCGGCATCGGCTGCAAGATCTTCACCATAGCCGGGCCGGTGATCCTGTTCGGTATCGTCACGAGCTGGGGACTGGGACTCTTATACTGGATCGGCACGCTGCTTAGCATCGCGTAGCATGACCGTGCGGCCGTTTCCGGGCTTCTGTACAAAAAAGATGATTTTATGTCCGGAGAATGTTATAATGTGATAGATGCGAAAGAAGACATGACACGGACACGAAGCCTATGGACCGCTATATTTACAGAGAGCAGAAAAAACTGAGGCTCGGCTACACGACGGGTGTCTGCGCGGCGGCGGCGGTAAAAGCGGCGGCGCAGATGCTCCTGACGGGCAGGGTCGTGGAGCAGACCGAGCTTGTGACGCCAGGGGGGATCCCGCTCACGCTGCAGATCGAGAAGATCTCGGCCGGCAAAGACCGGGTACATTGCGCCGTCAGAAAAGATGCGGGCGACGACCCCGACGTGACGGACGGCGTCTACATTTACGCCTGTGTGGAAAAGACGGACGGCGGCATGGAAGTAGACGGCGGCGAGGGCGTCGGCAGGGTGACGAGGCCCGGGCTGGATCAGCCTGTCGGCAGCGCGGCGATCAACTCCGTTCCCCGCCGTATGATGACGGCAGTGATGCAGGAGACAGCGGGCGATTGCGGCTATGAGGGCGGGCTGCGGGCCGTCATCTCTGTGCCGGAGGGCGCAGAGCTTGCAAAGCGCACGCTGAACGAAAAGCTGGGGATCACAGGCGGCATCTCGATACTCGGCACATCGGGGATCGTGGAGCCCATGAGCACACAGGCGCTGCTTGACACCATTCATGCGCAGGTCAGTATGTATGCCGCGCAGGGCGGCAGGGATCTTATCCTCACGCCCGGCAATTACGGAGAGACTTTTCTGGCCGGTCAGCTTGGCTTGGATCTGGAGCATACGGTGAAGTGCGGCAATTTCATCGGCAGTACGATCGATATGGCGTACGAGTTTAAGCTGCGCAGTCTGCTGCTGGTCGGTCATCTGGGAAAGCTCGTGAAGCTGGGGAGCGGCATTATGAATACCCACTCAGCTTATGCGGACGGCAGGATGGAGACGCTGGCGAGCTGTGTGCTGCTGGCGGGCGGCGACGCCGCGCTGGCGTGCAGTATGCTCTCCTGCGGCACGACGGACGAGGCGGTGGAACTGCTGCGGACGGCCTCTTTTCTGGAGAGGACGATGGTGCAGCTTATGCGCAGGATACACGCCGTGTTATCCGGGCGCGCGTGTGCGGGTCTTGCGGTGGAGGCGGTCGTCTTTTCCAACCGGTACGGGCTCCTCGGCATGACGGAGGGGGCGGAAGGGCTGATACGGTTACATAGAGCGGCGGCAGAGAAAGGCGAAAACGCATGAGGGCGGCAGCGTCCGCTTTGCGGCGCCGGGAGGAACGGGAATGGTAGATTTTGTCGGTGCTGGGCCGGGTGCGCCGGATCTGATCACGGTGCGCGGCAGAGAATTGATCGAGGCTGCCGATTGTATCATATATGCGGGTTCGCTGGTGAATCCGGCGCTGTTGGATCATGCCGGAGAAGGCTGCCTCATATATGACAGCGCCAAGATGCACTTGGAAGAGGTGATCGGCGTGATGGAGCGGATGGAGGCGCAGGGCAGGAATACCGTCAGGCTGCACACGGGCGATCCGTCTCTGTACGGGGCGGTCAGGGAGCAGATGGACGCTCTGCGGGAGAGAGGCATCGCTTTCCGGATCTGTCCGGGCGTCAGCAGCTTCTGCGGTGCGGCCGCAGCGCTGGAGGCGGAGTACACGCTGCCCGAAGTGAGCCAGAGCGTTATCATCACGCGCATGGAGGGCAGGACGGCTGTGCCCGACCGCGAAAAATTACATCTGCTGGCAGAACACGGGGCGACGATGATCCTCTTTCTCAGCTGCGGCATGGCAGAGCAGGTGCAGCAGGAGCTGCTGCGCGGGGCGTACAAGCCCGAAACCCCCTGCGCTATCGTCTACAAGGCGACGTGGGAGGACGAAAAGGTGATCCGCGGCACGGTTGGAGAGTTATGTAAACTTGCGGCGGACAACGGCATTGCGGGGACGGCGCTGATCGTGGTGGGCGATGTGCTGGGGGACGACTACGGGCTGTCCAAGCTGTATGACAGGCATTTCACGACGGCATACCGCAAGGGAGAGCCGTCCGATGACGATAAGAAGATATCGTGAGACAGGAGAGGAGAGAAAGATCATGAAACCGGTAAATCCAAGGGCAACACATGAGGCGAGAAGGCTTTTGCGCTATCTTTCCGCTATCGGCGGGCGGGGGATCGTCACGGGACAGCACACGCAGACCGTGGCGATGGAAGAGATCGAGGAGATCAGGCGGGTCACGGGCAAAGAACCGGCGCTCCGCGGCTTTGAGCTGCTTTCCTATTCCCCGAACATACGGTATGAGACGGGCGACGAGGCGTGCCGCACGGAGATCGACGAGAACAGGAACACGCTGGAGCAGGCGCGCATCTTCGGGCGCAGCGGCGGCATCGTGACTTTTACATGGCACTGGTTTTCGCCGATAGGCGGCAGGGACAAGAGCTTCTACGCGAAGAACACGGACTTTGATCCGGCGAGGGTCCTTCTGCAGGGCACAGAGGAGCGGGCAGCGTTCTATCATGATCTGGATGTGATGGCGGGCTGTCTGATGCCTTTTCGGGACGAGGATATCCCGATCCTGTGGCGGCCGTTTCACGAGGCGGAGGGCGAGTGGTTCTGGTGGGGAAGAAAAGGACCCGCCGTGGCCGCCGGCCTGTATCGCATGATGTACGAGTATTTTGTGGAGGTGTATCATCTCGACAATCTTCTCTGGGTGTGGAACTGCCCTCTGCAGGAAGGATATCCGGGCGACGACGTGGTGGATATCATCTCGCGCGATATCTATGCCGAGAAAGGCACGAGATCGGATTACCGCAGGGAGTACGAGGAGCTGGCCGCCCTCACGCAGGAGGATAAGCCTGTGGCGCTGGCGGAGGTCGGTATCCTGCCGGATTTGGAGCAGCTCGCCAAGAGCCGCGTGCCCTGGTGCTATTTTATGACATGGAGCAAAGAGTTCATGCTGGGCGACGAGTACAACAGCCGCGAGTCGCTGCGGGCAGTCTATGAAAGCCCGTATGCGGTGACTTATCCCGCGGGCATATGACGGTCGGCGGCAGACCGGGATACATAGGGTAACGTGCGTTATGAAACGAGTCGTGATCCTGTCCTACACGGAGCGGGGAGGACAACTGAATAGCAGACTCGCGCGTCTTCTGCGGGAAGGCGGCGACGTGGCGGTAAGCTGCCGTTTCGGGCAGGACTTCTCCTCGACGGCGCAGCTTCTGGAGGAGGAGTGGCGCTGCGCGGGCGCGTTCCTGTTTGTGGGCGCCGTGGGGATCGCCGTGCGGCACATCGCCCCTCTTCTGGAGGACAAGCTGCACGATCCGGCGGTGCTTGCGGCGGACGAGGACGGCAGATTTCTGATCCCGGTGTTGTCGGGCCATGTGGGCGGCGGCGTGGCGCTGGCGCGTGAACTGGCGGACAAGATCGGCGCACAGGCCGTCATCACTACGGCGACGGACGTGCGGGGGCGGTTTGCGGTGGACAGCTTTGCGGCGGCCAATCATCTGTGCGTTCCCGATCCCGCCGCTGTTCGGGAGATCTCCGCCGCCGTCCTGCGGAACACGGCGATAGAGCTGCGGACAGACATCCCCATTGCAGGAGAGGTCCCGGCGGGTCTGACGGTACGCCGGGAAGGGGCGTCTGCGGATATTGCAGTCGGTTATCCGGACGGGCGCGCGGCCTGTGTGCTGGCCCACCGTCCCTATATCGTGGGCGTCGGCTGTAAAAAAGGCAAAAGCGGCGCCGAGCTGTCTGCGTTCCTCGCCGAGGTCTGCAGACAAAACGGCATCGATGCGCGTCGCGTCGCGGCCGTAGCCTCTATCGACAAAAAGCGGGAGGAGAAGGGCATATGGGAGCTGGCGCGCGGACTGGGCGTACCCTATGAAGTCTTTGCGGCCGGGGAGCTGGCGCAGATCGAAGAAGAGGTGAGTCCCTCGGCCTTTGTGGAAAGCGCCGTGGGCGTGGACAACGTGTGCGAGCGCAGCGCGCTGTGTCTGGCAAAACGCTGGGCGGCGGGCGGCGTATATAAACTGGTGGCAAAAAAGCAGGTGCGGGACGGCATGACACTGGCGGTAGCGGCCTTTCGGCCGACGGCGTACCGTTTCCTGACAAGTGAGGAAAAGAAGTTATGTTAACTATAGCGGGGATCGGACCGGGGAAAAGGGAAGGGATGACCGAGGAAGTCCTGTTGGCGCTTGCGCAGTGCGACTGCATCGTCGGCTACACGGTATATACGGAGCTGGTGCGTGCCCTGTTCCCCGACAAGGAATACTATGCGACGCCCATGACGCAGGAGACCGAGCGGTGTCTGTGGGCGATCGGACAGGCGCGGGCGGGCCGCGATGTGGTGGTGGTGTGCGGCGGCGACGGCGGTGTGTACGGCATGGCGGGTCTGGTCTGCGAGCTGCTGGCGTCCGCCTCCTGTGGGGAAGATACGGCGGCGGACGGTGAGTGGGGCGGTCTGACCGACAGCGTCGGGCTGCGCATCCTGCCGGGGGTGACGGCGGCCCTCAGCGGAGCGGCGGTCTTGGGCGCGCCGCTTGCGCACGATTTTGCGGTGATCAGTCTCAGCGACAGGCTGACGCCGTGGGAATGTATCGAGAGACGGCTGCAGGCGGCGGCGATGGGCGACTTCGCGATCTGTCTGTACAATCCTGCCAGCAAAGGGCGGCCTGAGCATCTGCGGCGGGCCTGTGACGTGCTCCTGCACAGCGGATATGTGGAGGCGGACAGGATCTGCGGCGCGGTGCGCAATATCGGGAGAGAAGGGCAGGAACAGCGGATCATGACGCTCGGTGAGCTGCGGGATCATCCGGCGGATATGTTCACGACGGTGTACGTCGGCAGCAGCAGGACATTGCGGCTCGGAAAGTATATGGTGACGCCGCGGGGCTATCGGAGGTCGTCATGAGCGGATTGATCGTGTTCGGCGGCACCAGCGAGGGCCGGCAGCTGTATGATTTCTGCGCCGAGAGGGGCATTCCGGCGCTTTTCTGCGTCGCGACGGATTATGGGTATGAGGTGTTGCACAAGGATAGGGCAGGGAGACCGGAGGTCCGCGTAGGCAGACTGACGCAGGAGGAGATGACGGCGCTTTTCCGGGCGGAAAAGCCGCGTCTCGTGATCGACGCCACGCATCCCTATGCGGTACAGGCGACGGCTCATATACAGGGCGCGCTGCGCCGGTATGTCCCCGCTTCCGGCACGGCGGAGCCGCTCTACTGTCGGGTGGGAAGAGAGCTGGGCGGCCCGGCGGCGGCGGACGCCGCGGTATGCGCGGATATGGCACAGGCGGTCGCTTACCTGAACGGTACGGAAGGAAGGATCCTTGTCACCACGGGCAGCAAGGAAATTGAGATATTATGTAAACTAAATAACTATGCGGAGCGGGCCTATGTCAGGATCCTGCCCGACCCGGATGTCCTCAAAAGATTTCTGGACAGGGGCTTTCCGGCAGGACATATGCTCTGTATGCAGGGGCCTTTTACGGAGGCGGTGAACAGGGCGCTTCTGGAGCAGTACGACATCCGGTATCTGCTCACCAAGCAGAGCGGCAAGGCGGGCGGCTACGAGGAAAAATGCAGGGCCGCCGAAGCTGCGGGCGTGCAGCCTGTCGTTATCCTGCCGCCGGACGATACGGCGGGCTGCAGCATAGAGGAGGCGCAGGAGCTGATCCTGCGGCGTTTTGATGCGGCGGCAGACTCTGCGCTGCCGGAGCGGCACGGCATATAAGACGAAACAGGCGGGATCGGGAACGGAGCATGGAAAAACAGACGAAGCGGATACGGAAAACAAGACGGCAACTGTATATCATCGGCGCGGGCATGGGAGATCCGCGCACGCTGACCACGGAGGCGAAGGAGGCCATTGCGGCGGCCCGGCTCCTCATCGGCGCGGAGAGGATCTTAGCGCCCTACAGGAACGGGAAGCGGTGTATCCCTGCGGGCCGGACAAGCGATATCGTGCGGATCCTGGAGGAGGAGTGTACGAAAGAAGAGGCCGCAGCGGTGGCGGTGCTCATGTCGGGCGACAGCGGATTCTTCAGCGGCACAAAACAGCTTCTGACGGCGCTGGCAGTGTCGCCGGGCAGACCCTATGTGCCCTGTGAAGGGATCACCTATCAGGTCACCGTCTTGGCGGGGATCTCGTCACTGTCCTATTTCTGCGCGCGGATCGGCAGATCCTGGGAGGACGTGAAGATCGTCAATCTCCACGGCGCGAACGAGAATCTGTGGCAAGCCGTACTGACGCACGAGAAGGTGTTCGCCGTCACGGGAGGCGACATACAGGGACAGCTTAGAGGGCTTGCAGAGCGCGGCATGGGCGGCGCGCAGGGCTTTGTAGGAGAGAAGCTGTCCTATGACGAGGAGCATATCCGGCAGGGAACGGTGGAGCAGCTTGCCGCCTATTCGTATGACAATCCGGCCGTACTCTATCTGGAGAATCCCCGGGCGATCGGGACAAACCTGACCGGACTTCCGGACGACGGCTTCGTGCGCGGCAGGATCCCCATGACCAAGGCGGAGGTGCGCGCCGTGGTCATGAGCAGACTGCGCATCAGGGAGAACGAGATCGTCTACGACATCGGCGCGGGGACGGGTTCCGTCTCGGTGGAGATGGCGCTTGCGGCTTCCGGAGGCATGGTCTTTTCCATAGAAAAAGATGCCCAAGCGGTTGAGTTATGTAAACTCAACAAGGAGCGGTTTGGTTTACATAATATGAAAATTGTGGAGGGAACGGCGCCGGAAGCCCTGCACAGTCTGCCGGCGCCGTCCGTCGCCTTTATCGGCGGCAGCGGCGGACATCTGGAGGAGATCGTCGCCTGTCTGAAAGAAAAAAATCCGTATGTGCGTCTGGCGGTGAACGCGGTCACGGTGGAGAACGCGGAGCGGGCGCTCAGGCTGCTTGAAGGGGACGGTTTTACGGGCGCGGAGGCGGTACAGCTTCAGGTGAGCAGATACAGAAAGGCCGGGGAAAACCACATGGCGGCCGCGCAGAATCCGGTCACCGTCATCTCGGCGTCAGGCTGCGGCGGCGGACGGGAGGAGACCGTCCGAAGCGCCGCCGGAAACGCCGTGCTCATAGCCGGCAGCGGCAGCGGCAGCGGTAAGACGACGCTGGTGTGTGGGCTGCTCGGCGCGCTGCGCCGCCGGGGCATCGATCCGTGTACCTTTAAGTGCGGGCCGGACTACATCGATCCTTCCTTTCATGCGAGAGTCACCGGCGTCCCCTGCCGTAACCTCGATCCCTTTTTCACGAAAGGGGACGCCCTGCGGCGGATTTATGAGAGACATGTCCTGGCCCACGACATCGGCGTGATAGAGGGTGTTATGGGGTATTATGACGGCCTGGGATTCACCGGGGAGGCCAGTACCTATGCCGTGGCAAAAGAACTGCAAGTTCCCGTGATCCTCGTCGTGGACTGCAGGGGAGCGGCCAATTCCGTGATGGCGTCCGTCGAGGGATTTCTCAGGCACAGGGAGCCAAGTTTCATAAAGGGCGTTATTTTTAACAGACTGGCGCCCGCGCTCTATGAACAGGCGGCACAGGCCGCGCGTGTACTGGGAATCGTGCCGTTAGGGTATCTGCCGGAGACGGCGGCGCTGAAGCTGGAGAGCAGACATCTCGGTCTGGTGACGGCGCAGGAGCTGGAGGACTTCGGGGAACTGGCCGAGCGGCTGCGGGAGGCTGTGGAGCATACCGTGGACGTGGACGGTATCCTGAGGCTGGCCGGCGTCTGCGGCAAGATGCCGCACCGCGCCGATGCGGGGCGAAAGAATGATATAACAAGTGTTACGGAAAAACAGGGGGAGAGCCGGCCGCTGTGCCGTATCGCCGTGGCGCGGGACGAGGCGTTCTGTTTCCTGTATGAGGACAATCTGCATTTCCTCGAGGAGCACGGCGCGCGCGTCGTGCCTTTCAGCCCGCTGCATGACAGCGCGCTGCCGGATTGCGACGCCCTCTATCTGAGCGGCGGGTATCCGGAGCTGTATGCGGAGGAGCTGGCGGAGAACGCTTCCATGCGGCAGGATATCAAGGATAAAATAACAGGCGGTATGCCTACGATAGCGGAGTGCGGCGGTTTTCTGTATCTGCACGAACGTTTGGAAGCGGCAGACGGACAGATGCGGCCGATGGCCGGCGTGATCGGAGCCGATGCCCTGAACGGCAGACGAAAAGGGCGTTTCGGCTACATTGAGGTGACGCTCGGGCAGGACTGTCTGCTCGGCACGGCGGGCGACTCTTTCCGGGCGCATGAGTTCCACTACTGGGAGTCTGCGGCGGCGGGGGAGAGCCTTTTCGTGTACAGACCCGGAAACGGGGATACGTGGCGGGAAGGGGTCTGCACGGCTTCCCTGTATGCGGGTTTCCCGCATCTGTATTTCTGCGGAAGCCCGAAGGTGGGAGAGCATTTTATACAGGCTGCCGGAAAGTATGCGGCAGGACACGGGCGGGAGTGACGGATACGACAAGCGAAGCGAACGAGGAAATTTGGAAAAAATGACACGGGAAGAATTATGTAAACTAAAAATCGAACCGCTCGACACACACGCCATGGGGCGGGTCCGCGCCCGTCTGGACGGCATCGCCAAGCCGATCGACGGGCTGGGACAGTTTGAAAAGATGCTGGTGCAGATCGCGGGCGTGCAGGGAACAGCCGATATCGCTGCCGAGCGGCGGGCGGTCCTTGTCATGTGCGCCGACAACGGCATCGTGGCCGAGGGCGTGACCCAGACATCGGACGCGGTGACGGCGGCGGTCTGCGAAAACATGGGGAGAGGGCGCTCCAGCGTCAACCGCATGGCGGCGGCGTGCGGCACGGACGTGCTGGTCACGGATATCGGTGTCCGCCGCAGGATCGCAGGGGAAAATATCAGGGACCGCAAGATCAGGCCCGGCACGCTGAATTTTGCAGAAGGACCTGCCATGACGGAGCAGGAAGCGCTCGCAGCGCTCGAAGAGGGCGCAGCGTGGGTCAGGGAGTGCCGTGACCGGGGGTATCAGATCCTCGGTACGGGCGAGATGGGGATCGGCAATACGACTACGGCGGCGGCGGTGGCCTGTGCGCTTCTCGGACTGCCGCCGGAAGAGATGACGGGCCGCGGGGCCGGGCTGAGCGACGAGGGGCTTATGCGCAAGCGGGCGGTGATCGCGCGGGCGATCGGGAAGTATCGCTTGCAGGAGGCGGACGCGCTGCGCGTGCTGGCCGCTGTGGGCGGTCTGGATATCGCGGGAATTGCAGGTGTTATTATTGGCGGGGCGCTGTGCCGCATTCCCATTGTGCTGGACGGCGTGATCACGGCGGCGGCGGCTCTCGTGGCCGACAGGCTCGTGCCCGGCGTCCGGCAGTATCTCCTTGCGTCCCATATAGGCAGAGAGCCGCTCTGCGGCGTCCTGCTGCAGGAGCTCGGTCTGCGCCCGGTCATCTGCGCGGATATGGCGCTCGGGGAGGGAACGGGCGCGGCGATGCTGTTCCCGCTGTTGGATATGGCGCTTGCCGTTTACCGTCTGAACGATTCTTTTGAACAGATGAAAATAGAGGTCTACAAGCGTTATCGGCAGCAGTAGGGATCATGGAGAAGGAGAGGTGCGTATGCTTACGGTCATTGCGGGCGTGAGCGCGAGCGGCAAGTCCGAATATGCGGAAAGACGGGCGTTGGAGCTCTCGGGCGGCAGGAAGCTGTACTATGTGGCGACGATGCAGCCCAGCGGGGAGGAAGGCAGACAGCGCATCGCCAGGCATCGGCGTCTGCGCGGCGGCAAAGGGTTCACGACCATAGAGTGTTATCGGGATATCGAGCGTGTGCTCGACCGCATCGGCGCGGACGTCTGCGGAGAGGCCACTATCCTTATGGAGTGCATGTCCAACCTGCTCGCCAACGAGATGTTTTCGCCGGCGGCCGAAGGGAGCGGCGATGCGGCGGAGAAGATCCTGACAGGGATAACACGCCTGTCCGGACGGTGCAGACATCTTGTCGTCGTCACCAACGAAGTGTGCTCGGACGGCATCGTCTATGACAGGGGCACAGAGGTTTACATAAAATTACTGGGCACGATCAACCAAAAACTCACGGAGATGGCGGACGAGGCTGTGGAAGTGGTGTACTCCGTGCCGCTCTTCCTGAAAGGAAATCACACATGAAATCTATGATAAACGGCTTTTTTATCGCCTTTTCCATGTACTCCAAGATCCCTGTGCCCAAGGCGGAGTGGAATCGGCAGAACATGAAGTACGCGCTCTGCTTTTTTCCGATGATCGGGCTTGTCATCGGCGCGCTGCTCTGTGCATGGGGGGAGTTCTGCGTCGTTTCCCGGCTGCATCTCGGAACGATGTGCTTTGCGCTGACCGGCGCTGTGATCCCTGTTATCATAACGGGTGGTATTCATCTGGACGGCTTTTTGGATACGATGGACGCCCTGCATTCTTATGAGTCAAAAGAGAAGAGGCTGGCGATCCTGAAGGATCCGCATGTGGGCGCTTTTGCGGTGATTGCGGCGATCTGTTATTTCCTGCTGTATGCGGCGGGGCTGCAGCAGATGTGTACAGAGAGCCAGTTTTTTCTCTTGGGCTTCGGGTTTGTCATATCCAGAGCCTTAAGCGGCATGAGCCTTGTATGGTTTCCGGCGGCAAAGAAGGAAGGGACGCTCTACACCTTCGCCTCCGCGGCGGACAGGAAGACGGTGCGCTCCGTGCTCGTCACGATCCTTGCGCTGTGTTTTGCCGGCGTGCTGTGGATCGATCTTGTGACGGGGGCCGTCATGCTGCTTGCGTCGCTGTGGGTCTGGACATACTATTACTATATGTCGGTAAAGCGCTTCGGCGGCATTACGGGGGATCTGGCAGGATTTTTCCTGTGCCTGAGCGAGTTGTCGAGCGTTCTGGTGATTGGGTTCTTAGGGAATATTATGTAAACTGAAAAAGGAAGGAGAATACGATGCACGGCAAAAAACTGGTGGTGGGTATTCTGGCCCATGTGGACGCGGGCAAGACCACGCTGGCGGAAAGCATATTGTACAAGAGCGGTTCGATCCGCAGACTGGGGCGGGTGGATCACAGAGACACCTTTCTGGATACCGACAGTCAGGAGCGCGACCGCGGCATCACCATTTTTTCCAAACAGGCGCTCTTCTCATGGCGGGACATGGAAGTCACGCTGTTAGACACGCCGGGACATGCGGATTTTTCCGCGGAGACGGAACGGACGCTGCAGGTGCTTGACTATGCCGTGCTCGTCGTCAGCGGCGCCGACGGCGTGCAGGGGCATGTGCCGACGCTCTGGCGGCTGCTCGGGCGGTACCGCGTCCCGACGTTTCTCTTTGTCAATAAGATGGACCGGCCGGATACGGACGCGGCGGCGCTCATGGCGGAATTGAAGGGCAGACTCGATGAGCGGTGCGTGGCGTTCGGCGCGCGGGACACGGCGTTCTATGAGGAGATCGCGGTCTGCGATGAAGCGCTCTTGGAGCGGTATCTGGAAGCGGATCCGGTGAAGACGGCGGCTGTCGGGCAAGAGGCGGACGCAGCGCCCATAAGCCGGGAGACGATCGCCTCCCTTGTGGCGCAGCGCAAGGTCTTTCCCTGCTATTTCGGGTCCGCGCTCAGGACAGAGGGCGTGACGGAGCTGCTGGACGGGCTGTATGCATACACGCGTATGCCGGACTATCCGGAGGCGTTCGGCGCGCGGGTCTACAAGATCGCCAGAGACGAGAAGGGCAGCCGTCTGACTTACGTGAAGATCACGGGCGGGTCGCTGAAGGTGAAGGAGACGATCCGCACGCATGGCGGGGCAGAAGGGGCGGCGGAGGAGAAGATCGACCAGATACGTCTGTATTCCGGCAGCCGTTACACGGTGATCCCGGAGGCCGCGGCGGGAACGGTCTGTGCGCTGGCAGGGCCGCTTGCGACATTTTGCGGGGAAGGGCTCGGCAGGGAACAGGAAAATACGATACCGCTGATTGCGCCCGTCATGACCTACCGCATCTTATTGCCGGAGGGCTGCGATGTGCATCAGGCCTATCAGAAGCTGTGTCAGCTTGAAGAGGAAGAGCCGCAGCTCCACATCGTCTGGCGGGAACAGGCAGGCGAACTGCAGGCGCAGTTCATGGGGGAAGTGCAGATCGAGATCTTAAAGAATCTCATCAGGCAGCGGTTTGCGCTGGAGACGGATTTCGACGAGGGGAGCATCGTCTATAAGGAGACGATTGCCGCGCCGGTGGAGGGTGTCGGCCACTATGAACCGCTCAGACATTATGCGGAAGTGCATCTGCTCCTTGCGCCGGGCGAGCCGGGGAGCGGGCTTGTCTTCGATACGCGGTGCAGCGAGGATATGCTGGACCGCAACTGGCAGCGCCTTGTGCTGACGCATCTGCGGGAAAAAGAGCATCTTGGCGTCCTCACGGGTTCCCCGATCACGGATATGCGGATCACCCTCCTGGCGGGGCGGGCACACTTAAAGCATACGGAGGGCGGCGATTTCAGACAGGCCACGTACCGCGCCGTCAGACAGGGACTCTGCAAGGCGCAGAGTATCCTGCTGGAGCCGGTGTACGCATTCCGGCTGGAGCTGCCGGCGTCGATGATCGGACGCGGCATGACCGATATGCAGGGCAGGGGCGCGAAGTTCGGCGCGCCGGAGACGGAGGGCGGCTGTGCCGTGCTGACGGGCACCGTGCCCGTGTCGCAGATGGCCGGCTACCAGACGCAGGTGGCGGCTTATTCGGGCGGCGAAGGACGGCTGTACACGGAGTTTGCCGGTTATGAACCCTGCCGCAGCGCCGACAAGGTGATAGAAAAAAGATCGGCTACGACGCGCTGCGCGATACGGAGAATCCGTGCGGCTCCGTGTTCTGCGCACACGGCGCGGGCTTTGTCGTACCGTGGGACGAGGTCGAATCGTACATGCATGTGGACAGCGTGTTCGGCGGGGAGGACGCAGTGTACACGGAAAGCGGAGACGGCGGTTTCTACAGCGCAGAGGACGCGGTCCGCTGCCGGATCGGGACGGCGCAGGATCGGGCGCGCAAGACGGCCGCAGACGCTATCGGTCAGGATGAGATCGACGAGATCATGAACCGCACCTACGGCCCGAGAGAGCGCAAGAAACAGGGGTGGGCGAGGACAATCCGGGCCTCGTCGCTTACGGAGGAGGGCCGGCATGCAGAAGGCGGCAGGGCAGCGGCCGGCGGCCGCGGTCATGAGCCGCAGGAGGAATATCTGCTTGTGGACGGCTACAATATCATTTTTGCGTGGGACGAGTTAAGGACTCTGGCGGAGGACGATCTTGACGGCGCGCGGGGCAGACTGATGGATATTCTGAGCAACTATCAGGGTTATCGCAGGATGCGCCTGATCTTGGTGTTCGACGCCTACAGGGTCAAGGGCAATCCCGGCAGCACGGCGCGCTATCACAACATCGACGTGGTGTACACGAAGGAAGCGGAGACGGCGGATCAGTATATTGAGAAGGTGACCCATGAGATCGGCAGGAAACACCGCGTGTACGTGGCGACCTCGGACGGCTTGGAACAGATCATCATCATGGGCGCGGGCGCGGTGCGCATGTCGGCGGGAGAACTGCGCGAGGAAGTGGCGGCGGCGGAAGAGGAAATGCGGCAGCTGTCACGCGGGATGCAGGGAAAGCCGCAGGGAGACAGGAACTATCTTATGGAGAACATCTCCGAGGAAGTGGCGGCGTACATGGATCGGATGCCGGACGATGCGCGGGAATGACAAAGAAACACGGTTTTTACTGTTTTTTTGGTGACATTGTGGTAAAATAACAGAGACATTACGAAGGAAGCGGAGAGGCTGCATGAAAAACAAGACGACACGCTTTTTGATCATAAGCGCCGTATTTACGGCGGTATTCTGTATCGTGATCCTGACCGTTCAGGCCGTCTATATGAGCCGGCGGAGCGCGGAGGCTATCAGTGAGCTGGGCGATATCTACATATCAGGCATGAGCGAACAGGCGGCAAAGCACTTCGGCACTACCATAGAGCTCAGGATGTCGCAGGTATCGACGATGGTGGATTCCGTGCCCTCCAAGGGCGGCGTTGCGTCGTCGATGCGCCTCACGCTGATCTACAATGCGCGGGCCAGAGGCTTTGAGTATCTGGCGCTGTGTTCGGAGGACGGTGTGCTGGAGATGCTCTACGGAAGCCAGCTTGCCGTTGACGATCCCGACAGCTTCACGACCTCCCTCGTGCGCGGCGAGCAGAAGATGTCCGTGGGGCATGACGGGAACGGGAAACCGGCTATTCTGATGGGGATACCCGCGGTGTATCCCATGGCGGACGGCAGGGACAGCATCGCGCTTGTGGCGGGACTGCCGACGAGCTATATCACGGACACGCTTTCTCTGGACATAGGCGATTCCCTTCTGTACTATGCTATCATACGCAAGGACGGCAGTTTTATCCTGCGCGACGACCGGATGGAGGAGGAAGACTACTTTGCGCGCGTGCGCGAGCGCTATGACAGCGTGGGGGATAAGAGCCCGGAACAGTATATCGAGGAACTCTCTGCAGCGATGCAGGAGAACCGGACCTACAGCAGCGAGTTCACGCTGGACGGCGAGCGGCGTTTCCTGTACGGGACGAGTCTGCCGTACTCGGATTGGTTCATGCTCATGTTCCTGCCTTACGGCAGACTCGACAAAACGGTGGACACGCTCGGGGCGCAGTGGACGCGGGCGTCGATCGGCGGCGGCGCGGTGATCCTGCTCCTCCTGCTGCTTGTGTTTGTGGGATATTATTATCTTACGAGAAGCCAGATGCGGGAGCTTGACGCGGCGAGGAATCTGGCGGAGCAGACGAGCAGGGCAAAAAGCGAATTTCTGTCGAACATGAGCCACGATATCAGGACGCCGATGAACGGCATCGTGGGTATGACGGCCATTGCGAGCGCCAACATAGACAATATCCCGCAGGTGAAGAACTGCCTCAAAAAGATCGAGCTTTCGAGCAAGCATCTGCTCGGTCTGGTCAACGACATACTTGACATGTCCAAGATAGAGAGCGGAAAGCTGACGCTCAACTTTGAGCAGGTGTCCCTGCAGGATACCATACAGAACATCGTCGATATGGTGCAGCCGCAGATGAAGACGAAGAAGCAGTCGTTCGATGTCTATGTGCGCGACGGCATAGCGGAAAACGTGTACTGCGACAGCGTGCGGCTCAATCAGGTCATACTGAACATTGTCGGGAATGCGGTGAAGTTCACGCCGGAGGAAGGAGCGATACAGCTTGCGCTGTATGAGGAAGATTCGCCGCTCGGCCCTCTGTACGTGAGGGTGCATATCCGCATCAAGGACAACGGCATAGGGATGTCGCCGGAGTTTCGGGAGAAGATATTCGAGTCGTTTATGCGGGAGGACAATGCGAGGGTGCAGAAGACCGAAGGGTCGGGCCTCGGCATGGCTATCACGAAGTATATCGTTGACGCGATGAAGGGGACGATCGGGGTGGAGAGCGAGCCCGGACAGGGCAGCGAATTTCACGTGACGCTGGATCTGGAGAAAGCCCCCGAGAGCGAGGAGGAGATGCGTCTGCCCGCGTGGAACGCGCTTGTGGCCGATGACGACAGGCTCTTGTGCGAGAGCGCCGCAGCGGCGCTCGGATCGCTGGGCGTACAAGCCGAGTGGGTGCTGAGCGGCGGGAGCGCCGTCGAGCTGGTCAAGGAACGCAGGGCGCAGGGACGGGATTTTGATCTGATCATTCTGGACTGGAAGCTGCCTGACGGCGACGGCGTCGAGACGGCCGCAGAGCTCAGGAAGTATTGTAAAGCGGAGACGCCGATCATCTTGATCTCCGCCTATGATTGGGGCGCCTATGAGGAGGAAGCGAGGGCGGCGGGCGTCAACGCTTTTCTGGAAAAGCCGCTGCTGCGCTCCAACCTGTATTACTGCCTGAGACAGTATGACACGGAGACGGTCTCCGGGCAGGAGATCCCCGGTGCAGAGCAGACGGTCGATTACAGGGGCAGACGCTTCCTCGTGGCGGAGGACAACGATCTGAACTGGGAGATCGCGCAGGAGCTGCTCACGGAGCTGGGCGCAGAGGTAGAGAGGGCGGAGAACGGCGCGGTGTGCGTCGAAAAGTTCAGGCAGTCGGCACAAGATCATTACGACGCTATCCTGATGGATATCAGAATGCCCCTGATGACGGGCTATGAGGCGGCTCAGGCGATCCGGGCGCTTGCGCGCGGGGACGCGCAAAGGATCCCGATCATAGCCATGAGCGCGGACGCTTTTTATGATGACGTGGAGCGCTCTCTGGCGAGCGGCATGAATGCGCATGTGGCAAAGCCGATAGATATGAACGAGCTTACCGGACAGCTCGAGAAGTACATGAGGAAACCGGAGCAAAGGTAAAGAACGGAGGAACGGCAGAGATGAAAAAACGTTTGACGGCATTGCTGGCCGGACTGTCGCTGATACTTACGGCGTGCGGCGGGGACGAAACAGCGGTTGACGAGACGATCCAAAAAGAGGAGGTGGATATCTCCCTCTGGACCTATCCTGTGGGAAATTGGGGAAATCCCAGCACGGTGGCGGAGCTGCTTACGGATTTCAATCAGAAATATCCGGATATCCACGTTTCGGTGAAGTATCTGAGTTATGAGGAAGGCGACGCCGCGGTCAACGAGGCGATCGAGAGCCATGAGACGCCGGATCTGGTTTTTGAAGGCCCCGAAAGGCTTGTGGCGGACTGGGGCGGCAGAGGAGTCATGGCCGATCTGTCGGATCTGTGGGAGACGGAGGACATGGCGGCTGAGATCTACGATAACGTGCGCGCGGCGTGCAGACACAGCAGCGGGGCGTATTATGAGTTCCCGCTGTGTATGACGACGCACTGCATGGCGATCAATTACGACATGTTCGAGGCGGCGGGCGCACTGCAGTATATAGACGAGGAAAACCGCACATGGACTACCGAGGATTTCGGGAAGGCGGTGGAGGCGCTAAACGCATACTGCCGGCAAGATGCGGGCGCGGTGTACTGCGGCGGCCAGGGCGGCGATCAGGGCACCAGAGCGCTGATCACCAATCTCTACGGCGGCGCGTTTACCGATCCCGCCCACACGGAATATACTGTCAACAATCCTGAGAACGTGAAGGCGCTGGAGCTGCTGCGGGATCTGGACGGCATCGGCTTTGCGCCGGATATGGTGGGCAGCGACGAGATAGAGCGCTTCATGGACGGCGAGCTCGCCATGGCGTTCTGCTGGAACGCGTCCATTGAGCTTACGCAGACCCTGAACAATCCGAGTCTGGATTTTGAGATCATGCCGATGACATTTCCGACGGACGACGGCACGCCGAACCTGCAGGGCGGCATATGGGGCTTCGGCATCTTTGACAACGGGGACGAGGCGAGACTGGAGGCGGCGAAGACCTTTATCAGATTCATGACGGAGGACGAAAGCGAATACGGCAAGGCGGTGATCGCCGCGGCGCAGTTTCCCGTCAAGGACAGCGACATATATGCGAACGATGAATTTATGAACGAGTACAGCATGTTTATGCGCTATATGGGCGACTATTATCAGGTCACGACGAACTGGGCCAACGCCCGCACGGCATGGTGGAATATGCTGCAGAGCGTGGGGGACGGAGAGGACGTCGAAACCGCGCTCGCGAGATTCGACGCGGAGGCGAACCAAGGGGCGGCTGCATCGGCGGGTACCTGAATATTATGTAAACCTACTGCGCGAGACATGGGGCGAAAAACAACAGGAGAGATACGGCTATGCGGTTGGTGATCGGCGGTTCATGGCAGGGCAAGCGTGCGTATGTAAACAGAAGATACGGGCCGGAGGATGCGGGCAGCGGCTTTGCATGCATAGATGGTTTACATAACTATATCAAGGAGTGGATGGCGGCGTGCGGTCCGGACGAGGAGCCGTTTTCGTATGTCATGGACCGCGTCGGGGAGCAGATCAGGCGCTGTCCCGATGTCATCGTGATCTGCGATGAGGTCGGGGGCGGCATCGTGCCTGTGGAGAAAGAAGAGCGCACGTACAGGGAGTGCGTCGGCAGGGTGCTGTGCGAACTGGCGCGGGAGGCCGATTCGGTGGAGCGGGTGTACTGCGGGATCGCGCAGACAATCAAGCACACCGTCCATGTGGCGCTGATCCGTCACGGCGCCACGGCGGACAATCTGCACAGGCGGTATCTGGGGCTGACGGACGCGCCCCTCTGCGAGACGGGGATCGCCGCCCTGCACAGACAGAAAGCGTCGGGAATCTATCCGCCTGTGGGGCGTGTCGTCACAAGTCCGCTCAGCCGGTGCAGACAGACCGCGCAGATCCTCTATCCCGATATCGCGGGGGAGGTCGTGCAGGAATTCCGGGAGACGGATTTCGGGCTTTTTGAGGGCAGAAATCATGCGGAACTTCAGGCGGATCGGGAGCTGTGCGGCAGCTATCAGGCATGGGTGGACAGCGGCGGCAGTCTGCCGTTTCCCGGGGGAGAATCTCTGGCTCAGAGCACCAAGCGGTGTTCCCGGGCGTTTTTACGCCTCTTGCCGACGTTAAAGGAGACGACGGCGTTTGTCGTCCACGGCGGCACGATCATGGGGATCCTAAGCGCCTGTGCCGAGCCGCGGCAGGGCTATTACGACTATTGGCGGGAGAACGGCACGGGCTATCTGTGCCGCGTGGAGCTGACGGGAGACGGCGGGCTGTACCGCATGAGGATAGAGAGGGAACTGGCATGACCGTGATCGCAAACCGCATTCTGTGCCTATTTGCAGGATTCGTGCTGGACCTGCTCTTGGGCGACCCTCACGGTCTGCCGCACCCGGTCAGAGGGATCGGGGCGCTGGTCGGCGGCTTGGAGAAGGCGCTGCTGCGGCCGCAGGACGACGGAGCGTCGAAACGCAGACGGGGCGGGCTGCTCGTGGCGGCCGTGCTGGTGACGACAGGCGTGGCGGCGCTCGCCATTCTGACGCTCGCCTACCGGATAAGCCGCGGATTCGGGCTGGCGGCGGAGAGCGTCCTGTGCTGGCAGCTGCTTTCCGTGAAAGGTCTGCGGACGGAGAGCATGAAGGTGTACCGCGCTCTCAGAGCGGGCGATACCGAGAAAGCGCGGGCGGCGGTGTCCATGATCGTTGGCAGGGATACGGACCGGCTGGACGATGCGGGTATCGCCCGGGCGGCGGTGGAGACAGTGGCGGAGAATACCTCCGACGGCGTTGTCGCGCCGCTGTTTTATATGGCGCTCGGCGGCGCGTTTCTCGGCGTCCTCTACAAGGCGGTCAACACGATGGATTCCATGATCGGCTACAAAAATGACAGGTATGCGGATTTCGGACGCTGTGCCGCAAGGCTGGACGATGCGGCGAATCTGCTGCCCAGCCGTATCGCGGCGGCGCTGATGATCCTGACGTCGGCATTATGTAAACCAAACGACAGATATTCCGCGAAGAACGCCCTGCGTATTTTCAGGCGCGACAGGTATCGGCACGCCAGTCCCAATTCCGCACAGACAGAGTCGGTCTGCGCCGGGGCGCTGGGTCTGCGGCTGGCGGGAGACGCGTGGTACTTTGGGAAAAAGACAGAAAAGCCCTATATCGGCGACGATGCGCGTCCCATAGAGCCGGAGGATATCCGGCGTGCGAACAGGCTTCTGTACGGCACAGCATTTTTGATGTGGGCGCTTTGCGAGGGCGTGCTGGCGGTATCGCTGTGTGTGGTGCCGGCCTTGTAGTTTACATAATATCAATGAATATAGTTTACATAATATAAAACGGAGAACGGTGTGAAAAATCTTATGATCCAGGGAACGATGTCGAGCGCGGGCAAGAGTCTGCTCACGGCCGGGCTCCTGCGGGTGCTTAAGCAGGACGGCTATCGTGTCGCTCCCTTCAAATCCCAGAATATGGCGCTCAACTCCTACGTGACCGCGGACGGTCTGGAGATGGGCCGGGCGCAGGTCATGCAGGCGGAGGCGGCCGGCATCGAGCCGGAGGTGTGCATGAATCCGATCCTCTTAAAGCCCACTGACGACGTCGGCTCGCAGGTGATCGTCCACGGCAGGGTGCGGGGCAGCTATACGGCGCGGGAATATTTTCAGATGAAAAGAGAACTGATCCCGGACATTATGCGGGCCTACGGACAGCTTCGGGAACAGGCCGACATTATCGTGATCGAGGGGGCCGGCAGTCCCGCGGAGATCAACCTGAAGGACGGCGACATCGTCAACATGGGTATGGCGAAGCTGGCGGACGCGCCGGTGCTCCTCGTGGGAGATATCGACCGGGGCGGCGTGTTTGCGCAGCTTTTGGGAACGGTGGAGCTCTTGGAACGGGAGGAGCGCGAAAGGATCAAAGGCTTCGTTATCAACAAGTTCCGCGGCGACGACAGGCTTCTGTCGCCCGGCCCGGAGATGCTCTATGAGAAGTGCCGGATCCCCACGCTGGGGGTGCTGCCGTACCTGCGGCTGCAGCTCGACGACGAGGACAGCCTTTCACAGCGGCTGACGGGGCGTAACGCGGATGCGGCAGCGGACGGCGGGCAGCGCATCGACATTGCGGTGGTGCGGCTGCCGCACATTTCCAATTTTACGGATTTCAACCCGTTGGCGAGGTACCCGTTCGTGTCGCTTGTCTATGTGGACGATGCGGCGCAGACGGAAGCCATGGGGCGGCCGGATCTGCTGATCCTGCCGGGCACGAAGAATACGGTAGGGGACATGGCTTGGCTGCGGGAGAGCGGCATGGAGAAGGCCGTCCTCGCACAGGCGGCGCGGGGGTGCAGGATCATGGGGATCTGCGGCGGCTATCAGATGCTCGGCGAGACGATCGCGGACGAGGTGGGCAGCGAGGGCGGCGGCACGATCCGCGGCATGGGGCTTCTGCCCGCTGCGACCGCCTTTTCTGCGGAGAAAAGAAGAAGCAGGATCGCGGGCGTCGTGGGAAAACTGCCGGCGGCGTGGAGCGCGTTCGACGGCCTTGCCGTGGGCGGGTATGAGATCCATATGGGAGCCTCCGCGTATCACAGCGCGGTTCCCTTCTGCACATTGCAGGACGGCAGGGCGGACGGCTGCGTGCAGGGCCGGGTGCTCGGCACCTATCTGCACGGGATCTTTGAAACGGACGCCTTCACAGAGCGGCTCCTCCTTCTTCTGGGCAAAGAGAAGGGGCTGGACGGGCGCAGACTCGAAGACATGCTGGCGGATACGGCGTCGTACCGCGCGTTCAAGGAATCGCAGTATGACCTTCTCGCGGACGCCGTCCGAAGTCATATAGATATGGCAAAGGTCTATGATATCATCAATGCCGGAAACGCTGCAGGATAGAAGCGTGTGCGGAGAACAGGAGGCGGATCGATGGACAGACAGTCCGTATTTGCATATGCACAGAAGACCTATCATTCGGCGCCGGAATACCTCTGGGCGGACGATCCGGACAGCGCGGTGCTGCGCCGCAGCGACAACCGCAAGTGGTACGCTGTCGTCATGAAAGTGGCGGGAGATAAATTAGGCTTGGACGATACGGCAAAAACGGATATAATAAATGTAAAGTGCGATCCGCAGATGACCGGTTCGCTGTGCATGGCGGCGGGCATCTTACCCGCTTACCACATGAATAAGACGCACTGGATAACCGTTCTGCTGGACGGCAGCGTCGGGGAGAGCATGATCCGGGGGCTTCTGGATATGAGCTTTGCGCTGACCGCGGATCGCAGGAAGAGGAAGACGAGATGAGCAGGATACCACAGATCCCGCCGACGATCCCCCCGGCGGAGATCGAGCGGCGCAGCTTCGCGATCATAGAGCGGGAACTGCCGCACGCGCTGGATCCCGTACAGGCGCCGATCATCAAGCGCGTGATCCATGCGACGGCGGATTTCTCCTATGCGGACACGCTGCGCTTCTCGGAGGGAGCCGTGGAGCGGGGCAGGGCGGCGCTGGCTGGCGGCGCGCACATCGTCACGGACACGCAGATGGCGAAGGCGGGCATCAACAGGAAGCGCCTCGCGGCATACGGGGGCGAGGTGCATTGCTTTATGGCGGACGAAGATGTGGCGGCCGAGGCGGCGCGGTGCGGTGTCACAAGAGCGGCGATCAGTATGCAAAAGTCTGCCACTATAGGAGAGAATTGCATTTATGCCATAGGAAATGCGCCGACGGCGCTGATACGATTGTATGAGCTGATCGGGCAGGGCAGTCTGCGCCCCGCACTGGTCATCGGCGTCCCGGTCGGTTTCGTGCATGTGGAGGAGGCCAAGGAGCTGCTCATGAGCGCGGGCGTCCCTTACATCGTTGCGGTCGGGCGCAGGGGCGGCAGCAGCGTGGCGGCGGCGATCTGCAATGCGCTGCTGTACGGGCTGGACGATGCGCCGGCCGGACATTGACGGCGCCGTGAACTGATCAAAAAAAGGATTCGGACGAAGAATAAGGGTATGAAGGACACAAACGATCACTTGAAAGAAGATAGGACGCAGTATGCTGCGAAAGATATACCGGAGAGCATTTGGAGCACTTACCGCAGGGCTTTTTTGGAGTTTGCGCCGAATGACCGCCGCAGGTTCATCAAGGGCTGCGAGCGGCAGATCGGGCAGCTGGAGCGCAGGATAGCCCGCAAGAAAGAGCAGGAGAACCACCAGGTCTTAGCCGATATGAAAGAGCTGCACAAGCGGGCTGCCGCGGTCGGTTACACCGTTGCAAACCGGGACGGGCATCTTTTGGCAAAATATCAGCATATGCTGCACATGCTCGCCAGACTGGACATCGCTTTTCTGCGCAGGATGGCGTCGGGAGCGAATCCGGAGGACGTGGTGCAGATGGACAGGACGGCGCAGCTGCTCCGCCTAAAGTCACTCTACGAGATCTACAAGGAAGAGTATATGCAGTATCTTGTGGGCCAGCGCATTGAAGAGCTGATGGGGGCCGAGCCGGAGAGGCAGTATCCGGAGGCGAGAGGTATGAAGCGGCGGTTTATCCTGCATATCGGGCCGACCAACAGCGGCAAGACTTATCAGGCGCTGCAGCGGCTCAGACAGGCGTACAGAGGGATCTATCTCGGGCCGCTGCGCCTGTTGGCATTGGAGGTGTACGACAGGATGATGACCTCCGGCATTCCGTGCAGCATGATCACGGGTGAGGAGGCGATCCGCACGCCGGGCAGCTTTGTACAGGCGTCCACCGTGGAGATACTGGATATCCGTGAGACATACGATATCGCCGTGATCGACGAGGCGCAGATGATGGCGGACGAGAACAGGGGCAGCTTCTGGACGCGGGCGATCCTCGGGATCCGCGCGGAGGAGATCCATGTGTGCTGTTCCGGCACGGCGGAGGCGCTTCTTGTCAGAATGATCAAAAGATGCGGCGACACCTACGAGATCGTGCGCCATGAGCGCAATACGAAGCTGGAGTTTATTCCCGGACGTTACGATATGAGCCGTGATGTGCAGCCGGGCGACGCGCTGATCGCCTTCTCCAAGAAAAACGTGCTCGCGATCGCGGCGGCGCTGGAGGGAAGGGGGATCAAGGCGAGCGTCATCTACGGAAACCTTCCGCCCCAGACAAGACAGGAGCAGGTGCGCCTTTTTACGGAGGGCGTCAATCAGGTCGTGGTGGCGACGGACGCTATCGGCATGGGGATCAATCTGCCGATCCGCCGCGTGGTCTTCATGAACAGCATGAAGTTCGACGGCACGGACATGCGGAAGCTGGAGGCGGAGGAGATCCGGCAGATCGCGGGCCGCGCGGGCCGGTATGGCTATTATGATGTGGGCTATGTGCAGTCCGCCATGGATACGGAGTATATCGGCAGGAAGCTGGAAGAACCGCTCATGCCTCTGACGCGGGCGAGGATCGGATTCCCCGAAGTGCTCCTCGACATCGACATGGAGATGGACGAGATCATCGAGGCGTGGCAGCGGACGAAGAATCTGCCCATGTACGACAAGATCTCGATGGATGAGAGCGTCAAGAAGTACCGCTATCTCAAGAATTATAGGAAAAAACTTCCCTATCTTGACGACAGGAAGTTCGTGCTCTCCCTGATCACGTGCCCCTTTGACGTGAAAGACAGGGAAGTGCTCCATCTGTGGCTCCGCTACTGTGAGAAGCCGACCGAACAGCACAACTGTCCGATGCTGCCCTATGATTTCAGTCTGGAAGGTCTGGAGTCCTACTATAAGCAGCTCGATCTCTTCACGCAGTTCGCGGGCAGGATGAACTGGGCGATAGACAGGGAGGAAGTGAATGTCAACCGGGAGTGGGCGCAGCACGAGATCAACGAGCTCTTAAAGGAGAGCAAGGACCAGTTTGAGAAGAAGTGCCGTATCTGCGGGGCTGTCCTGCCGTGGGATTACGCGTATCCGATCTGTCAGGACTGCTATCACGGCATCGGGGAAGATGACGACGGGGTACACCGTTCCATGCGCCGGTATCCTCACGACCGCCGCAGAAGGTAAATGGTTTGCAATGATCTATACTTATTACATCGACGTCACACAATTTGAAGATGAGAGGCTCTTTCGGGAGAAAATGGATCTGCTCTCCCCGTACAGGCAGCAGAAGATCGCGATCCTAAAGCATGAGAAGGACAGGCTTAGGAGTCTCGGCGCGGGGATCGCGCTGGATCATGCGCTGGAGACTTACGGGCTTCGGGAGAAGAGCGTCGAGTACGGCTTCGGCGAGTGGGGAAAGCCGTTTTTGAAATATCAGCCGAACATTTATTTTTCCCTGTCACACTCGGGCGATTATGCCATATGCAGCATCGGCGACAGGGCCATGGGAAACGATATCGAGCTTGTCAGACCGGGTCGTCTGAAAGTGGCGGACCGCTTTTTTGCGAAAGAAGAACTGGAATGGATGTACGCCGGCGGGGACGAGGCGGAAGTCACGGAGCGCATGTTCCGCGTCTGGACCATGAAGGAGAGCTTCCTAAAGGCGACCGGCAAGGGGATATCCATGCCGCTCGGCGACTTCGCGGTGACAGTTGATGAAAAGAGCGGCAGGATACGCGTGAAGCATGACTATAACGCGAAGTACTATCATATGAAAGAATATGCGCAGATCGAGGGATACCGCGTTGCGGTCTGCTGTGAGGAGAGCAGGGCGGCGGCGTACAGTATGATACCGATCGTTTTTTGAAAAAATAAGCAGTATATATTATCTGCAAAAAATCCATACTATCTCTGTAAAGATGCATAGCGATAAGGAGATAGCAGGATGTTAGGAAAACAGAGTCTTCAATTTGTGAACAAACCGTATCTGGTCAGCAGCGGCTCGGTCGTGGGCAGCAAGGAAGCCGAGGGGCCGATGGGTAAACTGTTTGATAAGGTATGCTACGGCGACAAGTTCGGCGCCGATACATGGGAGGCAGCGGAGAGCAGTATGCAGAAGGAAGCGCTGGAGATCGCCCTGCGCAAAGCCGGTCTGCAGAAGCAGGATATGCAGCTTGTCTACGCGGGCGATCTGCTGGGGCAGTCTATCGCCAGCAGCTATGGGCTGGCGGAGTATCAGATCCCGCACATCGGACTCTACGGGGCGTGCTCCACCTGCGGCTTGACGCTTACGATGGGGAGCATGGCTGTCGCCGGTAACTTTGCGGAGCGCGTGGCGTGCGTCACGTCCAGCCATTTTGCCAGCGCGGAGAAGGAGTTTCGCTTCCCGCTCGCCTACGGCAATCAAAGACCGAAATCCGCCACTTGGACGGTGACGGGCAGCGGCGCGTTCATTCTTTCGGCGCAGCCGGGCAAGCAGGTCCGGGCGGTCATAGCGGGCGCGACCGTCGGCAGGATCGTGGATTACGGGCTGAAGGATTCCATGAACATGGGAGCGTGCATGGCTCCGGCGGCCGCGGATACGATCAAGCAGAATCTGGCGGATTTTGGCAGGGCGCCCAGAGAGTATGACAAGATCATCACGGGGGACCTCGGAAAAGTGGGGCAGGAGCTGCTCTTCGATCTGCTGGCGGAATCCCAGATCGATATCACAAAGCAGCACATGGACTGCGGGATAGAGGTCTACGACAGCGCGAAGCAGGACACCAATGCCGGCGGGTCCGGCTGCGGCTGCAGCGCGATAGTGCTCTCGGCGTATATCCTGAAGAAGATCGAGGAGGGCGTCTGGAAGAGAGTGCTCTTCGTGCCTACGGGAGCGCTGTTGAGCAAGACGAGCTTCAACGAAGGCCAGACGATCCCGGGCATCGCCCATGCGGTGGTGCTGGAGCATTATGAGAAATATAAAGTAGAGTAAGGGTTGGGTCCGGCGGCGGCCCGACGGGAAAGAAGGACAGAGCGATGCGGGAAATGGAATTTAAAATGGAGCGCCCGGGGCTTCTGAAGGAAGGGGACAGAGTCACGGTGACGGAGGGCATTCTGCCGAGCAACTATTATTACACCATTGATCCGTCGCTCGCCATGTCCGGCAATTTTCCGTTCCGGGAGCGTATGCTGGAGCGGGAGGGCGTGGTCACGGAGGTCATCGAGAATGCCCGGGGATTCTACGTGAAAGCGCGCTTCGGGGACCAGGCAGAATTGCAGGAGAGCAAAACAAGCGGCGCGTGAGCGCCGAAAAAGGAGGATAAAGTTATGTTAACTAAAATTTCTACAGACAAGGCGCCGGCAGCGATCGGGCCGTACTCACAGGGCATCGTGGCGGGAGATTTTCTGTTCGCGTCGGGGCAGATCCCGATCGACCCCGCAACGGGCGATATCAAGGGCGGCGACATCACCGAACAGGCAGAGCAGGTCATGAAGAATGTGGGCGCCATACTGGCGGCGGCGGGGACGGACTACGCCAAAGTCGTAAAGACCACCTGTTTTCTTGCAAACATGGAGGATTTCGCGGCGTTCAACGCAGTCTACGAGAAGTATTTCACCGAGAAGCCGGCGCGGAGCTGCGTTGCGGTCAAGCAGCTTCCCAAGGACGTGCTGTGCGAGGTGGAAGTGTCGGCGTATCTGAAATAGGAAAAGACGGAGGGGCAAAATGGATTATTTGAATGCTTTTTGGGTGGGCGGGCTTATCTGTGCGCTGGTACAGATCCTGTTGGAAAAGACGAAGCTGATGCCGGGGCGCATCATGGTGCTCTTGGTGTGTACGGGCGCGGTGATCAGCTTCTTCGGCTGGTATGAGCCTTTTATGGAATATGCCGGCGCGGGGGCGAGCGTGCCGCTTCTCGGCTACGGCAATATCCTGATGAAAGGCGTCAGGGAAGCGGTCTCGCAGAACGGGTTTATCGGACTCTTTCAGGGCGGCTTCAAGACGGGCGCCGTGGGCTGCTGCGCCGCACTGGTATTCGGCTATCTGGCAAGTCTGGTATTCAAGCCGAAGATGAAAGGCTGAGGATATGCGTATCATATGAAAAAATTAGCGGAAGAGATCAAGTCGGGACAACTGAAACAGGTATATGTCCTCTACGGCGAGGAGGCATATCTGCGGAACCAGTACAGGGACAGGCTGAAAGAGGCGCTGCTGGGCGGCGGCGATCCGATGAATCTCCACTGCTTTGAGGGAAAGGACGTAAGAGCCGGAGATGTGATCGATCTGGCGGAGACGCTGCCTTTTCTCGCAGAGCGGCGGGTCATCGTGCTGGAGAACAGCGGCCTGTTCGCACACGGGGGAGAGGATCTGGCGGCGTATCTGAGCGCGCCCGCGGAGACGGTGTCGTTTGTGTTTGTCGAGCCTGCGGTGGATAAGCGGAGCAGACTGTACAAGGCGGCGACGGCCAGAGGGCGCGCTATCGAGTTCGCGACACAGGACGAAGCGGTCCTGAAGCGCTGGATCCTCGGGTTTTTGAAGAAGGAAAACAAGAACATTGCCGAGCGGGATCTGAACCTGTTTCTGGATAAGACGGGCTCGGACATGGAGAATATCCGGGGCGAGCTGGAGAAGCTCCTCTGTTACTGTATGGACACAGATGTGATCACGGCGCAGGACATTGAGGAGATCTGTACGAAGCAGGTGAGCAGCCAGATCTTTGACATGATCAACGCCGTGGCGGAGCGAAGGCAGGAGACGGCGATGGCGCTCTACTATGATCTGCTGACGCTGAAAGAACCGCCGATGCGGATCCTGTATCTGATTACGAGACAGTTTAACCTGCTCCTGCAGGTCAAGGAGTTAAAAAACAAAGGTTATGGGGCCGCTGCTATCGGTGAGAAAGTGGGATTGGCGGGATTCATCGCAAAGAAGTACGCGGCACAGGCAGCCAAGTTCAGGGAGGCGGATCTGCGCAGGGCGCTGACAGACTGCGTGGAGACCGAGGAGGCTGTCAAGACCGGCAGGATGAACGATGTGATGAGCGTGGAGCTGCTGATCGTGAAATACAGCGCCGCTACATAGGAGAGGGAGGGATCGGAAAATGTTGGAACTGCTGATCATCGGGTTTGTCGTTTGGACGATATACAGGAGAAGCAAGAGGGTTCGTCAGAGGAACGGGAACGTCACGGGCGGCGGCACGCCGCCCAATGTAACGACGGCGTCCGCAGCCGCGGGCACGCCGCAGAGGGCCGCGGGAATGCCACAGAGAGCAGCGGGTACAGGCCGCCCGCCGGCAGCCGCAGGTACGGGCAGACCGCCCGCCGACCGCGGAGGCGCGCGCGCCGCAGCGAAGCAGAAGAACGCGCAGGACGCCATTCGCGAGGCCAGGGAGGACGGCAACGCCACCACCGCGTATCTGATGGAAAAGGCGCAGGAAGATGCCAGAGAACACGCGAAGGAGAAGTACGAGGAGCAGAAGCGGCTGCACGAGACGAGAGGCGGCCTTCCCGTGGCGGAGAGATATCTGCTCGGCGACCCCATACCGCAGGGCAAGCGGCTCGTGAACTGCGGGTACTGCGGCGCGGAGAACCTGATCCCGATCATGCCCCGGTCGCGGTACAGCTGTTATTTCTGCAGGGAGACGCTATAAGAAGTTTACATAAAATGGAAAGAAAACAATAGGAGTTGCGCACAAGGCGGTCATAAGCTATACTGTAGTTGTTATCTGAAAAGCGGGAAGAAGATTTGGAATGATAGATCGACGGAGGGATAAGAAATGAGCATGCACATCGTATGTCTGGATCTGGAAGGGGTACTGGTGCCCGAGATATGGATCGCTTTTGCCGAGGCGAGCGGGATTCCGGAGCTGAAGCGCACGACGAGGGACGAGCCTGATTACAACAAGCTGATGAACTGGCGGCTCGGCATTCTGAAGGAGCACGGTCTGGGACTGCAGGAGATCCAGAACACTATCGCGACGATCGATCCGATGCCGGGGGCAAAGGAATTTCTGGACGAGCTGCGGAGCATCACGCAGGTCATCATCATCAGCGACACCTTTACGCAGTTTGCCGGCCCGCTGATGCAGAAGCTCGGCTATCCGACGATCTTCTGTAATTCTCTGGAAGTCGCGCCTGACGGAGAGATCACCGGATTCAGGATGCGCATCGAAAATTCCAAGCTGACGACGGTGAAGGCGCTGCAGTCTATCGGATACGAGACGATAGCCGGCGGGGACAGCCATAACGATCTGGGAATGATACGTGCGGGCAAAGCCGGCTTCCTATTCAAGAGCACGGAACAGATCAAGAAGGATAATCCGGATATTCCGGCTTACGAGACGTATGACGAGCTGATGACGGCGATCAGGGCGGCTCTGGAGGAGTAGCTGCCGCGGTTATCGCAATGCGATCCTGTCCTGCACCGCCTTGACATTATGTTACTGTTCAAGCGGCTATTTTACATTTAATAAATCGGACTGACCGTCTGTCGGCAGTTCTGTCGGGCATCTGTTATCGCAGATGCCTTTCTTTATGTTTCCTATATCTGAGTCCGTTTTATAGTACTCATGCTGTGCTATCCTTGTCATAACAGGAGCGCAGGGCGGCGGATCGACGGGCCGCGGTTTTGTATAGGGAAGGAGGAACACGGCATGGCGGATATCAGAAGAAAGAAAGGTTTTTACATAACGACGCTGGCTCTCATACTGCTGATCGGTTTCTGTGTCAAGGGAACGGTGTTCAGCAGGGAGGACAGTGAGCGGGAGCGGAGGAACCGTTACTACGCGGAACAGGAGCAGGAATACTTGGCGAAGACGCGCGAGCTTCTGGACGAGGAGGGCTTCCATAACTGCGGCGTCAATATCCGGTGGGTCTCGTACGGAAACGGAGCCCGTGAATATACGGTATCGCTTCACCACGGCAGACTGCGGCGCCTGTCGGCGGCGGAGAAGACCGTTCTGGAGCGGAAGATATCGGCGGCGGATTTTCGAGATGACCACTGCAGTTTTCATTACGAGTTGTAAGGTCATTGACAAAGCCGAACATATGTTTTAAAATGAAGATACAGAACAAATGTTCGATATATTTTGCGAAGAGAAGGAATGACTTTTTTGCGATTTGGGATTATACTAATAGAGGCGGCCGCGGACTGCCGCATACTTTGCATAAAACGGAGTGGAACACAGAATGAGACCTAATCCCAAACCACAGGAAATGTACAGACATTTTAAAGGCAATCTATATCAGATCCGTTGTCTTGCGCAGCACAGTGAGACGGGTGAGATGATGGTGGTATATCAGGCGATGTACGACACCTTTCAGATCTATGTAAGACCGCTCGGCCTGTTCATGGATGAAGTGGATCGCGCCAAGTATCCGGAGGCGAAGCAGAAATACCGCTTTGAACTGCTTCAGGATATGGACGACATCTCGGCGGCAGAGACACCGCGTCAGAGTCAGAGAGCGCGTGAGACGACGGCGGAATCGGGAGAACAAATCAATATCGATCCTATGGTGATGGAGTTTTTGGACGCGGATACCTATGAGCAGAGACTGCACATTTTGGCGGCGCTCCGCGACAGAGTTACCGACGACATGATCAACACGATGGCGGTCGCCGTCGATCTGGAGATCAAGGACGGCAGCATAGAGGAGCGGTACGAGGAGCTGAAGAACTGTCTGCTGACTTTTGAGAAGTATGAGTGCAACAGGCTGAGGTGACCGACTGCGAGCTGTCCCCGGAGGATCGATTTCCGACAGGAGGCAGCTTATGGCGTATGATTTAGAGAACAAGCTCGTGGTGGGTGTATCATCGAGGGCGCTGTTTGATCTGACTTACGAGAACACGATATTTGAATCGGACGGGGTGGAGGCATACTGCAGATACCAGATCGAGCATGAGAACGATATCCTGCGGCCCGGCCCGGGCTTCCCGTTGATCAAGGCGCTGCTCGATCTGAATCATCTGCCGAATCATGAAGGCAGCGTGGAGGTCATTATTATGTCGAGGAACAGCCCGGACTCCTCGCTGCGGGTGTTCAAGGCGATAGAGCATTACGGGCTGAATATCACGAGGGCGGTCCTTGCGAGCGGTGCGTCGCTTGCGCCGTATCTGTCCGCGTTCAAGACCGATCTCTTTCTGTCGGCGTACGAGGATGACGTGCAGAGCGCGATCGACTCCAACATCGCAGCGGGCATCATCTGCACGGACGGGCTTAAGACCTACGACTGCAATCACCGGATCAGGCAGATACGCATAGCGTTCGACGGGGACGCGGTCCTCTTCTCGGACGAGTCGGAGCAGATATTCAGGGAACACGGACTGGAAGCGTTCGAGGAGAACGAGCGGCGGAATGCGGACAATCCGCTTCAGGCAGGGCCATTTGCCAAATTCCTCATGACGCTCTCCGAATTGCAGAAGGACTTCACACAGGAGGAAGCGCCGATCAGGACGGCGCTCGTCACGACCAGATGCGCACCGGCGCACGAGCGGGTCATCCGTACGCTGCGGGCATGGGACGTGCGTATCGACGAGGTGTTCTTCCTTGGCGGCGTACCCAAGAAGGACGTGCTGGAGGCATTCGGGGCGCACATCTTCTTTGACGACCAGTCGGTGAATACCGTGCAGGCGTCGGAGGTCGTGCCGGCGGCGCGGGTGCCTTATAAGACGAAGCAGCCAGACGGTGAGGAAGAGGAGGAGCCTGACAGCAGTTGATGCTATGAAATACAATGATATCGTAGAGGCAAATTTCATAGAGCGGCCGAATCGTTTTATCGCCTATGTGGATATAGCGGGGGAGCGGACGAAGGTACATGTGAAGAATACCGGGAGATGCGGGGAGCTGCTTCGCAGGAACGCGCGGGTATACTTGGAGAAGAGCGGCGATCCCGCCCGTTCCACAGCTTACGATCTGGTGACGGTGGACAAGGACGGCAGACTTGTGAACATGGATTCCGGCGCGCCGAATAAGGTGGTCGGCGAGTGGCTTGCGTCCGGCGGCCTGTATCCGGATATCACCCTTGTCCGCCCGGAGACTTCCTTCGGAAACTCCCGGTTTGATTTCTATGCGGAGAGCGCGTCGGGCGCAAGGACCTTTATCGAGGTGAAGGGCGTCACGCTGGAAAACGATGGCGTCGCCGCATTTCCGGACGCGCCTTCCGAGCGGGCGCTGAAGCATGTGGAGGAACTGATCAGGGCGCGCGGACAGGGATATGAGGCGTACCTGATCTTTGTGGTCCAGATGAAGGAGGTCAGCCGCGTGGAGCCGAACCGCGTTACCCAGCCGGCTTTCGGGGAGGCCCTGCAGAGGGCGAGGAGCGCAGGGGTGCATCTGCTCGCCTACGACTGCATAGTGGGCAGGGACAGCCTTGTGATAGACGAAGCGGTGCCGGTCGTCGTGGACAGTCTGGATCTGATTGCGAAACCGCTGCTCACATGGTATGATACCCGTAGGCGTATCCTGCCTTGGCGGGAAGATCCGACGCCCTATCACGTGTGGCTGTCGGAGATCATGCTGCAGCAGACCAGAGTGGAGGCGGTCAGACCCTATTACGACAGGTTCTTGCGAGAGCTGCCGGATATTGCGAGCCTCGCGGCCGTGAGTGAGGAACGGCTCCTGAAGCTATGGGAGGGTCTCGGCTATTACAACCGGGCGAGAAATCTGAAGAGATCCGCCGTGCGGATCATGGAGGAGTACGGCGGCAGTATGCCGTCCGACTATCGCGAGCTTGTCGGACTGTGCGGTATCGGCAGCTATACAGCCGGCGCGATCGCGTCCATAGCGTTCGGTCAGGCCGTGCCGGCCGTGGACGGGAATGTGCTGCGGATCCTGGCGAGGCTGCGGGCGGACGGGCGGGATATCCTTGACGCCAAGGTGAAGAAGTCCGTCGAGGAAGACTTGGCGGGCGTCATGCCGCAGGACAGGCCGGGCGACTTCAATCAGGCGCTCATGGAGCTGGGCGCGGTCGTCTGTATCCCGAACGGCAGTCCGAAGTGCGGGGAGTGTCCGTGGCGGGAGCTGTGCCGGGCGAGGCTGCAGGAACAGGTATCGTCGTATCCCGTGAAGTCTGCGAAGAAGCCGCGCAGAGTGGAAGAAAAGACGATCCTGCTCATAAGGCACGGCGACCGCTATGCGCTCCGCAAAAGGCCGGAGCGGGGACTGCTGGCCGGCATGTATGAGTTCCCGTCTCTGGAGGGGCATCAGAGCGAAGAGCAGGTGCTCGCGCACCTGAAACGTTCCGGCGTCGTGCCTATGCGGATCCGTGCGCTGCAGCCGTCCAAGCATATCTTCACGCATAAGGAATGGCATATGACGGCCTATCTTGTCCGTGTGGACGATCTGTCCGGCATGGGCGAGTATGTATTTGTGGAGCCAGACAAGATGCGGGACGAATATCCGGTGCCGTCCGCTTTTGCGGCCTACATGGAGTTGATCTGACTGCGCCTCCCGTGTGGCGGCCCTGTCACGGATCTCATATCAAACGTAAAGGAAGAAGCTTATGAAACTGTTATCGGTAACCGTACCCTGTTATAATTCGGAAGCGTATATGCGCAAATGCATCGACTCGCTGCTGGTCGGCGGAGAGGACGTGGAGATCCTGATCGTTGACGACGGCTCTACGGATCGGACGGGCGCTATCGCTGATGCGTATGCGGCGCAGTATCCCGCTGTCGTCAAAGTGATACACAAGGAGAACGGCGGCCACGGGTCTGCCGTCAATGCCGGACTGGAGTGTGCGGCAGGGCTGTATTTCAAAGTGGTGGACAGCGACGACTGGGTGAAGGAGAGCGCTTACGAAAAGATATTGGAGACGCTGCGGGACATCACGGCCGGAGATTCTACCCTTGACATGCTGATCAGCAATTTCGTCTATGAGAAGGAAGGCGAGGCAAAGCACAAGGTCATGAAATACAGACACGCTCTGCCGCAGGACCGGATATTTACATGGAACGAAGTACGGCATTTCCACAAGGGACAGTATATACTGATGCACTCCGTGATCTTTCGGACGAGACTGCTCAGGGAATGCGGGCTGAAGCTGCCGGACAAGACCTTTTACGTGGACAATCTTTTCGTGTTTGAACCGCTTCCCTATGTGCGCAACATGTACTATCTCGACGTCAATTTCTACCGCTATTACATTGGCAGAGAGGGACAGTCGGTCAACGAGGAGATCATGATATCAAGGATCGATCAGCAGATCAAGGTCAACAAGATCATGGTGGATTACCTGACGGCCAACATGGATAAGATCGGCGGCAGATGCAGACTGAGGGATTATATGATCAACTATCTGGAGATCATCACGGTGATTTCTTCTATATTATTGATCCGTTCCGGCACGGAGGAGAACCTTGAGAAGAAGCATGAGCTGTGGCAGTACATCAAGAAAAAAGACCTGAGACTCTATATGAGGCTCAGGTACGGCGTGCTTGGCAATTCCATGAATCTGCCCGGCAAGGGGGGCCGGAAGATATCGGTGGAAGGCTATAAGATCTGCCGGCGCTTTTTCAAATTCAACTAGACGCCGGCAGGGTGTTTGCTTAACCGATCTCGGGTTTCCGCTTGCGGCGGTTGAGCCAGTTATGGCGGAAACCGTACAGCATATCGGAGCGGTATACGAGCGCGTACATAACGCCGGCCATGATAAAGGCGGTGAGTACATCGTAGACCGAGTGCTGCTTGATGAACATTGTCGATAAGATGATAGAGACGCACAGTATCAGCGAACCGATCCGCACTGCTCTGTGCTTCTTCAATCTCTGGCTCTTCATGACGGCAATGTGGCAGCCGAGCGAGTTGTACACATGAATGCTGGGCCACAGGTTGGTAGGCGTATCTGTCCTGTACAGGGCGGCTACCAGATGCGTGAAGACGTTGTCCCGCGGCATAACGTACGGTCTCAGGTGATGACCGTTGGGCCACAGCGTGGACACCAGAAGGAATATCGTCATGCCGGTACACAGGAAGGTGAAGATCCTGAAATAATCGTCCCGGTCACGCAGAAAGAAGTAAGCGACCGTCACGGCGACGTAGGCAAACCAGAGCATATAGGGAACGACGAACACCTCGCAGAACGGGATGTAGTCGTCAAGCGCCACATGTATGATCCTGTAGCGGCTTACCACGGTGTTTTCCAAATGGAAGAACCATGCAAGATATATGATCCCGTAGATGATGAGCGGGATCCCGTGCCGGTATCTGCGCACAAACTGTTGACGGCGAGAAGCGTTCATTGTACATATCCCCTTTTTGCATGAAAGAAAAGATCTTCTTTTATTTATAACTGCTATCATAGCAGATTGTATGTAAAAGTCAAAATAAGATTTCCATAAATATTTCTTAATTTTTTCACAAAAAGTATCTATATTGCTTATAAATTTATCCTTTTCGGCGCTTCGGCGCGGCGGGAGGCAGGTTCTTTTCAACAGGATATTGCGCCGCAAACCTTCCTTGTGTTATACTAATTAAGATTTTATTCACTTAGAAAGGCAGGAACAAGGAATGTATTCATTGGACGAAGTAAAAGCAGTCGATCCCGAGATCGCACAGGCGATCGTGGACGAGCAGCAGAGACAGGATTCCCACATTGAGCTGATCGCATCGGAGAACTGGGTGAGCAAGGCCGTCATGGCGGCAATGGGAAGCCCGCTCACGAACAAATATGCGGAGGGATATCCGGGCAAGAGATACTATGGCGGCTGCGAGTGCGTGGACGTTGTGGAGGAACTCGCGAGAGAGCGGGCGAAGAAGCTGTTCGGCTGCGAGTATGTCAATGTGCAGCCCCACTCCGGCGCACAGGCGAATATGGCCGTATTCTTTGCGGTCATGGAGCCGGGAGACACTTTCATGGGAATGAATCTGGATCACGGCGGACATCTCTCGCACGGTTCGCCGGTCAATATGTCAGGCAAATATTTTCACTGCGTGCCTTACGGCGTAAACGATGACGGATTCCTTGATTATGATAATGTCAGAAAGATCGCTCTGGAGTGCCGACCCAAGATGATCGTGGCGGGGGCCTCGGCTTACGCCAGAACGATAGACTTTAAGAGGTTCAGAGAGATAGCGGACGAGGTGGGCGCCGTGCTGATGGTGGACATCGCGCACATCGCGGGTCTTGTGGCGGCGGGACTTCACCCGAGCCCGATCCCCTATGCGCATGTGACGACGACCACGACGCATAAGACGCTCAGAGGCCCGCGCGGCGGTATGATCATGTCCTCTCAGGAAATAGCGGATAAGTATAATTTCAACAAGGCGATCTTCCCCGGTATTCAGGGCGGGCCGCTCATGCACGTGATCGCCGCGAAGGCGGTCTGCTTTAAGGAGGCGCTCGAGCCGTCCTTCAAGCAGTATATGCAGAATGTGGCGGACAACGCACAGGCGCTCTGCAAGGGACTGCAGAACAGAGGCATCAAGATCGTGTCCGGCGGCACGGACAATCACCTGATGTTAGTCGATCTCACCACGTATGACCTGACCGGCAAGGCGGTGGAGAAGCTTTTGGACGAAGCGCATATAACCGCTAACAAGAACACGATCCCCAATGATCCGAAATCACCGTTTGTCACCAGCGGTATCCGTCTCGGCACACCGGCGGCGACGTCGAGAGGGCTGAACACGGAGGATATGGATCAGGTCGCGGAGGCGATCTCTATTGTGATCAAAGAGGGCGAGGCCGGCATTGAGAAAGCGCGTGCCATTGTGAAGACGCTTACGGATAAGTACCCGTTGGTTTAAGAGAGGAGCGGTATTTGTTATGGTAAATGTAGCGGTGTTGGGATACGGCACGGTGGGAAGCGGCGTCGTGGAAGTGATAGAGACGAACAAGGAAGCTATCAACAAGCGCGCGGGCGCGGAACTGAACATTAAATATATTCTGGATCTGCGCGATTTTCCGGGAGATCCCTACGAGAGCAAAGTGGTGCATGATTACGATAGGATACTGCACGATCCGGAGGTGGACGTCATCTGTGAGACGATGGGCGGCATCAAGCCCGCGTACGACTTTACCAAGAGCGCTCTTCTGGCGGGCAAGAGTGTGTGTACCTCCAACAAGGAGCTGGTCGCGAGCCACGGACCGGAGCTGATCCGCACGGCAAGAGAGCATCACTGCAATTATCTGTTTGAGGCGAGCGTGGGCGGAGGCATTCCGATCATACGTCCGCTGAATTATTCCCTGACGGCGGAGAAGATCGACACTATCACGGGTATTTTGAACGGGACGACCAACTATATCCTCACCAAGATGGACAGGGAGGGCGCGGCCTTTGCGGATGTGCTGAAAGAGGCGCAGGAAAAGGGGTATGCGGAGCGGAATCCCAAGGCGGACGTGGAGGGATATGACGCCTGCCGCAAGATCGCCATTTTATCTTCGCTGATGTGCGGCAAAAACGTGAAGTACGAAGAGATCTACACGGAAGGGATCACCAAGATCTCTCCCGAGGATTTCCGCTATGCGAAGCAGATGGACAAGTCTGTCAAGCTGCTTGCCATGAGCAGGGACACGGATCACGGGTTCTTCGCGATGGTGGCGCCGTTTTTGATCCCCAGATCGCACCCGCTCTACAGCGTGAACGACGTGTTCAACGCAGTCTATGTACACGGCAACATGCTGGGCGATACGATGTACTACGGCCGCGGCGCGGGCAAGCTTCCGACGGCGAGCGCCGTGGTGAGCGATGTGGTGGACTGTGCGCGTCATCTGGGCAAGACCGTCATGTGTTTCTGGGAGAACGAGGACGTGAGAGTGGCCGGCATCGAGGAAGACCGCGGAAAGTTTTTTGTCAGGGTCGAAAGCGGTAAGCGGGATGCGGCGATGGCTGCGTTTGGGGCGCTTGCCGAGATCAGCGTCGGCATCGCGGAGGAGTTCGCGTTCATGACGCAGGTCATGACAGAGAAAGAGTTCAACGAGAAGATAGCCGGCATCGGCGGCTGCATCAACAGGATCAGGATCCTGAGCGCGTAAGCGGCGGCGGAATACGGAATTGGAGATTACGAGGACGGAATTATGAAAAAAGTAGTAAAATTCGGCGGCAGCTCCCTTGCGAGCGCCGAGCAGTTCAAAAAGGTAGGAGAGATCATCCGCGCGGATAAGGAGCGTAGGTTTGTAGTGCCTTCCGCGCCGGGAAAGCGCGATCCTGACGACACGAAGGTGACGGATATGCTCTATGCGTGTTACGCGCTTGCCGAGGAGGGAAAGGATTTCAAGGCGCAGCTTCAGGCGATACAACAGCGCTATCAGGAGATCATCGACGGACTGGGACTGACGCTCTCTCTGGAGGAAGAGTTTAAGACGATCGAGAAGAATTTTAAGGCGAAGGCGGGCAGCAACTACGCCGCGTCCAGAGGAGAGTACCTGAACGGCCGGATCATGGCGGACTATCTCGGCTTTACATTCGTGGACGCCGCAGAGGCGGTCCTGTTCGACGCGGACGGCGAGTTCGACGCGGAGACGACCAACCGCAGACTCAGGGAGAGGCTGGAAAATGTGGACGCCGCGGTCATTCCCGGCTTTTACGGCGCATATGAGGACGGGACGGTCAAGACTTTTTCCAGAGGCGGTTCCGACATCACGGGGTCTATCGTGGCGCGGGCGGTCAAGGCGAATGTGTACGAGAACTGGACGGATGTGTCGGGCTTCCTGATCGCGGATCCCCGCATCATCTACAAGCCGGAGGGGATCGACACGATCACCTACAAGGAACTGCGGGAGCTGTCCTATATGGGCGCGACGGTGCTCCACGAGGACGCGATCTTCCCGGTCAGGAGAGAGGGCATTCCGATCAACATACGCAACACCAACGCGCCGGAGGACAACGGCACATGGATCGTGGAGAGCACCTGCCAGAAGCCGAAGTATGTCATTACGGGCATCGCCGGCAAGAAGGGCTTCTGCTCGGTGAATATCGACAAGGATATGATGAATTCGGAGATCGGATTCGGGCGGAAGGTGCTGCAGGCGTTCGAGGAGAACGGCATCTCGTTTGAGCATGTCCCTTCGGGGATCGACACGATGACGGTGTTCGTGCATCAGGACGAGTTCATGCCGAAGGAGCAGCAGGTCGTATCGGCCATACACAGGCTCGCAGAGCCGGATCACATCGAGATAGAAGGAGATCTGGCGCTGATCGCGGTCGTGGGGCGCGGTATGAAATCGACGCGGGGCACGGCGGGCAGGATCTTTTCCGCTCTCGCGCATGCAAACGTCAATGTCAAGATGATCGATCAGGGCTCCAGCGAGCTGAACATCATCATAGGCGTGGCCAACTCGGACTTCGAGTCCGCGATCAAGGCGATCTACGATATCTTTGTGCGGATACAGATCTGATCCGGCAGTTGTCGGGGATCGTGTCAAAATTATGATTTTTTTATAAAATGATTGCCAGATACAACAAATTTTTGTATAATGTGATAAGTGAAAGACGGCGTTTTCGCCGAACAAGCAGAAAAACTGCACAGAGTGCTGCACCAGAGAAATTCATATATTGAGGAGGTACATATGGCTAATCATCAGAAGGAAGACTCGTTGGTTTTTACCAATGACAATTGCGTCGGCTGCAACAAGTGCATTTCGGTCTGTCCGGTGCTGACCGCAAACCATGCGGTCATCGAGAACGGCGAGAACAGGATCGTGGTTGACGGTAAGCAGTGCGTGGCATGCGGCGCGTGCTTCGATGCGTGTGCGCATGAGGCGAGGAGCTTCAATGACGACACGGAACGCTTTTTTGAGGATTTGAAAAAGGGAGAGAAGATATCGCTTCTGCTCGCCCCTGCCTTTTTGGCGAATTATCCGCGGGAATACGGCAGCGTGCTCGGCGGCCTTAAGAAGCTGGGCGTCAACCGGATCATCAGCATCAGCTTCGGCGCGGATATCACGACATGGGGCTATATCAAGTACATCACGGAACACAATTTCACGGGCGGCATCTCACAGCCGTGTCCGGCGATCGTCGGGTACATTGAGAAATATATCCCGGAACTGATCCCGAGCCTTGTTCCGGTGCATTCCCCGATGATGTGCGGCGCGATCTATGTGAAGAAGTATATGAAGGTGCCCGATAAGCTGGCTTTCATCAGCCCGTGCATCGCGAAGAAGAACGAGATAGACGACCCGAACTGCGGCGGCTATGTGTCATACAATGTCACCTTTGACCACCTGATGGAGTATGTCCGTAAGAACGGCATTTCCGGCCCGGAGGTGAAGGATGAGATCGAGTACGGTCTGGGCTCCATTTATCCCATGCCCGGCGGCCTGAAAGAGAACGTATACTGGTTCTGCGGCGAGGAGATCTTTATCCGGCAGATCGAGGGCGAGAAGCATGCGTACGAGTTCCTCGAGGATTACAAGACGAGAGTGCTCGGCAAGAAGGAGCTTCCGTTCATGGTAGACGCCCTGAACTGTGCGAAGGGCTGTATCTACGGCACGGGCGTGGAAGAGTCGAAGACGAAGACGGACGATACCCTCTATGAGCTGCAGCGGATCAAGGAGGCGAGCAAGAGAAACGGCAGGACGAACGCGTGGAGCCGGAATCTCACGCCCAAGCAGAGGCTCGCCAGATTCAACAAGCAGTTCAAGGATCTGGACATCAACGATTTCATCAGGCATTACACCGACAAGTCGGCGGGCATGGCGATCCAGCAGCCGAGCGCGGCCATGCTGAACGATATCTTCAACGAAATGGATAAGACCACGGAGGAGAAGCGCAAGATCAACTGCTCCGCTTGCGGCTACACCACCTGTAACGACATGGCGACTGCGATCTACAACGACTGCAACTACAAGCAGAACTGTATCCAGTATGTCAAGGGCGAGGTGGAGAAAGAAGGCGAGCTGGCGAAACAGATGGCCGAGGAGATGGAGACCAAGAACACCGAGATCCAAGAGAAGAACGATATGATCTCCAGACTGATCGCCGAGGTGAACGAGGATTTCACGAATCTGGACACTTCCATTACCGAGATGGCGGAAGGCAACAACAACAACGGCTTGGAGAGCACGGGAATATCGCAGTCCATGGCTGATGTGGTCACGTTCTGCGATGAACTGAAGGAGGCGCTGAACGGCATTCAGGCCCTGCTCGTGAAGCTGGAAGAGAACAACAGCGAGATCACGAACGTGGCGGAGGAGACGAACCTGTTGGCGCTGAATGCGAGCATCGAGGCGGCGAGAGCCGGCGAGTCCGGCAGAGGTTTTGCGATCATTGCCGAGAATATCAAGAAGCTGGCGGATCTGTCCAAGGATACGGCCAGTGACAGCGATTCCAACAAGGAGCAGATCCAAAACGCCATAAGCGCGCTGCTGGAGAACGCGGAGAAGCTGATCGAGATCATCGACAGCGTCAACCTGCGCGTCACCAATCTGGCGGCGTCCACGGAGGAGATCGCAGCTTCCGCGGATATGGTGAGCAATGTATCCTCCAACCTGAAGGACAAGCTGGCATCCCTGCAGGCATAACGGACGGCATATAGAAGGTGTTGCGAGGGCTGTGCCGATAGGCACGGCCCTTTTTTACGTTTGGGAGCCTGCCGAAATTAACTGTGAACAAAAGGGAAACATGCGTAAAAATGCGAGAAATTGGCATAAATAGAAAAAAATTGAAAAAATTTGAAAAAAATTTAAAAAATGTGTTGACAAATTAAAATCGAATGATATAATAAAGACATAAACAAAACAAATTCACATAGATATCCTAAAAGAAAGAGAGGTACGGTCCAACGAACACATAACCGTTAAGGCACAAATGAATAGGGAACCAATGACAAAGCAAACGGAAACGTAAGCCGAGTACACAAGAGAAGGTAACGGTACACTAAAGAGAGAAGATAGCACGTTACACAGTATACGCATACGAAGGAGAAGTGGAAAGGGTACGGAAGAGAAAACGGAGGTATGGACCATTGGATAGCGCAGTTTAGAAGCGGGTATTGATTCGGAAAGGATCGATACCCGCTTCGCTTTGTGCCGGAGTCGAAGATAACAGCCTGCTTCACGACAGGCGTCTGCGCCGCGCCGCATTCCGAGAATAATTCGGAAATCAGCTAAGTTTTAGAATTAAATGCGAAAAGAGTTAAGAACTCGATTCGCATTTATTTTTTTACCATATTTTCGGCGTAAATGCGTATGGGTTCAAATACTCATACGCATTTATTTTTTTCAGGAAAGGAGCGGGAACAGATGGCGAGGAAATACAAAAGGTTAGTATTTTCCGACAGGCAGCAGATCGAGGAAATGAGAAACAACGGCAACACGGAAAAAGAGATCGCGGCGGCGGTGGGCGTTCATATTGCGACGATTTATAGGGAACTGGAACGCGGCGCGACAGACGAAAAGTCCGGGTATAGCGCGGAAGTGGCGCAGCGGGCGATCGGATAATAAAGGAAAGAGAGGATCAAACCATGAACAGAAAACCATTTACACCACAACCGGGAACGGGGTACTGGAATCAGGGCGGCGGAACATTCGATTGTCTGTCGGTACTGGATGACGGACGGGCGGTTATGAGGAACCGGGCGTCCGGGTGGACACTGACCGCCCACGGCGTCGGGATCTACGACGACGGTTCGATCGATTGGGATTATTCCACGGACGGGCGTTTCGAGGAAAAGCAGGGGCAGCAGGACGCGGCGGAGATTATGGCGGTTTTGACTGCTGCCGTCGATACATGGGGCAAGGCGGCGCAGGTCGATATGGCGATCGAGGAAATGGCGGAACTTCAAAAGGAACTTTTGAATGAACGCCGGGGACGGAATAACCATATCGCGGAGGAAATGGCGGACGTCCGGATCATGCTTCAGCAGATGGAAATTATATTCCAGAACGGCGGGGACGTGGAACGGATATTCCGGGAAAAGGTCGCCCGTCTGGATCAACGGCTGCACGACAGGAAGGGGGCGGCGTTGTGAATTGGAATGAAAAAAGGAAATGTCCGGTATGCGGGCGAGAGGTAACGCGCGGGGATATGAATTTCACGCGGGACTGTCACGGAATAACATTCCGGCTTGTGTGTCTGGATTGTTGGGATCGTCTGATGGAAAAAGGATATGACGGGGAATATTACGACGAACTGGACGAACAGATCGAACCGGACTATTAAGGGGGCGAGGGCATGAAAGAAGCAGCGGAACGGATCGCAAGGGCAACCGCCGCGACGGGGATCACGACGGAACAGGCGGTCGAAGCCGCCGAAATGCTATCGGGCATCATGCGGCGTTTGGTATATACGCCGGGGGAATTAGAACATGAGATCGTCCGGATCCGGGCGAACCAGTCGCTTCGTTGGTGGCAGAAAATGAACATTATTCGGGGATTGAAAAAGCAGATCAAAGAAAGGGAATCAAACCATGATAAACAACGCATTATTCAGCAGTAAAACGGATCAGTGGGCGACGCCGCAGGACT